>NZ_ASHX02000001.1:1347500-2695000 GCF_000478605.2 Streptomyces thermolilacinus SPC6 | reverse complement strand
AGGCCGACGTAGGTCGTGTGGGCCCAGACGCCCCGCACCGAGATCCCCGCTTGTGCGGGGGTGTTCCGAGAAGTGAGCGAGGGTAGTCGTGGGCTCTGTTATCAAGAAGCGGCGCAAGCGGATGGCGAAGAAGAAGCACCGCAAGCTTCTGAAGCGCACCCGCGTTCAGCGCCGTAACAAGAAGTAAGCGGCGGCTGTACGTGCGCCTCGCGGCCCTTCCACCGGTTCCGGTGGGAGGGCCGCGGTCATTTCCGGGCCCGCCCCGGGCCTGATGGCCGGTTCCGGGGCCCGGGCCCGCCGCCGTCCGCCGCCGACCCGCTACGGTGGCAGCCACACGCGTCACGGGGATTCGAACGGAAGGCGCTGAACGTGGGCAGGGTCGTGCTCGTCACCGGGGTGGCCAGGCAGCTCGCCGGCCGTTTCGTACGGCGCGTCATGCGCGACCCCGGCATCGACCGGGTCGTCGGGGTCGACGCCGTACCGCCCGAGCACCCGCTGGGCGGCGCCCTGTTCGTCCGCGCCGACATCCGGCAGCCCACCATCGGCCGGGTCCTCGCCGAGCACGGTGTGGACACGGTGGTCCACCTCGACATCGCCGCGACCGCCCCGGCGGGCGGCGGCGGCCGGACGGCCGCCAAGGAGACCAACGTCATCGGCACGATGCAGCTGCTCGGCGCCTGCCAGAAGTGCCCCACCGTCAGCCGTGTCGTCGTCCGCTCCAGCACCACCGTCTACGGCTCCGCGCCGCGTGACCCGGCGGTGTTCACCGAGACGACCCCGCCCAAGTCGCTGCCCGGCGGCGGCTTCGCGAAGGACGTCGCCGAGGTCGAGGGGTACGTACGGGGCTTCGCCCGGCGCCGCCCCGACGTGGCCGTGTGCGTGCTGCGCTTCGCGAACATCCTCGGCCCCGACGCGGTGTCCCCGCTGGCCCAGTACTTTTCGCTGCCGGTGCTGCCCACGGTCCTCGGGTACGACCCGCGGCTCCAGTTCGTCCACGAGGACGACGTCCTGGACGTGCTGAGCATCGCCGCGGCCGAGCCCCGCCGGGGCACCCTCAACAGCGGCACGTTCAACGTCGCGGGGGACGGGGTGCTGACCCTGTCGCAGTGCGCGCGGCGCCTCGGACGGCCGACGCTGCCGCTGCTGCCCCCGGCCGTCACCTGGGCGGGCACGGCGCTGCGGACGCTGGGCGTGAGCGACTTCTCGCCCGAGGAGATCCGGCTCCTCACGCACGGCCGGGTCGTCAGCACGGTCCAGACGCGCGAGACCCTCGGGTTCGCGCCCACGTACACGACGGCGGAGACCTTCGCGGACTTCGTACGGCACCGGGGCCCCGGCCTGCTGCCCCCGGCCGCGCTGGCGGCGGCCGTGGACGGGGTGGCGGCCCGGCTGGGCGACGGCGTGGCCGCGCTGACCGAGAGCGCGGCGCGGACGACGAAGCGGCGTGGAACCGCCGGGACAAGGAGCGCGGGCTAACGATGGCGGACGCCAAGGTCATCCCCTTCGACGAGGACCGCCCCCGGGGCGGCACCCCGCGGTCCGGCACCCCGCGCGCGGCCGCCCGCCGCAGGGCGACCCCGCCGCGCCCGGTGACGCCCCTGCCGGGGCAGTCGGGGGCGTCCGGTGAGCCGGGGGCGGACGGGCCTTCCGAGGGACCGGGGGAGTCAGTTGCGGCCGGGTCCTCCGGGCATCCTGGGGCGCCCGAGGTGTCCGGAGCGCCCGAGTCGTACGGGGCGGCGGGGCGGGGCGTCGGGGACGGCTGGGAGCGGCGGGTCGCCAGCGGGCTGGCGTTCCTGCGGCGGCGGATCACCGGGGAGTACGAGGTCGACGAGTTCGGGTTCGACGAGGAGCTCACCGACCAGGTGCTGATGTCGCTGCTGCGGCCCCTGTACGAGAAGTACTTCCGCGTGGAGGTGCGGGGTGTCGAGAACATCCCCGCCGAGGGCGGCGCGCTGGTCGTGGCGAACCACTCGGGCACGGTGCCGCTGGACGGGCTGATGATGCAGGTCGCCGTCCACGACCACCATCCGGCGGGCCGTCATCTGCGGCTGCTCGCCGCCGACCTGGTGTTCATGCTGCCCGTCGTGAGCGAACTCGCGCGGAAGGCGGGGCACACGCTGGCGTGCGCGGAGGACGCGGAGCGGCTCCTCCAGCGCGGCGAGGTCGTCGGGGTGATGCCGGAGGGCTTCAAGGGCATCGGGAAGCCGTTCAGCGAGCGGTACAAGCTCCAGCGGTTCGGGCGGGGCGGGTTCGTCTCGACGGCGCTGCGCGCGGGCGTGCCGATCGTGCCGTGCTCGATCGTCGGGGCGGAGGAGATCTACCCGATGGTCGGCAACTCCAGGACGCTGGCGCGGCTGCTGGGCTTCCCCTACTTCCCGATCACGCCGACGTTCCCGTGGCTGGGCCCGCTCGGCGCGCTGCCGCTGCCGACGAAGTGGACGATCCAGTTCGGCGAGCCGATCCCGACGGACGGGTACGCGCCGGAGGCGGCGGAGGACCCGATGTTGATGTTCAACCTGACCGACCAGGTGCGCGAGCAGATCCAGCACACGCTGTACAAGCTGCTGGTGCGCCGCCGGTCGGTGTTCTTCTGACGGTACGGCGGTTTCGCGGGCGTACGCGTACGAGGGCGGGCGCCGCTTCCTTGGGGGAGCGGCGCCCGCCCTCGTGCCGTACCGGCCCTAGCCGGCGTCCTCGCCGTTGATGCCGAGGCCCGGGAGGATGCCGGGGAGCAGCGGCGGGAGGGTCACGTCGGGCCTGGGCGCCGGGGACTCCTGGGGGGTGTCCTGGCCGGGCGGCGCCGACGTGGCGGGCTGGTCCGGGTCGAGGAGGCCGCCCGTACCGCCGCCGAGGAGGCCGCCGTCCGGTGCCGTGCTGGAACCGCCGGACGGGCCGGGGCTGGTGCCCGGGCCGTCCGTGTCGCCGGGCTGTCCGCCGTGCGGGCCGGACGGGACCTGGCGGGACGGGGCGGGCCCGGTGGAGCCGTCGGGGGTGCCGGACTCGCCGGGCCCGCCGCCGCGGCCGTCCTCCCGGCCGGAGGTGGGCAGCTGCGACTTGAGCGGGGCGACCTGCTGGTCTATGGCGTCGAAGACGGACGTCACCTGGTCGCGCACATCGGTGAGCTGGGGCGGGAGCTTGGCGCGCATCCCGTCCCAGGTGCCGCGGTGGCTGCGGGCGAACGAGTCGAGTGTGGCCATGGGGCCGATGCGGCCGTCCCGCTCGTAGGCGAGGCGGAGCAGCCGGTGGCCTTCGGACACGTCGTACTGCATGCCGCTGAGCGTGCGGCGGATCTCGGCCAGCGACTCGTGGTCCAGCTCGCCGGAGCGGCCGCGCTCCAGCAGGCGGCGGGCCTCGCTGAGGCGGGTGGAGGCGTGGTCGAGGTGGATCTCGCCGCGGTCGGCGTCGTCGTCGGCGAGGCCGAGCTTCAGATCCTCCATGCCGCGCTTCAGCCCGTACAGCGAGTCACCGGGGAGGGCGTCGGAACTGGCAGCGGCCACTCCGCTGAACGCGCCCGCCGCCACGCCCACGGTGAGGCCGCCGGCGGCCAGGCCCTTCGACCAGCGGCTGCGGGGCCGCAATTTCCGGAGGGCGGTGGCGCGGTGCGCGCCGCGGCCGCTCGATGTCCGCTGCTCCGGAACCGTAGGGTCCGCGGACGCACCGCCCGCGGCCGTGCCTTCCTGGAGCATCGCCTCCATGGCGGCGACCAGCTGGGCTCGCTGCACCACCTTCACTTCGGGGTCCATCGTCGGCTTCGGCAGCTCGCCGAGTCCGTTCGCCAGGGCCAGGAGCCTGTCGTGCTCGCTGGGTTCGGCCGACGCCTCGGGCTGCTGGGCCGCCTGATCTTCCAGGGCCTGGGCGAAGGCGTTCGCCCGCCGGTGCGCCGATACGTTCGCGATCACTGGCGGCACCTCCTCTCGTCATGACGGTCGACTCCCCAGGGGGTCCGGAAGGTTGCACATGCTGAACACATCCACACGTACGAGTGAGTGGCTGTGGACAGGGCGCGACCAGAGGGAGCCTGCATCCCGCACAACGAGTGTCGCGGCACCTGGGTTACGGACGGAAGATGATCGGACCAGCGCGTCATGAGGCGGTCACCAGGGGTGAGTTGGCGGGGAGGGGGGCCGGCTGGGGCGGCGGCGGGCTCGGGACGGGCTCGGGACGGGCTCGTTGGGGACCGAGTGGGACTTTCCGGGGGACTGGTCGGGACGGGGACTGGGACTGGAGGGGGGAGCTGGTGGGGACGGGGACTGGTGGGGGACCAGGACGGGACGTGGGGCCGAGGCGGGACGGGGCAGGGGGTCAGCGGGCGTCTTCGGGGAGCAGCCGGGCGAGGGTGCGCACGGCCCGGTACTGGAGGGTCTTGATCGCGCCCTCGTTCTTGCCCATCACGCGCGCGGTCTCGGCGACGGACAGACCTTGCAGGAAGCGGAGCGTGACGCACTCCTGCTGCTGCGGGTTGAGCTTGCGGACGGCTTCGAGCAGGGCGGCGTTGGAGAGGGATTCCAGGACGGAGTCCTCGGGGCTGCGCTCGACCTCGTTGGCGTCGAGCATTTCGCCCGTGGTCACTTCGAGCCTGAACCTGCTCGACTTGAAGTGGTCGGCGACCAGGTTGCGAGCGATCGTGACCAGCCAGGCGCCGAAGTCGCGGCCCTGCCAGGTGAAGGTGGAGATCCGGCGCAGCGCGCGCAGGAAGGTCTCGCTGGTCAGGTCCTCGGCGGTCGCCTTGCCGCCGACGCGGTAGTAGATGTAGCGGTAGACGGTGTCGCTGTATTGGTCGTAGAGGCGGCCGAAGGCCTCGGCCTCGCCGGCCTGGGCGCGTTCGACCAGCTCCATCATGCGGCCGCCGTCGCTGTCGGCGGTGGGGCGGCGGGCGGTGGTCGAGGTGCCCGCGCCGCCCCGTCCGGTCCTTCTTCCGACGGCCGCGGCACCACCGTCGGCCAGGGCGTAGCAGGGGCCGGCGGGTGCCGGTACGGCGAAAGCGGGGACGGCGTACGCGGTGGGGACGAAGCCGCGCAAGTGGTCGAGGACCGTTGCGCGCAGCGTAGCCAGGCCCGAGGCGTCAACCCCGACGTGTGGGTACACGGGACTCCCAGAGGCAGAGCTTCCATCACGTGCAGTGCGGGACCGTTCACTCGTCGTGGCGACGCGTGGGGGGTTCCGTATGCGTCTGAGGAGAATAACGCTTCGTGCAGGGAGCGCTACACCGAGTTGCTCAAATCATCGATTCAGTCTCTTCTGTTTCGACTGAGAGGCGGTTCAAGTCGCACTTGGTGACCGTTTTTTGATCGGATTAGTTCGACTTCTGTTTGTCCGCACGCTCTGTTGTGGTCGAGTGCGCCAGGCGCGACTGGTGGCCGAGCCCGGCGGGTAGTACCCGTGAATGCCCGCGGCGCGCTTCCACGCGCCCCCGGGCACGCCGGTATCTCACCCGTGCGGCCCTCGCGGGTGTACGGGTGATGGGTGCGGGGTTCTCGCGGTCAGCGGCGGCGGCGGTGCAGGGCCACCGCGGCGGCCGTGCCCCCGGCCAGCGCGCCGACGCCCGCCGCGGCGGGGATGCCGACCTTCGCGGCCTTGCGCCCGGTGCGGTAGTCGCGCAGCCGCCACTCCCGCTCCTTGGCGTACCGGCGCAGCTTGGCGTCCGGGTTGATCGCGTACGGGTGGCCGACCAGCGAGAGCATCGGGATGTCGTTGTGCGAGTCGCTGTACGCCGCGCAGCGGTCCAGGTCCAGGCCCTCGGCGGCGGCCAGCGCCCGTACGGCCTCCGCCTTGGCCGGGCCGTGCAGCGGCTCGCCGACCAGGCGGCCCGTGTAGACGCCGTCCACGGACTCGGCGACCGTGCCGAGCGCGCCGGTCAGGCCGAGCCGCCGGGCGATGATCGTCGCGGTCTCCACGGGTGCCGCCGTGACGAGCCACACCTTCTGTCCGGCGTCCAGGTGGGCCTGGGCGAGGGCGCGGGTGCCGGGCCAGATCCGGTCGGCCATGTACTCGTCGTAGATCTCCTCGCCGATGGTCATCAGCTCGGAGACGCGGTGGCCCTTCACGATCGACAGGGCGCTCTCGCGGGCGTCCTGCATGTGCTCCGGGTCCTCGACCCCCGCCAGCCGGAACCAGGTCTGCTGCCAGGCGAACCGGGCCAGCTCGCGGCGCTGGAAGAACTTCCGCTTGTACAGTCCGCGGCCGAAGTGGAAGATCGCGGCGCCCTGCATGACCGTGTTGTCCAGGTCGAAGAAGGCGGCCGCGCGGACATCGCCGCGTACCGGAAACTCGACGTCCGGTTCCGCTTCCCGCTCCGCCCGGTCGAGGAGCTCCAGCTGCCGGGAGGTCTTGCGCGCCGCCTCCGCCGCGGCCTCGCCGGCGAGCACGCTGCGTGCCGTGGCGGGGCGCCTGCGGGGGGAGAGCCATCCGAGTGCGGCCATGACGTGAGCATAGCCAGTGTGTTCACGTCCGCCCGACCGGTGGGACGCCAACGCGTGAACGCGCGGCGGCGGGGGTGTGAAACGACACGTGGGGGCGGGGTTCAATGGGCGCATGTTCGGACGTGCGAGGAAGAGGCCCGAGGGGCCGCGGACCGTGACGCTCATCGGCAAGCCCGGGTGTCATCTGTGTGACGACGCGCGCGCGGTGATCGAGCGGGTCTGCGCGGATACGGGTGCGGTGTGGGAGGAGAAGGACATCACGCGGGACGAGGAGCTGCACCGGGCGTACTGGGAGCAGATTCCCGTGGTGCTGGTGGATGGTGAGCAGCACACGTTCTGGCGGGTGGACGAGGCGCGTCTGCGCCGCGCCCTGCAGCCCTGACCCCTCCCGGGCCTCCCGCCCCCGGGCCCCGGGCGCGCCCCGGCACCCGAGCGCCCCTGGTGGCCTGGGCCTGACCTGGGCCCGCCCTGAGCCCCAGCTTCTCCCGGACCTGGCGTCCTGGCCGCCCTGTGGGCCCGCCTCCACTCCGCTGTGGGCAGCTGGTCCTCCCCCAAGGACTTCGTCCAGGGGGGACCCCAGGGGCGAAGGGGGCCCCTGGTCGGGCGAAGCCGAGACCTTGGGGGAGGGTGGGCACAGCGGACGTGCCGGGTGCCCGTACCAGCGCCCACCGCACAGGTGCGCCCCTCCTGGGCGGGCACCCCGTTGTGCCCACCCGTTCCGCCCCTTGCGGAACGCCTGCCCACAACGGTGGGCCTCTGGTTCCGTGCCTGGGCGGAAGGCGGTGGCAGCGGACTTGCCCGGTGCGCCAGCCAGCGCCCACCGCACAGGTGTGCACCCTTCCGGGAGGGTGACCCAGTTGTGCCCGCCTCCCCTGACGTCTCGGCTTGCTCGACCAGGGGCCCCATCGCCTCTGCGGGACGAGGTGGTTCGGCGCCGCGTGTACTGGTGGGGCCAACGGGCCTCGGGTGCGGGGTCTGCCCGCACGGGCCGGGGGCGGGTGTGCCCGGGCGTAAGCGTGGGTGCGGGTTGCGGGCCGTCGGGGCGGTGGCGGTGCCTCGGCGCGGGGTCGGCCCGCAGTCGGGCGGGGCCGGGGTGTGGGCCGTCCGGCAGGGCCGGGTGGCCTTGGAGGGCGAGGTGTGCCGTAGGGGCGGACGGCGTGGCGCGGTGTAGGTGCAGGGGGCGCCGCCCCGTGCGCGTGGGGGGACGGGGGCGCGTTGGCTGAGGGGCGTCGTCGGCTCGGGCGGTTTCGGCGGGGGGCCCGGGCGGTTACCATCGGGTGCTTTTTGTTCGGTTTCGGGGGCGTGATCGTAGGGAGTGTGTACGGCTTTGCCCTATCCGAAGATCGAACGCGCTGAGGCTCCCGTTGGTTCCACGATGGCGCGAACGAGTTGCGTGACCCCGGTCACTTTGCGCGGACAAACCGGACATCATCTTTGTGCACGCGTTCACAAAGACATAGCCTGCTGTGGACGGGGCGGTCTCGGGACGGGCCGCCCGCAGCCCCGCTCATCCCGCAGGAGCACCGTGGCAACTGGCCGAACTCACCGACCGGCGACCCGTAGCCGAGGCATCCCCGAGGCCACCGTCGCCCGGCTCCCGCTGTATCTGCGGGCGCTCACCGCCCTGTCGGAGCGCTCCGTGCCCACGGTCTCGTCCGAGGAGCTCGCCGCCGCCGCCGGGGTCAACTCCGCCAAGCTGCGCAAGGACTTCAGCTACCTCGGCTCCTACGGCACGCGCGGTGTCGGCTACGACGTCGAGTACCTCGTCTACCAGATCTCCCGCGAGCTGGGCCTGACCCAGGACTGGCCGATCGTCATGGTCGGTATCGGAAACCTGGGCGCCGCCCTCGCCAACTACGGCGGTTTCGCGTCCCGCGGCTTCCGTGTGGCCGCGCTGATCGACGCCGACCCGGCCATGGTCGGCAAGCCTGTCGCGGGCATCCCCGTGCAGTACATCGACGACCTCGAGCGGATCATCGAGGACAACGGCGTGTCGATCGGTGTCATCGCCACGCCCGCGGGCGCCGCCCAGCAGGTCTGCGACCGGCTCGTCGCCGCCGGGGTCACCTCCATCCTGAACTTCGCGCCGACCGTGCTGTCCGTCCCGGACGGCGTCGACGTGCGCAAGGTCGATCTGTCGATCGAGCTCCAGATCCTCGCCTTCCACGAGCAGCGCAAGGCCGGTGAGGACGGCGAGGGACCCCTGCCGTCCGCCGCCGCCGTCCGTGCCGCCGCCGCTTCCGAGGCCGCCACCGCGCAGGCCGCCGCCCAGGCGGGCTCCGCCGCCGCGGGCCGTAAGGGACCCGACGGGGACGTCCCCGCGGTGATGCCGGCATGAGTCTCCTCGTCGTCGGCCTCAGCCACCGCAGCGCACCCGTCAGCGTGCTGGAGCGGGCCTCCCTCGACTCCGACACGCAGCACAAGCTGCTCCAGGACGTCCTCGCAGCCGAACCGGCCGTCGAGGCCGCCGCCCTGGCCACCTGCAACCGCATCGAGCTCTACGCCGACGTCGACAAGTTCCACGCCGGTGTCGCCGAGCTGTCCACGCTGCTCGCCCAGCACAGCGGCGTCGGCCTGGAGGAGCTCACCCCCTACCTCTACGTGCACTACGAGGACCGGGCCGTCCACCACCTGTTCTCGGTGGCCTGCGGCCTGGACTCCATGGTCGTCGGCGAGGGCCAGATCCTCGGCCAGATCAAGGACTCCCTCGCCCGCGCCCAGGAGCTGCACACCGCCGGCCGCCTGCTGAACGACCTGTTCCAGCAGGCCCTGCGGGTCGGCAAGCGCGCTCACAGCGAGACCGGCATCGACCGGGCCGGGCAGTCCCTGGTCACCTTCGGCCTGGAGCAGCTCGCCGTCGGCCACCCGGACGTACCGGCCTGGGCGAAGGGCAAGCGCGCCCTCGTCATCGGCGCCGGGTCCATGTCGTCGCTCGCCGCGGCGACCCTGGCCCGCGCCGGTGTGGACGAGGTCGTCATCGCCAACCGCACGGCCGAGCGCGCCGAGCGCCTGGTGCAGATCCTCACGGAGCCCGGCGGTACGGGTGTCGCCGCCCGCGCCGTCCCCATGTCCGCCGTCGGCGAGGAGCTGGCCGCCGCCGACGTGGCCGTCTCCTGCACGGGAGCCACCGGCCTCGTCCTGACCGCGGCCGCCGTCGAGACCGCCATGGCCGGCCGTAAGGCCCCGCTGGCCCTGCTCGACCTGGCCATGCCCCGCGACATCGACGCCGCCGTGCACCGCATGGTGAACGTCCGGCTCGTGGACATCGAGTCCCTCGCCGAGGCGTCCGCCGACGCGCCCATGGCCGCCGACGTGGACCAGGTCCGCGGCATCGTCGCCGACGAGGTCGCCGCCTTCGGCGCCGCCCAGCGCGCCGCGCACATCACCCCGACCGTCGTCGCCCTGCGCACGATGGCCGCCGATGTCGTCGCCGGTGAGATGGCCCGCCTCGAAGGGCGGCTCCCCGGCCTCGACGACAAGCAGCGCGCCGAGATCACCCAGACGGTCCGCCGCGTCGTGGACAAGCTGCTCCACGCGCCGACCGTGCGGGTGAAGCAGCTCGCCAGCGAGCCCGGCGGCGCCGGGTACGCCGACGCGCTGCGCACCCTCTTCGACCTCGACCCGGAGGCGGTCGCCGCCGTCTCGCGGGCCGACCTGAATGACGCCGACGTGAAGAACCGAGGGCGAGTATGACCGAGTGGGCCCAGAGCACCCCTAGGGCACTGAGGCTGGGAACCAGGCGCAGCAAGCTCGCCATGGCCCAGTCCGGGCACGTCGCGGACGCCGTCCGGCGACTGACCGGCCGCCCCGTGGAGCTCGTCGAGATCACCACGTACGGGGACACCTCCCGCGAGCATCTCGCGCAGATCGGCGGTACGGGCGTCTTCGTCACCGCCCTGCGCGACGCGCTGTTCGCCCGCGAGGTGGACTTCGCCGTGCACTCCCTCAAGGACCTGCCGACCGCGCAGCACGACGATCTCGTGCTCGCCGCGATCCCGGTCCGCGAGGACCCGCGCGACGTGCTCGTCGCCCGCGACGGGCTCCCGCTCGCGGAGCTCGCCGCGACCGCGCGCGACGGGGTCGTACGCATCGGTACCGGCGCCCCGCGCCGCATGGCGCAGCTCAACGCCTACGCCCGCGACCACGGGCTGCGGATCGAGACGGTCGCCATCCGCGGCAACGTCGACA
Organism: Streptomyces thermolilacinus SPC6; assembly: GCF_000478605.2. Lineage (GTDB taxonomy): Bacteria > Actinomycetota > Actinomycetes > Streptomycetales > Streptomycetaceae > Streptomyces > Streptomyces thermolilacinus. The sequence goes on along the minus strand of NZ_ASHX02000001.1, from coordinate 2,684,393 downwards.
CCCGCATCGGGTACGTGCGCGGCGGCGAGCTCGACGCGGTCGTCCTGGCCGCCGCCGGGCTGAACCGGCTCGGCCGGATCGGCGAGGTCACCGAGTTCCTGCCGTTCGACGCCGTACTGCCCGCACCGGGCCAGGGTGCCCTCGCGGTCGAGTGCCTGTCCGCCGACACCGACCTGGTGGCGGCACTCTCCCAGCTCGACGACGCGCACACCCGCGCCGCCGTGACCGCCGAGCGGTCCCTGCTCGCCGCCCTCGAGGCCGGCTGCTCCGCCCCCGTGGGCGCGCTCGCCGACCTGGCGGCCGGCGACCAGGATGTTCATGAGATGCGCCTGCGCGGCGTCGTCGGCACGACCGACGGCTCCACGCTGGTGCAGTTGTCCACCACCGGTCCCGTACCCACGTCGCACGACGACGCGGTGGCCCTCGGTCGCGAACTCGCGGACGAGATGCTCGCCAAGGGCGCGGCCGGTCTTATGGGGGAGCGAGCACTTTGAGCCCCACCACTGCATCCAAGGCTGCCTCGGCGTTCTCCGCGTGCGGGCACGTCACCTTCCTCGGCGCCGGACCCGGGGACCCGGGGCTGCTGACTCTCCGCGCCGTCGAGGCGCTGGCGGGCGCGGACGTACTGATCGCCGAGCCCGAAGTGCTCGACGTCGTACGCGGCCACGCGAGGGCGGGCGTGAGCACGCCCGAGCTGACGGTTGTTGACGATGCGTCAATGACCGCCGGGGTCCCGGTGTTGAGGGACGCCGCCAATCTTGTCATGGAGGCCGCGCGGGGCGGCAAGCGGGTGGTGCGTGCGCTGAGCGGCGACCCGGGGCTCGACGGCAACGCCGGCTCCGAGATGCTCGCCTGCGCCGCCGCCGGCATCCCCTTCGAGGTGGTGCCCGGCGTCGCCGCCGCCGTGGGTGTGCCCGCGTACGCCGGTGTCCCGCTGCGGGACTCCGAGGGCGCGGACGTACGGTTCGTGGACGCCCGTACCGCCAGCGACCGCTGCTGGACGGAGGTCGGCGCCTCCGACGGCACGGTCGTCGTGTCCACGACGCTGGACTCGGTGGCGGCCGCCGCCGGTGAGCTGGTCGCAGCCGGTCGCAAGCCGGACACCCCGCTGACCGTCACCATCGCCGGTACGACCACCCGGCAGCGGACGTGGACCTCGACGCTCGGCTCCATCGCGCAGACGCTGAAGCAGGCGAAGGTGCTGCCGTCCCCGGACGGCCACCAGCCCGTCATAGCCGTGGTCGGGGAGCGCAGCGCCGCCGCCCAGCGCGACCAGCTCGCGTGGTTCGAGTCCAAGCCGCTGTTCGGCTGGAAGGTCCTCGTGCCGCGCACCAAGGAGCAGGCGGCGTCGCTCTCCGACCAGCTCAGGTCGTACGGCGCCGTGCCGAGCGAGGTCCCGACCATCGCGGTCGAGCCGCCGCGCACCCCGCAGCAGATGGAGCGCGCGGTCAAGGGCCTGGTCACGGGCCGGTACGAGTGGATCGCCTTCACCTCGGTGAACGCCGTGAAGGCCGTCCGCGAGAAGTTCGAGGAGTACGGGCTCGACGCCCGCGCCTTCGCCGGGATCAAGGTCGCGGCGGTCGGCGAGCAGACCGCCAAGGCGCTGATCGACTTCGGCGTCAAGCCGGATCTGGTGCCCAGCGGCGAGCAGTCCGCGGCGGGCCTCCTGGAGGACTGGCCGCCGTACGACCCGGTCTTCGACCCGATCGACCGGGTGTTCCTGCCGCGCGCGGACATCGCCACCGAGACTCTGGTGGCCGGGCTGATCGAGCTGGGCTGGGAGGTGGACGACGTCACGGCCTACCGGACCGTGCGCGCGTCGCCGCCCCCGGCGGAGACCCGTGAGGCGATCAAGGGCGGCGGCTTCGACGCGGTGCTGTTCACCTCGTCGTCCACCGTGCGGAACCTCGTCGGGATCGCGGGCAAGCCGCACAACGTGACGGTGATCGCCTGCATCGGCCCGGCCACCGCGAAGACGGCGGAGGAGCACGGCCTGCGCGTGGACGTCCTGTCCCCGGAGCCGTCCGTGACGAAGCTGGCCGAGGCCCTGGCCGAGTTCGGCGCGAAGCGCCGCGCGGCCGCGCTGGAGGCGGGCGACCCGGTCACCCGCCCCTCGGAGCGGCGCCCGGGGGCGCGGCGTCGGCGCACGACGACCTGACCGGCCCACCGCGTGTGGCCCGTACCCGACTGGACGGGTGCGGGCCACACGCGTTCCCGGCGCGCGTCGGCGCGCGGAGGCGTACGACGGGAAGGCCGCCCGTCGCAGCGATGGGCGGCCTTCCCGTGTGTGCGCGGGGTCCGATGCCCGATGTCAGGAGGTCGCGGTCGCTTTCGCCAGGAGGGCGCTGAGGTCGGCGATCTCGCGAGCGGTCAGCGCCGATGTGGGCGTCTCCTCGCTGAGCGCGGCGAGGACGTTGCGCCGGCAGGAAGCCCCCGCGTCGGTCAGGGTGATGAGCTTGGCGCGGCGGTCGGTGGGATGTGGTCGGCGCGTGATCAGTCCCTGCTGCGCCATCCGGTCGACCACGTAGCCGGCGTTGGACGCCTCGCAGCACATCCGGCCCGCTAGGTCGGTCAGCGTGAGCGGCTCGGACAGCTCACGCAGCGCGATCACCTGCGAGCTGGTGATGCCGAGCCGGTCGGCGACCTTGCGCGCGTGGGCGTCGATGCGCTGGTTGAAGCGGGCGACGAGCCCGCACAGTGCTGCTGAATCGGCCTGCGGCTCGGGTGATGCGTTCACGCGATCCATGGTACCCAACAGATCATCCGAACTGTTAAAGTCCGAACTCGGATCTTCCGAGTTCGGAGTATTATGACGTCCGCGTATCAGGACACCCCCCAGACCCGTCCCGCCACGGGCTCGGCCACGCGTCGTGCCGCGACGCTGCTCGCCGCCGTGGCGCTCGCCCAGATGCTGGTCGGCATCGACTACAACATCGTCTTCGTCGCCCTGCCGGAGATCGCCGAGCTCGGCTTCCGGCAGGGCAGCCTCCCCTGGGTGATCGGCGCCTACGCGATCGCTTTCGGAGGGCTCCTGCTTCTCTGCGGGCGCCTGGTCGACCGGTACGGAAGACGGCGCCTGTTCATGGCCGGGGTGGCGCTCTTCGCCCTCGGGTCGGTTCTCGGCGGCGCGGCCACCTCGCCCACGCCGCTGGTGATCGGGCGGGCGGTCCAGGGAGTGGGCGGGGCGGCGCTCTCTCCGGCGATCCTGGCGCTGCTCAGCGCCAACTTCGAGGAGGGACCGGCGAGGAACAGGGCGTTCGGCATCTGGGGCGCCGCCGGATCGGCCGGCATGGTCCTCGGGTCGATCCTGGGCGGCGTACTGACCCAGGCGCTGGGGTGGCGAGCCGTTTTCTTCGTCAACGTCCCCCTCGTGGCGCTGGTCATCGCCCTGGCGTGGCGCAGCGTGCCTCTCGACCGTCCCGAGGCACCCGCCGGGCGCCTCGACGTCAGGGGCGGCGTGCTCGCGACCGCCGCCGCCGCACTGACCGTCATGGGGTTCACGTTCGCCACCGAGGACGGGTGGTCCTCGCAGACCACGTGGGTGTGCCTGGGGCTCGCGGCGCTCGCTGTGGCCGCACTCGTGGGCGTCGAGTCACGCGCGGCCGAGCCGCTGTTCCGCAAGGAACACCTCAGGAACCGCCACCTGGCGGTCGGGACGGCTTCGACGTTCCTCTTCATGGCGGGGTTCGGCGCGCTCGCCTACTTCGTCACCATCTACCTGCAGGACACCCGTGGCCTGTCCGCGCGCCTGCGGGAGGCGAACACCGCCCGTGCGTGGTGCCCGACTGGCCCGGCTGCTCGCGGCCGAGCGGCTGCGGGAGTGGGAAGTGCCCGACGATCCCGCGCTGTTGATCGTGGCGGAGCTCGCGGCCAACGCCGTGCACGAACGGGTGCCGGGGCGGAGCTTCCGCCTCACCCTGGCCCTCACCGGTTCGGGCACGCTGTGCGTCGAGGTCACCGACACGCGGGGCGACCGGACGCCGGTACGGGGGCACCTCGCCGGCGAGGTGCCGGGGGAGTCCGGGTACGGGCTGCTGCTCGTCGAGGAACTGGCGGACCGCTGCGGCGTCCGGCACGGGCCGGTGCCGTGCAAGACCGTGTGGGCCGAGCTGGACCCGGCGCCCGTCGACGGCCCGTGAACGGTGGCGTACGGACCTGGGGAGGCGCCTTCCGGCACGGCTCACGGATCCGGGACGCCGCGGGGGCGAGCCCCACCCCGGGGTGGCAGGGCGGGGAGCGGTTCCAACCTGCTGTGTCCCGGACCCCGCCCGACATGGCATGGCGTCCGCAACCGGGCGTCGGCGGACTGCGCCGGAGCTCTGCCCGAGGAGGGCGCGGTAGTACGCGACTCCCGGTTCGCGCTCCGTCCGGATGTCGCCGGTGGAGGTCGCCGGTGTTGCGTGGTCGGGCCATCCGGTTGGTTTCCACTGCGCTCTCGAGACGCACGGCGAATGGACCGCCTTACCTCGCCACCACCCTCCCGAAGGTGGTATGGGGGATATCTACCGTAAGCCCTCTTTTAGTCCCTCCGTGCCGCCCAGCGCACCGCAATGCAACAGCCATTTGACCCCCGACACCACGAGGAGGGCCACTGTTCGGCGAATGCGTGCTCCCGGCCGAGTGGCACCCGCTCCGATGCCCTCCCGCGCAGGTCGTCGGAGGTCATCTACCCAGGGTTTACGAGGCAGTTGACCTCGCGGTTTCGTGGTAGCGTCCTCGCTCGGAGGGACAGTGCGACCTGAAAGGGAAATCGTGAACACGGAGAAGACCGCCGCTCGCCGCCTCTCGCTGGAAGAGGTGACGAAGCTCGGCGTGCAGGACAGGATCCTCGTTTCCGCCGACACGGCAGCACTCAAACTTCCCGGCTGCTATGTCCCTGCTTTTCTGACCAAGTCCGGTGAGGATTTCGAGGGCGGCTCGGTCACGGCGCGAACCGTATTCCAGGAAGAGGTCTCCTGCCTTCCCGACGATGAGAACGAAGCCGGGATCTACGTGGCCGACGAGAACGGCTCGGAGACCATCGAGGTCCTCCAGTCCGCCGGTGTCGTACTGGACCTGGCGCTTTTCGTCCCCGGTGGGGACAAGGGGGCCCTCACGGCCCTTTACGCCGCGGCCCGGCAGGCGTTCGGCGCCGACGTCGTGCAGATCTGGCGCCAGGGCCTCAAGGAGGTTCCCGACGTGAAGGTCGACATCTTCGAGGAGCAGATCCCCCGGGGCCGCAAGGGGGGCGACAACCCCAAGCGTGACCGTCGCGCGATCGACACGTACCCCACCCGTGCGGACTTCATCGAGTTCTCCGCGGGGTGGAAGCCGGTCGTCGAGATTCACAAGCCGGTTGTCGACGACACCCCGACCATCTGAGGTGGCCTCACCTCTCGTCTCGGCGTATCGCCGCGTCTGAGATCCTCCAGCGGAGCCCCCGGAGGTGTGGGCGGACGTTCCGGGGGCGCGGGTGAGGGCCCTGGAGGCTTCCGCGTCCGTGGGACCGTCCCCTGCCGCCCGGGCGGGCGGTGCGAAGAGGCGTCCGCCTTCCTCGCGGGCCCGCGCCGCGCGGACGGGCGCCTCACCCTGCCCCTGCGACGTGCGGGGGCCGACCCCGGGTGCCGCCGACCGGTTCGCGCGGGGCGCCGCCCCGGCCGCCGTCCACCGCGCGCCGGCCGCCGGTTTCCGTCCGGGTGCTTCCGAGGGGCCGGGCGGCCCGGTCAGCCCATGGTCTTGGCGCCGTCCAGGGACTCGCGGATGATGTCGGCGTGCCCGGCGTGCTGCGCGGTCTCGGCGATCACGTGCAGCAGCACCCGGCGGGCCGACCACCGCACCCCGGGCTGGAACCACGGCGCCTGAGGCAGCGGATGGTCCATGTCCAGGTCGGGCAGGGCGGCGACCAGCTCGTCGGTCCGGCGGGCCACCGCCTCGTACTCGGCGAGCACGCCGGCCAGCGTCTCGCCGGGCAGCAGCCGGAACTCGCCCGCCCGCTCGGCGGAGTCGGCCTCGGTCATGGCGCTGAAGTCGGGCATGGCCGACGGGCCCTCCAGGATGAAGTCCGCCCACGTCCGCTCCGTCGCGGCGACATGCTTGATCAGGCCGCCCAGGCACAGCGCGCTGACGGTGGTCCGCAGCCCGGCCTGCTCGTCGGTGAGGCCCTGGGTGGTGAAGCGCAGGAAGTTCCGGTGCAGGTCCAGCGTCTGCAGCAGGTCGGCGCGCTCGCCGGTGGGGGTCGGCGACTCGTTCAGGCTCGGGGTCCGGGTCATGGTCTTGTGCCTCCGGTGGGTTCCGTGTTCCTCGGTCTATGACGACGGTAGGAGTCATAGCGGCCACTTTCCGTCCTGAATTGCCGGGAGGATCGGAGGCATGGCGAACACCAGCACCCGGACGCTGCGACTGCTGTCCCTCCTCCAGACCCACCGCTACTGGCCGGGCACCGAGCTGGCCGACCGGCTCGGCGTCTCCGTCCGCACACTGCGCCGGGACGTCGACCGGCTGCGCGAGCTCGGCTACCCGGTGGAGGCGCAGCGCGGCGTCGACGGCGGCTACCAGCTCGCCGCCGGTGCCGCGCTGCCGCCTCTGGTGATCGACGACGACGAGGCGGTGGCTCTGGCCGTCGGGCTGCACACCGCCGCGGAGGGCGCGGTGGAGGGCATCGCCGAGGCATCGGTGCGGGTGCTGGCCAAGGTGGCGCAGGTGATGCCGGCCCGGCTGCGCCACCGGGTCGAGGCGCTGCGCGCGATGACCGTGCCCGGCGGCTGGGGCAGCCCCGACCGGGCGGGCGTCGACCCCGGCGTGCTCACCACGCTGGCGCTGGCCTGCCGGGACAGCGAACGGCTCCGCTTCGGCTACACCGCCGCCGACGGCCGCCGCACCGGCCGGGAGGCCGAGCCCCACCGGCTGGTCCGCCTCGCGGGCCGCTGGTACCTCGTCGCGTACGACCTCACGCGGCAGGACTGGCGCACGTTCCGGGTCGACCGTCTCACCGCGCCGCAGGGCACCGGCACGCCGTTCCGCCCGCGCGCCCTGCCCGCCGCCGACGCCGCCGAGTTCGTCCGCGCGAGGATCGGCGGCCTTCCCCGCCCGTACCGGGTGACGGCCTTGGTGTACGCCCCGGCCGCGACCGTGCGGAAGCGGATCGGGCGGTGGAGCACGGTCGAGGAGGTGGACGCCGAACACTGCCGGATCCACATGACCAGTGACTCCCTGGACTGGCCGACGCTGGCCCTGGGTTCCGTCGGAGCCGACTTCCGCGTGCTCGAACCGGCCGAACTGGTCGCTCAGCTCCGCGACTGGGCAGCCCGGTTCGACCGCGCGGTACGGGACTGACGGCCCGCCCCGCCGGGCCTCAGCGGCACAGTTCGTCGAGGTCCTCGGTGAAGGTGGGGAACTCCGCGCGGGCCTCCGTGACGATGGTGCGGGCCGGGCGGCGCGGGGTCGTCGCGTGGCGTTCGGCGACCTCGGTCAGGGCGGTGCGCGGCGCGCTCGGGCGCGGCTCGGGGGCCTCGTACAGGACGGACTCCAGCGGTCCGACACCGTCGGCCAGCACCCACAGGAAGTCGGACAGGTTCCCGGCGACCACGCCGCTCTCGCCCTCCGAGCCCAGGAACACCACGGGCTGCTCGGTGAGGGGACGGCCGGGGCGCGCGGACCAGACGGCCGCGAGACCACCGGAGCCGTCCTGGCCGAAGACGCGGTAGGCGTCGCCGTCCAGGTCGTGGTTCCCGGTCCAGTGGCGGAACCAGTCGGTGGTCTCCTCGGCGGAGTCGAAGGCGTCGTACGGCTCGAAGTCGATGCCCTCGCCCCCGTCGTAGTCGAAGCCCACGCGGGCGATGTCGGCGAGGGCGGGCGGGAGGCGGCGGTCGTCACCGGGCTTCTGCGTCATCCGCGCAGGCTAGCCGCCCCACCGACAGCCGCGTCAGTCGGCCAGTGCCCCGGCCACGGCGCGGGCGAACGCCTCCGGGTTGTCCAGCATGATGTTGTGGCCGCAGTCGGGGACGGGCCGTACCGCGACTCCGGCCGCCGTCAGTTCCGCCGTGCCGGGCAGCGGGGCGTCCGCCTCGGGGAGCAGGTACGTGCGGGGAAGGGGCAGTTGCAGCAGGAGTTCGCGCATCGTCGGGGCCGTGCCCCGCACCAGGTGGACCGCGCTGCGGTGCAGGGCCTCCAGCCCCGCCAGGCGCATCGTGGACCACCAGTGCGCGCCCGCCCGGTCGCGGACCTCGCGCCAGCCGGCGGTCACGAACTCCTCCTCCGTGTACGCCGCGATGCCGCTGCTGCCCGCCGCGCCGGGCTCCGGACGCAGCGGGTCCAGGTTCGCGTCCACCAGCACGAGGCGGGAGACCAGGTCAGGGTGGCGGGCCGCCAGAACGATCGCGACCGAGCCGCCCATGCTGTGCGCGACCACCTCCGCGCCGGTCACCTCCGCCGCGCGCAGGGCTGCCGCCAGGGCGTCGGCGTGGTCCTCCAGCGTGTAGGCGAACGAGACCGGGCGGTCGCTGTGGCCGTGGCCGAGCAGGTCGACGAGGAGCGAGCGGTGACCGGCGAGGAGCGGGTGGGCGGCGGTCGCGGCGAAGTACGCGGGCGATGTGGCGCCCAGGCCGTGGACGTAGACGCGGACCGGGTCGCGGCCCGGCAGCTCGGCCCAGCGGATGCGGTCCCCGTCGGCTGTCACGGCGGCACTGCGCACGGTCTGTCCCCCCGGTCGGCGGCCTGGTCGGTCGCGGACGGACACGGTACCGGGGCGCGTGCGGGAGGCAAGCGGCGGCCGTCGCCGCGCGACACGCCTGCCGGGGGCGATCCTTTCGGGGCGGTGGTGCGGGCCGAGCAGACTCTCCGCGAGCGTTGACGGGACGAGTGAGGAGTATCGGAGGGCCAGGATGAAGAGGATCGCGGGTACGGGTGTCGCGGCGGTCGCGCTCGCCTTCGCGGCGGCGGGCACGGCGCACGCGGGCGGCCCCTATGTGTCGCACGGCGAGCCGCTGCGCGTGCAGGGCGGTCCGTACACGTCGCACGGGACGTCTTGTCGGCGCAGGGCGGTCCGTACACCTCGTACGACGAGCCGCTGGGCGCGCGGCGATGCGTACGTCGTCCAGGGGCCCTTCATCGGCGACTGAGCCGCGGCCGGGAGGACGCCCGTCGGCGGGCGGCCCGCGTGAAGGGGCGAGGGGGGCCGCGCCGACTGGGTGTTGGTAAAGGCACGGGTGGGGCGGGCGTAGCGTGAAGGCATGACTGTCTACGGTTCCTTCCCCGGGGCGCGCCCGCGGCGGCTGCGTACCACGCCCGCGATGCGGCGGATGGTCGCGGAGACCCGCCTGCACCCCGCCGACCTGATCCTGCCCGCCTTCGTCCGCGAGGGGGTCTCCGAGCCGGTGCCGATCCAGGCCATGCCGGGTGTCGTGCAGCACTCGCGGGACACGCTGCGGAAGGCCGCGGTGGAGGCCGTCGAGGCGGGCGTCTCGGGGATCATGCTGTTCGGCGTGCCCGAGGAGGCCAAGAAGGACGCGGCCGGTACGGCCGGGACCGACCCGGACGGCATCCTCCAGGTCGCCATCCGGGACGTGCGTGCCGAGGTCGGCGACGACCTGGTGATCATGTCGGACCTGTGCCTGGACGAGTACACCGACCACGGGCACTGCGGCGTCCTCGACGCGGACGGCCGCGTGGACAACGACGCCACGCTGGAGCGGTACGCCGAGATGGCGCAGGTCCAGGCCGACGCGGGCGTCCACGTGGTGGGCCCCAGCGGCATGATGGACGGCCAGGTCGGCGTGGTCCGGGACGCCCTGGACACGATCGGCAAGGAAGACGTGGCGATCCTGGCGTACACCGCCAAGTACGCCTCCGCCTTCTACGGCCCGTTCCGCGAGGCCGTCGGCTCCTCGCTGCGCGGCGACCGCAAGACGTACCAGCAGGACGCCGCGAACGCCCGCGAGTCGCTGCGCGAGCTGGCGCTCGACCTGGACGAGGGCGCCGACATGGTGATGGTGAAGCCCGCGGGCCCGTACCTGGACATCCTGGCGAAGGTCGCGGACGCGGTGGACGTGCCCGTCGCGGCGTACCAGATCAGCGGCGAGTACGCGATGATCGAGGCCGCGGCGGAGAAGGGCTGGATCGACCGGGACGCGGCGATCCTGGAGTCCCTCACGGGCATCCGCCGGGCGGGCGCGCAGATGATCCTCACCTACTGGGCCACCGAGGCCGCCCAGCGACTGGGCCGGGCCTGACGGAGAGGGGTGCGCCCCGGTCGCCGTCGCGGCAGCGTGGCGGCGGGGGCTACCTGGGGGGAAAGCTGGTGATCAGCCTGCCCGTCGTGTCGTAGACGTCCAGCTGGTCGCTGCCGACACCGCCGTCCGGGGCGGGCGGGGTCGTGACGTACCAGACGCCCCAGCCCGGCTTGCCGGGGAGTTCCAGGAGGGCGGCGGTGGTCCTGCGGCCCGCGGCGTCGGTGAGTTCGACGCGGCCGACGTTCCTCGTGCCGTAGTAGAGGCCCGAGTGGAAGGTGCGCTCGCGGTCGCCTTCCGACTGGTGGCTGATGCCGGGGCTGGTCATGTCGATGTTGCCGTCGCTGACGCTGCGGACGTTCTCGTACCCGTCCGGGCCCTTCCAGTGCTTGCCGCTCCTCGTCAGCCAGACCGTCCAGCCGCCGCCCGCGTCCACCCGCTCGCCCGGCGCCACGATCCTCGGCGGGGCCGGCGGCTCCGGCGGGCGGGACGGGTTCGAGGAGGGGCCGGGGGTGGTGGCCCGCTCCTGGGCCGGCACCGGGGGCCGCGCCGCATCGGGGGCGGCCGGGCGGGACAGGACCTGCGTCAGGGTGAGCGTCACCGCCGTCACCGCCAGTGCGCAGCCCGTCGTCAGGGCCGTCGCGCGGCGGCGGCGATGGGCGCGGCCCGCCCGCTCGATGGCCTCCAGCGGGATGAGCGGCGGGGTCACGGCGCGGGCCGCTTCGCAGAATGCCGCGCGGAGCGCCCGGGCGGTGTCGGCCGCCTCGGACTCCGCACGCGTCGGGGGTTCGGGGGTCATCGCTGGGCTCCGGGGGAGGCGGGGGACGCGGGAATGCCGGGGGCGAGTACGGGATGGGCGCGCAGGGCCTCCAGTCCACGCCGGGCGTGGGTCTTGACCGTGCCGAGCGAGCAGTTCAGCACCTCCGCGATGTCCTGCTCGTTCAGGTCCTCCCAGTACCGCAGCACCATCACGGCGCGCTGGCGCGGGGACAGGTCCGCGAGCGCCGCCATGAGCGTGGCGCGCTGGTCGATCGCGTCGGCGTGGCCCTCGTGGGCGTGGCGGGCGGTGTCCGGCAGTAACGGTGTCAGCAGGTGCACGACGCGCTTGCGGCGCAGTCTGCTGAGGTTGTTGTTGACGAGGGCGCGGCGCACATAGAGGTCCATCTCGTCGCGGGGCACCTTCGACCAGCGGCTGTACACCTTGGCCAGCGTCGTCTGGACCAGGTCCTCCGCCTCGTGGTGGTCGCCGGTGAGCAGGCGGGCCGTGCGGACCAGGCGGGGCCAGGCCGCCGTGGCGAAGTCGGCGAAGTCGGTGGCCTCGGAGCCGGACTCGTGCGGCACGGTGCGGAACCTCGCGTTCGTACGGCGGTGGGGTGGTGCTGCGGCAGGGCCCGCCCCGTGTCGGGCCCTGCCACAGGTCGGGGTGGGTCAGACGGGGAAGGCGGGCAGCTCGGCGATGAGCTTGCCCGTACGGTCGTACAGGGCCACGCCCAGGCCGCCCGGGTCCGTCGCGGGCGGCGTGCTCACGTACCAGGCGCCCCAGCCGGGCTTGCCGGGCAGCTCCACCAGCGCCGCGCGGGCCCGGGTGCCGTCGGCGGCGACCAGCTCGACGCGGGCGGCCTTCTTGGTGCCGTAGTACACGCCCGAGTGGAACACGCCGGTCGCGTCGCCCTGCGACTGGTGGCTGACGCCCGGGCGGCTCAGGTCGATGTTGCCGTCCACGACACTGCGGAAGTTCTCGTAGCCGTCGGGGCCCGCCCAGTGCTTGCCCTCGCGGGTCAGCCACAGCGTCCAGCCGTCTCGGGCGTCGATCCGCTCACCGGGCTGGATGATCCGGACGGAGGGGGTTGTGGGCCGGGTCTGCTGGGCCTGCTGTGCCTGGTGGGTGTGGGGCTGGGGCGCCTGCCGGGGCAGCTGGGGCGCGGGGTGGGCGGCGGGGGCGTTTTCGGTGGCGTGGGTCGCGTGGGTGGCGTACGCCCCGGTCGGCACTCCCACCAGCACGGCGGCGACGGCAGCGGCCGCCGCGTACTTCTTCGTCCGGGTCATGGGTGCGGGTCTCCTCGGGAACTGCGGGTGGACTCGACGGAGGGGCGCCTCTCCACCCGTACAAACCCCGGTCGCGGCAGACCCGGATGACACCGCGACGGGGATTTCTCAGCCGGTCCGTTCCTCCGCGAGCGCCTTGACGCCCCGGAGGGTGGCGGCCATGTTCGCGCGGAGCTCGGCCAGGCGGGCGGCGACGATGGCCTCCTCGCGGTCCGGGGCGCGGTCGATGGCGAGGCTGACGCCGGAACGGGCCGGGCCCAGGCGGACGGTGTGGCGCAGGAGGGTGGTGCCGCCGGGAGCGGGCGACAGGTCGAAGCGCCAGGTCGCGAGCGGGTGCCGCGGGTCGGGGTCCTTGTCGCCGAAGCGGCCGTCCGGGTCGGTGACGGCCCAGACGAAGGAGCGGTGCTCGACCAGTTCGCGCACATGGGAGTGGGTGCGCCAGGTGCCGAGGAGGGGATGGCTGTTGTGGCCCTCGAAGCGGGCGCCGGGGGCGGGCGCGGTGGCGCCGTCCAGCCAGGTGGCGCGCTGGAGTTCGGGGCTCAGCCGGGCGGGGAGGCCGATGTCCGTCACCACGGACCAGACGCGGGCGGGGGGTGCGGCTATGGGCGTCTCGGCGGTCGCGGTGGGGCCGTCTGCGTAGCGCATGGGGGCATCGTAGGGCGGCCCGCCGGGGTGGCGGACCGCCTTCTCGCTTGGGTCAGTTGGAGGCGGTCGCCGCCTTTGCGCGCTGCGGCTGGGGCTGGTGGGGGACGGCGGGGGCCGGCGCGGTCAGGCGGTCGGCGCCTTCGGGGACCGGTACGGAGGCGAAGATGGCGTTCTGCTGCTCCTGGAGCCGCTTCTTCCGCTCGGGCGAGGTGCCGGGGAGGCGCTGCTCCTCGTACAGCTTGTGGGTCTCCTCCTGCGCCCACTTGCTGGCGGGCGTGTGGAACTGGATCTCGAAGCGCATGCCCGAACGGGGCGCCCGCCAGGCCGAGTTGACGCCCTTGTAGCCGGAGCTGCCCCAGGTGTTCTTCCAGCGGACGCTGTCGTTGCCCCAGGCGGCGAGGTGGGACGACGCGGCGATAACGCCGGTCGTGTAGCGCGCGTCGGGCCACTGGAGGGTGTAGCGGACGGCGTCGTTGATGGTGGCGAGGGTCGCCTCGACGCTCTGGCCGGGCGCCTCCTTCATGGCGGTGGCGACCTTGCGCTTGAGGGAGTCGGGCGACTTGAGGCGGTTTTCGAAGCCGATCAGCTCGGCGTCGGTGAGCCAGGCGGCGGCGCGGACCTGGGGGCTGATGGTGCGTTCGGCCTGGCGGGCGTCGGCGATGAACGCGTCGACCTTGGCGTTGTCGGTGGCGTTCAGGTGCAGGCCGTCCTGCTGCCAGCCGTCCTTGGTCTTGGTGGTGGTCTGTGCTGGTGCCGGGACTGTCGTCGTTGCCGCGGTGGCGGTGGTGGGTGCGCACAGGGCGAGCGCGGAAGCGAGGGCGGTGGCGGCGACGGCCCGGGGGAGGGCGCGTGGGGTGTTCACCTGGTGGTGTCCTCTCCGGTGGGGGTGTTTCCGGAGGGACAACCACGGGAGGGGGCCCGGGGATGCGGGGCGTCACGGGGCGGGTCGGGGTCGTGGGGTGGTCAGGTGGGGGGGGTACGAACCGGGGTGTGGTGGACGGGTCCGCCCGGCCGTGCGGGTTCCGGGCGGGCCCGCCCCCGGAGCCGTGTCCCTACCGTTCCGACAGCTCGGCCGGGGCCTCCTGGACGAGCCAGCCGTTGCCGTCCGGGTCCTCGAAGGACATGAACGAGTTCCAGGTGTCGCCCTTGCCCTCCTCCCAGCCCGTCGCGCCGAGGCGCATGACCGGGGAGACCCGCACGCCCCGTTCCACGAGCCCGGCGCGGGCCGCTTCGATGTCGGTGACGCACAGCTGGAGGCCGTGCAGCGACCCCGGCTCCGACTTCCTGGTGCCGGGCATCTGCGGCATCCCGCTCAGCAGGGCGATCGAGCAGCGCGAGCCCGGCGGGGTCGCCTGGATGACCCGGATGCCCGGCGCCACCTCGCTGTCCAGGTCGATCCTGAAGCCGCACTTCTCGCCGTAGAACTCCTTCGCCCGGTCCAGGTCGGTCACCGGGACCGGGACGACTTCGAGGGTCATGTTCACGTGGATCTCCTCACGGCAGGGGCGCGCCCGCGGGCAGCGGGGCGGTACCACCGTCGCCCATGGACCGCCCGTACCGCACGCCCGACCCGCCCGGTCCGACCGCACGCCGGACCCGCCGGCCGGGCCCGTCCCCGGGGGCGGTGGCCGGAGGGCGGAGTGCGGGGAATCGGAGCACCCTGGAAGGGAGGTACTGGAGGTGTTCCGTATGCACACGCTAGTCGGATGGCACGTCGATATGGAGTTCCAGGAGGACGGCAACCGGACCAAGGCCGCCGCGCTCGTGCGGCTCGGGGACGGGACCGAGGTGCGGGGGCACGGGCAGGCCCAGCGCCACCCGTCCGACTCCGGGCAGCTGCGGGTCGGCGAGGAGATCGCGGGCGCCCGCGCGCTGATGGACATCGCCACGCAGCTGCTGCAGAAGGCGCATGTGGAGATCGACGACGCGAAGGGGAAGCCGTCGCACCCGCTGATCTGAGGCGCCGGGCCGGCCGCCGGATGGGCCCGCCGCCGGATGGCCGCCGGCCGCCGGATGGGCGCCGGCCGGAGCGTGGGGGCTGGGGCCAGGGGGCCGGGGGCCGGGGCACGTCGGGTGGCTGCTCCCGGCCGGAGCGGGCCGGGGATGTGTGGGTGTCCCGCCCCGCGCCGCGCTCCCGGGCCTTTCTCAGTACATGAGGGCGTCGTCCAGACCGCTCTGCCAGTACGTGACGGCCGCGTCGTCCGTCTTGTACGTGTCCGCCGGGAGCGTCACCGTGGCCGGTGAGCCGACGGAGCCGGACCCGTCACGCGGGGCGAACAGGACGCTGAGCCGCCGGGTGACCCGGCCGTTCGCCTCCTCCGGGGCGCGCTCGCCGCTCAGGATGACCCCCGCGTGGGCCGACTCGCCGGGGGCCAGGGTCACCACGGCCTGCGGCTTGCTGCTCTCGACGAGCCGGGGCGTGGCCTGCTCGTCGTCGAAGCGGAGGAGCGGGGCCGCGTACGCAAGGCAGGTGCGGGAGCCGGTGTTCGTGGCGGTGATCAGCAGGTGGTTGATCGGCCGGCTCGGCCTGGTGACGGTCACCTTCGTGTTGCCGCCGGTGCAGGTGACGAACGGGGCCGGGTCGATCGAGGTGCCGTTCTTGGCGGCGGAGGCGGCGGGCTTCGGCTTGGGCTCGGTGCTGTCGCCGGTCCGGCCGGTGTCCTTGCCGGTGCCGGTGTGGCCGCTGTTGTCGTTGTTGGCCGGGGTGGTGGGGCTGCCGGTCCTGCCGCCGGTCGTGCCGGGCTGGGTGGTGCCCGCGGGGGATGCGGCGCCCGCCGGGGCGGGGGCGGCGGCGGGCGCCGGGGCGGCGTCGGCGCCTTCGCCGTTCTGGCAGGCGGTGAGCGAGAGCGCGGCCAGGAGGGCGGTCACGGCGGTGGTGGTGGTCCGGGTGCGGAAGGTGCGCATGGTGGTTCGTACTCCCCGTTTGGTATCGGTCAATGACGGTTGATCAGTGCGAGGACGATCGCCGTGCAGACGGCCAGTACGCCGAAGGCACAGACATCGACGAGGTCCAGGCGGCGGTCCGACCGCATCGGTGCTCCCGTCTTCGGTGGCGCTGGACACACCGTGCCGAGCCGCGTGATCCCGGGGCAATGTCCAGGGGACAATGGGGGACGCTGGAACGCTGGAACGGCTCTGACCTGCACGGTTGGTGGGTGCCTGGAACGCGTTCCTGGGACGGCGCGACGGAGGGGGAACACGGATGGGCACCGGTCCGGACGGCTTCGCGGACGCGTTACGGGGGCTCAAGGAGCGCTCCGGGCTCAGTTACGGCGCCCTCGCCGGGCGCGCGCACATGAGCACCTCGACGCTGCACCGCTACTGCAACGGCGACGCCGTGCCGACGGAGTTCGCCCCTGTGGAACGGCTCGCGCGGCTGTGCGGGGCGTCGCGGGACGAGATGATCGCCCTGCACCGGCGCTGGATCGTCGCCGACGAGGCCAGGCGTCGGAGCCGTACCGCTCCGACGGGAATCCCCGAGCCGAACGGCCCCGCCGAACCGGCCCCCTCAGCCGCCGCAGCCGTTGAGCGCGGCAACGGCACGGCCACCGCACCCACCGCACCCACCGCGCCCGAGCCCGCCGAGCCCGAGCCCACAGCACCCGAGCCCGGGAACACCAGCACCGAGCCCACCCGCTCCAGCCCCGAATCCGAGCCCGAGCCCCCCGAATCCGAGCCCGAGCCCGTCGCCGTCCTCGTGCCCGCCTCGTCGCGGGCGTCCGGCGATGACCGGGAGCGGCGACGGCGGGTCCGGCTGGCCGCCGCCGTGGCCGCCGTCGTGGCGCTGACCGCCTCCGCCGCACTCACCATGGCCCTGCACTCGGATACGTCGAAGGGCACCGTCCACGCGAACGGCGGCCCGCACACCGCGAGCACCGGCCCCTTGGGGCCAACCCACCCCACCGGTACGAGCCCTGCCGCGTCTCCCACGCCGACCGCCTCCGCCTCCGGCACCCCCGGCCCCTCCGCCACCACGAGCCCCACCTTCACCGCGCCAAGCGTGACCGCGCGGCCGGGCGGGTCCGCGCCGGACCGGCGGGACGGCGGCGTACCGCTGACCGTGGACGTGCGCCCGTACGTCTGGCGGGACCCGTGCAGTCAGGTGTACGTGGTGGACCGGCCGCACACCCGGATGCCGCCGCCGCCCTCGGAGCAGGGTGCGCGCGGCTGGGTCACCGGTCTCGGCGGGGTGCCGGGCGGCGACATGCTGATGGAGCTGACCGTCCAGGGCACGGGCGAGGAGACGGTGGTGCTGCACGCCCTGCACGTGCGGGTGGTGGAGAAGAGCGCGCCGCTGCCGTGGAACGCGTACACGATGGGCGTGGGCTGCGGCGGGGACATGACGCCCATGAGCCTGGACGTCAACCTGGACGCGGCGCGTCCGCGCACCGTGCCAGTCGCGGGGCAGCAGGGCGACAGGGAGATCCCGGCGGGTGACTTCCCGTACAAGGTGTCGGCGGACGACCCGCAGATGCTGCGGGTGACGGCGCACACGGCCGGGCACTCGGTGCGCTGGTACCTGGAGCTGGAGTGGAGCAGCGGGGGCCGACGGGGCACGCTGCTGATCGACGACCGGGGGCGGCCGTTCGCGACGAGCGCGACCACGGGGCGGCCCATGTTCGACTACCCGCTGGGCGGTGGTGCGTGGATTCCCCACACGCCGGACGAGGGCTGAGACCCTCCCCGCCCCCGCTCGGCCGCGCCGCAGGCTGACCGGCCCCGTCCGGTCGCCGCGCTGTGCGGGCGCGGCGACCCGACAGGGGGCACCGGCGGCTACGGGCGGGCCGGGAGCATCAGAGCCGCCCCCGGCCGGGAGGCGTCAGAGCCGCTCGGGCGTGCGGATGCCCAGGAGGGCCATGCCCTTGCTGAGCGTCCGCGCCGTCAGGTCGCACAGGAACAGCCGGTTCTCCACCTGCTCCGGCGTCGGGGCCTTCAGGACCGGGCACTCGGCGTAGAACGTCGTCAGCAGCGACGCCAGCTGGTACAGGTACGCGGCGAGCTTGTGCGGCTCGTACGACGCGGCCACCTCGGCGAGCGTCTCCCCGAACTGGTCGAGGTGCAGGCCGAGCGCGCGCTCCGCCGGGGCCAGCTCCAGCTCCGCGTGCGCGGCCGGCTTCGCGTCACCCGCCTTGCGGGCGATGGACCGGGTACGGGCGTAGGCGTACTGGAGGTACACCGAGGTGTCGCCGTTCAACGACACCATCTGGTCCAGGTCGAACTTGTAGTCACGCGACGCGGACGTGGACAGGTCCGCGTACTTGATCGCGCCGATGCCGACCTGGGCGCCGCGCTCCACGATCTCCTCCTCGGTGAGCCGCTGGTCCTCGGGCAGGCTCTCGGCCTTCTCCCGGACGACCGCCGAGGCGCGTTCGATCGCCTCGTCCAGCAGGTCCACGAGCCGGACCGTCTCGCCCTCACGGGTCTTGAACGGCTTGCCGTCCTTGCCGAGGACCGTGCCGAACGCGAGCTGGACGGCCTTCACGTCGTCGCCCAGCCAGCCCGCCCGGCGCGCCGTCTCGAAGACCATCTTGAAGTGCAGCGACTGCCGCGCGTCCACCACGTACAGCAGCGTGCTCGCGCCGAGGTTCCGCACCCGGTCGCGGATCGCGGACAGGTCCGTCGCCGCGTAGCCGTACCCGCCGTTCGACTTGCGGACGATCAGCGGGACCGGCTGGCCGTCCGGGCCCTTCACGTCCTCGAAGAACACGCACAGCGCGCCCTCCGAGCGGACCGCGACACCCGACTCCTCCAGGAGGCGGCACGTCTCGTCCAGCATGTCGTTGTAACCGGACTCGCCGACCACGTCCGGGTCGTGGATCTCCATGTCCAGCTTGTTGAAGACCGAGTAGAAGTAGATCTTCGACTCGTCCACGAAGCGCTGCCACAGCCGCAGCGTCTCCGGGTCGCCGGACTGGAGGAGGACGACCCGGTCGCGGGAGCGCGCCTTGAACTCCTCGTCCGAGTCGAACAGCGCGCGGGACGCCTTGTACAGCCGGTTCAGGTTCGACATGGCCTCCTCGCCGGAGACCTCCGTGTCGTCCGTGTCCGCCTTGTGGTCCAACTCGTGCGGGTGCTCGATCAGGTACTGGATGAGCATGCCGAACTGGGTGCCCCAGTCGCCGATGTGGTGGCGGCGGATCACCTTCTCACCGGCGAACTCCAGGATCTGCACCATCGCGTCGCCGATGACGGCGGACCGCAGGTGCCCGACGTGCATCTCCTTCGCCACGTTCGGCTGGGCGTAGTCGATGACCGTCGTGCCGGGCTTCTCCGCGAACGGCACGCCGAGCCGGTCGTCGGCGGCGCGGGCCGCCAGCGTCTCCACGATGGCCCGGTCGCCGACCGTGATGTTGAGGAAGCCGGGGCCTGAGACCTCGACGTCCTTCAGCACGTCGTCCGCCGGGAGCGCCTCGACGACCTTCGTCGCCAGCTCGCGCGGATTGCCCTTGAGCTTCTTCGCGAGCGCCAGGATGCCGTTGGCCTGGAAGTCGGCCCGGTCGCTACGTCGCAGCAGCGGGTCGGCGGAACCGGCCTCCGGCAGTGCTGCCGAGAGGGCGTCCGCGAGGCGCTGCTGCACGGTCGAAGCGAGGGAAGGGACCGAGGCCATGAGCTTCCGTTCCTGTGTCGGGGTCGTGTGTGTGTCCGGTGTCCGGGCGGCCGGGCATCCGGGGTGTCCGGAGGCTGTCCGTGTGGTGCTTTTCCGGTTGTCAAGTGTCCCACGGTCGAGCAACCTCTTTCCCACGGCTTTCCCAGTCTGTGGACAACTCCGGCCGCGGAGGAAGGCCGCCTGTGGACAACCTCCGGTCAGGTTGTTCCGTCTGGGAGAATGGCCGAGGGGCGACACCGCCCCGGGACCAGCCCTTCGAAACCCGCAGAGAACAACACCAAGGACGTGCCGATCGTGGCTCAGAGCAGCACCGAGACCGACTGGGTCTCCCGTTTCGCGGACGAGGTCATCGCCGAGTCGGAGCGACGTGCGCCTGGCAAACCGGTCGTCGTCGCCTCCGGCCTCTCCCCGTCCGGCCCCATCCACCTCGGCAACCTCCGCGAGGTCATGACCCCGCACCTGGTGGCCGACGAGATCCGCCGCCGCGGGCACGAGGTCCGGCACCTGATCTCCTGGGACGACTACGACCGCTACCGCAAGGTGCCGGCCGGTGTCCCGGGCGTGGACGACTCCTGGGCCGAGCACATCGGCAAGCCCCTGACGTCCGTCCCTGCCCCGGCCGGCTCCCCGTACGGGAACTGGGCGGAGCACTTCAAGGCCGCCATGGTCGAGTCGCTCGCCGAGCTGGGCGTCGAGTTCGACGGCATCAGCCAGACCGAGCAGTACACGAGCGGCGCCTACCGCGCGCAGATCCTGCACGCGATGAAGCACCGCGCGGAGATCGACGCGATCCTCGACCGGTACCGGACGAAGGACAAGGCCACCGGCCAGCCCAAGGCGCAGAAGCAGAAGCAGCAGAAGCCGGTGGACGAGGCCGAGCTCGAGGCCGCCGAGGGCTCCGGCGCGGCCAGCGAGGACGACGGCTCGGGCGGCGCGGGCGGGTACTACCCGTACAAGCCGTACTGCGGCCGCTGCGAGCGGGACCTCACGACCGTCACGTCGTACGACGACGACACGACCGAGCTGTCGTACAGCTGCGTGTGCGGCTTCTCCGAGACGGTGCTGCTGAACGAGTTCGACCGCGGCAAGCTGGTCTGGAAGGTCGACTGGCCGATGCGCTGGGCCTACGAGGGCGTGATCTTCGAGCCCAGCGGCGTGGACCACTCCTCGCCCGGTTCGTCGTTCGTCGTCGGCGGCCAGATCGTCCGCGAGGTCTTCGACGGCGTCCAGCCGATCGGCCCGATGTACGCCTTCGTCGGCATCTCCGGCATGGCGAAGATGTCGTCGTCCAAGGGCGGCGTGCCCACCCCGGCGGACGCGCTGAAGATCATGGAGGCGCCGCTGCTGCGCTGGCTGTACGCGCGCCGCAAGCCGAACCAGTCCTTCAAGATCGCGTTCGACCAGGAGATCCAGCGGCTCTACGACGAGTGGGACAAGCTGGAGGCCAAGGTCGCGGACGGCACGGCGCTGCCCGCCGACGCCGCCGCGCACTCACGGGCGGTGCGCAGCGCCGCCGGTGAGCTGCCGCGCACGCCGCGCCCGCTCCCGTACCGGACGCTCGCCTCGGTCGTGGACATCACGGCCGGCCACGACGAGCAGACGCTGCGCATCCTGAGCGAGCTGGACCCGGAGAACCCGCTGTCGTCGCTGGACGAGGCGCGGCCGCGGCTGGACCGCGCGGAGAACTGGATCACCACGCAGGTCCCCGCCGAGGCCCGCACCATCGTGCGCGACGAGCCGGACACGGAGCTGCTGGGCTCCCTCGACGACCAGGGCCGCGAGTCGCTGCGGCTCCTGCTGGAGGGCCTGGACAGCCACTGGTCGCTGGACGGTCTGACGACGCTGGTCTACGGCGTGCCGAAGGTCATGGCCGGGCTCGACCCGGAGGCGAAGCCGACGCCCGAGCTGAAGACGGCACAGCGGGACTTCTTCGCCCTGCTGTACCGCCTGCTGGTCAGCCGGGACACGGGCCCGCGCCTCCCGACGCTGCTCCTGGCGGTCGGCGCGGAGCGCGTGCGCAAGCTGCTGGGCGCGTGACATCCGGGGCCCGGTGCCCCGAATGACGTACGAAGGGCCTCACCTCGCGGGGTGGGGCCCTTCGGCGTTCCTGCACCGTTCGGATGACTCCGGGTTCCGCCCCGCGTACGACGTGGTCGGCGGGGTGGCCACGAGAGCCTTTCGGCATGAGGGAACTCGTGGGGCTTCTGGGCTGGTTCATGGGCGCGCAGGGCGTGCTGGGCATCGCGGGCCGCGTCTACCGGGGCGAGCCGTGGGGGGTGCTCCAGCAGTGGTGGGACCTGCCGACGCCGGTGTACGTGGCCCTCGCCGTGGCCGGAGCCGCCCTCGCCTTGTACGGGGAGACGGGGAAGCGGGGGAGGGCGGGGGCCGACTGACGCGGCCGGGGGTGTGGTGGGTGCGTGCGGTGGAACGGGAGCGGCCGGGCGGCGGGTTGGGGTGCCGCCACCGGGGGTGTGGCTTTGGGCGGGGGCGGGCCCGGGCCCGCGCGGGCTGGGGTTGGCGGGGCCTGCGGTGGGTTGGGGTGGCCGGCGCGCCGGGGGTGGCGAGGCCTGCGGCGGGCCAGGGCGGGCCAGGGCGGGCCAGGGCGGGCCAGGGGTGGCGGGCCTGTGCGGGCCCGCGCCGGGGGAGGCGGGCTTTGGGCGGGTGCGGGCCTCTGGCGGGCCGGGGGCATTGGGCGGGCCCGGGTGCCGTGGGTGTTGCGGCTGGGCGCAACCTTCTCGGCCGGGGCGGTGTTCCTATTGGTGACGGGGGAGCACGCCGGGCCGGTGGCTTTCCGGCATCCGATGGACGACGACCGTTGGGGGCTCCGGTGGGCCGGGGCACGTCGGGGCGGTGGGCGCCGCCGCTGCGCGCGTTCCGGGGGCGGGGGTCAGGCGATGTGGTTCTCCTTCAGCTCCGCGTCGTAGCGGGTCCTGAAGTTGGTGAGCACGCGGCGGAGCATCGGGATGGCACGGGAGTGCCGGAGGCCGTACGCGTTGGCGAGGTGATGGACCAGGGCGTCGGCGGTCGGCTCGGCGCCGTGCTCGTCCACGTACGCCTGGAACGCCTCGTACGCCGCGTGGAGGTACTCAGCGTCGTTCACCTCGGGAAGGACCTCGGCCGATGTGTCGGCGTACGGCCTCCCCTCGACGCTGGGCGGTTCGGCGGGGAGCTGCTCGGTGCGGGGCTGCTCGGCGTGCGTTGCCGGGCCGTACGGGCCCGCCTGGGCGGTCTCGTGGGGCGGCTTGGGCGCCGCGAACCAGGGGCTGACGTGGCTGGCGGGTTCGGGGTGGGCCGGCTCCGGGGCCGGTTTGGTCTGGGGCGCCTGCCGCTCCGGGGCGGGGCGCTGGTGGGAGGGTTCGGGGGCCGCCACCCGGGCCGGTTCGGGCGCCTCGGCGTGGCGGGCCTGGGCCGGGTGCGGCTGGAGGTACGGGTGGGCCTGCTGGTGCTGCTCCGGGGCAGTGGCCTGGGGGCCTACCTGGCCCTGGACTGAGGCTTCGGCAGGCGAGGTGGCCTGGGCCGGGACCGGGGGCTGGGCCTGGGCCTGCGCCTGGAGCTGGGGCTGCTGCTGCGTCGGGGGCTGCGCCTGGGCGTGGGGCTGGACCTGGGCGTGGGACTGGGCCGGGGGCTCGGGCTGCGGCTGGGCCTCGGGCTGTGTCTTGACCAGCGCGTGCGGCTGGGCCTGGTGCGGAGCCGCCTGCTCGTGCTCGGCCGGCTGCGGGGTCGCCGCCTGGGGGAGTTCCGCCACGGGGGCGGCCGCCAGGGGTGCCGGCGCCTCGGCCGTCGCCAGAGCGGCGGGTGCCTCCTGGGCGACCGGGTTCGGGGGCAGCAGGACCGGTTCGATGCCCGCCGCCGCCAGGCCCGCCGGGGCGGTCTCCGCCAGCGGGACGCCGTACTTCGCGAGGCGCAGCGGCATCAGCGCCTCCACGGGCGCCTTGCGCCGCCAGGCGCGGCCGAACCGGGCCTGGAGGCGCGCCTGGTAGATCAGCCGGTCCTGCTCAAGCTTGATCACCTGGTCGTACGACCGCAGCTCCCACAGCTTCATCCGCCGCCACAGCCGGAACGTCGGCACGGGCGACAGCAGCCAGCGGGTGAGCCGTACGCCCTCCATGTGCTTGTCGGCCGTGATGTCCGCGATCCGGCCCACCGCGTGGCGGGCGGCCTCGACGGCCACGACGAACAGCATCGGGATGACGGCGTGCATGCCCACACCGAGCGGGTCCGGCCAGGCCGCGGCGCCGTTGAAGGCGATCGTCGCGGCGGTCAGCAGCCACGCCGTCTGCCGCAGCAGCGGGAACGGGATGCGCAGCCAGGTCAGCAGCAGGTCGAGCGCGAGCAGGACGCAGATACCGGCGTCGATGCCGATGGGGAAGACCAGGGAGAAGTCGCCGAAACCTTTCTTCTCCGCCAGCTCCCGCACCGCCGCGTACGAGCCCGCGAAACCGATCCCCGCGATGACCAGGGCACCGGCGACCACGACACCGATCAAAACGCGGTGCGTCCGTGTCAGTTGCATCGCGGCCACCCGCGGTCCCCTCCCCTGGTTCGCCTGTGCTTTTCGCGGGCACAGCCTGGCACACGCGTGCGAGATCCGGCCGCGCGGGGCGGCCGGATCTCGTCTTCTCCCGCGCTACCGGCGGTTACTTGTTGGCGGCGGCCACGGCGGCGACGGCGTCCTTGACGGCCTTGACCGTGCCCTCCATCAGCTCACCTGCGGCCGGGGCCTTGGCGCCCGCGTAGCCGGTGCCGTTGTAGGAGACGGTGACGACCACGTTCTCCGTGCGGACCGCGATCACGCCGTAGCGGAAGGTCTCGCCGGTCTTCTTCATGGAGTAGCTGATGGCGCGGGCCTCGTTGCCGACGCCCGGCACGGAGGAGGTGACCACGTCGGTGGCGCCCTCGGTCGCCTTCACCTCGGCCACCTTGCTCACGTACTTGTCCTGGGCGCGCTTCTCGCCCGTGCCGAGCGTCTGGTCCGAGTCGAAGCGGAGCAGCGAGACGTCCAGCCAGCGGTAGTCGGAGCCCTTGACGCCCTTGTCCTCAAGGCCGTTCCAGGAGCAGTTGCCGCGGTCGTTGAGGTCGGAGGACTTGCCCGGCGTACCGGCCTTCTTCTTCACCTCGGGCACGAGGTCCTCGACCGTCTTCGCGGTGATGGACTTGCACGCGTCCGGCAGCTTCGCGAACTTCGCCGGGGCGACGCTCGGCGCGGGCGCCGCCGACGTGGCGGGCGCGGCGGAGGCACCGCCCGCGGCGGACGCGGAGGGCGACGCGGACGCGTCGGAGCCGGAGTCGTCCGACGAGCAGCCGGCGGCGACGAGCATCACCGGGACGGCGGCGCAGGCGAGTATGCGGGTGAGACGCGGGGCTGATCGGTGCATGGTTCCTTCAGTCGCTCTGTCGCTTGTCGTACGAGTCCCTTGTACCGGCCTGTCATACGGTCCGGTCGTACGGTCCGGGCGAACCGGCCCGGCCACGGTAGCCCGTCCGGGCGCCGGGCCGGGGGCCGTCGGCGCACCCCGGACGGCCTCGGGGTGTGGCGCGGCGGTGCCCGGCACGCGGGTCACTCGTCGAACCGCTCGGCCAGACGGACCGCCAGCTCGCGCGCCTTTTCCTGCAGTTCCTCACTGTCCGGAACCTCGCCGGCACGGGTGGGCTGGGCCGCGTACCGCACGGTCACGATCACGTTCGATGTGCGGAACACCACGCTGACGACGCGCTGCTGGGTGGCCGAACCCGCCGGGGCGAGGACGTCGTCGAGGAACGCCACGTCGCCCAGGCCGGTGAGCGTCCGGGACTCCAGGCCCTCGGGCGGGGTGGAGGCCGTGGGGGAGGGGGCGGCGGGGGAGACGGTCTGGGCCTGCGGGTCGGCCGCGGCGAGGGGGGTACCGGCTCCGGCGCCCGGCTCGTCCGCCTTGGCGGGGGCGGGGGGCTTGGCGGTGGTGCCGGGGGCGGGTGTGCCGGTGGGCGGCGTGCCGGTGCCGGGGGGCGTGTCCGGGGTGGTGGCGGGCGGTGAGGCGGGGGTGAGCCCGGCGGCGGACTCCTTGGTCGTGTACACCTCCTGGGCCCGCGTCTCGTCGCTGACGGACGGGTCGTAGGAGACGACGCGTTCGAAGTCGAGGGTGAGGTGGTGGATCGCGTCCGGGCCGTCGGCCTTCCAGGCGCAGCCGACGCGGCGGTCCGTGTCGTAGGTGACGGCGGCCGTACCGCGCAGGACGCGGTCGCGCTGCTCGGTCGGAAGCGCGGTGACGGCGGGGAGCATGTTCCGCAGGGTGGCGCGGGAGACGGAGCCGCACGGCTCCAGGAGGGTGCGGTAGCGGCCGGGCTGGGCGACGGCGCCGGTCGCGGTGCCGGCCTTGGCGTCGATGTCGGAACCGGTCGGTCCCGAACCGGAACTGCATCCTGCGAGGGCGGTCGCGCTGAGTGCCGCCGCGAGGAGAGCGGCCATGCCGGTTGCGTACGCCCTTCGCTGCACGGTCCCGGGCTCCCTTCCTGCGGTCACGGTGAAAACAGCTTGCCGGTGGTCGGCGGCCGGTGAACACAATGTGTATCGCACGCGCGCCGTTGCTGCCGGTCTGCTGTCACTTATGTCAGTTCTGGCGCCGGATTTTGCGCTTTCTGAACTTTCTGGGGGATCGAGGAGTATGTCGTACGTCGAGGTGCCGGGGGAGCAGGTACCCATCCGCATGTGGACGGACCCGGCGGGGGTGGAGGACGTCGCCCTCCAGCAACTGCGGAACACCGCGACTCTGCCGTGGATCAAGGGCCTCGCCGTGATGCCGGACGTCCACTACGGCAAGGGCGCCACGGTCGGGTCCGTCATCGCCATGCGCGGCGCGGTCTGCCCTGCTGCGGTGGGCGTGGACATCGGCTGCGGCATGTCCGCCGTGAAGACGTCGCTGACCGCGAACGACCTGCCGGGCGACCTGTCCGGGCTGCGGTCGCGGATCGAGGGGGCCATCCCGGTGGGCCGGGGCATGCACGACGAGATGGTGGACCCCGGCCGGTTCGAGGGCTTCGCGGAGAAGGGCTGGGACGACCTGTGGGCGCGCTTCGACGGCATCGCCGAAGCGGTCAAATTCCGTCAGGAGCGGGCCGCGAAGCAGATGGGAACGCTCGGAAGCGGTAACCACTTCGTCGAGGTCTGCCTGGACTCGACCGGGTCGGTGTGGCTGATGCTGCACTCCGGGTCGCGGAACATCGGCAACGTGCTCGCCGAGCACCACATCGGCGTCGCCCGCGGCCTGCCGCACAACCAGGACCTGATCGACCGGGACCTCGCCGTGTTCGTCGCGGAGACCCCGGAGATGGCCGCGTACCGCAACGACCTGTTCTGGGCGCAGGAGTACGCCAAGTACAACCGCTCGGTGATGATGGCGCTCCTGAAGGACGTCGTCCGCAAGGAGTTCAAGAAGGCCAAGGTGACCTTCGAGCGGGAGATCTCCTGCCACCACAACTACGTGGCGGAGGAGCGGTACGACGGGATGGACCTGCTCGTCACCCGCAAGGGCGCGATCCGCGCGGGCAGCGGCGAGTACGGGATCATCCCCGGCTCCATGGGCACCGGCTCGTACATCGTCAAGGGCCTCGGCAACGAGAAGTCCTTCAACTCCGCATCGCACGGCGCCGGCCGGCGGATGAGCCGCAACGCCGCCAAGCGCCGGTTCTCCACGCGGGACCTGGAGGAGCAGACGCGGGGCGTGGAGTGCCGCAAGGACTCCGGGGTCGTGGACGAGATCCCCGCCGCGTACAAGCCGATCGAGCAGGTCATCGACCAGCAGCGCGACCTGGTGGAGGTCGTGGCGAAGCTCAAGCAGGTCATCTGCGTGAAGGGCTGAGGGCGGGGGCCGGAGCCTGAGGCGGGGCTGAGGGCGGGGGGGCTGGACCGGCTGGGGCGGACCGGCCCCCTTCCGGCACGTCAGCTCTCCCGGTGCACCTTGTGGTTCGACGCCTGGGCGCGGGGGCGGACCACGAGCAGGTCGATGTTGACGTGCGGCGGGCGGGTCACGGCCCAGGCGATCGTGTCGGCCACGTCGTCGGCCGACAGCGGGTCGGGCACGCCCTCGTAGACCTTCGCCGCCCGCTCCGTGTCGCCCCGGAACCGGGTCGTGGCGAACTCCTCCGTCTTCACCATGCCGGGCGCCACCTCGATGACCCGGACCGGCGTGCCGACGATCTCCAGCCGCAGCGTCTCCGCGAGGACCCGGGCGCCGTTCTTCGCGGCGACATAGCCCGCGCCGCCCTCGTACGTGGCGTGGCCTGCCGTGGAGGAGACCACGACGACCGTGCCCGCGCCGCTCGCGGTGAGCGCGGGCAGCAGCGCCTGCGTCATGTGGAGCGTGCCGAGGACGTTCACGTCGTACATGCGGCGCCAGTCCTCGGGGTCGCCCGTCGCGACCGGGTCGGCGCCGAGCGCGCCGCCCGCGTTGTTGACCAGCACGTCGCAGCGGTCGAGGGAGGCCGCGAAGGCGTCCACGGCCGGGCGGTCGGTGACATCGAGCGCGTACGCCGTCGCCTGGTGCCCGGCCTCGGTCAGCTCGGCGGCCAGGGCCTCGACGCGGTCCTTGCGGCGCGCGGTGAGCACGACGTGGTGCCCGGCCTCGGCCAGGTGGCGCGCGGTCGCGGCTCCGATGCCGCTGCTGGCTCCTGTGACGACGGCGACGGGCAGTGCGGCGGCGGTCATGGTCGGCATGCTCCTCGGGCGACGGCGAGCGGTACGCCGTCAGCATAGGCGCGCTCGCCCGGCCGTGTGGGGTGTACATGATCATTGCCCGAGGCAAGCTGGTGGCGCCTGTCGTGCGTGCCGTGCCTGTCTGCCTGCTGGGTGGGCTGTACGTGCCGTGCGGTGCGTCCGTCCCCGCGGGCCGGGCCTGACGGGCCCGCCGTGTCGCCGTGCTGTCCGTCCCGCCGTGCCGTGCACGCCGTGCTGCCGGTCGGTGCCGGGCCTGGTCACGGCGGTGCCGTCCCGGGCTCAGTCGTGGGCCCAGGCTATGTGGCCGTCGGGGCGGATCAGCAGGGCGGTGCGGCGGGAGTCGTTCGCCCATGTGGTCCGCACGACCTTGCCGGGCGCAGTGGTGATCTCCGGGGCGGTCGGCTCGGCACCCCTTGGGGCGACCAGGACGAACGTGCCCCGACGCAGCAGCTCGTACAGGCGGCCCTCGGTGAGCGACAGGTCCGGTGCCCGACGGCCCACCAGCCGGTGGGCACCCCGCGGGGCCGGGTACGAGATGCCGATCCCGCTGAGCCTGCCGGTCACCCGGGCGGAGACCGGACCCGTGGAGACCAGGCGGGCGACCGCGGCGCGGGCGGCGCGGCCGAGCGGTGTGCGGACCATGGCGAGACGGATGATCACCCCGCTGCTCCGGAGGACGGCCGTGCCGACCGGGTGCCGCTCGGCGTGGTAGCTGTCGAGCAGCGCCGCCGGATCGCCCGAGTCGCCGCGCAGGACGGCGGCGAGCTTCCAGGAGAGGTTGGCGGCGTCCTGGAGACCCGTGTTCATACCCTGGCCCCCGGCGGGGGAGTGGACATGCGCCGCGTCCCCGGCGAGCAGCACGCGCCCCACGCGGTACGCGGGCGACTGGCGTTCGTCGCTGTGGAAGCGGGAGAGCCAGCGGGCGTCCCGCATCCCGTGGTCCGAGCCGAGCGAGCGGCGCGTGATGTCGCGGATCTCGTCCAGCTCGACGGGCGCGTCGTCCGGCAACTGGCGGTGCCGGTCCCAGCCCATCACGCGATACCAGCCGTCCCCGAACGGGGCGATGAAGGCGAACGTGTCGCCCGTGCCGTCCACGGTCGGCACCTCCCGGGGCGGGTCGGTGAGACGGACGTCCGCGAGAACGAGGGAACGGACCACCGAGCGCCCCGGGAACGGCAGGCCCAGCTGCTCCCGGACGGTGCTGCGCACCCCGTCCGTGCCGACCAGATAGCGGGCGCGGAGCCGTATGCCGCTGCCTCCCGCGCCGGGACCTTCCTTCCCCGGGCCGTCATTTCCGGCAGGGGCCAGTTCGGCCGTGACGCCCTCGGCGTCCTGGCGCAGGGCTCGCAGCGCCGTCTCGTGGCGGAAGTCCACCCCGGCCGCGCGGGCGCGGCGCTCCAACAGCCGCTCCACCTCGTACTGAGGCGTGATGAGCATGTGGGGGAAGCGGGTGCGCAGCCCCGAAAGGCTCAACGAGACGCCGCCGAACAGCCGCTGCCGCGTCACGGTCCCACCCGTCGCTATCAGCTCGTCCGCGAGGCCCCTGGCGTCGAGCACCTCCAGCGTCCGCGCGTGGACGGCGAAGGCGCGCGTCAGATTTCCGGCCGCGCGGGGGCGGCGCTCCACGAGCGTGACGCGGAGTCCGGCCTCGGCGAGGTCGCCCGCGAGGAGCAGCCCGGTCGGGCCCGCGCCCACGACGGCGACGTCCGTGTCGATGTGCGGGGCGGTCCGGGTGTGCGTGCCGGTGTCGGTGCTCGGTTCGTCGGTCATGCCGGTGCTGGTCATGCCTGCCTCCTCAAGCCGACCCACGCTGGGTCAACGGCCGTTGGTCAACGCATGTTGGTCAACGCTTGTAGGCAAAGTTAGACCCGTGGTGGCTGGCGTGTCAACACCTGTTGGCCTACATTCGTTGGCATGGAGAAGGAAGCCGTCACGACACCGAGCCGCGCCCCGCGCCGCTCGGACGCCACCCGCGCCGCGATCCTCGAAGCGGCCCGCGAGCGGTTCGCCGCGGACGGCTACGAGCGCGCCACCATCCGGGCCATCGCCCGTGACGCGGGCATCGATCCGTCGATGGTGATGCGCTACTACGGCAACAAGGAGGGGCTGTTCGTGGCCGCCTCCGAGATCGACCTGCGGATACCGAACCTGAGCGCGGTGCCGGCCCAGCACATCGGGGCCGTCCTCGTCAGCCACTTCCTCGACCGCTGGGAGTCCGACGAGACCCTGACCGCCATGCTCCGCGTCGGCGCCACCAACGACGCGGGCGCCGAGCGCATGCGGGAGATCTTCAAGGCGAACCTCGGGGTGGTCGTGGCCGGTGTCTGCCCCGACCCGGACGAGGTGCCGCGACGGGCCGCGCTCGTCGCCTCGCAGATACTCGGCATGGCACTCGCCCGGTACGTGCTGCGCTTCCCGCCCGCCGTCACGATGGAGCGCGATGAGGTCATCGCCTGGCTCGCCCCGACGATCCAGCGGTACCTGACGGCCGAGCGGCCGTAGCCGGAGCGCGTCGCCGCCGGGTCAGGCCGGGTCAGGCCGGGGCGCCGCCGAAGTCGCGCAGGGCCGTGCGGACGATGTCGTCCAGCCGGGCGTGGTGGGCGCCGCGCCAGTACACGCGGTCGCAGGCCGTGCAGCGGGCGAACACGTCATACGTGCGCCGCGTGCCGTGCTCCAGCCGCTCGCGCACCTCGTCCTTGTCCGCCTCGGTCAGCACGCCGTTGCAGGCCGTGCAGCGGGTCCACGGGGCCAGCCGGGGCGCGAAGCGCTCCAGCACGTCGCGCAGCTGCTCGTCCGGCCGGTGGCTGTACACGTACGCCCCCGCCCACAGTTCGCGGCGGCGCAGCAGGCCCCGGTCGCGGGAGAGCATCACGCGCCGCTCCCGCGCCGACTGGGCGGCCAGCGCGGCGTCGCCGATGTCCTCGCTCTCGTACGCCGCGTCGATGCCCAGCAGCCGCAGCCGCCGGGCGAGCGTGCCCAGATGGACGTCGAGCAGGAACCGCAGCGGCGCGCCCGGCACCTCCTGCGGGCGCCGTACGCCCCGTACCTCGATCTCCTCGCCGGCCGCCGGGACGTGCGAGACGGGCACCGGTTCGCCGGACACCAGCAGGGCGCCCACCTCGGTGAGCGGCACGCCGAGCGACTCGACGACGTGCCCGAGCGTCGAGACGCCGTCCGTCACCAGGGCCGTACGGCCGGTGCGGCGGGGCGCCGGGACGAACAGGCCGAGCTCGGGCGCGAAGCTGATGTGGATCTCCGGTCCGTTCACGCGGCCAGGATGCCACCGGCCGCCCCGCGCCAGCCAGGCCGTTTCCCGGCCCGCCGCCCCGAGCGCCGCCTCCCGCGCCGGTGCCGTCGCGCCCGCGCGTACCGGCCGCGCACCCGGCCCCGCCGCCCGTGAGACGACCGCGCTCCGGTCACCGCCCGTACGCCCGCCCCGCCCCGACGGAACGCGAGTCACCGCCCGTACACCCGCCCCGCCCCGCGAGCCACCCGCACCACCGGCCGCCCGCCCACACCACCAGTCAGCCGCCGCGCCCCGCACGATCGGCGAGCCCCCGCACCGCACCGCACAGGCGAGCCGCCTCACGCCCGCAAGTCGTACCGCCAGTCGTTGCTCACCATCAGCCGCCCCGCCGGGTACTCGAAGACCCGCTCGCCGCGCAGTTCGAAGCCCGCCCTCCGGCACACGCCGTTCGACGCGGCGTGCCGTACGGACGGGTAGGCGTGCAGGTACCGGTACGCGCCCGCGGCGCGCGCCAGGTCCACCACCGCGCGCGGCCGCCGTGGCCACGCCCCGGCCCTGGAAGCCGGGCAGGACGCTCCACCCCGTCTCGTAGACGTCCTCGCCGTCCCCGGTGTGCGGCCAGAAGCCCATCGTGCCGGCGGGCACCCCCTCGGGCAGGGCGACGACCTGGAACATCCGGCCGGCCGCCTCGGGGCCGTCCAGCATCGCCAGGTACCGCAGGTGCCGCCGCGCCACCTGCTCCTCGGTCTCGGGCCCGCCCAGGTGCTCGGTCATTCCGGCGCGTTGACGGCCCGCAGCAGCGGGAGGCACTCCTCCGACCAGGGGTCCAGCCGCACCACCGGGGGCTCGGCGGGGGCACCCCTCACGGCCAGACCAGACAGTAGGGCTGGTGGCCGGCCTCGTGGAGCCGTACGGAGAAGTCCTGCCACTCGTGCAGCAGCTGGTACACGTCGAACGCGTCGCGCGGGCCGCCCCGGTCGGGGACCGTGGACCAGATGAAGGCGGCGGCGCCCACGGACTCCTCGCCGACGCCGCGCAGCGGGTCCACCACCGTCATCGGCAGCTTCACCACCGCGTAGTCGGGGTGCAGCACCACCAGCTCCAGCGGCGGCACCTTGTGCAGGGGCATGCCCTGGAGGCCGGTCAGCACCATGGCGGCTATGGTCTCCGGCTTGATCTTGGTGAACATCCCGCCCATGCCGAGCTCGTCGCCGCCGAGCTCCTCGGGGCGCATCGAGATCGGCACACGTGCCGCCGTCGCGCCGTTGGGCGCGCCGAAGTACTTGTACGTCACCCCCATGCGGCCGCCCCTGCCTCCGAGTGGGTCCGGGCCCAGAGGATCGCCTCCCGTGAATCCCGTCGGACCCTCGGGGCCCGTGCGCCCCATGGGGCTCCTTGAACCCGGCGGGCCCGCCGGGCCTGTGTGACCTGTGTGGCCTGTCTGGCCGGTGAAACCTGTGGGACCTGTGGGGCCTGACGGGCCCATGGGGCTCGCGGGGCCTTCTCGTTGGGGAGCGTCATCCCGTCGTACGGGCTCCCGCGGGGGGTCGTCCCGCTGTCGCCGGTGCCTTCCCCGCCGGGCACGCTCGGGACCCAGATCGCCGGTCCCCTCGCCCAGTCCGCCACCGCGATGCATATCTCCACCCGACTGCTTGCAGGGGTGACACGGCCCCCGCCGCGCGACCCGATCATCGTGTCAGTGACCTCCCCTGCGAACGAGTGGTGAAACACCTGTCCGCGAGAACGTCCCGGCCTCTGACACCATGGTTTCCGTGAGCTCTCCCTATGACGCCCCAGTTTCGCAGACGCGGAGGGCTGACGCCGTGCCCGAATACAAGGTCGGGAAACTCCGTGATCTCTCGGCTCCGCCCGAGCAGGGGAACACCCTTGTGAAACAAGATCGTGGGGGAAGGCGTCACGCCGAAGCAAGGCCGCCAGGCCGATTGTCGTGAAACCGGATGCCGTGAAAGGGAACACGGCTCGCCCGCCCCTCTCGGGACCGCACCGCCGCCGCGTCGGCGCCGGAAGCGCCCGCACCAGCCGTCCGCCCACTCGTTCTCGCAGGTCAGGACCCAAGTGTCGTACTCATACGAAGCCCCAGCCTCACAGTCGCTCTTCGACCGCGCCTCCCAGGTGACGCCCGGCGGCGTGAACTCGCCCGTCCGGGCCTTCCGCGCCGTGGGCGGCACGCCCCGCTTCATGGTGTCGGGAACGGGCCCGTACCTGACCGACGCGGACGGACGCGAGTACGTCGACCTCGTCTGCTCCTGGGGACCGATGATCCTCGGCCACGCGCACCCCGAGGTCATCGCCGCCGTGCAGGAGGCCGTCGCGCGCGGCACGTCCTTCGGCACGCCCGGCGAGGGCGAGGTGGCGCTCGCGGAGGAGATCGTCGCGCGGGTCGCCCCGGTCGAGCAGGTGCGGCTCGTGTCCAGCGGCACCGAGGCGACCATGTCCGCGATCCGCCTGGCGCGCGGCTTCACCGGCCGCAGCAAGGTGATCAAGTTCGCGGGCTGCTACCACGGGCACGTGGACGCGCTGCTGGCCGCGGCGGGCTCGGGCGTCGCCACCCTCGGCCTGCCCGACACCCCCGGCGTCACGGGCGCGCAGGCGGGCGACACGATCGTGCTGCCGTACAACGACCTGGAGGCCGTCCAGGAGGCGTTCCACCGCCACCCGGGCGAGATCGCCTGCGTGATCACCGAGGCGTCCCCCGGCAACATGGGTGTCGTCCCGCCCCGTCCCGGCTTCAACCAGGGCCTGAAGGACGCCTGCGCGAAGAACGGCGCGCTGTACATCTCCGACGAGGTCATGACCGGTTTCCGCACGTCGAAGGCGGGCTGGTACGGCGTGGACGGGGTGGTGCCGGACCTGATGACGTTCGGCAAGGTCATGGGCGGCGGCTTCCCGGCCGCGGCGTTCGGCGGCCGCGCCGACGTGATGGCCCACCTCGCGCCGGCCGGCCCGGTCTACCAGGCGGGCACGCTCTCCGGTAACCCGGTCGCCACCGCCGCGGGCCTCGCGCAGCTGCGGCTGCTCGACGACGCCGCGTACGAGAAGGTCGACGCGGTCTCGCGGGAGATCCAGGGCCTGGTGACGGACGCGCTGGCCAAGGAGGGCGTGGCGCACCGGCTCCAGACCGCGTCCAACATGTTCTCGGTGTTCTTCACCGACCGCGAGGTCCGTGACTACGAGGACGCCAAGCGGCAGGAGTCGTTCCGCTTCACCGCTTTCTTCCACTCGATGCTGGCGCAGGGCGTCTACCTGCCGCCGTCGGCGTTCGAGTCGTGGTTCGTGTCGACCGCCCACGACGAGCGCGCCGTGGAGCGGATCGCCGCCGCGCTGCCCGCCGCCGCCCGCGCCGCCGCGGAGGCCACGGAGGGCGCGGCATGACGGGCGTACGGGACACGCTGCAGGACAAGCGGGCGCGGGACGACGCGAAGGACGACGACGTGACGGTCGTGCACCTGATGCGCCACGGCGAGGTGCACAACCCGGACGGCATCCTGTACGGCCGCCGCGCCGGGTACCACCTCTCCGAGCTGGGGCGGCGGATGGCCGACCGGGTCGCCGGGCACCTGGCCGACCGGGACGTCACCCATGTCGTGGCGTCCCCGCTGGAGCGGGCGCAGGAGACGGCCGAGCCGATCGCCCGGTCCCACGGCCTGGAGCTGGCCACGGACGAGCGGCTGATCGAGGCGGCCAACGTCTTCGAGGGCAAGACCTTCGGCGTCGGCGACGGCGCGCTGCGCAAGCCGGGCAACTGGCGGCATCTGACCAACCCGTTCCGGCCGTCGTGGGGCGAGCCCTACATCGACCAGGTCGTACGGATGATGGGCGCCCTCGCGGCCGCGCGTGACGCGGCGCGCGGGCACGAGGCGGTGTGCGTCAGCCACCAGCTGCCCATCTGGATCGTTCGGAGCTTCGTGGAGCGGCGGCGGCTGTGGCACGACCCGCGGCGCCGGCAGTGCACGCTGGCGTCGCTGACGACGTTCACGTACCACGGCGACACGATCGTCTCGGTGGGGTACAGCGAACCGGCGCGTGATCTCGTTCCGCCGCATCTGCTCGCGGGCGCCAGGCCGGTGAGGGGAAAGTCGAAGGCATTCGGTGCCTGACGATCTTCTGAAGGTCATCCCGACGGCCATGCCGACCGTCATCGCGACGGTGATCTCCGTTACGGAGTAACCGTTTCGTCACGCCAATAATCGTGTGATTATCGGCGGAACCTTGCGTCCACTTTCCGCCATCCCACCGGGTGTCGGCCGGAAGAAACCGGCCGCCGTGTCCGATGCGGAATGGGGGACGGTATGCGTGCCATGAGCCGAAGGGCGTTGCTGGGAGCGGGAGTTGGCGCCGCGGCCGCACTCGGGACGAGTGCCTGCGGCGCCCTCGGCGAGATCGGCGACCAGGGCCCCGGTACGGCCCCCGGAGGTACGAGCGGCGGCGCGAGCCCCGGTCCGGGCGACGGCGCGGGCGGCGACGGCAAGGGCGGCGGTACGGGCGGTACGCCGCCGCCGGGGCGCCCCATCGGGGACGGCTCCACCGCCGACACGGGCAGGCAGCCCCGCCAGCCCGCCCGCCCCACTCCGCTCGAACCGGGCCAGACCCCGCCGCAGTTCGTGGTCTTCTCCTGGGACGGCGCGGGAGAGGTCGGCAACGGCCTCTTCCCGCGCTTCCTCGACCTCGCCCGGGAACACGGCGCCGGGATGACGTTCTTCCTCTCCGGGATCTACCTCCTGCCGGAATCCAGGAAGACCCTCTACCGCCCGCCCCGCAACAGCCCCGGCGCCTCCGACATCGGATACCTCACCGACGACCACATCAAGGACACCCTGGAGAACCTCCGCCGCGCCTGGCTCGAAGGGCACGAGATAGGCACCCACTTCAACGGCCATTTCTGCGGCGGCTCCGGCTCCGTCGGGAACTGGACCCCAAAGGACTGGCGCGACGAAATCGACCAGGCGGTGAAATTCGTCACCGAATGGAAGACCAACAGCGGCTGGACCGACCTCGACCCGCTCCCCTTCGACTACCGCAGGGAACTCGTCGGCGGCCGCACCCCCTGCCTCCTCGGCCAGGACAACCTCCTGCCCACCGCCCGGAAACTGGGCTGGCGCTACGACGCCTCGTCGCCCGGCGGCCGCCAGGTCTGGCCCTCCGAACGCCAGGGCCTGTGGGACCTGCCGCTCCAGGCCATCCCGTTCCCCGGCCACTCCTTCGAAGTCCTCTCCATGGACTACAACATCCTCGCCAACCAGTCCAAGAACACCACCCAGGGCGTCCCCTCCCGTTATCCCGGCTGGAAGAAGCAGGCCACCGAGGCGTATCTCGCCGGATTCACCCGCGCGTACGAGACGAATCGCGCGCCCTTCTTCGTCGGAAACCACTTCGAGCAGTGGAACGGCGGAATCTACATGGACGCCGTCGAGGACGCGCTCAAGGAAATGGCGGGAAAGAAGGACGTACGACTCGTCTCCTTCCGGCAACTCGTGGACTGGCTCGACGCCCAGGACCCGGAGATCTTGTCGAAGCTCCGCTCGCTCTCGGTGGGAGAATCCCCGGCAGGTGGCTGGAACTCCTTCCTGCGGCCTTAGCCCGGCTTCACAAGGGGCTTTACGGGCACTCAGGGGGGCGGGCAAGATCGGCGAAACGGCCATGCGAAACTTTTCACATGAGCCACAGTCGAGCCCCCCGAGGCCTCCTGCTCACCGCCGGCGCCCTGGCGGCCGCGCTCGCGCTGACCGCGTGCAGCGGCAGCCCCACGGGCACGTCCGGGGGCGGCGGCAACACCAACTTCGTCACCAACGTGGACGGCGTCGCCACCATCCCCAAGGGCGAGCGCCCCACGCCCAAGCTGGCGGGCGAGACCCTGGACGGCGACCGGCTCGACGTCGCCGACCTCAAGGGCAAGGTCGTCGTGCTCAACCTGTGGGGCGACTGGTGCAACCCGTGCCGCGCCGAGGCCCCGCACTTCGTGAAGGTCGCGGGAGACCTGAAGCCCCAGGGTGTCGAGTTCGTCGGCATCAACACCCGCAGCAAGAAGCTCTCCTCGATCAAGTTCGAGAAGGACTTCAAGGTCCCGTACCCGAGCCTGTACGACCCGTACGGCAAGCTCGTCCTCAACGGCTTCCCCAAGGGCGCGGTCCAGCCGCAGGCCATCCCCTCGACGCTCGTCCTCGACCGGGACGGCAAGATCGCCGCGCGTACCCTCAAGGCGGTCTCCGAGAAGGAGCTGCGCGCGATGATCGCCCCGGTCCTCGCCGAGCAGCCGCAGGCCGGGAAGTCCGCGGCGCGGAAGGCCGACGGGCAGAAGATGGGCGCGCAGAAGGCCGACGGGCAGTAGTCCATGAACGAGACGGTCTTCAGCGGGGCCCTCCTGCTGGCCCTGCCCATCGCCGTCCTCGGCGGCCTGGTCTCCTTCTTCTCGCCCTGCGTGCTGCCCCTGGTCCCCGGCTACCTCTCCTACGTGACCGGGGTCACCGGCACGGACCTGGCCGAGGCGCGGCGCGGCCGGATGGCGCTCGGCGCCGCCCTCTTCGTCCTCGGCTTCACCGCCGTCTTCGTCTCCGGCGGCGCGCTGTTCGGCTACTCCGGCCAGACGCTCCTGGGCCACCGCGAGGTCCTGAACAAGGTCCTCGGCGTCGTGATGGTCCTCATGGGCGCCTTCTTCCTGGGGTTCATGCCGTGGCTCACCCAGCGCGAGTTCCGGTTCCACAAGCGCCCGGCCGCCGGCCTCGTCGGCGCGCCGGTCATCGGCGTGCTGTTCGGCGTCGGCTGGACGCCGTGCGTCGGCCCGACCCTGACGGCCGTCAACGCGCTCGCCCTCACCGAGGCCAGCGCCGGGCGCGGCGCGCTGCTCACCTTCGCGTACTGTCTCGGCCTCGGCCTGCCGTTCATCGTCGCCGCCGTCGCGTTCCGCAAGGCGCTCGGCGCGTTCGGCTGGGTCAAGCGGCACTACGCGTGGGTGATGCGGATCGGCGGCGGCATGATGATCCTGACCGGTCTGCTCCTGCTGACCGGCGTGTGGGACGCGCTCGTGCAGACGACGCAGAGCTGGTCCAGCGGCTTCCAGGTGGGGATCTGAGGTTCACCATGAGCAACACCGAACACACCGGCGGAACCGGGCGCACCGGCACGGACGCGCCCGGCGAGCGGACCCCCGCCACCCGGACCGCCGACGCGCAGGCCCTGGACGCGCAGGCCCTGGACGAGCAGTCCATCGGCGCCGCCGGGGAGCGGCTGTCCACCGCCCCCGCGCAGGACCCCGAGACCGCGTCCACCGTGCTCCCCGCCCTCGGCCTCACCGGCTGGGTCCGCTGGTTCTGGCGGCAGCTGACCTCCATGCGGGTCGCGCTGATCCTGCTGTTCCTGCTGTCCCTCGCCGCGATCCCCGGCTCCCTCATCCCGCAGACCGGCGTGGACGAGATGAAGGTCAACGCCTTCAAGGAGTCCCACAAGACGCTCACGCCGATCTACGAGAAGCTCCAGCTTTTCGACGTCTACACGTCGGTGTGGTTCTCCGCGATCTACATCCTGCTGTTCGTCTCCCTCATCGGCTGCATCCTCCCGCGCAGCACGCAGTTCGTCGGCCAGCTGCGCAGCCGCCCGCCGGGCGCGCCCAAGCGGCTCACCCGCCTCCCCGCGTACACGACCTGGCGCACCGAGGCCGAACCCGAGGGGGTCCGCGAGGCGGCCGTGAAGGTGCTGCGGAAGCGGCGGTTCCGGGTCCACGCGTCCGGTGACGCGGTCGCGGCCGAGAAGGGCTACCTCCGCGAGGCGGGAAACCTCGTCTTCCACATCGCGCTGATCGTGATGCTCCTCGCCTTCGCCGCCGGGCAGCTGTTCCGCTCCGAGGGCGGCAAGCTCATCGTGGAGGGCGACGGCTTCGCCAACACGCTGAGCCAGTACGACGACTTCCGGTCCGGCTCCCTGTTCGCCCTGGACGACCTCGGACACTTCAGCTTCGAACTGAAGGAGTTCACCGGCACGTACGAGGCGACCGGCCCGCAGCGCGGCACGCCCCGCACGTTCGAGGCGGCCGTCACGTACTCCGAGAAGGGCGGCCCGGACAAGAACGCCGTCATCCGCGTCAACGAGCCGCTCAAGGTGGACGGCGCGAAGGTGTACCTGATCGAGCACGGGTACGCCCCCGTCGTCACCGTCCGGGACGGCAAGGGCGAGATCGTCAGCCAGGGTCCCGTGCCGCTGCTGCCGCTCGACGCCAACGTCACCTCGCAGGGCGTCCTCAAGGTGAAGGACGGCTACAAGGACAAGAGCGGCAAGCGCGACCAGCTGGGCATCCCGATGTTCTTCGTGCCGACGTTCGCCGGCGAGGGGCAGGGCCAGATGTTCTCCGTCTTCCCCGCGCTCGTGGACCCGCGCCTGAGCGTCTCCGCCTACCACGGCGACCTGCGCGCCGACTCGGGCGTGCCGCAGAACGTGTACCAGCTCGACACGTCCAAGATGAAGCCGTTCAAGGACGCGCGCGGCGACATCCTGAAGAAGCAGCTCAAGCCCGGTGAGACCTTCACGCTCCCCGACGGGGCGGGCTCGATCACCTTCGAGCGGGAGATCAAGGAGTGGGCCAGCTTCCAGATCAGCCAGCAGCCGGGCAACGGCTGGGCGCTCACCGGCGCCGTCGCCGCGATCCTGGGCCTGATGGGCTCGCTGTTCATCCAGCGGCGCCGCGTCTGGGTGCGGGCCGTGACGGCTGAGGACGGTGTGACCGTCGTGGAGATGGCGGGCCTCGGGCGCAGCGAGTCGTCGAAGCTCGCCGAGGAGCTGGCCGAGCTGGCGGACCAGGTCCACTCCGTGGTGCCGACCGCGCCGGACGCCGGTGCCGCTCACACGGACGACGCCGAGAACCCCGAACCCGCCGAAGAGGCTGTTCCCGCCGAAGGGGCATCGCAGTGATCATCGCCGCCGCCAACGAAGACCTGGCGAACATCAGCAACACCCTCGTCTACTCGGCCATGGCCGTGTACACGCTGGCGTTCCTCGCCCACATCGCCGAGTGGGTGCTCGGCAGCCGCAGCAAGGTCGGCCGCACCGCCGCCGCCCTCACCGCGACGGCGAGCACCCGGACCGGGGCGCCCGCCGTCCAGGTGCGCGGCAAGCAGGGCGCCGGTACCGCCGTGCTGGACAAGCCCGAGATCGTCACGCGCGGCGCGGCCGGTGCGCGGGACGTGCCCGACGGCCCCGGCGCGGCCGCGGGCGACGAGAAGGGCGACCTGTACGGGCGCATCGCCGTGTCGCTCACCACCCTGGCGTTCCTGCTGGAGGCGGGCGGTGTCGTCGCCCGCGCCCTGTCGGTGCAGCGGGCGCCGTGGGGCAACATGTACGAGTTCTCGCTGACGTTCTCGACCGTCGCCGCAGGTGCGTACCTCGCCTTCCTCCTCGCCGGGAAGAACGTCCGCTGGCTGGGCCTGCCCCTGGTCACGACCGTCCTGCTCGACCTGGGCCTCGCCACCACCTGGCTGTACACCGAGAGCGACCAGCTCGTCCCGGCCCTCGACTCGTACTGGCTGTGGATCCACGTCTCCACCGCCATCTTCTGCGGCGCGGTCTTCTACATCGGCGCCGTCACCACGCTGCTGTACCTGCTGCGCGACAACTACGAGGCGAAGGTCGCGGGCGGCGGCAAGCCGTCCGCGTTCACCCGCTCCGTCATGGAGCGGCTGCCGTCTGCCGCGACGTTCGACAAGTTCGCGTACCGGGTCAACGCCGCCGTCTTCCCGCTGTGGACGTTCACGATCATCGCGGGCGCCATCTGGGCCGGTGACGCCTGGGGCCGCTACTGGGGCTGGGACGCCAAGGAGGTCTGGTCCTTCATCACCTGGGTCGCCTACGCCGCGTACCTGCACGCCCGCGCGACCGTCGGCTGGAAGGGCCGCAAGGCGTCGTACATCGCCCTGATCGCCTTCGCCTGCTGGCTGTTCAACTACTACGGCGTCAACCTCTTCGTGAACAGCCTGCACTCGTACGCGGGCGTGGAGTAGGCGCGCCGCCCGGGCACCCTGCCCCGGGCACCCTGCCCCGGAGCCCGCCCCGGCACCCGCCTCGGCAGCGGGCGCCGGGGCACTCGGCGGCCCCGGGTACGGCGGACGACGCCGTACTCAACTCCGCGGCATGCGCACGCACTCGTCGTCCGGGGGTTGGCCCTCCGGCCAGGCCATCCTCACGAACCGGGGCCCGCCTCGCGTCAGCTGCACCACCGGTACCGCCTTGTTGTACGGGTTGCCGTGGTTGTCCAGGCAGATCCAGCCGCTCGCGCCCTCCACCTTCAGCGAGCCCTTGATGTCCGGCCACAAGTCCCGCACCTCCTTCAGCGGGGGGATCATCTCGCCGTCCGGCGTCGCCTCCCGGATGGCCTGCACGGCCAGCGCCATGGCGTCGTACGCGATGATCGCCTGTCCGTCCGAGAGGGTCGTCGGCCCGAGCGGCCCCGCCGGCTCCTTCGTCACGTCGTCCAGCGCCCGGACGAACGCGTCGTACGCCTCCGCCGACCCGCCCGTCTTCGGCGGCTGGTAGCCGGGCCGGGCCCGCCACGCGTCCGGATGCGCGAGGGCCGCGTACTGCACCGTGAGGCCGCTCTCCAGCGCCGCGCGGTCCAGCTGCGGGTCCGTGCCCAGGTACGAGCCCTCGTCGCCGGTCAGCAGCAGGAACTTCCGCTCCTTGCAGCCCCGGGCGCCCAGCGCGTTGATGAACTGCCGCAGCTGCGTGTGCCGCCCGGCGAAGAACACCGTCTCCGTGGGCATGATGCACAGGTCCTGGGTGATCCGCCGGAACCTGAGGGGCGTCGTCCCCTCGGCGTTCGGGTCCGTATCGGAGGTGAACACCCGCGGCTCGTACGCGTGCCGGCCAAGCAGCTGCGAGAACGCCTTCCTCAGCGTGTCCGTGTAGTGGTCGCCGGTCCGCGTATCGTGCACCATCAGCGTCTTCTCCGGGTCCACCGGGCCGAGCCGGGTCAGCGCCTGCGCCTCGTCGCCGTTGGTGGGGGAGACCCGGGCGAGGCCGGGGAAGGGCTGCCCTCCGGGGCCGTTGGCGATGTCGTCGGCGGTGATGGTGGTGCCGACCACCGCGATGCCCTTGCCGGTCAGCTCCCCGACCGCGCTGCGCACCTCGGTGCTGCTGGTCGCGATGCCGGACACGGCCCGCAGGTGGTGCGGTTCGCCGGTCATGTTCTTCAGCTGTTCGACGGCCGTCTTCCAGTGGAGGTTGTCCTTGCCGGTGTTGGCGAGGACGAGGCGGATCTTCGGGGTCTCGTTGTTGTGCCGGTTGGCCCGGTACTGCTGGGCGAACGCGCCGTGCAGCTCGTTCAGCACCTTCTCGCGCAGCCCGGGACTGGTGGACGTGAGCGGCAGCAGCAGGGCGACCGTCGTGTACTGGCCGTCCTTCAGCGCGGCGTTCTCCCGGCCGATCGCGTCCGCGACCAGGGTGAGGCGCGACTCGCCGAAGTCGTAGCCGTCTCCGGCCGTGGCGACGCCGACGCACTCCTCGCTGCCGACCGGACGAGCCACGCCCGGGGCACACGAGCGGTCCTCGGGCTTGGTGACGCGCTGGACGACGGTGACGGTGCCCCAGGCGAGCAGGGCGAGGACCACCACACTGGTGACGATCTTCTGGCGGACGGTGTAGAAGAGGCGGTACCGGAAGGGGTTGTCCATGCTCGTCAGGCTCCGTCCTCGCTGCCCGGCGGCGACGACGGCGCTCGCCAGGCCCGTATGTCCCTCGGCCAGTGGGTGGCCGCGTCCCACAGCGGAAGGCTGCCGGTCAGATGGCGGCCCGACAGCTGGCGCAGCTCGTGTGCCATCCGCTCGATCACGTCGTCGTCGGGCAGCGCCAGCGGGTCGGTGAGCAGCCACACCGCGTGCAGCAGCCGCCGCACCGACTGGTGCAGGGCCTTCGCCGCCTCGTCGAGACCGGTGAGCGCCTCGACGGGGCCCGGGTCCCTCCCGAGCGCGACGGCCCGGCGGGGATCGGGCCCGGAGCGGTGGGGGACGCGGGGGTACGGCGCCGTCGCGACGAACAGCAGCCGGTCCAGCCAGGCCCCCACGTCCGGGTCGGCGAAGCCGTCGCGCAGGGCGGCCACCGCGCCGTCCACGCGCCCGAGCGCCAGTTCCTGACGGAGCCGGTACGGGGCGGGGCGCGGGCCGTAGTGGGCGAGCAGCGTCTCGTGGACGGCCCGCCACGCGGCGTACACCGGGGCGTCGCCGTCCTGGAAGCGGAGCCGGTGCAGGAGCAGGGCGCGCAGCAGCGGGTCGGCCACGAAGTACGAGGGCACGGCCCCCGTACGCCCCCCGGCCCCACCCGGCCCACCGGCCGCACCGAACCCGGACCCGGCCCCCGCGCCGCCCGGTCCCGTACCGCCCCCGGCCGTACCGCCCCCGGCCGTACCGTCCCCGGCCGTACCGCCCGAGCCCGCACCGCCGCCGGAAGTCCCGCCGCGCGCCGCGCCCGCGAGCCAGCCGTCGCCCCGCAGCGCGTCCCGCAGCCGCAGCGTCACGTCCCCGTCCACGGACGCGGCCCGCAGCCGGGTGCGGGCCAGCGCCCGCGCCGACTCCTCGTCGTGCGCGGCCGCCAGTACGGTCAGCGCGGCCGCCTCGTC
Source organism: Streptomyces thermolilacinus SPC6 (assembly GCF_000478605.2). Taxonomy (GTDB): domain Bacteria; phylum Actinomycetota; class Actinomycetes; order Streptomycetales; family Streptomycetaceae; genus Streptomyces; species Streptomyces thermolilacinus. The sequence continues at coordinate 2,640,350 of NZ_ASHX02000001.1, read as the reverse complement.
GCGGCGCAGCTCAGGCAGCAGCTCGGCCAGCAGCGTGTCGGCGACCGGCACGGCGGGCGCGTCCTCCCGCACCTCGACCGCCAGGTCCAGCAGCGAGCCCGGCGTGAGCGTGCCCCGCTCCCCTGCGGGGGCCTCGCCCGCGGCCTGCCCGAGCAGCGCCACGGCCAGCGGCCGCCCGCCGGTCAGCCGGTGCACCGCGCCGGGCAGTTCGGGCGGTGTGCGCCCGGCCGGGTCGTACCGGTCGAACAGGGCCCGCGTCTGCGCCGGGCTCAGCGGGGTCAGCTCCACCGCGAGGATGCCCGACGTGATGTCCGTGCCGCGCGGGCAGGGCGCCCGGTGCGCGACCTCGGGTAACCGCAGGCGGGTCGCGCGGCGCAGCCCCTCGTGGGCCCGGTCGCGGGACGCGGCGATGACGACGGTCTGGTCGCGGCGGCCGTCCGCGCGGTCCCGCAGGATCGGCTCGACCAGGCGGCGGCCGAGCGGCAGATGGGCGTTGTCCAGCAGGATCACCGGGCGGCCGCGCCGGGTGCCGAGCCGGGTCAGGCCGGTGTACGCGCGGCGCAGGTCCTCGACGAGGGCGCCCACGAGGAAGTCCTCCGCGTCGGTCCTGCGCGGCCCGCCCTGCGCGAAGTCCACGGCGAGCTGGCGCAGGCCCATCTTGCCGTTGCCGCCGGCGCTGCGGTAGGAGCCGTACCAGGTCTCGGAGCGGCGCTGGGAACGGCCGAACACGTCCTCAAGGACGGTCTCCACCGTCGCCTCCGCGAGGACCCCGGCCATCGGCGCGGCGCCCTCGGCGACCTTCGCGGCGAGCTTGGCGAGGACCTTGCCGACCCAGGCGGTGGCCATGCCGCGCGACTCGTCCACCGTCGAGAGGACCGGCCCGAGGCGCTGGAGGTCACGGCGGGCCCGCTCGTCGTCCTCCTGGGACCAGCTGATGCTGGTGACCGCGGCGAGGCCCAGGGCGAGGCGCGGGAACTCCACGGGCCGCGCCGACAGCACCCGCGGCGACAGCTGCACGGCCAGCTCGCCGAGGGCGCCGGTGACCGGGCTCCAGCCGGGGCCGTGCTCGGCGGGCTCCTCCAGGCGCCCGCAGTCGAGGAGGGCGAGCGGGGTGCCGCGCCGGTAGGCGTTGCGGATCTGCTTGAGCAGCGCGGTCTTCCCCATGCCCCGGCCGCCGGTGAAGACGGTGACCGGCGGGTCGTCGCCGTGCTCGTGGCGGACGCCCGCGAAACCGTACGGGGCGAGGCCGGTCAGACGCGCGACGAGACCTGACGGGTCCAACACCGCCTCACGGCCGTACAGCTCTCTGTCCACCCGCCACCCCCCGGTGCAGCGTCAGCGCCACAAGACAGGTCCTGTCACACCATCAGCCGCAGAATAGCCTTGGGTGGCCGGGGTGTCGCGGAGAGTTTCCGAACCGGCGCCAACCGATGCCGTACCGAGTCCTCCTTGGCGTCGACGCGCCAACCGGCCCCGCGTCAGCGGCGTTTGGCCGGAACACCGGGGCCCGCGCCCCGGCCGTCGCCACGATTGTGGGCAGGCGTTCCTCCCCCCTGGTCGAGCGAAGCCGAGATCCTGGGGGAGGTTGGGCACAAGGGGTGCCCCGTGCAGCCGGGTCGCGCGCCAGTACCTCGCCCCGGTGCGGGGAGCCCTGCTCAGGGCACCGTGCCACGTTGTGCCCACCCGTTCCGCCCCAGCGGAACGACTGCCCACAACGTGCGGTGCGCGGACTTCATCGGCGCTCGGAACGGGAGTCGGCCGTCCGCGGCCGGTCGGTGTCAGGGCTGCTTCGGGCCCTCGTCGCCCTTGCCCGCGGCGCCGCCCTCGCCCTGCTCGCGGCGCTTCAGCTCCTCCTCGCGGCGGCGGAGGTCGGCCTCCCAGTCCTTGAGGAGCGACTCGTCCTTCTCCTCGCGGAGGGACTTCAGGAACTCGGGGTTGTCGTCGGGCGCCACCCACTGGGTGCGGTGGTTGCGGTGCCACCCGCCGGGCGTAAGGCCGCCCGCGGGGGAGCGCCGCGTCCTGCCCGCGGCCAGCCAGACGATGGGGCCGACGATCCAGAACAGCAGGATGATGAAGACCCACGCCACCTTGGGCAGGTGCTTGGCCTCGTCCTCGGGGGTGTTCAGGCAGTCGATGAACGCGTAGATGGTCAGCGCGATCGGCAGGATGAACATCAGTGCCCTGAGCATGTGGGACAGCCCCCTGATTCCGCTAGCGGGCCGCGCACGCAACCCCCGATGACACTTCCAGGGTATCGGCAACCCCCGACACCCCTCCCTCCCGCGCTCCGGGCTCCCGCGCTCCGACCTCCCCACGGCCGCCTCGCGCCCGCATCGGGCCCGGGGGGGCGAAACGGGCGGGCCGGGCGCGGGCGGGAGGCGGGCCTCCGGGATACTGGGGGACATGGCTTACGACGATCTTCGCTCGCTGCTCCGGGCCCTCGAACGCGACGGCGACCTCAAGCGCATCAAAGCCGAAGTGGACCCGCACCTGGAGGTCGGGGAGATCGTCGACCGGGTCCAGAAGGCCGGCGGCCCCGCCCTGCTGTTCGAGAACGTCAAGGGCTCGTCGATGCCCCTGGCGATGAACGTGTACGGCACCGACCGCCGCCTCCTCAAGGCGCTCGGCCTCTCCTCGTACGACGAGATCAGCGAGAAGATCGGCGGGCTGCTCAAGCCCGAGCTGCCCAGCGGGTTCGTCGGCGTGCGCGAGGCGTTCGGGAAGCTCGGCGCCATGACCCACATCCCCCCGCGCAAGGTGAAGGACGCTCCCGTCCAGGAGGTCGTCCTGCGCGGCGACGAGGTGGACCTCGACAAGCTGCCCGCGCTGTTCACCTGGCCCAAGGACGGCGGCTCGTTCTTCAACCTGGGCCTCACCCACACCAAGCACCCCGAGACCGGCGTGCGCAACCTCGGCCTCTACCGCCTCCAGCGCCACGACCGCCGCACCATCGGCATGCACTGGCAGATCCACAAGGACAGCCGCAACCACTACCAGGTCGCCGCCCGGCGCGGCGAGCGGCTGCCCGTCGCCATCGCGTTCGGCACCTCGCCCGCCGTCACGTACGCCTCGACCGCCCCGCTGCCGGAGGACATCGACGAGTACCTGTTCGCCGGGTTCCTCCAGGGCAAGCGCATCGACATGGTGGACTGCAAGACCGTCCCGCTCCAGGTCCCCGCGAACGCGGAGGTCGTCCTGGAGGGCTGGATGGAGCCCGGCAAGATGCTGCCGGAGGGCCCGTTCGGCGACCACACGGGCTTCTACACGCCGCAGGAGGAGTTCCCGGCGCTCACCATCGACTGCGTCACGATGCGCCGCCGCCCGCTGCTCCAGTCGATCGTCGTCGGCCGCCCGCCGACCGAGGACGGGCCGCTGGGCCGCGCGACGGAGCGGTTCTTCCTGCCCCTCCTCAAGATCATCGTCCCGGACATCGTGGACTACCACCTGCCGGAGTCGGGCGGCTTCCACAACTGCGCGATCATCTCGATCGACAAGAAGTACCCGAAGCACGCCCAGAAGGTCATGCACGCCGTCTGGGGCGCCCACATGATGTCGCTGACCAAGCTCGTCGTGATCGTCGACGCCGACTGCGACGTCCACGACCTGCACGAGGTCTCCTGGCGCGCCCTGGGCAACGTGGACTACTCCCGCGACCTCACCGTCGTGGAGGGCCCCGTCGACCACCTCGACCACGCCTCGTACCAGAAGTTCTGGGGCGGCAAGGCCGGAATCGACGCCACCCGCAAGTGGCCCGAGGAGGGATACGTGCGCGACGGCGGCTGGCCCGAGATGGTCGAGTCCGACCCGGCCGTCGCCGCCAAGGTGACCCGGCGCTGGAAGGAGTACGGACTGTGAGCCCCGTCCCCGTGGGCGGCCCGGCCCTCTTCATCGGCACCGACACCGCGTACGTCGCCCTCGTCCGCCCCGAGCTGGACCCGGACGACCCGGGCGTCCGGCTCGCCGCCGAGCAGGCCGGGGTGGACCCGGCCGAGTTCGCGGGCCCCGGCGGCGTGTGGGCCGTGATGGTCGAGACCGAGGGCGAGGGCGGCGGGTTCGAGCTGCCCGGCGTACGCGACGCCGAACCGGCCCACTTCGCCGAGCGGCTGCGCGCCGGACTGGCCGCCGCGTCCGCCCCCGGCGCCGCACCGGGCCCCTTCACCGTGGACGGCGGCGCCGTGCTGCGCCTGGACGCCCGCCCGGCCGGTGCGGACGCGTACACGTTCACCGCGCACGTCACCCCGCCCGACGCCGACGACGCCCCCGACACGTACGGGCCGCGCACGGTCGAGACGGGCCCCGTGCCCACCGCCGGGCTGCTGGCCGACCTCGACGCGTTCCTCGGGAGCCTCGCATCATGACGACCACCGACGGCGTCACCGGCCCGGCCGCCCCCGCGCCGGGGGCGCCCGCCGCGACCGGCAGGGTGAAGACCTTCCTGCGCCTGGTCATGATCGAGCACTCGGTCTTCGCGCTGCCCTTCGCGTACATCGCCTCGCTCACGGCCATGTACCTGGACGGCGGCCGCGTGGACGGGTGGACGCTGCTGCTCGTCACGGTCGCGATGGTGGGGCTGCGCACCTTCGCCATGGCCTGCAACCGGATCATCGACCGGGAGATCGACGCCCGCAACCCCCGCACCGCCGGGCGCGAGCTGGTCACGGGCGCGATGTCGGTGCGGTCCGCGTGGGCCGGGGCGCTCGTCGCCCTCGCCGTCTTCCTGGGCGCCGCGGCGCTGCTCAACCCGCTGTGCCTGATGCTCGCGCCGATAGCGGTCGTCCCGATGGTCGTCTATCCGTACGGCAAGCGGTTCACGAACTTCCCCCACGCGATCCTCGGTCTCGCCCAGGCCATGGGCCCGGTCGGCGCCTGGCTCGCCGTGACCGGCGCGTGGTCGTGGGACGCGGTGGTCCTTGGCCTCGCCGTCGGCGTGTGGATCGGCGGCTTCGACCTGATCTTCGCGTGCCAGGACGTGGACGCGGACCGGGCGCACGGCGTCATGTCCGTACCGGCCCGCTTCGGCATCCCGGCAGCCCTGTACGGGGCGCGCGGCGCGCACGTCGTCACGATGGGCCTCCTCGTCTGGTACGCCCTGCTGACCGGCGCGGGGGCGTGGTTCTGGACCGGCCTCGCGATCGTCGCGGGGGCCTTCCTGTACGAGCACTCGATCGTGCGGCCGGGTGACCTGTCCCGCCTGAACCGGGCGTTCTTCACGGTCAACGGCTTCATCGGGATCGCCCTTTTCGGGTGCGCCCTGATCGATCTGGTGGCGCGTGGTCTGACCGTCTGAACACCGTCTGGCCTACCATCGGGGGCAGGACAGGGAGGCTGACGTGACCACCCCGCAGACCGAACACCTGCACTCGCAGCTCAGCCGGTTCGAGGACATGTTCCCCGGCTATCGGACCGAGATCGTCGAGGGCAACATCATGATGAGTCCCGTTCGGGCCTTCCACGCGAAGACCATCCGCCTCGTGTGGAACCTCCTGGAGCCGCAGCTGCCGCCGGAGTGGAGCTGCGTCAGCGACGTGGCGTTCCCCTTCAGCGCGGACTTCGAGTTCTGCCCGGACCTCGCGGTCATCCCGGCGGCGGAGGAGGCGCGCAACCTCAGTGCCTACTCCCCCGACCTGATCGAGCTGGCCGTGGAGGTCGTCCCGCCGAGCAGCGTGCGCAACGACTACGAGGTCAAGGACCGCCAGTACGCGGCCCGGGGCATCGCCCACTACCTGATCCTCGACCCGTGCGAGGGCCACCTCGCCACGCGCTGGAACCCCGGTCCCGAGGGCTACCGGGGCCGGGACCTCGTCCCGTACGGCGGCAAGGTCGTCGTCGACACGGGGATCGGCCGGCTGGCCATCGACACGAGCGGCCTGCCGGTGGACCCGGGCGCCTGACGCCCCGGCCGCTCCGCACGCGGCCCGCCCTCCGCCGTACCGGGGGGCGTTCACCGCCCGTACCGGGGCCGAGGTGGCCACCGCGCGCGGTGACCTGCGACGGCGGGCGGATAGGCTCGTCGGCGTGGAGCCGGTAGATGAGCAGCGTCGTCGTCCGTGGGTAGTCGGAGTGTCCGGGGCGTCGGGGACGCCGTACGCGGCAGCAGTGCTGCGCGGACTGATCGCGGCGGGGGAGAGCGTGGACCTGGTCGTGTCCCGCGCCTCGCGGCTGACCCTGCTGGACGAGACGGGGATCGCGTTCCGGGACGCGCACTGGCGCGAGGACCTGGAGGAATGGCTGTCGCGCGGCGCCGACGGCAAGCCGCGCACCTTCGACGTGGACGTGGCCGGGGCGGACCTGCGGCACTGGGCGGCGGGCGACCTGGCCGCGGGGCCGTCGTCGGGGTCGTACCCGGCGAAGGGGATGCTGATCGTGCCCGCGTCCACGGCCTGTGTGGCCGGGGTGGCGCTGGGACTGTCGAAGGACCTGTTGCAGCGGGCGGCGAGCGTGGTGCTCAAGGAGCGCCGCCCGCTGGTCGTGGCCGTGCGGGAGACCCCGCTGAACGGGCAGACGCTCAGGCACCTCGTGGCGCTGGACGAGGCGGGCGCCGTGGTGCTGCCCGCCTCTCCGGCGTTCTACGCGGGGGCGACGCACATCCAGGACCTGGTGGACTTCGTCGCCGGGCGGGTGCTGGACGCGGCAGGGGTGCCGCACCGGCTGTACCGCCGCTGGAAGGGAGAGCTCGGTGGCTCCCGGAAGGACTGACGGTTCGGCGTCAGCGCTTCTTCGTACGGATCGTGGTGGTGCGCCGCTCGACGGCCGCCTCCTGGCGGGCCGACACGGCTGCCTTGCGGACACGCGAGCGATGGGCCTGCTCCTGCATGGAACGCATGTGGGCGTAGGCCATCTCGATCGTGTACACGGTGAGTGTCATCTCCTGAAGGATCGTCGTTGATCGATTGAGTGAATCGCAGGGAAACAGCCCCTGTGTGCCTTAGATTCTACACCTGTACTTGATGGATTGCTGATTAATGGAAGGCTTCAGGCATATGGACGCCGTGGATAGGCAGCTCATCCAGGCTCTGCGGGAGAACGGCAGGGCCTCGTACGCCGAGCTCGGCCGCCTCGTGGGGCTCTCCGGGCCCTCCGTCACCGACCGCATCAACCGCCTGGAGGCGGCCGGTGTCATCACCGGCTACCGCGCGACCGTCGACTCCGCCTCGCTGGGCCTGGGTGTCACGGCGCTGATCGGCATCTCCCTCTCCGACGCGGCCGACCACGAGGACGTGGCGCGCAGGCTGAAGGACCTGCCGGAGATCGAGGACTGCTGGTTCATCGCGGGCGACGACTCGTACATGCTCAAGGTCCGCGCCAGCGACGTGGACGGCCTGGAGAAGATCATCCGTCGGCTCTCCGGCACCAAGGGCGTCTCCCGCACCCGCACGACGATCGTGCTGTCCACCAAGTGGGAGAACCGCGTCGGCGACCTGCCCGAGGAGGACTGACCGCTCAGCGGCGGCGGGTGCGGGCGGGTGCTTCCGCCCGGAAGGCGGGGGAGTACGGTGGGTGGGGCCCGTGGGGCCGCAGATGACGTTGGTAGAGGCAGTGGGAGGCGGAGCCGTATGGACGCGGGGCTCAAGCGCGAGCTGGAGGAGAAGGTCCGGTCCGGGGAGCGGCTGACCCGCGAGGACGGCATCGCCCTGTACGAGTCTGACGACCTCGCCTGGCTCGGCGGCCTCGCCCACGAGGTGCGCACGCGCAAGAACGGCGACGTGGTGCACTTCAACGTCAACCGGCACCTCAACATGACCAACGTGTGCACGGCCTCGTGCGCGTACTGCTCGTTCCAGCGGAAGCCGGGCGAGAAGGACGCGTACACGATGCGCATCGAGGAGGCCGTCCGGCTCGCCAAGGCGATGGAGTCGGAGAACCTCACGGAGCTCCACATCGTCAACGGGCTCCACCCCAACCTGCCGTGGCGCTACTACCCGCGGTCGCTGAGCGAGCTGAAGAAGGCCCTCCCGAACGTCTCCCTGAAGGCGTTCACCGCCACCGAGATCCACCACTTCGAGAAGATCTCCGGCATGCCCGCGTCCGAGATCCTCGACGAGCTGATCGACGCGGGTCTGGAGTCGCTGACCGGCGGCGGCGCGGAGATCTTCGACTGGGAGGTCCGCCAGCACATCGTGGACCACGACACCCACTGGGAGGACTGGTCGCGCATCCACCGGCTGGCGCACTCCAAGGGCCTCAAGACCCCGAGCACGATGCTCTACGGGCACATCGAGGAGCCCCGCCACCGGGTGGACCACGTGCTGCGGCTGCGCGAGCTCCAGGACGAGACGGGCGGCTTCCAGGTCTTCATCCCGCTGCGGTACCAGCACGACTTCGTGGACATGAAGGACGGCAAGATCCGCAACCGGCTCCAGGCGCGGACCACGATGGCGACGGGGGCCGAGGCGCTGAAGACCTTCGCGGTCTCCCGCCTCCTCTTCGACAACGTCCCGCACGTGAAGGTCTTCTGGGTCATGCACGGCGTCCAGACCGCGCAGCTCGCGCTCCAGCACGGGGCGGACGACATGGACGGGTCGGTGGTCGAGTACAAGATCACGCACGACGCGGACAACTACGGCACGCCGAACAAGCTGACGCGGGACGACCTGCTGGAGCTGATCCGCGACGCGGGGTTCCGGCCGGTGGAGCGGAACACGCGGTACGAGATCATCCGCGAGTACCCGGGCCCCGACGAGTCCCGCCGCGAGTCCCCCCAGCCCATGCGCCTCTGACCCCTGGAGCGGCCGGGCACGGTGCCCTGACCAGGGCGCCCGCACCGAGGTGCGGTACGGGTGCACGGAGCCCCGGGGCGGGCCCGGCACGGGGGCGTGACGGGCGGGCGCGGCGGGGTACCCGGCGGGTATGGGACGTACCGGCAGGACCGAGGAGGCGTACGACGCCGGCCCCTTCGTGCCGGACAACGCCCCCGACCTCGACACCCTCCGCACCGCCGCGGCGGGCTGCGAGGGCTGCCCCCTGCACGCCCCCGCCACCCGGACGGTCTTCGGCGAGGGCAACCCGCACGCCCGCGTCCTCCTCATCGGCGAGCAGCCCGGCGACCAGGAGGACCGCCAGGGCAAGCCGTTCGTCGGCCCGGCCGGCCGCCTGCTCGACCGCGCCCTGGAAGAGGCGGGCATCGAACCGGACGACACGTACACCACCAACGCCGTCAAGCACTTCAAGTTCACCCAGGTCCCCGAGCGCGGCAAGCGCCGCATCCACAAGTCGCCCACGCTCCGCGAGACGACCGCCTGCAAGCCCTGGCTGGACGCGGAGATGAGCCTCCTGGACCCGGACGTCCTCGTCGCCCTCGGCGCGACCGCGGGCAAGGCGCTGCTCGGTTCCCGCTTCCGGGTGACGGAGCGGCGCGGCGTGCTCCTCCCGTACGAGGAGCGCGGCGAGTGCCTCGTCGCGACGATCCACCCCTCCGCCGTTCTCCGCGCCGACGACCGCGACGCGATGTACGAGGGGCTCGTCGCGGACCTCCGGGTCGCCGCCCGCGTCCTCGGCTGAACCGCCGGGCGCCTATCGTCGGGGGCATGGCGCTCAACTTCGTACTGGACCCGCCCGTCGACCAGCACCTGCGCGACGGCGTCCTCACCCTGTGGACGGACGTCACCAACGCGGGCGGCGCCGTCGGCTTCGTCCCGCCCGTGACCCCGGAGGACGTCCGCCCGCAGTGGGTGGAGCACCTGGCCGCGATGAGCGAGGGCCGCATGCGGCTGCTCGCCGGGTACGACGAGGACGGCTCCGTCGCCGCCACCGCATTCATCACCTTCAACACCCACCGCCTCATGGCCCACTGGGTGTGGCTGTACACGGTCATGGTCCACCCCCGACACCACGGCAACGGCCACGGCCGCGCCCTCCTCGCCGCCTGCGAGGACGCCGTACGCGGCATGACGTACGGCGACGGCCGCCCCTTCGAGGCGATCCGGCTCACCTGCCGCGGCGGCCTCGGCCTGGAGCGGTTCTACGCGTCGTGCGGCTACAAGGAGATCGGCCGAGCCCCGGACGCCATCAGGATCGGCGAGGGCGAGTACCGGGACGACGTCTTCATGCTCCTCCCCCTGAACTGATCCATTCCGCCCGTGCTTCACTAGTCGGGCAGAACCGCGGTACGGAGTACGGAGAAGGAAGAAGGCCCATCGTGACCGCCACCACCAGGTCGAGCGCCACCCTCAAGTACACGCTCATGCGATTCGGCGTCTTCGTCGGATGCTTCGTCGTCCTGTACGCGCTGGTGTACTTCGGCCTCATCCCGCGTGGGCTCGGCAACTCCAACGCGCTGTGGGTGCTGCTGCTCTCCATCGTCGTGTCGGCGCCCCTCAGCTTCGTCCTGCTGCGGCGGCAGCGCGACGCGATGTCGGAGCAGATCGTCGAGAAGGTCGGCACCGCCAAGGCCCGCCTGGAGGCCAACCGCACGCGCGAGGACGGCGTGTAGGAGCGGCTCCACAGGACGGCGTCGTACGGGACGCGCGCGGGGCGACGGCGTACGCGTCCCGTCCGAGCGGTTGTAGCGTTCGTCACACCACCCGCCCCACCGCCACCACCCCGGACCGGAACACTCCTTCCCGGCCGGGGTGTTGTCATTCCCAGGCCCCTGGCCGCGCCCGCCTGTCAAAGAATGGCTTTGAGTTCCTCAAAGTTCGGGTGTTAACGTTTTCGGCATGAAGACCGCAGTGCGCCACCGCCACACGACCGCGAGCGTCCCGCTCGTGGCGCGCCTGCACGTCGATCTGTGCCTCTGCGCGTCCGCGACCTGTTGTCGCCGCGAGGTCTGAGCCCTACGCCCGCTGGACCCGTCGCCCGGTCGCCCCGCACCGGTCCCGAGGCCGCGCCGCCGCCCCGTGCGTGAGCCGCCGCCGCCCCGGGGCCGTAGGCGAGGAGCCGTACGGGTAGACCCCCTCCGCAAGCCCCGAGTCCGTACCCCCTCACGCCCTCCAGGAGTGTGTCCGTGTCCGCGCCCGCGCCCGCGTCCCCGCGCCGCATACCCAAGGTGCCCTTCTGGGCCCAGATCGTCGCCGGTCTCGTCCTCGGTGTGGTCCTCGGCTGGATCACCCGCAGCTACGACGTCCAGTGGCTGTACACCACCCTCGACAAGGTCGGCCACATCTTCGTCCAGCTGCTGAAGCTGGCCGTGGCCCCGCTGGTCTTCTTCGCGATCCTGGTGTCCATCACCAACCTGCGGAAGGTCAACAACGCCGCGCGGCTGGCCTCCCGCACGCTCCTCTGGTTCATGATCACGTCGCTGATCGCGGTCGTCATCGGCCTCGTCCTCGGTCTGCTCACCAACCCCGGCGCGGGCACCGGCCTGACCCCGAAGGACGGCAAGAAGCCGGAGAACGCCGGTTCCTGGCTGGACTTCCTGACCGGCATCATCCCGACGGACGTCATCACGCCGTTCACCGAGCTGAACGTCCTCCAGATCGTCTTCATGGCCGCCGTCGCCGGTATCGCCGCGCTGAAGCTGGGCGAGAGGGCCCAGCCGATCCTCACCTTCGCCGAGTCCGTCCTGGAGCTGCTCCAGAAGGCCCTGTGGTGGGTCATCCGCCTCGCCCCCATCGGCACGGTCGGCCTCATCGGCTACGCCATCGCCGAGTACGGCTGGCACCTGATCGGCAAGTACGCCACCTTCACCGCCGACGTGTACATCGGCTGCGCCCTGGTGATCTTCGGCGTGTACCCGCTGCTGCTCGCGACGGTCGCCAAGGTCAACCCGCTCCAGTTCTTCAAGGGCGCCTGGCCCGCGATCCAGCTGGCCTTCGTCTCCCGCTCGTCCGTCGGCACCATGCCGGTCACCGTCAAGGTCACCGAGCGGCTCGGCGTGCCGAAGGAGTACACGTCCTTCGCCGTCCCGTTCGGCGCGACCACCAAGATGGACGGCTGCGCCGCGATCTACCCGGCGCTCGCCGCGATCTTCATCGCGCAGATCTTCGACGTACAGCTGGGCGTCAAGGAGTACCTGCTCATCGCGCTGGTCTCGGTGATCGGCTCGGCCGCCACGGCGGGCCTGACGGGCGCGACGGTCATGCTGACGCTGACCCTCTCCACGCTCGGCCTGCCCCTGGAGGGCGTCGGCCTGCTCATGGCGATCGACCCGGTCCTCGACATGATGCGCACGGCCACGAACGTCGCCGGACAGGCGCTCGTCCCGGTGATCGTCGCCGCGCGTGAGAAGATCCTCGACCTCGACGCGTACAACTCGGCGTCGGCCTCTCCGGTCGACGGGTACGACACGCGGGAGGCGTCCCCGGCCCAGGCGACGGCCCCGGCCAAGGCCACGGCCACCGCCTGACCCGGCCACCCTCCTCGCGACGCCCCGTGCCCCCCGCCGAACCCCGGCGGGGGGCACGGGTGTCCGGTCGGTGATCTCCGGCGCCGCGCTCGCGCGCTGCCGGACACGAGAGAGGTGGGGGCGCTTGAACCAGGCGAGCGACGGCACGGGAACCCGCGGACGCCCGGCCGGGCCCTACGGGGTGGCGGGGGCGTACGGGGGAACGGGGTCCTACGGGGGGACGGCGCGGCACGGCACCGGCCCCGGCCATTCGACCCGTACGGGGACCGCCCCGCCCCCCGCCCCGAAGCGGCTTCCGAGGGCGGTCCGGGAGCGGCAGATACTGGACGCGGCGGTGCGGGTCTTCGGGCGGCGCGGGTACCGGGCGGCGTCCATGGAGGAGATCGCCGAACTGGCGGGCGTGTCCAAGCCGCTGGTGTACCTGTACCTCCACTCCAAGGAGGACCTGTTCACCGCCTGCCTGCGCCGCGAGGCCGCAGCTCTGATGGCCGCCGTCCGGGCGGGCGCGGGCGGCCCGGGGAAGGGCGGCGTGCCGGTGGACGAGGGCCTGTGGGCGGCCCTGATGGCGTTCTTCACGCACACGACGGGCAACCCGGACGGCTGGGCGCTGCTGCACCGCCAGGCGCGCACGCACGGCGAGCCGTTCGCGGCGGAGGCGGCCACGCTGCGGACGGAACTCACGGACCACGTCACGTCCCTGATCACCAGGGCGTCCACCGGGCCCCTCACCCCGCGCGAGGCGACGGCCCTGTCCCACGCCCTGGTGGGAGCGGCGGAGTCCCTGGCCGACTGGGCCAACTCGACCCCGGCCGCCACCCCCGAAGAAGCCGCCCGAACCCTCCTCCACCTCACCCGCCCGGCCTTGTCGTCCCCTCGCACCCGGCGACGCTGAGAGGCGCACCGCGCCGCCGACAGGCGCCCCTCACCAGGGGAACAGCGGTGTTCCGATGACACCTCTCGTCCTCCGGCGCGGGGTGGCAGAGAGCGCCTCGGAGGAGGGAAACGGGCGAGGGTCTCGCGGGCAGGGGTGAGCTCTAGGGTGATCTCGACGCCCCGCCCCGGCGGCCGCGTGTGCCGGGCCGTATCGCCGCGGGCGGTGATCCGGGGCCGGGGGAGGGGGCGTCAGTGGTTTCGGCCGTCGTCGGTCGGCTTGTCGCGGGAGGCGCGCCAGTCGGCCAGGAGGGCTTCCACGTCGAAGGGGCGCAGGTTCAGGGGCGGGCCGGGGGGCGGGCGGCGGATGGCCGCGGCGATCTTCTCGTTGATCTCCGCGACGACGCGGCGCACCTGGGCCTCGGAGACCGCGCGGCCGACCGCCTCAAGGGCGTCCTCGGCCTCCTTGCGGAGGGCGAGCGTCGGCGGGAGGGCGGACAGGCCCTCGCGGTTCATCTTGCCCTTCACCCACCACAGCTCGTCGTACGGCGCCGTGTCGTCGGGGAGGGGCTTGCCCAGGCCGGACAGGTGCGCGAACTCGCCGCGTTCGGCCGCCTCGCGGATCTGCTTGTCCACCCATGACTCGAAGGTCACCCCAGGGGGTTTGCGGTCCGTCATACGGCCAGGGTAGGCCGAGCGGGCCAAAGCGCGGGGGAGAACTCTGGGAAACAAAGGCAGAGGTCCGCCTCCCGCATCGAAATGCGGAAGGCGGACCCCTTAGGTACTGCTAAGTCGTGCGCGATTCGCCGACCCTGCCCAATCAGGCCGGGGTGACGTTCTCCGCCTGCGGGCCCTTCGGGCCCTGCGTGACGTCGAAGTTCACGGCCTGGTTCTCCTCGAGGGAGCGGAAGCCAGACGCGTTGATCGCGGAGTAGTGGACGAAGACATCCGGGCCGCCGCCGTCCTGGGCGATGAAGCCAAAGCCCTTTTCAGCGTTGAACCACTTGACGGTTCCGGTAGCCATAAGCCCTCCTTGGGCCAAAGGGTTGCCCTGCTCCAGAACCTGCAAACAAGTCTGAAAACTACAAAAGCCTGCGGGTCACATGCTCCGCAGGCTCTGTACTGCAAGGGAAACCAAACTGCAACTTGCGTCGAGCCTAGCACGCGGTCTCCGTAGATGGGTAGAGGTAAAGATCACCCCATCGAGAAGTCACCCGGATGTTTGAACGCGGCGGAAGCGGGTCCGGGGCGGCCCGGCACGTCCACCCGGTGAGACGGAGCAGGCAGGGCGGGGTCTAGCCTCGCGATGTGGACACATCTCGGCGGACCCGGCCGCGCGTCGGGCACATCCAGTTCCTGAACTGCCTGCCCCTCTACTGGGGACTGGCCCGCACCGGCACACTGCTCGACCTGGAGCTGACCAAGGACACGCCCGAGCGGCTCAGCGAGCAGCTCGTGGAGGGCTCCCTCGACATCGGGCCGATCACCCTCGTGGAGTACCTGCGCCACGCCGACCGGCTGGTCGCCTTCCCCGACCTGGCCGTCGGCTGCGACGGGCCCGTCATGTCCTGCGTGATCGTCTCCCAGCTGCCCCTGGAGCGACTGGACGGGGCGCGGGTCGCGCTCGGCTCCACCTCCCGCACCTCCGTGCGCCTCGCGCAGCTCCTGCTCGCCGAGCGGTACGGCGTCGCACCCGACTACTACACCTGCCCGCCCGACCTGGGGCTGATGATGCAGGAGGCGGAGGCGGCCGTGCTGATCGGCGACGCCGCGCTGCGCGCCTCCCTGCACGACGCGCCGCGCCTCGGCCTCCAGGTCCACGACCTGGGGCTGATGTGGAAGGAGTGGACCGGGCTGCCGTTCGTGTTCGCCGTGTGGGCCGTGCGCCGCGACTACCTGGAGCGGGAGCCCGCCGTCGTGCGGAAGGTGCACGAGGCGTTCCTGGCGTCGCGGGACCTGTCGCTGGAGGAGGTCGGCAAGGTCGCCGAGCAGGCCGCGCGGTGGGAGGCGTTCGACGCCGAGCTGCTGGAACGGTACTTCACCACGCTCGACTTCCGGTTCGGCCCCGACCAGCTCGCCGGCGTGCGTGAGTTCGCCCGCAGGACCGGCCCGACGACCGGGTTCCCCGCCGACGTGCGGGTCGATCTGCTCGGCGGCGGGGAGGGGGACTGAGCCGGGGCGGGTGAGGGGAGACCCGCAGGACCGGGCGGCCCGCGGCCGGGGCGGCCCGCCGACCGCCCCGGCCCACGGGAGGGGACGGGACGGTCAGGAGGACGGGACCGGGGCCTGCATGTGCTCGCTGATCCACTGGATCGAGCCGTCGCCCATGCCCTTCACGTACGTCCGCGCGTTGTGGCCGCCGTCCTGGATGACCTCCAGGCGGGTCTTCACCGGGCCCTTGCCGTAGTCCCTGATGAACGACCGCAGGTTGGTCAGACCCGACTCCCTCGTGCCGATCTGGAAGGCCAGATACACGTCCTTGCCGGGTGAAGAGGGCTGGGCGGAGAGGGCCTTGGCGAGTTTTTCCGGGTCGTTCGCGGCCTTTTCCGCCTCGTGCCCCGCCCACAGCGGCGAGTCGGGAACGGTGTCCGGACCCGAGGCGATCACCGCCTTGAACTTCTCCGGGTGCTTCAGCACCGACTTCAGCCCGACGAACGCCCCCGACGACGAACCCATGAACGCCCAGCCGTCACGCGAGTCGAACGTACGGAAATTCGCCCTGACGAAATCGGGAACGTCCTCCGTCATCCAGGTGCCCATCTTGGGGTGGCCCGGGATGTCGCTGCCGTCGTAGTAGTGCTTGTCGTCCGGGTTGAGCACCGGCATCACGACGATGAACGGCAGGCTCTTTCCCTCCCTGGACCACTTGCTGATGCTGCTCTGGAGCTTCAGATCGGTGCCCATCCAGTAATTCTTCGGGTAGCCGTTGCCGCCGGGGAGGGCGATCAGCACGGGGAAGCCGCTGGCGGCGTACTCGGCCTCGAAATACTGCGGGGGCGCCCAGACCCACACCTTGCCCGAGAAGCCGGACTTCCGGCCCTCCAGCGTCGTCACGCCGATCTTCGTGCCGTCGTCCACGGTGTTCTCGGTCGTGAACTCCGCCTTCGGGCCGGTCGGCATCAGCGTCGCCGGGACGGGCGGCCGGCCCGGCTTCCCGGGCTCGCCGGGCTTCGCGGACGGCCGGCCCGCCCGGCCGCCGTCGCCCCCCGCGGGCGCGGCGGAGGCCGAGGGGGTGTCGAACGAGACGGGCTCCCCCGAGCAGCCCGAGGCCAGCGCGAGGGAGCCGAGGACGGCGGCGGTCACGAGGGTCGTGAGCGGACGTTTCATGGTGGTGCACTCCGGGTTCGGGTGGGCGGTCGTGGCGCGGTCTCCGGCAGGGGCGGGGGTCTGCGGACCACGGCCAGATAGATGGCCGTACGGGACGACCGGTTGGCCCGGCGGCGCGGGCAATCCCCGCCACCCCGCCCGCCGGGGCCTCTACGCTGCTGTCCGGCACGGCGGTACGGACGCGGCGGTACCGGGGTACGGGGGCGCGTCGTGCGCGAGCGGAGTCTCGGGCACCGGAGCGGGGGGAGCGGGGCGGATGCAGCCGCTGGAGGCGGGCGAACCGCGGGCGATCGGCCCGTACCGGCTGCTGGGCAGGCTCGGGTCGGGCGGCATGGGCCGCGTCTACCTGGCCCGCAGCGAGGGCGGCCGCACGGTGGCCGTCAAGGTCGTGCACCCGCACTTCGCGCTGGACGAGGAGTTCCGCGCCCGGTTCCGCCGGGAGGCCGAGTCCGCCCGGCGGGTCGGCGGCCGCTGGACCGCGCCCGTCCTGGACGCCGACCCGGACGCGCCGGTGCCGTGGATCGCCACCGGGTACGTCGCCGGGCCCTCCCTCACCCAGGCGGTCGCCGGGCACGGCCCGCTGCCCGAGCGGTCGGTACGGGTGCTGGGCGCCGGTCTCGCGCAGGCCCTCGCCGCCGTCCACGCGCACGGCCTGGTCCACCGGGACGTGAAGCCGTCGAACGTGCTGCTCGCCCTCGACGGGCCCCGGCTCATCGACTTCGGCATCGCCCGCGTCATGGACGGCACCGCTTCGCTCACCTCCACCGGCGTGTCCGTCGGCTCGCCCGGCTACATGTCGCCGGAACAGATCGTCGGCGCGGCGGGCGGGAGCGGGGTGACCGGCGCGTCGGACGTCTTCTCGCTGGGCGCGGTGCTGGCGTACGCGGCGACGGGCACCGCGCCGTTCTCCGGCGACTCGTCGGCGGCGCTGCTGTACAAGGTCGTCCACGAGGAGCCCGAGCTGGACCCGGCGCTGACCGGCCCGCTGCGGGACGCCGTCGCCGCGTGCCTGGCCAAGGACCCGGCCGCGCGCCCCGCCCCGGCCGAACTGGCCGCGAGCCTGGCCACCGGCGCCGCCCCGGCGGGCGGGTGGCTCCCGGCGGCGCTGGTCGAGGAGGTCAGCCGCGCGGCGGTACGGCTGCTGGACCTGGAGCCGACGGAGGCCGGGGCGGGGGCGGACGCGGGGGCGTCGGGGCCGGTGCCGTTCAGCAGCGCGGCCGTCACCCCGCCCGTACCGGCCGCCCCGCCCGTACCGGCCGCCCCACCTGTACCGGCGACCCCGCCCGTACCGGCCGCCGAGCCCGTACGAGCCGCCGGGCCCGCGCCTGTCGCCGTGCCCGTACCGGCTGCCGCGCCCGAGTCCGTACCGCCCCCGCCCGGCGCCCCCGCGCCCGGCCGGCACCCCGACGCCCCAGGCCCCGCGCCCGGCCGGCACCCCGACGCCGCGTACGTCCCCGACGCGTACGTACCCACCATGGACGCCGTCCCGCCGCCCCGCGGCAGGCCCGTCTCCGTGTCCGTCAGCGCCGGGTCCGAGCCCGCGGGGCCGCGCGGCGGGCGGCGGCTCAGCTGCACCGTCGCCCTCGCCGTCGCGGGCGCCCTCGCCGCCGTGACCGTGGGCGCGGCCGTCCTGTTCGACGTGCTGCCGGGCGGCGGCACCCGCGATACCGCCCAGCCGCCCGCCCCCGACGCCGGGACGTCCGCCTCCGCCACCGGCGCGCCCTCCGGCGCCACCGTGCCGAAGGGGTTCACCGGCACGTGGAAGGGGCCGGCCACCGCGAAGGCCGGCGCCATCGGGGACATCCCGGCGGGCACGTTCACCGTGACGCTCAGGAGCGGCGGGGCCGGGCAGGCCGTCGGCCGGGTCGTCCAGCACGACATCCTCTCCAACCTCATCTGCGAGGACACCCTCGTCCTGCGCACCGCCACCGCCGACACCCTCGTCACCGGCAGTTCGCCCGGCGACGCGTCCACCGGCGTGTGCACCGGCGGCACCCACACGGTGACCCTGCGCCTCAAGGGCGGCAGGCTGCACTACGCCTCCGACGACGCGGCCGCCGGGCGCCCCCGCGCCACCCTGGACCGCGCGGATTAGCCGTCAGGGCGCTGGCGTAGGCTGGTCCGGTCCGTCCGCAAGCAGGCGAAAGGTACGCACCCGGTGACCGAGAAGGCCGACCTCCAGTCCGTTCTCGACCGCGCCGCCGCCGGTGGGCGGATCACGCCGGAAGAGGCGCTCGACCTCTACCGCTCCGCGCCGCTGCACGCCCTCGGCGCCGCCGCCGACGCCGCCCGGCGCCGCCGCTACGCCGGTACGGAGCACATCGCGACGTACATCATCGAGCGCAACATCAACTACACCAACGTCTGCGTCACGGCCTGCAAGTTCTGCGCCTTCTACGCCCCGCCGAAGGACACCGCCAAGGGCTGGACCCGCGACCTCGACGACATCCTGCGCCGCTGCGCCGAGACGGTCGAGCTGGGCGGCACGCAGATCATGTTCCAGGGTGGCCACCACCCGGACTACGGCGTGGAGTACTACGAGAAGCACTTCGCCGCCATCAAGGAGGCGTTCCCGCAGCTCGTCATCCACTCGCTGGGCGCGTCCGAGGTCGAGCACATGGCGCGGATCTCCGGCGTGAGCGTCGAGGAGGCCATCCGCCGCATCCACGCCGCCGGTCTCGACTCGTTCGCGGGTGCGGGCGCCGAGCTGCTGCCGGAGCGGCCGCGCAAGGCGATCGCCCCGCTGAAGGAGTCCGGCGAGCGCTGGCTGGAGATCATGGAGATCGCCCACAACCTGGGCGTCGAGTCCACCTCCACGATGCTGATGGGCACCGGCGAGACGAACGCCGAGCGCATCGAGCACCTGCGCATGATCCGCGAGGTGCAGGACCGGACGGGCGGCTTCCGCGCGTTCATCCCGTACACGTACCAGCCGGAGAACAACCACCTGAAGGGCCGCACGCAGGCCACGCTCTTCGAGTACCTGCGCATGATCGCCATCGCGCGGCTGTTCCTCGACAACGTCGCCCACATCCAGGGCTCGTGGCTCACCACGGGCAAGGAGGTCGGCCAGCTGTCGCTGCACTACGGCGCCGACGACCTCGGCTCGATCATGCTGGAGGAGAACGTCGTCTCCTCCGCCGGTGCCAGGCACCGCTCCAACCGGCTGGAGATCATCGACCTGATCCGCAAGGCGGGCCGCGTCCCGGCGCAGCGGACCACGACGTACGAGCACATCGTCGTCCACGACGACCCGGCGGACGACCCGGTGGACGACCGCGTCGTCTCGCACATCTCCTCCACGGCCATCGAGGGCGGCACGGCCCACCCCGAGCTGAAGCTCCTCGACGCCAACTGACGCGCGCGTGCTGACGATCCACACGGCGGGGGAGCGGGGCGGCGCCGTCGCCGTGGACGGCGCGCGGATCGCCGCCGTCGGCCCGTACGAGGAGCTGGCCGCCGTCCACCCGGGGGCCCGCGTCCGGCGCTGGCCCGGCGTCCTGACGCCGGGCCTGGTCAACGCGTACGGCCCCGAGCTGCTGGAGGCGGCGTACCACCCCGACCCGCGCGAGGCGGACGAGCTGGGCACCGAGCCGATCACGGGGCCCGCCCTGGCGGCGCTCGCCCTGACCGAGGCGCGCAGGGGCGGCAGCGCCCGGCGCGGCACGCAGCGGCTCCTGGCGCACGGCACGGTCGCCGTCGCGGGCGAGCCGCGCACCCCTGCCGTACGGGACGCGGTGCGGCGCGCCGGTCTCGGCGTCGTCCCGCGCGCGGAGCGGCCGGAGGGGGTGCCGTCGCTGGACCCGTTCGCCTCCGGAGGGCCCGTCGTGTGGGCCGGGCCGCTGCGGGCGGGCGGACCGGCCCGGTTCGCCGTCTTCGACGTGCCCGGCCTCGCGGAGCTGCCCGCCCGGGGCGCCGCCGCGTGCGTGGCCACGGTCCTGGACGGACGGCTGGTGTACCGGGCGGCGTGACCGGTGCGCGCGCCGGGCGCGCGGGGGCGGGCGGGTCTCCGACGCGCGGCCGACCGGGCGCGGGCGGGAGCGGGCCGCCTGCTTGAATGGATCGCGTGACCCGAGCAACGCTGGACAAGCAGCCGCACGAAGTCGCCACGATGTTCGACCACGTCGCGGCGAACTACGACCTCACCAACGACGTGCTCTCCCTCTTCCAGGACCGGCGCTGGCGACGGGAGGTGGCGCGGGCCGTCGACGCCCGCCCCGGCCAGCGGGTCCTCGACCTCGCGGCGGGCACCGGCACGTCCTCGCTGCCGTTCGTGGAGGAGGGCGCGTACGTCGTGCCGTGCGACTTCTCCCTCGGCATGCTCCGCGAGGGCAAGAAGCGCCACCCCTGGCTGCCGCTGACGGCCGGTGACGCGATGCGCCTGCCGTTCCGCGACGGCGTGTTCGACGCGGTGACCATCTCCTTCGGGCTGCGCAACGTCCAGGACACGGACGAGGCGCTGCGCGAGCTGTACCGGGTGACCAAGCCGGGCGGGCGCGTCGTGATCTGCGAGTTCTCGCACGCGACCTGGGCGCCGTTCCGCAAGGTGTACGAGGAGTACCTGATGCGGGCGCTGCCGCCGGTCGCGCGCGCCGTGTCGTCCAACCCGGACGCGTACGTGTACCTCGCCGAGTCCATCCAGAGCTGGCCCGAGCAGCGGGAGCTGGCGGCCATGCTCCAGAAGGCCGGCTGGTCGAAGGTCGCGTGGCGCAACCTGTCGGGCGGGATCGTGGCGCTGCACAGGGGCTTCAAGTCGCTGGACGCGTAAGGGATTTGACGGGGCGTCGCCAGGCTGGAGGATAGGGGGCTCGACCCGTCTCCCGGCATCCGGAGCAGCCCATGGCGTCGCCCTGTCCTCACTGCGGGACCTCCTCCCCGGAGGAGGCCCGCTTCTGTATGAACTGCGGCCGGGAGCGGGCCGCCTCGGCCCCCGGTCCGGGCGGTGAGGGCGCCGCCCCGCCGCCCGCCGCGCCTCCCGCCCCCGGAGTGCCGCCCGCCGCCCCGCCGCCCGCCGCTCCCCCCGGGCCTCCGCCCGCCGGTTCCCCCGCCCCGCCCGCGTACGTGCCCGGCCAGGCACCCCCGTATGGCCCGGGCCAGGCACCCCCGTACCCGGCCGGTGGCGCGGTCGCCCCGCCGCCCATGTACCCGCCCGGCCCCGTGGCGCCCTCGCCCGCCGCCGAGTTCCTGCGCCGGGCGTTCCGGGGTGCCTGGGCGCCCGCCCTGCGCGCCGCCGCCTGGCCGACCGGGCTGCTCCTCGCCCTCGCGGTGGCCCTCGCGATCCCCTCGTACGGCCAGGACCCCGGTGACGACGTCGTCGTCGGCTGGAGCGGCCGGCTGCGGATCGCGCTGGCGCTGCTGCTCCAGGCGTTCGGCGGCGGGTTCGAACTGCGGGCGGTGACCCCGGGGTTCCCGTACGACGACGGTGACGGCTCCGGCTTCCACTCCGGCGGCTACGGGTACGGCTCCGACGCCGCGCTCGCCCAGGGCGGCGCCGAACTGTCGCTGGTCCCGCTGACGGTGACGTTCCTGTGGACCGGTGCCCTGTATCTCGCCGCCCGGGGACTTCGCGCGCGGGGCGCCGGGGTGGACGCGGCCGTGCGGGTCGCCCTGCCCGCCGCGGGCGCGGTGCTGCTGCTCGGGCTGTTCGCCCAGCCGGAGATCGCCGGGGTCGCCGTGTCGGCCTCGCCGGTGACGGCCGCGCTGGTCGCCCTCGTCCTGGCCCTCGCGGTCACCGCCGGGGTCCTCCAGCGCGACGACCTGGCCCGGTGGCTGGCCGCACGGCCCGGCGCGTTCACGGCGGTACGCGCCCTGGGGGCGGCGACCCGCGCGCTGGGCACCGCCCTGGCGCTGTGCGCGGTGGTCGGCTTCCTCCTGTACGCCGGTCTCGACGGCGTGGACGGCACCGGGCTGCTGCTGGCCCTGACGATCCTGCCGAACCTCGGTGCCGCCGTCCTGGGCATCTCCTGGGGCGCGCCGCTGGAGTACGACCTGCGGGGCCGGTTCGGGCTGCTCGGCTCGGGCGCGGAGCACGGCACGGTCGGCCTCGGCGAGGTCGGCGACGAGTGGGGCGGCGGTGCGGTGGCCGGGCTGCTGGCCCTGGGTGCCGTCTGTGCGCTGACGGCCGGGCTGTGGGCCGCGCGCCGGGTGGCCGGGCGTGGCGGGCAGGCGCTGGCGGGCGGACTGTTCCTCGCGCTGTACCTGCTGGTCACCGGGGCGAGCGGGGTCGGCATGCGCCTGGCGGGCGAGGCGGGCGCGTTCGGCGGTGCCGGGCACTTCGAGATCGCCCCGAGCGTCCCGGACGCGCTGCTGTTCGGCCTGCTGTGGGTGGCGGGCGGGGTCCTCGTGGCGCCGTACCTGCTGCGGAGGAAGGGCGGTACGGGCGGGCCGGGTGGTCCCGGCGGGCCGGGCTGGGGCGGGACGACGCCCCCGCAGGTCCCGCCGCAGCAGGGCCACCCGACGACGCCCCCGTTCCCCGCGCCGACCGGCCCCGCCGCCCCCGGCCCCACGCACACCCCCGGCTCCCCGCCGACCGGCTCCGCGCCAACGGGCCCCGCTCCCGGCAGCCCCCAGCGGCCCGACGCCCCGCCACCGGGCGGCTCACCGGCGGGACCCGCCCCCGGCGCGGCGGCCACGGCCGAACCCACCCCGGCTCCCGCCCCCGCCCGAGCGCCCCGGCGCGGGCGCGGGGTGCTGCTCTGGGGCGGGGCGCTCGTCGTGGCGTTCACCGTGGGCGGCGGGGTGACCACGGGCATCCTGATGCTCAAGGAAGAGTCGCGGCCCGGCCTGGCCATCCACCCGCGCCCCGACGCCGAACCGGTCGCCGACCCCGTCACCGGCGGCCCCACGGCCCGTACGGCCCCGGCCCCCGAATCGGCCCCGGCCCCCGAACCGACCTCCGCCCCGGAGACGACCCCGGCCCCGGACGCGACGCCCGCGCCCGCACAGGGGCCCACCGCCCCGCCCACCGTGCCCGACGGGTACGAACTGGCCGTGGACACCGCCGGGTTCGCCTTCGCCGTGCCCGCCGGGTGGGAGCGGATCTCGGAGAAGCGGGGCCAGATCACGTACGCCGGGCCGACCGGCACGAGCCACTTCCTCGTCGGTGTCGTCCGCGACGCCCCGTACACGTCCCTGGAGAACCTCACCAACCTGGAGGGCAACTCCCGCGCGAAGCGGGCCGACTACCGGCGGGTGCGGCTGGAGGCGAACACGTTCCAGGGACGGCCCGGCGCGATCTGGGAGTACACGTACACGGACGAGGCGGGCGAGACGATCCACGCCGTCGACCAGTCGTACATCGCCGACGACGGCACCGAGTACGCCGTCTACTTCACGGCCCGCGAGCGCGACTGGTCCGAGGCCCGCGAGGCGTTCGACACCGCGCTCGCCACGTGGACCCTCAACGACGCCGACTAGACGGTCCGGAGGTCCAGCGCGAAGCGGTGGGCCAGGTCGTGTTCGCGGCCCGGGAGGGGGGCCGTGTCCTGGAGGGTCATGCCGAGGCGGCGGGTCACGGCGACGGAGCGCTCGTTGCGCGCGTTCACCATGGCGACGACGCGCTCCACCCCCGCCGCCCGCACCCGCTCCAGCGTCTCGCGGGCGGCGGCGGTCGCGTAGCCCCTGCCCCACGCCGGGCGGGCCAGGCGCCAGCCGATCTCCACCTCCCCGACCGGGCCCCACGGGTGCGGCCACGGCTGGGCGCCCGTGAAGCCGACGACCTCGCCCGCCTCGTCCAGCAGCGTCCACAGGCAGAAGCCGAGCTCGGCGTCATGGCGCCGCTGCCGGGCCGTGAACTCCTGGTACACGGAGAGCTCGGCGGGCCGGCCGCCGTGGAACTCCATCACCTCGGGGTCGTCGAACACGCGGTGCCACGCGTACGCGTCCTCCTCCGTCGGCACGCGCAGGCGGAAGGCCGGCCCGCCGGCGGGCCGTGCGGCGTCGGCGTGGAGCAGGTCGGTCATCGAGGGTGCCCTTCGGTTGGGGGAACGGCGGGTGACCATAGACTGCCCATGTCCCGTGCTTTCGGCACGCCATTTCGAGCCCCGGGAGAAGTCGCCGTGACCGAGACCCCCTCCGAACACACCGCAGATGTGATCGTCGTCGGGGCGGGCCCGGCGGGCTCCACCACCGCGTACTACCTCGCCAAGGCGGGGCTCGACGTGCTGCTGCTGGAGAAGACCGCGTTCCCGCGCGAGAAGGTGTGCGGTGACGGGCTCACCCCGCGCGCCACCAAGCAGCTCGTCGCCATGGGCATCGACATCTCCGAGGAGGCGGGCTGGCTGCGCAACAAGGGCCTGCGCATCATCGGGGGCGGCGTGCGCCTCCAGCTCGACTGGCCCGAGCTGGCCTCGTACCCGGACTACGGACTGGTCCGCAAGCGCGACGACTTCGACGAGCAGCTCGCCCGGCAGGCTCAGAAGGCCGGGGCGCGGCTGTACGAGCGGTGCAACGTCGGCGAGCCCGTCACCGACCCGCGCACGGGCCGGATCACGGGCGTCCACGCCAAGCTGGGCGAGGAGAAGCGGCCGGTCACGTTCCACGCCCCGCTCGTCGTCGCCGCCGACGGCAACTCCAGCCGCCTGTCCCTTGCGATGGGGCTGCACCGGCGCGACGACCGGCCGATGGGCGTCGCCGTGCGCACGTACTTCACGACGCCCCGCCACGACGACGACTACCTGGAGTCCTGGCTGGAGCTGTGGGACCGGCGCGGCCCGGGCCCGGACCGGCTGCTGCCCGGCTACGGCTGGATCTTCGGCATGGGCGACGGCACGTCCAACGTGGGCCTCGGCATCCTCAACTCCTCCTCCGCCTTCCGCGAGCTGGACTGGCGGGAGGTCCTCAAGGCGTGGTGCGCGTCCATGCCGGAGGACTGGGGCTTCACGCCCGACAACATGACGATGCCGATCCGCGGCGCGGCCCTGCCGATGGCGTTCAACCGGCAGCCGCACTACACGCGCGGCCTGCTGCTCGTCGGCGACGCGGGCGGCCTGGTCAACCCGTTCAACGGCGAGGGCATCGCGTACGCCATGGAGTCCGGGCAGCTCGCCGCCGACGTGATCGTCCAGGCGCACGCCCGTACGACGGACGCCCAGCGCGAGCGCGCCCTGCACGCCTACCCGCAGGTCCTCAAGGACACGTACGGCGGCTACTACACACTGGGCCGCGCCTTCGTGAAGCTCATCGGCAACCCGAAGGTCATGCGGATCGCCACCCAGCGCGGCCTGACGCACCCGATGCTGATGCGCTTCACGCTGAAGATGCTCGCCAACCTGACGGACCCGACGGGCGGCGACGCGATGGACCGCATCATCAACGGCCTGTCGAAGGTCGCCCCGAAGGCCTGAAGGCCCGCCGGGCGCCCCGGCCCTCCGTCGCGCGCCGCTCGATGTGCGCGCGCAGCAGCCCGATCGCCGGGCCGTGGCCGTAGTGGCAGGCCACGGCCATCGGCGTGCGGCCGTCCGGGTCCGGCAGCTCCGGATCGGCGCCGAAGGCCAGCAGCACGGCGGTGGTGTGCACGGTCAGCGGCGTACGACTCTGCAGGGTCCCGTCGCCCTCGGCGTCGATCGCGTGCGTGAGCAGCGTCAGACCGCCGCACACCTCGTCGGGATCGACGCCCTCCGCCAGCAACCGGGCCAGGGTCCCGGTGTCCTCCTGTTCGACGGCAGCGTGGGCCGGCGTCCAGTAGCCGACCGTCCAGTCCTCGCTCATCGCGTCATCCAGCCGGTGCTTGTTTCCTGCTCCCCGGCGGCCCCGGCCCGCCGGGCGGTGCCCGCACGGGGCGCCGTCGCTGTCGTCGGGAACGAGCGGCGGTACGCGGTGGGGGAGACGCCGACCGCGCGGGTGAAGTGGCGGCGCAGGTTCGCGGCCGTGCCGAGGCCGCTGCGTTCGCCGATCTGCTCCACCGGCAGGTCCGTGCACTCCAGCAGGCTCTGCGCGCGGGCGACGCGCTGCTGGAGCAGCCACCGCATCGGCGTCGTGCCGGTGGCCTCCAGGAGGCGGCGGTGGAAGGTGCGCGGGCTCATCCGCGCGCGGCGGGCCAGGTCGTTCACGGTGAGCGGCTCCGCCAGGTGCTCGACCGCCCACTGGAGGACCGGCCCCAGGCCCTCGTCGCCGGGGGGCGGGAGCGGCGCCTCGATGAACTGCGCCTGACCGCCCGCGCGGTGCGCGTGGACGACGAGGCGGCGCGCCAGCTGGTTGGCGACGTGCGCCCCCAGATCGCGGCGCACCAGGTGCAGGCACAGGTCCAGGGCGGCCGTGGCGCCCGCGCTGGTCAGCACGGAGCCGTCGTCCGTGTAGAGCACCGAGTCGTCCACGGTCACCGAAGGGTGCCGGGCGGCCAGTTCGGCGGTGTGCTGCCAGTGGGCCGTGGCGCGGCGCCCGTCCAGCAGCCCGGCCGCCGCCAGGGCGAACGCCCCCGTGCACAGCGACACCACGCGGGCCCCCGAGGCGGCAGCCTCCCGCAGCGCCTCGACCAGCGCGGCGGGCACCTCCCGGCCCTCCTCGACGCACGCCTCCGGCACGGACGGCACGATGACCGTGTCCGCGCCGACGAGCGCGTCCAGGCCGTGGCGGGTACGGAGGGAGAAGCCCGGCCCGTACGGCTCCCCGGGCTCCTGCCCGGACCCGCCCCGGGGCCCGTCCGTGCAGAGGCGGAGCCGGTACCAGGGGTCGGCGAGGTCACGGTGCGGGATGCCGAACACGGTGAGCGCGATGGACAGCTCGTACATCTCCCACGGCGAGATCCCGGCGTCCTGGAGGACGGCCACGGCGACGGTTCCGGCGCTCATGCCCCGGAGCGTACGGCAGGAATCGTGCGCTCGCGGGCAGTCCCGCCCCTGTCCGCGCCCGGCGCCCGCTGCGAGGGTGGATCACGCACAGGCAATCCGCACGCAGAGGGAGAAACAAGGCGATGAGCCGTGAAAGCGTCACCGTGCTCGGACTGGGGCAGATGGGATCGGCCCTGGCCGACGCGTTCCTGGCGGCCGGTCACCCGACGACCGTCTGGAACCGCACCCCCGCCAAGGCGGACGCCCTGGCCGCGCGGGGCGCGCGCCGGGCCGCGACGGTCGCGGAGGCGGTGGAGGCGAGCGACCTGGTCGTGGTGTGCGTCCTGGACTACCCGGCGGTGCGCGGGCTGCTCGACCCGGTGGCCGGGCGCCTGGCGGGCCGGACGCTGGTCAATGTGACGTCGGGGTCGCCGGAACAGGCGCGGGAGACCGCCGCGTGGGCGGCCGGGCACGGGGCGCGGTACCTGGACGGCGGGATCATGACGACGCCGCCGGGGGTCGGCAGCCGGGACAGCATGTTCCTGTACAGCGGTTCGCCCGAGGCTTTCGCGGCGTACCGGGAGACGCTCGCGGTGCTGGGCGACCCGATCGCCCTCGGCGAGGACGCGGGGCTCGCCTCGCTGTACGACACGGGGCTGCTGGGGCTCATGTGGTCGGTGTTCGGCGGCTGGCTGCACGCCACGGCGCTGGCGGGCGCGGACGGGGTCGCGGCGCGGGCGTTCACGCCGGTTGCGGTGCGCTGGCTGTCCACGGTCGGGCTGTTCATGGAGCGGTACGCGGGCCAGATCGACGACGGCGCCTATCCGGGCGACGACGCCACCATCGACGTACAGCTGGCGGCGATCGAGCACCTGCTGCACGCGGGCCGCGCGCGGGGCGTCGACGGGCGGCTGCCCGAGCTGCACCGGGAGCTGATGGCGAAGGCCGTCGCGGAGGGGTACGGCGGCGACAGCTACGGGCGGCTCATCGAGGCGTTCCGCCGGGCCCCCGGCCGGGAGGAGCCGGACACCGGGGTGTAGTACGCCCGGTGCGGCGCCGGGCGTGGCAGGGCGACCCCGGTGTACCGGAGCGGTAGTGCCCGAGCACGGCGAAGGCCGCCGCTCCCGCCCCGAGCGGGGGAGCGGCGGCCTTTCGGACGTGGTGCCGCCGCGTCAGAGGACGCGGACGGCGCCGGACGGCCGGTCCCAGTCGATGGACTGCTCGACGACGCCCTTGCTGGGGTTCTGCGCGCCCACGAAGTTGCCGCCGCCGACGTAGATGGCGACGTGGTACGAGCCGCTGCGGCTGCCCCAGTAGAGGATGTCGCCCGGCTGGAGGTTGTCCAGCGAGACGGAGGTGCCCATGCTCGACTGCGCGCCGGAGACGCGCGGCAGGTCGATGCCGGCCTGGCGGTAGGCGGCCTGGACGAGGCCGGAGCAGTCCCAGGCGTTGGGGCCCGTGGCGCCCATGACGTACGCGTCGCCGACCTGGGCGCGCGCGAACGCCACGATGGCGGCGGCCGAACCGGTCGCGGGGGCGCTGTAGGAGGAGCCGCTGTCGCTGCCGCCGCCGCCGTTGTCGGAGGAAGACGCGGAGAGCGTGGTGCGCTCGGAGGTGCGGGAGGCGCGCTCCGCCTCGGCGCGGGCCTTCTCCTCGGCCTCCTTGGCCTTGCGCTCGGCCTCCGCCTTGCGCTCCGCCTCGGCCTTGGCCTTCTTGGCGTCCTTCGCCGCCGCGGCGGCCGCCGCTTCCTCCTGGGCCCGCAGGTCCTGGGCGAGCGCGTTCTGCTCGGTCGCCTCGGCGGAGGCGGCGACGGCGTTGGACAGCGCGCCGGACAGGTCCACGTTGGTGAGCGTGGGCATCTCGATGGTCTCGGTCACCGGCTCGGCCTGAGCGGGCGACGCGGCCACCGCGATGGTGCTGAGGACGCCACCGGCAACTCCGGCGCGCAGCGCGAGCTTCGAGGAGCTGCGGCGGGGCTTCCGGTGGCTGGGTATGGGAGCGGTGTGGGACATGAGAACAACCGGTATCAGGGCTCGATGGTTCCCTTCAAGAAACGTGTGCTGCGCCACAGTTGCGCCCGGAGTCGTTGAATCCGGTTCATGGAGGCCTTTATTGACGCCGTAACGGACATTTCAGACCCAGGCGATCACGCCCGTGATCATGGGTTTTCCGCGAAACGTCCGAATTGCCGCTCGCCTACCATTGGTTGGCGCAGTTGGCCAACCCCGCTTTTCCGGGCGCCGGGTCGAAGTGGCGCAGGTCACATTCGAGTCTCCGTCACTTGCGGTCCGCGCTCGTGAACGGACGCACGCGTCCACCTCCGTCCCGCCGGGC
Organism: Streptomyces thermolilacinus SPC6; assembly: GCF_000478605.2. Taxonomy (GTDB): domain Bacteria; phylum Actinomycetota; class Actinomycetes; order Streptomycetales; family Streptomycetaceae; genus Streptomyces; species Streptomyces thermolilacinus. The sequence goes on along the minus strand of NZ_ASHX02000001.1, from coordinate 2,610,770 downwards.
CCCCGCACGGGTGGGGTGAGCCCCTTTATCACCCGTACGCCTCCAACTCGAATTTGCGTGTACAGGCCAGGGTTTGATAGTGCGAGGCCGCTCCGACCAGCGATGATCGGCCAGAATGTCACGGATTGTCGCCTCTCGGTCACGTCTGGTGCGAAGATCGGCGTTCATCCGAGTTCATGATCGTTCGACAGGTGGCAGAGATCACAAAGTCGTTGGCAACCCCCGTGTCGCAGATCACAGATCGACGGGCATAGGATGCGTTGCGTCGGGCTTGTGAACTGCCTCACATGTAAGCGATCTTCCGGGGGTCACGGATCACCCGGTGATTCCTTCGAGGCGGTACGACGGAAGCCCGCTGCGGTCCAACGGTCAAGGACGACTGGAAGGAGCGAGGAGCGTGAATGCGTACACGCCCATCCTCGTGCTCGGCGCCCTCGGGGCAGCGTTTGCGATCTTCTCCGTGGTCATGGCCACGCTCATCGGCCCGAGGAAGTACAACCGGGCGAAGCTCGAGGCGTACGAGTGCGGCATCGAGCCGACCCCGACGCCGGCCGGAGGTGGCCGCTTCCCGATCAAGTACTACCTGACGGCGATGCTCTTCATCGTCTTCGACATCGAGATCGTCTTCCTCTACCCCTGGGCCGTCACCTTCGACGCCCTGGGGCTGTTCGGGCTCGTGGAGATGCTCCTCTTCGTGCTCACGGTCTTCGTCGCCTACGCGTACGTATGGCGGCGCGGCGGCCTGGAATGGGACTGAGGGGCTGAAGGGCACACTCATGGGACTCGAAGAGAAGCTGCCGAGCGGATTTCTGCTGACGACGGTCGAACAGGCCGCGGGATGGGTGCGCAAGTCGTCCGTCTTCCCCGCGACCTTCGGCCTCGCCTGCTGCGCCATCGAGATGATGACCACCGGCGCCGGGCGGTACGACCTGGCGCGGTTCGGGATGGAGGTCTTCCGCGGCTCGCCGCGCCAGGCCGACCTGATGATCGTGGCCGGCCGGGTCAGCCAGAAGATGGCCCCGGTCCTGCGCCAGGTCTACGACCAGATGCCCGACCCGAAGTGGGTGATCTCCATGGGCGTCTGCGCCTCCTCCGGAGGCATGTTCAACAACTACGCGATCGTGCAGGGCGTCGATCACGTCGTGCCGGTGGACATCTACCTGCCCGGCTGCCCGCCCCGCCCCGAGATGCTGCTGGACGCGATCCTCAAGCTCCACCAGAAGATCCAGACGTCCAAGCTCGGCGTCAACGCGCGCGAAGCGGCCCGCGAGGCGGAGGAGGCGGCGCTCAAGGCCCTCCCGACGATCGAGATGAAGGGGCTGCTCCGGTGACCGACCAGTCCAGTCAGCCGAACCCCGAGAAGGACCTCAGCGCGCAGAACCTCCCCGGCCAGCGCGGTGACCTCGGGGAGGAGATCCGCGTCCAGCGCGGCATGTTCGGCGCCACCAGTGGCGGCGACACCTCCGGCTACGGCGGCCTCGTCCGCTCCATCCGCCTCCCCGGACCGGCCACCCGGCCCTACGGCGGGTACTTCGACGAGGTCGCCGACGAGCTGGAGGGCGCCCTGGAGGAACAGGGCCTCGTCCCCGAGAACGCCATCGAGAAGACGGTGGTGGACCGGGGCGAGCTCACCTTCCACATCGCGCGCGAGCACCTCGTGCGCGTCGCCCGCACCCTGCGCGACGACCCCGCCCTGCGCTTCGAGCTGTGCACGGGCGTCAGCGGCGTCCACTACCCCGGCGACAAGGGCCGCGAGCTGCACGCGGTCTACCACCTGCGCTCGCTCACCCACGGGCGGCGCCTGCGCCTGGAGGTCAGCGCCCCCGACAGCGACCCGCACGTCCCGTCTCTCGTCGCCGTCTACCCGACCAATGACTGGCACGAGCGCGAGACGTACGACTTCTTCGGGCTGGTCTTCGACGGGCACCCCGCCCTCACCCGGATCATGATGCCGGACGACTGGCAGGGCTTCCCGCAGCGCAAGGACTACCCCCTCGGCGGCATCCCCGTCGAGTACAAGGGCGCCCAGATCCCGGCTCCGGACCAGCGGAGGTCGTACTCGTGACCACCCCCAACGCCCACCCGTCTCCCGGCCCCCACTCCTCAGCGGGTCCCTCCGGGACGCACCTCTCCGATGCGTACGCCCCCCGGGCCGAGCCCCGCGAGACGACCGAGGGCACCGTCTACACCGTCACCGGCGGCGACTGGGACGAGGTCGTCCAGTCCGCGGCGAAGGCCGACGACGAGCGGATCGTCGTCAACATGGGCCCCCAGCACCCGTCCACCCACGGCGTGCTGCGGCTCATCCTGGAGATCGACGGCGAGACCGTCACCGAGGCCCGCTGCGGCATCGGCTACCTCCACACCGGCATCGAGAAGAACCTCGAGTACCGGACGTGGACCCAGGGCACCACGTTCGTGACGCGCATGGACTACCTGACGTCGTTCTTCAACGAGACGGCGTACTGCCTCGGCGTGGAGAAGCTCCTCGGCATCGAGGACCAGATCCCCGACCGGGCCACCGTCGTCCGCGTCCTGCTCATGGAGCTCAACCGGCTCTCCTCGCACCTCGTGTGCATCGCCACCGGCGGCATGGAGCTCGGCGCCACCACGATCATGATCTACGGGTTCCGGGACCGCGAGATGATCCTGGACCTCTACGAACTGATCACCGGCCTGCGGATGAACCACGCGTTCATCCGCCCCGGCGGCCTCGCCCAGGACCTGCCCCCCGGCGCCGTCGAGCAGATCCGCGAGTTCGTCCGGAAGATGCGCAAGAACCTGCCGGAGTACGACAAGCTCGCCACCGGCAACCCCATCTTCAAGGCCCGCATGCAGGACATCGGCTACCTGGACCTCGCCGGCTGCATGGCCCTCGGCGCCACCGGGCCCATCCTGCGCTCCGCCGGCCTCCCGCACGACCTGCGCCGCGCGGAGCCGTACTGCGGCTACGAGACGTACGACTTCGACGTCCCGACCGCCGACACGTGCGACGCCTACGGCCGGTTCCTGATCCGCCTGGAGGAGATGCGCCAGTCGCTGCGGATCATCGAGCAGTGCCTCGACCGGCTCGCGCCCGGGCCCGTCATGGTCGCCGACAAGAAGATCGCCTGGCCCGCCCAGCTGGCCCTCGGCCCCGACGGCCTCGGCAACTCCCTCGACCACATCAAGAAGATCATGGGCACCTCCATGGAGGCCCTGATCCACCACTTCAAGCTGGTCACCGAGGGCTTCCGGGTCCCCGCGGGACAGGCGTACGCCGCCGTCGAGTCCCCCAAGGGCGAGCTGGCCGCGCACGTCGTCTCCGACGGCGGCACCCGCCCGTACCGGGTCCACTTCCGCGACCCGTCCTTCACCAACCTCCAGGCCATGGCGGCGATGTGCGAAGGCGGCCAGGTCGCCGACGTCATCGTCGCCGTCGCGTCGATCGACCCCGTGATGGGAGGCGTAGACCGGTGACCGACGTCCAGCTGGGGATGCCCGGACTCCCCGCGCCCGACTACCCCGCCGACGTACGCGCCCGGCTCGAGGCGGACGCCCGGGAGGTGATCGCCCGCTACCCGGACTCCCGCTCCGCGCTGCTGCCGCTGCTGCACCTCGTCCAGGCCGAGGAGGGACACGTCACCCGCACCGGGATGCGCTTCTGCGCCGACGTGCTCGGCCTGACCACCGCCGAGGTCACCGCCGTCGCCACCTTCTACACGATGTACCGGCGCAAGCCGAGCGGCGACTACCAGGTCGGCGTCTGCACCAACACGCTCTGCGCCGTCATGGGCGGCGACGCCATCTTCGAGGAGCTCAAGGAGTACCTCGGCGTCGGCAACCAGGAGACCACCGAGGACGGCAAGGTCACCCTCGAACACATCGAGTGCAACGCCGCCTGCGACTTCGCGCCCGTCGTGATGGTCAACTGGGAGTTCTTCGACAACCAGACGCCGGAGAGCGCCAAGCGGCTCGTGGACGACCTGCGCGCCGGGCTTCCCGTCACCCCGACCCGCGGCGCGCCCCTGTGCACCTTCAAGGAGACCGCCCGCATCCTCGCCGGGTTCCCCGACGAGCGCCCCGGCGCGGTGGAGGCGGGCGGCGGCGCCGGACCGGCCTCCCTCATCGGCCTGAAGCTCGCCAAGGGCGAGGCCCTCCCGCCGCGCGTCGTCCACCCGCGCGGCGAGACGGCCGAGTCCGGCCGGCGCGGCACGGCGCCCCACGACGGGCCCACGCCGGGCGCCCGGCACCTCAGCTCGCACGACGCACCGCAACAGACCTCCGCGTCCGACCCGAAGCACCCGGCGGGCCCGGTCAGCGAGGAGGGGGAGTGATGACCTTGGCACCCGAAATCGGGGAGACCAGCCCCGAGAAGCTGCTCTCACCGGTCCTGTCCGCCTTCTGGGACGAGCCCCGTCCCTGGAGCCTGGACACCTACCGGCGCCACGACGGGTACGAGGGACTGCGCAAGGCCCTCGCCATGTCACCCGACGACGTCATCGCGTACGTCAAGGACTCAGGGCTCCGCGGCCGCGGCGGCGCGGGCTTCCCCACCGGGATGAAGTGGCAGTTCATCCCGCAGGGCGACGGCAAGCCCCACTACCTCGTCGTCAACGCCGACGAGTCCGAGCCAGGCACCTGCAAGGACATCCCCCTCCTCTTCGCCAACCCGCACTCCCTCATCGAGGGCATCGTGATCGCCTGCTACGCGATCAGGTCCTCGCACGCCTTCATCTACCTGCGCGGCGAGGTCGTCCCCGTGCTGCGCCGCCTTCACGAGGCGGTCCGCGAGGCGTACGCCGCCGGGTACCTCGGCCGGAACGTCCTCGGCAGCGGACTGGACGTCGAACTCACCGTGCACGCCGGAGCCGGGGCGTACATCTGCGGTGAGGAGACCGCCCTGCTCGACTCTCTGGAGGGCCGCCGCGGCCAGCCCCGGCTGCGACCCCCCTTCCCCGCGGTCGCCGGTCTGTACGCGTGCCCCACCGTCGTGAACAACGTCGAGTCCATCGCGTCGGTTCCCGCGATCCTCCACCGGGGCAAGGAGTGGTTCCGGTCCATGGGCAGCGAGAAGTCCCCCGGCTTCACGCTGTACTCGCTCAGCGGCCATGTCGCCGCGCCCGGCCAGTACGAGGCGCCGCTCGGCATCACCCTGCGCCAGCTGCTCGACATGAGCGGCGGCATGCGGCCCGGCCACCGCCTCAAGTTCTGGACCCCGGGCGGCTCGTCCACGCCGATGTTCACCGACGAGCACCTCGACGTGCCTCTCGACTACGAGGGCGTCGGCGCCGCCGGGTCCATGCTCGGCACCAAGGCGCTCCAGTGCTTCGACGAGACCACCTGCGTCGTGCGCGCCGTGACCCGCTGGACCGAGTTCTACGCCCACGAGTCCTGCGGCAAGTGCACCCCCTGCCGCGAGGGCACGTACTGGCTGGTGCAGCTGCTGCGCGACATCGAGGCGGGCAAGGGCAAGCCGTCCGACCTCGACAAGCTCGCCGACATCGCCGACAACATCAACGGCAAGTCGTTCTGCGCCCTCGGCGACGGCGCCGCCTCGCCGATCTTCTCCTCCCTGAAGTACTTCCGCGAGGAGTACGAGGAGCACATCACCGGCAGGGGCTGCCCCTTCGACCCGGCCAAGTCGACCGCCTGGGCGGACAACCACGTGGAGGTGACGGCATGACCGTCATGGCATCGAACCCCGCCGGCGGCGGGGCCGCCCCGGTGCCGCCGGAGGACCTGGTCACGCTGACCATCGACGGCATCGAGGTGTCCGTCCCCAAGGGGACGCTGGTCATCCGGGCCGCCGAGCAGCTCGGCATCGAGATCCCCCGGTTCTGCGACCACCCCCTCCTCGACCCGGCCGGCGCCTGCCGCCAGTGCATCGTCGAGGTCGAGGGCCAGCGCAAGCCCATGGCCTCCTGCACGATCACCTGTACGGACGGGATGGTGGTCAGGACTCAGCTCACCTCCCAGGTCGCCGAGAAGGCCCAGGTCGGCGTGATGGAGCTGCTGCTCATCAACCACCCCCTGGACTGCCCCGTCTGCGACAAGGGCGGCGAGTGCCCCCTGCAGAACCAGGCCGTCTCGCACGGGCAGGCCGACTCCCGCTTCGAGGGCCGCAAGCGCACCTACGAGAAGCCCGTCCCCATCTCCACGCAGGTCCTCCTCGACCGGGAGCGGTGCGTGCTGTGCGCCCGCTGCACCCGCTTCTCCACGCAGATCGCCGGCGACCCGATGATCGAGCTGGTCGAGCGGGGCGCCCTCCAGCAGGTCGGCACCGGCGAGGGCGACCCGTTCGAGTCGTACTTCTCCGGCAACACGATCCAGATCTGCCCGGTCGGCGCGCTCACCTCCGCCGCGTACCGGTTCCGCTCCCGCCCCTTCGACCTGGTCTCCAGCCCCTCCGTGTGCGAGCACTGCGCCGGGGGCTGCGCCACCCGCACCGACCACCGGCGCGGCAAGGTCATGCGGCGCCTCGCCGCCAACGACCCGGAGGTCAACGAGGAGTGGCTGTGCGACAAGGGACGCTTCGCGTTCCGGTACGCGCAGCAGCGGGACCGGCTCGCCACGCCGCTGGTGCGCGGCGAGGACGGGGCGCTGCACCCCGCGTCGTGGCCCGAGGCGCTGGAGGCGGCGGCGCGCGGCCTGGCCCGGGGCCGTACCGGCGTCCTGACCGGCGGGCGGCTCACCGTGGAGGACGCCTACGCGTACGCCAAGTTCGCGCGCGTGGCGCTCGGCACGAACGACATCGACTTCCGCGCGCGCGTGCACAGCGCCGAGGAGGCCGACTTGCTGGCCGCCCGCGTCGCCGGACGGGGCCGGGACCTGGACGGCACGGGCGTCACGTACACGGCGCTGGAGAAGGCGCCCGCCGTGCTGCTCGCCGGGTTCGAGGCGGAGGAGGAGGCGCCCGGCGTCTTCCTGCGGCTGCGCAAGGCCTGGCGCAAGCACGGGCAGCGCACGTACGCCATCGCCCCGTACGCCACGCGCGGCGTGGAGAAGGCGGGCGGCACGCTGCTGCCCGCCGCGCCCGGCACCGAGCCCGAGTGGCTGGACGCCCTCGCCGTGGGCGCCGGCCTCGAAGAGCCGGGCGCGGCGGCCGCGGAGGCCCTGCGCGCGGAGGGCGCCGTCATCGTCGTCGGCGAGCGCCTCGCCGCCGTGCCGGGCGCGCTGACCGCCGCCGTACGGGCCGCCACCGCGACCGGCGCCCGCCTCGTGTGGGTGCCGCGCCGGGCCGGTGAGCCGGGCGCCGTCTGGGCGGGCGCCCTGCCGTCGCTGCTGCCCGGCGGGCGCCCCGCCACCGACCCGCGCGCCCGCGACGAGGTCGCCGCCGCGTGGGGCGTACGGGAGCTGCCGCACCGCTACGGGCGCGACACCGGCCGGATCGTGGAGGCCGCCGCGACCGGCGAACTGGCGGCGCTGCTGGTCGGCGGCGTGGACGTGGCGGACCTGCCGGACCCGGCACGCGCGCGTGAGGCGCTGGACACGGCGTTCGTCGTGTCGCTGGAGCTGCGGCCCGGCGAGGTCACCGAGCGGGCCGACGTGGTCCTGCCGGTCGCCGCGGTCGCCGAGAAGGCCGGCACGTTCCTCAACTGGGAGGGGCGGGTCCGGATGTTCGAGGCGGCGCTGAAGCCGCAGCACATGACGAGCGCGCTGCCGCCGTCCGACGCGCGGGTGCTGCACATGCTCGCCGACGCGATGGACGTGCGCTTCGGGCTGCCCGACGTGCGGGCCGTACGGCGCGAGATGGACCGGCTCGGCGCGTGGGACGGCGAGCGGGCCGACGACCCGGCCGAGGCGCGGCTGCCGCTGCCCCGCGCGGGCGAGGGCGAGGCCGTCCTTGCCGGTCACCGGATGCTGCTCGACCTGGGCCGCCTCCAGGAGGGCGACGAGGCGCTCGCCGGGACCCGGCACGCCGCGCTGGCCCGGCTGTCGCCCGCCACGGCCGCGGAGACCGGCGTCAAGGACGGCGACCCGCTGCGGGTGACCGGACCGGCCGGGTCCGTGACGCTGCCGCTGCGGGTCACGCCGATGCCGGACCGGGTCGTGTGGCTGCCGCTGCGCTCCACCGGCGACGGGCTCCTGTCCGACCTGGGCACGGTCCCCGGCCGTCTGGTCCGCATCGCCCCGGCCGCCACCGCCCATCCGCTGAACTCGACGGACTCGACGGACTCGTCGGAGGTGCGCGCATGAACACGGCCCTCCTCGCGGCCGAGGACCTCTCCCTGTTCGGCCGCGACCCCTGGTGGCTCGTGCTGATCAAGGCGGTCTTCTGCTTCGCCTTCCTCATGGTCACCGTGCTGGTCTCCATCGTCATGGAGCGCAAGGTCGTCGCGTGGATGCAGCTGCGCATCGGCCCCAACCGGCACGGCCCCTGGGGCCTCCTCCAGTCCCTCGCGGACGGCGTCAAGCTGATGCTGAAGGAGGACGTCGTCGTCAAACGGGCGGACAAGGTCGTCTACGTCCTCGCCCCGATCGTCGCCGCCATCCCCGCGTTCATGGCCATCGCCGTGATCCCCTTCGGCCCGGCGGGCAACGAGATCTCGATCCTCGGCCAGCGGACCACGATGCAGCTGACCGACCTGCCGATCGCGATGCTGTACATCCTCGCGGTCGCCTCGGTCGGCATCTACGGCATCGTCCTCGCCGGCTGGTCGTCCGGCTCCACGTACCCGCTGCTGGGCGGCCTGCGCGCCTGCGCGCAGATGATCTCGTACGAGATCGCGATGGGCGCGGCCTTCGCGTCCGTCTTCCTCTACTCCGGGTCCATGTCGACCTCGGCGATCGTGGACGCGCAGGCGGACCGCTGGTTCGTGGTGCTGCTGCCCGTGTCGTTCCTGATCTACATGGTGACGATGGTCGGCGAGGTGAACCGGGCCCCGTTCGACATGCCGGAGTCCGAGGGCGACCTGGTGGGCGGCTTCAACACCGAGTACAGCTCCATCAAGTTCGCGATGTTCATGCTCGCCGAGTACGTCAACATGGTCACCGTCTCGGTCGTCTCGGTCACGCTGTTCCTCGGCGGCTGGCGCGCCCCGTACCCCGTCTCGGCGTTCTGGGAGGGCGCGAACCACGGCTGGTGGCCGATGCTCTGGTTCGTCGGCAAGGTCGTCGCTCTGCTGTTCCTCTTCGTCTGGCTGCGCGGCACGCTGCCCCGCGTCCGCTACGACCAGCTGATGAAGCTCGGCTGGAAGGTCCTCATCCCGGTCTCGGTCGTGTGGCTGATGCTCGTCGCCACCGTGCGCGCGCTGCGCAACGAGAACGTGGAGTTCCAGTCGATCGTCCTGTACGTCGCCGGCGCGGTCCTCGTGGTGCTGCTGCTGTCCTTCGTCGCCGACATGTTCCGCGACCGGAAGGCGAAGGAGGCCGGGGACGAGCCCCGCGAGGGCGCCGGGACCGGCGAGTTCGACCCGATGGCGGGCGGGTTCCCGGTGCCGCCGCTGCCCGGACAGACCCTGCCGCCGGTGCCCCGACGACGGCCGCGCGGTGAGCGCGAGCTGATCGTCAGCGGCCCGACGGATACCGCGAGTGACGGAAAGGAGACGGACGGTGTCTACTGAGTCATCCCGGGGGGACACCCCACGGACCCCCTTCCAGAACCCGGTGGCCGGCTTCGGCGTGACCTTCAAGGCCATGTTCAAGAAGCGGCTGACGGAGCAGTACCCGGAGCAGCGCAAGACGACGGCGCCCCGCTTCCACGGCAGGCACCAGCTCAACCGCCATCCGGACGGTCTGGAGAAGTGCGTCGGCTGCGAGCTGTGCGCCTGGGCCTGCCCCGCCGACGCCATCTACGTGGAGGGCGCGGACAACACCGACGAGGAGCGCTACTCGCCCGGCGAGCGGTACGGCCGCGTCTACCAGATCAACTACGCCCGCTGCATCCTGTGCGGGCTGTGCATCGAGGCGTGCCCTACGCGGGCCCTGACGATGACGAACGAGTTCGAGCTCGCCGACAGCTCCCGCGAGAACCTGATCTACACCAAGGAGCAGCTCCTCGCGGGCCTCACGGAGGGCATGGTCGACACGCCCCACGCCATCCACCCGGGGATGGACGAACAGGACTACTACCGGGGCCTGGTCCACGAGGCGGCGCCGGGCACGGTCCGGCAGGCCGCGGTCAGCAAGGGGGAGCAGGCCCCGCAGGAGGCCGCGTCGGACTTCGGCGAGACCGAGCCCGCGTCGGGGAAGGTGATCGGGGCATGACCGCGAGCACGCTGGCCGCCGCCTACACCACCTCGACCGGCGAGGCCGTGCAGTTCTGGCTGCTCGGCACGGTCGCGGTGATCGGCGCGCTGAGCACCGTACTGATGCGCAAGGCCGTGCACAGCGCGCTGTGCCTGGCCGGGACGATGGTCATCCTGGCCATCTTCTACCTCGCCAACGGTGCGTACTTCCTGGGCGTCGTGCAGATCATCGTCTACACGGGCGCGATCATGATGCTGTTCCTCTTCGTCGTGATGCTCGTCGGTGTCACCGCCGCCGACTCGCTGCAGGAGACCATCAAGGGGCAGCGCTGGCTGGCCCTGCTGTGCGGGCTCGGCTTCGGCGCCCTGCTGATCGCCGGCATCGGCCGTGCGTCGCTGGACACGTTCAACGGCCTGGGCACGGCGAACGCCGGGGGGAACGTCCAGGGCCTGGCGGCGCTGCTGTTCACCAAGTACGTCTTCGCCTTCGAGATCACGGGCGCGCTGCTCATCACGGCCGCGGTCGGCGCGATGGTGCTCACGCACCGGGAGCGCACCGAACGGGCCCGTACGCAGCGGGAGCTGGCGGAGCAGCGGGTACGGGAGGGCAAGCAGCTCCCGCCGCTGCCGGCGCCCGGCGTGTACGCCCGGCACAACGCGGTGGACATCCCCGGCCTGCTGCCGGACGGCACCCCGTCCGAGCTGACCGTGAACCGCACGCTGCGGGCGCGCGGCCAGATCCGTGACGTGTCGGAGCGGGCCCTGGAGGACCTGCGGGCGCTGGAGCAGCGCGCCGACGAGCGGCTGGGCCGCGGGCGGGACGGAGAGGAGGCGGCCAAGTGAATCCCGTCAACTACCTGTATCTCGCCGCCCTGTTGTTCACCATCGGCGCCGCCGGTGTGCTCATCAGGCGCAACGCGATCGTCCTGTTCATGTGCGTGGAGCTGATGCTCAACGCCTGCAACCTGGCACTGGTCGCGTTCTCCCGGATGCACGGCAACCTGGACGGCCAGATCGTCGCCTTCTTCACGATGGTCGTCGCCGCCGCGGAGGTCGTGGTCGGGCTGGCGATCATCGTGTCCCTGTTCCGTGCCCGCCATTCGGCCTCGGTTGACGACGCCAGCCTGATGAAGCTGTAAGGGGTCGGAAGAATCGTGGAGAATCTGATCGCGCTGCTCGTCGCGGCGCCTCTGCTCGGAGCGGCCGTCCTGCTGTGCGGCGGCCGGCGGCTGGACGGGGCCGGGCACTGGCTCGGCACGCTGCTCGCCGCCGCCTCCTTCGTCGTCGGCGCTGTGCTCTTCGCCGACATGCTGGGCAAGGGCGCGGAGGACCGGGCCCTGCACCAGCACCTGTTCAGCTGGGTCCCGGTCGAGGGCTTCCAGGCGGACATCGCCTTCCAGCTGGACCAGCTGTCGATGACGTTCGTCCTGCTCATCACCGGCGTGGGCACGCTCATCCACGTCTACTCCATCGGCTACATGGAGCACGACGAGCGCCGCCGCCGCTTCTTCGGCTATCTCAACCTGTTCCTCGCGGCGATGCTGCTGCTCGTCCTCGCCGACAACTACCTGCTGCTGTACTTCGGCTGGGAGGGCGTCGGCCTCGCCTCGTACCTGCTGATCGGGTTCTGGCAGCACAAGCCGAGCGCGGCGACCGCCGCGAAGAAGGCGTTCCTCGTCAACCGCGTCGGCGACATCGGCCTGTCCATCGCGATCATGCTGATGTTCACCACGTTCGGGACGTTCGCCTTCGGGCCGGTCCTCGGCGCCACCGGGGAGACCTCGGAGGGCATGCTGACGGCGATCGGGCTGATGCTGCTGCTCGCCGCGTGCGGCAAGTCCGCGCAGGTGCCGCTCCAGTCCTGGCTCGGTGACGCGATGGAGGGCCCGACCCCGGTGTCGGCGCTCATCCACGCGGCGACCATGGTGACCGCGGGCGTGTACCTGATCACCCGCTCCGGCGCCATCTTCAACGCGGCGCCGGACGCGCAGCTCGCCGTCGTGGTCGTCGGCGCGGTCACGCTGCTGTTCGGTGCGATCGTCGGTTGCGCGAAGGACGACATCAAGAAGGCCCTCGCCGGGTCCACGATGTCGCAGATCGGCTACATGATCCTCGCCGCCGGTCTCGGCCCGATCGGCTACGCCTTCGCGATCATGCACCTGGTGACGCACGGCTTCTTCAAGGCCGGGCTGTTCCTCGGCGCCGGTTCGGTCATGCACGGCATGAACGACGAGGTGGACATGCGCAAGTACGGCGGCCTGCGGAAGTACATGCCGGTCACCTTCGTGACGTTCGGCCTCGGCTACCTGGCGATCATCGGCTTCCCCGGCCTGTCGGGCTTCTGGTCCAAGGACCGGATCATCGAGGCGGCGTTCGCGAAGGGCGGCACCGAGGGATGGATCCTCGGCGCGGTCACCCTGCTGGGTGCCGGGATCACCGCGTACTACATGACCCGCGTGATGATCATGACGTTCTTCGGGGAGAAGCGCTGGCAGCCCGCGCCCGACCCGGACAAGGCGGCGGGCGTCGAGCCCGGCGCCGAGGCGGCGCCCGGCGAGATGCCGCATCCGCACGAGTCCCCGAAGTCCATGACCGTCCCGATGATCCTGCTCGCGTTCGGCTCGGTCTTCGCGGGCGGCCTGTTCTCGCTGAACAGCGCGTTCGTCAACTGGCTCAAGCCCGTCACGGACTTCGAGCACGGCCACCCGCCGATCAGCGCCGGGGTCGTCACCGCGGCGACGGTCGTCGTCCTGCTGACCGGCGTCGGCATCGCCTACGCGCAGTACGGCCGCAGGCCCGTGCCCGTGGTCGCGCCGCGCGGCTCGCTGCTCACCCGGGCGGCCCGCCGCGACCTCCTCCAGGACGACTTCAACCACGTCGTCCTGGTGCGCGGCGGCGAACACCTCACCCGCTCGCTGGTCTACGTCGACCACTCCCTCGTGGACGGGGTCGTCAACGGCACGGCGGCGGCGATGGGTGGCCTCTCCGGCCGGATGCGCAAGCTCCAGAACGGCTTTGCCCGCTCCTATGCGGTCTCGATGTTCGGAGGTGCTGCGGTGCTGATCGCCGCGACCCTGCTGATGAGGGCGGTGTGACCGCGATGTCCTTTCCCCTCCTGACCGCCACGGCGGCGCTCCCGGCGATCGGCGCCATCGCCACCGCCGCCGTGCCCGCCGCCCGGCGCACCGCCGCGAAGTGGCTGGCCCTGTTGTTCTCGCTGGGCACGCTCGCCCTCGCCGTGGCCGTCCTCGTCCGTTTCGACCCGGGCGGCGAGCGCTACCAGCTCACCGAGTCGCACGCCTGGATCAAGGACTTCGGCGTGCGGTACGAGCTCGGCGTGGACGGCATCGGCGTGGCGCTGCTCGCGCTCACCGCCCTGCTGGTGCCGTTCGTCATCCTCGCCGGATGGCACGACGCCGACCCCCTGGAGACCACGTCGAAGCGCTGGCGGCCCACGCAGGGCTTCTTCGCGCTGATCCTCATGGTCGAGGCGATGGTGATCCTCTCCTTCGAGGCCACCGACGTCTTCCTCTTCTACATCCTCTTCGAGGCCATGCTCATCCCGATGTACTTCCTCATCGGCGGCTTCGGGGACCGCGCCCACGCGGGCGGCGACGACAAGGCGGCCGCCCAGCGGTCGTACGCCGCGGTGAAGTTCCTGCTCTACAACCTCGTCGGCGGGCTCATCATGCTCGCCGCCGTGATCGGGCTGTACGTCGTCGCGGGGAACTTCTCGCTCCCCGACATCGCCGCCGCCCGCGCCAGTGGCGAGCTGGACATGGCGACCAACACGGAGCGGCTGCTGTTCCTCGGCTTCTTCTTCGCGTTCGCCGTGAAGGCCCCGCTGTGGCCGCTGCACACCTGGCTGCCCAACGCGATGGGGGAGGCCACGGCGCCCGTCGCGGTGCTCATCACGGCCGTCGTCGACAAGGTCGGCACGTTCGCGATGCTCCGCTTCTGCCTCGGCCTGTTCCCCGAGGCGTCCCGGTGGGCCACGCCCGCGATCATCGTCCTGGCCCTGGTCAGCATCGTCTACGGGGCGCTGCTCGCCGTCGGCCAGCGGGACATCAAGCGCCTGATCGCGTACGCGTCGATCTCCCACTTCGGCTTCATCATCCTCGGCATCTTCGCGATGACCAGCCAGGGCCAGAGCGGCGCCACGCTGTACATGGTCAACCACGGCATCTCGACGGCCGCGCTGATGCTGGTCGCCGGGTTCCTGATCTCCCGGCGCGGCTCGCGCCTCATCGCGGACTACGGGGGCGTGCAGAAGGTCGCCCCGGTCCTCGCGGGCACGTTCCTCGTCGGCGGTCTGGCCACGCTGTCGCTTCCGGGTCTCGCCCCGTTCGTCAGCGAGTTCCTGGTCCTGGTCGGCACGTTCGCCCGGTACCCGGTCGCCGGGATCGTCGCCACCACCGGCATCGTGCTGGCCGCGCTGTACACGCTGGTGCTGTACCAGCGGACGATGACCGGCCCGGTGAGGGAGGAGGTCCGGGCCATGCCCGACCTGCGGCCGCGCGAACTGGCCGTGATCACCCCGCTGATCGCGCTCCTCCTGTTCCTCGGCGTCTACCCGAAGCCGCTCACCGACATCGTCAACCCGGCGGTGCGGCACACCATGTCCGACGTACAGCAGAAGGACCCCCGGCCCGATGTGGAGGCGGCCAAGTGAGCACTACGGACTTCCACAGCCTGTGGACGACGGCGGCCGAACCGCTCGGCGCGATCCCCGCGCCGAAGATCGAATACGCCCAGCTCGCCCCGGTCCTCATCGTGGTCGGCGCGGCGGTCCTCGGCATCCTGGTCGAGGCCGTCGTCCCGCGCCGCGCCCGGTACGCCACGCAGCTGTTCCTCAGCACCGTGGCGCTCGCCTGCGCGTTCGCCGCGGTCGTGGGCCTCGCCCTCACCGGGCACGGCACGACCAAGGCGCAGATCGCCGCGATGGGCGCCATCGCCGTCGACGGTCCCGCGCTGTTCCTCCAGGGCACGATCCTGCTGACGTCGCTCGTCGCGGTGTTCACCTTCGCCGAGCGGCGCCTCGACCCGGCGCACCACGGCCACCGCGTGGACTCCTTCGCCGCCGAGGCCGCGGCCGTGCCGGGCAGCGACCACGAGAAGGCCGCTGTGAAGGCCGGGTTCACCACCACCGAGGTGTTCCCGCTGGTGCTGTTCGCCATCACGGGCATGCTCGTCTTCCCGGCCGCCAACGACCTGCTGACGCTGTTCATCGCGCTGGAGGTCTTCTCGCTGCCGCTGTACCTGCTGTGCGCCGTCGCCCGCCGCAAGCGGATGCTGTCGCAGGAGGCCGCGGTCAAGTACTTCCTGCTCGGCGCGTTCGCCTCCGCGTTCCTGCTGTTCGGCATCGCCCTGCTGTACGGCTACGCGGGCTCCGTCTCGTACGCCCGGATCGCCGAGGTCGTGGACGGCACGGTCGCCTCGGTGGACCCGGCCCTGGCGGCGACCATGGGCAACGACGTGCTGCTGCTCATCGGCTTCGCGATGCTGCTGATGGGCCTGCTGTTCAAGGTCGGCGCCGTCCCGTTCCACATGTGGACGCCCGACGTCTACCAGGGCGCCCCGACGCCGGTCACGGGCTTCATGGCGGCGGCCACGAAGGTCGCGGCGTTCGGCGCGATGCTGCGGCTGCTGTACGTGGTCCTGCCGGGGCTGCGGTGGGACTGGCGGCCCGTCATGTGGGGCGTCGCCATCCTCACGATGCTGGCCGGCGCGATCGTCGCGATCACGCAGACCGACATCAAGCGGCTCCTCGCCTACTCGTCCATCGCGCACGCGGGCTTCATCCTGGCCGGTGTGATCGCCGCGACCCCGTCCGGCGTCTCGTCCACGCTGTTCTACCTGGCGGCGTACTCCTTCGTGACGGTCGGCGCGTTCGCGGTGGTCACGCTGGTGCGCGACGCGGGCGGCGAGGCGACGCACCTGTCCAAGTGGGCGGGGCTCGGGCGGCGTTCGCCGCTGGTGGCGGCCATTTTCGCGGTGTTCCTGCTGGCCTTCGCCGGTATCCCGCTGACCTCCGGCTTCTCCGGCAAGTTCGCCGTGTTCAAGGCCGCGGCCGAGGGCGGCGCGGGGGCGCTGGTGGTGGTCGGTGTGATCGCCTCGGCCATCGCCGCGTTCTTCTACATCCGGGTGATCGTGCTGATGTTCTTCAGCGAGCCGCACCCGGAGGGCCCGACCGTGGCCGTGCCGTCGCCGCTGACGATGACGGCGATCGGCGTGGGCGTCGCGGTGACGGTGGTCCTGGGCCTCGCCCCGCAGTACTTCCTGGACCTCGCGGGCCAGGCGGGGGTGTTCGTCCGGTAGGGGCGGGGCCCCGGGGCCGTACGGAAGGACGTACGGGCGGCGGGGCGGGAGCCGTACGGCCGGGCGGGGCGCACAGGGTGCGCCCCGCCCGGCCGTTGCGGTGCCCGGCCGCCGGAGGTCCCGGCGGTTCGGCGGTCCTGTGCGGCCCCGCCGGTCAGTCCTCCGAGGGGCAGCGGACGTCCGGGTTCCACTCGTGGAACATGCCCTTCGGGTTGGGCTTGTGCAGCCAGACGTGCAGGTCGTAGTGGTCCTTCACGCCCGCATCGGCACCGGACGACGGGCCGAGGAAGGGCTGCCCGAACATCGTCGGCCGGTCGTCGTCGGTCGTCAGGTCCTGGTCGGCGTCCTCGACGAACCACTCCACCCCGACCAGCCGCATCGTCCCGTCGTCGGCCTTCTCGTACATGAGGGCGGCGGGCTTCGCCGGGTCGGTGAGGTTGTTGTACGCCGTGTTGACGTAGTGGTAACCCATGGCGCCCTCGCCGGGGCGGGCGATGCAGCCGCGCATCGGCAGATAGCCGTCCTCCAGGGCCTGGTCGAGCCGGTGGTACTTGAGCGTGGCGGCGTACGCGGTCACCAGGTCCGCGCGGACGGTGGCGTCGTCCTCCTGGGCGGCGGCCGCGGGCGCCGCCGGTCCCGCCAGCAGCGCGAGGGGGACGAGGGCGGCGACGGCGACGGCGGATACGGGCCCTTTCGGCTTCATGCGGTGCTCCTCGTGGGGCGGTGGACGGGCGCCGGGTACGCGCGCCCGGCGGGACGCGGGCCGCCGGGCGCGGGTCGGCCCCGGCGGGATGCGGGCGGGCGCTCCCCTCGCGCCGCCTCCCAGCAGCTTCCGCCGCCCCGCCAGGGGCCGCACCCGGAGTCGGCCATCGGGCGGAAAGCGCACTGTCCCGCGGCACGCGCCCGTGGCACCGTACGTAACCGGTACGGACCAGCCGCCGGACCGCACCCGACCCCGCGCGGGCCCCGGCGGCACGACCACGGCGGCAAGGCATGGCGGCGGGACCACGGCGGAGCGAGGAAGGGCGCGGCGACGATGCGCGGCACCACGGTGTTACCCGGGGAGAACGACACGGCCGGACGGCCGGGGGCGCTGCCGATGCACCGCCTGGAAATCCCCATGCCCGACGCCGTGCCGTTCGCGATCGGCACGTTCGACACGATCGGCCCCATGGCCCGCGCGGCCTTCCCGCACCGCCACACCTTCTACGAGATCGTCCATGTCACCCGGGGGCGCGGCACCCATGTCACCGACCTCGCCCACTGGCCGCTGAACCCGCCCCACCTGGGCTTCCTCGTCCCCGGCCAGGTGCACCACTGGGAGGACGCGGCCGGGGTGGACGGCTCCGTCGTGCTGTTCACCGAGGACTTCCTGCTCGACCACCCCGGCGACCGTGCCCTGCTGCGGCTCCTCGCCGAGCGCCCCTGGCCCACCCTCGACGCGTCGGCCGCCGCCCGGGCCGAGCGGCTGCTCGCCGACCTCCACGACGAGTACGAGCGCGACGGCCAGGGGTGCCCGTCCGTCCTGCGCGCGCTGCTGCACGTCCTCGTCGTCCGCGCGGCCCGCCTGTACGGCATCGGGGCGGGGGCCGACGGAAGGGCGCCGGGGGCCCGGCCGGGCGCCGTGGCCGAGGAGTTCACGCGGCTGATCGGGCGCGGCGAGCCGGCCCTGTGGTCGGTACGGGCGTGCGCGGCGCGCATCGGGGTCACCCCGGGCCACCTCACCGACGCCGTCAAGGCCGCGACCGGCCGTACTCCGGGCCAGCTCGTCCGCGAGGCCCGCGCGCACGAGGCGAAACGGCTGCTCGCCCGCACCGACCTGACCGTCCGGCAGGTCGCGGGCCGGGTCGGCTTCGACGACGCCGCGTACTTCTGCCGCTTCTTCCGCCGCGAGACCGGCGTGAGCCCCGGCGACTTCCGGCGCGGCTCCGAGGTGCGAGGGCCTTCCGCGGTGTGAGGGCCTTCGGCCGTGCGAGGGCCTTCGGCCGAGCGCGCACGGGGAGCGGGCCGGGGCGGGGAGGAAGGCGCGGGGGACGGCGCCCGCGTTATTCACCACGACGACCGGGTCCAGTCCATCGCCCGCCCGCGAGGGGGTGCGTAGGTTCGGTGGCGTTCCCCTGACCCCCCTCTCCCCCACGAGGAGCAGGCATGGACGACCACGACGAGCCCGGGACCGCCCGCCCGTCCCGCAAGACCGTGCTGCGCGCCGCGCTGGCGGCAGGCGCCGCCGCACCCGCGCTGCTCCTGGGCGTACCGGCGCTGGCCCGCACGCGCACCGCGTCCCCCGGCACGTCCCTGGAGCCGACGCCCACCTGCGACGACGGCGACGACCCGACGCCGCCGCAGATGGAGGGCCCGTACTTCAAGCCCAACTCGCCCCGCCGGACCTCGCTGCTGGAGGCGGGCACCCCGGGGGTGCGGCTCACCGTGTCCGGGTACGTCTTCGGGCGCGGCTGCCAGCCCATACCGGGGGTGCTGCTGGACTTCTGGCAGGCCGACAACAACGGCGCGTACGACAACACGGGGTTCCGCTTCCGCGGCCACCAGTTCACCGACGCGCGGGGCGCCTTCCAGCTCACGACGATCGTGCCGGGCCTGTACCCGGGCCGCACCCGGCACATCCACGTCAAGGCGCAGGCGCCGGGGCGCCCGGTCCTGACCACGCAGCTGTACTTCCCGAACGAGCCGCGCAACGCGACGGACGCGCTGTTCGATCCGCGCCTGCTGATGACGGTGCGGGACGCGGGCGGCGCCCGGGAGGCGGCGTTCGACTTCGTGCTGGACGTGACGCAGTCGCCCGGCCCGAGCCCCACCCCGACGACCCCGCCGCCCGGCGGCGGCACCTGGACGGCGGGCACGGTCTACCGGGCGGGCGACCGGGTCACGTACGGCGGGCGCGGCTACGTGTGCCTCCAGGCGCACACCGCGCAGCCCGGCTGGGAGCCGCCGAACGCGCCCGCGCTGTGGCGGGCCGGATGACCGCGCCCGCGTCGCGGCGCGCCTAGTGACCACCGTGTGGTGCGGCTGACCCGGAGGGGGAGCCGCACGGCCCGGCACCCGGAGCCGGGGTGCCGGGCCCTCGCCGCGGCGGCCGGCCCGAAAGGAGACGGGCCGGCCGCCGCGGCGCCCGGCCGTCGGGCGGGGGTCAGATTGCCGGAACGATCCGCCCCGTGACCTCGCCCAGGCCGACCTTCACGCCGTCCGGTCCTGGCGCCCACGCGGTCAGCGTGACCTCGTCGCCGTCCTCCAGGAACGTCCGCTTGCCGGTCGACAGGTCGAGCGCGTCCCGCCCGTTCCACGTCAGCTCCAGCAGCGAGCCGCGCTGGTGGACCTCGGGCCCGCTGACCGTGCCGGAGCCGTACAGGTCGCCGGTGCGCAGGGAGGCGCCGTTGACGGTCATGTGCGCGAGCTGCTGCGCGGCCGTCCAGTACATGCTGGAGAACGGCGGCTCGGCCACGATCTCGCCGTTGATCTTCACGGTGATGTGCAGCTCGTACCCGCCCGGCTCCTCCTCGCCCGAGTCGTCCAGGTACGGCAGCAGCGGGAGGTCACGGGCCGGCGGGGCCACGCGGGCCGCGTCCAGCGCCTCCAGCGGCGTCACCCACGCCGACACGGACGTCGCGAACGACTTGCCCAGGAACGGGCCCAGCGGCACGTACTCCCACGCCTGGATGTCGCGCGCCGACCAGTCGTTGAGGAGGGTCAGGCCGAAGACGTGCTCGCGGTAGTCGCCGAGCGCGACCGGGCGGCCCTGTTCGGACGGCGTGCCGACGACGAAGCCGACCTCCGCCTCGATGTCCAGCTTCGTCGAGGGCCCGAAGACCGGCGCCGGGTCGGCCGGGGCCTTGCGCTGCCCGGAGGGGCGCACCACGTCCGTGCCGGACACGACGACGGTGCCGGAGCGGCCGTGGTAACCGATGGGCAGGTGCTTCCAGTTGGGCGTGAGCGGCTCGCCGTCCGGGCGGAACATCCGGCCCACGTTGGAAGCGTGGTGCTCGCTCGCGTAGAAGTCGACGTAGTCGGCCACCTCGTACGGCAGGTGCGGCGTCACCGCGTCCAGCGGGTGCAGCAGCGGCTCGACGTCCGCGCGGTGCGCGGGCGACGTCAGCCACGCCGTCAGCGCCCTGCGCACATCGCGCCACACCGTGCGCCCCGCCGCCATCAGCGGGTTGAGCGACGGCTGGGCGAGCAGGCTCGCGTACGGCGAGCCGAGCGCGTGCGCGGCCGCCCCGGCGTCCAGGACGTGGCCGCCGATCCGGACGCCCACCCTGCGGCGGTCGGGTTCACCGGCGGTCGAGAACACGCCGTACGGGAGGTTGTGCGGGCCGAAGGGATCCCCCTCGGCCAGGTCGAGCGGGCTCGGTTCGGGCTGCTCGGGCATCGGTGCTTGCCTCGCTTTCCACGTGTGTGGGGGACACGTTACGACCGTCGCGCGCCCTTCTCCCAGGTGCGGTCGGCGAGGGCCGGTCCGGTGAGGGCCGGGACGGAGCCGTACGCCTCCGGAAGGGGCCGTCCGGAGGCGGTCGCCCGGAGGCGCGGCGGGCGGGTACCGAGCGGGAGCGGGACGGGAACGTGCGTGTGATCCCGCTCATACGGAGGGTGTCCCCGGACGCTCCCGGCAGTCCTCGTCGGCCGGTGGGTTCCGGCCGAACACGCCGGTCATGAACATTCCCGGGTGGCGGGAAGGTGCCCACGGCGATCCAAATGGGACCGGATACGCTGACGTGAGTGAATCCAGCGACACATCGACAATCCGTGTGATCGTCCGCAGACAGGAGACCCCCTCGTGACCGCAGTCGGGCCGTTCGGGCTGAGCGTGCGGGACCAGGCTCTCGAAGCCGATGTCCAGACCGGGCTGGCGGCTGTCGAGGCCGGGCTGCTCGACGCCACCAAGAGCGACGTGCCGTTCATCACGGAGGCGGCGCAGCACCTGGTGCGGGCGGGCGGCAAGCGGTTCCGGCCGCTCCTCGTGATGCTCGCCGCGCAGTTCGGCGACCCGCACGCGCCCGGCGTCGTCCCGGCGGCCGTGGTGGTCGAGCTCACCCATCTCGCCACGCTGTACCACGACGACGTGATGGACGAGGCGCTGGTGCGGCGCGGCGTGGACAGCGCCAACACGCGCTGGGGCAACTCCGTCGCCGTCCTCACGGGCGACTTCCTCTTCGCGCGCGCCTCGCACATCCTCGCCGACCTCGGCCCCGAGGCGGTGCGCATCCAGGCGGAGGCGTTCGAACGGCTGGTCACCGGCCAGATCCTGGAGACCGCGGGCCCCCGCGACGGGAACGACCCGGTTGAGCACTACCTGGACGTCATCGCGGGGAAGACCGGCTCGCTGGTCGCCGTCTCCGGCCGCTTCGGCGCGATGATGGCGGGCGCCGGGGAGCGGTTCACCGAGGTCCTCACCCAGTACGGGGAGCGGCTCGGCGTCGCGTTCCAGCTGGCCGACGACGTGCTGGACATCGCCTCCGACTCCCACGAGTCCGGCAAGACGCCCGGCACGGACCTGCGCGAGGGCATCGCCACCCTGCCGGTCCTCCACCTGCGCGCCCTGGCCGAGCAGCACGGGCGGGCCGAGGACGTGGAGCTGGCCGGGCTGCTGGAGGGCGACCTGTCGGACGACGCGCGCCACGCCGAGGTGCTGCGGCGGCTGCGCGTCCACCCCGCGCTGGAGCTGGCCCGCCGCGACACGGTGCGGTACGCGCAGGAGGCGCGGGCGATGCTGGACCCGCTGCCGGACGGGTACGCGAAGGCGGCGCTGGCCGAGCTGTGCGACCTCGTGGTGCACCGGGCGGGCTGAACCGGCCGTCGTATGGGGGAAGTCCCTGAGGCCGGGTCATCCCAGAGAGGTACGGCCGGTTGAGTCCGGGGTCTGACGCTTTTTCCGCGCCGTGCGGGTGGAATGGGACCACCAGACCACGGAGGTAGAGCGGACATGGCACCGAACGTACCGAACGACAGCGACGCACAGACCCCGCGGCCCGCGCGCCGGACAGTGGCGCGGTACGCGGTCCCGGTCGCGGTGGCGGGGGTGGCGGCGGCGACCATCGGGCTCGTCCCGGCGCTCGCGGCCGCCGGTGACCCGGACCTGCCGAAGATCACCGCGCAGCAGCTCGTCGAGAAGATCGCCGCGGCGGACACGCAGCAGGTGTCCGGCACGGTGAAGATCACCACGGACCTGGGGCTGCCCTCGATCGCGGGCCTCGGCGACCTCATGGGCGGCGACGCCGCCGCGAAGTCCGCCGACGCGCAGCTGATGCGGTTCGCGTCCGGCACGCACACGCTGAAGGTCGCCGCGGACGGCCCGGACCGGCAGCGGCTGACCGTCCAGGACGGCGACGACGAGTACACCCTCGTGCGCAACGGCGACCAGGCGTGGGCGTACGACAGCGAGTCCGGCGAGGTCCACCACGAGAAGGGCCTGGACACGGGGGCGGGGGAGCGGGGCGCCGACGAGGAGGCCGGCCTGCCGCCGGTCACGCCGGAGGAGCTCGCGGCGCAGGCGCTGGCGGCGGTCGACGGGACGACGTCGGTCACCGTGGAGGGCACGGCGCGGGTCGCCGGGCGCGACGCCTACCAGCTGGTCGTGAAGCCCGAGCAGAGCGGCTCCACCATCGGCTCGGTGAAGGTCGCGGTGGACGCGGAGAACGGCGTGCCGCTGAAGTTCACGCTCATCCCGAGCAGCGGGGGCGCGGCCGCGGTGGACGTCGGCTTCACCAAGGTGGACTTCGGGAAGCCCGCCGCGTCCGAGTTCACCTTCACACCGCCGAAGGGCGCCAAGGTCGTCGAGGGCGACGGCGGGAAGCCCGGTGGGGCGGCCGCCGAGCTGAAGGAGAAGGACCGCAAGGCCCTGGAGAAGGAGCTCAAGGACCTGGAGGGACTGGAGGGGGCAGCGGACGGCGAGCGTGGCGTGAACGTGATCGGCGAGGGCTGGACCACGGTGGTCGAGCTCGCCGGCCCCGGCGCTCCGGCGGACGCTCCCAAGGGCGGTGCCAAGCCGGAGGACCTGCCCGAGGAGGCCCAGCAGTTCCTGGACGGACTGGGCACGCGGGTCAGCGGGGAGTTCGGGTCGGGCATGGTCTTCAAGACCCGCCTGGTCAACGCCCTCATGACCGACGACGGCCGGGTGTACGTCGGCGCGGTGACCGAGAAGGCGCTGGTCGCGGCGGCGAACGACGCGGCGAAGTAGCCCGCACGGGCCTCGGCGGCCGCGGCGCCGGCCGGGGCCCGTACGTCGCCCGCCGGGGCAGGTACGCGCGCCGGGGCCCGCAGCGGCCCGCGCGCCGGGGCCCACGGCCTGACGACAGCGGTGGGCCCCGTCACGTACCCGGTTCTCAGAACGTCAGCGAGAAGCTGTTGATGTAGCCCGTGTCGTACCGCGCCACGTCCTGGACCCGCAGCAGCCAGGTGCCGTTGGCGGCCTCGACGGAGGCGTCCACCGTGTACGTCTCGCGGACGTTGTCGGCCGAGTCGCCGCCGCTGGAGTTCTTCAGGCGGTACGCGGTGCCGTCCGGGGCGACGAGGTCGATGACGAGGTCGCCGCGCCAGGTGTGGACGATGTCCACGCCGACCCGCAGCGCGGCAGGGGCGTTGCCGGTGCGGCCGCTGACGGTGACGGGCGAGGTGACGGCCGCGCCGCCGTCGGGGATCGGCACGTCGCTCGTGTTCTGGTACGTGTCACCGGCCGGCGGCTCGGTCGTCCCGGCGGACAGGGTCCACACGGCGTGCGCGAGGGCGTCGCTGTTGCGGTCCAGGGCCGTGTCGTTGATGTTGGACGTCGTGTCGCACGACGAGTGGTAGCAGCGGTCGAAGGCCTGCCCGGCCGTGCCGCCCCACTTCTGCGCCTGGGCGCTGGTCTTCGTACGGCTGGCGCCGGTGAACAGCCCGCCGACCGGGACGCCGACGTTCTTGAACGAGGCGTGGTCGGAGCGCCCGTCGCCCTCGGTCTCGATCTCCGTGGGGACGCCGAGGCCCGCGAAGTAGTCCTTGAAGGTCTTCTCGATGACCGGGTCGTCGTCGTAGACGAAGTAGCCCGCGTTGGGCGAGCCGATCATGTCGAAGTTCATGTAGCCGCTGAGCTTGGAACGCTCGGTGGCCGGCAGGTTCGCCACGTAGTACTTGGAGCCGACGAGGCCCAGCTCCTCGGCGCCCCACCAGGCGAACCGCAGGTGCTTGGCGGGCTTGAGCCCGGCGCGGGACACGGCGAGCGCGCTCTCCAGGACGGCGGCGGAGCCGGAGCCGTTGTCGTTGATGCCCGGCCCGGAGGAGACGGAGTCCAGGTGGGCGCCGGCCATGAGGACCTGGTTCGGGTCGCCGCCCGGCCAGTCGGCGATCAGGTTGTAGCCGACCGCGCTGTTGGACGTGAACTGCTGGACGCTGGTGGTGAATCCGGCGGCGTCCAGCTTGGCCTTCACGTAGTCGATCGACGCCTTGTAGCCGGGGCGGCCGTGGGCGCGGTTGCCGCCGTTGGCGGTGGCGATCGACTGGAGCTGGGTGAGGTGCGCCTTGACGTTGGCCAGCGGGATGTCGGGTGCGGCGGCCGCGGTGCGGGCCGTGGCGGGGGCGGCGGCCGGGGGTGCGGCGGTGGCGGCGGGCGCGGCGGTGGCGAGCAGGCCCGTGAGGGCGAGGACGGCGGCCGCGGCGGTGCGTCTGGGTATGCGGGACACGGAGTGTGTCATGTGGGGGCTCCGGATTCCGTACGGGGATGGGACGGAACGTGCGAGACGCCCCGCGAGGGCTGGTCGCGGGGCGCTGGAGCTGTGGTGCGTGACCGGTGGGCGCGTCGATGAGCGCCCTGCCGTGCGGCATTGAATGTACAGCGACAATTCATTCGCGCGTCAAGGGCGGGTTCCGGTCACCGCAGTCCGCATACCGGGCGGTGCGCGGCTACTGCACGCAGAACTCGTTCCCCTCCGGGTCCGCCATGACGGTCCACCGGCCGCCGGGTTCGTCCACGTCGCGCAGGACGGAGGCGCCCAGCGACTCCAGCCGGGCGACTTCGGCGGCGCGGTCCCGGGCGGGGCCCGCGTGCACGTCGATGTGGAGCCGGTTCTTGGCCGTCTTCGCCTCCGGTACGCGCTGGAACAGCAGGCGGCGGCCGTGTCCGATGCCCGTCGCCTCCTCGTACGGGTCGTCCGGATGGCGGACGGCGGCCAGATCCCGCCAGGCCCGTCGGCCGTGCGCCTCGACGGTCAGTTCGGCCGGGGCGTGTCCGGCGGCGAGGAGGCGCTCGATGAACGCGCCGTTGTCCTCGACCGTGTAGCCCAGGGCGCGCGCCCAGAAGTCGGCCTGCGCGTGCGGATCGGCCGCGTCGATCACAAGCTTCCAGTGGAGTGCTGTCATGTAACTGTTTATAGTGGTTACATGACCGAGCTCGCAACAGGTCTCACCCTGAACACGCAGGAGGGCCGTCCCTACCGCTTCGATCCGGGGGCGCTCTGCCTGGAGCTGCTGCCGACCGGAGGGCCGGGCCCGCTCGCCCGGTACGAGGTGCTGGACACGCCCGAGGGGCTGCACGCCTGGGTCGCCGCCAGCCGCCTCGCCCCCGGGCTGCCGCTCGCCGTCGGTGAGGCCGACCTCCCCGCCGTACGGCGCCTGCGCGACGCGCTGCACGGGCTCGCCGCCGCCCGCGCGCACACGAAGCCGCTGCGGGCCGAGGACGTGGCCGTGGTGAACGAGGCCGCCGCCGGGCCCCCGCTGGCCGAGCGGATGACGGCCGAGGGCGGGCGCGCGTGGGCGCCGGGCGCCACGGTGGCGGGCCTGATGTCCACCGTGGCGCGGGACGCGATAGCCCTGTTCACCGGCCCGTACGGGCATCGCGTCCGCGAGTGCGGCGCCCACGACTGCTACCTGCTGTTCGTCGACACGTCCCGGCCGGGCCGCCGCCGCTGGTGCTCCATGGAGCGGTGCGGCAACCGCCAGAAGGTCCGCGCACACCGAAGCCGTACGGCCTCCTGACGGCGAGCGCCCGGAGTCGTACGGCTTCGTGGTGGTCGGTGCCCGGCGCCTCAGGGGCGGGGCGTCTTCGGAGCGGACGCGGGACCCGCCGCGTCCGCCGCGACCGCGTCCGCGGCCACGGTCTCCGGGGCGACCGCCTCCGGGGCCACCGCGTCGGCCGCGACCGGCTCCGGGGCCTTCGCCGCAGCGCGGGCCGCCAGCCGTACCGCCTCCGCGCGGGTCCGCCGCGCCGTCCGCAGGGCGTCCCAGGTCAGCAGTGTCAGCGCCAGCCACACGAGCGCGAACCCGGCCCACCGCTCCGGCGGCATGGCCTCCCGGAAGTACAGCACCCCCACCAGGAACTGGAACACCGGCGCCAGGTACTGGAGCAGTCCCAGCGTCGAGAGCGGCACCCGGATCGCCGCCGCGCCGAAGCACACCAGCGGCACCGCCGTGACCAGGCCCGTCGAGGCGAGCAGCGCCATGTGCCCCACCCCGGCCGTGCCGAACGCGGCGTCCCCGGTGGAGCCCAGCCACACGAGGTACCCGACGGCCGGCAGGAACAGCATCGCCGTCTCCGCGCCCAGCGACTCCAGACCGCCCAGGTTGACCTTCTTCTTCACCAGCCCGTACGTCGCGAAGGAGAACGCCAGGACCAGCGAGATCCACGGCGGCCTGCCGTACCCGACCGCCAGCACGACCACCGCCGCGAACGCGATGCCGACCGCCGCCCACTGCGCCGAGCGCAGCCGCTCCTTCAGCAGGACGACGCCCATGGCGATGGTGACCAGCGGGTTGATGAAGTACCCGAGCGACGACTCGACGACGTGCCCGGCGTTCACGGCCCAGATGTAGACGCCCCAGTTCAGCGTGATCACCGTGGCCGCGAGCGCTATCAGCCCCAGCTTCCTCGGCTGCCGCAGCAGCTCCGGTATCCACGCCCAGCGCCGGACGACCAGCAGCGCGAGCGCCACGGCCACCAGCGACCACGCCATCCGGTGGGCGAGGATCTCCACCGCGCCCGCCGGTTCCAGCAGGGGCCAGTACAGGGGGAACAGCCCCCAGATGCCGTAGGCCCCGACCCCGTAGAGAAGTCCCGTCCTCTGCTCGCCCCCGCCGCCGCTCCTCGTCGCCACTCGCCGCTCCACTTCCTGTCCCGGACGTCACCGTCCCGCGCCGCGCTGTCCGCTCGACGGTAACGCCGCGCGGGACGGCATGTCATGCCCGTATCGCCATACGGTCATGACGCGTCCGCCACGGGAACCGGCCGCCGGGCGGCATGCGACGAGGCCCGGCCCCGGACCCGCGCGGGGTCCGGGGCCGGGCCTCGGTGAGCCGGTCGTCAGCCGACGGCCGTCCAGGTGTCGCCGTGCGTCAGCCGACGACCGTCCAGGTGTCGCCGCCCGCGAGCAGCGCCGCCAGGTCGCCCTTGCCGCGCTGCTCCACGGCCGTGTCGAGCTGCTCGGCCATGAGCGTGTCGTAGACCGGCCGCTCGACGCTGCGGAAGACGCCGATCGGCGTGTGGTGCAGCGTGTCCGGGTCGGCCAGCCGGGACAGCGCGAACGCGGTGGTCGGCGACGCGGCGTGCGCGTCGTGAACCAGCACCCGCGCCTCGTTCTCCGGCGTCACGGCGACGACCTCCAGGTCACCCGTCGCCGGGTCGCGTACGACGCCCTTCGATCCGTCGGGGCCGAAGCGGATCGGCGCGCCGTGCTCCAGGCGGATCACCGCGCTCTCCGCCCGCTCCTTGTCCTTCAGCGCGTCGAAGGCGCCGTCGTTGAAGATGTTGCAGTTCTGGTAGATCTCCACCAGCGCCGTGCCGGGGTGGTCGGCGGCCTGCCGCAGGACCTCGGTGAGGTGCTTGCGGTCCGAGTCCACGGTCCGGGCGACGAAGCTCGCCTCGGCGCCCAGCGCCAGCGACACCGGGTTGAACGGCGCGTCCAGCGACCCCATCGGCGTCGACTTGGTGATCTTGCCGACCTCGGAGGTGGGGGAGTACTGGCCCTTCGTCAGGCCGTAGATCCGGTTGTTGAACAGCAGGATCTTCAGGTTCACATTGCGCCGCAGCGCGTGGATCAGGTGGTTGCCGCCGATGGACAGCGCGTCGCCGTCACCGGTGACGACCCACACCGACAGGTCGCGCCGGGACGCGGCGAGGCCGGTGGCGATGGCCGGGGCGCGGCCGTGGATGGAGTGCATCCCGTATGTGTTCATGTAGTACGGGAAGCGGGAGGAGCAGCCGATGCCGGAGACGAAGACGATGTTCTCCTTCGCCAGCCCCAGCTCGGGCATGAAGCCCTGCACGGCGGCGAGGACGGCGTAGTCGCCGCAGCCCGGACACCAGCGGACCTCCTGGTCCGACTTGAAGTCCTTCATGGACTGCTTGCCCTCGGCCTTGGGCACCAGGGTCAGGGCTTCACTGGGCATCGATGGCCTCCTTGAGCGCCGCGGCGAGCCGCTCCGCCTTGAACGGCATGCCGTTCACCTGCGTGTGGCTGCGCGCGTCCACCAGGTACTTCGCGCGGATCATCAGGGCGAGCTGCCCGAGGTTCATCTCCGGGACGACGACGGTCTCGTACCGCCTCAGGACCTCGCCCAGGTTCGCCGGGAACGGGTTGAGGTGCCGCAGATGGGCCTGCGCGATCGCGTCTCCGCCCGCGCGCAGACGGCGTACGGCGGCGGTGATCGGCCCGTACGTCGAGCCCCAGCCCAGCACCAGCGTGCGGGCCGAGCCGCCCGGGTCGTCCACCTCCAGGTCCGGGACGGCGATCCCGTCGGTCTTCGCCTGGCGGGTGCGGACCATGAAGTCGTGGTTGGCCGGGTCGTACGAGATGTTGCCCGTGCCGTCCTGCTTCTCGATGCCGCCGATCCGGTGCTCCAGGCCCGGCGTGCCCGGCAGCGCCCACGGGCGGGCCAGGGTCTCCGGGTCCCGCTTGTACGGCCAGAAGACCTCCGTGCCGTCCTCCAGCGTGTGGTTCGGACCCGTCGCGAACGTGACGCCCAGGTCGGGCAGGTCCTCCAGGTCCGGGATGCGCCACGGCTCGGAGCCGTTCGCCAGGTACCCGTCCGACAGGAGGAACACCGGCGTCCGGTACGTGAGCGCGATCCGCGCCGCCTCCAGAGCGGCGTCGAAGCAGTCCGCCGGGGTGCGCGGCGCGACCACCGGCACCGGCGCCTCGCCGTTGCGCCCGTACATCGCCTGGAGCAGGTCGGCCTGCTCCGTCTTGGTCGGCAGGCCCGTCGAGGGGCCGCCGCGCTGGATGTCCACGATCAGCAGCGGCAGCTCCAGGGAGACCGCGAGGCCGATCGTCTCGGACTTCAGCGCCACACCCGGGCCCGATGTGGTCGTCACCGCCAGCGAACCGCCGAACGCCGCGCCCAGCGCCGCGCCGATACCGGCGATCTCGTCCTCCGCCTGGAAGGTCCGCACACCGAAGTTCTTGTGCCGGCTCAGCTCGTGCAGGATGTCCGAGGCCGGGGTGATCGGGTACGAGCCGAGGAACAGCGGCAGGTCCGCCTGGTGCGCGGCCGCGATCAGCCCGTACGACAGGGCCAGGTTCCCGGAGATGTTGCGGTACGTGCCGGGCGGGAACGCGGCGGTGGCCGGGGCGACCTCGTACGAGACGGCGAAGTCCTCCGTCGTCTCGCCGAAGTTCCAGCCCGCGCGGAACGCGGCGACGTTCGCCTCCGCGATCTCCGGCTTCTTGGCGAACTTGCGCCGCAGGAACTGCTCGGTGCCCTCGGTCGGCCGGTGGTACATCCACGACAGCAGGCCGAGCGCGAACATGTTCTTCGACCGCTCCGCCTCCTTGCGGGACAGGCCGAAGTCCTTCAGCGCCTCGATGGTGAGGGTGGTCAGCGGCACCGGGTGGACGCGGTAGCCGTCCAGCGAGCCGTCCTCCAGCGGCGACGTCGCGTAGCCGACCTTCGCCATGGCGCGCTTGGCGAATTCGTCCGTGTTGACGATGATCTCGCCGCCGCGCGGTACGTCGGCGATGTTCGCCTTCAGGGCGGCCGGGTTCATCGCGACCAGCACGTTCGGCGCGTCGCCGGGGGTGAGGATGTCGTGGTCCGCGAAGTGCAGCTGGAACGACGACACACCCGGCAGCGTCCCGGCGGGCGCCCTGATCTCGGCGGGGAAGTTCGGCAGGGTGGACAGGTCGTTGCCGAACGACGCCGTCTCGGACGTGAACCGGTCACCTGTGAGCTGCATGCCGTCACCCGAGTCACCCGCGAAGCGGATGATCACCCGGTCCAGACGGCGGATCTCCTTCTCGGGGACGCGCTGCACGGGAGCGCCATGCGGCGCTTCGTCGTGCCGCGTCTCGGCGTGCCGTGCTTCGGCGTGCCGTGCCCCCTCGCGCTGTTCTCCGTCGCGCTGTTCTCTGACGGGCGCCTCGTCGGCTCCTGGGGCCTCTTGGGCCACACGGGCCTCGCGCGCCGCCTCGCCTGTCTGCTCGGCCGGGCTGCTGACCTGGCTGGTCACTGAACTGGACCTCCCTCGAGACAAGGGGTCTCCCCGCCGTCGGCGGGAGAACGCTCGGAAGACAGCCGGACGACCGGCCGTCCCAAGGCCCACCCTACGTCGGTAAGGGTTCCCTTCCTTGGACAGCTCGCATGCTGGACGTCCTCATGAGACGCCCGTTTGTCCTGGGACATCATGCTTCGTCTCCCCCTGTGTTTCACCGGAACGGCACTCCCGGCCCGGTCTTTGGTCCTAGGCCCCGATCTCCGGATCGGTCCGGGGCCGTCGGCCGGAGGGGACGCCGGTGGATCAGGAGTTCAGGTACGTGAGCACGGCGAGCACCCGGCGGTGATCCCCTTCGCTGGGCGAGAGCCCCAGCTTCAGGAAGATGTTGCTGACGTGCTTCTCGACCGCCCCGTCGCTCACCACCAGCTGCCGCGCGATCGCCGAGTTCGTACGGCCCTCGGCCATCAGACCGAGGACCTCCCGCTCGCGCGGCGTCAGCCCCGTCAGCACGTCCTGCCGACGGCTGCGCCCCAGCAGCTGCGCCACGACCTCCGGGTCCAGCGCCGTGCCGCCCCCGGCGACCCGCACCACCGCGTCCACGAACTCCCGGACGTCCGCGACCCGGTCCTTCAGCAGGTAGCCGACGCCCCGGCTGTTCCCGGCCAGCAGCTCCGTCGCGTACCGCTCCTCGACGTACTGCGACAGCACCAGCACCCCGACGCGCGGATGGTCCTTGCGGAGCCGTACGGCCGCCCTGACGCCCTCGTCCGTGTGGGTCGGCGGCATCCGCACGTCCGCCACGACCACGTCCGGCGGGGTGCCGTCGGCGGCCAGCGCGTCCACCGTCTTGACCAGGGCGTCCGCGTCTCCGACCCCCGCCACGACCTCGTGCCCGCGGTCCGTGAGCAGCCGGGTCAGTCCCTCCCTGAGCAGTACGGAATCCTCCGCGATGACCACCCGCACCCTGTCGTCCACGGCCCTGCGACCCCCCACTCCCGATCCGGCTCGAACGGCGGTTCCCACCGTCACCACCAGCATTCCAGCAAGTCCCGCCGCGCGGGCGGACACCGCCGAAGTGTGGTCAAGCTCGCCAGGGCAGCTCCGCCGTGACGGTCGTCGGACCGCCGCCGGGGGAGCGGACGGCGAGGACCCCGTCCACGGCGTCGAGGCGTTCGGCGAGTCCGGCGAGGCCGGTGCCGTGCGCGGGGTCGGCGCCGCCGTGTCCGTCGTCGGTGACCTGGATGAGGAGGCGGTCGCCGGTGCGCCAGACGTTGACGGTGGCGTGGCGGGCGCGGGCGTGCTTGGAGACGTTCTGGAGCAGCTCGGAGACGGTGAAGTACGCGATGCCCTCGATCGCGGCGGCGGGCCGCGACGGCAGGTCCACGCTCACCGTCACCGGTACGGCGCACCGTGACGCGACGGACGACAGCGCCGCGTCGAGGCCCCGGTCGGTGAGGATCGCCGGGTGGATGCCGCGCGCGAGGTCCCGCAGCTCCCGCAGCGCGAGCTTCACCTCGTCGTGCGCCTCCTGGACCATCCGCGCGGCCGCGTCCGGGTCCTCGGCGGCCTTCTCCCTGGCGAGGCCCAGGTCCATGGCGAGGGCGACCAGCCGCGCCTGCGCCCCGTCGTGCAGGTCCCGTTCGATGCGGCGCAGGTCCGCCGCCGCCGTGTCCACCACGACGCCCCGGTCCGACTCCAGCTCGACCACCCGGTTGGCCAGCCGCGACGGGCCGAGCAGCCCCCGGACCATCGCCCGGTCCACGGAGGCCAGGCCGCGGACCAGCCACGCCGCCGGGAACAGCAGCACGAGCCCGGCCAGGCTGGTGACGGCCAGCTCGCCGGGCGAGTCCAGCACGTAGGCGCGCACCCCGTCCCCGTACACCTGGATGCCGTGCACGCCGACGCCCACGGGCAGCGTCCACTGCCACAGCGGGTACGTGACCAGGCCCCACGCAAGGCTCCAGAACGTCACCGCCAGCGAGAACGCGCACACCGCCCACGGCATGTGCAGCAGCGCGTACAGCACGTGCCGCCAGGAGGCGCCGCTCTTGAGGACCGCCCACATCGCGCCCGTCAGCCCGGTGCCCGGCTCGGCGCCTACGGGCTCGGGGGCGCCGACCCGTACGTCCAGGAGCGCACGAGCCCTGGCCCGTTCGACGGCGCCGATGCCCCGGCACATCGCCAGGGCCAGGGCCAGTACGGGGATGCCGACGAACGTGACGACCAGCCCGGTGCCGACCGCGAGGGCCGTCACGGTCAAGGCGAAGTACGCCAGGCTCAGCGGCAGGCCGAGCACTAAATGGCCGAACTCCCGCCAGGTCCTGGCCGTCAGCGGGACGCCCAGCCGGGCGGGGAGGCGCGGTGCGCGGCGCGGGCGGCCGGTGCCGGGGCCGTATGCCAGGGCCATGGGAGGGGTTCCGTTCTGCTCGGGGAGGTGGTGGGGGCTGGTCGTGCCCGGTGCCGGGGGCCCGAGGGGTGCCGGGGGTCCGAGGTGCCGGGGGTGCTCGGGAGGCGGGTGCCGGGCGGGTGTGCCGGGTGGGCGTGTGCGGGGCCAGCGTGTGCGGGGCCAGCGTGTGCGGGGCCGTCTCAGCGCCGTACGGCCGTACGGCTCCGCCAGGGCAGCTCGGCGGTCACCGTCGTCGGCCCGCCCGGCGGCGAGTCCACGACGAACAGCCCGTCCACGGCGTCGAGGCGTTCGGCGAGTCCGGCGAGGCCGGTGCCGTGCGCGGGGTCGGCGCCGTCGTGTCCGTCGTCGGTGACCTGGATGAGGAGGCGGTCGCCGGTGCGCCAGACGTTGCCGGTGGCGTGGCGGGCGCGGGCGTGCTTGGAGACGTTCTGGAGCAGCTCGGAGACGGTGAAGTACGCGATGCCCTCCGTGGCCTCCGCCGGGCGCTCCGGCAGATCGACCGTCACCGTCACCGGCACCGTGCAGCGCGACGCGACGGACGACAGCGCCGCGTCCAGGCCCCGGTCGGTGAGGACGGCGGGGTGGATGCCGCGCGCGAGGTCCCGCAGCTCCCGCAGCGCCAGCTTCACCTCGCTGTGAGCCTCCTCCACCATCCGCGCGGCCGCGTCCGGGTCCTCGGCGGCCTTCTCCTTCGCGAGGCCCAGGCCCATCGCGAGCGCCACGAGCCGCGCCTGCGCCCCGTCGTGCAGGTCCCGTTCGATGCGGCGCAGGTCCGCCGCCGCCACGTCCACCACGACGCCCCGGTCCGACTCCAGCTCCGCGACCCGCCGCTCCAGCTCGTCCGAAGGCCCCAGCAGCCCGCGCACCATGGCCCGGTCGGCGTTGGCCATCCAACGGACCAGGTACGGCAGCGCGGGCCACAGCACCCCCAGCGCGACCAGCGTCACCGTGAACGTCAGCACCCCCCACGGCAGCCGCACGAACCCGTACAGCACCGTCCGCCACGCCACCGGGTCCCCCAGCGCCGTCCACACGACGCCCAGCGCGCCGCCGCCCGGCCGGTACGGCGGACGGCTCGGCTCCTCCACCCGTACGTCCAGCAGGGCCCGGGCCCGCGCCCGTTCCGCCCGCCCGACCAGCCGCGCCCCGGCCAGCCCGGCCGCCAGCAGCGGCAGCCCGACGACCGTGACGGACAGGGCGACCCCGACGGCCACCGCGACCGTTACATAAACGAACGCGAGGAGCGACAATGGCAGGTTCACCAGCAGATGGACGACCTCCTTCCACATGGTCGCCCCGAACCCGACGCGGTCCGCGGGCGGCACCGTGGGGGAGGGGGGAGCCGGGGCGGGCCGGTCGCTGCGCGTGGTCATGGCGCCCAGCCTGCCGGGACGCGACCCGGCGGCGCCATGGGGTACATGGGTGGCGCCCGGTGGGGATAACCCCACCTCGGGCCGGGCACGGCTGATTACCGCGGCTTTGCCAGGGCCTAGACTCCCGTGCGTACAGATCGCCGGCCCGCCGGACCGGCGCCCGCGGAGGCAGGAAGAGAGAGGGACGGGACGTGCCGGAACAGACCGGGCTCGCGGCCGACTACTTCCAGAGCTACTCGGCCGTCGGACTCCTCGCCGTGATCGGCGTGCTCTTCGTGGCGGTCGCGTTCGCGGCCGGGCGGCTGCTGCGCCCCGTCGTGCCGACGCCGGAGAAGCTCCTGACGTACGAGTGCGGCGTCGATCCCGTGGGGGAGGGCTGGGCCCACACCCAGGTCCGCTACTACGTCTACGCCTTCCTCTACGTCATCTTCGCGGTCGACTCGATCTTCCTCTTCCCGTGGGCGACCGTCTTCGCCGAGGCGGGGTACGGCGCGACCACGCTGGTCGAGATGTTCATCT
The DNA here is from genome assembly GCF_000478605.2 of Streptomyces thermolilacinus SPC6. Taxonomy (GTDB): domain Bacteria; phylum Actinomycetota; class Actinomycetes; order Streptomycetales; family Streptomycetaceae; genus Streptomyces; species Streptomyces thermolilacinus. The sequence continues at coordinate 2,575,580 of NZ_ASHX02000001.1, read as the reverse complement.
TCCTCGGCTTCCTGGCCGTGGGACTGCTCTACGCGTACAAGAAGGGCGTCCTGACATGGACGTGACTCCGTCCGAGCCGGTACCGCTGCCCGAGCCGCAGAAGCTGGGCGTACTGTCCCGGCTGGCGCCCGAGCCGATGAAGGTCGTCCTGAACTGGGGCCGCCGCTACAGCCTGTGGGTGTTCAACTTCGGGCTGGCCTGCTGCGCCATCGAGTTCATCGCCGCGTCGATGGCCCGCCACGACTTCATCCGGCTCGGCGTGATCCCGTTCGCGCCCGGCCCGCGCCAGGCCGACCTGATGGTCGTGTCCGGCACGGTCACCGACAAGATGGCGCCCGCCGTGAAGCGCCTGTACGAGCAGATGCCCGAGCCGAAGTACGTGATCTCCTTCGGCGCCTGCTCCAACTGCGGCGGGCCGTACTGGGACTCGTACTCCGTCACCAAGGGCGTCGACCAGATCATCCCGGTGGACGTGTACGTACCTGGCTGCCCGCCCCGTCCCGAGGCGCTGCTCCAGGGCATCCTGAAGCTCCAGGAGAAGATCGCCCGCGAGTCCCTGCACGAGCGGTACGCGCGCGGCGACTCCTCCCGGCCGTCCGCCGCCGCCCTGCGCAGCGGCCTCGTCACCCCGCCGCCCGCACCGGGAGGCGACGCCAGGTGAACGCGTACGACCCGACCGCCTACGACCGCCTCCCCGACGGGGTCACCGACGTCTTCGGCGCGGACGCCACCGCCGAGCAGGCGTACGACCTCCTGACCGTGGACGTGCCAGCCGCCTCGTGGATCACCGCGCTGGAGACCGCGCGCTCCACCCTGGGCTGCACCTACTTCGACTGGCTGAGCGCCGTGGACGAGCCCGGCACGGGCTTCCGCGTCTGCGCCCATGTCGCCTCGCTGGAGGGCGGCCGGGTGCGCCGCCTGCTGCTGCGCACGACCGTCCCGCACGACGCGGCGGTCCTGCCGACGGCCGTGGGCGTGTACGCGGGCGCCGGGTGGCACGAGCGGGAGACCGCCGAGATGTTCGGCGTGACCTTCGACGGCCACCCCAACCCGGCGCACCTGCTGCTTCCCGACAACTTCGAGGGCCACCCCCTGCGCAAGGACTTCGTGCTGGCCGCCCGCGTCGCCAAGGCGTGGCCGGGCGCCAAGGAGCCGGGCGAGTCGGAGCACGGCGGCCCGAAGCGGCGCCAGATGCTGCCGCCCGGCGTGCCCGACCCGAACGAGTGGGGCCCCCTGAAGGGCCAGCTCCCGCCCACCCCCTGCGCAAGGACTTCGTGCTGGCCGCCCGCGTCGCCAAGGCGTGGCCGGGCGGGCGCGGCGGGCGGCGCGGCGGGCGCGGGGGAGCGCCCGCGCCGCGCCCGCACGGCAAGCCAGGGCTCGGCCAGCCAGCTCCCGCCCGCCGGTACGGCTCCGGCGTCCGGTACGGCTCCGGAGGCCCCCGCCGCCGAGGCGAACCCGGCCACCGAGGCGGCCCCGGGCGTGGCGACCCCCCGCCCCCGCCGTACCCGCACGGCAGGCGAGGGCTCGGCCACCCAGCGCCGGGGCCGCTCGGCGAGCGAGGGCTCGGCGAGCCAGCGCGCCGCCGCTCCCCAGCCGGAAACTCCGGCGGCATCCCGCCGCCCCCGCAGCGCGGACGCCCCCTGGAACAACCCCCGCCCCGCCTTCGACACCCCCTCGGAGGCGACCCCGGCGACCCCGGCCCCGGAGGTGCCCCAGGCCCCGGAGTCCGCCCCCGCACCGGAGACCGCCCCGGCCCCGGAGCCACCCGCGTCCCCGGACGCGGCCCCGTCGCGGGAAGCGGCCGAAGCTCCGGAGACCGAGCCGGCCCCAAAGGCGACCCCGGACCCAAAGGCGACCCCGGACCCGGACGCGCCCGCGACCCCGGCCCCAAAGGCGACCCCGGACCCGGACGCGCCCGCGTCCCCGGACCCGGAGGCGCCCCCAGCAGCCGACGCCACACCAGCACCCGGCACGCCCACGACACCGCACGCCACCCCCGCACCTGACACAACCCCCGCCCCCGAGGCGGCCCCGGCATCCGCCCCCGACCCAACCCCCGCCCCCGAGGCGCCCCCCGCCCCGGACCCCGGCCAAACCCCCGCCCCCGAGCGGCGGCGCGCCGAAGGACCCGAAGGAGACGACGCGTGAACGACGTACTCGACGTCGCCCTCCGCCTGGTCGTCGTCTTCGCCGTGTTCCTCGTCCTGCCCCTCGTCGTCGGGCAGACCGAGCACAAGGTGATGGCGCACATGCAGGGCCGCCTCGGCCCCATGTACGCGGGCGGCTTCCACGGCTGGGCGCAGCTCGTCGCCGACGGCGTGAAGTTCGCGCAGAAGGAGGACGTGGTCCCGGCCAGCGCCGACCGCCGCATCTTCCAGCTCGCCCCCGCCATCGCCCTCCTGCCGTACCTCCTCGTCCTCGTGGCCATCCCGGTCGGCCCCGGCGAGGGCGCGGTCGGCGTGGTCGTCGACGCGGGGATCTTCTTCGTCCTCGCCGTGATGGGCGTGGGCGTGCTCGGCTCCCTCATGGCGGGCTGGGCGTCCGCCAACAAGTTCTCCCTCCTCGGCGGCCTCCGCACCGCCGCGCAGCTCCTCGCGTACGAACTGCCGATGCTGCTCGCCGCCGCGTCCGTCGCCATGGCGGCCGGCACCGTCTCGCTGACCGGCATCCTCGACGCGTTCGAGTGGTGGTGGCTGCCCTGGCAGATCGTCGGCGCGCTGGTCTTCTTCGTCGCCGGCCTCGCCGAGCTCCAGCGCCCGCCGTTCGACATGCCGGTCGCCGACTCGGAAATCATCTTCGGCGCGTACACCGAGTACACCGGCCTGCGTTTCGCCCTGTTCCTGCTCGCCGAGTACGCGGGCATCGTCGTCCTGTGCGGTCTGACCACCGTCCTCTTCCTCGGCGGCTGGCACGGCCCGTTCGGCGCCGACGGCCTGGGCTGGGTGTGGACGCTGCTGAAGACGGCCGTGCTCGCCTTCGTCGTGATCTGGCTGCGCGTGAGCTACCCGCGGCTGCGCGAGGACCAGCTGCAGAAGCTCGCCTGGACCACGCTCGTGCCGCTCGCCCTCGCCCAGATCGCCCTCACCGGCGTCGTCAAGGTGGTGATCCAGTAATGCCTCCGATCCCCGGCTCCGGTCTCGCCAAGGGCCTGGCCGTCACCCTGCGGACGATGACGAGGAAGAGCCACACCGCGCAGTACCCCGACGTCCAGCCCGAACTCCCGCCCCGCACCCGCGGCGTGATCGGCCTGTTCGAGGAGAACTGCACGGTCTGCATGCTCTGCGCCCGTGAATGCCCCGACTGGTGCATCTACATCGACTCCCACAAGGAGACGGTGCCGCCCGCCGCCCCCGGCGGACGCGAGCGCAGCCGCAACGTCCTCGACCGCTTCGCCATCGACTTCTCCCTCTGCATGTACTGCGGTATCTGCATCGAGGTGTGTCCTTTCGACGCTCTGTTCTGGTCGCCGGAGTTCGAGTACGCGGAGACCGACATCCGCGACCTCACCCACGAGCGGGACAAGCTCCGCGAGTGGATGTGGACCGTTCCGGAGCCGCCCGCCCTCGACCCGGGCGCGGAGGAGCCGAAGGAGCTGGCCGCGGCGCGCAAGACGGCCGACAAGCTCGCCGCCCAGCGCGCCGCCGAGCAGCAGGCCGCCGCCGAGCAGCAGGCCGCCGCCGAACAGTCGGCAACCGAGCAGCCCGCCCCCGGCCGGCCCGCGACCCCGCCCACCGGTGACGCCGAGGGAGGCCCCGCATGACGCCCGCCACGGCGCCCGCCCTGTCCCACCTCGCCGCGCCCGGCTTCCTCTCGCCCACCGGCGCGGAGGTCGCGTTCCTCCTCGTCGGCGTCGTCACCCTCGCCGCCGCGGTCATCACGGTCACCACCCGCCAGCTGGTGCACGCCGCCCTGTGGCTGGTCGTCGCCCTCGGCGGGATCGCCGTCGAGTACCTGCTGCTCACCGCCGAGTTCATCGCCTGGGTCCAGGTCCTCATCTACGTCGGTTCCGTCGTCGTCCTCCTCCTCTTCGGCCTCATGCTCACCAAGGCGCCCATCGGCCGCTCCCCGGACGCCGACTCGGGCAACCGGCCCGCCGCCCTCGTCGTGGCCGTCGCCGCCGCGGCCGCCCTCGTGTGGGTCGTCGTCGACGCCTTCCGCACCACCTGGATCGACCTGGACGGCCCCGCCCAGGGCACCACCCGAGTCACCGGCGAGATGCTCTTCCGGAACTGGGTGCTCCCCTTCGAGGCGCTGTCCGTCCTCCTCCTCGCCGCCCTGGTCGGCGCGATCGTGCTGTCCCGCAAGGGCGACAAGGACACGGAGGGCAAGCGCTGATGCACCTCGCCTACCCGGCGGTCCTCGCCGTGCTGCTCTTCTGCACCGGCCTGTACGGCGTCCTCGCCCGCCGCAACGCGATCCTCGTCCTGATGTCCGTAGAGCTGATGCTCAACGCCGTCAACCTCAACCTCGTCGCCTTCGACGTCTGGCTCCGCGACACTCTCCACGCCGGCCAGGCGCTGACCCTCTTCACCATCGCCATCGCCGCCGCCGAGATCGGCATCGGCCTCGCGATCGTGCTGATGGTCTACCGCAACCGGGGCACCGCCGACATCGACCGGCTCCGCGACAACGCCGAGCCCCCCGGCGACGGACCCGCCCCGGGCACCGGCGAGGCCCCCGACGATCTGGCCGCCGACGATGCCCCCGAGCAGACGACCGGCAAGAAGGCTGAGGCCACCGCGTGACCACCACGACCCTCGCCCTCCTCGTCCCCCTCCTCCCGTTCCTCGGCGCGGCCGCCGGCCTCCTCCTCGGCCGCACCGCGCCCGGCTTCGTACGCCCCCTGGCCGTCCTGCCGACGCTCGCCGCGCTCGTCCTCGCCGTCCTCGTCGCCGTACGCCAGGGCGGCGGGAAGGCCGTCGACGCGGCCACCCAGCTCACCCCGACCGGTTCGGTCCCGATCGAGCTGGCCCTCCACATCGACGGGTTCGCCGCCCTCACGGCCGTCCTCGTCGCCGTCGTCGCGTCCTGCGTGCAGATCTACTCCACCGGCTACCTGCGCGACGACCCCCGCTACCCCTCGTACGCGGCGCTCGTCTCCCTCTTCACCTCCGCGATGCTGCTCGTCGTCTACTCCGGCGACCTGATGGTGCTGCTGGTCGGCTGGGAGGTCATGGGCATCTGCTCGTACTTCCTCGTCGGCCACTACTGGGAGACCCCCGAGGCGCGGGCCGCCTCCCTGAAGGCGTTCCTCGTCACCAAGCTCGGTGACGTCCCCTTCCTCATCGGCCTGTTCGCGCTGGCCGCCGACGCCGGGACGTTCCGCATCACCGGCATCCTCGGCTCCGTCGCCGCGGGCGGCATCGACCACCCCACCGTCGTGGCGCTGCTGCTCCTCGCCGGGGTCGCGGGCAAGTCCGCCCAGTTCCCCCTGCACACCTGGCTCCCCGACGCGATGGCCGGTCCCACACCGGTCTCCGCGCTCATCCACGCCGCGACGATGGTCGCCGCCGGTGTCTACTTCGTCGCGCGTCTCCTCCCCGTCTTCGCCGCCTCCGCGGCGGCCATGACCGTCCTCGCCGTGATGGCCGCGCTCACCATGGTCGGCTCGGGCCTCGCCGCGCTCGCGCAGGACGACATCAAGCGCGTCCTCGCCTACTCGACCATCGGCCAGCTCGGCTACATGTCGGGCGCCCTGGCCGTCGGCGACCGCGGCGCCGCCGTCTTCCACCTCCTCTCGCACGGAGCGTTCAAGGCCCTGCTGTTCCTCGCCGCCGGTGTCGTCATCCACGCGGCGGGCACCAACTCGCTCGCCGCCATGTCCCGCATGAGCGGCCTCGCCCGGCGCGTCCCCGACGCGTACTGGACGATGACGGTCGCCCTCCTCGCGCTCGCCGCCATCCCGCCGTTCGCCGGGTTCTTCTCCAAGGAAGCCGTCCTCGTCGCCGCCGAGCACACCGCCCTCGGCGACCGGGACATTGCCCCGGCCGGCGCCGGCTGGATCGTCTTCGCCGCCGGACTCCTCACCGCCCTCCTCACCGCCGCCTACGCGGCCCGCCTGTGGCTGCTCGCCTTCCACGGCAAGGGCACCGAGGCCCCCGACCACGGCCGGCAGCCCATCGCCATGAACGCCGTCCTGTGGGTGCTCGCCCTGCCCTCCCTCGCGTTCGGCCTGACCGTCACCTCCCTCGACGACTGGTTCGACGGGAACGCCCTCACCCCGACCACCACCACCGCGGTCCTCGGCACGGGCCTCGCCCTCATCGGCGGCCTCGTCACGTACGCCGCCTGGCGCCGGGCCACCGCCCGCGCCGCGCACGTACCGATCGGAGCCGTCGCCGCCCACCCCGAGGCCGAACCGGCCGCCTCCGAAGCCGAGGCCATCGCCACCCACATCCCGGCCTACGGCTCGATCGCCTCCGCGCCCGACCCCGCCGACCCGGGCCGACTGCTGCTCGGCCCGCTCCACCGGCACGCCGCCACCGGCTTCCACCTGGACGCCGTCTACACCGCCCTGTTCGTACGCCCCGTGCGCGCCGCGGCCTCACTGGTCCGGTTCCTCGACCGGGAGGTCGTCGAGACGTACGTACGCGGAGCGGGCACCACGACCGGCCTGCTCGGGGCGGCCGTGCGGCGGGCCCAGACCGGCAACGTGCAGACCTACCTCAGCGTCCTGCTCGCCGGTTCCGTCGTCCTGGCGGTCGCCGCCGTCCTCGTCGCCGCCGGAGCGTGAGCCGTGATCGATATCAGCGAATCCGTGATGCAGTTCCTTCTCGCGTTCATCGTCGTCGGCCCGCTCATCGGCGCCGCCGCGGCCCTCCTGCCAGCCCCGCCCGGGCTGAAGGGGAAGTCGCCCGACCAGGCCGTGCTCCGCCACGGCGTGACCGTGACCGGCGCGGTCCTCGCCGCCGCCGTCGCCCTCACGCTCGGCTTCCACCACGACCAGCCGTCGAGGATGCAGGCCACGACGGACATCAGCTGGATCCCCGCACTCGACGTGCGCATCCACCTCGGTGTGGACGGCATCTCCCTCCCCCTCCTGGTCCTGACCGCGCTGCTGACCTTCCTCTGCGCGCTGTACAGCTACTTCAAGCCGCCCGCCGGCCCCTCCCCGAAGGGCTTCGTCGCGCTGCTGCTCGTCCTGGAGTCCGGCACGCTCGCGACGTTCGCCGTCCTCGACCTGCTGCTGTTCTTCCTCGCCTTCGAGATGGTGCTCATCCCGATGTACTTCCTCATCGCCCGGTGGGGCGGCGAGGGGCGGCAGGCCGCCGCCTGGAAGTTCATCCTCTTCACCCTCCTCGGCTCGGTCGTCATGCTGCTCGGCCTGCTCCTCGTCGGGCTGAAGGCCGGCACCTTCGACATGGTGGCACTCGCCACTGACAACGGCCGTGACCTCAGCACATCACTCCAGGTCATCGTGGTTCTGGCCATCGGGATCGGGCTCGCGGTGAAGACCCCGATGTGGCCCTTGCACAGCTGGCTGCCCGACGCCCACACGGCCGCGCCGACCGTCGGCTCGGTGCTCCTCGCGGGCGTCCTCCTCAAGATGGGTACGTACGGGTTCGTCCGGATCGTCCTTCCGATCGCGCCCGAGGGCATGCACGTCTTCGCCCCGTACCTCGCCGCCTTCGCGGTCGCCGGGATCATCTACGGCTCCCTGGCCTGCCTGGCCCTCGCCAGGAAAGGCGCCAAGGGCGACCTGAAGCGCCTCATCGCCTACTCCTCCGTGGGCCACATGGGCTTCGTCCTCCTCGGCATCGCCACCATGACGCCCACCGGAGTCAACGGCGCCCTCTTCGCCAACATCGCCCACGGCCTGATCACCGGCCTCCTCTTCTTCCTCGTCGGCGCGATCAAGGACCGGTACGGCACGGCCGACCTGGACACGCTCGCGGGCGCGACCGGCGCCGCCCTGTACGGCCGGGCCCCCCGCCTCGGCGGCCTCCTCGCGTTCGGCGCCGTCGCCTCCCTCGGCCTGCCCGGCCTCGCCGGGTTCTGGGGCGAGATGCTCGCCATGTTCGGCGCGTTCCAGCCCGCCGAGGGCCTCAGCCGCCCCGCGTTCCTCACCTACACGGCCATCGCCTGCTTCGGCACACTCCTCACCGCCGCGTACCTCCTCGTCGTCGTCCGCCGCGTCTGCATGGGCGCCGGGCCCGCGGCCGACCAGCCGCCCGTCGCCGACGTCCAGGCGTACGAGTTCGCCGCCTGGACCCCGCTCGCCGCCCTCACCGTCCTCGCCGGACTCTGGCCCGCGGTCCTCCTCGGCCTCACCGACCCGGCCGTGCAGCAGCTCCTCGCAGGAGGCAAGCCGTGACCGCCCCCGCCATGACCGCCCCCACCGCCCTGGCCGCCGCGCCCGTACAGGGCGACCTCGTACAGGCCGTGGACTGGGCCGCCATCGCCCCGCCGACCATCGCCGCCGTCGTCGCCCTGGCCGTCCTCGTCGCCGACCTGTTCCTCCCGCAGGCCCGCAAACCGCTGCTCGCCTGGACGGCCACCGCGGGTCTCGCCGCCGCGCTGCTCGCGCTCCTGCCGCTCAGCGCCGGTGACCGCGCGACGTTCTGCCTCACGCAGGACCCCGACGCGTGCAGCTACACCGCCGACCACTTCACCCTCGCCATCCAGCTCCTGGTCCTCGGCGGCGCGCTTCTCACCGCCCTGCTGTCCGTCACGGACACCAAGGAGAAGCTGCCCGCGGGCGAGTTCTGGTTCCTGCTGCTGGCCTCCGCCGCGGGCGCCGCCCTGCTGCCCGCGTCCCGCGACCTCGCCACCCTCGTCGTCGCCCTGGAGGTCGCCTCCCTCCCCGCCTTCGCCCTCGTCGGCCTCAAGCGCGGGGACCGCATGTCCGGCGAAGCGGCCCTGAAGTTCTTCCTCTCCTCCGTCACCGCGACCGCCGTCACCCTCCTCGGCGTCAGCTTCGTCTACGCCTCCACGGGCACCCTCCACCTCACGGAGATCGCCCAGCAGCTCGACGACGTCCCCGCCCAGCTCGGCACCCTCGCCAAGGCGGGGGTCGCCCTCACCCTGGTCGGCTTCGCGTTCAAGACAGCCGCCGCGCCGTTCCACTTCTGGGTGCCCGACACGTACGTCGGCGCGCCGCTGCCCGTCGCCGCGTACCTGTCCGTCGTCGGCAAGGCCGTCGGCTTCACCGGCCTCATCCTCGTGACGGTCGTGGCCTTCCCGTCGTACGCGGACGTGTGGGGCCCGGCGCTCGCCGTGCTCGCCGCGCTCACCATGACCGTCGGCAACGTCGCCGCGCTGCGGCAGGTCCCCACGCGCGCGTGCAGCGCCGTCCGCCTCCTCGCCTGGTCGTCCGTCGGCCAGGCCGGGTACCTGCTGGTGCCGATCGCCGCCGCCGCGTACTCCAGCGACCTCCAGATCGGCGCGACCGTCGCGTACGCCCTGATGTACGCCGTGGTGAACCTGGGCGCCTTCGCCGTCGCCGCGCTCGTCGCCCGTACGCACCCGGCGAACCGGATCGCGGACTACCGGGGCCTGTACGCCACCCGGCCGGTCACCGCCCTTGCCATGGCGTTCTTCCTGCTGTGCCTGGCCGGTCTGCCGCCCGGCATCATCGGCCTGTTCGCCAAGGTCGTCGTCTTCGCCGCAGCCGTCGACGCGGGTCTCGGCTGGCTCGCCGTCATCATGGGCGTGAACGTGGTCGTCGCCCTGTACTACTACCTGCGCTGGACTGCCATCCTGTTCCGCGCCCCGGAGGGCGCCGCCGAGCAGGTCCCCGCCGTACGGCACCGGGCGCCCGCCCCCGTGACGGTCACCATCGCGCTGACCGCCGTCGCCGGTGTGCTGCTGTCCGGCTACCCCCAGTGGGTCCTCCGCTTCGCGGCGAGCACCCTCTTCTGACGGCCGGGCCCGCCTCCCGAGCCCGGCCCCTCACCCGCCCCCGCCGCTTCACCCGAACGGCTCAGCGCCCGGCCCGGCGCGCGGCAGGGAACCCGCCACCTCCGCCTGGCGTTGACCAGTACGGGAGGGTCCACTGGAGAGTGGAGCAACATCAGCGAAGGGTTCCCCTGCCGCACCACTTGGAGGGCGTACCGTGCACCGCCGGCACAACGGGCTCAGGACCGCCGTACTCCTCGGAGGACTGTCCGCGCTGATCATCCTGATCGGCAGTTTCTTCGGGCGCACGGGCCTGGTCGTCGCCGTCCTCGTCGCCCTCGGGACCAACGCGTACGCGTACTGGAACAGCGACAAGCTGGCCCTGCGCGCGATGCGTGCCCGCCCCGTCAGCGAGTTCGAGGCACCGCAGCTGTACCGGATGGTCCGCGAGCTGTCCACGCAGGCCCGGCAGCCGATGCCGCGCCTGTACATCTCACCCACGCAGGCCCCCAACGCCTTCGCGACCGGCCGCAACCCGCGCAACGCCGCGGTGTGCTGCACGGAGGGCATCCTCCGGCTCCTCGACGAGCGCGAGCTGCGCGGCGTCATCGGGCACGAGCTGAGCCATGTCTACAGCCGGGACATCCTCATCTCGTCGGTCGCCGGGGCCCTCGCGTCCGTGATCGTGTTCCTGGTGAACTTCGCCTGGCTCATCCCCGTAGGCCGGTCCGACGACGACGAGGGCCCCGGCCTCCTCGGCATGCTGCTGATCATGATCCTGGGCCCCATCGCCGCCTCGGTCATCCAGCTGGCCGTCAGCCGGTCCCGCGAGTACGAGGCGGACGCCTCCGGCGCGCGGCTCACCGGCGACCCGCTGGCCCTGGCCAGCGCCCTGCGCAAGCTGGAGGCGGGCACGCAGCGGCTGCCGCTGCCGCCCGAGCCGCGCATCGAGACGGCCAGCCACATGATGATCGCCAACCCGTTCCGGCCGGGCCAGGGCATGGCCCGGATGTTCTCCACCCACCCGCCGATGGCGGAACGAATCGCCCGACTCGAACAGATGGCAGGTCATCGACCGTGAAGACGATTCTCAACATCATCTGGCTGATACTCGCCGGCCTGTGGCTGTTCCTCGGCTACCTGGTCGCGGGTGTCCTGCTGTGCGTGACCGTCATCGGCATCCCGTTCGGCCTGGCCGCGTTCCGCATCGGCGGGTACGCGCTCTGGCCGTTCGGCCGCACGGTCGTGGACCGCCGGGGCGCGGGCGGTGCGTCCTTCGTCGGCAACGTCCTGTGGCTGCTCCTCGCGGGCTGGTGGCTGGCGCTCGGCCACATCGTCACCGGCATCGCCCAGTGCGTCACGATCATCGGCATCCCGCTCGGCATCGCCAACTTCAAGCTGATCCCGGTGTCCCTGCTGCCCCTCGGCAAGGAGATCGTGCCCTCCGACCGGCCCTTCACCGACCGCTGGTAGCGGAGTTTCCACAGGCCGGGGCGACTGTCAGTGACGTGGTCCATGATGGGCACATGAATGATTACACAGAGTCACTGTCGCGTATCGTGGCCGCCGCCACCCCCGCCCACCCCTGGACGGCCCGGCCCCGCCGCATCCCTCCACCCGTCGGCCCGGCCGACATCGACGCCGCCGAGTCCACGCTCGGCTTCCGGCTCCCGCCACTCCTCGCGGCCCTCCACACGACGGTCGCTGACGGCGGCTTCGGCCCCGACTACGGCCTCTTCCCCCTGCGCCGCGCCGTCGCCCGCTACGACGCCCTGCGGAGGACGGGCCTCGCAGAGGACGCCGCATGGCCATGGCCGGAGGGCGTACTTCCCATGGCCGACCTGGGCTGCGCCATGTTGGCCTGTGTGGACTGCCGGACGCGGGACGGCACGGTGCTGTTGTTCGAGCCGAACCCGGGCGATGTCGACCAGGCCTGGTACGTCCTGGCACCGAGCCTCACCGCCTGGTTCACGGCGTGGCTGGACGGTACGGGGTGGTTCGCCGACGACGAGGAGTTCGCCGGAGACCTGGCCCCCTGGCCGGACCACCGCGCGCGGTCGGCGCCCGCACGCACATGACCGTCCGGCCGACGCCGGTGCACGCCACCCGTCGGCCGGTCCGCCACACAGCGGGCCGACGGCCCCTACCGCTCCCGCCCCTGCTGCTCCCCCCCGGAGCCGCCGCGCACGGCGTAGAGCACCGCGCCCGCCGCCAGCACACCCGCGCCCGCCAGGACCGACGACAGCGGCAGCGAGAAGGCCAGCACCAGGCAGCCCGCCAGACCGCAGACCGCCAGGACCCGCACCGACGACAGCCGCGACACCAGCGTCCACGCCGACGCGTTGGCGATCGCGTAGTACACCAGCACTCCGAACGACGAGAACCCGATGGCGCCCCGCAGATCGGCGGTCGCCGCCACCACCGCGACGACCAGCCCCACCACCAGCTCGGCATGGTGCGGCACCCGGAACCTCGGGTGGACCGCGGCGAGCGTGCGCGGCAGATGACCGTCCCTCGCCATCGCCAGCGTCGTCCGCGACACGCCGAGGATCAGCGCCAGCAGCGAACCGAGCGCCGCCACCGCGGCGCCCACCCGCACCACCGGAACCATCCACTCGACCCCGGCCGCCCTCATCGCCTCCGCGAGCGGAGCCGTCGCCTCGGCCAGCCGCCCGGAGCCCAGCACCGACAGAACGGAGACCGCCACGCACGCGTACACGACCAGCGCGATGCCCAGCGCCAGCGGGATCGCGCGGGGGATCGTCCGCTCCGGGTCCCTGACCTCCTCGCCGAGCGTCGCGATCCGCGCGTACCCGGCGAACGCGAAGAACAGCAGCCCCGCCGCCTGCAACACCCCGCCGGGCGAGGCGTCACCCCCCAGCTCCAGCCGCCCGGCGTCCGCCGCGCCCGACCCCAGCGAGGAGACCACCACGGCCGCCAGCACCGCCAGAACCACCGCCACGATCGACCGCGTCACCAGCGCCGACTTCTGCACACCGCCGTAGTTCACCGCCGTCAGCGCCACCACGGCCGCCACCGCAACCGCGTGCGCCTGCCCCGGCCACACGTACGCCCCCACGGTCAGCGCCATCGCCGCGCACGACGCCGTCTTGCCGACGATGAACGCCCAGCCCGCCAGGTACCCCCAGAAAGGACCCAGCCGCTCACGCCCGTACACATAGGTGCCGCCGGACGCCGGGTAGCGCGCGGCCAGCCGGGCCGACGCCATCGCGTTGCAGTACGCGACCGCACCGGCCAGGGCCAGTCCGACCAGGAGCCAGCTCCCGGCGGCCCCCGCGGCCGGGCCCAGCGCCGCGAAGATCCCGGCACCCACCATCGAGCCCAGCCCGATCACGACCGCGTCGAACACCCCGAGCGACCGCCGCAAAGTCTCTGCCATGCGCCGCACCCTACTGACGCGCACCACCCCGCCCGCGCCCGCCGGGCGCCCGGCCCGCCGACACGGCCCGACACCGGGCGGCGTCGGTCACGAACGGAGGGAACCGCCCTGACCGATCCCCGTCTCCCGCAGCGTGATGTTGAGCCGCCCGGCACGAAGCCCCACCGCCGGGTCGCCCGTGCCCGCGTACACCTTCGGCACCCCGTGGTACGCGAACCGCGACGGCCCGCCGAAGACGAACAGATCGCCCGACTCCAGCCGCACATCGGTGTACGGGCGCCCCCGCCCCTCCGTGTTGCCGAAGCGGAAGACACACGCGTCCCCGATGCTCAGCGACACGACGGGAGCACCCGACCGCTCCTCACGGTCCTGGTGCATGCCCATGCGGGCGTCCCCGTCATAGAAGTTGATCAGCGCCGCGTCGGGCCGGTAGCCGCCATCCTCCCCGTACGCGGCGGCGACGGCCTCCCGCCCCAGGTCCGCGAGCCAGCCGGGGAACGGCGCGACGGGCGCCCCGTTCACGTCGTCGGCGGTCCGCGAGTACCGGTACGGCAGCCAGTGCCAGCCCAGGCACACGGTGCGCACCGACATCACCCCACCGCCCGGCAGCACCGTGTGCCGGATCGGCACCGGCCCCCGCGCCCACGCCCGGCACGCCTCGACCAGCTCCCGCTGCCGCTCCAGGGACAGCCATCCCGGCACGTGCACCGCCCCGGGCGCGACCTCCGCGCGCCCGCGGCCCAACGGGAACAGCGCGTCCGTCACCGTACGAGCGCACCCTCCAGGCCGAGCAGCAGCTCCTTGCGCTGCGGCCCCGCCGCGTACCCTCGCAGCGATCCGTCCGCCCCGATCACCCGGTGGCAGGGCCGCACGACCAGCAGCGGATTGCGCCCGATGGCCGTCCCCACGGCCCGCACGCCGGCCCCCGACACCCCGACGCGCGCCGCGATCTGGCCGTACGAGGCGGTCTCGCCGTACGGGATCTCCTCCAGGGCCCGCCACACCTTCCGCTGGAACGGCGTGCCCGCCTCACCCGCCGCCAGCGGAACGTCGAAGTCCTTCACCCGCCCGGCGAAGTAGTCCGCCAGCTGCTCCGCGACGTGCGTGAACGCCTCGGGTGCGTGCCGCCACCCGTCCCGCACCGTGACCGCGCCCCTCTGCTCCGGGAGCGACAGCGACGCCAGCGCCGCGGACCCGTCCGAGGTCTCCTCGCCCACCAACAACATGCTGCCCAGCGGTCCATCGACCCGCGCGTACACCGTCATGCCCCCAGTCTGGACCCCGCCGCCCACCCGCCGCTGGCGAAAATCCGACACAAGGCACCGACGAGTCACTCACGCGCGCGCACCGACGAGGCGGGGCACCGACGGGGCGGGGCACCGACGAGGCGGGGCACCGACGAGGCGGGGCACCGACGAGGCGGGGCACCGACGGGGCGGGGGCGGACCGGCCACCAAGGCCGCGTCCGCCCCCGTCCCGCCCGCCGACAGGGTCAGCGGTAGTTCACGAACTGCAGCGCGAAGTCGAAGTCCTTGCCCTTCAGCAGCGCGATCACGGCCTGCAGGTCGTCCCGGCTCTTGGAGCTGACCCGCAGCTCCTCGCCCTGCACCTGCGCCTTGACACCCTTGGGGCCCTCATCGCGGATGATCTTGGCGACCTTCTTGGCGTTCTCCTGGGAGATGCCCTCCTGGATCGTCGCGAAGATCTTGTACTCCTTGCCGGACAGCTGCGGCTCGCCGGCGTCCAGCGACTTCAGCGAGATGCCCCGCTTCACCAGCTTGGACTCGAACACGTCGAGGATCGCCTTGACCCGGTCCTCGGAGTTCGCCTGCATCAGGATCTTGTCGCCGGACCAGGAGATCGACGCCCCGACGTTCTTGAAGTCGTAGCGCTGGGAGATCTCCTTCGCCGCCTGGTTGAGGGCGTTGTCGACCTCCTGCCGCTCGACCTTCGAGACGATGTCGAAACTGGAGTCGGCCATGTCCTGTGGCTCCTTGCCTCGGGTGGTGGGTGAGCGGCGGCCCAGCGCCGACCGCCACCCCAAGCCTAGCCACCCCCACCCACCCCCAGCGCTGATCAAATCCGGTGGCGAACCACCCCTGGGGATCAGGTATTGTTTACGTCGTTGCCAGCGAGCACCGCCGAAAGGGGGCCGCTCAAGGCGACATCCCATGGCGGTGTGCCCGAGTGGCCAATGGGAGCGGACTGTAAATCCGTCGGCTTAGCCTACCCAGGTTCGAATCCTGGCGCCGCCACGCGATGAAACGGCCCCTGATCTGCGGAAACGCGATCAGGGGCCGTTTCGCTGTGATGGCAGGGCGAAGCCCCGACTGCCTCGCCCTGTCCCGCTCGACACCCCCCTCCACCAGGTTGAGTGCGCGGTGCGCGGGCGGGCCCGGGCCGCGCAGATCCCCACCGCTGGCGCCGACGCGGCGCTGGTTCAGCCGGGCGGAGATCTTGGCGTTCGCCGCAGCGTCGCCGCCCTCCAGGACTTCGCGCACGCACGGAGGAGGATGACGAGCGAGCCCCCGGCCCGTTGGGGCGCCGGGCGGGCTCCACCCCGGAGCTGAGCCACGTCGAGACGGCGGCGTGACGAAGATCATGCGGCCGCTCGGACGGCTGCGATTCCTGTGCGGACGGACTGAACACCTCCTGGCGCCCGTTCGCAGACCTCGCCGTACCGGCGCCCCGGCGGTCGTGTGTACGGCTCCTCCGCCGTCGTCGCGTCCCCCGCGCCCGACAGGGCGTCAGCAGGCCTCCCGGCGCCACCGACAGCGCGCCACGCTCCGTCAGTGCGTGGGCGACGCCGCCGCGGTGTGAGCGGCAACGGCGGCCAGCCGGGGCTCAGTTGCCCGCCACGCCGCGCACCGCCACCGGGATCGGGGTGTTGCCCGAGACGAGTTCGAGGGTGAGGCCCGCTGTCGCCGGGGTGTCCAGGAGCTCGGCGAGGACCGCTGCCACGTCGTCGCGGGGGATCGGTCCGCGGCCCGTCGAGGCCTCCAGGCGGACCAGGCCCGTGCCCGCGTCGTCCGTCAGCATGCCGGGGCGCAGGATCGTCCAGTCCAGCGAGTCCTTGCCGCGCACGTGCGCGTCCGCCGCGCCCTTCGCCCGCAGGTACGCGTCGAACACCTCGTCGCCCTTGTGCTCCGGGTCGGCGCCCATCGACGACACGACCAGGTGCCGCCGCACCCCCGCACGCTCCGCCGCGTCGGCGAACAGGATCGCCGCGTCCCGGTCCACCGTGTCCTTGCGGGCCGCCCCGCTCCCCGGCCCCGCGCCCGCCGCGAAGACCGCCGCGTCCGCCCCTTGCAGTACCGCGGCGACCATCTCCAGGGACGCCGACTCCATGTCCAGCACCACCGGTTCGGCGCCCGCCTCCCGCACCGCGGCCGACTGCTCCAGCTTCCGGATGATGCCCGCGACCTCGTGTCCGGCCGCTGTCAGCAGGCGCTCCAGGCGCCGCGCGATCCGGCCGTGTCCTCCAGCGATGACAATGCGCATGCTCACGACCGTACGGCCCACGCGCGCGTAGCGCTCACGGACGGGCGTCCGGCCGGGCCTGCCGGGGCAGTTCCAGCGCCGCCGCCGAGTCGCAGTACTCCCGCACCGCGCTCGTACGTGCCACCACCCGCCCCCGGTGCACCACGATCCGGCTGTACGCCAGCGACAGCACCCCCGCCAGCCGCTCCCCGCGCACCGCCAGCAGCTCCGCCGGGAACCCCGCCTCCACCCGCACCGGCGGCAGCCCCATCGCCTCCCGCGCCACCTCGCTCACCGCCCCGTACGCCTCCGCGGGCCGCAACCCGCCCTGCGACACGAGCAGGTACGCCGCCTCCAGCGGATCACCGCGCCCCACCGGGTTCGCCACGTCCCGCAGCGCACCGCTGCCCGCCGCGATCCGCACCCCCGCCGACCGCAGCAGCCGCACCGGCGCCACGCCCCGCACCTCCGTACCCGCGCATCCGCCCTGCGGCAGGCACGTCACCGTCACCCCGGCCGCCGCCAGCCGGTCCGCCACGCGCGTCCGGGCGTCCGCCGGCAGCCGCCCCAGCGCCCCGCACGGGCCGATCGCCACCCCCGGCCGCAGCCCGCCCGCCATCGCCGCCAGCCGCGCGAGCCGCGCCGGGTCGTCACCGTCCGTGTGCAGGTCCACGGGGCAGCCGTGCTCCGCCGCGACCTCCAGCACCGCCTCCGCGTACCCCGCCGGGTCCGGGTCCAGGTCCGGGCGGCCGCCCACCACCGACGCGCCCATCTTCACCGCGTCCCGCAGCATCGCCAGCCCGTCCGCCCCGGCCACGCCCGTCAGCAGCCGCGGCACCGCCACCGTCGTCAGGTCGGCCAGCCCCCGCAGCGAACGCCGCGCTTGCAGTACCGCCTCCAGCGCCGCCAGCCCCTGTACGTCCCCGATCCGCACGTGCGCGCGCAGCGCCGTCGCCCCGTGGCCCAGCTGAAGCAGCGCCGCCTCCGTGGCCCGCCGCTGCACGTCGTCGGCGGCGTACGAGACGGGGCCCGCCACGTCTTCGCTGAGCGCCGTGTCGGCGTGGGCGTGTGGCTCGGCCGGGGCGGGCAGCAGCAGGTACCCGGTGAGGTCCACCCGGGTGCCGTGCGCGCCCAGGCTGCCGGGCGTGCCGACGGCCTCGATGCGCCCGCCGCTGAGCCGTACGTCCACGGTCCGCCCGTCCACGAGGCGGGCGCCGCACAGCAGCAGTGCGGTCGTGTCGGTGGTGGCGCCCTCGGGCGGCCGCGGCTGCTGGCTGTCGGAGGACATCGGGCTCCTGGGAGGTCGCGGAAGGGGGGTGGGGAAGGGGAGGGGCGGTGCTGGCGGCGGGGCGGAGCCGGGGGCGGGGGCGGCCCTCGGCAAGATCGCGCGGCGGCGTGAGCCGAGCCTAGGCCGCCGCCGTCCGGGCTTCGAGGAGGAGCGCAATAGTCGTACCGGGCGTGGGGCGCGCGTGCGCGGGAGGGCGTACGGAGGGACGGCGCCAGCGGCGTTCGCGCGGCGCCCGCTGGTGCCGTACGGCCCGACCGCGAGTCGTGCCGAACCGCGCCGAACCGCTCCGTACGAGCGTCCTCGTGCCGCGCCGAACCGCGCCGGATCGCTCCGTACCAGCGCCCCGCCCCGTGCCCGTCGGCGGCGGATCATTGGCTCGTGGAGGGCTTGCCCCGGGGGCGGTTCAGGGGCGGTCCGCGACCCCTCGGGAACGGATTTGGGTGAACGGCCGCAGACCGTGTAATGTCTTCATCGCTCGCCCCAATAGCTCAGTCGGCAGAGCGTCTCCATGGTAAGGAGAAGGTCTACGGTTCGATTCCGTATTGGGGCTCTGGTGTGGGGAGATCCTCACCTTCGGGTGAGGTGATCCATACATCAAAGCGGTGTAGCTCAGTCGGTAGAGCAAGCGGCTCATAATCGCTGTGTCACCGGTTCAAGTCCGGTCACCGCTACTCCCAGTAGCCGATTGTGGGGTCGGTCCTTCGATCGGCTACTCTTTTCTGCGTTCCATCCGTCCATCCGTCCGTCAAGGAGCACTCACGTGGCTGCCACCGACGTCCGCCCGAAGATCACGCTGGCCTGCGTGGAGTGCAAGGAGCGGAACTACATCACCAAGAAGAACCGGCGTAACAACCCGGACCGTCTTGAGATGAAGAAGCACTGCCCGCGTTGCAACGCGCACACCGCGCACCGCGAAACGCGCTGAAACAGGCTCGTACACGAGGCCGTCCCCACCGGGGGCGGCCTCGTGTCGTTTCCGCACCCCAGCAGGGCACAGCACGCTCCCAGCAGCACACAGCAACACCCGCCACAGCCCACAGAGCCAGGACAACAGGAGGTACCGGTACATGGCGCTCGACCAGTCCTTCGTCGGGCGGACTTATCCGCCCACCGCGCCGTACGAGGTCGGCCGGGAAAAGATCCGCGAGTTCGCCGAGGCCATCGGTGACGCGAACCCGGTCTTCACCGACACGGAGGCCGCGAAAGCGCTCGGATACCCCGATGTGATCGCCCCGCCGACTTTTGTGTTCGCCATCACGTTCAAGGCGGCCGGTCAGGTGGTCGCCGATCCGCAGCTCGGGCTCGACTACAGCCGGGTCGTGCACGGCGACCAGAAATTCGCGTACAGCAGGCCCGTGCGGGCCGGGGACCGGCTGACGGTCACGTCCACCATCGAGGCGGTCAAGTCGCTCGCGGGCAACGACATCGTCGACATCCGCGGCGAGGTCCACGACGAGGCCGGTGAGCACGTCGTGACCGCGTGGACGAAGCTCGTGGCGCGCGCGGCAGAGGAGGCGTGAGGAACACCATGACCGCGAAGGTCTCTTTCGACGAGGTCGAGGTCGGCACGGAACTGCCGGCGAGGGAATTCCCCGTGACGCGCGCCACGCTCGTGCAGTACGCGGGCGCGTCCGGCGACTTCAACCCCATCCACTGGAACGAGAAGTTCGCCCGCGAGGTCGGCCTGCCCGACGTCATCGCCCACGGCATGTTCACCATGGCCGAGGCCGCGCGCGTCGTCACCGACTGGGCGGGCGACCCCGGCGCGGTGGTCGAGTACGGCGTCCGCTTCACCAAGCCGGTCGTCGTACCGAACGACGACCAGGGCGCGCTGATCCAGGTCACCGGCAAGGTCGCCGCCAAGCTCGACGACCGCCGCGTCCGCGTGGACCTGACAGCCATGAGCGACGGCCAGAAGGTCCTGGGCATGTCCCGCGCGGTGGTCCAGCTCGCCTGAGCCCGCGCGCAGCCGCCCCGACGGCGGGCCGTCCGCCGCCGGGGCCGTCCGCCGCAGGGCGCGCGGCCGGGTGTGGCTCCCGCCATCCGCCACCGGGTACGTGGCCGGGCTGCCGTCGTCTGCCGTTCGTCCGGCGGCGGGATCGGGCACCCGGCCCTGGCCTGGTGGGCGGACACCTCGCGGCGGTGGGCCCTGTCGCCCGTCAGCCTCCACCGCCCGGCGCGGCCGCCGGGCTGCCCCTGCCGCCTGCCGCCTGCCGCCTGTCGCCGGGTACTCGGCCGTGAGGCCCCGCCATTCGCCAGCGCGGTGGCCGTCCACCGCCGGGCGCACGCGGCCGGGTGACCCCGGGATCTGCCGCCGCCGCACCGGCAACCACCAGCACCCGGCACTCACCCCGCACCCCCCGCCCGCACCCGGCGCCCCGCACCCAACCCGCACCCCCCACCCGGCGCCCGCACCCGCACCCCGCGCCCGCGCCCGTCCCGGTGCTGTCGGTGGCGCACCGTAGGCTGGGCGGGTGCAGGTTACTCATGACGCTCCGCTCGCCCCGCTGACCACGTTCCGGCTCGGGGGCCCCGCCCAGCGGCTGATCACGGCCCGTACGGACGACGAGGTCGTCGCCGCCGTGCGCGAGGCCGACCGGGCCGGTACGCCGCTGCTGATCATCGGCGGCGGGTCCAACCTGGTCATCGGCGACAAGGGCTTCGACGGCACCGCCCTGCGCGTCGCCACCAGCGGCTTCGTCCTGGACGGCACGCGGCTGGAGCTCGCGGCGGGCGAGGTGTGGACCGACGCCGTCGCCCGCACGGTCGAGGCCGGGCTCGCCGGTGTCGAGTGCCTGGCGGGCATCCCCGGCTCGGCCGGCGCCACCCCGATCCAGAACGTCGGCGCGTACGGCCAGGAGGTCGCCACCACGCTCACCGAGGTGGTGGCGTACGACCGCCGCGCCGAGGAGACCGTCACCCTCACCGGCGCCGACTGCGCCTTCGCGTACCGGCACAGCCGTTTCAAGGCCGACCCCGACCGGTTCGTCGTCCTGCGCGTCCGGTTCGAGCTGGAGGACGCCGGGGGGATGAGCGCCCCCATCCGGTACGCGGAGACCGCCCGCGCCCTCGGCGTCGAGCCCGGCGACCGCGTCCCCGTGGCCGCCGCCCGCGAGGCCGTCCTGGACCTGCGCGCGGGCAAGGGCATGGTCCTCGACCCCGACGACCACGACACCTGGTCCGCCGGGTCGTTCTTCACCAACCCGATCCTCGACGACGCCGAGTACGCCGCCTTCCTCGACCGCGTACGCGACCGCCTCGGCCCCGACACGGCCCCGCCCGCCTACCCGGCGGGGGAGGGCAGGACCAAGACGTCGGCGGCTTGGCTGATCGACAAGGCCGGGTTCACCAAGGGATACGGCACCGGGCCCGCCCGCATCTCCACCAAGCACACCCTCGCCCTCACCAACCGGGGCGACGCCACCACCGAGGACCTCCTCGCCCTCGCCCGCGAGGTCGTCGCCGGGGTGCGGGACGCGTTCGGCGTCACGCTGGTCAACGAGCCGGTGACGGTCGGCGTCAGTCTCTGACCCGTCGGGGCCCGGGGCCGGGACCTCAGGCCCCGGCCCCCCGGCCCCCGAGCAGGGCCCGTGGCCCGCTGCCGCGAAAAAGACGGAACCCCGCCGATCCCCCAAGTTGTCGAGTGGGTGACAGGGTGCCTCGGGACACGGACCGGGACCACCACACGCTGGTCGAGGGGATCACCGGTGACGACGGGCATGGCCACGGCGCACGATCAGGACTTCACGGAGTTCACCGAGGCGTCGTACGCGTCGCTGCTGCGCACCGCCCGCCTCCTCACGGGTGACCGGCATGCCGCCGAGGACCTCGTGCAGGCCGCGCTGGTCAAGGTCTACCTCCGCTGGGGCAGGTCCGGCAGCTGGGCGTCCCCGCAGGCGTACGCGCGCAAGGTCGTCGTCAACCTGTACGCGACCTGGCGGCGCCGCCGCTGGCACACCGAGACCGCCCACCCCGGCGGCGAGGGCGCGGCCGTGGCGGACGGCGGGGACATGGCGGGCGGCGCCGACACGCGGCTGGAGCTGGCCCGCGCCCTGCGCGCCCTGCCGCGAGCCCAGCGTGCCGTGGTGGTGCTCCGCTTCTACGAGGACCTGTCGGTGGAGGAGACGGCCGAGCTGCTCGGCTGTTCGCCCGGGACGGTCAAGAGCCGGACCAACAGGGCCTTGGAGCGGCTGCGGGCCACGGGCGCCCTCGCCGGTTACGCGGGAAGGGGCACGCGATGAACCACCACGACGAGGACGAGCTGCGGCGGGGCCTGCGGGCGCTCGCGGACGACGACGGCACGGCCGAGGCGCCGCCGCCGACCGGCGCGCTGGTCGCCCGCGGCCGCCGCACCCGCCACCGGAGGCGCGCGCTGGCCGCCGGGGCGGCGACGACGCTGGTGGCGGCCGGTTCGGTGCTGGGGTTGCGCTGGACGGCCTCGGGGCCCGACGACGCCCCGACAACAGCCGCCGAGCGGTCCGCGACGGCCACCGAGGGGTCCGCCCCGGCCTCCCGTACGGGCGGCCCGGACGACCTGATGGCCACCGCCGCGCCCGGCGGGGTCCATCTCCCGCGGCCCCCGTCCGCCGAGGGCGGCGCCCTGGACTCCGGGCCGCGCCGCGACCCCGTGCCCCACGTCCGCTACCGCTACGACCTGTCGGCGGTCTGCGGCATGCGGTACGCCGTCTTCGGCGGGCGCGTGTGGGAGGCACCCGCCGTCGACCGGGCGGCCTCATGGGTCACGGACCGCGCCCGCGGCTTCATGCGCCTGGCGACCGCGCCCGGCCAGGCGCCCACGGCCGTCTTCGAGTCCGAAGGGCCCGGCCCGCGCGGGATCGTCTTCCGGCCACTTGAAGGCACGACGCCGCCGTGCCTGGTCCAGGAGCCCCCCCGCCGGTACTCCGACACGCCCGCCGCGACGGTCGGCCCCGCGAAGCCCGAGGAAGGCGTCGTGTACGCGTTCGACTGGCCGACGGCCTGCGACCGGCGGTACGTCGCCTTCGCCGGGCGGCTGTGGGAGGCCGACGCCCCGTTCCCGCCGGGGGCGCTCCTGTCCCTGCCGCACCGCCTGCCGATCGCCGCGTACGCCCGCACCGTCGACGGACGGCTCCAGGTGACGACGGAGAACCCGCTGACCGAGCCGGGCGCCGACGTCTCGGCGTACCGCCCCGTGGACCGGGGCGACGACACGTACCGGAGCCGCTGCACCGACACGCTCGCCACGCTGGAGCACATCGCGCGCGACACGGCCCGCTAGTACGCCCTGACGCCCCGCCAGTACGCCCACCGCCAGTACGCCCCCGCCAGTACAGCCCCCGGCTAGTACGCCACCCCCACCGCGCGCCGCACCGTCGCCGGGTCCGTCGTCAGCGCCAGCATCGCGTGGGCCACATCGGCCCGCGCGATCCTGGCGCCGCCGCGCGGGTTGCCGTCCAGCACCGTCCGGTACCGCCCCGTCAGCGGCGTGTCCACCAGTCGCGGCGGGCGCACCGCCGTCCAGTCCGTGCCGCTCTCGCGCATCGCCGCCTCCATGTCCCGCAGGTCGTCGTAGTGCGGCCGCAGGACCCGCGACACGACCGGCGTCATCAGCCGCAGCGCCAGCGTCTCGCCCTCCGGTACGGGACCCAGCGGCGCGGCGCTCACCGCGAGGAACCGCCGCGCCCCCTCCGCCTCCATCGCCCGCAGCACCGCCCGGGTCAGCGACGAGGCGATGCCCACCTGGGCGCGGGCGCGCGGCCCCAGCCCCGACAGGACCGCGTCCCGCCCCGCCACGGCGGGCCGCAGCGCCTCCGGGTCGTCCATGTGCGCCGCCGTGACGACCTCCAGTCGGCCGTTGTGCCGCTCGGCCCGCGCGGGCAGCCGGGACGGGTCGCGGACCACCGCCGTGACGTGGTGGCCCGCGTCCAGGGCCTGGCGGACGATCTCGCGGCCGATGCCGCCCGTCGCGCCGAACACGGTGATCCTCATGGCGTCCTCCCGGAGCGCGTGCGGAGGGTGGTGGTGAGCGTTCACTCACCACTAGGGTGGGTGAGTACACACTCACCGTCAAGCGCAAGCCCGGAGCCGCCCATGAAGCCCGCACGGGAACGGATCCTCGACGCCGCCCACGACCTGTGGCGCACGGTCGGCCTCGCCCGCACCACGACCAAGGAGATCGCCAGGGCGGCCGAGTGCTCCGAGGCGGCGCTCTACAAGTACTACGCGAGCAAGGAGGAGCTGTTCGCCGCCGTCCTGCGGGAGCGCCTCCCCACGCTGGGCCCCCTCATCGACCGGCTCGCCGCCGACCCGGGCGCCGACGGCCGCAGCGTCGAGCGGAACCTCACCGAGATCGCCAGCCAGGCCGCCCTCTTCTACGCCGAGAGCTTCCCGATCGCCGCGTCGCTGTACGCCGAGACCCGGCTCAAGGCCCGCCACTACCAGGCCATGCGGGACATGGGCACCGGCCCGCACACCCCCATCGAGGCCCTCGACGCCTACCTCCGCGTCGAGCGCGACGCCGGCCGCATCAGCCCCGGCGCCGACACCTTCGCCGCCGCGTCCCTGCTCCTCGGCGCCTGCGCCCAGCGCGCCTTCGCCTACGACGCGACCGTCGGCAAGGAGCCTCCGCAGGACGTGGACACCTTCGCCGCCGCCCTCGCCCGCACCCTGCTCACCGGCATCGCCTGACCGCCCGCCACCCCGCCACCCGGCAGGGCGCGGCGCCGCCCAGCCCCGCCAACCGGCACAGCGTCGCGCCGCTCAGCCCCGCCCGCCCCTGCCGTACGGCCCCGCGCCGCTCACCCCTGGGCCAGCCACGCGTCGATCCCGGACAGCAGCTTCGCGCGGATGTCCTCCGGCGCCACCGACCCCAGCACCGACTGCCGCGCCAGCTCCGCCAGCTCGGCGTCCGTGAAGCCGTGGTGGCGCCGCGCGATCTCGTACTGGTCCGCCAGCCGCGCCCCGAACAGCAGCGGGTCGTCCGCCCCCAGCGCCAACGGCACGCCCGCGTCGAACAACGTCCGCAGCGGTACGTGCTCGGGCTTCTCGTACACCCCGAGCGCCACGTTCGACGCCGGGCACACCTCGCAGGTCACGCCCTTGTCGGCGAGCCGCCGCAGCAGCCGCGGGTCCTCCACCGCCCGTACGCCGTGCCCGATGCGCGCCGCCCGCAGATCGTCCAAGCAGTCCCGTACGGACGCCGGGCCCGTCAGCTCACCGCCGTGCGGCGCGGCCAGCAGCCCGCCCTCCCGCGCGATCGCGAACGCCCGGTCGAAGTCCCGCGCCATCCCGCGCCGCTCGTCGTTCGACAGTCCGAACCCGACCACGCCCCGGTCCGCGTACCGCACCGCCAGCCGGGCCAGCGTGCGCGCGTCCAGCGGGTGCTTCATCCGGTTGGCCGCCACGACGACCCTGATCCCCAGGCCCGTGTCCCGCGAGGCCGCGTGCACCGCGTCCAGGATGATCTCCAGCGCCGGGATGAGACCGCCCAGTCTCGGCGCGTACGAGGTGGGGTCCACCTGGATCTCCAGCCACCCCGACCCGTCCCGTACGTCCTCCTCGGCGGCCTCCAGCACCAGGCGCCGGATGTCGTCCGGCTCCCGCAGGCACGACCGGGCGATGTCGTACAGCCGCTGGAACCGGAACCAGCCGCGCTCGTCGGTGGCCCGCAGGTCCGGCGGCTCCCCGCCGGTCAGCGCGTCGGGCAGGTGGACGCCGTACTTGTCGGCCAGCTCCAGCAGGGTGGACGGCCGCATCGAGCCCGTGAAGTGCAGATGCAGATGGGCCTTCGGCAGCAGTTTCAGATCGCGGACGTGCTCCATTCGTGGATCCTGCCGCAGACCGGCGCCCCGAAACAGCCCCTTTCGCCGAACGGGTACCCCCGGGAACGAAAGAACGGGCCCGGCCAAGAGCTCGGCCGGGCCCGCACAGGTCCCTGATACCAACCAGGTCAGTCGCGCGCCTCCGCCAGCAGCTTCTGCATCCGCGACACGCCCTCGACCAGGTCCTCGTCGCCCAGCGCGTAGGACAGCCGCAGGTAGCCCGGCGTACCGAACGCCTCACCCGGTACGACGGCGACCTCGGCCTCGTCCAGGATCAGCGCCGCCAGCTCCACGGACGTCTGCGGGCGCTTGCCCCGGATGTCCTTGCCGAGCAGCCCCTTCACCGACGGGTACGCGTAGAACGCGCCCTCCGGCGTCGGGCAGACCACGCCGTCGATCTCGTTCAGCATCCGCACGATCGTCTGGCGGCGCCGGTCGAACGCCGTGCGCATCTCCGCGACCGCGTCCAGGTTCCCCGAGACGGCGGCGAGCGCGGCCACCTGGGCGACGTTCGACACGTTGGACGTGGCGTGCGACTGGAGGTTCGTCGCGGCCTTCACCACGTCCTTCGGGCCGACGATCCACCCGACGCGCCAGCCCGTCATCGCGTACGTCTTCGCCACGCCGTTCACCACGACGCACTTGTCGCGCAGCTCGGGCACGAGCGCCGGCAGCGAGGTGAACGTCGCGTCGCCGTACACGAGGTGCTCGTAGATCTCGTCCGTCAGCACCCACAGGCCGTGCTCGACCGCCCAGCGGCCGATCGCCTCGGCGTCCTCGCGCGTGTAGACGGCGCCCGTCGGGTTGGACGGCGACACGAACAGGACGACCTTGGTGCGCTCCGTACGGGCCGCCTCCAGCTGCTCCACGGAGACGCGGTACCCGGTGGTCTCGTCGGCGACGACCTCCACCGGCACGCCGCCCGCGAGCCGGATCGACTCCGGGTACGTCGTCCAGTACGGGGCCGGGACGATGACCTCGTCGCCCGGGTCGAGGATCGCGGCGAACGCCTCGTAGATCGCCTGCTTGCCGCCGTTGGTGACGAGGATCTGGGAGGGGTCCACCTCGTACCCGGAGTCCCGCAGCGTCTTCGCGGCGATGGCGGCCTTCAGCTCGGGCAGGCCGCCGGCCGGCGTGTAGCGGTGGTACTTCGGGTTGCGGCAGGCCTCCACGGCCGCCTCGACGATGTAGTCGGGCGTCGGGAAGTCGGGCTCGCCCGCGCCGAAGCCGATCACCGGGCGCCCGGCGGCCTTGAGGGCCTTGGCCTTGGCGTCGACGGCGAGGGTCGCGGACTCGGAGATCGCGCCGATGCGGGCGGAGACCCGGCGCTCGGTCGGAGGAGTTGCAGCGCTCATACGGCCCATCGTCCCAGACCGCGCGGAGGCCGGGCGCACGGGTTTCGCCCAGCGGACACGGGCTCGGACACCTGTTCCCCGAGCGGCCGGGGAAGCGGCCGCGGAGGCTCCGCACGGGGGCCGGGGCGCCGGCCGGGCGAGGGGTCGGGGAAGGCGCCGGGGGAGGGGCCCGTCGGCGGCCGGAAGCGGCGGTCCCGGAAGGCGGCGCGAAGTCGGCCGGGGCTATCTGTTCGACGCGGCGGCCCTGACCACGTACACTCTCTGCTCGTTGGCCCTCACCAACCACGCCGATGAGCACCACTTCGGATGCGGTAGGTTGGGGGAGAACCACAAAGGGTCGTAGCTCAATTGGTAGAGCACTGGTCTCCAAAACCAGCGGTTGGGGGTTCAAGTCCCTCCGGCCCTGCTACACACACCGCCAGGATGTGTGCGCAGGTATGTACTTCATTGCACCGCCGTGCGGCTCCACCCGGGCGCGGCACGGCCGACCCGGAATCAGGTGAGAGACGTGACGGACGCCGTAGGCTCCATCGACATGCCTGATGCTGAGGACGAAGCGCCGGAGTCGAAGAAGAAGGGCCGCAAGGGCGGCAAGCGCGCCAAGAAGGGCCCGCTGGGCCGTCTCGCGCTCTTCTACCGTCAGATCGTCGCCGAGCTGCGCAAGGTCGTCTGGCCCACTCGTAACCAGCTGACCACGTACACGACGGTTGTGATCATCTTCGTAGTCATCATGATCGGCATGGTGACCGGCATCGACTACGGCTTCAAGGAAGCAGTCAAGTACGTCTTCGGCTGATTCCTGCGGAGGGCGCCCACCCCGGCGCCCCTTTTCGCATGTTCCACCCCATCTGTATCCAGGAAGAAGCAGCCACCGTGTCTGACCCGAACCTGAACGAGTCCGCCCAGGACGAGCTCGACGTCGTCGAGGCGGCCGACGAGGACCAGGCGGAAGCTGCGGACGCCGCTGTCGGCGAGGCGACCGAGGACGTCGAGACCGTCCGCGACGAGGACGACGAGACCGCCGAGGACGCGGACACCGAGGACGACGCGCAGGACGCCGAGGCCGCCGAGGACGAGACCGAGGCCGCGGACGAGGACGAGACCGAGGGTGACGAGGAGGCCGAGCCGGCCGCGCCCGTCGACCCCGTCGCCGCGCTCCGCGAGGAGCTGCGCGGCCTCCCCGGCGAGTGGTACGTGATCCACACCTACGCGGGCTACGAGAAGCGCGTGAAGGCCAACCTGGAGCAGCGCGCCGTCTCGCTGAACGTCGAGGACTTCATCTACCAGGCCGAGGTCCCCGAGGAAGAGATCGTCCAGATCAAGAACGGCGAGCGCAAGAACGTCCGGCAGAACAAGCTGCCCGGCTACGTGCTCGTCCGCATGGACCTGACGAACGAGTCCTGGGGCGTCGTGCGCAACACCCCCGGCGTCACCGGCTTCGTGGGCAACGCCTACGACCCGTACCCGCTGACGCTGGACGAGATCGTCAAGATGCTCGCCCCGGAGGCCGAGGAGAAGGCCGCCCGCGAGGCCGCCGAGGCCGAGGGCAAGCCGGCGCCCGCCCGCAAGGTCGAGGTCCAGGTCCTGGACTTCGAGGTCGGCGACTCCGTCACCGTCACCGACGGCCCGTTCGCGACGCTCCAGGCGACGATCAACGAGATCAACGCCGACTCGAAGAAGGTCAAGGGCCTCGTCGAGATCTTCGGTCGCGAGACCCCGGTCGAGCTCAGCTTCGACCAGATCCAGAAGAACTGACACCGTCGGTTCTCGTTCAGTCCTCGGGCAGGTCAGAGTGGCGTCTTCCGCCCTCTGACCTGCTCGGTTTTTGGACGCGCAGCCATACCCGTTATCGTTGTGCGGTATGCCTCCATCCGGATGATGTCGTACGACATCGGATGGCGGCCGAACACTCTCACTAGGACCCGGAGAGAGCTATGCCTCCCAAGAAGAAGAAGGTCACGGGGCTTATCAAGCTCCAGATCCAGGCCGGCGCCGCCAACCCGGCCCCGCCGGTCGGCCCCGCGCTGGGTCAGCACGGCGTCAACATCATGGAGTTCTGCAAGGCCTACAACGCCGCGACCGAGTCGCAGCGTGGCTGGGTCATCCCCGTGGAGATCACGGTCTACGAGGACCGCTCCTTCACCTTCATCACCAAGACGCCCCCGGCGTCGCGGATGATCCTGAAGGCCGCGGGTGTGGAGAAGGGCTCCGGCGAGCCGCACAAGACCAAGGTCGCGAAGCTGACGAGCGCCCAGGTCCGCGAGATCGCCACCACCAAGATGCCCGACCTCAACGCGAACGACCTGGACGCCGCCGAGAAGATCATCGCCGGCACCGCCCGTTCCATGGGCATCACGGTCGAGGGCTGAACAGCCCCCGTCAGTCCTCTTGTGGAAGGGCCACGCGCTGGCCCGGACCACGACTCCACACCCGAACTCAGGAGAAGAAGTTGAAGCGCAGCAAGGCTCTCCGCGGCGCGGACGCCAAGGTCGACCGGGAGCGTAACTACGCCCCCCTCGAGGCCGTCCGTCTCGCCAAGGACACCGCCACCACCAAGTTCGACGGCACCGTCGAGGTCGCCTTCCGCCTGGGCGTCGACCCGCGCAAGGCCGACCAGATGGTCCGCGGCACCGTGAACCTTCCGCACGGCACCGGCAAGACCGCCCGGGTCCTGGTCTTCGCGACCGGTGACCGTGCTGCGGCCGCGGAAGCCGCTGGCGCCGACATCGTCGGCTCCGACGAACTGATCGACGAGGTCGCGAAGGGGCGTCTGGACTTCGACGCCGTCGTCGCCACCCCGGACCTCATGGGCAAGGTCGGCCGCCTCGGCCGCGTCCTCGGCCCCCGTGGTCTGATGCCGAACCCGAAGACCGGCACGGTCACGATGGACGTCGCCAAGGCCGTGACGGACATCAAGGGCGGCAAGATCGAGTTCCGTGTCGACAAGCACGCGAACCTGCACTTCATCATCGGCAAGGTCTCCTTCGACGAGACCAAGCTGGTGGAGAACTACGCGGCCGCGCTGGAGGAGATCCTCCGTCTGAAGCCGTCCGCCGCGAAGGGCCGCTACATCAAGAAGGCGACCCTTTCCACGACCATGGGCCCTGGCATCCCGCTGGACGCCAACCGCACCCGCAACCTCCTCGTCGAGGAGGACCCGGCCGCGGTCTGAGCCTGACGGCTCGCACGGTTGTCCGAAACCGGCCCCCGCACCTCTCCGGAGGAGCGGGGGCCGGTTTTATTTCGTGCGAGGGTGTCAGTGGCATGGGTTAGCGTTCGAGTGAACCGAAGATCGCACGTATGTGTTGTGGGGGTGGGCCATGAAGGTGTCCGTACGCAGGCGCCTGGGAGTCTCGACGGTCGCCGTGGCGGTGCTGGCGGCCCTGGCGGGCTGCCAGAGCGGCGACGGCAAGAGCGAGGGCAAGGACGACCCGAAGAAGGCCGCGGACGCGCCGGCCGCCGAGCCGCAGTGGTCCTCGGCGCTCCAGGTGATCCAGACGGCGTACGAGAAGACGGCCGCCGCCAAGTCCGCCAAGGTGCGGATGACCATGACCGTGCCCGCGGGTGCCGCGGGAGCGGCCGGTGAGGCCGGCACCATGGAGATGAGCGGCGTGATGGGCTGGGAGCCCGGCATGATGGACATCACCATGAAGGGCTCCAGCGTGCTGGGCGCCCAGGGGGACGGCCCCGACACGATGCGCATGATCATGGTCAACGAGATCATGTACATGCACATGGGCGACAAGGCGTCGGCGGACCTGGACGGCAAGGAGTGGCTCAAGCTCGACTTCAAGGCGCTTGCGGCCAAGTCCGGTGACGCCGCGGTCCAGAAGCAGCTCACGGGCGGCCTGGACAACATGAACCAGGACCCGGCCAAGCAGCTGGCCCTGCTGCTCGACTCGCCGAACCTCAAGCACATCGGCCCGGAGAAGATCGACGGTGTCGAGGCGCAGCACTACAAGGGCTCGCTGACCGTCGAGGAGATGCTCGCCGCCAACAAGTCGCTGTCCGTGCTCTCCCAGAAGCAGCGCGACGAGATGGTCGCCAAGATGAAGCAGGGCGGCCTGACCTCGTACGACACGGAGGTCTGGGTCAACAAGGACGGCTACCCGGTGAAGATGGACGTCGGCATGCAGACGCCCGCCGGAAAGATCCAGATGTCCGCGACGTACTCGGACTACGGCACCAAGGCCGCCGTCCAGGCCCCGCCGCCGGCGAAGACCTTCGACTTCATGGAGATGATGGAGAAGCTCTCCGAGTCGATGAAGGACCCGGAAGGCGCCGAGGGCGCCACCGCCTGATCCACCCCCGGGCCCCGACCGGCCCCGGACCCCGGCCGACGGACGCCTCTGCCTGGACGCGGCCCCACTCCAACGCCCCCGAGCCGGGCCCCGGGCAAGCTCCGCGCCTCTGTCCTGGACGCTGCCCGTCATGCCCCAGCCCGAGCCGGGCTGGGGCACGACCCGGGCCGCCACCGATTCGGTCCCGGCCTGACCGGGCCTCCGTCCGACCTCGGCCTCCCGCTCAATCAGAGCCCCGGCCCTGTCGGGCGCAGTGCATGTCCCGAGCCTCGGCCGCCTGGGCGTTGCCGCGCACCACTGCCCTGGTCGTTGCCCCGTGCCCCAGCCTGAGCGGGGCTCGGTGATTGACCCGGGCCCCGGCCTCCGCCCGATCCAGGCCTCGGGCCTGTCGGGCGCCGGGCACGACCCGGGTCCGGGCCGGCCTGCGCCTGCCGCTCGATTCGGGCCCGGCCTGATGGGCCTCCGTCCTGGTTTGATCCTCGTGCTCGACCTGGTCCTGGGCCTGACCCGGTCCCGGGTGTGCTGCGAGCGCGTTCGGGCCCTTGTCTTCGCCTGATGCAGGCGCCCGGCCTGCTCCGGGCCCTGGGCACGCGCCGCGGCTCTGGCCTGGGCGCTGCCCCGCGCCTCCGCCCGACCCGGGCTCGGGCATGACCGGGCCTCCGCCCGATCCAGGCCTCCCGGCCAATCCGGGCCCCGGGCGTGACGGGCCCGCCCCTGACGGACGGGGGGGCATGTCCCGTGGCCACAGTCCTGGTCGTTGCCCCGTGCCCCGGCCCGAGCCGGGCTCTGGGCGTGACCAGGGCCTCCGCTCGATCCAGGACTTGGCCCCGATCCGGGCCACGGGCCTGAGCCTCCGCCTGATTTAGCGCGCGATCCGGGCCCGGGCGTGACGGGCCAGGCCCTGACGGGCCAGGCCCTGACGGGCCAGGCCCTGACGGGCCAGGCCCTGACGGGCCAGGCCCTGACGGGCCAGGCCCTGACGGGCCAGGCCCTGACGGGCCAGGCCCTGACGGGCCAGGCCCTGACGGGCCAGGCCCTGACGGGCCAGGCCCTGACGGGCCAGGCCCTGACGGGCCAGGCCCTGACGGGCCAGGCCCTGACGGGCCAGGCCCTGACGGGCCAGGCCCTGACGGGCCAGGCCCTGACGGGCAGAGAGCATGCCCAGCGACTCGCGCTGCCCCGCGCAATGAGCCCGGCTCGGGAGTGCCTCGGCGGACTACCGTGTCGTGGGCTGTCCGGTCGCAAGGACAGGCTCGGGACCCACCCGAAGCGGGGCAGGACGGGCCTGGGGCTCTGCCTGGTTCGCGGCTTGGGGCGGTCGGAGGTCGGGGCCGGCCGGCCTTGGGCCTTCCGCTCGATTCGGGCCTGGTACCGCCGAGTGCGGGGACGGGCGGATCGGGGGCTTCTGGTCGATTTGCTTGACGGCTGTCCGGTCCCGTACGCTTCCACAGAAGCCAAAGACCGCTGGTCGTAGTTGTGCCCGAAGGGGTTCAGCCGCCGAAGGATTCCGCTAGCTGCGGACGGCCCGCGTAGGTGACTGTGGATGTACTCCCGGGCATGCCGTCCGGTCGAGTCACGCCCCGTGCGCCTGCGCCGGGGCGTTTCGTTTTGCCCAGTCTCCTTCCTTCAGCCATCGCGGTCCGAATCACCCGGAAGGAGGCCGAGGCTCATGGCGAGGCCCGACAAGTCTGCTGCGGTTGCCGAGCTGACGGACAAGTTCCGCAGCTCGAACGCCGCCGTGCTGACCGAGTACCGCGGTCTCACCGTGGCACAGCTCAAGCAGCTGCGCCGTTCGCTCGGTGAGAACGCCCAGTACGCCGTGGTGAAGAACACGCTGACCAAGATTGCGGCCAACGAGGCCGGGATCACGTCGCTGGACGACCAGTTCACTGGTCCGACGGCGGTCGCCTTCATCACCGGTGACCCGGTGGAGTCGGCGAAGGGTCTTCGTGACTTCGCCAAGGACAACCCGAACCTGATCATCAAGGGCGGTGTCCTTGACGGCAAGGCGCTGTCCGCCGATGAGATCAAGAAGCTTGCGGACCTCGAGTCCCGCGAGGTTCTGCTCGCCAAGCTGGCGGGCGCCATGAAGGGCAAGCAGTCCCAGGCTGCCGCGCTCTTCCAGGCGCTCCCGTCGAAGCTCGTCCGCACCGTGGACGCGCTGCGCGCCAAGCAGGCCGAGCAGGGCGGTGCCGAGTAATTCGGCTCGCACATTGACCGCCGCCTGACCGGCGTCGGTCACAGCGGGCCCAACGTACGCCCGCCACACATGTACATCCGGCACCAGCCGAATTAGTGGAAGGACCGCCATCATGGCGAAGCTGTCTCAGGAAGACCTGCTCGCGCAGTTCGAGGAGATGACCCTCATCGAGCTCTCCGAGTTCGTGAAGGCGTTCGAGGAGAAGTTCGACGTCACCGCCGCCGCTCCGGTCGCCGTCGCCGCCGGTGTCCCGGGTGCCCCGGCCGCCGAGGCCGTCGAGGAGAAGGACGAGTTCGACGTCATCCTCACCGGCGCCGGTGACAAGAAGATCCAGGTCATCAAGGTCGTCCGTGAGCTGACCTCCCTGGGCCTGAAGGAGGCCAAGGACCTCGTCGACGGCACCCCGAAGCCGGTCCTCGAGAAGGTCAACAAGGAGGCCGCCGACAAGGCTGCCGAGGCCCTCAAGGGCGCCGGCGCGGCCGTCGAGGTCAAGTGACCTCCTGCGGGTCTCCTGACTCGCGCTGACGCCCCCTGAGGGCGTCCCCAAGGGCGATCACCCATCCGGGTGATCGCCCTTCGGCGTACACGCGGCGCCTGTCGTCCACCCGTACGGGGACGGAGTATGGTGATCTTCGCCGTGCGCCCCGCGAGGCCGGGGGCCTTGACGAACCGCACGCCGCGCGCAATTCTCAGGACGCGTCGTCACACGATCCGTATCCGAGGCATGGATCGACGACCGAACGGGCAGTATCGATGTGCGCCGAGGCGCGAGGTGCCGCGGAGATGAGAACAACGAGGGTCGAGATTGACCGCCCTGGACATCAGTGGGCCAAGTGGCTACACTGACCCTTTGCGCTGCCTGTTAGCTGCTCCCTGCCCGTCACCAGGGGCATCCCCTTGCGAGAGCACCGTTGACCGAATGCCCTGACCTGGGATTTCGGGTCTTCTTGCTCGGCTTGGGACCGGTACGCGCGTAGTGAGTCCGAGCCCTCGGAAGGACCCCCTCTTGGCCGCCTCGCGCAACGCCTCGACCGCGAATACGAACAACGGCGCAAGCACCGCCCCGCTGCGCATCTCCTTTGCAAAGATCAAGGAGCCCCTCGAGGTTCCGAACCTCCTCGCGCTGCAGACCGAGAGCTTTGACTGGCTGCTCGGCAACGCCGCGTGGAAGGCTCGTGTCGAGGCGGCTCTCGAGAACGGACAGGACGTCCCCACCAAGTCCGGTCTGGAAGAGATCTTCGAGGAGATCTCGCCGATCGAGGACTTCTCCGGGTCGATGTCGCTGACCTTCCGCGACCACCGCTTCGAGCCCCCGAAGAACTCCATCGACGAGTGCAAGGAGCGCGACTTCACGTACGCCGCGCCGCTCTTCGTCACGGCCGAGTTCACCAACAACGAGACCGGCGAGATCAAGTCCCAGACGGTCTTCATGGGCGACTTCCCGCTCATGACCAACAAGGGCACCTTCGTCATCAACGGCACCGAGCGTGTCGTGGTGTCGCAGCTCGTCCGCTCGCCGGGTGTGTACTTCGACTCGTCCATCGACAAGACGTCCGACAAGGACATCTTCTCCGCCAAGATCATCCCCTCCCGGGGTGCCTGGCTGGAGATGGAGATCGACAAGCGCGACATGGTCGGTGTCCGCATCGACCGCAAGCGCAAGCAGTCCGTCACCGTCCTCCTCAAGGCGCTCGGCTGGACCACCGAGCAGATCCTCCAGGAGTTCGGCGAGTACGAGTCCATGCGCGCCACCCTGGAGAAGGACCACACCCAGGGCCAGGACGACGCGCTGCTCGACATCTACCGCAAGCTCCGTCCGGGCGAGCCCCCGACGCGTGAGGCCGCGCAGACGCTGCTCGAGAACCTCTACTTCAACCCCAAGCGCTACGACCTGGCCAAGGTCGGCCGCTACAAGGTCAACAAGAAGCTCGGGGCCGACGAGCCGCTCGACGCCGGTGTCCTGACCGTCGACGACATCATCGCGACGATCAAGTACCTGGTGAAGCTGCACGCCGGTGAGACCGAGACCGTCGGCGAGAACGGCTCGACCATCGTGGTCGAGACGGACGACATCGACCACTTCGGCAACCGTCGTCTGCGCAACGTCGGCGAGCTCATCCAGAACCAGGTCCGCACGGGTCTGGCGCGGATGGAGCGCGTGGTGCGCGAGCGCATGACGACCCAGGACGTCGAGGCGATCACGCCGCAGACCCTGATCAACATCCGGCCGGTCGTCGCCTCCATCAAGGAGTTCTTCGGCACCAGCCAGCTGTCGCAGTTCATGGACCAGAACAACCCGCTGTCCGGGCTGACGCACAAGCGTCGTCTGTCCGCGCTCGGCCCGGGTGGTCTGTCCCGTGAGCGGGCCGGCTTCGAGGTCCGAGACGTGCACCCGTCCCACTACGGACGCATGTGCCCGATCGAGACCCCCGAAGGCCCGAACATCGGTCTGATCGGTTCGCTCGCCTCCTACGGCCGCGTCAACGCGTTCGGCTTCGTCGAGACGCCGTACCGCAAGGTCGTCGACGGCCAGGTCACCGACGAGGTCGACTACCTGACCGCCGACGAGGAGGACCGCTTCGTCATCGCCCAGGCCAACGCCGGCCTGACCGAGGACATGCGCTTCGCCGAGAACCGCGTGCTCGTCCGCCGCCGTGGCGGCGAGGTCGACTACGTCGCCGGTGACGACGTGGACTACATGGACGTCTCGCCGCGCCAGATGGTGTCGGTCGCGACCGCCATGATCCCGTTCCTCGAGCACGACGACGCCAACCGCGCCCTCATGGGCGCGAACATGATGCGCCAGGCCGTGCCGCTGATTAAGTCCGAGGCCCCGCTCGTCGGCACCGGCATGGAGTACCGCTCCGCCGTCGACGCCGGTGACGTGGTCAAGGCCGAAAAGGACGGTGTGGTCCAGGAGCTCTCCGCGGACTACATCACCGTCGCCAACGACGACGGCACGTACATCACGTACCGCCTGGCCAAGTTCGCCCGCTCCAACCAGGGCACCTCGGTCAACCAGAAGGTCGTCGTCGCCGAGGGCGACCGGGTCATCGAGGGCCAGGTCCTGGCCGACGGCCCGGCCACCGAGAACGGCGAGATGGCGCTCGGCAAGAACCTCCTCGTGGCGTTCATGCCGTGGGAGGGCCACAACTACGAGGACGCGATCATCCTGTCGCAGCGCCTCGTCCAGGACGACGTCCTCTCCTCGATCCACATCGAGGAGCACGAGGTCGACGCCCGTGACACCAAGCTGGGCCCCGAGGAGATCACCCGGGACATCCCGAACGTCTCCGAGGAGGTCCTCGCCGACCTCGACGAGCGCGGCATCATCCGCATCGGTGCCGAGGTCGTCGCCGGTGACATCCTGGTCGGCAAGGTCACCCCGAAGGGTGAGACCGAGCTGACCCCGGAGGAGCGCCTGCTCCGCGCGATCTTCGGCGAGAAGGCCCGTGAGGTCCGCGACACCTCGCTGAAGGTGCCGCACGGCGAGACCGGCAAGGTCATCGGTGTGCGCGTCTTCGACCGCGAGGAGGGCGACGAGCTGCCCCCGGGCGTGAACCAGCTGGTCCGCGTCTACGTGGCGCAGAAGCGCAAGATCACCGACGGTGACAAGCTCGCCGGCCGCCACGGCAACAAGGGTGTCATCTCCAAGATCCTGCCGATCGAGGACATGCCGTTCCTGGAGGACGGCACCCCGGTCGACATCATCCTCAACCCGCTCGGTGTGCCGTCCCGAATGAACCCGGGACAGGTCCTGGAGATCCACCTCGGCTGGCTCGCCAGCCAGGGCTGGGACGTCTCCGGGCTCGCCGACGACTGGGCCAAGCGGCTCCAGTCCATCGGCGCCGACCGTGTCGAGCCCCGCACCAACGTCGCGACCCCGGTCTTCGACGGTGCCCGCGAGGACGAGCTGGCCGGTCTGCTGGAGCACACCCTCCCGAACCGCGACGGCGACCGCCTCATGCTGCCGTCCGGCAAGGCGCGCCTGTTCGACGGCCGCTCCGGCGAGCCGTTCCCGGACCCGATCTCGGTCGGGTACATGTACATCCTCAAGCTCCACCACCTGGTCGACGACAAGCTGCACGCCCGCTCGACCGGTCCCTACTCGATGATCACCCAGCAGCCGCTGGGTGGTAAGGCTCAGTTCGGTGGCCAGCGCTTCGGTGAGATGGAGGTGTGGGCGCTGGAGGCTTACGGCGCCGCGTACGCCCTCCAGGAGCTCCTGACCATCAAGTCCGACGATGTCACCGGCCGCGTGAAGGTCTACGAGGCCATCGTCAAGGGCGAGAACATCCCCGAGCCCGGCATCCCGGAGTCCTTCAAGGTGCTCATCAAGGAGATGCAGTCCCTGTGCCTCAACGTGGAGGTGCTGTCCTCGGACGGCATGTCCATCGAGATGCGCGACACCGACGAGGACGTCTTCCGCGCAGCGGAGGAGCTCGGCATCGACCTGTCCCGGCGCGAGCCGAGCAGCGTCGAAGAGGTCTGACGGGTTTGCCGGCCGGACCCCACGGGGTCCGGCCGGCCTCCCAGCGACCCGTACAGACCATTGATTGACACGAACCCTGAGAGGGATTGACGCATAGTGCTCGACGTCAACTTCTTCGACGAGCTGCGGATCGGCCTGGCCACCGCGGACGACATCCGGCAGTGGTCCCACGGCGAGGTCAAGAAGCCGGAGACCATCAACTACCGCACCCTGAAGCCCGAAAAGGACGGACTCTTCTGCGAGAAGATCTTCGGCCCGACCCGGGACTGGGAGTGCTACTGCGGCAAGTACAAGCGCGTCCGCTTCAAGGGCATCATCTGTGAGCGGTGTGGCGTCGAGGTCACCCGCGCCAAGGTGCGCCGTGAGCGGATGGGCCACATCGAGCTCGCCGCCCCCGTCACCCACATCTGGTACTTCAAGGGCGTCCCGTCCCGGCTGGGCTACCTGCTGGACCTCGCCCCGAAGGACCTGGAAAAGGTCATCTACTTCGCGGCGTACATGATCACGTACGTCGACGAGGAGCGCCGCCAGCGCGACCTGCCGTCGCTGGAGGCCCACGTCTCCGTCGAGCGCCAGCAGATCGAGCAGCGCCGCGACGCCGACCTGGAGGCCCGCGCCAAGAAGCTCGAGACCGACCTGGCCGAGCTGGAGGCCGAGGGCGCCAAGGCCGACGTGCGGCGCAAGGTTCGCGAGGGCGCCGAGCGCGAGATGAAGCAGCTCCGCGACCGCGCCCAGCGCGAGATCGACCGCCTCGACGAGGTGTGGAGCCGCTTCAAGAACCTCAAGGTCCAGGACCTCGAGGGCGACGAGCTGCTCTACCGCGAGCTGCGCGACCGGTTCGGCACCTACTTCGACGGTTCGATGGGCGCCGCCGCGCTCCAGAAGCGGCTGGAGTCCTTCGACCTGGAGGAGGAGGCCGAGAAGCTCCGCGAGATCATCCGCACGGGCAAGGGCCAGAAGAAGACCCGCGCGCTCAAGCGCCTCAAGGTCGTCTCCGCCTTCCTCCAGACCAGCAACAGCCCCAAGGGCATGGTGCTGGACTGCGTCCCGGTGATCCCGCCGGACCTGCGTCCGATGGTGCAGCTGGACGGTGGCCGCTTCGCGACCTCCGACCTGAACGACCTGTACCGCCGCGTCATCAACCGCAACAACCGCCTGAAGCGGCTTCTCGACCTCGGCGCGCCCGAGATCATCGTGAACAACGAGAAGCGCATGCTCCAGGAGGCCGTGGACGCGCTCTTCGACAACGGCCGTCGCGGCCGCCCGGTCACGGGCCCCGGCAACCGTCCGCTGAAGTCGCTGTCCGACATGCTCAAGGGCAAGCAGGGCCGCTTCCGTCAGAACCTGCTCGGCAAGCGAGTCGACTACTCGGCGCGTTCCGTGATCGTCGTCGGCCCGCAGCTGAAGCTGCACCAGTGCGGTCTGCCCAAGGCCATGGCGCTGGAGCTCTTCAAGCCGTTCGTGATGAAGCGCCTGGTGGACCTGAACCACGCGCAGAACATCAAGTCGGCCAAGCGCATGGTCGAGCGCGGCCGCACGGTCGTGTACGACGTGCTCGAAGAGGTCATCGCCGAGCACCCGGTTCTGCTGAACCGTGCGCCCACGCTGCACCGCCTCGGCATCCAGGCCTTCGAGCCGCAGCTGGTCGAGGGCAAGGCCATCCAGATCCACCCGCTCGTCTGCACCGCGTTCAACGCGGACTTCGACGGTGACCAGATGGCCGTCCACCTGCCGCTCTCCGCGGAGGCGCAGGCCGAGGCGCGCATCCTGATGCTGTCCTCGAACAACATCCTCAAGCCGGCCGACGGCCGTCCGGTCACCATGCCGACCCAGGACATGGTGCTGGGCCTCTTCTTCCTCACCACGGACGAGGAGGAGCGCGAGGTCAAGGGCGAGGGCCGCGCCTTCAACTCCACCGCCGAGGCGATCATGGCCTTCGACGCCCGGGAGCTCTCGCTCCAGGCCAAGGTGGACATCCGCTTCCCGATCGGCTCCGTCCCGCCCCGCGGCTGGACCCCGCCGGTCAACGAGGACGGGGAGACCGACTGGCAGCCGGGCGACAGCTTCCGGCTCCGGACGACCCTGGGCCGCGCGCTCTTCAACGAGCTGCTGCCCGAGGACTACCCGTTCGTGGACTACACGGTCGGCAAGAAGCAGCTCTCCGAGATCGTCAACGACCTCGCCGAGCGCTACCCGAAGGTCATCGTGGCGGCGACGCTCGACAACCTGAAGGCGGCCGGCTTCTACTGGGCCACCCGCTCCGGCGTCACCGTCGCCATCTCGGACGTCGTCGTCCCGGAGGCGAAGAAGGAGATCGTCCGCGGCTACGAGGCCCAGGACGAGAAGGTCCAGAAGCAGTACGAGCGCGGTCTGATCACCAAGGACGAGCGCACGCAGGAGCTCAT
Source organism: Streptomyces thermolilacinus SPC6 (assembly GCF_000478605.2). Lineage (GTDB taxonomy): Bacteria > Actinomycetota > Actinomycetes > Streptomycetales > Streptomycetaceae > Streptomyces > Streptomyces thermolilacinus. The sequence goes on along the minus strand of NZ_ASHX02000001.1, from coordinate 2,535,023 downwards.
CGCGATCTGGACCAAGGCGACCAACGAGGTCGCCGAGGCCATGAACGAGAACTTCCCGAAGACGAACCCGATCTTCATGATGGTGAACTCGGGCGCTCGAGGAAACATGATGCAGATGCGCCAGATCGCGGGTATGCGCGGTCTGGTGTCGAACGCCAAGAACGAGACGATCCCGCGTCCCATCAAGGCGTCCTTCCGCGAGGGCCTGTCCGTGCTGGAGTACTTCATCTCCACGCACGGTGCCCGTAAGGGTCTCGCCGACACCGCCCTGCGTACCGCCGACTCGGGTTACCTGACCCGTCGTCTGGTGGACGTCTCGCAGGACGTGATCATCCGCGAGGAGGACTGTGGCACCGACCGCGGTCTGAAGCTGCGGATCGGCGTGCGCGACGAGGCCGGTGTCCTGCGCAAGGCGGACGACGTCGAGACGTCCGTGTACGCGCGGATGCTCGCCGAGGACGTCGTCGTGGACGGCAAGGTCATCGCGCCGGCCAACGTGGACCTGGGCGATGTGCTCATCGACCAGCTCATCGCTGCGGGTGTCGAGCAGGTCAAGACCCGCTCGGTCCTCACCTGCGAGTCCGCGGTCGGCACGTGTGCGTACTGCTACGGCCGTTCGCTCGCCACCGGCAAGCTGGTCGACATCGGTGAGGCGGTCGGCATCATCGCCGCCCAGTCCATCGGTGAGCCCGGCACCCAGCTGACGATGCGTACCTTCCACACCGGTGGTGTGGCCGGTGACGACATCACGCAGGGTCTGCCGCGTGTCGTCGAGCTCTTCGAGGCCCGTTCCCCGAAGGGTATGGCGCCGATCGCCGAGGCCTCCGGCCGCGTGCGGATCGAGGAGACCGAGAAGACCAAGAAGATCGTCATCACGCCGGACGACGGCAGCGACGAGACGGCGTACCCGATCTCGAAGCGCGCCCGTGTCCTGGTCGGCGAGGGCGACCACGTCCAGGTGGGCCAGAAGCTCACCGTGGGTACCGAGAACCCGCACGACGTGCTGCGCATCCTCGGCCAGCGGGCCGTTCAGGTCCACCTGGTCGGCGAGGTGCAGAAGGTCTACAACTCGCAGGGTGTGTCGATCCACGACAAGCACATCGAGATCATCATCCGGCAGATGCTGCGCCGTGTGACGATCATCGAGTCCGGCGACGCGGAGCTGCTGCCGGGCGAGCTCGTGGAGCGCTCGCGCTTCGAGCAGGAGAACCGTCGTGTGGTCCAGGAAGGCGGCCACCCGGCCTCCGGCCGTCCGCAGCTGATGGGTATCACCAAGGCGTCGCTGGCGACGGAGTCGTGGCTGTCCGCGGCCTCCTTCCAGGAGACGACCAGGGTCCTGACGGACGCGGCGATCAACGCCAAGTCCGACTCCCTGATCGGCCTCAAGGAGAACGTCATTATCGGTAAGCTCATCCCGGCCGGTACGGGTCTGTCCCGCTACCGCAACATCCGGGTCGAGCCGACCGAGGAGGCCAAGGCCGCGATGTACTCGGCCGTCGGCTACGACGACATCGACTACTCGCCGTTCGGCACGGGCTCCGGCCAGGCCGTTCCGCTGGAGGACTACGACTACGGTCCGTACAACCAGTAAGCGAGTCGCCTGAACCGAAGGGCGGTCACCCCCGTGGGGGTGGCCGCCCTTCGGCGTACCCCGGCGGCCCGGCCGCGCGGGCGGCGTCAGCGGGCGGTGAGCTGCCAGAGGGTGGCCAGCAGCCCGGCGCTCGCGGTGAGCGCGGCGATGCTGGTCAGCGGCCAGCGGGCGCGTTCCAGGGCGTCGATGCGGGACTCCATGTCGGCGAGCTGCTTGTCGGTCTGGTCGCTGCGCTGGACGAGCAGCGCGAGCGACCCGTCCACACGGGCGAACCCGGCTTCCAGCGTGCCGCGCATCCGTTCCAGCTCGACCGCTACCGTGACCGGGTCGTTCGGCTGGTCAGAATCGATCATCGGCACCCCCCGGTGTGGTGCGCAGCCAGCCCGGCAGCAGGCGCTGGACGGCGTCGAGGGCCATGATCCGGGTGAGCGCGCCCGCGACGGCGAGTGCCCCGGCGACCCACGGCAGGGTGGCCGGGACACCGGCGGCGTCGGTGATCGCGGGCAGCACGACGGCGATGCCGACGGCGGTCTGGAGGACGGTTCGGGCCGTGCGCTTGGCGGCGTCGGACATGGGTGGTGCTCCTTACGGGGGTGCGTGGCTCACGGGGTGTACGGGACCTTCAGCACGTTCCAGGAGGCGGCGCCCGGCCAGCCGTCGGCGTCGGCGCCGGTGAAGCCGAGCTTGCGCTGCCAGGCCGCGTACGACCTCCGGTCGGCCTCCGACCAGCGCGGGCCGGGGCCCACCTGGTAGCGGCCGCAGCCCTCGGCGACGAGCCTGCGGCCCATCGCGGTGATGACCGGCGAGCTGGGGTTGGAGCGGAAGAACGCGGTGCCGGGGAAGGGCTGGTAGCGGGGCGTGGCGGGCTTCGGGGCGGGCGTCCCGCCGGACGGGGCGGCGCCGAGCCTCCGCTGGACCCGCTCGCGCATCCCGGGCATGGCGAACCCGCGCGGGTCGCTCTTGTGGTCGGACCACTCCAGGTGGCCGATCACGGACTTGGCGCCCCAGCCGTGCGCCCGGCACAGCGCGGCGCTGGCGCGTTCGATCGCGTCGAGCTGGGCGGGCGGCCACGGGTCGGCGCCGTCGCCGAGGTTGACGCACTCGAAGCCGTAGAAGCGGGCGTTGCCGTCGACGGCGTGCGCGCTGCCCTGGTGGGCGCGGGGGACGGGCGGCCTGGCCCCGTACGTCTCGGTGGTCACCGCCTGGAGGACGGACGGGTCGCCTCCGCCCGCGTGGTTGGCGCGGCCGTTGCCCACGAGGTGGACGGCGCCGTCCTTGGTGATGACGCCGTGGCACAGCGGGCCGGGCAGGCGGTCGTAGCCGTTGGCGCACAGTTCGACGGAGGCGGTGGTGCCGCTGGTGACGGTGTGGTGGATCATCACGCCGTTGACCGGGCCCCAGGCGCCCGTGTGGTTGCGGTTGCGGGTGCGCCAGCCGGGGTGTTCGACGACGCGGACGCCCTCGGCGCGCAGGGCGGCGAGGAGCCGGTCGGGGGAGAGGGGGACTGCCATCGGTGGGTCTCCTCGTCGTGGGATGGGGGCGCCCGGCCCGCCCGCGCGGCGGGGGAGGGGCGCGGGGGCGGGCGGGGCGCCGGCTCGTGGCGCGGGGTGGGGCCGCCCCGCGGGGGTTGGCACCGGGGCGTCGGGGTGCCTCCCGTGCGGTGCGGGCCCGCGGGGCGGCCCGGGTCACATCACCGGGTCGATGCGGATGTACCGGGTGTCGAAGTTGGCGGTGTTGGTGGTGGCGCCCGAGCGGTACGCGGGGGTCGCCGTGTGGGTGGTGCCCACCGCCAGGCCGCTGACCAGGAACTGCGTCGACACCGACGCCCGGTTCGAGGTGTTGACCAGCGCCGCCCGGTCGTCGTGCGCGGCGACGACGATGGTCCCGGACGCGTTGCGGACGTTCGCCGACATGTAGCTGCCGACGGTGGCGGAGGAGTGCATGTAGCAGCCCACGCTGATGATGACCTGCCCGGAGGCCGGCACCGTGAACGTGGCGTTCATCGGGTCGCCGCCCGCCTGGGTGAGGGTCTCCGCGTACGTCGTGCTGGTCGTGTACCCGCCGTCGACGTTGACCCGGAACACCGGGACGGGGCCGACCGGCGCCCACGCGGAGCCCGTGTAGTACATCAGCCGCCCCGGCGAGGCGATCCACGCGACCATCCCGGCGACCGGGGTGGGGACCTTGGAGTCGCGTTCGGCGGTGGTGCCGAAGCGCAGCACGGTGCGCCCGTCGAGGGTCTGGGCGAGGGACTGGAGGTGCGCCGGAAGGTCGGCCGGGTCGCTCGGCTGCGGGTAGGGCAGGCCGCTGAGGGGCGTGTACTGGATGGTCATGCGATCTCCTCCTGTCCGCCGCCGGACACGGGCACGACGGGGGCGGTGCCGGGCACCGGGGTGTCCGGCGCGGGCGGTTCTGGGTCGGGGTCCGGGGCGGGCGCCGGGGCGGTGGAGTGCTCCTCCACGACGACCTCCACCGGGTGCGCGGGGTCCGTCACGAGTTCGACGGGTCCTTCGAGTGGTACGGGTTCGTTCGCGGGCTCGCTCACAGGCCGTTCTCCTTGATCGCGCGCCAGGTCAGGCGGCTGGCCGTGAGGTCCCCGAGGGTCGGGTAGCCGGCGGCGACGTCCGTGTAGGCGGCGCCGTCCGGCAGCGGGGACCGGTCGGACGGGGTGTCCGGGGTGAGGCCGCTGTCGGCGGGCACCCCGTTGGTGCGGGTGCCGCGCAGGGCCAGCGTCTGCCGGAGGGTGCCGGGGCCGCTCGACTGGGTCTTGATGCCGACGACCCAGGCGTACGTGTCGAGGGCGGCGCCGCTGGAGTCCACGACCCGCACGACGTCCCCGAGCTGGATGCGCGGGTCGTACAGCACCTCGACCTCGCCGAGTACGGGCACCGGGTACTGGCCGGCCGCCCGCATGGCGCTCGCGAGGTCCTGCGCGGCCCGGTAGTCCTGGATCCAGTCGCTCGCCTCGGCGTGGAACTCCTGGCGTCCGTAGAACCTCTCGCTCGTGCTGCCGGACGCCCAGGACGTCGCCTGCCGCTCGACGGGCTCCTTCGACGGCTTCAGCGTCTGGATGCGCACCGACGGCTTGCCGTCCTCGCTGATCGTGTACAGCCGCTGCGAGGTGCGGTTGGTGAGCCGCAGGACCAGATGGCCCTCCTCCCGGCGGGCGAGGATGTCCACCGCGCCCTTCACCGCGTCGGCGCCGGCCGCGTTGGCCGCGGCGAAACGCACCGAGAAGCCGGGCGCCACGCTCTGGTCGTCGTCCACGTTGGGCGGGCCGACGTCGAACTCCTCGTCGGCGAGGACGTACTTGAGGGTCACCGACGTGTTGCCGGGGATCTCCCGTACGACGGTGTCGTTGTACGCCGTACCGCCGGTGACCGTCACCGACGTCCAGTCCTTGTACGGCTGCACGCAGTAGTTGCGGCAGGCGTCGATCTCCTCCGTGACGGTCAGCGACGCGATGTCGCGGACGGACGTCAGGGTGAGGTCGGGGGCGGTGGGCACCTTCGCGAAGCGGGTGTAGTTCCGCCAGTGGAAGACGCCGCGCTCGTCGAACTCGGCGGTGGACATGCTCGCCTTGGCGATCTGCGTGATCACCTCCCACTGGGAGCCGCTCACCCGGGGGATCGTGTGCAGCGGCAGGATCGCGTCGTCGAGCCGCGCCTCCTTCGTCCACTCGCCGCGCTGGTCGAACTCGTCGAGCGCCGGCACGGCGGGCAGCCCGCTGGTGAGCTGCACGGCCTCGGTGGCGAGCTGAGTGACCAGCCGCAGCTGGTACAGCTCGGCGGACGGCTGTGCGGCGGAGGCGTCGGTGAACGTGACCGCCGTGCCGTGGTAGCGGGTGCCGTCCGGGGCGATGAAGTACGGCTTGACGGTCGGCAGGACGGACGTGCCGGGCGCCACGGTGTCGAAGAGGCCGCCGATGTGGAAGACCCCGCGCTGTTCCTTGAGCGCGGCGAACGTCCAGGAGAAGTACCATCCGCCGCCCTCGCGGGTGCCGGAGTGCATGTACACCTTGCCGGCCGCGAAGTCGAAGGCGAGCCGCAGCCGGCCCGTGCTGGTGCCGGTGCGGTTGAGGTCCATCTCCAGGGCGACGGTGGAGCCGAAGCCGACCGCGTTGTTCACCCACGCCTCGGCGAGCAGCCGGCTGCCCGGCACGGTGACCCGGCTGCGCGGGAACCAGGTGGCCGTCATCGACGCCGTGTCCGGCGCCGCGGCGTGCGGCACGAGCGCCATCTCGTGCGGGGCGCCCGCGCGCGTCCAGCTGTAGTGCCTCGGGTCGGGGACGATCTCCGGCTGCCCGTACGTGGCGGCGAACCCGCCGTGCAGGGAGGCGTACACGAGGGTGAGCGGCTCGGTCGGGCCGAACTCCGGGTACCGCGGCGGCGGGCAGGAGTGCAGCCCGGCCTGGCGCAGCAGCTCGTCCACGCACCAGGTGGCGGTGGCCACCGGGCGGCGCCAGTAGAACCCGGCGTACGGCTTGGGCAGCTCCGCGGGGCCGTGCAGCCGCTCCGCCCCGTCGAGGGCGGTGAGCTGCACGGTGTCCGTGCCGGACGCGGCGGACCGGTTGCGTACGCTGCCCCGGAACGCCGGGAGGGTGCCCGCGTCGGTGCCGTACGCGTGGACCACGGACTGGCCCGGCCGTACGGCGTCGCCGGTGGAGCGCGGTGCCCACGGCGAGTACAGGGCGGGCGCGGACGTGCCGGCGCTGCCGGACAGCTGGAGCTGGAGCTGCGCCGCCGAGCTGCCGGAGAACGCGCGCATGGCGTCGGGCAGGTCGGTGCTGTAGCTGCGCTCCAGCTGCCAGGACTGGACCTGCTCGGTGACGTCCTGGCCGCCGACGCGGGTCGTGTGCGCGGTGACGCGCGCACCCGCTTCGAGCGACTCGGTCAGTTTCCGGTCAGAGGCTCGCACTGGTCACCTCCGCCAGCTCGACGGAGACGTTCCGGTACGGCAGCGGCCTGCCCGGCGTGTCGGTGTACGAGACCACGGACATGACCGGGCAGCCGTCGCCGGGCAGTTCGCGGACCGCCGGGTTGATGTGCAGCAGCTTCGCCGGGCCGATCCGCGACTGGAACGCGGTGGCGGCGGAGGCGAGGGCCACGGTCGCCGACACATGGGTCGCGCCGGCCGGTACGGCTGCCGGGGCCCAGCCGGTGACCGCCGCGAGCTGCGCGCCCGCCGCGTCGTGGAAGGTGAGCGTGCAGCTCTCCGCGCGGGTCCGCACGGCGGACGGCAGGACGACGCCGACCTGCCCGGTGCCCGGCGGCAGGACGTGGCCCTTCTCCGTACCGTTCAGGAAGGTGAGCGTGCCCGCGGTGGACGCGGCGAGCGACAGCACGGCGTACCCGGACGTGTCGGCCGTCAGGGTGGCGCCGGTCGTCGCCCACTGGGTGAGCGGGCCCTTGCCGAGGGCCTGGTCGGCGCCGAACAGGTTGGCCGGGGCTGTCGGCACATGGTCGTCGTCGATGGTCAGGACGGCGCCGTCCAGCCCGTACGTGCCGGTCTCACCGGCCACCCCGGACGGGGTGACCAGCGCGGCGCCCGCCGGGACGGTCGCGACGAGGGTGTGCCCGGCGTCGGCGGCCGACGACAGATACGTGCCGTTCGCGTCGCGCCAGTGCAGGCGGGTCGCGCACGGGCCGGTCCGCCACGAGGTGGGCAGCGTGAAGCGGACGCGCATGCCCGGCACCACCGGGAACCCGGCGCGGGGCCTGCGGTGCCAGCTGAGCTGGGCGGTCGTCTGCGTCGGCTTCCACACGTACGTGTGCGGGAGGGCGCCGGGCGCGGTGGACAGCTCCAGCTTGCCGCTGCCGCTGACGGAGGTGTACCAGGAGTTGTACGCGCTCCCGGCCGGGACGCGGCCCTCCGCCTGGAGCGGGTCGAGCAGGTTGCGGCTCACCGGGTCGAGGACCTCGACGGGGCCGGGGCCGTCGATGCGGCGGGCCAGGCGGTCGAGGTGCGCGGCGTCCTCCCGGCCGAGCCGGTCGAAGGTGAGCTTGATCCTGCGGGGGGTGCGGCGGGGCGCGATGGTGGTGATCTGGCCGCCCAGCGAGGTGAACTGGGTGACGCCCAGGTCCGCGCCGCGTTCGAAGGCGGTGGCGGCCTGGCTGATCTCGCGGAGCTGTCCGGGCAGGCCGACCCAGAGGTTGCGGGTCATCGGGGGCCTCCTTCCTTGGTGCCGGTCATCGGCGGGCGAGCTGCCGGTGACCTGCGATCACGGCGCGGGCGATGGTCTGGCCGTCGACCTGGACATGGACGGGGCGGTCGGCGAGGCGCTCGACCGCTTCGGCGAGCCGGGCGATCTGGGCGCGGCTTCCGCCGGGGCCGATCATGCGTTCCAGCTTGCTGAGCGGGATGACGGCCTCGTGCTCGCCGGCCTCGCCGATGACGGCGAGGGTGCCGCCGTTGCGGGGCTGCACGACGCCGCCCTTGGCGAGGTGCGGGATGGGGATCTTCGGCAGGCTGATGGAGAAGCTCCTGCCGCCGAAGACCGGGACCCAGCCGGGGATCGACACCTTGAAGCGGTTGAGCGCGCCGATGATGGTGTTGACGGCGGTGGCGAAGGCCCGGAACGGTGCGAGCATCACATTGCCGACGCCCCGGAGGATCGGGGTGATGACCCTGATCGCCGTCGAGACGGCGCTCTGGATCGCCCTCATGCCGGACTTGAAGCCGCGGCTCACCACCGACACGATCTTGTCCACGTTGACGAACCGGGCGATGAGCGGCGCCAGCAGCGCCATGATGAGCCCGAACGGGTTGGCCGCCATGGCCAGGTTGAGGCCGCGCTGTGCGACGCTCGCGCCCTTGAGGCCCTTGGAGAGCCCGCCGCCCATCGTCTTGCCGGTCCTGTCGGCGCCCTTGCCGGCCTTGCCGACCGACTTCTCGACGGCGTCCGCCTGGCGCTTCACGTCCCGCAGGGAGTTCTTGGCCTTGTCGGCGGAGCGCTTGAGCCGGTCGAGGGAGGACCTGAACCTGTCGGTGCCGCCCTTGGCCCTGCCGAGCGAGCTGTTGGCGCTGTTGAGGCCGGTGCGCAGGCGGCCGAGGGCGCTGTTGCCGTTGGTGGCGGAGGCGCGGAGCCTGCCGATGGCCGAACCCGCCCTGTCGGCCCCGCCCTTGACCTTGCCCATGGCGGTTCCGGCCTGGCCGGCGCCGGTCCTGACGCGGGACAGGGCGGTGCCCGCCTGTCCGGAGGAGTTCTTCACCCGGTTCAGCGGCGCCGCGGTCTGATCGACCGACCGCTTGAGCCCGCTCATCTGCTTCGACGTCGAATCGACGCCCGCCCGGAGGCCGCGCAGTGAGCCCGCGGCCCTGTTCAGACTACTGACCAGAGACATCGTCGTTCCTTTCCGCGGCGTACGCGGCTGTCGTCGTCATCCGATGGCGTTGACGAGGTTGTTGATGCGGCGCTCCAGATGGTTCAGGTGACTGGCCACCGCCTGGGCGTTCCCCACGTTCACCGGTTCGGCGCGACGAGCGGGTGCCACGGAATTGGCCGTGCGGTTCCGGAGGCTCTGGATGTATCTCTCGACGGTCTGGAGCCTGCGCCCGTGGTCCCGCGCGGTGTCCGTGATCTCCCGGGAACGCTCGCGCGGGTACTGGTCCATGAACCGCTGGACGTGGGGGCGGAGCTCCTTCGCCAGGTCCAGGGCCGCCTGCGCGTGCAGCTTCAGCTTCTCGGGCGACATGCCCTGGAGGTCGAGGACCTTGTCCTCGGCTATCTTCGCGAGGTCCCACTTGGTCCACTCCGCCTTGACCAGGGTGGCCTCGGCGTTGAAGCCGTTGAACGTCGCGACGGCCGCGTTCGCCTCCGGCTTGAAGGCGTTGACGGCGGCCACGACCGCGTTGACCTCGCTCTTCACCGCGGTGAATTCGGGCTTCTTGACGCCGAATCGCTCGGTGTAATTCTTGAACAGTTCGACGGCCTCGTCGAGTATGTCCTTGTCGTCCTTCTTGCTCTTTCCTTTTTCCGGCGGGTTTCCCATATCGCCCTCTTTCTTTCCGGTTTTACGCGTGCTACCATCCATCGATTCGGATGGCCGCGGTCGACCGGTATGTGGTGGGGGAATGAATATTCTTCTCGGGGCTCTGTCCGCGCTGGTGGCCCTGCTTTTCCTGTGGGGGGCGCGGGTCGTCGCCGGAAAGGGCGTCGCCGTCCTGCGCGAGGCCCGCCGGGAAATGGCGGGCGGGGTGACGGTGCGGGGCACGTGCGTGGGAGTCGCGGGGACGCGGAATTCGTACCGCTTCGTGACGGCGGACGGTGCGACGCGCGTGGCCCGGGTGCCGCGCACCGGTTCCCTCGACACGCCGAAAGTCGGGTCCACCGCCCTCCTCCGCTACCGGAGGGACGATCCGTCCGTCGTCACCACGTTCGGCGCGACGATGATCGCGATGCCCCTCGGCGGGTTCATGACCCTGGTGGTGGCCCTGGTCTGCGCGGTCGGCGCGGCGGTGTGCGGCTTTCTCGCCTACGCCCTTGTGGCGGGCGTCTGACGCGGGCCCCGGGTGGGCGGACCGGACCGGCCGGGGCGGATCACGAGAAGAACCGGGCCAGCTCGGCCGGGCCCGGCGTGGCCGTACCGTCCTCCGGCGCGTCCGCGCCCCCGGCGGCTCCGGAGTCGCCGCTGCCGGGGCGCGGCAGGGGCGTCGGGTACTCCAGGGGTTCCGCGTCCTCGTCCTGGTTGACCGTGGCGAACATCCAGTTGGCTTCCGCCAGTTGGTCCACCGCGGTCGCCAGCAGGTAGTCCGTGACGCCCCACTCCGCCGCGTCGCCGTGCACCTCGCGCGCGAGCGCGCTGTCCCGTGGCAGGTGCCGGACCAGTACCGCGAGCCGACGGGACGACAGCCGGCCGCGGTGCCAGTCGAGCAGGTCCACGCCGTAGTGGCGCAGCAGGTCGGCCTCCAGGGCCTCGGCGTGCTCCTCGACGAGCACGCCGAGGCTCAGCCTTCCCCCAGGCCGAGCCCCGTCTCCTTGCCGTACGCCTCCAGGATCGCCGCGATGTCCTGCATCGTGACGTCCAGCTGGTCGAAGCGCGCGTACTGCCGCTCGCCCAGCAGGAGCCGCAGCAGCCCGTCGACGTCGTTGTCGTCCAAATCGCGGAGCTTGCGGGCGGTGGCGCGGGTCAGCTCGGTCGGCAGCTCGAACGTCTGGCCGTCGAGCTCGAAGGTCCAGGCGCGCCCGAGCGCTTCGAGGCGCTGGGCGCGGGCCGCGTTGACGTTGAAGGCGGACATGCGGGCTCCTGTCGGTGAGGAGGGGAGGGAAACGGGAGAAGAAGGGGCCGGTGCCCGGCGCGACGGCCGCGAGGGCCGCGCGCCGGACACCGGCGGGGGAGGGGCGGGCGCCGGGCGGGCGCCGGACCCTTACGCGTACGACTTGTCCTTCATCAGCCAGGTCGCCAGCGTGGAGCTGCCCTCGGCGGCCAGCGCGGTGAAGGTGACACCGAGCTTCAGCGCGCCCGTGCGGGTCAGCGAGATCTCCTCGGTCTCGGTGACCTGGCCGCGCGGGATGACGAACCGGTACACGACGTCCGAGCCGTCCTTGAACTCGATGCCGAGCTGGCGCTCGTCCTTCTGCGGCTCGGCGTTCATCGCGTACGTGTAGGTGTCCACCGCGCCGGTGGCCGTGACCGCGGTGACCGAACCGCCGCCCATGAAGAACGGCAGCGTGTCCTTGTTGAACTGCATGAGCTGGAACTTCACGGTCAGGTCGCGGTCGGAGTAGATGAACCGCGCCGGGCTCACCGACTGCCAGGTCTCGACCGGGTCGATCTTGTCCTTCTTGTTGAACTTGATGCCGTCCGGGCTGGTGTAGCCCAGCTCCGTCCAGCCGGCCGGCCAGGCGTCCTCGGTGTGCTTCGGCGCGGCCGGGCTGGTGGCCAGCCCGGAGGTGGCGACGAGGATGCGGCCGCTGCCGGCGACGCGGATCTGGTTGCCGTTGTTGGCGGGCATGGAGGCTCCTTGGGGAGAGAGGTGATGAGGTGTCGCCGGGATGGCGAAGGCCCCGCTCGCGGGTGCGGCGGGGCCTGTTCGGGGGCGCGGCGGTGCCGCGCGCCGGGGTGGTGCGAGGGCGGCGGGTTACGCCGGGCGGATCGACAGCTGGACCGTCGACAGGTAGCGGTTGGCGTCCGGCCGGTTGTAGTCGGGCAGCCAGCGCGGTCCGTCCGCCTCGGCCACCTCGGTGACGGAGGCGCCGCCGTACACCGTGCCGGTGGCGTCGAGCAGCGCGGCCCGTGCGGTCAGGGCGACCGTGTGCGCGGTCGTCTTGTCCGGCCCGTAGACCTCCAGGTCCACCAGCGGCCGGTCGAGGTGGAGGTCGTCCACCCAGGCGCCGCCGACGCGGGAGACGAGGACCGCCTGCTGGGTGCCGTCGAACCCGGCCGGCGGCCGGTTGTCGACCACGACCCCCGTCAGCTCCGGCCGGTTCCTGAGGTGGTCGACCACAAGCCGTTCCACGTCGGGGAAGGCGAGAGTGCTCACATGGACGCTCCCTTCGAGTGACGTACGCGGGGCGTACGAGAGGGGCGTACGGGGACGCGTGACACGTCCGGCATACGCGGGGAGAAACACGAAGCGGCAGGTCCGCCGCCCTGGTGGAGGGCGCAGCTCTGCCGCTGCTCCAAGTGTGATCGAGGCCCCCGGCGCTCGCAACCAACTTCGGTACGCACTCCGGCAGGTGCCCGGCGGCGCCGTACCCGTCCTCGCCCGCCCGTCTGCGCTACGCTCGCTAATCCGAACAGAGATTCGAATACACGGGACGGGTCTTCGAGGCGCAGCTCGGAAGGTACGAGAACACCCCAGCGGGGCGTAAGGAGTGTGGGGGCGTGGAGACGAGCACGAGGAGCGGGCGGGCCGCGGGTGGTGAGGGCCGATGACGACGAGCCCGCAGGAGCGACTGGCCGACGTCGCGGCCGCCGCGGTCGAGGTGGCGGTGGAGAGCGCCGAGGCCGGGACGTACACCGGAGGGGTGGGCCGCGCGCTGAGCGCGGTCATCGCCAAGGTCGGCGCCCGCCTCACGCTCGACGCCGAACTGCGCGGCTTCTCCAGCGGCTGGCAGGAGGCCGTGGCCGCGATGACCGGCGAACAGCCGGCACCGGCGCCCGTCCCCGCGCCCGTACTCCCGCTGCACGCCCGGCCCGACCCGGAGGACGGCGCCTGACGGGCGCGCGAGGACGTCGGGCGGCGCGCGTGGCGGCGCTCGACGGCGCCTGACGGCGAAACGCCGGGGCGGCCGCTCCTGTGGAGGAGGGCCGCCCCGGCGTGTGGAGGGGTGGTGCTGTCGAGTCGTCGAGCGTCTTGAGTCGCCGGGCTGGGGGGCCGCGGGGTCTTCCCGGCGCGGCGGGGTGTCTCAGCCCCTGCCGCGGGCGGAGCGCTCCGCCGCGAAGACGTCCTCCAGCCGGTAGAGCTGGGCGCGGCCCTGCCGCCCGGCAGGCGCCAGCCGCCCCAGCTGCACCCACTTGCGGATGGTGGCGGGCAGGACCCCGGCCTCCTGCGCGGCCAGCTGCCCGGTGACGAGCGCCGGGCCGACGGGCGCGGTCGTACGGCTCATCGGGCGCCCTCCCTCTCCCGGCGGGCGGCCGTGCGCGCCTCGTGGCGGGCGGTCGTACGGGCGGCTCCCGGCGCGGGTTCCTCCATCCGTACGGCGATCTCGGTGAGCCCCCCGGCGGCCTCGGCCAGCTCCCGCCAGGCGTCCTCCGCCCACACGTGCCGGAACGCCGGGTCGGTCGCGCAGTCGCAGCCCGGCACCCCGCAGCGGCACCCGGGGTTGACGCACACGACGGTCCGGCTCGCCGGGAACGCCCGCAGCGACACCGAGTCGCACGCAGGGCAGCGCCCCGGCAGCCGCACCATCGTCTCCACCTCGCCGAGCGCCCGTGCGCAGCGCCGCGCCATGCGACGCACCTCGTCCCGCACGTGCCGGGCCAGGGTCGTGTCGGCGGCGACCCGGTCGAGCAGCCCGGTGAGGCGCACCAGCCGCCGCGGCACATCGGCCCTGCGCGGCCGCCCGAGGCCGAGCCGGTCGTACACGGCCTCCTCCAGCTCGCACACGCCGTCGGTGATGTCCCGGATCGCGTCGGAGACGTGCAGGCGGATGGGGGCCGCGGTGTGGCCGGGCACGGTCAGGCCGTGCCGCTGTTCGTTGAGCAGGGCCTCCTCCCGTTCGGCGCGCAGCCGGGCGGCGCGTGCGGCGCGCTCCGCCGGGCCGGGGGCGGGGGCGGAACGGCCGGTGGACCGGACGGCGCCCCCGGCGGCCGGGGCCAGCTCGGTGAGCAGCTCGGGGAACTGACGGAGCAGCATCGCGGTCCACAGCGCCGCGTCGCGTACGGCTCCGATTGCCTCGGGCTCCGGGGTCGCGGCGGCGCCGGCGGCGGTCGCGGAGGCGGCGGTGCCGGCCGTGGCGGCGTGGGTGAAGGCGGAGGTCCCGGCCTCGGCGGCGGTCCCGGCCTCAACAGAGCCGGTGGCGCGGGCAGGGCGGGCGGCGCGGCTCGGACGGGACTGGGGGGACTGGGACTGGGTGTCGGACATGGAGTGCTCCCCTCCGGTGCGGTGGGCGGGACGGTTAGGCGGCCGGGCGGGAGGCGGGGCGGGGCGCGGCTCCGGCCAGGTCCTGGCGGGCCTCGCGCTCCTCGGGCGCCCGGCGGCGTCGGCCCCGGCCCCGGCTCAGGTCGACCGGACGGCCGTTGCGCCACAGCCGCCCGGCGCTGACACCGTCGAACCAGGTGTTCGCCGGGTCCACGATCTCCTCGCACTGCCGGGTGAAGGGGCAGCGGGCGCAGGCCAGCAGGGCGGGAGCCGCGTCGGCGGCCCGCCGGGCGAACACCACGTGGGGCGGCAGTCCGGCGCACGCGGGGGTGCGGGTCGCGTCGGCTGAGGCGGATTCCGGGTCGGCGGACGGTGCGTTCATGGTCGTACCCCCTGGTGCGCATGCGAACGGATGAGCGATACCAACGTTGCGAGTTCGCACACTGACATGTTGCGAGCGTGCACGCAACCAAGATCGGACCTTGGTGGTGACGGGGATGTGGGGGCAACTTTCACAATTGGGGGCCAGCGGGGCGGTAATTCCTTGCGCGCAAGCGCGATAGCCTGGGGCCTGCCTCGGAGGGAGAGTGTTGCCGATGTCGGCCAGCGAGTTGGAGCAGTTCACCGCCTGGATCGAGGGGGTGATCCGGCGGCAGGGCTACGACATCGACAGCCCGCGCGGCGGCGGCAAGTCCCGGCTCGCCGACGAGGCCGGCGTGCACCGCGCCGCCATCACCCGCCTCCTCCAGGGCCAGAGCATGCCGGACCTGGAGACCATGCGCCGACTGGCCCACGTGCTGCGCATCCCGGTGCGCGACATGCTGATCAAGTCCGGTCGGCTCACCGAGGACGACCTGCCCCTCCCCGGCATGCCGGACGACGTCCCGGCCGCCGACGACCCGCCCGCGCCCCGGCTCACGCTGGAGGAGGCGGCGGCGGGGCTCGGTATCCCGGCCGACCAGCGGGAGATGTTCATCCGCGTCGCCGGACAGTTCCTCCCCGACGGCCCGTCCGCCCGCCCCGGGCGCGAGCGTGCGGCGGGGGGCGCCGAACCCGAGGCGAAGGGTGCCCGACGGGGCTGAACTCCCCTTTCTCGTAAGCTGTTGTGGCCTGTTACCCCACATACAGGCTGAACGCCCCGGCCGCCTTCCGGTCCAGGGCACCGTCGCGGGCGCGCCCCGTGCGCGGACGTTCCGGCGTCACCGGCGGAAACGACAGCGTCTGGTTGGGAGAGAGAGCGGGGCATGGGAGAGGGTGAGGGGTGCTCCCGGCCACCGCGCGTTCCGCGCGACGACGACGCGCGGCCACCACGCGTTCCGCGCGACGACGATGTACGGCAACCACGCGTTCCACGCGGCGGCGATCCACGGCCACCGCGCCTTCCACGGGACGACGACGCGCGGCCACCGCGGGCGCGCGGCCCCGTCCCCGGGCTCCCCGAGCCGGCCGAGGGCCTTCCCGACCTGCTCGCCACGCTCGGGCGCTACCTGGAGACCCACCCGCCCGGCGAGGTCGCCGTCGTGCTGCGCGAGGAGATGGCACGCCGCGAGTTCCAGGCGTACGCCAGCGGCTGGCGCGACGCCGCCGACCAGTACGAACCCGTGCTGGAGGAGGCCCGCCGCATCGCCCAGACCCGTCGGCTGCGGCTGGTCGGCCGTACCCCCGGCCAGGCGGCGGTCATCCCGTTCCCGCGCGACGACGTACGTCTCCAGGGCGGCGCCGACGCGGACGGCACTGCCGCCCGGAGCCGCACGCCCCGCGACCCGGCGGCCCCGCGCCGGCCGGGCCCACGCCGTACGCCCTCCCCCGGCCGCCCGCGCGACGGCGGCGAACAGGGCGGTGCCGCCGACCGCGACCCCGCGGAACAGGGCCCCGGCCCGCGCGCCCCCCGCCAGGGCCGCACCGCACGGCAGGACGGCACCGGTCCGCGGGTCCCCGGCGACCAGCAGGGCGGTGCCGCCACGCCCGGACGCGCGGGCTCCTCGTACGAGCGCCCCGCCGACCCGCAGGACGCCCCCCGCGCCCGCGAGGCCCGCACCCGCACCGGCGAGAAGGCCCCGGGTGCCGAGGTGGACGGCCCCCGTACGAAGGGCCCGCGGGCCGAGGCGGACGCGCCCCGCGCGAACGACCCGCGGGCCGAGGGCGACGCCCCGCGGGCCGAGGCGGACGCGCCCGGCGCCGCCGACGGCCCCCGCACCCGCGCCGACGCCAGGACCGGCGGCGCGCCCTCCGGGCTCGTCGCGAAGTCCCCCGGCTCCCGAGTCCCGACCATCCCGCGCCTGACCACCCGCCGCCGGGACCCCGCCGACCGCGCGCCCGACCAGGCATCCGACGGCGGCGCCCCCGACGACGTACGCGAGCACTCACCCGACCGCGAACCCGACCGCGAACCCGACCGCGAACCCGACCGCGAACCCGACCGCACCCCCCGCCCGCCCACCTGACCGCACCCCGGCCGCACCCCGGCCGTGCGGCCGACCACGCCGCCGGCCCCACGCCCGCCCGCGTCCCCGGCCACCGCCCACACCCGGGGCCACCCACCCGCATCCCCGGCCCCCGTCCCACCGCGCCGACGCGGTCCGGCCCGGAGCACTCCTGGACCCACCCCCGGAATGCCCCCGGAGGCGGCCCCGCAGCCCTCCCGGCCGACCACCCGGCGAGCCGCCCCCGCAGCCTCCGGCAGGCCGCCCCGGGGGCCACCCACGCGAGCGGCCCCGGCGGCCGGGCCCCGGGGCCGCTCGGGGCGAGGCCATTTGTTTTGACCCAGGTCCGTACGGTAGGTACGCTCAGACCTTGTGCCTGGGGTGTGCCTGGGCTCCTGTGCGTGTCCTCAACCGCATGGCGAGTCGCGAACGGCCACCGCAATTCGCGCCCTCTTCCGCCCCCCGGCGGAGGTGCGCGGTATTCGACACACCCGACCGCGTGGGTCGGCAACGTTCCAGGTTAGCTTCACTACACGGCACACAGAAACCGGAGAAGTAGTGCCTACGATCCAGCAGCTGGTCCGGAAGGGCCGGCAGGACAAGGTCGAGAAGAACAAGACGCCCGCACTCGAGGGTTCCCCTCAGCGCCGCGGCGTCTGCACGCGTGTGTTCACGACCACCCCGAAGAAGCCGAACTCGGCCCTCCGCAAGGTCGCGCGTGTGCGTCTGACCTCCGGGATCGAGGTCACGGCTTACATTCCGGGTGAGGGACACAACCTGCAGGAGCACTCCATCGTGCTCGTGCGTGGTGGCCGTGTGAAGGACCTGCCGGGTGTTCGTTACAAGATCATCCGCGGTTCCCTCGACACCCAGGGTGTCAAGAACCGCAAGCAGGCCCGCAGCCGCTACGGCGCCAAGAAGGAGAAGTAAGAATGCCTCGTAAGGGCCCCGCCCCGAAGCGCCCGGTCATCATCGACCCGGTTTACGGTTCTCCTCTGGTGACCTCGCTCATCAACAAGATCCTGCTCAACGGCAAGCGCTCCACCGCCGAGCGCATCGTCTACGGCGCGATGGAGGGTCTGCGCGAGAAGACCGGCCAGGACCCGGTCATCACGCTGAAGCGCGCCCTCGAGAACGTCAAGCCGGCTCTCGAGGTCAAGTCCCGCCGCGTCGGTGGCGCCACCTACCAGGTGCCGATCGAGGTCAAGCCCGGTCGCGCCTCCACCCTGGCTCTCCGCTGGCTCGTGGGCTACTCGCGCGCCCGTCGCGAGAAGACCATGACCGAGCGCCTGATGAACGAGCTGCTGGACGCCTCGAACGGCCTCGGCGCCTCGGTCAAGAAGCGCGAGGACACGCACAAGATGGCCGAGTCCAACAAGGCCTTCGCGCACTACCGCTGGTAGTCGCACCCACATCGAGACCGAGAGAAGACTGAAGCCTTATGGCTACCACTTCGCTTGACCTGGCCAAGGTCCGCAACATCGGGATCATGGCCCACATCGACGCGGGCAAGACGACCACCACCGAGCGCATCCTCTTCTACACCGGTGTTTCGTACAAGATCGGTGAGGTCCACGACGGCGCTGCCACGATGGACTGGATGGAGCAGGAGCAGGAGCGCGGCATCACGATCACGTCCGCCGCGACGACCTGCCACTGGTCGCTCGAGGACGTCGATCACACCGTCAACATCATCGACACCCCCGGTCACGTGGACTTCACCGTCGAGGTGGAGCGTTCGCTCCGCGTCCTCGACGGCGCCGTGACCGTGTTCGACGGTGTGGCCGGCGTGGAGCCGCAGTCCGAGACCGTGTGGCGTCAGGCGGACCGCTACGGCGTTCCGCGTATCTGCTTCGTGAACAAGCTCGACCGTACGGGCGCCGACTTCTTCCGCTGTGTCGGCATGATCTCGGACCGTCTGGGCGCGCAGCCGATCGTCATGCAGCTGCCGATCGGCGCCGAGGCCGACTTCCAGGGCGTCGTCGACCTGGTCCGCATGAAGGCCCTGGTCTGGTCCGCCGAGGCGGCCAAGGGCGAGATGTACGACGTCGTCGACATCCCGGAGAACCTGACCGAGCTCGCCGAGGAGTACCGCGGCAAGCTGGTCGAGGCCGTCGCCGAGAACGACGAAGAGATCATGGAGCTGTACCTGGAGGGCGAGGAGCCCACCGAGGAGCAGCTGTACACCGCGATCCGTCGTATCACCATCGCCTCCGGCAAGGGCAGCGACACCACGGTCACCCCGGTGTTCTGTGGCACCGCGTTCAAGAACAAGGGCGTCCAGCCCCTGCTCGACGCCGTCGTGCGCTACCTGCCGTCGCCGGTGGACATCGAGGCGATCGAGGGTCAGGACCCCAAGGACGCCGAGACGGTCATCAAGCGCAAGCCGTCCGACGACGAGCCGCTGTCGGCGCTGGCGTTCAAGATCATGAGCGACCCGCACCTGGGCAAGCTCACCTTCGTCCGGATCTACTCCGGCCGCCTGGAGTCCGGCACCGCCGTGCTGAACTCCGTCAAGGGCAAGAAGGAGCGCATCGGCAAGATCTACCGCATGCACGCGAACAAGCGTGAGGAGATCGAGTCGGTGGGCGCCGGCGACATCATCGCCGTCATGGGTCTGAAGCAGACCACGACCGGTGAGACGCTGTGCGACGAGAAGGCCCCGGTGATCCTGGAGTCCATGGACTTCCCGGCGCCGGTCATCGAGGTCGCCATCGAGCCCAAGTCCAAGGGCGACCAGGAGAAGCTGGGTGTCGCCATCCAGCGTCTCGCGGAGGAGGACCCCTCCTTCCAGGTGCACACCAACGAGGAGACCGGCCAGACCGTCATCGGCGGTATGGGCGAGCTTCACCTCGAGGTCCTCGTCGACCGCATGAAGCGCGAGTTCAAGGTCGAGGCCAACGTCGGCAAGCCGCAGGTCGCGTACCGTGAGACGATTCGCAAGACCGTCGAGCGCGTGGACTACACCCACAAGAAGCAGACCGGTGGTACCGGTCAGTTCGCCAAGGTGCAGATCGCGATCGAGCCGCTCGAGGGCGGCGACGCCTCGTACGAGTTCGTCAACAAGGTCACCGGTGGCCGCATCCCGAAGGAATACATTCCTTCCGTGGACGCCGGCTGCCAGGAGGCCATGCAGTTCGGCATCCTCGCGGGCTACGAGATGACCGGCGTGCGCGTCACGCTGCTCGACGGCGCCTACCACGAGGTGGACTCCTCCGAGCTCGCCTTCAAGATCGCCGGTTCGCAGGCCTTCAAGGAGGCCGCGCGCAAGGCGTCCCCCGTGCTCCTCGAGCCGATGATGGCCGTTGAGGTCACCACGCCCGAGGACTACATGGGCGATGTCATCGGTGACATCAACTCCCGCCGTGGCCAGATCCAGGCCATGGAGGAGCGTGCCGGTGCCCGTGTCGTCAAGGGCCTGGTGCCGCTGTCGGAGATGTTCGGCTACGTCGGCGACCTCCGCAGCAAGACCTCGGGTCGCGCAAGCTACTCGATGCAGTTCGACTCCTACGCCGAGGTTCCGCGGAACGTCGCCGAGGAGATCATCGCGAAGGCCAAGGGCGAGTAACTCAACCGAGTTCACGCTTTAGGCTTGTCACCGGATACACGGGGCGTTTCGGCGCACACCGCGCGAGCGGAGGCTCGGAACGCCCCGGGGCCGGCATCCCAGCAAAGATCACCTGGCGCCGATGAGTAAGGCGTACAGAACCACTCCACAGGAGGACCCCAGTGGCGAAGGCGAAGTTCGAGCGGACTAAGCCGCACGTCAACATCGGCACCATCGGTCACATCGACCACGGTAAGACGACCCTCACGGCCGCCATTACCAAGGTGCTGCACGACAAGTACCCGGACCTGAACGAGGCTTCGGCCTTCGACCAGATCGACAAGGCTCCTGAGGAGCGTCAGCGCGGTATCACCATCTCCATCGCGCACGTCGAGTACCAGACCGAGTCGCGTCACTACGCGCACGTGGACTGCCCGGGTCACGCGGACTACATCAAGAACATGATCACGGGTGCGGCGCAGATGGACGGCGCCATCCTCGTGGTCGCCGCCACCGACGGCCCGATGCCGCAGACCAAGGAGCACGTGCTCCTGGCCCGCCAGGTCGGCGTTCCGTACATCGTGGTCGCCCTGAACAAGGCCGACATGGTGGACGACGAGGAGATCCTGGAGCTCGTCGAGCTCGAGGTCCGTGAGCTCCTCTCCGAGTACGAGTTCCCCGGCGACGACGTTCCGGTCGTCAAGGTCTCCGCTCTGAAGGCGCTCGAGGGCGACCCGGAGTGGGCCGAGTCGGTGCTCAAGCTCATGGAGGCCGTGGACGAGGCCATCCCGCAGCCGGAGCGCGACGTCGACAAGCCGTTCCTCATGCCGATCGAGGACGTCTTCACGATCACCGGTCGCGGTACGGTCGTCACCGGCCGTATCGAGCGTGGTGTCCTGAAGGTCAACGAGACCGTCGACATCATCGGCATCAAGACCGAGAAGACCACCACCACGGTCACCGGCATCGAGATGTTCCGCAAGCTGCTCGACGAGGGCCAGGCCGGTGAGAACGTCGGTCTGCTCCTCCGTGGCATCAAGCGCGAGGACGTCGAGCGCGGCCAGGTCATCATCAAGCCGGGCTCGGTCACCCCGCACACCGAGTTCGAGGCGCAGGCCTACATCCTCTCCAAGGACGAGGGTGGCCGCCACACGCCGTTCTTCAACAACTACCGCCCGCAGTTCTACTTCCGTACCACGGACGTGACCGGCGTCGTGACCCTCCCCGAGGGCACCGAGATGGTCATGCCGGGCGACAACACCACCATGTCGGTCTCGCTGATCCAGCCGGTCGCCATGGAGGAGGGCCTCAAGTTCGCCATCCGTGAGGGTGGCCGGACCGTCGGCGCCGGCCAGGTCACCAAGATCGTCAAGTAAGTTCCTTGACGGCCTGATCGGCTGACCTGGTTGCTCCCCGGAGCACCTGAAGGGCCCCGCACCGAGAGGTGCGGGGCCCTTTGCCGTGCGTGCGGCGCCGTGGGCGGCGCGCGCCGGTCGTACGACCCGTCAGGCGGTGTCCGTGTGGGACGCCCACGACCACGGGTACGCGTCCGCGCCGACGCCCACCGCCATCGCGCCCTTCGGCCCCAGGTGAAGCGTCGCCAGGCCCAGCGCGACCACGCCCTGGGCGCGCACCGACCGGCGCCCGCCCACGTGCAGCTGGACCCGCCCCCGCAGGTCGCGGCCGAGCAGGACCGGGCCCCTGGGCGTACCGGCCGCGTTGACCGTGCCGTACCCGTCGAACGCGGGCGCGGGGAGCGGCCTGCCGTCCGCCCGTACCGCCGTCAGCTCCTTCGCGGCCGGCCGCCGGTAGTACAGCGCCAGGCCCCCGTCCGGCGTGCCCGCCACGTCCACCGGGCCGCCCGGCACCGGCAGCGCGGCCCCGTCGGCGCGGAACGCGACCCGCCCGTCCGGCGTCTCCTGCGCCCAGTGGTGTACGCGCTCCCGCCCCGCGGCGAACAGGTGGACGCGCCCCCGCCCGTCCACCGCCGCGGACAGCCCGTCCTGCACCTCGGCGCCGCCCAGGCCCCGCCACGGCCCCCAGGTGCCGTCGGCCTCCCGGACGCGTGTGCTGACGCCCTTGTCCGCGTCCCGTACGAACAGGTGGACCCGGCCGTCCGGGGCGGTCACCGCCACCGGCACGCCGATCCGCCGCCCCCGGTCGTCGTCCCGCTCCGGGCTGCCGAGCCCCGACCACGCGAGGAACGGGCCGCCGGGGGAGCGCTGCTCCAGCACCACGACCTCCCGTTTGTTGGCGCCGCCGTGTCCGCCGAGCGCGGCGAACCGCAGCCCGAACAGCAGCTGCCGCCCGTCCAGGAGCGTCGCCCCGCCGAGGCCGGGGGCGAGGGGGCCGCCGCCGAGGTCGTCCGGCTCGGTCCACTGGCCGCTGCCCGGCTCCGTCTCGCGCCAGCGCACCGCCCGCAGGCCCAGCACCCCGTACACGGAGAGCCGCCCGTCGGGGCCGGTCGCGACGACCGGGCCGGGGCCGGGGTAGCGGTGGTGGGTGGAGCGGACCCAGCCCTTCTTGTTGGTGAGCGGGCGGGTGCCGCCGACCATGTAGTCGCCGCAGCCCGCGGCGTTGCCGCACTGCCAGGTGGGGTCGCCGCCGTACGGGACGAGGTGGGCGGCCTTCTCGCGCAGCACCGGCTCGGGGAGGTTCTTGGGCCAGTGGCGGTTGTAGTAGCCGCGGAACGAGGTGGTCACGAAGCCCGGTATGGAGCCGCCGTCCGCGGTGGCCTCGGCGACCCAGCGGACCATGGCCGCCCAGCTGAAGCAGGCGACGGCGGTGTGGTCGCCGTGGTCCGAGTAGCCGGGCTGCTCGGAGTCCTTCTTGCGGGTCGCCTCGTCGCTGTGCTGGATGTCCGGGTCCGGGTCGAGGGTGTGGACGACCGTGGGCCGGTAGCGCTCCATCAGTCCCACGAGGACGTCGACCAGGCCGTCGTAGTCGTAGTCGGAGGCGCGGCGCACGGGGGAGCCGGTCGCGATGACGGTCCGCAGGCCCAGCGCGCGGTCCTCCCACAGGCTGGGGAGGGCCATCCAGCGTCGGGGCGTGTGCATCGGGAGGTTGAGGAAGACCAGCTCGACGCGGCGGTTGCCGTGGGTGAGGGTGTTGATCTCGGCCTGGCGGTCGCCGCGGAGGGTGGCGACGCCCTTGTGCCAGGGTGTGAACTTGTCCAGGCCGATCATCTCCGCGTACGCCTGGCGCAGCCCCTGGTGGCGGGCGGAGGAGTAGTCCTCCCGGTCGGCGACGGTCTCGCCGGTGCGGCCCGGGACGTGGTTCTTGCCGGTGTGCTCGCCCGCGGTGACGTACACGCAGAGGAGGGGTACCCCGGCGTCCACCATGCGCTGGCAGTCGGGGTTCATGAAGTACAGGTCGTCGTCCGGGTGCGCCATGATCTGCATCAGCTGCGCGCGGCGCGAGCTGGTGATCGGCATGCCGGGCGCCGGGTCCGCGGTGGGGCCGCCCCGGCGCGGGGCGGGCACGGTGCATCCGGCGAGGCCGCCCGCCAGCCCGGTGGCCCCGACGAGGCCGAGGGCGGCGGCGAGGGTGCGGCGGCGGATGAGGCGGGGCTTGCGGCCGTGCTCGAAGCCGGGCCCGGGGCCGGGCTCGGGGGCCGTGCCGGGGCTGGCCCCTGGGTCCGTGCTGAGGCCGGTCCTGGTGTCCGGGGCGCCGGGGGAGCTGCCGGTCGTCGTACGGAAAACGGCAGCGCGAGGCCGGCCCCCCGGTATCTCGTTCACTTGTGCCCCCGTACTGGTGCTGCTGTGAGTGTTCTGATGACGGCGGCGGAGGCGCTGGTCGTCGCCGGAGCCCGCGCGGTCATCTAGACGGATTATCGACACCTCGGGTTGCCCTGGATGAGCCGGGGTGTTCGATTCTTGACGGCCTCCTCCTGAACGGCCTTGACCTCAAGTCGAGTTGAGGTCATAGCGTCCGGGGCATGACTTCCACCACAGTTGCCCCGGCCGCCGCCGACCCCGCCGCCACCGACGAGAACCTCGCCGCCCAGCCCATCGGCTACTGGAGCGGCGTCGTCAACAAGGCCGTCCTCCGCCACCTGCGCGACGCCATGGCGGACCTCGACATCACCCAGCCCCTCTGGTGGACCCTCAGCCGTCTGGCCGCCGCCGGTCCGGACGGCGCGTCCCGCGAGGCCCTCGCCGCCGGGCTCGCCCCGCTGGCCGACGACCCCGACGAGATCCCGCGCGTCCCGGCCCGGATGGCGCACCGGGGCTGGGTCACCGAGGACCAGGAGGGCGTCCTGCGCCTGACCGACGCGGGCCTCGCCGCACACGCGCGGATGAAGGCGCTGGCCGCCGAGGTGCGGGCGCGGCTGCACGAGGGCGTGCCCGACGAGGAGTACGCGGCGGCCCTGCGCGTCCTGCGCCGGATCGCCCGGAACGCGGAAGGGGGCGGCGCGGAGGGGCGGTGACCCTCAGGCGTGCGGTTTCCCTGGGCGGGGCGCCTTTCCGGCTGGGCCGGCCGGGTCGGGGCGCGTTCCCGGCTGGTTGTTCGGTCGGCCGGGGCGGTCACCGCAGGGTCGGTACGTCTCCGCCGTCCGCCCAGGTGAGCGTCACGCCAGTGAGGCCGCGCAGCCAGGGGGCGGCCACGCCCGCGAGGGCGGCGCGGTCCGGTGGCGCGGCGCCCAGGCCGATCGCGTACGACAGGGTGCCGGGCGTCCGCTCGAACGGGCGCGGCCACGCGTGGGCGTCCGGCGCGCCCGCCTCCGCGAGGGCGGTGAGCAGGGCGCGCGTACGGCCCCGGACCCGCCCCTCGGCCGGGCCGCGCGGCACGGTCACCACCGCCCAGGCGGCGTGGCGCCGGTGCAGGGGCGGCGGGTCGAGGAGCCGTACGTCCGCCCCGGGGGCCGCCTCCAGCAGCTCCCACGCCCGGTACAGCTCCTGCGCCAGCAGGTCCCGGCCGCCCGGCGTGACCTGGTCGGTGCAGGGGCGGCGCGGGTACGTGGGCGTGGTCACCGTGACCGGGAGCGCGGAGGCGCCCGGTGCGGCCGCCGGGCCCGCCGCGTCCAGGTCCACCGGGACCCGCCAGTCCCATGCCGCCCAGGTCGCGAAGAAGCGGCGCAGCAGGGGGCGCGCGCCCGGGTCGCCGGTGCCCTCCGCCTCCCGCACGGTACGCGCGGCCAGCAGCGCCCAGGCCAGGCCCGGCAACCCGCCGAGGGGTGCCGCGTCCAGGCCGCGCGCCCGCGCCCACGCCTTCACGTCCCGCGCCAGCCGGGCGAACTCGGGCAGCCGGGCGCCGACGTGGGCCCGTACGGCGTCCGCGTCGGTCACCGCGCTGAGGGCGACGGCGGCCGCCTCGCCCAGTTCGGCGCGCCGCGCCACGGCCTCGCCGGGCGGCACCGCACCGGTCGGTACGACGGCCAGGTCCACGCCGAGGCCGCCGTACGCCTCGAACCGCAGCCCCGGTACGCGCGCCCCGACGACCTCCCGTACCCGGGCGGCCCCCGGCAGCGCGGCGACCACCCGGGCCCGCACGTCCGCGAGGCCCGGGGCGCCGGGGACGGCCGCCACCAGGTCCAGGTCCGCGCCCGGCAGGGCACACCCCATGCGCCGCGACCCGACGACCCGTACCTCGGCGCCCGGGAGCGCGGCGGCCAGCTCCCGTACGAGGCGTTCGGCGGCTTCGGTGCCGGTGCCGGTGTCGGCGGGCGCCCGGTCATGGGCGTGCGGCGAGGCGCGTACGGCGGCGGGTTCGTCCGGGGTCCGTACGGCGGCGGGCTCGTCGTCGTACCAGCGCACCTCGCCCGTGCCGAGCGACACGACCGCCCGTACGCGCATCGGCTCGTCGCCGCGCCGGGACAGCAGCGCCACCTCCGTCACGCGCGCGCTGAGCGGGCCGCCCAGGAGGTCCTCCGCCTCCCGCGCCACGGCGTGCGGGTCCGTCGTCCGGCCGAGGCTCAGGTGCGGGGTGAAGCCCCGCCGGTGGCCCCGGCAGCGGGGGAAGCGCTGCTCCAGCGCCCGCCGCAGCTCCTGCCACGGCGCCTCGCCACCGGCCGCCGGGTCCAGCCACACCGTCGCGTCGTCGCGGTGCCCGAAACTGTGGACGCCCTGGAGCCGGGCCTCGAACGGCGCGACGCCCCGCACGGCCTCGGCGACCAGTTCCGCCGCCCGCTCGAACCGCGCCTCCGGTACGAACCCGAACAGCAGGTTCACGTGCGGCGGCCACCGCCGGATCTGCGGGTCATGGGCGCGGCGCACCTCCTGCAACGGCGGCCACAGCGCGTCGGGCGGCAGCCACGCGACCGCCGTCCTCGGGGTCGGCGGCTGGTCGAGGGCGCCGGGCGCGCCCGCCCCGTCGAGGCCCAGGTCGACCAGCACGCCGTAGTGGTCGGAGACGTACAGCCCGGACGGGCCCGGCTCGCGGCCGGTCAGCTCCGCCGCGTCCACCCGTACGCGCTCGGCGCGCAGCAGCACCCGGTCGAGGCGCGCGGCCCGCCCGGACAGGGACGACACGGCGGCCAGCGGGTTGGCGCCCGGGTCGAACGTCGGCGTCCGGTCGGCGGGGCCGTGCACCTCCGTCCACGCGTCGCGCATGCCGAGGGTGGTCTCCGGCAGGTCGCCCCCGTCGTTGAAGTCGCCGACGAGGACGACGTCGCCCTCGGTTCCGGCGAACCCCTCGGCGAGCCGCGCCAGTTCGGCGTCGCGCCGCCCGGCGCCGTCCTGCGAGTGGTCGCTGCTCAGGTGGGTCGCCGCGACGACCAGCGGCCGGCCCGTGCCGGTGTCCAGCACCACGGCGGTGACCGCCTTGTGCGGCCCCAGTACATGCGCCGCCGCCTCCCGTACCGGCACCCGGCTGAGCAGCAGCAGCCCGCAGTCGGGGACGTCCGGCCCGGCCGGGTCGGTGCCGAGCGTGTACGCGTCGCGCACCCAGTCCGCCGCCAGCAGCAGGCGCAGCAGCTCCGGCTCGGCCTCCTGGAGTGCGATCACGTCCGCGTCGGCGTCGCGCAGGGCGTCCAGCAGGAGCGGGCGGCGGCGCGCGGTGTCGATGAGGTCGCTGTCGTACCGGTCCCACAGGGTGTTCCACGTCAGCACCCGCAGCCCGGCCGCTCCGCCGGGTCCCTGCGCCCCGCGGCCGGGAGCCGCGCCGCCTGAGCCACCGGAGGCCGTGGGCGCCCACCGCCCCGCCGCCGCGTCCCACGCGTACGGCTGCCGTGCCGTGAAGAACGGCGCCCGCAGCAGCCTGGGGTCCCGCACCCGGCCCGCCTCGGTCGCGTCGATCCGGTCCACCCCGGCCGCCCGGTCCCACACGACCTCGCCGTCGGCCTCGAAGAACAGCACCCGGTGCCACGGGATGTCGCCGCCCGGTGTGAACGCGGGCAGCGGCACCCGCTTCGGCTCCGCCCCGCGCTGCATGACGCCGATCACGAAGCGCGCCGGGTCGAACCGGGAGTCCCACCGGACCCGGTGGTAGATCTCGTCGCTCGTACGCACTACGCCTCCTCCTCCACGGTGCCACCCGTGCCGATGTACCAGGTGCGGTGCGCCTGGCCCGGGTACGGCGGCACGAACCGGCGCAGCTGCGCCTCCAGCACGCCGGGCGGCACCGGATGCTCGCGCGCCGCGTTGCGCCGTACCAGCTCGGCGTCGTCCACCAGCGCCACCGCGTGCGTGATGAGCGCGTCGCGGCGCCGGGCGACGGCGTGGACGTGGAGCCGCTGGTGCGGGTTGAGCGAGGTGGCGTCCCACACGGCGGTGCCGCCCCGCGCGAGCGCCGCGTCGAGCCGTTCCAGGCCGGAGCGCAGGATCGCGCCGCCGTCCCGCTGGTCGGCCCGGTCGCCGCGCTCCTCGCGCAGCGCGTCCAGCGACACGTACGCGTCCACGCCGGGCAGGCCCCGCGCGAAGGTGCTCTTGCCGCTGCCGGACGGCCCGACCAGGTGCACCAGTCGGGGAAACGTTCCGTCGCGCAGGCGCCAGGTGGCGGCGACGGCCTCCTCCGGGGTGCTGATCCGGCGCAGCGCGTACAGCTCGCGCGCCTCGCCCAGGCACCGGGCCGCCGCGTCCGCGCCGAGCCCCCGGAACGCCTTCCGCAACGCCCGGTCCACCGCATCCGTGTCCTCCAGTTCCGCGGCGTGCAGCGCGGACCACTCCACCTGCTCCCGCGCCGCCGCGTCGGGCGCCAGAGCCGCGGCCAGCGTGTGCAGGACGCCCAGGTCGGCGGCGTACGACAGCCGTACGAGCCCGGCTCTGCGCTCCTCGTCCGGGTACGGGCGCTGGAGCCCGCCGTGCAGGCCCACCAGGTCGGCGACGCGCCGCGCGAGGGGCAGCCCCAGTGCCGGGGCGAGCCGCCCGGCCAGTACGCCCCGCCGCTCCCGGTGCAGCAGCGCCGCCAGCACCCCGGCGAGCCGCCGGTCCCCGAGCCCTCCGATCCGGGCGGCGACCTCGTGCGCGGCGTCCCGGTCGCCGCCGTCCACGCTCGCGCCCAGGGCCGCCAGCAGCGCCCCCGCGTCCGGCGCCGCGCCGGACGCCACGTCCCACAGCGCGGCGCGCGCGGACAGCCCGTTCGGCGTGACGGCGGCGTGCATCCAGTGCGTGCCGGTCTGTACGTGCCCGGGCCGCACCCACTTGGCCACGCGCCGCCCGAACTCATGGGCCATGAAGCCGTCGGCGGTCCGTACGACGTACCCCTCCTGGCGCTGGGTGTCGACCCGCAGCCGCCGAAGCGCCCGCTCGTCGAACACCCCGCGCCACAGCACGCGCGGGGCCGGCACGCCCAGACCGCGCAGGAAGGTGACGGTCCAGTCCCAGCCGGGGCACCACCCGAGCTCGTCGAACACGCAGAACCCGTAGAAGTAGCTCTCCAGCCCGTCGTACGGGATCGAGTGCCGGGCGTACATGTTCTCGCCGCACACCCGGTAGTCCTCCGGTATGGCGTGGGCGATACGTCCGTGGAGCGCCTTCACCCAGGCCCGCGACGGATGGTGGCCGGAGTCCAGCGACCGGGCGTGCAGCCCGTCGGCGTACAGGGTCGTGTTCTCGCCGTCGAGCTTCTCGGTCACCACTACCTCGCGCCCGACGAACCCGGACAGGTCGAAGGCCCGCACATCGTCCCGCCCGACCCCGGGCGACCAGGGCAGATGCGGTGTACGCGGATAGTGCTGGCGCATGGCGGAACGGCCCCCCGGTTGACGCTGACGTGCCGGGCAACTGTAGGAGCCGGACGAACCGGGATCGACCGATTAACCCCACGGCGGGCACCGCGCCCCTCCTCACCGCGCCCCCCTCCTCACCGCCCCTCATCCAGCACGAGGGCGTTCTTGGCGCGCGCGACGGACTCCTCGGCGGCAGGGGCGCGTTCTCGGTAGCCAGGGCCTGGTCGACCTCGGCGTACGGCCGCATCCGCCGCTCGTACGCCGCGAAACCGGCCACGTGGTCACCGCCCGCCGCGCGCAGGGCGTCGGCCAGGACGTACGCACCGCACAGGGCGAGGCTGGTGCCCTGCCCGGACAGGGGCGAGGCGCAGTACCCGGCGTCGCCCAGCAGCGCGACGCGCCCGCGCGACCAGCGGTCCACGCGGATCTGCGCCATCGCGTCGCAGAAGAAGTCGGGCGCCGTCCGCGCGGCCTCGGCCAGCCGGGGCGCGTCCGGCCAGCGCAGCGCCTCGATCCGGCGCACGATGAGCCCGCGCAGCCACCCGGTGTCCCGGTGGTCGCCGTCCAGCGGCCCGGACTCGAACCCGAACGCCACGCGCAGCTCGTGGTTGCGGGCACCGACATGGCGGCGAAGCCGGACCGGCCGTCGCGCAGCCAGACCTGCCAGTCGTCGAGGCCGAGGAAGTTCGGGGCGGTGAAGACCGACAGGTACTGCCCCAGGTGCGCGGCGAAGCGCTCCTCGGGCCCGAAGGCGAGCCGCCGCACCCCCGAGTGGAGGCCGTCGGCGCCCACGACCAGGTCGAAGTCCTGTACCGCCCCGGACGCGAACCGGACCCGCACCGGCCCGCGGCCGCGCTCCCCCAGTGCGGTGACGGCGTCCCCGTACACCCACTCGACCCCGTCCCCGGCCCGGTCCTGGAGCAGCCGCACGAGGTCGTCGCGCATCAGCTCGATGTCGTCGCCGTCGAGCCGCCCGCTGCTGGCGGCGTACTCGGTGCTGCGGTGGACCTCGTTGCCTTCGGCGTCCAGCACGGACATGCCGCGCATCCGCGTGCGCACGGCGCGGGCGGTCCCAGCAGGTCCATGCGGTCGAGCACATCGAGGGCGACGCCCGGTACGTCCACGGCCTGGCCGCCGAGCCGGGGAGCGGCGGCCCGTTCGACGACGGTGGGCGCGAAGCCGTACCGGCGCAGCCAGTGGGCGAGCGCGGAACCGGCGATGCCGCCGCCGGAGACGAGCACGTTCAGCATGGAGACCCCTTGGGTGTATGAGGTGAGCGCGCTGAACGTACGCCGTAAACCCACCCTCACGCCCATCTGCGCCAGCACAGAAAAGCCCCGCGACCCGACACCCCAGCAGCCTCTGTACTAGTACAGATGACCCGTACACCCAGAACGGCCCAGCCGGGGCCGGCTACGACCTGGACCTCGACGCCCTCTTCGAGCTGGGCCTCACCACCCTCCTCAACGGCCTCACCCCCCCGCTGGAACGCCCGGCCGTCAACCCCCGGCATCCCACGTGAGGGTGTACCTCCACCGCATCCCGCCCGCCACACCCCCAGGTAGACCCCACTCCGCCCCCACGACCGCTCCCACCGCCCCTCGCAAGCCCCCATAACGTGACCAGCCGACACCAACCGCCACACACCACCGGCGCGGCCAGGGGGACGAACGATGGCATGGGACGAATGGGAACGACTCAAATCCGCGGCCACCGAACACCGCACCGCGGCGACACCCCCAGCCCCGCGCCCGCCCGACACACACGCCGGGACGGGCTCCGAGCGGCTCAGGTCGCAGAAGAGGGCGTGGAGCGGCGCCGGCCAGGCGGTCAAGCGGCTCAGGACCGACATCACCAGGGCCATGGTCCGCCTGGAGAGCGGGCAGACGGGCCTCACGCCCCTGCAAGGGTGCCGGTCGGGCGTCGCGCAGCAGGAGCTGCACGCCTCCTGGACGAGGTACCTCGGAGACGTACGAAGCCGCTGCGGCGAACTGGGCGCCCTCCTGGAACAGGCGGGGCGCGACCTGTCGATGACCGACGCGGCGCTGCGCGACGAGCTCGGCCGGATCCAGGTGAGGTACGCGGACACCGCCGCGCCCGGCGGCCGGGCGAAGGCCGGGTGACCGGCGGACATGGACCTCACGACGCTGAAGACGTTCAGACCCGCCGAGTACGAGGACGCCGCGGACGCGTACCGGGCCACCGGGGACATCGCCGGCACGGCGAAGGACACGATCGACCAGCAGGTCGCGGCCGCTCTCCGCGACCGGCTCGAAGGCGAGGCCGCGACGGCCGCCCTCGTCCAGCTCAGGCACCTGTCCCGGAACTTCCACTACGCCCAGACCGAGTGCGCCCTGGTGAGCGCCGCCCTCAACGGCTTCGCCCACGACATGGGCGCGGCGAAGCGGAAACTCATGGCCGCCCTGGAGGACGCCCGCGCCGCCGGGTGCGCGGTCGGCGCGGACGGCTCGGTCACGTACCCGGAGGGCGGCACGGTGGCCGTCGCGGGCGGTACGTCGTCCCCGCTGGCTTCGGCGCTGTACCGCCAGTCCGCGGCAGCGCACCCGGACCCGCGCTACGGCAGGGCGCTGGAGCTCGCGAACCGGATCGCCGACGCGCTCGGCGAGGCCGCAGAGGCGGACGCCAGGTGGGCACCGAAACTGAGCGCCCTGAAGGCGGACGACGACCTGACCGTGTCGCACGCCGACTGGAAGGACGTCGAAGCGGACACGACCGGCGTCCGCGCCGCCGCCGGGAACTACCTGGCCTCCCTGCCCCAGCCGCCCGGGGACGGCACCCCGAGGGACAACGCGGACTGGTGGCAGAGCCTCACCGAGGAGGAACGGGCGGCGTGGCTGTCCCTCCACCCCGCCCGGGTGGGCGCCATGGACGGCCTCCCCGCCCCGGTCCGCGACGAGGCCAACCGCGTCGTCCTCAACGAGCACCTGGCCAGAACCCGCCTCGAACTGGACGCCATCCCGAAACCCCCCGCCGACCGCTGGACGTGGACCACCACGGGCCTGACACCCACCAGAGTCCCCACCCCCGAGTACCTGGCCTGGCAGCAAGAGCACGGCGAGCGCTACTTCGCCCTCCAGAACTCGCTCAGGGGCATGGAGAGCATCCAGCAGCGCTTCGACCAGACCGGCGAACGAGGCCTCCCCGAGGCCTACCTCCTCGGCTTCAGCCCCGAAGGCAACGGGCGAGCCATCATCGCCACCGGCAACCCCGACACAGCCCACCACCAAGCCGTCTACGTCCCCGGCACCACGTCGAACCTGAGCAATATCGGCGAGGGCATCGACCGGATGGAGAACGTCTGGCGGGTGGCTCAAACCGAAGCGCGCGGTGACTCGGTCTCCAC
Source organism: Streptomyces thermolilacinus SPC6 (assembly GCF_000478605.2). Lineage (GTDB taxonomy): Bacteria > Actinomycetota > Actinomycetes > Streptomycetales > Streptomycetaceae > Streptomyces > Streptomyces thermolilacinus. The sequence goes on along the minus strand of NZ_ASHX02000001.1, from coordinate 2,502,467 downwards.
CATCGCTTGGTACGGCTACGACGCTCCGCAGGACATCAAGACGGACGCGCCGTTCAGGCACTACGCGAATGACGGAGCGCCGGCGTTCAGGAAGTTCCTCGATGGCTTGGAAGCCTCGCAGAGCGGAGACCCGGCGACACATCGCACAGTGATCGGCCACTCATACGGGACGACCCTGGTAGGCGCTGCGGCTGACAAGGGCACGCTGAACACGGACGATGTGATCACTGTGGGAAGCCCTGGAGTGACGGTCCCCAAAGCAGAGGAGCTGGACGTGCCGAAGGGACACGTCTGGAACCAGGAGGCACACGGGGACGTGGTCCCGGACCTCGGCCGCTTCGGGCATGGAGGACACGACCAGGATGGCCTCTGGACGGTGCCGAGCGATGAACGGTTCGGCGCTAACCAGATGGCCACGGACACGAAGGGTCACAGCGGCTATTGGGACGACGGGACTGAAAGCCTGCGGAACCAAACGAGGATTGTCGCAGGTCGGTATGGAAGTGTGCGTCTAGAGGAATAAGTGCCTGCCTCGGGTGAATGCGGCGAGGAGGCGAATAAGTGAGGAGTCTGCCGCCTTGATGATTAAGTCGAGCGTCTATGCGCTCCTCGGTTCAATCGCTTTGATTACTGTTACCGGGTGTGGCATGAACGACAGATCTGATGAGGTGCCCTTCGCGGGGGCGAGTACGTCGCACAACGCTGCCGATCGGGCAGAGAAGGTGTCCAGCGAGATCTACGATTTGATCGGCCTCAAGGGCAAGGCCTCCGACATCCGGCCTGGAGTGATGGACTGTTCAAAAAGGGATCGGGACAAGTACTTCCGCGTCTTCCATCCGTGGACTTTCACTCCAGCTTCGGGTGGGGATCTCCAAGGGGTGATGGAACGACTCAAGGAGGACCTGGTCAAGAACGGATGGAAGATCGTCCGTTACGGACCGGACAGCAGCCGGGACAAGAACCTCAGCCTTACGGCAGACCACGACGAGAAGAAGGTCAGCGTCGAGATCACCTACAACGCAAAAGAGAACCCCGCGGACCTCAGTGTCTTCCTGGTCTCCGGCTGCTACCAGATCCCGGACGGGGAAAAGATCCAGCGCTTCTGATCTGCCGCCAACCGGAATCCAACCCATCCGGCATCCCGTCTGCTGCCCGGCGGCGGTGGCTAGGGCGTGAGCTGGCCCCCTGCGTCTGCTGACGAACGTCCGGTGCGGCCCCACCCGTATCGCCGACAACGTGAAGGCTGTCCAGGTGCTCCACCTAGCCACTTCGGGCTGAGCTCACCCCGCAGCATTCACCAGGGTCATCAGCTCGACCTCTGTGGTTCCGGTCGGCACCCGCACGTCGAAGGTGTAGCCCTGATCGCAGAACACCAGGTCAAGGTGGGCCGGGGTCAGCGCACGGAAGGCGAGCACCAACCACATCGCGTCCTCCTCCCAAACATCCATGTACAGGCAGGTACCGTCCTCGTGCAGATACGCCTCGCCTGGGCCGTTCTCCGTCTCGAAGCTCCAGATGAGACTGCGTACTTCACTGCGGTGCGACGAATCCGTCTCGACCTCAGCCCACCGAGCGCGGATCGCCTCGGTCAGCGCATCCCGATCGGCGTGCCATCCGCCCTCATCACCTTCGACCACCGCCAAGAACGTCATAGCCAGGGATCTATCAGACGCCTATGACGCGGCGTCGATCAGCGGTTGCCCCGAGTTGGAATGGGCTCACTCGATGGCCACCCGTGCCCGCCAGAGTGCACAGTCGTGATGTTCCACAGCTCGGGATTCCGGCCTGCTGATGGGGCCTGGTACGGGCACGGGTGCCGCCACCGTTGACGCGGTTCGTCCGGGGCGGCCTACGGCGGCGGGCCGGGCAGTCGGTGCTCGGTCGGCGCCAGGCCGACCTGCGCCTCACCACGAAGTTCAACCGCCCCGGCCCACCGCCACCGGATACGCGTGGGCGATGTACGCCCAGCGGCCGGCGCCCAGGGTCAGGTACAGGGGCGGGGGCGCCAGCCACCAGGGGTGCAGGCGTCTGTGGCGTACAGGAGCAACGGACAACGCCAAGGTCAGGGCGGCGGACAGGATCATCAGGGCGCAGCCCATCTCGATGCCCGTCAGGTTGTCCTCGTCCCAGGGGCCGTCCGGGGGGACCGCCAGGGCCCAGTAGGCCACGTACGCGGTCGCCGCGTGGACCGTCAGGAGTGACGCGCCCCGCAGGCTCAGCACCTCACGCTTCAGGAAGTCGATCACGCCCCGGGCGACGCCGCTCAGCCACCGGAGGGTTCCGACGCCTGGGACACCCAGCACCCGCCCAGGGATGGAGCGCCTCCCGCCGGCCTCCGCGTGGGCTCGGTGCTCACCACCGCCGGGGGCAACCGCCTCCCACCCGGGCGCAGGCCCCGCCCCGCCGCCCGAGGCGCCCGGTCGGCGCCCCGGCCCAGCGGGGGGCAGGATCCGCACCGCTGCCGCCCGGGGCACCGCCCCGCCATCCGGCGAAGGCACCGCCCCATCACCACCCAAGGCCCCCGGCGAAGGCACCGCCCCGCCTCCCCCAAAGCCCCCGGCACAGGCACCGCCCCGCCGCCCAGGGGCCCGCCCCGCCCCGCAGCGACCCGGCTCCCACCCCGCGTGCCTCGGTTTGATCGATACCGCTCGCGGGGTATTCTCTTCGGCTCGATTGGCGTACGCAGGTCCCCGTGTGGCAGACTGTCCGGGTTGCTCGGTTGAGTGCCGATGCTGCGCGCCTCCCGCCGGGAGGACCGGAAGCGAGTCCCACAGTACTCGTCGCCTCTGATCAGGGGCGGACGTACGGGAATCTTCCGGGAAGCGTCAGCGGGGCGCCTACCAGGCACCCGGTGGGTGTCTTCCCCCGGACCGCGGTCCCAGGCCCGCACCCCCTTGGTTGGGAAATCCTTCGGGAGATCTACGTAGAGGGAGCGCGACACGCCCGACCGCGTGGGTCGGAGAAGACAGAAGCTCACCAGGTTCCAGAGCGTTACGAGAGACAGGACTACTGAGTAGCCATGGCGGGACAGAAGATCCGCATCCGGCTCAAGGCCTACGACCACGAGGTCATCGACTCCTCGGCGAAGAAGATCGTCGAGACGGTGACCCGCACTGGTGCGTCGGTCGCGGGCCCGGTGCCGCTGCCCACTGAGAAGAACGTGTACTGCGTCATCAAGTCGCCGCACAAGTACAAGGACTCGCGCGAGCACTTCGAGATGCGCACGCACAAGCGCCTCATCGACATCCTCGACCCCACGCCGAAGACGGTTGACTCGCTCATGCGTCTCGACCTGCCGGCCGGCGTCGACATCGAGATCAAGCTCTGAGGTGACGCGCGAGATGGCTAAGAACATTAAGGGCGTCCTGGGCGAGAAGCTCGGCATGACCCAGGTCTGGGACGAGAACAACCGGGTTGTCCCGGTGACCGTCGTCAAGGCCGGTCCCTGCGTCGTCACCCAGGTCCGCACCAACGACATCGACGGCTACGAGTCGGTCCAGATCGCCTTCGGCGAGATCGACCCGCGCAAGGTGAACAAGCCCCTCAAGGGTCACTTCGCCAAGGCCGACGTCACCCCGCGCCGCCACCTGGTGGAGATCCGCACCGCTGACGCCTCCGAGTACACGCTCGGCCAGGAGATCACCGCTGCGGTCTTCGAGGCGGGCGTCAAGGTCGACGTCACCGGCAAGAGCAAGGGCAAGGGCTTCGCCGGTGTCATGAAGCGCCACAACTTCCGTGGCCTGGGCGCCGGACACGGCACCCAGCGCAAGCACCGCTCGCCCGGTTCCATCGGTGGCTGCGCCACCCCGGGCCGCGTGTTCAAGGGCCTCCGCATGGCGGGCCGCATGGGCAACGAGCGGGTCACCACCCAGAACCTGACCGTCCACGCCGTTGACGCGGAGAAGGGCCTGCTGCTCATCAAGGGCGCGGTTCCTGGTCCGAACGGCGGCCTCGTCCTGGTCCGTACCGCGGCCAAGGGGGCCTGAGGTAACGATGAGCACCATTGACATCCTTTCGCCGGCAGGCGACAAGGCCGGGACCGTCGAGCTCCCCTCGGAGATCTTCGACGCGAAGACCAGCGTTCCGCTGATCCACCAGGTCGTCGTCGCCCAGCTGGCCGCTGCCCGACAGGGCACGCACAAGACCAAGACCCGTGGCGAAGTCCGCGGCGGTGGCAAGAAGCCGTACCGCCAGAAGGGCACCGGCCGCGCCCGTCAGGGCTCGACCCGCGCCCCGCAGTTCGCCGGTGGTGGCGTCGTCCACGGCCCCGTGCCGCGTGACTACTCCCAGCGGACCCCCAAGAAGATGAAGGCCGCCGCCCTGCGCGGTGCCCTCTCCGACCGGGCCCGCCACTCCCGTATCCACGTCGTCACCGGCGTGGTCGAGGGTGAGATCTCCACCAAGGCCGCCAAGACGCTGTTCGGCAAGATCTCGGAGCGCAAGAACCTGCTCCTGGTCGTCGAGCGCTCCGACGAGGCCGCGTGGCTCTCCGCCCGCAACCTGCCCCAGGTGCACATCCTGGAGCCGGGCCAGCTGAACACGTATGACGTGCTCGTCTCCGACGACGTGGTCTTCACCAAGGCCGCCTTCGAGTCCTTCGTGTCTGGCCCCAAGGCCGTTGAGACCGAAGGGAGCGACGCCTGATGACTGAGGCCGTCGTCACCAGCAAGACCTTCACGGACCCGCGCGACATTCTCGTCAAGCCGGTTGTCTCCGAGAAGAGCTACGCGCTGCTGGACGAGAACAAGTACACGTTCGTCGTCGACCCGCGCGCCAACAAGACCCAGATCAAGCAGGCCGTCGAGGCGGTCTTCTCGGTCAAGGTCACCGGGGTCAACACGATCAACCGGCAGGGCAAGCGCAAGCGCACCCGCACCGGTTACGGCAAGCGCGCCAACACGAAGCGCGCCATCGTGACCCTTGCCGAGGGCAACCGTATCGACATCTTCGGCGGTCCGACCGCCTAAGGGCGGTCTGGATCGTCCGAATATCGGACGAGGACTGAGAAATGGGTATCCGCAAGTACAAGCCGACGACTCCGGGCCGTCGTGGCTCCAGCGTCGCCGACTTTGTCGAGATCACGCGGTCCACGCCGGAGAAGTCGCTGGTCCGCCCCCTGCACAGCAAGGGCGGCCGTAACAACACCGGTCGTGTGACCGTCCGCCACCAGGGCGGTGGCCACAAGCGCGCCTACCGAGTGATCGACTTCCGTCGTCACGACAAGGACGGCGTGCCGGCGAAGGTCGCTCACATCGAGTACGACCCCAACCGCACCGCGCGCATCGCGCTCCTGCACTACGCGGACGGCGAGAAGCGCTACATCATCGCCCCGCGTGGCCTGAACCAGGGCGACAGGATCGAGAACGGTCCCGGCGCCGACATCAAGCCCGGCAACAACCTGGCCCTGCGCAACATCCCGGTCGGTACCACGATCCACGCGATCGAGCTCCGTCCCGGTGGCGGTGCCAAGTTCGCCCGCTCCGCCGGCGCCTCCGTGCAGCTGCTCGCGAAGGAGGGCTCGATGGCCCACCTCCGCATGCCGTCCGGTGAGATCCGCCTGGTCGACGTCCGCTGCCGCGCCACGATCGGCGAGGTCGGCAACGCCGAGCAGTCGAACATCAACTGGGGCAAGGCCGGCCGTAAGCGCTGGCTGGGCGTTCGCCCGACCGTCCGCGGTGTGGCGATGAACCCGGTTGACCACCCGCACGGTGGTGGTGAGGGCAAGACCTCCGGTGGTCGCCACCCGGTCTCCCCGTGGGGTCAGAAGGAGGGTCGTACTCGTTCTCCCAAGAAGGCGAGCAACAAGTACATCGTCCGCCGCCGCAAGACGAACAAGAAGCGCTAGGAGCGGGTTTAGATGCCGCGCAGTCTCAAGAAGGGGCCCTTCGTCGACGACCACCTGATCAAGAAGGTGGACGCCCAGAACGAAGCCGGCACCAAGAACGTCATCAAGACCTGGTCCCGTCGCTCGATGATCGTCCCGGCCATGCTCGGCCACACGATCGCGGTGCACAACGGCAAGACCCACATTCCGGTGTTCGTCACCGAGTCGATGGTCGGCCACAAGCTCGGCGAGTTCTCGCCGACGCGCACCTTCCGGGGTCACGTCAAGGAAGACCGGAAGTCGAAGCGCCGCTAACCAGCGGGGTGAAAGACCATGACGAACGTGTCAGACACTGAAGGGACAACCATGGAAGCCAGGGCCCAGGCGCGGTACATCCGCGTCACGCCCATGAAGGCCCGCCGCGTGGTGGACCTCATCCGTGGCATGGACGCCACGGAGGCTCAGGCGGTCCTGCGTTTCGCCCCGCAGGCCGCGAGCGTGCCGGTCAAGAAGGTGCTGGACAGCGCCATCGCGAACGCCGCGCACAACTACGACCACACGGACGCCTCTTCGCTGTTCATCAGCGAGGCGTACGTGGACGAGGGCCCGACCCTGAAGCGGTTCCGTCCGCGCGCCCAGGGCCGCGCCTACCGGATCCGTAAGCGGACCAGCCACATCACCGTGGTCGTCAGCAGCAAGGAAGGAACCCGGTAATGGGCCAGAAGGTAAACCCGCACGGGTTCCGGCTCGGCATCACCACCGACTTCAAGTCGCGCTGGTACGCCGACAAGCTGTACAAGGACTACGTCAAGGAAGACGTCGCCATCCGTCGGATGATGACGTCCGGCATGGAGCGCGCCGGCATCTCCAAGGTCGAGATCGAGCGCACCCGTGACCGTGTCCGCGTGGACATCCACACCGCGCGTCCGGGCATCGTCATCGGCCGCCGTGGCGCCGAGGCCGACCGCATCCGCGGCGACCTCGAGAAGCTCACGGGCAAGCAGGTCCAGCTGAACATCCTCGAGGTCAAGAACCCCGAGGTCGACGCTCAGCTCGTGGCCCAGGCCGTTGCCGAGCAGCTGTCCTCCCGCGTCTCCTTCCGCCGCGCCATGCGCAAGAGCATGCAGTCGGCCATGAAGGCGGGTGCCAAGGGCATCAAGATCCAGTGTGGTGGCCGTCTCGGCGGCGCCGAGATGTCCCGCTCGGAGTTCTACCGCGAGGGCCGTGTGCCGCTGCACACGCTCCGCGCGAACGTCGAGTACGGCTTCTTCGAGGCCAAGACCACCTTCGGCCGCATCGGCGTGAAGGTCTGGATCTACAAGGGCGACGTCAAGAACATCGCCGAGGTTCGCGCCGAGAACGCCGCTGCCCGCGCCGGCAACCGCCCGGCCCGTGGCGGCGCCGACCGCCCGGCCCGCGGTGGCCGTGGTGGCGAGCGTGGCGGCCGCGGCCGCAAGCCGCAGCAGAACGCCGCTGCCGAGGCCCCCAAGGCCGAGGCCGCTGCCGCTGCTCCGGCTGAGAGCACCGGAACGGAGGCCTGACCGAAATGCTGATCCCCCGTAGGGTCAAGCACCGCAAGCAGCACCACCCCAAGCGCAACGGCATGTCCAAGGGTGGCACGCAGGTTGCGTTCGGCGAGTACGGCATCCAGGCGCTGACCCCGGCGTACGTCACGAACCGCCAGATCGAAGCGGCTCGTATCGCCATGACCCGCCACATCAAGCGTGGCGGCAAGGTCTGGATCAACATCTACCCGGACCGTCCGCTCACCAAGAAGCCCGCCGAGACCCGCATGGGTTCCGGTAAGGGTTCTCCGGAGTGGTGGATCGCCAACGTCAAGCCCGGACGCGTCATGTTCGAGCTGTCGTACCCCAACGAGAAGATCGCCCGTGAGGCGCTGACCCGCGCGGCCCACAAGCTGCCGATGAAGTGCCGGATCGTCAAGCGCGAGGCAGGTGAAGCGTGATGTCGGCCGGTACCAAGGCGTCCGAGCTGCGCGAGCTGGGCAACGAGGAGCTTCTGGCGAAGCTCCGCGAGGCCAAGGAAGAGCTGTTCAACCTCCGCTTCCAGGCGGCGACCGGACAGCTCGAGAACCACGGCCGTCTGAAGGCGGTCCGCAAGGACATCGCGCGGATCTACACCCTGATGCGCGAGCGTGAGCTGGGCATCGAAACGGTGGAGAACGCCTGATGAGCGAGAACAACGTGACTGAGACGAACACTGAGGCTCGAGGCTTCCGCAAGACCCGTGAGGGCATCGTCGTCAGCGACAAGATGGACAAGACCGTCGTCGTCGCCGTCGAGGACCGCAAGAAGCACGCGCTGTACGGCAAGGTCATCCGTAGCACGAGCAAGCTCAAGGCCCACGACGAGCAGAACGCTGCCGGCGTCGGCGACCGCGTCCTCCTGATGGAGACCCGGCCGCTGTCCGCGACGAAGCACTGGCGCATCGTCGAGATCCTCGAGAAGGCCAAGTAATTACTTGAAGGGGTAACCCTTCAGGTTCGTTCCGCCAGGCTCGGCGTCCCGTGGGTTCGCCCACGGGCGCCGGGAACCGGCAGACAATCAGGAGATAGACGTGATCCAGCAGGAGTCGCGACTGCGTGTCGCCGACAACACTGGTGCGAAGGAAATCCTTTGCATCCGTGTGCTCGGTGGCTCCGGTCGCCGCTACGCGGGCATCGGTGACGTCATCGTCGCCACCGTCAAGGACGCGATCCCCGGTGGCAACGTGAAGAAGGGTGACGTCGTCAAGGCGGTCATCGTTCGCACCGTCAAGGAGCGCCGCCGCCAGGACGGCTCGTACATCCGCTTCGACGAGAACGCCGCCGTCATTCTGAAGAACGACGGCGACCCTCGCGGCACCCGTATCTTCGGCCCGGTCGGCCGTGAGCTGCGCGAGAAGAAGTTCATGAAGATCATCTCGCTCGCGCCGGAGGTGCTGTAAGCATGAAGATCAAGAAGGGTGACCTGGTCCAGGTCATCACCGGCAAGGACAAGGGCAAGCAGGGCAAGGTCATCGCGGCCTTCCCCCGTGAGGACCGCGTCCTGGTCGAGGGTGTCAACCGGGTCAAGAAGCACACCAAGGCGAACCAGCCGGGCCGCGCCTCGCAGGCCGGCGGCATCGTCACGGTCGAAGCCCCCATTCACGTGAGCAACGTTCAGCTCGTCGTGGAGAAGGACGGCAAGAAGGTCGTGACCCGCGTCGGTTACCGCTTCGACGAGAACGGCAACAAGATCCGCGTTGCCAAGCGGACGGGTGAGGACATCTGATGGCTACCACCACGACCCCGCGTCTCAAGACGAAGTACCGCGAGGAGATCGTCGGCAAGCTGCGTGACGAGTTCAAGTACGAGAACGTCATGCAGGTTCCGGGCCTCGTCAAGATCGTGGTCAACATGGGTGTGGGCGACGCCGCCCGCGACTCCAAGCTGATCGAGGGCGCCATCCGCGACCTCACCACGATCACCGGTCAGAAGCCGGCCGTCACCAAGGCCCGCAAGTCCATCGCGCAGTTCAAGCTGCGTGAGGGTCAGCCGATCGGTGCCCACGTCACGCTCCGTGGCGACCGCATGTGGGAGTTCCTGGACCGCACCCTGTCGCTCGCGCTTCCGCGCATCCGCGACTTCCGTGGTCTGTCCCCGAAGCAGTTCGACGGCCGTGGCAACTACACCTTCGGTCTCACGGAGCAGGTCATGTTCCACGAGATCGACCAGGACAAGATCGACCGGGTCCGGGGCATGGACATCACCGTGGTCACCACGGCGACCAACGACGACGAGGGTCGTGCCCTCCTCCGTCACCTCGGCTTCCCGTTCAAGGAGAACTGACCGTGGCGAAGAAGGCTCTGATCGCTAAGGCCGCCCGCAAGCCGAAGTTCGGTGTGCGCGCGTACACCCGCTGCCAGCGCTGCGGCCGGCCCCACTCCGTCTACCGCAAGTTCGGCCTGTGCCGCGTGTGCCTCCGTGAGATGGCTCACCGTGGCGAGCTGCCGGGCGTGACCAAGAGCTCCTGGTAATCAACCCAGTTGGGTTGATGCCAGGCTCTCGGTAAGCAGACCGGTCGGCAGGGGCCCCTCCCCACATGACGTAGGCTTGTGGGGTTGGGCGCCTGCCGCCCGGACGCCCGCGGGCCGAACCCCGCTAGATAACGCTTACTACGCCGTAGGTCCCCGCACCGCACCCGTCCCGCCCATGAGTGGGGAGAGGGATGGCGCATACAGGAAACCCCGGCGAGAGAGGCCGAAGGCCAATTCATGACCATGACTGATCCGATCGCAGACATGCTTACGCGTCTGCGGAACGCGAACTCGGCGTACCACGACACCGTGACGATGCCGCACAGCAAGATCAAGTCTCACATCGCGGAGATCCTCAAGCAGGAGGGCTTCATCACGGGCTGGAAGGTCGAGGACGCCGAGGTCGGCAAGAACCTCGTCCTCGAGCTGAAGTTCGGCCCGAACCGCGAGCGCTCCATCGCGGGCATCAAGCGGATCTCGAAGCCCGGTCTCCGGGTCTACGCGAAGTCCACCAACCTGCCGAAGGTTCTCGGCGGCCTGGGCGTGGCGATCATCTCCACGTCCCATGGTCTCCTGACCGGCCAGCAGGCGCAGAAGAAGGGCGTGGGTGGGGAAGTCCTCGCCTACGTCTGGTAGTCGGGAACGGAGGAAAAGCCAATGTCGCGTATCGGCAAGCTCCCCATCACGGTTCCCGCCGGCGTGGACGTCACCATCGATGGCCGTACGGTCGAGGTGAAGGGCCCCAAGGGCACCCTGAGCCACACCGTCGCCGCGCCGATCGAGATCGTCAAGGGTGAGGACGGCGTTCTGAACGTCACCCGCCCCAACGATGAGCGTCAGAACAAGGCCCTTCACGGCCTGTCCCGCACGCTGGTGGCCAACATGATCACCGGTGTGACCCAGGGGTACACGAAGGCGCTCGAGATCAGCGGTGTCGGTTACCGCGTTGCCGCGAAGGGCTCCAACCTGGAGTTCCAGCTCGGCTACAGCCACCCGATCCTCGTCGAGGCGCCCGAGGGCATCTCGTTCAAGGTCGAGTCGCCGACCAAGTTCTCGGTCGAGGGCATCGACAAGCAGAAGGTCGGCGAGGTCGCCGCGAACATCCGCAAGCTGCGCAAGCCCGACCCGTACAAGGCCAAGGGCGTGAAGTACGCGGGCGAGGTCATCCGCCGCAAGGTCGGAAAGGCTGGTAAGTAAGCCATGGCATACGGCGTGAAGATTGCCAAGGGCAAGGCCTACAAGGGCGCTGCTCTGAAGCGTCGCCACATCCGCATCCGGAAGAAGGTCTCGGGTACCGCTGAGCGTCCGCGCCTGGTCGTCACCCGGTCCAACCGTGGGATCACCGCCCAGGTCATCGACGACATCGCGGGTCACACCGTGGCGTCGGCGTCGACCCTGGACGCGTCCATCCGCGGCGGCGAAGGCGACAAGTCGGCGAAGGCCCAGCAGGTCGGCAAGCTCGTCGCCGAGCGTGCCAAGGCCGCCGGTGTCGAGGCTGTCGTGTTCGACCGTGGCGGCAACAGGTACGCCGGGCGCATCGCCGCCCTGGCGGACGCCGCCCGCGAAGCCGGCCTGAAGTTCTGAGCCGGTTCCGTAGCTAGCGGATACAGAGAGAGGTAATTCCAATGGCTGGACCCCAGCGCCGCGGAAGCGGTGCCGGTGGCGGCGAGCGGCGGGACCGGAAGGGCCGTGACGGCGGCGCTGCTGCCGCCGAGAAGACCGCGTACGTTGAGCGCGTTGTCGCGATCAACCGCGTCGCCAAGGTTGTGAAGGGTGGTCGTCGCTTCAGCTTCACCGCGCTGGTCGTGGTGGGCGACGGTGACGGCACCGTGGGTGTCGGTTACGGCAAGGCCAAGGAGGTGCCGGCCGCCATCGCCAAGGGTGTTGAGGAGGCCAAGAAGCACTTCTTCAAGGTCCCCCGTATCCAGGGCACCATCCCGCACCCGATCCAGGGTGAGAAGGCCGCGGGCGTCGTCCTGCTCAAGCCGGCTTCCCCCGGTACCGGTGTTATCGCCGGTGGCCCGGTGCGTGCCGTGCTCGAGTGCGCCGGCGTTCACGACATCCTGTCGAAGTCGCTCGGCTCCGACAACGCGATCAACATCGTGCACGCGACCGTGGAGGCCCTGAAGGGCCTGCAGCGTCCCGAGGAGATCGCGGCCCGCCGCGGTCTGCCGCTCGAGGACGTCGCCCCCGCGGCTCTGCTGCGTGCGCGTGCCGGGGTGGGTGCGTAATGGCTCGCCTCAAGATCACGCAGACGAAGTCGTACATCGGCAGCAAGCAGAACCACCGCGACACGCTGCGTACCCTGGGCCTCAAGCGCCTGGGTGACGTGGTCGTCAAGGAGGACCGCCCCGAGTTCCGCGGCATGGTGCACACCGTCCGCCACCTCGTGACGGTCGAGGAGGTCGACTGATCATGGCGGAGAACAACCCGCTGAAGATCCACAACCTCCGTCCCGCCCCGGGCGCCAAGACCGCCAAGACCCGTGTGGGTCGTGGTGAGGCGTCGAAGGGTAAGACGGCCGGTCGTGGTACCAAGGGCACGAAGGCCCGCTACCAGGTTCCGGAGCGCTTCGAGGGCGGCCAGATGCCGCTGCACATGCGCCTCCCGAAGCTGAAGGGCTTCAAGAACCCGTTCAAGACCGAGTACCAGGTCGTGAACCTGGACAAGCTCGCTGCCCTCTACCCCGAGGGTGGCGAGGTGACGGTCGCCGACCTGGTCGCCAAGGGCGCGGTTCGCAAGAACCAGCTCGTCAAGGTGCTGGGTCAGGGCGAGGTCTCCGTGGCGCTGCAGGTGACGGTCGACGCCGTCTCCGGCTCCGCCAAGGAGAAGATCACCGCCGCTGGCGGTACGGTCACCGAGCTCGTCTGAGCCCCGGAAAAGGCCTGGTAGGACGCCGCAAGGCGCCTTACCAGGCCTTTCCCATACCCGGAGCCGGGCACCCGCGCGCGGTCGGCCACGTGCCCCGGCGCGGGGGCGCTCCCCGGCTGGCCGGCGCCCCCTGCGGGGCGGTGCCCGGCTGGCCCCCCGGGCGTCTGGCTGCCCGGCTGCCCTCGGGCTCGGGTGTCGCCCCGGCACCCGGGGTGCTGGCGGTCAACGTCGGGCAGTTGGGCGTGCGGGTGCCGTTTTGTCGTTGGGACCAGGTGCCGTCTGGCCCCCGGTGCCCGGGGCGCTCTCCATCAACCGGCGCCTGAGGCAGCCCTCTGCGGCCCGGCGCCGGGCGCGTGGACCCGGTGCTCGGCGTGGCTCTGCGGCTTGGCGCCGGGCGCGTGGACCCGGTGCTCGGCGTGGCTCTGCGGCTTGGCGCCGGGCGCGTGGACCCGGTGCCCGGCGTGGCTCTGCGGCTTGGCGCCGGGCGCGTGGACCCGGTGCCCGGCGTGGCTCTGCGGCTTGGCCCTTACAACTTCGGTGCCCTGGCGCGGCTGTGATGTGCCGTTGTCGTCCGGGGGCGGCTGCGGTCCCGTTGCCCCGGCTCGGCGGAGCCCGGGTGCGCTCGCGGCCCAGCACCCGAGCACGCTCAGGCCCCGATGCCCCGATGCCCCGATGCCCCGATGCCCCGATGCCCCGATGCCCCGCAGCCCGGCGGGCTGTGCGGAGCGACAGAACTCCTCGGGCCTTGGCGAAGCCCCTGTCTAGCCCGCACCCCGTACGGACGCCGTTCACCTGCGCGTTCTGCGGGCCGGAGGTCGTTGCCGCCGCGCCCTTCCGGGGTCAAGGGCCGGGCGCTGGTTCGCCGCCACGGGTCCCGCAGTGCCCGCGGCCTGAAGCGCTTGCGCGGTTCTGGGCGCCGTGTGGGCGGTGCCTCCTGTGGCCGTCGGCGCGATCTGCGTGCGCGCGGCCCGAAGCCGCCTCCATCCCTGTGGCCGGACCCCGTCGCGCCTGTGCGGCTGATGCCTCGTACGGCCCCTCCCCGTGGGACCGTGCGCCGCCGTCGCCCTGACGGGCGTGGCGACCCTCTGCGGCGTCCCTCGGCACCAGGTGACGGTGTACCGGCACATGTTCGTCGTGGGAAAGAGACGCGGAACTCGCCCAGGCTTTGCGAGGGAGGCGATCGGGGGCACGGGACGCGGGTTCTGAGCCGGGTGGCACTGTCCGGCGAGGGGCGTCCTCGGCCGTGGGCGGCGCGCCCGACCGACCGTGGCGGCCATGGGCCCCGGCGGGGGGCCGGGGCCGGGATGTGGTAGAGGCCCGAGCGGGGCGGGGGTCCCGCTTGGGGGTGAATGTGGGGGTGGCGGCGGGCGATCGGGCCCGTGGGTTCGGGCCGTGGGGCGCTACAGATGTTTCCCGTGTGCCACCTGGCCGGGTAGGGTGGCGCCATTAATCTTCGGGCGGACTGTGCCAGCACAGTCCGCCCAGCCAAGTAACCGATGATTCTTCAAACCCGTCGCCTCTGACGCGCTAGCTCGGGGGTCGCAGGAGGCACCGTGCTCACCGCGTTCGCCCGGGCGTTCAAGACGCCCGACCTGCGTAAGAAGCTGCTCTTCACGTTCGGCATCATCGTGCTCTACCGGCTCGGTGCGCACATCCCCGTTCCCGGTGTGGACTACGAGAACGTCCAGCAATGTGTCAAGCAGGCCCAGCAGGGCAACAACAACCTGCTCGGCCTGATGGACATGTTCAGCGGTGGTGCCCTGCTGCAGATCACCATCTTCGCGCTCGGCATCATGCCGTACATCACGGCGAGCATCATCCTTCAGCTGCTGACCGTGGTCATCCCGCGCCTCGAGGCCCTGAAGAAGGAGGGCCAGTCCGGGCAGGCGAAGATCACGCAGTACACGCGCTACCTGACCGTCGCCCTGGCCATCCTCCAGGGCACCGGCCTGGTCGCCACCGCGAAGAGCGGTGCGCTGTTCACCGGATGCAGCGTCGCCAGCCAGATCGTCCCCGACCAGTCGATCTTCACCATCGTCGTCATGGTCATCACCATGACCGCCGGCACCGCCCTCGTCATGTGGCTCGGTGAGCTGATCACCGACCGCGGCGTCGGCAACGGCATGTCGATCCTGATGTTCATCTCGATCGCCGCCGGCTTCCCCGGCTCCCTGTGGGCCATCAAGGAGAGCGGCAAGCTCGCCAAGGGCTGGATCGAGTTCGGCACGGTCATCCTGATCGGCTTCGTGATGGTCGCCCTGGTGGTCTTCGTCGAGCAGGCCCAGCGCCGCATCCCGGTCCAGTACGCGAAGCGCATGATCGGCCGCCGCTCGTACGGCGGCACCTCGACGTACATCCCGCTCAAGGTGAACCAGGCGGGTGTGATTCCCGTCATCTTCGCCTCGTCGCTGCTCTACATCCC
Source organism: Streptomyces thermolilacinus SPC6 (assembly GCF_000478605.2). Lineage (GTDB taxonomy): Bacteria > Actinomycetota > Actinomycetes > Streptomycetales > Streptomycetaceae > Streptomyces > Streptomyces thermolilacinus. The sequence goes on along the minus strand of NZ_ASHX02000001.1, from coordinate 2,487,333 downwards.
GATCCTGATCGTCCAGTTCGCGGGCAACAGCACCTCGGGGTGGTCTGCCTGGATTCAGCAGCATTTGGTGGACGGCAAGCCCATCCACACGGTGATCTACTTCTTCCTCATCGTGTTCTTCGCCTTCTTCTATGTGGCCATCTCCTTCAACCCCGAGGAAGTGGCCGACAACATGAAGAAGTATGGTGGCTTCATCCCGGGTATCCGGGCCGGTCGACCTACTGCTGAGTACTTGAGCTACGTGCTCAACCGGATCACTTGGCCCGGCTCGCTGTATCTGGGTCTGATCGCTCTTGTGCCGACGATGGCGTTGGCGGGCTTCGGCGGTGCGAACGCCAACTTCCCGTTCGGCGGGACGAGCATCCTCATCATCGTGGGTGTGGGGCTGGAGACCGTGAAGCAGATCGAGAGCCAGCTCCAGCAGCGCAATTACGAAGGGTTCCTCCGCTGATGCGAATCGTCCTCGTCGGACCACCCGGTGCGGGCAAGGGAACGCAGGCCGCGTTCCTTGCCGGGAATCTGTCGATTCCGCACATCTCCACGGGTGACCTGTTCCGGGCAAACATCAGTCAGGGCACGGAGCTGGGCAAGCAGGCCAAGGCGTACATGGACGCCGGCAACCTGGTGCCCGACGAGGTCACGATCGGGATGGCCAAGGACCGCATGGAGCAGCCGGACGCCGAGCACGGCTTCCTGCTGGACGGCTTCCCGCGCAACGTCGCCCAGGCCAAGGCGCTCGACACGATGCTCGAGGCCGCCGACATGAAGCTCGACGCCGTCCTGGACCTGGAGGTCCCGGAGGACGAGGTCGTCAAGCGGATCGCCGGCCGCCGCATCTGCCGCAACGACAGCGCGCACGTCTTCCACGTGACGTACTCCCCGCCGAAGCAGGCCGGCGTCTGCGACGTCTGCGGCGGCGAGCTGTACCAGCGTGACGACGACTCCGAGGAGACCGTCCGCACGCGGCTCGAGGTCTACCACACGCAGACCGAGCCGATCATCGACCACTACCGGGCCCAGGGCCTCGTGGTGACGATCTCCGCGCTCGGCAAGGTCAACGAGGTGACCGACCGGGCCATGGCGGCGCTGCGCGGCGAGCACGCCGCGTAGGCCCCGCCGACCTGCCGCACGTTCCGCGCTTCGGCCGCGGTGCCCGTACCGGGTGCCGCGGCCGAAGCCGTTGGCGCGGGCCCGCCCGTATCGTGGTACCGAGGGCCCGGCCTTCCCGGAGGCCGTGGAGCGGCGGTCCAGCCGTCCAGTAGTCCCCGAGCAGTCCCCGCAGTCCCCGCAGTCCGAGAAAGGCGTTTGCCGTCATGGTGCAGATCAAGACCCCGGAGCAGATCGCGAAGATGCGCGAGGCGGGGCTGGTCGTCGCGGCCATCCACGCGGCGACGCGCGAGGTGGCCGTCCCCGGCGCCACCACCAAGGACCTGGACGAGGCCGCCCGCAAGGTCATCGCCGAGCACGGCGCCAAGTCGAACTTCCTCGGGTACGGCGGCTTCCCCGCGACCATCTGCACCTCCGTGAACGAGGTCGTCGTCCACGGCATCCCCAGCGACGAGGTCGTCCTCAAGGACGGCGACATCATCTCCATCGACGCGGGCGCCATCGTGGACGGCTGGCACGGCGACGCCGCGTACACGGCGTTCGTCGGGTCCGGGCACGCGCCGGAGCTGCTGGAGCTGTCGCGGGTGACCGAGGAGTCCATGTGGGCCGGCATCGCCGCGATGAAGAACGGCAACCGCCTGGTGGACATCTCCCGCGCCATCGAGACGTACATCCGCCGCCAGCCGAAGCCGGGCGGCGGCAAGTACGGGATCATCGAGGACTACGGCGGCCACGGCATCGGCAGCGAGATGCACATGGACCCGCACCTGCTGAACTACGTGTCCCGCAAGCGCGGCAAGGGCCCCCGGCTGGTCCCCGGCTTCTGCCTGGCCATCGAGCCCATGGTGTCCCTCGGTACGCCGCGCACGGAGGTCCTGGAGGACGACTGGACCGTCATCACGACGGACGGCACCTGGTCCTCGCACTGGGAGCACTCGGTAGCCCTGACCGAGGACGGCCCGCTGGTCCTCACCGCCCCCGACGGCGGCAAGGCGAAGCTCGCCGAGCTGGGCGTCACGGCCGCCCCGGACCCCCTCGCCTGACGGTGACCTGAGCGGGGCCCGGCCTCACGGCGCCCCTGCCCCGGTCCGACGGCGACCCCGAGGAACCCCGAGGCGACCCGGACGGTGAGCCCGGGGCGGACCCCGACCGGGGCCTGGGCGACCCGGACATGACCCGGCCGGGACCCGGGGCAACCCCGAGGCGACCCGACGGTGGCCCCGACCAGGACCCGACGGCGGCCCGGACGACGTACCCGACGGCTTCCCCCGACCGCCCCTCCGGCGTCCCTCCGCCCGGCCCGTACTGCGCCGGCTTAGGGATCTCCCGGAGTGGGCAGGCTGGGGGATTCGTCTTTTCTCGGGGCCTCGCGTAGACTGATGCGTCGGCTCTCGTGTACCAGCGTGCCCGCACGCGGCAGCGAAAGTCGATCAAGGTAGCCGATTCGAAGGGCGAAGCGTGGCCAAGAAGCAAGGTGCCATCGAGATTGAGGGCACCGTGATCGAGTCCCTGCCGAACGCCATGTTCAAGGTGGAGCTCCAGAACGGTCACAAGGTCCTCGCGCACATCAGCGGCAAGATGCGGATGCACTACATCCGTATCCTCCCGGATGACCGGGTCGTCGTGGAGTTGTCTCCGTACGACCTGACGCGTGGCCGGATCGTCTACCGCTACAAGTAGATCTTGTCCGTGCCCCTTCCACGGGGTGCTGGCACTGACCCGGAGAACCTCACATCCCATGAAGGTCAAGCCGAGCGTCAAGAAGATCTGCGACAAGTGCAAGGTGATCCGCCGCCACGGCCGGGTCATGGTCATCTGCGACAACCTGCGCCACAAGCAGCGCCAGGGCTGACGCACGCCGACCTACACCTACCTGCACCTCGCAGCTCACGCGCGACGCAAGTAACTCGTACATACGCAGCGCCCGCCGGGCCATTTCCGGCTGGCGACACCTCCGGCGGGGGCCGGGGACCTGGTCCGTACCTCGTACGGCGGCCAGAGAACGGCGCTGCGGAAGACCCCCGATCACACAGGAGCCAGTGAATGGCACGCGTTTCCGGTGTTGACATCCCGCGCGAAAAGCGTGTGGAGGTCGCACTCACCTACGTCTTCGGCATCGGCCGCACCCTGGCGAAGGAGACCCTCGCCGCCACCGGTGTGAACCCGAACACCCGCGTTCGTGACCTGTCCGAGGAGGACCTGGTCAAGATCCGCGAGTACGTGGACAACAACATCAAGACCGAGGGTGACCTCCGTCGCGAGATCCAGGCCGACATCCGCCGCAAGGTCGAGATCGGTACGTACCAGGGTCTGCGTCACCGCCGTGGCCTGCCGGTCCGCGGTCAGCGCACCAGCACGAACGCCCGCACCCGCAAGGGCCCGCGTCGCGCCATCGCCGGTAAGAAGAAGCCGGGCAAGAAGTAGTCCACAGCGGACACTGCGGCTCTTCGGGGGGCGACCCCCGGACCCCGCGTTTCCCACGGTCTTCGCTGTAGGACCGACCACCTCCCGTAGGAGTAAGAGATGCCCCCCAAGGGACGTCAGGGCGCCGTCAAGAAGGTGCGCCGCAAGGAAAAGAAGAACGTCGCTCACGGCCACGCGCACATCAAGAGCACGTTCAACAACACCATCGTTTCGATCACGGACCCGTCCGGCAACGTGATCTCCTGGGCCTCCGCCGGCCACGTCGGCTTCAAGGGCTCCCGCAAGTCGACTCCGTTCGCCGCGCAGATGGCCGCCGAGTCGGCCGCCCGCCGCGCGCAGGAGCACGGCATGCGCAAGGTCGACGTCTTCGTCAAGGGCCCGGGCTCCGGTCGTGAGACCGCGATCCGCTCCCTGCAGGCGACCGGCCTCGAGGTCGGCTCCATCCAGGACGTCACGCCGACCCCGCACAACGGCTGCCGCCCGCCGAAGCGCCGCCGCGTCTGACGCACGGCTCACGCCTGTAGCAGGGTTTCCGGGCGGTACGGCCCTTCGGGGGCGTACCGCCCGTACCCTTGCACCATCCGAGGACGTCAAATAGCGGGCGTCCACGACTGAAGGAACACACCATGCTGATCGCTCAGCGTCCCTCGCTGACCGAAGAGGTCGTCGACGAGTACCGCTCGCGGTTCGTCATCGAGCCGCTGGAGCCGGGCTTCGGCTACACGCTCGGCAACAGCCTCCGCCGTACGCTCCTCTCCTCGATCCCGGGTGCGGCCGTCACGTCCATCCGCATCGACGGTGTCCTGCACGAGTTCACCACCGTGCCGGGCGTCAAGGAGGACGTCACCGACCTCATCCTCAACATCAAGCAGCTGGTCGTCTCCTCGGAGCACGACGAGCCGGTCGTGATGTACCTGCGCAAGCAGGGCCCGGGTCTGGTCACCGCCGCCGACATCGCCCCGCCGGCCGGTGTCGAGGTCCACAACCCCGACCTGGTCCTCGCCACGCTCAACGGCAAGGGCAAGCTGGAGATGGAGCTGACCGTCGAGCGCGGTCGCGGCTACGTCTCCGCCGTGCAGAACAAGCAGGCGGGCCAGGAGATCGGCCGCATCCCGGTCGACTCCATCTACTCGCCGGTCCTCAAGGTCACCTACAAGGTCGAGGCGACCCGAGTCGAGCAGCGCACCGACTTCGACAAGCTCATCGTCGACGTCGAGACCAAGCAGGCCATGCGCCCGCGCGACGCCATGGCGTCCGCCGGCAAGACCCTGGTCGAGCTGTTCGGTCTCGCGCGTGAGCTGAACATCGACGCCGAGGGCATCGACATGGGCCCGTCCCCCACGGACGCCGCCCTGGCCGCCGACCTGGCGCTGCCGATCGAGGAGCTGGAGCTCACGGTCCGCTCCTACAACTGCCTCAAGCGCGAGGGCATCCACTCCGTGGGTGAGCTCGTCGCCCGCTCCGAGGCCGACCTGCTCGACATCCGCAACTTCGGTGCGAAGTCGATCGACGAGGTCAAGGCGAAGCTGGCCGGCATGGGCCTGGCCCTCAAGGACAGCCCGCCCGGATTCGACCCGACCGCCGCCGCCGACGCCTTCGGCGCCGACGACGACGCGGACGCGGGCTTCGTCGAGACCGAGCAGTACTGATCACTGCCCGCGGGCGTCCGCCCGCGGGGCCCTGACACCGGTACCTGATACGGCCGGTGCAGATCACAAGGAGAAACACCATGCCGAAGCCCGCCAAGGGTGCCCGTCTGGGCGGCAGCGCCGCGCACGAGAAGCTGCTCCTCGCGAACCTCGCGAAGTCGCTCTTCGAGCACGGCCGCATCACCACGACCGAGGCCAAGGCCCGCCGCCTGCGTCCGGTCGCCGAGCGCCTGATCACCAAGGCGAAGAAGGGCGACATCCACAACCGTCGCCTGGTTCTCCAGACGATCACGGACAAGAGCATCGTCCACACGCTCTTCACCGAGATCGCCCCGCGCTACGCCGAGCGCCCGGGTGGTTACACCCGCATCACCAAGATCGGCAACCGTCGTGGCGACAACGCCCCGATGGCGGTCATCGAGCTGGTCGAGGGTGAGATCGCCAAGAAGGCGACCGTCGCCGAGGCCGAGGCCGCGACCAAGCGCGCGGTGAAGGAGGCCGACGAGGCCGCCGCCACCGAGGCTCCGGCCGAGGAGTCGAAGGAGGCGTGAGCCCCCTTCTCCCCGCGTGAGCGGGGGTGATGGCCGAGCCCTTACGGCAATGGCCGAACGGACGGGCCCGTACCCCTCGGGGGCGGGCCCGTCCCGCGTGTGCAGGACTTTGAGAGGATCGTCTCCGTGAGCGATGAGGTGGAGCCCGGCTTCGTACGGGTACGGCTGGACCTGTCGTACGACGGCAAGGACTTCCACGGGTGGGCCAAGCAGCCCGGCGGGCGGCGCACCGTGCAGGGGGAGATCGAGGACGCCCTGCGGACCGTCACGCGGTCCACACGGACGTACGAGCTGACCGTCGCCGGGCGGACCGACGCCGGGGTGCACGCCCGCGGCCAGGTCGCCCATGTGGACCTGCCCGAGGACGTGTGGGCCGAGCACCGGGACAAGCTGCTGCGGCGGCTGGCCGGGCGGCTCGCCCACGATGTGCGGGTCTGGCGCGTCGAGGAGGCGCCGCCCGGGTTCAACGCGCGGTTCTCCGCGATCTGGCGCCGCTACGCGTACCGGGTCACCGACAATCCCGGCGGCGTGGACCCGCTGCTGCGCGGGCACGTCCTGTGGCACGACTGGCCGCTCGACGTGGACGCCATGAACGCCGCCGCCGAACGGCTGCTGGGCGAGCACGACTTCGCCGCGTACTGCAAGAAGCGTGACGGGGCCACCACCATCCGCACCCTCCAGGAGCTGCGCTGGGAGCGGCTGCCCGGCGGGGTGCTGGAGGCGACCGTGCGGGCCGACGCGTTCTGCCACAACATGGTGCGCTCGCTGGTCGGCGCGATGCTGTTCGTCGGCGACGGGCACCGGCCCGTGGACTGGCCGGGCAAGGTGCTGGCCGCCGGGGTGCGGGACTCCGCCGTGCATGTCGTACGGCCCCACGGGCTCACGCTGGAGGAGGTCGGCTACCCGGCCGACGAGCTGCTGGCCGCCCGCAACCGTGAGGCCCGCAACAAGCGGTCACTGCCCGTCGGCGGGCGCGGTGGCTGCTGCTGACGCCTGGGCGCGGCCGCGGGCGTAGATCTGGTTGAAGGCGAAGGACGCCAGGTCGTCGCTGGTCTTGAAGACGGCCGTGTCGGACTGGGTGACCTTCTTGCCGTTGGTGAAGCCGGCCTGCGTGAAGTAGGCGTACCGGCCCAGCGCGTTGGAGCGGCGCAGGCAGACGGTGGCGCGGCAGAAGTCGCCGACGCCGCCGCCGGCGAGCGGGGCGACGCCGCCGCGGGCGCCCTCCTTCGCCTTCAGGGCCTTGCCCTGGTCGGCGAAGAGGGCGACGCCGACGGTGATGGCGACGCCGTCGCGGGTGTAGGTGGCGCGGATGACGCGGGTGCAGCCGTGGTTCTCCAGGACCGTGCCGAGGCCGCCCTTGCCCGCGGACCCGCAGTTCGTGGTGGAGCTGGTGGCGCCCTTGGTGTAGACGCGGTCGCCGAAGGTGAGCTTCTTGCCGGGGAACAGGCCCTCCGCGGTGAGCGGGGCCTTGTCCTTGGCGGCGGTGGAGATGAAGTCCATCGGGTTCGGCGGGGGCGGCGGGGCGACGGAGGAGAACGACGGCCGCGGGCCCGTCCCGCCGGTCGGCAGTTCGGCGCCGCCGGGGACGGTGGTGGCGGAGCTGCCGGTCGCGCCGCCCGCCGACGCGGGGGAGTCCTCGTTGGTGGAGACGACCGCGACGGCGACGAGGGTGGCGATGGCGGCCGTGGCGAGGACGCCGCCGCCCGCGATGAGCCAGCGCTTACGGCGCTGCCGGGCCTCCGACGCCTCGGCGAGCGCGCTCCAGTCCGGGGTGCCGTCGTCGTGGCCGCCGAACGCGGGCTGCTGCGCGTAGGCGGGCTGCTGCTGCGCGTGGGGATAGCCGTACGCGGGCTGTCCCTGGCCGTGGGGGTAGCCGTAGCCGGGCTGTGCCTGGCCCTGGCCGTACGGGGCGCCCTGTGATCCGCCCTGCTGCCCGGTCCCGTACTGCTGCTGCCCCCCGTACGGGTCGTGGCCGGAGTTGCCGTCCGGCTGGTGCGGCTCCTGCGGCCACTGCGGTCCCCCATAGCTCATGCCGCGCATCCTAATCCGGTTGGGCGCGGGGCCCTTCGGCGGTCAGAATGCGGGACATGGGACATGTCGAGGTAGCGCATCTGGAGTACTTCCTGCCGGACGGGCGGGCGCTGCTCGGTGATGTGTCGTTCCGGGTCGGTGAGGGTGCCGTGGTCGCGCTCGTGGGGCCGAACGGCGCGGGCAAGACGACGCTGCTGAGACTGATCGCGGGTGAGGCGCAGCCGCACGGCGGGACGGTCACGGTGAGCGGCGGGCTCGGGGTGATGCCGCAGTTCGTGGGGTCCGTACGGGACGAGCGGACGGTGCGGGACCTGCTCGTGTCCGTGGCGCCGCCGCGCATCCGCCAGGCGGCGGCCGCGGTGGACGAGGCCGAGCACCTGATCATGACCGTGGACGACGAGGCCGCGCAGATGCGGTACGCGCAGGCGCTCAGCGACTGGGCGGAGGCGCGCGGCTACGAGGCGGAGACGCTGTGGGACATGTGCACCACGGCGGCGCTCGGCGTCCCGTACGAGCGAGCGCAGTTCCGCCAGGTGCGCACGCTCAGCGGCGGCGAGCAGAAGCGGCTGGTGCTGGAGGCGCTGCTGCGCGGGCCCGAGGAGGTGCTGCTGCTGGACGAGCCGGACAACTATTTGGACGTACCGGGCAAGCGGTGGCTGGAGGAGCGGCTCGGCGAGACCCGCAAGACGGTGCTGTTCGTGTCGCACGACCGGGAGCTGCTGGCGCGGGCCGCGCAGAAGATCGTCGCCGTGGAGCCGGGCCCCGCCGGGGCGGACGTGTGGGTGCACGGCGGTGGCTTCGCCACCTTCCACGAGGCCAGGCGGGAGCGGTTCGCGCGCTTCGAGGAGCTGAAGCGGCGCTGGGAGGAGAAGCACGCCCAGCTGAAGCGGCTCGTGGTGAACCTGCGGCAGGCGGCGTCGGTCAGCCATGAGATGGCGTCCCGGTACGCGGCGGCGCAGACGCGGCTGCGGAAGTTCGAGGAGGCCGGTCCGCCGCCGGAGCCGCCGCGCGAGCAGGACATCCGGATGCGGCTGCGCGGCGGGCGGACCGGGGTGCGGGCGGTGGAGTGCCGGGGGCTTGAGCTGACCGGGTTGATGAAACCGTTCGACCTGGAGGTCTTCTACGGGGAGCGGGTCGCCGTGCTGGGGTCGAACGGCTCCGGCAAGTCGCACTTCCTGCGGCTGCTCGCCGGTGACGCGTCGGTCGCGCACTCGGGCGCGTGGAAGCTGGGCGCGCGGGTCGTGCCGGGCCACTTCGCGCAGACCCACGCCCACCCGGAGCTGGAGGGGCGGACGCTGGTGGACATCCTGTGGACCGAGCACTCCAAGGACCGGGGCGGCGCCATGTCGGTGCTGCGGCGGTACGAGCTGGAGAAGCAGGGCGACCAGGTGTTCGGGCGGCTTTCGGGCGGACAGCAGGCGCGGTTCCAGATCCTGCTCCTGGAGCTGTCGGGCGCCACGGCGCTGCTGCTGGACGAGCCGACGGACAACCTGGACCTGGAGTCGGCGGAGGCGCTTCAGGCGGGCCTGGAGGCGTACGAGGGGACGGTGCTGGCCGTGACGCACGACCGGTGGTTCGCGCGGTCCTTCGACCGGTACCTGGTCTTCGGGTCGGACGGTGTCGTACGGGAGACGGCGGAGCCCGTGTGGGACGAGCGGCGCGTGGTACGGGAGCGGTAACGGCGGCGGGTGTGGGCCGCGCGGTGCGTGGTACGCGTGCGGTGGCGGGGCCGGGTGCGGCGTCGCGTACGGTGTCCGGCCATGCGAGCGGTAGCGGCGCCTCCGGCCGCGGCGGGCGCCGCCGTGGCGTGCGGGGGCGCCGGGCGCCGTTTTGACCCGGGCGGGGGACGGCGCGTATTCTTCTGGTTCGTTATGCGTACTGGCTTGCTCGATCTCACGTGAGAGGCCGCTACGCCGGCTCACCGGGCCGATGACCAGCGACCTGCACTCGGTTTGCGTCACCGACGTGTGGTCTTGGCTGTCGTGATCGTCCGTGGTGGCCTTGACAGGACCCACTCACTGAAGAAGCGAAGGCTACGACCGTGCGTACGTACAGCCCCAAGCCCGGCGATGTCACTCGCCAGTGGCACGTCATTGACGCCCAGGACGTCGTCCTGGGTCGCCTGGCCACCACCGCCGCCACGCTCCTCCGGGGCAAGCACAAGCCGATCTACGCGCCGCACGTCGACGCTGGTGACTTCGTCATCATCATCAACGCCGACAAGGTGCACCTGTCCGGCAACAAGCGGACCCAGAAGATGGCGTACCGCCACTCCGGCTACCCGGGTGGTCTGCGTTCCGTCCGCTACGACGACCTCCTGGCGAACAACCCGGAGAAGGCCGTCGAGAAGGCCGTCAAGGGCATGCTCCCGAAGAACTCCCTCGGCCGTCAGATGCTCTCGAAGCTGAAGGTCTACGCGGGCGAGAACCACCCCCACGCTGCCCAGCAGCCGGTTCCGTTCGAGATCACCCAGGTCGCGCAGTAAGTCCGGCCACCCCCTAAGACGAAGAGAATCTGAGGAGCATCGTGGCCGAGACCACTGTTGAGAACCCCATCGAGGGCGAGGAGACCTACGCCGAGGTCACCACCTTCGAGTCCGAGGTCCCCGTCGAGGGCGAGTACACCTCGGAGTCCCTGGCCTCCCGCTTCGGCGAGCCGCAGCCGGCCGCCGGCCTGGGCCGCCGCAAGAACGCCATCGCCCGCGTCCGGATCGTCCCGGGCACCGGCAAGTGGAAGATCAACGGTCGCACCCTTGAGGACTACTTCCCGAACAAGGTGCACCAGCAGGAAGTCAACGAGCCCTTCAAGGTGCTCGAGCTCGAGGGCCGCTACGACGTCATCGCCCGCATCGCGGGTGGCGGCGTCTCCGGCCAGGCCGGCGCCCTGCGCCTCGGCGTGGCCCGCGCCCTGAACGAGGCGGACGTGGACAACAACCGCGGCCCGCTGAAGAAGGCCGGCTTCCTCAGCCGCGACGACCGCGCGGTCGAGCGGAAGAAGGCCGGTCTGAAGAAGGCCCGCAAGGCGCCGCAGTACAGCAAGCGCTAATCACCGCGCCTGCTCGGCTGCTCGTACGTACGCCCCGGCGGCACTCCCGTGCCGCCGGGGCGTACGTTTCTCCTTGTTCTATAGGCAAGTCTTTCGGAGGACGGTTGTGGGACGACTCTTCGGCACGGATGGTGTGCGCGGTGTCGCCAACGCGGATCTGACGGCGGAGCTCGCGCTCGGCCTGTCCGTGGCGGCGGCCCACGTGCTCGCCGAGGCGGGAACCTTCGAGGGTCACCGGCCCACCGCGGTGGTCGGCCGTGACCCGCGCGCGTCGGGGGAGTTCCTGGAGGCCGCCGTGGTGGCGGGCCTCGCCAGCGCCGGGGTGGACGTTCTGCGGGTCGGTGTCCTGCCGACGCCGGCCGTCGCGTACCTGACCGGGTCCCTCGGCGCCGACCTGGGCGTCATGCTGTCCGCGTCGCACAACGCCATGCCCGACAACGGCATCAAGTTCTTCGCGCGCGGCGGCCACAAGCTGGCGGACGAGCTGGAGGACCGCATCGAGTCGGTGTACCAGCAGCACCGCACCGGCGAGCCGTGGGACCGGCCGACCGGCGCCGGTGTGGGCCGCGTCAAGGACTACGGGCAGGGCGCCGACGACTACGTCGCCCACCTGCTGTCCGTGCTGCCCAACCGGCTCGACGGGCTGAAGATCGTCCTCGACGAGGCGCACGGCGCGGCCTCGCACGTGTCGCCCGACGCGTTCACCCGCGCGGGTGCCGAGGTCATCACGATCGGCGCCGCCCCGGACGGCCTCAACATCAACGACGGCTGCGGCTCCACGCACCTCGACATGCTGAAGGCCGCCGTCCTGGAGCACGGCGCCGATCTGGGCATCGCCCACGACGGCGACGCCGACCGCTGCCTGGCCGTGGACCACACCGGCGCGGAGGTGGACGGCGACCAGATCCTCGCCGTCCTGGCGCTCGCCATGCGCGAGGCCGGCACGCTGCGCGGGGACACCGTCGTCGCGACGGTCATGTCCAACCTGGGCTTCAAGCTCGCCATGGAGCGCGAGGGCCTGCGCCTCGTCCAGACCGCGGTCGGCGACCGCTATGTGCTGGAGGAGATGAAGGAGCAGGGGTACGCGCTGGGCGGCGAGCAGTCCGGTCACGTCATCGTCCTGGACCACGCCACCACCGGTGACGGCACCCTGACCGGTCTGCTGCTGGCGGCGCGCGTCGCGGCGACCGGGCGGCGCCTCGCCGACCTGGCCGGTGTGATGGAGCGCCTTCCGCAGGTCCTGATCAACGTCAAGGACGTCGACAAGAGCCGCGTGAAGACCTCCGCCGAGCTGGGCATCGCCGTCGCGGACGCCGAGCGCGCGCTGGGCACCACCGGCCGCGTGCTGCTCCGCCCGTCCGGTACGGAGCCGCTCGTACGGGTCATGGTCGAGGCCGCCGACATCGAGCAGGCCAAGACCGTCGCGGGCCAGCTGGCCGACGTGGTGAAGGCGACGCTGGGCTGACCGCCCCGCAGCGTGTGAGGGCGCCCCGTACGGGACCGGTTCCGGACCCGTACGGGGCGCTTTCGTCTGTGCGTACGGCCGCGTTCAGAGCTTGCGCAGGGAGAGCCGCTGCACCTTGTGGTCGGGGCCCTTGCGGACGACGAGGTTGGCGCGGCCGCGGGTGGGGGCGACGTTCTCCAGGAGGTTCACCTTGTTGATCGTCCGCCACATCGTGCGGGCGTACTCCAGCGCCTCCTCCTCGCTGACCTGCGTGTACTTGCGGAAGTACGAGGACGGGTCCTGGAACGCGGTCGCGCGCAGCTTGCGGAAACGGTTCAGGTACCAGCGCTCGATGTCCTCCGGCCGGGCGTCCACGTACACGGAGAAGTCGAAGTAGTCGGCGAGGCCCACGCGGGTGCGGCCGTCCTTGCCGGGCAGGGCGGGCTGGAGGACGTTGAGGCCCTCCACGATGAGGATGTCCGGGCGGCGCACCGTGAGCCGCTGACCGGGCACGATGTCGTAGATCAGGTGCGAGTAGACCGGCGCGGTGACCTCGTCCTTGCCGGCCTTGATGTCCGCGACGAACCGGGTGAGCGCGCGGCGGTCGTACGACTCGGGGAAACCCTTGCGGGACATCAGCCCGCGCGCCTGGAGCTCCTTCATCGGCAGCAGGAACCCGTCCGTCGTGACCAGCTCCACGCGCGGGTGCTCGGGCCAGCGGGCCAGCAGGGCCTGGAGGAGGCGGGCGACGGTGGACTTGCCGACGGCGACGGACCCGGCGACCCCTATGACGAACGGGGTGCCGCGCTGGGCGCCCTTCTCGCCGAGGAACGTGTTGAGCGCCCCGCGCAGGTTCGCGGTGGCGCCGACGTAGAGGTTGAGCAGCCGGGACAGCGGCAGGTAGATGTCGCGGACCTCGTCCAGGTCGATGACGTCGCCGAGGCCGCGGAGCCGCTCCACCTCGTCGGCGGTGAGCGGCAGCGGCGTCTTGTCGCGCAGCGCGCTCCACTCGGCCCGGGTGAGGTCGACGTACGGCGTCGTCTCGGCACGCCGGGACGCACCCGGTCCGGCGCCGGGCGGGGGTGTGCTGCTTCGTGGCGGCGAAGTGATCACCCCGCCATTGTCGGTCGTCCGGGACGCCCGTGGGGGGTGTGCTCGGTCACGTGGGTGTCGACGGGGGCCGCGCCTGGCCGGCGCGGCGAGTGGTACGGTAAAGCTGTACGGTACGGAAATGTTGTACGACTCCAGGGAGGGGCCGGGCATGTCGATCAGCGCCAGCAAGGCACGGGATGAGCTCTTTCCGCTGATAGAGAAGGTCAACAACGACCACGAGCCCGTGCACATCACCTCGCGCAAGGGGAACGCCTACCTGATCGCGGAGGACGACTTCCGTGGCTGGCAGGAGACCGCGTACCTGCTTCGTTCGCCCGCCAACGCCCGCGCGCTGATGGACTCCATCGCGGAACTGGACGCGGGACGAGGCCAGGTCGGGGACTTGGCCGAGACGGGGGACGACGAGTGAAGAAGCTGTTCTCCGCCACGGCGTGGGAGCAGTACGTGCACTGGCTGAACGCCGATCCGAAGATCCTCAAGACAATCAACCGCCTGATCAAGGACATCGCGCGCACGCCGTTCGAGGGCATCGGTAAACCCGAGCCGCTCAAGGGCAACCTGTCCGGGTGGTGGTCGCGCCGCATCACCGACGAGCACCGGCTTGTGTATCGCGTGCGCGACGACTGCATCGAGATCGCTCAGGCCCGTTACCACTACGGGGATTGAGTCCCCCCGGGTCACGGTCCGGTCCTCGGGCTGCTCGGGGATTGGGCGGTCGGGGCGGACCCGCGTGGTGTGAGGGAATCACGGGTGGGTCACGGTGTGGGGGTGGGGTGCCTGGTGTGATCGTTTTGTCACACCGCGCGCTTATCGTGTGCACACCAATCACACAGAAAGTGGTGCCATGCGCTCCTCCCTCATTCGCCGTACCTCCGTCGCCGCGTCCGCGGTGTCCCTCGCCCTGCTCGTCTCCGCGTGCGGCGGCGACAAGGCGGCCGACGGCGGCAAGGGCGGTGGCGACAAGGGCGCCGCCGCGGCGCCCGCCGCGAAGGTGCTGACCGCCGCCGAGCTGGAGCAGGCCATGCTCACCCAGGGCGACGTTCCGGGTCACAAGATCAGCCCGGCCAAGGCGGGCGACGTCGGCAAGCCCGGCGACGTCACCGTGGACAAGCAGGAGTGCCTGCCGCTCGCCCACGCCTCTTCCAGCATCGCCCTGGGCAAGCCCGCCGCGGACGCCACCCGCAAGGTGCTGGAGGAGGCGCAGAAGCCGTCTCCGGGCAAGTCCCTCGCGGACATGACGGAGAAGGAGATGGAGGAGGCGCTCACCTCCGCGTTCGCCGTCACCGTCACCGTGGACAAGCTCGCCGCGTACGAGGGCAAGGGCGCGGAGGAGGCCGTCGCGTCGCTGCGCGCCGCCGGTACGGCCTGCGCGGGCGGCTTCACCGTGACGCAGGGCGGCGACCAGACCAAGGTCCTCAAGGTGGAGGAGGCCAAGGTGTCCGGCGGGGACGAGGCCGGTGCCTGGGTGCTGACCGCCGCGGCCGAGGAGGAGGGCAAGACCATGACCTTCAAGGTCGCCGCCGTCCGCCAGGGCAGCACGGTCGCCACGTTCATGGCCATGAACATCGGCGCCTCGATGGGCGGCAAGGACTTCCCGCTGCCGACCGCCGTCATCGACGCGCAGGTCGCGAAGGTCGCCAAGGCGTCGTAGTCCGGCTCCTCCGCCCCGCCCCCACCCGCCCGGCGCGGGCCCGGGGGCGGGGCGTTGTTGCGCCAGGTGGGGTGATCGTGACGGGTCCGGCGGGCCTCGGGGCCGTAGGCTGCCGTGCATGTGCGGAATCGTGGGATACGTCGGCGGGCAGTCGGCGCTTGATGTGGTCGTCGCGGGGCTGAAGCGCCTGGAGTACCGGGGCTACGACTCCGCCGGGGTCGCCGTCCTCGCGGACGGGGGACTCGCCGCCGCCAAGAAGGCCGGCAAGCTCGTCAACCTGGACAAGGAGCTGGTCACCCGGCCCCTCCCGGCCGGGTCCACCGGCATCGGGCACACCCGGTGGGCCACGCACGGCGGCCCCACCGACACCAACGCCCACCCGCACCTCGACAACGCGGGCCGCGTCGCCGTCGTCCACAACGGCATCATCGAGAACTTCGCCGCCCTCCGGGCCGAACTCGCCGAGCGCGGCCACGACCTGGCGTCCGAGACCGACACCGAGGTCGTCGCCCACCTCCTCGCCGAGGCGCACTCGTCCACCGCCGACCTCGCGGAGGCCATGCGGCAGGTGTGCCGCCGCCTCGAAGGGGCGTTCACCCTCGTCGCCGTCCACGCCGACGAGCCGGACGTCGTCGTCGGCGCCCGCCGCAACTCGCCGCTCGTCGTCGGCGTCGGCGAGGGCGAGTCGTTCCTCGCCTCCGACGTGGCCGCGTTCATCGAGCACACCCGCTCCGCGATCGAGCTGGGCCAGGACCAGGTCGTCGAGCTGCGCCGGGACGGCGTCGTCATCACGGACTTCGACGGGGCGCCCGCCGACGTCCGCTCGTACCACGTGGACTGGGACGCGTCGGCCGCCGAGAAGGGCGGCTACGCCTCCTTCATGCTCAAGGAGATCGCCGAGCAGCCGAAGGCCGTCGCGGACACGCTGCTCGGCCGGATCGACGCCGAGGGCTCGCTGACGCTGGACGAGGTGCGCATCCCCGCCGCCGTCCTGCGGGAGGCCACGAAGGTCGTCATCGTCGCGTGCGGCACCGCCTTCCACGCCGGGCTCATCGCCAAGTACGCCATCGAGCACTGGACCCGCATCCCCTGCGAGGTGGAGCTGGCCAGCGAGTTCCGCTACCGGGACCCGATCCTCGACCAGCGGACCCTGGTCGTCGCGATCTCCCAGTCCGGCGAGACGATGGACACCCTGATGGCGCTGCGGCACGCCCGCGAGCAGGGCGCCCGCGTGCTGGCCGTCTGCAACACCAACGGCTCCACCATCCCCCGCGAGTCCGACGCCGTGCTGTACACCCACGCCGGGCCCGAGGTCGCCGTCGCGTCCACCAAGGCGTTCCTGACGCAGCTCGTCGCCTGCTACCTCCTCGCCCTGTACCTGGGCCAGGTGCGCGGCACCCAGTGGGGCGACGAGATCCGCGCCGTCATCCGGGACCTCGCCCGCATCGCGGAGGACGTGGAGCGGGTCCTGGAGACGATGGAGCCCGTACGGGAACTGGCGCGCTCCCTCGCCGGCCACGACACGGTGCTGTTCCTCGGCCGCCACGTCGGCTACCCGGTCGCGCTGGAAGGCGCCCTGAAGCTCAAGGAGCTGGCGTACATGCACGCCGAGGGCTTCGCGGCGGGCGAGCTGAAGCACGGGCCGATCGCGCTCGTCGAGAAGGACCTGCCGGTCGTCGTCGTGGTGCCCTCGCCGCGCGGCCGGTCGGTGCTGCACGGCAAGATGGTCTCCAACATCCAGGAGATCCGCGCGCGCGGCGCCCGCACGATCGTCATCGCGGAGGAGGGCGACGAGGCCGTCGTGCCGTACGCCGACCACCTGGTCCGCGTCCCGGCCACGCCGACGCTCCTTCAGCCGCTCGTCTCCACCGTGCCGTTGCAGGTCTTCGCCTGCGAACTGGCCACCGCCCGCGGCAACGAGGTCGACCAGCCGCGCAACCTCGCGAAGTCGGTCACCGTCGAATGATCATCGGGGTGGGGATCGACGTAGCGGAGATCGACCGGTTCGCGGAGGCGCTGGAGCGCACCCCGCAGCTGGCGCAACGGCTGTTCGTGGAGCGGGAGTTGTTCCTGCCGAGCGGCGAGCGGCGGGGGGTCGCCTCGCTCGCCGCGCGGTTCGCCGCGAAGGAGGCCGTCGCGAAGGCGCTCGGCGCGCCGGGCGGGCTGCACTGGACGGACGCGGAGGTGTACGTGGAGGAGAGCGGGCAGCCCCGGCTGCGGGTGCGCGGCACGGTCGCCGCGCGCGCCGCCGAACTGGGCGTACGGCACTGGCATGTGTCGCTCAGCCATGACGCGGGGGTGGCGTCCGCCGTGGTGATCGCGGAGGGTTGAGCGCATGCGTACCGCTTATCGCGTTCAGGACGTACGGGCGGCCGAGGCCGCGCTGATGGCCCGGCTCCCCGAGGGGGCGCTGATGCGGAGGGCGGCGGCCGGTCTCGCCGGTGCCTGTGCGGGGCTGCTGCGGCGGGTGTACGGGGCGCGGGTCGTCCTCCTCGTCGGCAGCGGCGACAACGGCGGTGACGCCCTGTACGCCGGGGCGCTGCTCGCCCGGCGCGGGGCCGGGGTGTCGGCGGTGCGGCTGGGGCGGCGCGTCCACGAGGCCGGGCTCGACGCGCTCGTACGCGCCGGGGGCCGGGTCGCGGACGACCCGTACGGGGTGCTGGCCCGCGCCGACCTGGTGGTGGACGGCATCACCGGGATCGGCGGGCGCGGCGGGCTGCGCCCCGAGGCCGTGCCGGTGGTGCGGGCCGCGCGGGAGTCGGGCGCGGTGGTGGTCGCGGTGGACCTGCCGAGCGGCGTCGACGCGGACACGGGCGCCGTCGAGGGCGAGGCGGTGCGGGCGGACGCGACGGTGACGTTCGGCGCGTACAAGCCGGGGCTGCTCGTGGACCCGGCGCGGGAGTACGCGGGCGCGCTGCGGCTCGTGGACATCGGCATCCGGGACCTGTTGCCGGGCGCGCCGGAGCTTCAGGCGCTCCAGCACGCGGACGTGGCGCGGCTGCTGCCGGTGCCCGCCGCGGAGAGCGACAAGTACCGGCGCGGGGTCGTCGGGGTCGTCGCCGGGTCGGCGCGGTACCCGGGCGCCGCCGTGCTGGCCGTCGCGGGCGCGCTGCGCGGCGGGGCGGGGGCGGTGCGGTACGTGGGGCCGGCGGGCGACGCGGTGCTGGCCCGGTACCCGGAGACGCTGGTGCACCCGGGGCCGCCCGGGAGGGCGGGGCGGGTCCAGGCGTGGGTGATCGGGCCGGGCCTCGCGGACACGCCCGGCGTGGCGGACGTACTGGCGTCGGACGTGCCGGTGCTGGTCGACGCGGACGGGCTGCGCCTGCTGGACCCGGCGGCGGTACGTGCGCGGCCCGCGCCGACCCTGCTGACCCCGCACGCGGGCGAGGCGGCGGCCCTGCTGGGCACGGTACGGGAGGACGTGGAGGCGCGGCGGCTGGACGCGGTGCGGGAACTGGCGGGGCGGTACGGGGCGACGGTGCTGCTGAAGGGCTCCACCACGCTGGTCGCCGACCCGTCGCCGGGGGTGCCGGTGCGGGTGAACCCGACGGGCACGCCGTGGCTGGCGACCGCGGGCAGCGGTGACGTCCTGTCGGGCCTGACGGGTTCGCTCCTGGCGGCGGGCCTGACGGCGCGGGACGCGGGCTCGGTCGGCGCCTACCTGCACGGCCTGGCGGCGCGGCGGGCGGCGACGGGGGGTGCGGGGGTTTCCCCTACGGGGGCGGGGGCGTACCCGTACGACGGTGGCCGGGCGGCTCCCGGTGCGGCCGGGGGCGCTCCGCTGACGGCCCACGAGGTGGCGCGGGCGCTGCCGGGGGCGTGGCGGGACGTGGCCGCGGCGGCGCCCGGCGCGTGAGGGCCGTCCAGTCGCGCGCCCCACGACTCCGGCGCGCCCGCGGGCTCCCGGACGGGGGGGCGGGCCGCGGCCGGTGGGGGACACCGGGCTGCGTAGGATTTGCTCGTTTTCCAGGGGTGGGAGGGATCGTGGGGGAGCACCCGCACGTCGCCGCGCTGGCGCGCATCATGCCGTCGGTCCACGGGGCGGACGAACGGATCGACTGGGCGGCCGCCGAGGCGCGGTGGGGCGTCCCCTTCCCCGCCGACTACCGGGACTTCATGGCGCGCTACGGCGGCGGCTCCATCAACGGCGAGGCCACCGTGCTGCTCCCGCTGCCGCAGGAGGGCCTCCAGTGGCCGCCCGGCGACATCGCCGAGGAGACCGCGAACGTCCGTGACACCTGGCGGGTGGAGGGCGGTCGCGACGCGCTGGACGCCGACCCGGAGCACCTCCTGGCGTGGGGCGTCACGGCGGGCCCCGACATCCTGTGCTGGCTCACCACCGACCCGGACCCGGACCGCTGGCCGGTGGTCGTGTGCGGGCGGCACACGTCGCCGACGTTCGCCGTGCACCCGTACGGGATGGCGGAGTTCCTGCACCGGCTGCTGGCCGACGAGTACGACGACCCGCCGGTCAGCCTGGTCTTCTGGCACGGCACGCCGGTCCGCTTCGTGCACTGGCGGGAGGAGCAGCGCCGCTACCTGGCCGGCCTCGACCGCCTCACCGGCGACCCGGACCCGTACGCGCAGCATTAGGGGCGAGATCCGGCTGGCCGGGGACGAGCGCTGCGGTCGGCGCGGTCAGAGCTCGCCGCGGCGTGCGAGCTGGTTCACCGCGTTCTCACGGATGATCTCGTTGTCGGCGTCGCGCAGGCCCTCCAGGGCTTCCCGGGCCTCCGGTCCGGGAATGGCGCCGAGTGCCCAGATCGCCTTCACCGCGAGCGCCCGGGCCTCGTCGAAGTCCAGGTACTCGGGAACCCAGTGAGTCGCCAGGACCAGCGTCGGCACCGTCCTGGGCGAGCGGAACCTGCCCAGCGCGGACACGATGTCCTCGTGGTCCCTGTGCCAGTCGGCGGGGAACAGTTCGATCAGCGGTTCCAGGAACTCCTCGCCCGAGGCATGGGCGGCAGCCTTGACGACCAGCGCGAACTCGACGTCGTCGGCGTCCCGGCGCTCCATGGCGTCCCGGAGCAGCCGGAGCGCCAGTACCCCGCCGTCGGACTCGCCGAAGTGGGCGAGCACCTCGTCGACCGTGCGCGTCGGGGGCGACCCCGGCGCGATCACCAGGCCCACGATCAGTTCCTGCTCCTCAGGCGTCATCGCCTGACCCCTCCCGTGCGGTGATGTCCTCGTCGAAGTGGTCGAAGAGCGTGAGCGTGTCACGGCCGCCGGGCCGTGCCCACACGGGAGGCTGCTGAACGCCCCAGGTCTCGGGCGAACCCTAACAAGACCACCCCGGTCGTCGCCCCGGCCGGACCGCAGGTGAAAAGGGCAGGTGCCGGTGGGCGTGAGGGGGGTGACAGGGCGTGGAGCCCTGGGTTCCGGGGGGTACCTGAGACACTGGGCGCGATGAGTACCACACCGCAGCCCCGCGCCACCCACGAGCCCGAGCGCCCCGACACCCGCGCCCGCGCCGAGATCGACCTCGACGCGCTGCGCGCGAACGTCCGCGCGCTACGGGCGCGTGTCGCGCCGAGCGGCGCCCGGCTCATGGCGGTCGTCAAGGCCGACGCGTACGGGCACGGCGCCGTCCCGTGCGCCCGCGCCGCGCTCGACGCCGGTGCCGCCTGGCTCGGCACGGCCACGCCGTACGAGGCGCTCGCGCTGCGCGCCGCCGGGATCGATGCCCCGCTCCTGTGCTGGCTGTGGACGCCCGGCGGGCCGTTCCGCGCCGCCGTGGACGCCGGGATCGACATCGGGGTCAGCGGGCTGTGGGCCCTCCACGAGGCCGCCGAAGCCGCCCGCGCAGCGGGCCGTCCCGCCCGCGTCCAGCTCAAGGCCGACACGGGCCTCGGCCGCAACGGCTGCCTGGCCGCCGACTGGCCCCGCCTCGTCGGCGAGGCCCTCAAGGCGCAGGCCGACGGGCTGGTGCGGGTCACCGGCCTGTGGTCGCACTTCGCCTGCGCCGACGAGCCCGGGCACCCCTCCATCGGCGCCCAGCTGGCCCGCTTCCACGACATGCTGGAGTACGCGGAGAAGGCCGGGGCCGAGCCCGAGGTGCGGCACATGGCGAACTCGCCCGCCACGCTCACCCTGCCCGAGTCGCACTTCGACCTCGTCCGCACGGGGGTGGCGATGTACGGGATCTCGCCCAGCCCCGAGCTGGGCACCCCCGCCGACTTCGGGCTGCGGCCCGTGATGCGGCTGAGCGCCAGTGTGGCGTCCGTGAAGCAGGCGCCGCCCGGACTCGGCATCAGCTACGGCCACCACTACGTCACCGACCGCGAGACGAACCTCGCCCTGGTGCCGCTCGGCTACGCGGACGGCGTCCCCCGCCACGCCTCGGGCCGAGGCCCCGTGCTGCTGGGCGGGGCCGTGCGGACGGTGGCCGGACGCGTGGCGATGGACCAGTTCGTGGTGGACCTGGGCGACGACACGGTGGAGCCGGGCGCCCGCGCGGTGCTGTTCGGGCCCGGCGACGACGGTGAGCCCACGGCCGAGGACTGGGCGCGGGCGGCGGACACCATCGCGTACGAGATCGTCACCCGCGTCGGCTCCCGCGTGCCGCGCGTCCACCTCCACGAGCGGGGGTAGTGGGGGAGCCGTGACGGAGACCGGTACGGGGACGGGAGCGGAGGCGGCGGCGTCCGCCGTCGGCGCGGTGCTCGCCGAGGCGGGTGCGCCGACGGCGACGGGCTGGCGGCGACGAGCCGGGTTCGCGGGCGCGGCCATCGGCGTCGTCGCGGCGGGCGCGGCCGCCGGGGTCGCCCTGGAGCGGCTCACCGTCGGCCGGGGCGTACGCCGCAAGGCCCGCCTCGCCCTGGACGCCTCCGCCCCCTACGGCGCGCTGCGCGGCAGCCCCGGCACGGCCACCGCCGACGACGGCACGGCCCTGCACTACGAGACCGAGGAGTTGGAGGGCCCCGGCGGCCCCACCGTCGTGTTCAGCCACGGCTACTGCCTCAGCCAGGACTCCTGGCACTTCCAGCGCGCCGCCCTGCGCGGCCGGGTCCGGGCCGTCTACTGGGACCAGCGCAGCCACGGCCGGTCCGGGCGCGGCACCGGCCCCGTCTCCATCGACCGCCTCGGGCGCGACCTGAGGGCCGTCATCGACGCCGCCGCGCCCGAGGGGCCCCTGGTGCTGGTGGGGCACTCCATGGGCGGGATGACCGTCATGGCGCTGGCCGACCAGTACCCGGAGCTGGTCCGCGACCGGGTCGTCGGCGTCGCCTTCCTCGGTACGTCGTCGGGGCGCCTCGCCGAGCTGACGTACGGCCTCCCGGCGGCCCCCGCCCAGGCCGTGCGGCGTGTCCTGCCCGGCGTGCTGCGGGCCCTCGGGGCGCGGGCGGAGCTGGTGGAGCGCGGGCGGCGGGCGACGGCCGACCTGTTCGCGGGCCTGGTCAAGCGGTACAGCTTCGGTTCCGGGGACGTGGACCCGGTGATCGCCCGGTTCGCCGAGCGGATGATCGAGGCCACGCCCATCGATGTGGTCGCCGAGTTCTACCCCGCGTTCGCCGAGCACGACAAGGCCGACGCGCTGGCCGCCCTCGCCGACGCGGAGATCCCCGTCCTGGTCCTGGCGGGCGAGAAGGACCTGGTCACGCCGCTGTCCCACACGGAGGCCATCGCCGCGCTCCTGCCGGACGCCGAGCTGGCCGTCGTCCCCGACGGCGGGCACCTGGTGATGCTGGAGCACCCCGGTACGGTCACCGCGCGGCTGGTGGAGCTGCTGGTACGGGCGGGGGCGCTCGCCCCGGACGACGCGGGGACGGGCGGCCGCAGCGGTTAGGTTTGCTGGTATGGAAGCTGCGCACACCGACACGACCGGGGCCGCCGGGACCCCCGCCCCCGCCGCCACCTCGCAGGCCCCCGCCACCGCCCGCCTCACCGTGCACTCGCCCCAGGAGATGCAGGAACTCGGCCGCGCCCTCGCCCGGCTGCTGCGCCCCGGCGACCTGGTGATGCTCACCGGGGAGCTGGGCGCCGGAAAGACGACCCTGACGCGCGGCCTCGGCGAGGGCCTCGGCGTGCGCGGCGCGGTCACGTCCCCGACGTTCGTCATCGCCCGTGTCCACCCGTCGCTGACCGGCGGCCCCGCGCTGGTCCACGTGGACGCCTACCGGCTGGGCGGCGGCCTGGACGAGATGGAGGACCTGGACCTCGACGTGTCGCTGCCCGAGTCGGTGGTCGTCGTCGAGTGGGGCGACGGCAAGGTCGAGGACCTGACGGACGACCGGCTGCACGTGGTCATCGACCGGGTCGTCGGCGCCACGGACGACGACCGGCGCGAGGTGACGCTCACCGGCGTGGGGGCGCGCTGGGAGGGCGTGGACCTGAAGCTGGGCTGAGCCGGAGCCAGGCGGCGCGCGCCGGTACGTGGACGGGCCCGCGCGCGTACCGGCGCGCGGGCGCCCCGCGCCCGTACGGCACTCGCGCCCCGCGCAACGCCCCCGTGCGCCCCGGCCCGTACGGCGCCCCGCACGCGCCCGTGCGCCGGTGGCGCTCGCGCCCGTACGTTCCGACAAGACGTCGGCAAATTGTTGCGCCGTACCTCCGAGGCGTGGTCACATGGATACCAGTCGGTGGTTAGGTTTACCTAACTCCCCGTCCCGCCAGCGGAGCCAGGAGGCAACCATGCCGCAGCAGCAGCCGGAACGGCGGCAGCCGTCGGAGGTGTCCATGCGTGATCTGCTGGCGTCCTGCGCGGCGGCCAGCGCCGTGTCCACCCCGCCCCGCCCGGTCCCGGCACCGGCCACGGCCCCGGTGGCCGAGCCCGACGACGCGGCGGACGAGCGGGAGAACGAGACGCCCCGCGCCGCCTGAGCGGTCACGGGGCGCCTGCCGCACCTCACACGTGCGCCGGGTACGCGCACCAGGCGCAGCACCACCGGCACGCCGTCTCAGGGAACGACGACCACCTTCGCGTTGACCGTCGCGAACGTCCACAGCGCGTCGCCGTCCGCCCGCGCCATCCGCACCCCGCCCGTACGGCGGCTCGGGTCCGGGCTGGACATGGAGCCGTCCACGGCGGCGCTGAAGCCGACCGTCACCCCGTCCACCGTCGCGAACCGCACCACGTGCTCCACCTGCACCCCGTCGGAGCCGCGCACCACGCCCGACCGGGACGTCACCGCGTACGTGCCGGGCGCCGGGCTGACCGTGCTGGGCGTCACCGGGAACGTACGGGTCACCTTGCCGCTCTCGTCCACCAGCCACACCCGCCGGTCGGCCAGCGCGTACACGACGCGCTCGCCCGAACCGGACTGCGGCGGCAGCGCCAGCGGGTCCTTGACGGGCTCGGCGGGGGCGCCCGGCGCGGAGGCGGCGGGGGACGCGGACGGCGACGCGGAGCCGGTCGCCTTCGCCGCGGACCGCAGATCGGCGGGGGCGGTGGCCGACGCCTGGTAGGCGAGGAAGCCGACCGCCGCGAGCGCCGCCGCCGTGAGCCCGGCCACGAATCCCGAGCTGCTCCTTGCCACGCTGCTCCACCTCTCATACGACGTATCGGTGTGACCGTAGCACCAGCGCCCGGCCGGTACGGGGGCGCCGTGCCCGCCCCGCGGGCGCCGTAGGCTGTTCGCGTGCTGTTGCTCGCCATGGATACCGCCACCCCCGCCGTCACCGTCGCCCTCCACGACGGGCAGTCGGTCCTCGCCCAGTCCGCGCAGGTCGACGCCAGGCGGCACGGGGAGCTGCTGCTGCCCGCCGTCCACCGCGTCCTCGGTGAGGCCGGTCTGAAGCTCGGCGCCGTCACGGGCGTCGTCGTCGGCGTCGGCCCCGGCCCGTACACGGGGCTGCGCGTCGGCCTGGTCACGGCGGCCACCTTCGCCTCCGCCCTCGGCGTGCCCGTCCACGGGCTCTGCACGCTCGACGGTCTCGCCTACGCCTCCGGCATCGACGAGCCGTTCGTCGTGGCGACCGACGCGCGCCGCAAGGAGGTGTACTGGGCGCGGTACGACGACCACCGCACCCGTACGACCGAGCCGTCCGTCGACCGGCCCGCCGACATCGCCGAACAGGTCGCGGGCCTCCCGGCGGTCGGCGCCGGGGCGCGGCTGTACGGCGAGGTCTTCCCGGACGCCCGCGCCCCCGAGCACCAGTCCGCCGCCGCGCTCGCCGCGCTCGCCGCCGAACGGCTCGCGGCGGGCGAGGAGCTGCTGGAGCCGCGCCCGATGTACCTGCGCCGTCCCGACGCGCAGGTGCCGAAGAACTACAAGGTGGTCACGCCGAAGTGACCGGGCCCGTACTGCGCGAGATGCGCTGGTGGGACATCGCACCGGTGCTGGAGCTCGAACGGGAGCTGTTCCCCGAGGACGCCTGGTCGGAGGGCATGTTCTGGTCGGAGCTGGCCCACGCGCGCGGCCCGCGCTCGACCCGCCGGTACATCGTCGCGGAGGAGCCCGCGGCCGGGTCCGCGGAGGAGCCCGCGGCCGGGTTCCCGGAAGAGCCCGCGGCCGGGTTCCCGGAAGAGCCCGGCGACGGGCCCGGCGGCCCGCGTCCCGCCCGTATCGTCGGGTACGCGGGGCTCGCGGCGGCCGGCGGGCTCGGCGACGTCCAGACCATCGCCGTCGCCCGCGACCAGTGGGGCACCGGCCTCGGCGCCCGCCTGCTGACCGAGCTCCTCCACCACGCCACCGCGTTCGAGTGCGAGGAAGTCCTCCTGGAGGTGCGGGTGGACAACACCCGCGCCCAGCGGCTGTACGAGCGGTTCGGCTTCGAGCCCATCGGCTTCCGCCGCGGCTACTACCAGCCGGGCAACGTGGACGCCCTCGTGATGCGGCTGACCGTCCAGGACCCCGCCTCGCCCCAGCCGGAGCCGGAGACCACCACCGACCCGACCGACCCGACCGCCCCGACCGACCTGACGACCCCTGAGAGCGCTGAGACCCATGGCTGACGAACCCCTCGTCCTCGGCATCGAGACCTCCTGCGACGAGACCGGCGTCGGCATCGTCCGCGGCACCACCCTGCTCGCGAACGCCGTCGCGTCGAGCGTGGACACGCACGCCCGGTACGGCGGCGTCGTTCCCGAGATCGCCTCCCGCGCCCACCTGGAGGCCATGGTCCCGACCATCGAGCGGGCCCTGAGGGACGCCGGGATCTCCGCGCGCGACCTCGACGGCATCGCCGTCACCGCGGGCCCGGGCCTCGCGGGCGCGCTGCTGGTCGGCGTCTCCGCGGCGAAGGCGTACGCGTACGCCCTGGACAAGCCGCTGTACGGGGTGAACCACCTGGCCTCGCACATCTGCGTGGACCAGCTGGAGCACGGGCCGCTGCCCGAGCCGACGATGGCGCTGCTGGTCAGCGGCGGCCACTCGTCGCTGCTCCTCGCGCCCGACATCACCTCCGACGTCCGCCCCATGGGCGCCACCATCGACGACGCGGCGGGCGAGGCGTTCGACAAGATCGCCCGCGTGCTGAACCTGGGCTTCCCCGGCGGCCCCGTCATCGACCGGCTCGCCAAGGAGGGCGACCCGGCCGCCATCGCGTTCCCGCGCGGACTGAGCGGGCCGCGCGACCCCGCGTACGACTTCTCCTTCTCCGGCCTGAAGACCGCCGTGGCCCGATGGGTCGAGGCGAAGCGGAACGCCGGTGAGGACGTGCCCGTACGGGACGTGGCCGCGTCCTTCCAGGAGGCCGTCGTGGACGTGCTGACCCGCAAGGCCGTGCGGGCCTGCAAGGACCAGGGCGTCGACCATCTGATGATCGGCGGCGGTGTCGCGGCCAACTCCCGGCTGCGGGCCCTCGCCGAGGAGCGCTGCGAGCGGGCCGGTATCCGGCTGCGCGTGCCGCGCCCGGGCCTGTGCACCGACAACGGCGCGATGGTCGCCGCGCTCGGCGCCGAGATGGTCGCCCGCAACCGGCCCGCCTCCGACCTGGAGCTGTCCGCCGACTCGTCCCTGCCGGTCACGGACCCGCACGTGCCTGGCGGTCACGACCACGACCACCTGCACGAGATCAGCAAGGAGAACCTGTACTCGTGACGGTCACGCTGATGTGGGAGGCCCGCGCCGTGCCCGGCCGGGGTGCCGACCTGCTGGAGTGGGCGCGGGCCCAGGAGCTGGAGGGCGTACCGCTGCGCCGCGAGACGTTCACGGCGGCGCAGGACCGGGTCCTCGTCCTGACCTGGTGGGACGTGCCGGACGAGGACGCGGCGCTCCCCGAGCTCCCGGAGCCCCCGGCCGGGCTGCTGACCCGCCCGGTCCACCGCTGGCGCTTCGTCTCGCGGGACGTCGCCGCGTAGGACCCGCGCCGGGGCGGCGGCCTCAGGCGATCTAGGCTCGGTTCGTGTCCTCCAGCCTCCGTACGCTCCCGCCGCCACCGCCGCCCCCGCACCTGCGCGCCTGGCCCGACCGCGAGTCGCTGCTCGCCGACCGGGACCGCGCGATGGGCGAGCTGGGGCGGCGGACCGTCGGTGGCGGCCGCCTCGCCCTGTTCCTGGTGTGGCTGCTGGTGCTGGAGGCCGGCTGGGGCCTGATCGGCGCCGCGCTGCTCGTCTTCCACGACGCCCTGGACCCGTTCGGTTTCCTCCTGAGCCTGGTCCTGGCCGGGCTCGGCGCCGGGGCGTTCATCCCGGCCGCGTACTTCCAGGTCGCGGGGGCGCGCGGGGACGCGGCGGCGCGGCGGCTGTTCGTCCAGTGGGCCGCGCTCGACCACGCTCCCGCGCGGGACGCCCGGCACCGGGCGCCGGGGCCGAGCCTCGCGTGGCTGCTCGTGTCGTTCGCGCTGTGCGCCGCCGGACTGTGGATCTGCGTGGCGGTGCCGTACGCCGCGCGGCCGGGCTCCACGACCTACGCCGAGGTCGCGTACGGGGTCGGCGCGGGGCTGCTGCTGTGGGTGAACGGCCTGGCGGGCGCCGCGAACGCGGTCGCCCACTACCGGCTGGCCGTACGGCTCCTCAGCCCCGGCCCGCGGGCTGCCCGATCAGCATCGTCGGGGCGCCCGCCACACGCGTGAGGAACACGGTCGCCGCGTTCGGGCCCTTCGGCTTCACCCGGCGCCGCACCTCCTCCGGCTCCACCGCCGAGCCGCGCTTCTTCACCGTCAGGGTGCCCACCTCGCGCTCCCGCAGCAGCGCCTTGAGCCGCTTCAGGTTGAACGGCAGCTCGTCGGTGATCTCGTACGCGGTGGCGTACGGCGTCGGGCGCAGCTCGTCGGCCGTGACGTACGCGATCGTCTCGTCCACGAGCCCGCCGTCCAGCCGCGCGGCGACCTCGGCGACCAGGTGCGCGCGGATGACGGCGCCGTCCGGCTCGTACAGGTAGCGGCCGACCTTCCGGACCGGCGGCGCGGGCAGTGGCCCCGGCACGGCCAGGGCCGCCCCGGACGGCAGCAGCGTCGCCCGTACGGAACCGGGCGCCGTGCCGAACCACAGCACGGCCTCCTTCACGTCCCCGCCGTCCGAGATCCACTCGGCCTCGGCCTCCGGCGGCACCACCTCGTGCGGGATGCCCGGCGCGACCTTCAGCGCCGCGTGCCGGGCCCGCCGGGCCGTGTCCACCGCCCACGACAGGGGCGGCGAGTACGCCTCCGGGTCGAAGATCCGGCCCCGCCCGCCGCGCCGCGCCGGGTCCACGAACACGGCGTCGTACGCGGACGTGTCCACCTCCGTCACATCCGCGCAGCGCACCTCGATCAGACCGGCCAGGCCCAGCGCCTCGGCGTTGGCGCGGGCGACGGCCGCCGTGAGCGGGTCGCGGTCCACGGCGAGGACGGCGATACCGGCCCTGGCCAGCGCGACCGCGTCGCCGCCGATGCCGCAGCACAGGTCCGCGACGCTCCGCACGCCGAGCCGCGCGAAGGCCGCCGCCCGGTGCCCGGCGACCGAGGCGCGCGTGGACTGCTCGACGCCGTTGGGCGTGAAGAACATCCGGTACGCGTCGTCGGCGCCGAACTTGGCCACCGCCCGCTGTCGCAGCCGCGCCTGCCCGAGCGCCGCCGACACGAGCGCCGCCGGGTGGTCGCGGCGCAGCCGGGAGGCGATGGCCAGCTCCTGGGCGGGGTCGTAGTGGCGCAGGTCGGCGAGGAGGCCCCGGCCCTCGTCGGTGAGGAGGGCTTCGAGGTCGGCGAGATCGGTCACCCGTCCCATTCTGGCCGAGTGTGGGCCGGCCGGGGGATGGTGCCGCCCCGGCGGCGGTGTCGCCGGGGCGCGGGGGCGCCGCGCTGACAGGATGCGGCGCCATGCAGCTTGTACGACAAAAGCGTCCATCATCGGTAAATCGGACTTGGGCTCGCGCTCGCACGGGGATGGTCGCGGGCCTGCTCGTCGCCGCCCTGGGAACCGCCTGCGCGGCGGAGGGCACCCACCCGCCCGGCGCGGGCGCGGCCCCGTCGGGGCGGCACGGCAACGAGGCACAGGCCGGCCAGGCCCCGGCGGGTCAGGGCCAGGGGCGGCAGGCCCCGCAGGCGCGGCCGGAGACCGCGTCCGAGGCGCTGACCGCGTACGTCGAGCGGTTCCGCCAGGCCCAGGCGCGGCGTGCGGTCGTCGCCCGCCGGTGGGGCCTGAAACAGACCCCGCTCCTGCCCCCCGACCCGCCGAAGGTGAAGCCGGAGATCACCTTCCGCAAGGGCTTCGAGGTCGGCGACCCCAGCCTCCCGCCGGTCTTCACCACCGTCCCGACCAAGGACCGCGTCGTGTTCCTCACCATCGACGACGGCGCCGACAAGGACCCCGAGCTGCTGCGGATGATGTCCGAGCTGGACATCCCGTACAGCGCCTTCCTCAGCGACTACCTGGTCAAGGAGGACTACGGCTACTTCAAGCGCATGCAGGGCCTCGGCGTCGCCCTGCACAACCACACCCTGACCCACCCGTACATGCCCGCGCTCTCCTACGAGGAGCAGAAGCGCGAGATCTGCGGCCAGCAGGACGTCATCCAGCGCCGGTACGGCAAGCGGCCCACGCTGTTCCGCCCGCCCTACGGCAACTACGACGCCGACACGCTGCGCGCCGCCCGCGACTGCGGCATCAAGGCCGTGCCGCTGTGGTCCGCCGAGGCGTTCCCGGACCGCATGGAGTGGCGCGAATGGGACCGCGACCTGCACCCCGGCGACATCGTCCTCACCCACTTCCGGGGGCGCGGCGAGTGGAAGGGGTCGATGGCCGACATGATCCGCCGCGCCATGGACACCATCACCGCGCGCGGGTACGCGGTGGCCCGCCTGGAGGACTACGTGTGACGGCCCCGCCCGGCGAACCGCGCGGGTGCCCCGGCGCAGGAGCGGCGGTGACCGGTTCCGGCGCGGTGCGCGGACGCGGCGGTGACCGGTCCCGGCGCCGTACGCCACGCGACGGCGCCGGTCCGTCCTGTCGTACGCCAGTACGAGCGGGAGCGCGGCGCGCGGCGGGCAACTGGCACTCCGCTTGACCGAGTGCTAATCGCGGTCATAGTCTCGGCCCTGGCACTCCCCGCAGGAGAGTGCCAACACAGCGACGGGCAGGTCCGGCACCCGCGACGACGGATCCACCTGGTCGCCACCTCAGACAGTTGACCCCGTGAGATCTCCGAAGGGGGAGGTCGGATCGTGACGACCACCAGCTCCAAGGTTGCCATCAAGCCGCTCGAGGACCGCATCGTGGTCCAGCCGCTCGACGCCGAGCAGACCACGGCCTCTGGCCTGGTCATTCCGGACACCGCCAAGGAGAAGCCCCAGGAGGGCGTCGTCCTGGCCGTCGGCCCGGGCCGCTTCGAGAACGGCGAGCGCCTGCCGCTCGACGTGAAGACCGGCGACATCGTGCTCTACAGCAAGTACGGCGGCACCGAGGTGAAGTACAGCGGCGAGGAGTACCTCGTCCTCTCGGCCCGCGACGTGCTCGCGATCGTCGAGAAGTAATCCACCACGTGCCGTGAACCGCGCCCCTGGCCCCCGCTGCTGTGCTGCCGCACGTGCGCCGGGCGGCGAGGGGCGCCGTTCTTTCTCCACCCAGTACCGAGAGGGCTGAATCGCTCCCATGGCGAAGATCCTGAAGTTCGACGAGGACGCCCGTCGCGCCCTTGAGCGCGGCGTCAACAAGCTTGCCGACACCGTCAAGGTGACGATCGGCCCCAAGGGTCGCAACGTCGTCATCGACAAGAAGTTCGGTGCGCCGACCATCACCAACGACGGTGTCACCATCGCCCGCGAGATCGAGGTCGAGGACCCGTACGAGAACCTCGGCGCCCAGCTGGTGAAGGAGGTGGCGACCAAGACCAACGACATCGCGGGTGACGGCACCACCACCGCCACCGTCCTGGCCCAGGCGCTCGTCCGCGAGGGTCTGCGCAACGTCGCCGCCGGCGCCTCCCCGGCCGCCCTGAAGAAGGGCATCGACGCCGCGGTCAAGGCCGTCTCCGACGAGCTGCTCGCCACCGCGCGCCCGATCGAGGAGAAGTCCGACATCGCCGCGGTCGCCGCGCTGTCCGCGCAGGACCAGCAGGTCGGCGAGCTGATCGCCGAGGCCATGGACAAGGTCGGCAAGGACGGCGTCATCACCGTCGAGGAGTCCAACACCTTCGGCCTGGAGCTGGACTTCACCGAGGGCATGGCGTTCGACAAGGGCTACCTGTCGCCGTACATGGTCACCGACCAGGAGCGTATGGAGGCCGTCCTCGACGACCCGTACATCCTGATCCACCAGGGCAAGATCGCCGCCATCGCGGACCTGCTGCCCCTCCTGGAGAAGATCATCCAGTCCGGTGGCTCCAAGCCGCTGCTGATCGTCGCCGAGGACGTCGAGGGCGAGGCGCTCTCCACCCTGGTCGTCAACAAGATCCGCGGCACGTTCAACGCCGTCGCGGTCAAGGCCCCCGGCTTCGGCGACCGCCGCAAGGCGATGCTCGGCGACATGGCCGCCCTGACCGGTGCGACCGTCGTCGCCGAGGAGGTCGGCCTCAAGCTCGACCAGGTCGGCCTGGACGTGCTGGGCACCGCCCGCCGTGTGACCGTCACCAAGGACGACACGACCATCGTGGACGGCGGCGGCAAGTCCGAGGACGTCGCCGGCCGCATCGCCCAGATCAAGGGCGAGATCGAGACGACCGACTCCGACTGGGACCGCGAGAAGCTCCAGGAGCGCCTCGCGAAGCTCGCCGGCGGCGTGTGCGTCATCAAGGTCGGCGCCGCCACCGAGGTGGAGCTGAAGGAGAAGAAGCACCGTCTGGAGGACGCCATCTCCGCGACCCGCGCCGCGGTCGAGGAGGGCATCGTCTCCGGTGGTGGCTCCGCGCTCGTCCACGCCGTGAAGGTGCTGGAGGACAACCTCGGCAAGACCGGCGACGAGGCCACCGGTGTCGCGGTCGTCCGCCGCGCCGCCGTCGAGCCGCTGCGCTGGATCGCCGAGAACGCCGGTCTCGAGGGCTACGTCATCACCTCGAAGGTCGCCGACCTCGACAAGGGCCAGGGCTTCAACGCCGCCACCGGCGAGTACGGCGACCTGGTCAAGGCCGGTGTCATCGACCCGGTGAAGGTCACCCGCTCGGCGCTGGAGAACGCCGCGTCGATCGCCTCCCTCCTGCTCACCACCGAGACCCTCGTGGTGGAGAAGAAGGAAGAGGAGCCGGCGGACGCGGGCCACGGCCACGGCCACGGCCACTCCCACTGACCCCAGGTCACCCGTGCGGGCCGGCCCCGGCCGGCCCGCACACGACGAGGCCCG
This sequence comes from Streptomyces thermolilacinus SPC6, assembly GCF_000478605.2. Classification (GTDB taxonomy): domain Bacteria; phylum Actinomycetota; class Actinomycetes; order Streptomycetales; family Streptomycetaceae; genus Streptomyces; species Streptomyces thermolilacinus. The sequence continues at coordinate 2,454,686 of NZ_ASHX02000001.1, read as the reverse complement.
GTACCCCGCGAGGGGCACCGGGCCTCGCCCGTTCCCAGCTCAGCCGCGCGGCGGCGTGAACTCCGGCTGGTCCAGCACCCGCAGCCAGCTCCCGTCCGGCTGGCGCCGCACCACCTGCGCCCGCGCCCCCGCCCCGTCCGCCGGCGGCGTCGAGGTGAGCGCGATGTCGCCGCACAGGAGCGTCGGCAGCGGCGGCTCCGGCTCGAAGCGCGGCCGGTCCGCCAGCACCCGCTCCCACAGCGCCCGGATCGCCTCCCGGCCCACCGTCCGCTGTCCCGGCGGGTACGCCAGCACGGCGTCCTCCTCGTAGAGCGCGGCGACCCCGGCCGCGTCCCCCGCGTTCGACCGCTCCACGAACAGGCGGGTGATGTCCTCGGGCCGCATGGCCTTCTCGTACTGCTCCGGCATGGCTTCCTCCTGGCGCGTCTGCTTGCGCCACCCACCCTCGCCACCCGTGGACCAGAAGTCCAACAGATGGTTCTGCTCACAACTAGAATCAGCGGTCATGGACCTGAGGCAGCTGGAGTACTTCGTCGCGGTCGCCGAGGAGCGGAACTTCACCCGCGCCGCCGAGCGGGTGCACATCAGCCAGTCCGGGGTCAGCGCCCGGGTCCGCGCACTGGAGAAGGAGCTGGGAGCGGAGCTGTTCGACCGGTCGGCGCGCACGGTCACGCTCACCGCCGCGGGGGAGGCCGCCCTCGCGCCCGCCCGTGCCGCACTCGCCGCCGCGGACGCGCTCGGCCGGGCGGTGGGGGAGGTGACGGGCCTGGTCCGGGGGCGGCTCGCGCTGGGCATGGTCGTCGGCTGCACCCTCACCCCGCTGTTCGACGCCCTCGCCGCGTTCCACGAGGCGCACCCCGGCGTGGAGGTCCTGTTGCGGGAGGACGACTCGGAACGGCTCGTCGAGTCGGTCCGCGCGGGCACCCTCGACCTGGCGCTCATCGGGACCCCGGCCCCGCCCCCCGAGGGGCTGGAGGCGCTGACCCTGGTCAGCGAGCGGCTCGTCGCCGCCGTCCCGCACGGCCACCCCCTGGCGGGGCTGCGGCGGGTCACCCTGCGCGACGTCGCCGCCCACCCGGTCGTCTGCATGCCGCCCGGCACCGGACTGCGCGCCGTCTTCGACCGGGCGTGCGCCGACGCGGGCGTACGGCCCTCCATCACCCTGCAAGCAGGCGCGGGGGAGGCCATCGCGGACCTGGCGGCGCGCGGGCTCGCGGTCGCCGTGCTCAGCGAGTCGATGGCGGCGCCCCACGGCGAGCGGCTGACGGCCCGCACCATCGAGGACGCCCGCGCCCCGGCGCTGCTGGCCCTGGTCTGGAGGAGCACCCACGACCCGGCGGTCCGCGCGTTCCTCGCCCACGCCCGCCGTACGTTCCCCGCGCAAGCGCGTCAGCCCCCGGAGCCCCCGGACCGCCGACCCGTCAGGGCCTCGCCCCGCGGCCCGCGGCCCGGCAGTCGTGGAAGCCGCCCGGCAGACCCACGGCGTTGAGGACCGCTTCCGGGCCCCGAGCGCCATCGAAGACGAAGGACGCGCCGCCGGCCGGGGCCACGAGCGCGCACCGGCTGCCGAAGGTGAGGGAAACGTCCGGCTGCCACGGGCGGCCGGCCCGGTCCAGCTCCCGTACGACGTCCTGGTGGGTGCGGGCGGCGGGAAAGACCTCCGTCCTGCCGGGGGCGGACGATAGAAGCCCGATCACGTCACGTCACGCCAGGTCCGTACGCGGACGAGACCGACCCCGCGGCAACGGCGGACACCCGGTCCCGGGCCCGGCGCGCCTCACCCGCGCCGGGCCCGGGGACAACGAACCTACTTCGGGCCGAACTTGCGGCCCGCCCGGGACGTCACACCGCCCAGCAGGCCGCGCGGGGCCAGTTTCACCACGCCCATCAGCGCCTTGTACCGCGGGTCCGGGACCGACAGGGTCCGGCCGCGCGCCAGGTCCGCGAGCGCGTCCGCCACGACCTTGTCGGCGTCCAGCCACATCCAGCCCGGGATGTTGTCCGTGCCCATCCCCGCCCGCTGGTGGAACTCCGTCCGTACGAAGCCGGGGCACAGCGCCATCAGCCGCACCCCGCTCCCCGCCAGGTCCCGCGCCGCGCCCTGGGTGAACTGGACGACCCACGCCTTCGACGCCCCGTACGTCCCGCGCGGTACGAAAGCGGCGACGGACGCGACGTTCACGACACCGCCCCGCCGCCGCTCCCGCATCGACGCCGTCGCCGCCGCCGTCAGCCGCAGCACCGCCTCGCAGTGCACCTTCAGCATCCGCAGCTCGTCGGCCATCCCCACTTCGAGGAACCGGCCCTTGTTGCCGAAGCCCGCGTTGTTGACCAGCAGGTCCACCGGCCTCTTCGGGTCGGAGAGCCGCGCCTCGACGGCCGCGATGCCCGCGTCCTCGGCGAGGTCCGCGGGCAGCACCTCCGCCTCCACACCGTGCCGGTCGTGCAGTTCGGTCGCCTGCTCCCGGAGCCGTTCCACGTCGCGGGCGACCAGGACCACATCGTGGCCGTCGGCCGCCAGCCGCCGCGCGAAGGCGGCCCCGATACCCGCCGTCGCGCCAGTAATCAGTGCACTCGTCATACGCGGCACGTTAGTGCCCCGCCCACCCGCCACGGCACGCGCCCGGCACAGCCCCGGTTCGTCCCCTACGGGACCCCCGGCCCGTAGGGGACGGCTCACCCCGTGGTACGCCGCAGTTCAGGAAGCGGACACCCCGACCTGACTCTCCACGTACTTCCGCGCCTGCCCCCGCAGTTCCGGGTGCGCCGCCTCACCCGCCGCGAGGACCAGCGGCAGCAGCTCGCGCCGTGTCGTCTGCGCGCGGAACGCCAGCGCCACCGTCACCTCGTGGTCCGGCCGGTGCACGACCTCCACCGGGTCGCCCGCCCGGATCTCGCCCGGCTCCACCACCCTCAGGTACGCCCCCGGCGCCCCCCGCTCCGTGAACCGCCTGATCCACCCCCGCTCGCCCAGCCAGCCCGCGAACGTACGGCACGGGATGCGCGCGTCGGTCACCTCCAGCACCAGCGACGCGCCGATCCGCCACCGCTCCCCGAGCAGCGCGCCGTCCAGGTCCAGGCCGACCGTGGTCAGGTTCTCCCCGAACGAGCCGTTCGGCAGCGGCCGTCCCAGCTCCCGCTCCCACCGGTCCAGCTCCTCGCGCGCGTAGGCGTACACCGCCTGGTGCGAACCCCCGTGGTGGCGCAGGTCGCACACCGTGTCCCCGGCCAGGCCCCCGCCGCCCACGCCCTTGGGGCCCGGGTCCGCCACCCGGACGGGCCCCTCCACCGGGACCTTCGCGATGCCGGTCTCACCGCTCGGCGCGTTGGTGTACTCCACCTTCTTCGCGCGTCCCACGTTGACCGTCAGCACCCGCGTGGTCGTCATCTCACTCATGGCCGCACGCTAACCCCCCGCCACTCAAAGATTCCAAGGCGTATCTCGCGCCAGCCTAAAGAGGCCCTTATATTCGATGGTGTGATCGAAGCCCGTCACCTCCGCGTCCTCCGCGCCGTCGCCGCCACCGGCTCCTTCTCCGCCGCCGCCCGCGAGCTGGGCTGCACCCAGCCGGCCGTCAGCCAGCAGATGAAGGCCCTGGAGTCCTCCGCCGGTACGCCGCTGCTCATCCGCACCGGCCGCGAGATGCGCCTCACCCAGGCGGGCGAAGCCCTCGTACGGCATGCGGCGGGCATCCTCGCCGGGCTCACCGCCGCCGAGGAGGAGGTCGCCGCCATCGCGGGCCTGCGCGCCGGGCGCGTCCGGCTCGTCTCCTTCCCGAGCGGCAGCTCCTCCCTCGTCCCCACCGCGCTCGCCGCCCTGCGTGCCGCGCACCCCGGCACGCGCGTCTCCCTCGTCGAGGCCGAGCCGCCCCGCTCGGTCGAGATGCTCCGGGAGGGCGACTGCGACATCGCGCTGGCCTTCCGGTACGCGGGCGGCGCCGCCGAGTGGGACGACCTGGTCGTACGGCCGCTCCTCACCGACCGGCTCGTCGGCCTGGTCCCGGAGGGGCACCGGCTGGCGGACGCGGGCGCCGTGGGGATCGGCGAACTGGCCGAGGAGCCGTGGATCGCGGGCTGCCCGCGATGCCGCCGCCAGCTGGTCGAGGTGTGCGAGGACGCCGGTTTCACGCCGCGCATCGACTTCGCGACCGACGACTACCCGGCCGTCGTGGGCCTGGTCGGCGCGGGCCTGGGCGTCGCCGTCCTGCCGGAGCTGGCCGTCGAGTCCGTACGGCCCCGGGGTGCTCGCACGGTTGCCGTGGAGCCGCCGGTGGAGCGGGAGATCGTCGCGCTCACCCTGCCGGACCTGGCCCAGGTCCCGGCCGTCGCGGCCACCCTCGACCGCCTGGCGGAGGCGGCCGCGCGCGCGTAGCGGGTCGGCCGCGCGACATCGCCGTGGCACGCGCGCGGAGGGAGGCGGCGGCCGGTCCGTACCGGCGCCTTGCTGAAACGTTCCTTCAGGTGATGTGGGGCCGACGCGGCGTCAGTTGTTCCCCGCCGGTGCCGCCGACGTGGTGACCAGCCGGGTGCGCGCCCGGCCCATCAGCTCCTCGCGCTCGTCCTCGGTGAGGCCGCCCCATACGCCGTAGGGCTCGCGCACGGCCAGTGCGTGGGCCGCGCACTCGGCGCGCACCGGGCAGCGCATGCAGACCTCCTTCGCCGAGTTCTCACGCGCGCTCCGTGCCGCGCCACGCTCTCCCTCGGGGTGGAAGAACAGCGAACTGTCGACCCCTCGGCAGGCCGCGAGCAGCTGCCAGTCCCACAGGTCGGCGTTGGGTCCGGGAAGGCGGGAGAAATCTGCCATGGCGCATGTCCCCTTGATGCCGGTACTGAGCTTACTGAGCGGACTACTTGTCGCAGTAGATGTAAATATGACTCATTGCGAATCTAGCTACAGACACCGCCAAAGGGAAGGAAAAGGCGCTAAATGGGGCATAGCTCTGAGTGGAGCGGCGGTGACCTGCGGTGCTCTGCTCCGTACGCGCCTCCTCACGCTGTGTGCTGAAGAGGTGCTCCTACCCGTAACTCTTTCGAGTGACCGTCGTTGAGAGTGCGGAGGCGGTTGAAGGAACAAGCGCTCGGGCAGCCGCCCGAGGGCGTCAACCGCACAGGTGACGATTCGTAACCAGCCTGGAGGCCCAAGGTGACGCGCATCAGCTGCGGAGGACGGCCATGACTTCCGTCCTCGTCTGCGACGACTCCCCGCTTGCCCGAGAAGCGCTCCGCCGCGCCGTCGCCACCGTGCCCGGCGTCGAGCGCGTCACGACGGCGGCCAACGGCGAGGAAGTCCTCCGCCGCTGGGGCGCCGACCGCTCGGACCTGATTCTGATGGACGTGCGCATGCCCGGCCTGGGCGGCGTGGAAACCGTCCGCCGGCTGCTCTCCGCCGACCCCGGAGCCCGGATCATCATGCTCACGGTCGCCGAGGACCTCGACGGCGTCGCGCTCGCCGTCGCCGCCGGCGCCCGCGGCTACCTCCACAAGGACGCCTCGCGCGCCGAACTGCGGGCCACGGTCACGCAGGCGCTCGCCGACCCGACCTGGCGGCTCGCCCCGCGCCGCCTGCGCTCCGCCGAGATGGGCGCCGCGCCGACACTCACGGCCCGCGAGATCCAGGTGCTGGAGGGCATGAGCCACGGCCGGTCCAACGCCGAGATCGGCCGCGAGCTGTTCCTCTCCGAGGACACGGTCAAGACCCACGCCCGTCGGCTGTTCAAGAAGCTGGGCGCCTCAGACCGCGCCCACGCCGTCGCGCTCGGATTCCGCTGGGGCCTGGTCCGGTAGCGGTTCCGGCCCCTGACGTGGCCGTTTCGGTCCCCGTCCGCCGGGTGGCGGGCGGGGCGGCGCAGGCCCGATGTCTGTTTCCTGCGCGATGCCGCATCCTTGAGGGGTGGAGTTCCTCGGGGACGAGTCGATCGAGCGGGAGGGGAGGGCGCAGGGGATGGATTCCGGCGCACCTGCTCATAACGCTTCGGTGCACAAGGCTGGACGCGGTGCCTCGGAGCGGACGCGGTCAAGGCACCATGGACCGATGCGCGACGACCAGACGCCGGCCACCCCGACGCCCCCCGCCGGGCCGGGGGCGATCGGAGCACTCGTGCACCGTGCGGTGGAGGGCGACGAACAGGCCACGCACGACCTCCTCGCCCACGTCCACCCCCTGGCCCTGCGCTACTGCCGTACGCGGCTGAACCGGCTGCCCGGTGACGCCCGCCACTTCGTCGAGGACCTGGCGCAGGAGGTCTGCGTCGCCGTCCTCATGGCCCTGCCCCGTTACAAGGACACGGGCCGCCCGTTCGAGGCGTTCGTCTTCGCCATCGCCGGGCACAAGGTCGCCGACCTCCAGCGGGCCGCCATGCGGCACCCCGGCTCGACCGCCGTGCCCTCCGACGAGATGCCCGAGCGCCCCGACGACTCCCTCGGCCCCGAGGAGCGCGCCCTCCTCAGCGACGACGCCGAATGGGCCAGGCGCCTGCTCGCCAACCTCCCGGAGAACCAGCGGGAGCTGCTCGTCCTGCGCGTCGCCGTCGGCCTGACCGCCGAGGAGACCGGCCAGATGCTCGGCATGTCCCCCGGAGCCGTACGGGTCGCCCAGCACCGCGCCCTCAGCCGCCTGCGCGCCCTGGCGGGCCAGTAGCCGCACGGCGCCGGACCGGTGCGGGGGCACCGCGCGGCGCCGGTGGCCGCACGGCCCGGTGCCCGTGGCCGTACGCCGCCCCGCCGGGCCGTACCGCGTCACGCCGAACCCCGCGGCCTCACGCCAGGCCGCACCGCCGACGCCGCCGGGCCGCGCGGGCATGGCAGTTCGGGCCGCCGGGAAGCGGCATCCGGGCGGCGGTGGCGTGGAGCCGTATGGCGGATGTCATACGTGTGAACGTACAAAGCTACTGGGTGATCTTGCTCGTGGAATGAGACACGCCCGCAGCCCGTTAGCATGGACATCCGCACCGATCAAGGCCATTGGGGAAGGTGTCATGACTGCAAACGTCGACGGAGTGCCCGAGAAATTCGCCGCGCTCGGGCTGACCTACGACGACGTGCTGCTGCTGCCGGGCGCGTCGGACATGGCTCCCGACCAGATCGACACCTCCTCGCAGCTGTCGCGCAACGTACGGGTCAACATCCCGCTGCTGTCCGCCGCGATGGACAAGGTGACCGAGTCCCGGATGGCCATCGCCATGGCCCGCCAGGGCGGCGTCGGCGTCCTCCACCGGAACCTGTCGATCGCCGACCAGGCGAACCAGGTGGACCTGGTGAAGCGCTCCGAGTCCGGCATGGTCACGGACCCGATCACGATCCACCCCGACGCCACGCTCGCCGAGGCCGACGCGATCTGCGCCAAGTTCCGCATCAGCGGCGTCCCCGTCACCGACCCGGCGGGCAAGCTGCTCGGCATCGTCACCAACCGGGACATGGCCTTCGAGACCGACCGCGCCCGCCGCGTGCGCGAGGTCATGACCCCGATGCCGCTGGTCACGGGCAAGGTCGGCATCTCCGGCGTGGACGCCATGGAGCTGCTGCGCCGCCACAAGATCGAGAAGCTGCCGCTCGTGGACGACGACGGCATCCTCAAGGGCCTCATCACCGTCAAGGACTTCGTCAAGGCGGAGAAGTACCCGAACGCCGCGAAGGACAAGGAGGGCCGCCTCCTCGTCGGCGCCGCCGTCGGCGTCGCGGGCGACGCGTTCGAGCGCGCCCAGGCCCTCATCGAGGCCGGTGTGGACTTCATCGTGGTGGACACGGCCCACGGCCACTCCAAGCTGGTCGGCGACATGATCGCCAAGATCAAGTCGAACTCCGGCGTCGATGTCATCGGCGGCAACGTGGCCACCCGCGACGGCGCCCAGGCGCTCGTCGACGCGGGCGCCGACGCGATCAAGGTCGGTGTCGGACCCGGCTCCATCTGCACCACCCGCGTCGTCGCCGGCATCGGCGTCCCGCAGGTCACGGCGATCTACGAGGCGTCCCTCGCCGCCAAGGCGGCCGGCGTGCCGGTCATCGGCGACGGCGGCCTCCAGTACTCCGGCGACATCGCCAAGGCCCTGGTCGCGGGCGCCGACACGGTGATGCTCGGCTCGCTCCTGGCGGGCTGCGAGGAGTCGCCGGGCGAGCTGCTGTTCATCAACGGCAAGCAGTTCAAGTCGTACCGCGGCATGGGCTCGCTGGGCGCCATGCAGTCCCGCGGCGACCAGCGTTCCTTCTCCAAGGACCGCTACTTCCAGGAGGGCGTCGCCTCCGACGAGAAGCTGGTCCCCGAGGGCATCGAGGGCCAGGTGCCCTACCGCGGCCCGCTCTCCGCGGTCGTCCACCAGCTGGTCGGCGGCCTGCGCCAGTCGATGTTCTACGTCGGCGGCCGCACCGTGCCCGAGCTCCAGGACCGCGGCCGGTTCGTCCGCATCACGTCGGCGGGCCTCAAGGAGAGCCACCCGCACGACATCCAGATGACCGTCGAGGCGCCGAACTACAGCAGCAAGCGCTGAGCGCCCCTCCCGACACCGCCGCCGGGGCGGCCCGGAATCGCCCGGGCCGCCCTTCGCGCGCGCGTCGGGGATACTGGTAGGCGCAGACGCAGAGGGAAAGGCCACACATCGTGACTGAGATCGAGATCGGGCGCGGCAAGCGCGGCCGCAGGGCGTACGCCTTCGACGACATCGCCGTCGTACCGAGCCGGCGCACGCGGGACCCGAAGGAGGTCTCGATCGCGTGGCAGATCGACGCCTACCGCTTCGAGCTGCCCTTCCTGGCCGCCCCCATGGACTCCGTCGTCTCCCCGCAGACGGCGATCGCCATCGGCCGCCTCGGCGGCCTCGGCGTCCTCAACCTCGAAGGGCTGTGGACCCGCTACGAGGACCCGCAGCCGCTCCTGGACGAGATCACCGAGCTCGACGAGGAGACCGCGACCCGCCGTCTGCAGGAGATCTACGCCGCCCCGATCAATGAGGAGCTGATCGGGCAGCGCCTGAAGGAGGTCCGCGACGCCGGTGTCGTCACCGCCGCGGCGCTCTCCCCGCAGCGCACGGCCCAGTTCTCCAAGGCCGTGGTCGACGCCGGTGTGGACATCTTCGTCATCCGCGGTACGACGGTCTCCGCCGAGCACGTGTCCGGCGCCGCCGAGCCGCTGAACCTGAAGCAGTTCATCTACGAGCTCGACGTCCCCGTCATCGTCGGCGGCTGCGCCACCTACACGGCGGCCCTGCACCTGATGCGCACCGGCGCGGCGGGCGTGCTGGTCGGCTTCGGCGGCGGCGCGGCGCACACCACCCGTAACGTCCTGGGCATCCAGGTCCCGATGGCCACGGCAGTCGCCGACGTGGCCGCCGCCCGCCGCGACTACATGGACGAGTCCGGCGGCCGGTATGTGCACGTCATCGCCGACGGCGGCGTGGGCTGGTCCGGCGACCTGCCGAAGGCCATCGCGTGCGGTGCCGACGCCGTGATGATGGGCTCCCCGCTGGCCCGTGCCACGGACGCGCCCGGCAAGGGCCACCACTGGGGCATGGAGGCCGTCCACGAGGACGTGCCGCGCGGCAAGCTGGTGGACCTCGGTGTGGCCGGGACGACCGAGGAGATCCTGACGGGTCCCTCGCACTCGCCGGACGGGTCGATGAACTTCTTCGGCGCGCTGCGCCGGGCGATGGCGACCACGGGCTACAGCGAGCTGAAGGAGTTCCAGCGCGTCGAGGTGACCGTCGCGGACTCGCAGCACAGCCGCTGACCTGCCTGTTCGACGGCCACGGGGAGGGGCCCGCACCAGTTCGGTGGGGCCCCTCCCCGTGGCGTTCCGCCGTGCGGCGCGGCGTTTCGCCGTACCGCCGCGTGCTTACGCGGCGCCCTTCCTGGCACCGGCGAAGGCCGCGACCGCGCCGATGGCGATGAAGACGTACGTCATGCCGTCGGCGGCCAGCTTCCACAGCTCCATCACGCCGCCGAAGTTCTGGAAGAAGATCTCCGCGAACGAGCCCTCGCCGAGCTTGTCGAGCAGGACCGCGATGGTGACCAGCTGGCCCAGGTAGACGGCGCCGGCCGCGATGACCGCCGAGACGACCGGCAGGACCGGGTTCCGGCCGCCGACCTTGCCCGCGAGGAAGCCGACGAGCAGGCCGACACCGACCGCGGCGTAGCCGACCTCGCGGTCGATGGCACCGGCGATGCCGCCGTACGCGCCCGCGGCGACCAGGGCGGCGACGAACGCGGCGAGCAGGCCGAGCGCCAGGTTGTTCCGCGCGGGCGCCGGGGGCTGCACCGGGTACGCGGCGAACGGCTGCTGCTGCGCGGCCGGGTCGGCGCCGGGGCCGGGGCCGCCTGCGAACGGGTTGCCGGACTGCGGCGGCGGAACGGACTGGCTCATGCTGGGAATCCCCCTGAACGGAGCGAGGCGGCCGGCACCTGACGTGTGCACGGCCGCGCGCGAATCAGAGGCGGACACTAGCAGCCCCCTGTGACAGCGGGCCCGGCGATTTCCGACCGTGACCTGCCCGGAAGCAGGCCGATACCCGGCGCGCCGGGCCGTCAGAGGCGGTGGGCCGCGCCGACCGGGGTGGCGCCCCGCGTGTCCAGCAGCAACTGCGCCTTCACGGCCAGGCCCTGGAGGTCGTACGTGCGGTGGTGCTGGAGCAGGATCGTCAGGTCGGCGCCCGCGGCCGCCTCGTACAGGGAGTCCGCGCGCGGGACCGGCAGGTCGCGCACCCGCCAGACCGGCACGTACGGGTCGTGGTAGCTGACCGTCGCGCCCATGTCCATCAGCCGTTGCGCGATCCGCGGCGCGGGCGAGCCCTCGCGGTCGGCGAGATCGGGTTTGTACGTGATGCCGAGCAGCAGCACACGGGCGCCGCGCACGGACTTGCCGTGCTCGTTGAGGAGCGTGGCGCAGCGCTGGGTGACGTACTGGGGCATGCGTTCGTTGATCTGGCCCGCCATCTCCACCAGGCGCAGCGGGCGGTACGGGCCGATCGTGTCCACGGGCGTGCCGTGGCCGCCGACCCCGGGGCCCGGCCGGAACGCCTGGAAGCCGAACGGCTTGGTCTCGGCGCAGCGGATGACGTCCCACAGGTCGACGCCCAGCTCGTGGCAGAGGACCGCCATCTCGTTGACCAGCGCGATGTTGACGTGCCGGTAGTTGGTCTCCAGCAGCTTGACCGTCTCGGCCTCGCGGGGGCCACGCGCGCGTACCACCTTGTCGGTGAGGCGTCCGTAGAAGGCGGCGGCGGACTCGGTGCAGGCGGGGGTGAGGCCGCCGATGACCTTCGGCGTGTGGGCGTAGCCGTGGGCGCGGTCGCCGGGGTCGAGGCGGGCGGGGGAGTACGCGAGGTGGAAGTCGCGCCCCGCGCGCAGCCCGGAGCCCTCTTCGAGGAGGGGGCGCAGGACGTCCTCGGTGGTGCCGGGCGGGACGGGGGATTCGAGCAGGACGGTCGTGTGGGGGCGCAGGCGGGCGGCGAGCGCGCGGGCGGCGTCCGCGACGGCGGTCAGGTCGAGGGTGCGCCGGGCGGCGCCGGGCGGGGTGGGCGCGCAGATGACGGCGGTGCGGACGCGGCCCAGCTCGGCGGGGTGCGTGGTGGGGCGGAAGCCGGACGACAGCATGCGGCGGATCTCGGAAGGGGTGAGGGAGCCGTCCACCGGTGGCCGTCCGGCGGCCAGCTCGGCGACCGGCCGGGGGTCGGTGTCGTAGCCGATCGTGTCGATACCGGCGGCTGTGGCGGCCTGGGCGAGGGGCAGTCCGAGGTGGCCGAGGCCGATGACGGCGAGGTCTGCGGGCATGGGCGTGAGCCGTCCTTCCCAGTAGCCGGAGGGGGCGAGACGCGCAAGTCCTGTGGACAGAACGAGCGGACGCAATGTCAGACTAGGCGTAAATATGACCGTTATGCGGTATTGCGCGCTCGTGATCGCCCGAGTGTTGTCCACAGGTGGTGCCGGGCCGGTGGCCGATGTCGGTGCCCGGGGACAGAATCGAGTCTGTGAGCCCGAGCACACAGGGGGACGGCGGCGACGGGAGGCAGCGGTGAGGACAGCGAGACTGGGACCCGCGGAGCGGGCCGCGGCCCTGGCGGCCATGGCAGAGCGCGAACTGGACGTGCTGGTCGTGGGCGGCGGTGTGGTCGGGGCCGGTACGGCGCTCGACGCGGCGACCCGCGGCCTCGCCACCGGCCTGGTGGAGGCCCGCGACTGGGCGTCCGGCACGTCCAGCAGATCCAGCAAGCTCATCCACGGCGGCCTGCGCTATCTGGAGATGCTCGACTTCGCGCTGGTCAGGGAGGCACTGAAGGAGCGCGGCCTGCTGCTGGAGCGGCTGGCGCCGCACCTCGTCAAGCCGGTCCCGTTCCTCTACCCGCTCCAGCACAAGGGCTGGGAGCGGCTGTACGCCGGGTCGGGCGTCGCCCTGTACGACGCGATGTCCGTCTCGTCGGGCCACGGGCGCGGCCTGCCCGTGCACCGCCACCTCTCGCGCCGCCGCGCCCTGCGGGTCGCCCCCGCCCTGCGCAGGGACGCCCTGGTGGGCGCCCTCCAGTACTACGACGCCCAGATGGACGACGCCCGGTTCGTCGCCACGCTGGTGCGGACCGCCGCCGCGTACGGGACGCACGCCGCGAGCCGCGCCCGGGTCATCGGCTTCCTCCGCGAGGGCGAGCGGGTCGTCGGCGCACGCGTGTCGGACGTGGAGGCGGGCGGCGAGTACGAGATCCGCGCCAAGCAGATCGTCAACGCCACCGGTGTGTGGACGGACGACACGCAGGCGCTCATCGGGGAGCGCGGCCAGTTCCACGTCCGCGCCTCCAAGGGCATCCACCTCGTCGTCCCCAAGGACCGCATCCACTCCACGACCGGCCTCATCCTGCGCACGGAGAAGAGCGTCCTGTTCGTCATCCCGTGGGGCCGCCACTGGATCATCGGGACGACCGACACGGACTGGGACCTCGACAAGGCCCACCCGGCCGCGTCGAGCGCCGACATCGACTATCTCCTCGACCATGTCAACAGCGTCCTGGCCACCCCGCTGACCAGGGACGACGTGGAGGGCGTCTACGCGGGGCTGCGGCCCCTGCTGGCCGGGGAGTCCGACGCGACCAGCAAGCTGTCCCGCGAGCACACGGTCGCCCACCCCGTGCCCGGGCTCGTCGTGGTCGCGGGCGGCAAGTACACGACGTACCGGGTGATGGCGAAGGACGCGGTGGACGAGGCGGTCCACGGCCTGGACATGCGCGTCGCCCCGTGCGTCACGGAGGAGGTGCCGCTGCTCGGCGCCGAGGGATACCGGGCGCTGTGGAACGCGCGGGCCCGCATCGCCGCCCGGACCGGCCTCCACGTCGTGCGCGTCGAGCACCTGCTCAACCGGTACGGCACCCTGACGGAGGAGCTGCTCGACCTGATCGCCGAGGACCCGGCGCTCGGCGAGCCCCTGACCGGCGCCGACGACTACCTGCGCGCCGAGATCCTCTACGCCGCCTCCCACGAGGGCGCCCGGCACCTGGACGACGTCCTCACCCGCCGCACCCGCATCTCCATCGAGACCTTCGACCGGGGCACCGGCTGCGCCCGCGAGTGCGCCGAGCTGATGGCGCGGGTGCTGGGCTGGGACGACGACCAGGTCGCGAGGGAGGTGGAGCACTACGAGAAGCGCGTGGAGGCGGAGCGGGAGTCCCAGCGCCAGCCCGACGACCAGACGGCCGACGCGGCCAGGCTCGGCGCACCGGACATCGTGCCGCTGTAGGGCGGGGCGGCGCCGCGGCCGGCGGCGGCCGTGGCGGGGGCTTCGGCGGCTGCGGAGACTTCGGGGGCTTCGGCGGTGCCCGCGGGCGGGCAGAACTCGGCCTCCAGGAGGGCGCGTTCCAGGGGCGGGCCCGGGGAGAGCGTGTCGGTGTTGGCGCGGAACGTCAGGACGTGGCGGCCGTCCCGGGTGGCCGCCGTACGGACGTAGCTGCCGGGGACACGGCCGTTGTGGCCCCAGACCGTGACGCCGCAGGGGAGCCGGGTGGGGAACAGGCCCATGCCGTAGCGGCCGTGGGCGGAGGAGGTGTCCAGGAGGGCGGCCAGTTGGGGCGGGGGGAGGAGGCGGCCGTCGAGGAGGGCGGAGTAAAAGCGGTTCAGGTCCGCCAGTGTGCTGACCAGTTCACCGGCCGCGCCCGCCACGCGCGGGTCCAGGGCGGTGACGTCGCGCCCCGCGGAGTCGTAGCCCCGGCCGTGCGGGTCCGGCAGGGTCGTACGGGCGCCGGGAAACGACGTGCCGGTCAGGCCGAGGGGGGCGATGACACGGCGATGCGCCTCCGAGGCGTAGGAGCGGCCGGTGAGGTGCTCGACGATCCGGCCGAGGACGACGTAGTTGGTGTTGGAGTAGGCGAAGGTGCCAGGTGGCTTCGCGGTACGGGACACCAGGGCCGCGCGCAGGCCCTCCGGAGGGAGCGCCGGGCCGGTGGGGCGGGTGAGGTCGGGCAGCCCGCTCGTGTGCGTGAGCAGGTGACGCACGGTGACCCGCCGGTCCAGCGGCGGAGGGAGCAGGCCGGGGGCGCGGGCCGCCACCGGGTCGTCCAGGGCCAGCCGCCGCTCGGCCGCCAGCTGGAGGACCACCGTCGCGACGAACGTCTTGGTGACGCTGCCCGCGCGGAAGTGGTCGGCCCGTCCGATCCCCGGTCCCGTCGTCCGGAACCGCGCGGTCCCGGAGGGCCCGTACGTCTCCGAGAGGAGGGCCGCGGCAGGCGCTCCACCCGCTGTGACCAGCCTCGTCAGGGCCGGAGGCGGTGTGGCCGGGGGGTCACTGACAGTCAGTCCGCAGATGGCCAGAACCAAGGGCACCACGAGTCTCGTCCTGAACTTCGACATCGCGCGGCACCCTCCCTCACCGTCATCCTCGCGGACGCCGGACCCGGCACCACCACCGGTCCCGGAGTGAGGGACAATGAAGGCTCCACCAGGGCGGGTTACCGCATCGCGCGGACGCGGCAGGCGCGGGCGAGGAACAGGATCGCAGAGGGGACGCATGTCGGGAGCGGAGCAGTCGCGGGACGCGGCGCGGCAACCTCAGCGGGGCGCCGACGGCGAGGGCACGACCTCGAAGGGTGCGACGGTGAAGGGTGACGAGGCCGGTCAGGCCGCGGCTTCCAAGGACGACGCGGGGACGGACAACGCCGGTACGGACACCGGCGCCGACGCCCGTGCGGATGTCCGCGCGGACGCCGGTCCGGACACAGGCGAGGACGCGGGGACGGCCGCGGGTACGGACGGCTCGCAGGCCGGTGACGGTGTGAAGGGTGACGGGGTGAAGGACGTCCCCGGAGGGAGCGCCTCCGGTACCGCCTCCGTGGACGCCGCACGCACGAAGCCGGAGGACGCGTCCCCGGAGGCCGCTGCCCCCAAGGACACACCGCTGACGGGCGCGGGCCGCGAGGACGCCGCGACACGCGAGGACGCCGCGACACGCGAGGAGTCCGCTCCGGCGGACGAGCCCCCGGCCGCCGCCTCCGCGAAGACGCCCGCCGTCAAGACCGCCGCGAGCGGCGACGCGTCGACGGCCGGGGCCGCCAGGGCCGACATGGTGAAGAAGCCCGTCGCCGCCCATGTGACCACCGAAGGACGGCTGCTGGCGGGGCGTTACCGCCTCGGGGTCGTCCTCGGGCGCGGCGGCATGGGCACCGTGTGGCGCGCCGTGGACGAGACCCTCGGCCGGACCGTCGCCGTCAAGGAACTGCGCTTCCCCAACGCCATCGACGAGGACGAGAAGCGACGCCTCATCACCCGGACGCTGCGCGAGGCCAAGGCCATCGCCCGCATCCGCAACAACAGCGCCGTGACGGTCTACGACGTGGTGGACGAGGACGACCGCCCCTGGATCGTCATGGAGCTCATCGAGGGCCGCTCCCTCGCCGACGTCATCCGCGAGGACGGCACGCTCACCCCGCACCGCGCGGCCGAGGTGGGCCTCGCCATCCTCGACGTGCTGCGCGCCGCGCACCGCCAGGGCATCCTGCACCGAGACGTGAAGCCGTCGAACGTCCTCATCTCCGACGACGGCCGCGTCGTCCTCACCGACTTCGGCATCGCCCAGGTCGAGGGCGACCCGTCCATCACCTCGACCGGCATGCTCGTCGGCGCGCCCTCCTACATCTCGCCCGAGCGGGCCCGCGGCCAGCGCCCCGGCCCCGCAGCCGACATGTGGTCCCTCGGCGGCCTGCTCTACGCGTGCGTGGAGGGCCACCCGCCGTACGACAAGGGCTCCGCCATAGCGACCCTCACGGCCGTGATGACCGAGCAGCTGGACCCGCCGAAGAACGCCGGGCCGCTCGACAAGGTCATCTACGGGCTGCTCGCCAAGGACCCGGCGCAGCGCCTGGACGACGCGGGCGCGCGGAAGCTGCTCAACGAGGTCCTGGCGGTGACCGCGGCCGCCCCGGCGGTGCCCGAGCCGTCCCCGGAGGCCACCCGGGTCGTGCCGCTTCCGCCGGTACCGCCGCCGGGCCCCGCCGCCACCCCCGCCACCGGCGCCGCGTCGCGGTCCGGCGCCGCCCCGGCCGCGGACCCGGCGGCCGAGCGGCTGCGGGGCGCCCTGCGCTCCGTGCGGAACGCCGCCGCGACGGCCGCCGCCACCCGGCAGACCAAGCCCGAGCGTTCCGGCCCGCCCGCGCCCGTACGGGCTTCGATCACCGACGTGGTGCCCCGCCGCACGCTGGTCACCATCGCGGTCGTGGCCGTCCTCGCGGTCATCGCCACCGTCCTCGCGTTCACCCTCGGCGGCAACGACGACACGACCGCCAAGGGCGGCGGCACCCAGGGCGGCGACAAGGCCGCGTCGGCGGGCGCCACCACCGGCGGCTCCGCCGAAGGCGCCACCGGCGGCAGCGGCGAAGGCCCGGGCCCGGACGGCGAGACCGGTCAGCAGCAGGACGGCGGCCAGTCCGCGGGCGCCGGCGAATCCGGGGGAACGGCCGGTACGAGCGGCACCGGCACCACGCCGTCCGCCGCGCCCGGCACCGGCACGGGCGGCAAGCCCGCGCTCCCCGCCGGGTACAAGACGGTCACGAACAAGCGTTTCCACTTCTCCATGGCCATGCCCGCCGACTTCCGCATGACGGGCGTCGCGGGCCGTGGCTCCGGCGGCATCTTCAGTGCCTCCGGCGGCTTCCCGCGCGTACAGGTCGACTACACCGACAGCCCCGGCGGCGACGCGGCCGCCGCGTGGACCGCCGCCATGGGCGCGGTCGCCGCGAGCAGCAACGGCTACAAGCACCACGGCATCAAGCCCGTCTCGTACAACCGCTACCCGACCGTCGCCGACTGGCAGTTCGAGCGGAACCAGGGCGGCACGCGCGTGTGGGTGCTCAACCGGGGCTTCAAGGTGGACGCCAAGCACGGCTACGCGATCATGATCTCGTGCAAGTCCACGGAGTGGAACGGCCCGGAGTGCACTCAGCTGCGGAACACCGCGTTCGCGACGTTCCGCCCCACGGACTGAGCCTCGGCACGTATCGTGAGAGCGCGCGGGCCGTACGAAGCTGAAGCGAACGGGTAACTGCACAGGCAAGGACCAGGATCGACGGCTCCGTACGCATCGGTGCGAACGGCGGAGCCGGGGGGACAGCGCGCTGCTGGGGAGGCGTCGTGGACGACTACGCGGGAAGGGTGCTCGCCGACCGCTATCGCCTGCCCCTCCTCCCCGACGGCGAGGACGGGCACGGCTACGGGGACGAGGCCGGGCACGCCGGGGCGTACGGGCCGGTCGGGACGCGCGCCTTCGACACGTACAGCGGCCAGGAGGTCATGGTCCGGCAACTGCCCCTGCCGGAGACCGTGGACGCCGAGGTCCTCGACGCGGACGACGAGTACGGCCGCCCCTACGGGCACTCCCCGAGGCGCGCCGCCGCCCGCGCGACCGCCGACCCGGCCGTCCAGCGCGCCGTCGAGGCCGTGCAGGCCGTCGCCCGCATCCCCGACCACCCGCGTCTCGACCAGGTCTTCGACGTCTTCACCGAGGGCGGCTCGCTGTGGATCGTCAGCGAACTGGTCGCCGCCCGGCCGCTGGCCGCCCTCGTCCGCGACGAGCCGCTCAGCCCGTACCGCGCCGCCGAGATCGCCAATGACGTGGTCACGGCGCTGCGCGCGCTGCACGCCCACGGCTGGACGCACCGCAACATCACCGCCCGAACGGTCCTGGTCTGCGACGACGGCCGGGTGGTCCTCAGCGGCCTCGCCGCCGGTGCCGCCGAGGAGGCCCTGTGCGGTTACGCGCCGGTGCCGCTCCCGGACGAGGCGGACGTCCCGTACGCGGACGCGGACGCGGACGGCGGCCCTTACGGGGAGGGCGCCCCCTACGGGGAGGACGACCCCTACGAGGGCGGTGGGCCCTACGGGGACGGTGGGCCCTACGGGGACGAGCGCGCCGAGCCCGACGACGACCACGAGGGCGGCGACGCGTACGGCGGTGACGGCGCGTACGACGACGAGGCCGGGGGCCGGATCGTCACCGGGCGCGTGCGGACGTACGACGAGGGCCGGGACGAGGACGACTCGTACGACCAGGTGTACGAGGACCCCTACGGGGAGCCGCGCGCCATGGCCCCCGCGC
This sequence comes from Streptomyces thermolilacinus SPC6, assembly GCF_000478605.2. Taxonomy (GTDB): domain Bacteria; phylum Actinomycetota; class Actinomycetes; order Streptomycetales; family Streptomycetaceae; genus Streptomyces; species Streptomyces thermolilacinus. The sequence goes on along the minus strand of NZ_ASHX02000001.1, from coordinate 2,436,142 downwards.
CGCTCCCGCCCGGCCCGCCGGCGCTGCCCAGCGGCTACGAGCCCCAGTACGTCGCCCAGGCGGCGGACCGGTTCGCCGAGGACGGGGACGACGCCGACGACGCGTACGGCGACCGCGACGCGTACGGCCGCGACGCGTACGGCGACCACGACGCAGGCGGCGCGCACGGCACCGCGCGCCACGGGACGTACAGCGCGTACGACCCCCACAGCCCCTACGGGTCCGACGACGCCCACGGGGACGAGCACGAGCACGCCCACGGCGACGACGACGGCGACGACCAGGGCCGGGTCCCGCGCGCGCTGCTCACCGGTACGTGGCGGGACGGCCCCGTCCCGGCGGGCGGCGGCAACTCCCCGTACGGCGACGTCACCCCGTACGGCGGCGCCCACGCGGGCCTGCGCGCCGACTCCCGGCGCCAGTCCCCGCAGAGCCCCCGGGACCCGCAGAGCCCCCAAGGCCCGCAGGACGCCCGGACGCCGCACCCCCGCCGCGAGCCCGCCCCCGGCACCGGAGGCCCGGCCCAGGGCGGCGACGTCTACCGGGGCCCCACCACGCCCCTGGCCGCCGAGCGCGCCCGCCAGGCCCGCATCGCCGTCGTCGGCGCCGTCACCGAGCGGTGGGCGCCCGAGCAGGCGGGGCCCGTGTACGGCACCTGGCGGCTCGCCCCGCCCATCGGCCCGGCCACCGACCTGTGGGCGCTCGGCGCGCTGCTGTTCCGCGTCCTCGAAGGCCACGCCCCGTACCCAGAGGACAACGCCGCCGAGCTCGTCCAGATGGTGTGCTCCGAGCCGCCCGCGTACGCCGAGGAGTGCGGCCCGCTGCGGCCCGTCGTCGAGTCGCTGCTGCGCCAGGACCCCACCGAGCGGCCCGACTTCGAGGAGCTGCGCGGCTGGCTGCGCTCCCTCGTCCGCTCCGCGCCGGAGCCCGAGGCGGGCGCCCACCTCGTGCCCATGCCGTCCGCCGACGCGGCCCGCCTGCCGATCCTCCGCCGCCGCGGCGACCTGGTCCGCAGGCGGCGCACCCGCACGGACCGCACCCGCACCGCCCGCTCCCGTACCTCCGCCCGCGCCGCCATGCCCCCGGTCCCCGAACCGGTGCCGGCCGCGCCCGCCCGCCACCGCCACAAGCGGGCCACGGACCGGCACCCCGACAGCGGCGGCAGCCCGCGCGCCCTCGGGCGCAACCTCCTGCTGCTGATACTGCTCGGCCTCGCCGGAGCCGTCGCGTACGCCCTGCTGTTCATGCCCAAGTCCGGTACCGAGGACCAGTCGCAGCGCCCCACCGGCACCGCCCGCCCCACCGCGACCACCCCGCACGGGCAGACCCCGACCGGCGCCGGGGCGCCCGCGCCGCGGACCCCGCAGCCGACCGGCCAGGCGCCCTCCACCAACGCCGGGACGCCCACCGCGCCCGCGCTCCCGGACGGGTACGTCGTCCGCACCGACCCGGAGGGCTTCCGCGTCGGCGTGGACCGCACCTGGCGGCGCAGCCCCATCAACGACATCGGGCAGGTGCGCTACTCGGACGGCGACTTCACGCTGATCATCGTCCCCGGCCGCGACACGGTCCGCACGGCCGGCTCCGACCCGCTGGAGTACCAGCGCAGCAAGGAGCGCGAGCTCCAGCCGTGGCGCGACTCCACCTGGGCGACCGCGACCGGGCTGCGGCGCGTGGACATCGGCCGACAGGCCATGGCCGAGGGCCAGTTCACGTGGCAGGACGCGGGCGGCCGCCAGGTGTACGTGCGCAACCGCGCGCTGCTGATCGGCGACCGCTACCACGTCGTCCAGGTCATCGGCCCGGAGACCGAGCGGGACCGGGTCACGGAGGTCTTCGAACAGGCCACCAAGGCGTACCACCCGACGCGCTAACAGCGCGCCGGTTCACTCGAATAGATCACGGACAGTGGCGAATTCGCGCCAATCGGCGGGCACCGTGTCACGGTGCGGTCTCCGTGCCCGCCCTGAGGTTCCGCGCGCCGCACACCCTCCGTAATCTTGCTCCGAAGCGGCGTGGCGGGGCTGAGCGGAGACACGTGGAACAGACTCAGGGCATGGGCGGGGGGCTGGTGCTCGCGGGGCGTTACCGGCTGGGCGAGGCCATCGGCCGGGGCGGGATGGGCAAGGTGTGGCGGGCCCACGACGAGGTGCTCCACCGTACCGTGGCCGTCAAGGAGCTGACGGCGGGCCAGTACGTGTCCGAGGCGGACCGGGCCGTCCTGCACGCCCGTACGCAGAAGGAGGCGCGGGCCGCGGCGCGGATCACGCACCCCGCGGTCGTCACCGTCCACGACGTGCTGGAACACGACGGCCGGCCGTGGATCGTCATGCAGTACGTGGACGGCTCGTCCCTCGCCGACACGGTCAAGTCCGCGCCCGATGGCCGGATATCGCCGCGCGAGGCGGCCCGGATCGGGCTGCACGTGCTGGGCGCGCTGAGCGCCGCGCACGCGGCGGGGGTGCTGCACCGGGACGTGAAGCCGGGCAACGTGCTGCTGGCCAGCGACGGGCGCGTCCTCCTCACGGACTTCGGCATCGCCGCCATCGAGGGCGACTCGACCATCACCCGGACCGGCGAACTGGTCGGCTCCATCGACTATCTGGCCCCCGAGCGGGTGCGCGGCGCCGACCCGGGCCCGGCATCCGACCTGTGGGCGCTGGGCGCCACGCTGTACACGGCGGTCCAGGGCGAGTCGCCGTTCCGCCGCTCGTCGCCGATCAGCACCATGCAGGCCGTGGTCACCGAGGAGGCGGGGGACGCCGCGCACGCGGGGCCGCTCGCCCCGGTGATCACCGCCCTGCTCCGCAAGGACCCCGCCGACCGGCCCACCGCCGCCGAGCTGGAACGGATGCTGCTGGAGGCGATGGAGGGGCGTACGCCGACGGCCGCGCAGGCGTTCGTACCGACCCGCTCCGTGACGTCCGAGGAGCTCCGGGAGGTGGCGGACGGTATCGTCCACCGGCCCGACCAGGGGCCCGGCGACACGGCCACCGCCCCGTCGCCCGCCGCGCCGCACGGCCCGGCCACCACCGTCCGCGCGGGCGGCGCCCGTTGGCGCCGGGCCGCCATGGTCGTGCTGCTCGCGGCGGCGGTCGGCGCGGGCGCCGGGTTCGCCGTCATGCGGTACGCCGACAGGCCTGGCCAGACCGCCACGAACATCGCCGCCGACCCCTCCCCGTCCGCCGCCGGGGCCACGGCCGCACCGGTCCCCGGCGGCGTTCCGGAGGGGTGGGAGCGCGTCGAGGACCCGCTCGGCTTCAGCCTCGTCGTGCCGGTCGGCTGGAAACGGCAGATGGACGGCGACCAGATCGACTACACGCCGGACAACGGCAGGCATCGCATTCGCGTCAGCGTGGACGACTCGCCGGATTTCGAGAACCCGTACATGCACATGCTCGATGTGGAGAAGTCGCTGCGGGAGAGGCTGCCGGAATACCGCCGGGTGAGACTCGACCAGAATACGTTCCGTGATCAGCTGGAATCCTGTCTCTGGGAGTTCACCTGGTACGAGAAAAGGACACACCCCGGTAAGCGCCACGCGATAGATCAGGTGTACTACACGGACGACGGAACCGAGTACGCGCTGTACATGTCGTCTCCCGAGGAAGACTGGGCGACCACACGGGAGCAGTTCGACATCGTGCTGCGCCACTGGCGACCCGCCGGGGGGTGACCTCCTCGGCGCGAGCGGAGGAGATGGGCCGTGTCGGTCGGAGGGTGGAGAGCGGGGGAGCAGGGGGACCAGGGGGAGTACGGGGAGCAGGGCGAGCCGGGGGAGCGCGGGGAGGCGCGGCGGCAGCCGTACGGGCCCGCCTCCCGCGAGCTGCGGCGCATCATGGGCCGCTACCGGCTGGAGGCCCGCCTCGGGCGCGGCGGCATGGGCACCGTGTGGCGCGCCCACGACGAGCTGCTGGGCCGTCAGGTGGCCGTCAAGGAACTGCACGTGGACGCGGGCGGCGGCTCCGGTGTGCCGGGGGGCGGCTCCGGTGTGCCCGGGGGCGCGGGCGGTGGCCCGGGTGGTGGCGGTGGCGCCGGGCCGTCGGGCGGTGCGGGTGGCCGGGGCGGCGGGGCTGGCGCGGGTGGTGGTGACGCGGCCGTGGACGCCACGCTTCGGGAGGCGCGCGCGGTGGCCCGGGTGCACCACCCGCACATCGTGTGCGTCCACGACGTGGTGGAGGAGGACGGCGTCCCGTACATCGTGATGGAGTTCGTCGAGGGCGTGTCGCTCGCCGAGCGGATCGCCGTACGGGGGCCGGTGGACGCGCGCGAGGCGGCCAGGATCGGTCTGGCCCTGCTGTCCGCGCTGCGCGCCGCGCACGCCATCGGGGTGCTGCACCGGGATCTGAAACCGGCCAACGTGCTGGTCGAGGAGGCCACCGGGCGCGTCGTCCTCACCGACTTCGGGATCGCGCAGCTGGCCGGGGCGACCACGCTGACCGAGGCGGGCATGTTCGTCGGCTCGCCCGAGTACACCGCGCCGGAGCGGATGCAGGGCAACCGGGCCGGGCCCGCGGCGGACCTGTGGTCGCTGGGCGTGCTGCTGTGCGCCGTGATGACGGGCCGCTCGCCGTTCCACCGCGACTCGCTGGGCGGGGTGCTGCACGCCGTCGTGGAGGCCGAGATCCGGCCGCCCGCCGTGGTGGGGCCGCTGCTGCCCGTCGTGCGGGGGCTGCTGGAGCGCGACCCGGCGCGCAGGATCGACGGCGCGGAGGCGGAACGGCTGCTGCGCGCGTACGTGACGGGCGGCGGTGCGGGCGGCGTGGGCGCGGCCGGATCCGGGGTCGGCGCGGCGGCTGCGGTGCCCGGCGGGGCGGTGCCCGGCGGGGCGGTGTCCGGGGGCGCGCTGCCGGGCGACGCCCCGGCGGCGCACCACCGCCCCGACGAGGCCGCGCCGGGCGCGCAGGTGGGGCAGGGCGACGCGCCGACCGGGGCGCGCTCCCACGCCGTACCACCCGCGCGCGCCCGGGACCGGGTCCGGCACAGGGCCAGGGGGCTGCCCGGCAGGTCGGCCCCGGCGCGCCGGGACGTGCCCGCCGCGCCCGTCGTACCTGACGTGCCCGCCGTAACGGAGGTGCCGGACGTGCCCGAGGCGGCCGACGTGCCGGGCGTGTCGCCGCTCGGGCAGGTGGCGGGCGTACCGGACCGGGGCCCCGCCGCGCCCACCCTGCCCGTACCGCCGCCCGCGGGCGTCGAGCCGCAGGACGCCGTACTCCCGGACGCCGTCCCCGTCGATGACCGGCTCCGGCCGGGCGCCGGACAGCCTGCCGACGCCCCGGAGCCGTACGGGGAGCCGCCGGAGCCGTACGGGGCGCGGACGCCGTCCGGTCCGCCGCCCGCGCCCTACCCGGCGCCGTCCGACACGCCCTACGCGGCGCCGTCCGACGCGCCGCCCGGGTCCTACCCTGCACAGTCCGACACGCCGCCCATCGGCCCGGCGCCCCAGGACGCCGCGCCGTACATCCCGCCGCCCTCCACCGGGTCCCCCTACGGGACCGCGCCTTCCGAAGCGTCCCCCTACGGGCCCTCCGACGCCGCCCCCTACGGGCCCGCGCCCGCCGTCCCCTCCCCGTACGGCACCGACCCGTCCCCCTACGGGACCGCCCCGGCGTCCGACGCGCCGCCCTACGGCCCACCGCCGCCCGCCGTCTCCCCCTACGGCACCCCGCCACCCGACGCGGCGCCGTACGGAACCCCGCCCTCCGACGCCGCGCCGACCGACGACGCGCCGCCCGGCGGCGGGTCACGGGGGGCACGTCGGACGGCCGGGCCCGCCACCGCGCCGCTGGTCGCCGCCCTGGTCGCCGCCATCGCCGTCGCGGTGACCCTCGGGGTCGTTCTGCTGCTGACAACGCGCTGATCAGGGCTTATTTGCCAGTGAACGCTGGCGTGATGTGTGCGGACGGTGAAAAGACGTTACCGCCGGGTACCCAAACGGCCCGCACGCCGCATACCCTCGCCCCCATGACGGACACGCAGGCCCCCGCCCACGCCAACGGACCCACGCCCCCCGCCGCGTCCACGCCCGCCGCCCCGGCGTCGGCGGTGCCCGCCCCCGGACCGAAGACCCCCACCAACCCCGTGGCCCCCGCGCCCGCAGGCGCCCGCACCGCGGCCGACGTGGTGACACCCGACCTGGTCGCCCGGCTCACCAAGGGCGTCGTCGGCTCCGGCCGGACCGCCAACCACACCCCGTTCACCGGGGACCGGCTGGCGGAGCTGCCCGAGTCCACGCCCGAGGACGTGGCCGAGGCGTTCGCCCGCGCCCGCGCCGCGCGGACCGCGTGGGCGGCCACGCCCGTCCGCCGCCGCGCCGCCGTGCTGCTCCGCTTCCACGACCTGGTGCTGGAGCGCCAGGCGGAGGTCCTCGACCTGATCCAGCTGGAGACCGGCAAGGCTCGCCTCCACGCCCACGAGGAGATCCAGGCTGTCGCCATCGCCGCCCGCCACTACGGCGTCAAGGCGCCCGCGTACCTGAACCCGAAGCGCCGCACCGGCGCCGTACCGGTCCTGACCAAGGTGACCGAGCTGCGCCAGCCGCGCGGGGTCGTCGGCCAGATCGCGCCGTGGAACTACCCGCTGGAGCTGTCCGTCGGCGACGCCCTGCCCGCCTTCGCCGCCGGGAACGCGGTCGTCATGAAGCCCGACACGGAGACCGCGCTGACCGCCCTGTGGGCGCGGGACCTGCTGGTCGAGGCGGGGCTGCCGCCCGAGGTGTTCCAGGTCGTCCTGGGCGAGGGCCCGGTCGTCGGCCCCGAGGTCGTCAAGCACGCCGACTACGTGTCGTTCACCGGCTCCACCCGCACCGGCCGCGAGGTCGCGCGGGGCGCGGCGGCCCGGCTCGTCGGCGTCTCCCTCGAACTGGGCGGCAAGAACCCGATGCTGGTGCTGCGGGACGCCGACGTGGAGAAGGCCGCCGCCGGGGCCGTCCGCGCCTGCTTCTCCTCCGCCGGTCAGCTGTGCATCTCCATCGAGCGGCTGTACGTGCACGAGTCGATCGCGGACGCGTTCCTGGAGCGGTTCGTCGCCCGGACGAAGGCGATGCGGCTCGGCACGTCCCTCGCGTACGGCGCCGACATGGGCTCCCTGGTCGGGGAGCGGCAGCTGGAGGCCGTCACCCGGCACGTAGACGAGGCCGTCGCCAAGGGCGCGAAGGTCCTCGCGGGCGGTCTGCCCCGCCCCGACATCGGCCCCCTCTTCTACGAGCCGACCATCCTCGACGGCGTCGGCCCGTCGATGGCGGTGTGCGCGGAGGAGACCTTCGGCCCGGTCGTCTCCGTGTACCGCTTCACCGACGAGGACGAGGTGATCGAGCGCGCCAACGACACGGCTTACGGCCTCAACGCCAGCGTCTGGACGAAGGACGCACGCCGCGGCCTGGCCGTCGCCGCCCGCCTGCGCGCGGGCACGGTGAACGTCAACGAGGGGTACGGCGCCGCGTACGGCAGCGTGCAGGCGCCCATGGGCGGCATGAAGGACTCGGGCCTGGGCCGCCGGCACGGCTCGGACGGCATCCTCAAGTACACGGAGGCGCAGACGGTCGCCCAGCAGCGCGTGATGCCGCTGGCGCCCGCGTTCGGGATGGACGACGAGAAGTACGCGGCGTTCATGAGCCGCAGCCTGAAGGTGATGAAGGCCCTGCGCCTGCGCTGACGGCGGGCGGCGGCGCCCGTGGCCGCCCGCGCCTGGGCCGGGCGGCCGCGTGACCGCCGCCCCGCCCCTCCCTTTCGGTCCTTCGGTACGAGGAGAGCCATGTCCGAGGTCCCCCCTGCCCAGAATCAGCCGGAAACCGCCCAGGACACCGGCGAAGACGCGCACGAGGACACCCGCGAAGTCACTCGCGAAGTCACCCGTGAAGTCACTCGCGATGTCGCTCGCGACGAGACGCACGAAGGCGCGTACGACTACGACGTGATCGTCATCGGCTCAGGCTTCGGCGGCTCCGTCTCGGCGCTCCGCCTCACCGAGAAGGGCTACCGCGTCGGCGTCCTGGAGGCGGGCCGCCGCTTCACCCCCGCCACCCTGCCGAAGACCTCCTGGGACCTGCGCAACTACCTGTGGGCCCCCGCCCTCGGCCTGTACGGCCTCCAGCGCGTCCACCTGCTCGGCAACGTCATGGTCCTCGCGGGCGCCGGCGTCGGCGGCGGTTCCCTCAACTACGCCAACACCCTGTACGTACCGCCGCCCGCGTTCTTCCGGGACCGGCAGTGGGCGGGCATCACCGACTGGCAGGCCGAGCTCGCCCCGTACTACGACCAGGCCAAGCGCATGCTCGGCGTCCGGCTCAACCCGACCATGACCCCCTCCGACGTCCACCTCAAGGCGGCCGCGCGGGCCATGGGCGTGGGCGACACGTTCCACCTGGCGCCCGTCGGGGTGTTCTTCGGCGACGGCAAGGACGCCGACGGCAGCGTCAGGTCGGCCCCCGGCGAGCAGGTCCCCGACCCCTACTTCGGCGGCGCGGGGCCCGCCCGCCGCGCCTGCACCGAGTGCGGCGAGTGCATGACGGGCTGCCGGCACGGCGCGAAGAACAACCTCACGCAGAACTACCTCCACCTCGCGGAGAAGGCCGGGGCCGTCATCCACCCGATGACCACCGTCACCGCCGTGACCGAGGACGGCGACGGCGGCCACCTCGTCCGCACCGTCCCCACCGACCGCCGCCGCAAGGGCACCCCGCGCACGTACCGCGCCCGGTACGTCGTCGTCGCGGCCGGCACGTACGGCACCCAGACCCTCCTGCACCGCATGAAGGACGAGGGGCTGCTGCCGCGGATCTCCGACCGGCTCGGGGAGCTGACCCGCACCAACTCCGAGGCCCTCGTCGGCTCCCTGACCACCGACCGCCGCTACCGCAAGCGGCACGGCGCCCCGCTGGACTTCACCCGGGGCGTCGCCATCACCTCGTCCATCCACCCCGACGAGAACACCCACATCGAGCCCGTCCGCTACGGCAAGGGCTCCAACGCGATGGGGTCCCTGTCGATCCTCCAGGTCCCGTACGCGAAGAACCGCGTCGCCGCCTGGCTCGCCAACAGCCTCCGCCACCCCCTCCAGACCGCGCGGTCGCTGTCCAACCGGCGCTGGTCGGAGCGGACCATCATCGGGCTCGTCATGCAGTCGCTCGACAACTCCCTGACGACGTACCTCAAGCGCGGCGGCATCGGCAAGGGCCTGCTCACCGCCCGCCAGGGCCACGGCGCGCCCAACCCCAAGCAGATCCCCGAGGCGACCCGCGCCGCGACCCTGATCGCCGAGGAGATCAACGGCTTCGCCGGGTCCAACGTCGGCGAACTGATGGGCACCCCGCTCACCGCGCACTTCCTCGGCGGCTGCCCCATCGGCGCGACCGCCCGCGACGGCGTCATCGACCCGTACCACCGGCTGTACGGCCACCCGGGGATCTCCGTCGTGGACGGCGCGGCCGTCTCCGCGAACCTGGGCGTGAACCCGTCCCTGACGATCACCGCCCAGGCGGAACGCGCCATGTCCCTGTGGCCCAACAAGGGCGAACCCGACCCCCGCCCCGCCCAGGGCACCCCGTACCGGCGCGTGACCCCCGTCGAACCCACGTCCCCGACGGTCCCCCCACACGCCTTCGCCGCCCTCCGCCTCCCCCTCCTGGACATCCCGAAGGTCCCCCCGAAGAAGGCGGAGGCGTAGGGACCGGGGCCGCCGACCGCTCATGCCCGAGGGGGCCGGGTCCCTCCCCCCGGAGAACGGCCCCCGGAACACACAGAGAGGCGCTGCGCCCCCCTCCGAGCGCAGCGCCTCTCCAGTCCTCAGGCGGTGCCGTTACGCGGCGGCACCGTTCTGGCGGCGCTTCAGCGCGAAGACGACACCGGCACCGGCGACGATGGCGATGCCACCGGCGACACCGATGGTCGGCAGCATGGAGCTGGAGCCGGTCTCGGCGAGCGTGCCGGTGACGGGCAGCTCGGCGAGGTCGCCCTGCGGCTTGGTGTCGGGCTTCTTGTCGCCCTTGCCCGGCTTGCCGGTGGCGTCGTCCACGTCACCCGGGTTCGTGCCGGCGGCGAGGATGTCGAACTCGTACTCCATCTCCTCGCCGAACTCGCACAGGCCGTCCTTGGTGAAGCTCACACCGGAGGCGAAGGCGAAGCCGAAGCCGGACGGGGCCTTGGCGTCCACCTTCAGACGCATCTTGGCCTCGCTGTACTCGTTCTTCTTCAGCGCGTTGGACGTGCCGAAGTAGCCGTCCTCCTCGGAGAGGGTGACCCACTTGTCGCCGATGTAGGCCTGGACGGTGAGGAAGCGGGTCATGTCGTCGGCGTTCTCGTTGTCGACGGCGCCCGCGTACAGGTAGGCGTCGACGCCCTCGACGTCGTGGCCGGTCTTGTTCTCGACGCGGAAGGAGAAGTTCTGCCAGCCGGAACCGGCGACGACCTTCGACGGCAGGCCGACCAGTTCGGTGCGCAGGCCCTCGTTGTCCTCGAACTCCGTGCACTCGCTCGCCGGCTCGGACGGCGACGGCGACGAGCTGGGGCTGGTGGAGGGCGCCGGGGCGGACGCGCTGGTCGAGGGCGCCGGGGCGGTGGTGCTGCTGCCCGCGGCGGGGGTCTCGGTCTTCGGCTCCTCGGACTTCGTCTGCTCGTCGGAGGTGGGCTCCTCGGACTTCGTCTCGTCCTCGGTCGGCGCCGTCTCCTCGGACGTCGTCTCGTCGGCGGACGGGGTCGCGGCCGGCGACGAGGACTCCGTCGTCGTGGACGGCGCGTTGTCCGTCGCGTACGCGGCCGGGGCCATGAGGAAGGCGGCGGGCGTGATGACGGCGGTCGCGGCGGCGACGGCCATGGCGCGGCGAAGCTTCAAGTCAAGACCTCGTGGTCTGGGCGTACCACCGGATGCGGCACGGGGTGATGGGCCCCGCGTCGTCATGCGTGACGGGCGTGGCCGTGGGTTTCGCATACATGACCTGCGGCAAGAGGGATTGGTTGCCCGGGAACTCACAGGTTCTTTATGTGTCCTGCGTCACGCGGCCGCCGCCGTGCCGGCGGAAGAAGGGCGCGCGGTGCGCGCGCACGCATAGGGGGCGGCCGACGCCGGGCGTCCCCGGGCCGACCGCCCCTCTGGGTGACCGGGCTGCTGTCCCCTGCCGTCCGGTCACACACGCCGGAGCGCGGTCCCACGGCGCACACGCGATGCGCCACACGCTCCAGCGAAGTCACGCGCCGCGCGCGGACACCGGGACCAACGACCCGGTGTGGCCCGGGTCACGCTCCGTACGGGTGAGATGCGCGCACGCGCTCAGGCCCCGCACTGACCGGGACTGACCTGGGCTGCCCGGATCGCCCGGACTGCCCGACCGCCTGACTCAAGGCCCCGGAGTCAGACCCGCCCCCGGCACAGCTCCAGCATCGTCATCGCCAGCGCCGTACCGGGCTTGCCGAGGGCGTCCCTGTAGTGCGCCAGCACCTCCATCTCGCGCGCGAGGTTCACCCGGCGGCCCCCCGAGGACATCCGGGCCTCCTGGATGACGGCCGACACGGCCATGCGCTCCTGGATCAGGCCGATGATCCGGTCGTCGAGCGCGTCGATGCGTTCGCGGGCGCCGGTGATCAGCTCGGCGGCGTCGTCCGTCCGCGCGCCAGTGACCTCGGCGGCGGTCCTGGCGGGGGCCTGCTGCGGAGTGCGGGCGGCCGAGGGGGCGGGAGTGGTGGTCGTCGGGGTCATCGCTGGGGCTCCTCGTGTGTCGTGGGTGCCCCGGGGCGGCGTACGGCCCGGCGGAGACGACAGGCGCCCCGGGCCTTGTCGGCCCGGGGCGCCTGGTGAAGTCGTCAGTTGCTCAAGCAGCACGACCACGGCAGCCGGACCAGCCGGTGCCATAGGTAAAGACGAAGGTCGCGTGCGTGTGCATGGCCGCCAGTATGGACCCGCGTACGGCGCCGGGGCCAGCCGCGCCCCCGGGCGGTTCGGATGGTGAGACGAAAGGACTGTCGGCCACGCCGGTAGAATTGACTGATACCGACCCCCTCCCACCGCCGGAAGGCCGCCGTAGTGTCATCAGCGACCCCCGCTGCCGCCTCGCCCGACACCAACCCGGACGTAGTCCTCGTTGTCGACTTCGGCGCGCAGTACGCCCAGCTCATCGCCCGTCGCGTCCGTGAGGCCCGGGTCTACAGCGAGATCGTCCCGTCCACCATGCCGGTGGCCGAGATGCTCGCCAGGAACCCGAAGGCGATCATTCTTTCCGGTGGCCCGTCCTCCGTGTACGAGGAGGGGGCTCCCCGCCTCGACCGCGCCCTCTTCGAGGCCGGTGTCCCCGTCTTCGGCATGTGCTACGGCTTCCAGCTGATGGCCACGACCCTCGGCGGCACGGTGGACAACACCGGCGCCCGCGAGTACGGCCGTACGCCGCTGCACGTCAGCAAGAGCGGCTCCACGCTCTTCGAGGGCACGCCCGCCGAGCAGTCGGTGTGGATGTCGCACGGCGACGCCTGCTCCGCCGCGCCCGAGGGCTTCACCGTCACCGCGTCCACGGACGTCGTGCCGGTCGCCGCCTTCGAGAACGACGAGAAGAAGCTGTACGGCGTGCAGTACCACCCCGAGGTGATGCACTCCACGCACGGCCAGCAGATCCTGGAGCACTTCCTCTACCGGGGCGCCGGCATCGAGCCGTCCTGGACGACGGGGAACGTCATCGACGAGCAGGTCGCGGCCATCCGCGAGCAGGTCGGCGACAAGCGCGCCATCTGCGGCCTGTCCGGCGGCGTGGACTCCGCCGTGGCCGCCGCGCTCGTCCAGCGCGCCATCGGCGACCAGCTGACCTGCGTGTACGTCGACCACGGCCTGATGCGCAAGGGCGAGACCGAGCAGGTCGAGAAGGACTTCGTCGCCGCGACCGGCGTCCAGCTGAAGGTCGTCGACGCGCAGGAGCGGTTCCTCGACGCGCTCGCCGGGGTCACCGACCCCGAGGAGAAGCGCAAGATCATCGGACGTGAGTTCATCCGCGTCTTCGAGCAGGCGCAGGCCGAGATCATCGCGGAGGCGTCGGGCGACCAGCCCGTCGAGTTCCTGGTGCAGGGCACGCTCTACCCGGACGTGGTGGAGTCCGGCGGCGGCACGGGCACGGCCAACATCAAGTCCCACCACAACGTGGGCGGCCTCCCCGAGGACCTCGAGTTCAAGCTGATCGAGCCGCTGCGCAAGCTGTTCAAGGACGAGGTCCGCATGGTCGGCCAGGAGCTGGGCCTGCCGGAGGAGATCGTCCAGCGGCAGCCGTTCCCCGGCCCCGGCCTGGGCATCCGCATCGTCGGCGAGGTCACCAAGGAGCGCCTGGACCTGCTGCGCGAGGCCGACGCGATCGCCCGCGAGGAGCTGACCGCCGCCGGTCTGGACCGCGACATCTGGCAGTGCCCCGTGGTGCTGCTCGCGGACGTGCGGTCCGTGGGCGTGCAGGGCGACGGCCGCACGTACGGCCACCCGATCGTGCTGCGCCCCGTGTCGTCCGAGGACGCCATGACGGCGGACTGGACGCGCATGCCGTACGACGTGCTGGCCCGCATCTCGACGCGGATCACCAACGAGGTCAAGGACGTCAACCGCGTCGTCCTCGACGTCACCAGCAAGCCGCCGGGCACCATCGAGTGGGAGTGACCCCCGGGTGACCCCAGCCCTTCGCGGAGCCGCCGCCCACAGCCGTGGGCGGCGGCTCCGCCGCTTTCCGGGGCATGGTGGTCCGAGGGTGAACCGCACCACCCCCCGTCCCGTACTGCCGAGGACGGGCCGCCCGCGGCGGGCGGCGCACCGAGGAGGGTGAGGACATGGCCCACACGGCGAACGACCACGACAGAACCGCGCCCCACTGGCGGAGGGCGAGCGGCGAGCGCGGACCCCGGTTCGACGGGAGCACCGGGGCGGCGGGCGGCTTCGGCGGCGGTACGGGTGCGGGGCCGGGCGGTGGCTTCGTGGCGAGTACGGGCGGAGGCCGCGCGGGCGGCCATCGCGGGTCCGGGGGCGGCACGGGTCGGGGCCCTGGGTCCGGAGGCGGTACGGGCGCGGGCGCCGGGTCCGGGGGCCGTGGTCTCGGGACCGGTGCGGGTGCCGGTGCGGAGATGGACCGCGCGGAAGCGGGTGGGCGTCGCGGATTCGCGGCCCGTGCGGGTGGGGCCGGGGGCCGTACGGGCGCGGGGCGCGGGGGCGACGCGGGCGGCCCGCACCGGCGGTGGCGGGCGGTCGCGTCGCGGTACGCGTTGTTGCCGCTGCGTCTCTTCCTCGGTGTGACGTTCGTCTACGCGGGGCTGGACAAGCTGACGGACGCCCGGTTCCTGGCCGCGTCCGGGACGGGCTCCCTCGGCGAGGTGATGCGGTCCGTACGGGACGGCTCGGCCGTGCCGTGGCTGGTGGACCTGGCGCTGCGCGACCCCGTCCTGTTCGGGTACGCCATCGGGGTGGGCGAGGTCGCCGTGGGGCTCGGCACGCTCGCCGGGCTGCTGGCGCGGGTCGCCGCGGCGGGCGGCGCGCTGATCTCGCTGAGCCTGTGGCTCACGGTCAGCTGGCAGAGCGCCCCCTACTACTACGGCAACGACCTGGCCTATCTGATGGCGTGGCTGCCGCTCGTACTGGCCGGGGCGCCGGTGCTGTCAGCCGACGCGGCCCTCGCGGCACGCCGCCGCCGAACCCGGTAGCCGCCCCAGGCGGCCAGCGCGGCCAGCGCCATCCCGCAGAACAGGATGGCGACCGCCGTGTACCAGGCGGCGTCCCAGGAGCCCGCCGCGTCACCCGCGTACACGATCGCGACGGCCAGGCCCGTCACCCCGGCGACCAGCCGCCCGGGGCGGAACTCATGACACCGCACGGGCCACCTCCACCTGTCCGACGACGATCCGCAGATCCAGCTCCACCGTGCCGCCCGGCCGGACACCCGCGAGCGGCGGGACGGTCCGGGTGACGTCCCGGTCGGCCGCCAGCCCCAGGTCCCCGCCGCGCTCCTGCCCCGTGGGGTCCGAGTCCGCGGCGGGCACGGCCGGGAGCCGCACGTCCCCGAGGCCCGTCCGCGCGCGGACGTGAACGGTCACGTCGGCGGGCACGGTCACGACGATCCGGCCCGCCCCCGCCTCGGCGGCCACCCGCACCGTCCGGCCGGGCGGCACGTCCAGGCGCGCCAGGTCGAGCGTCCCGACACCCGAGTCCACCGTGTAGCGCGGCCGCACGTCCGCCAGGGACGCGGGGGACCATTCCGTACGGGTCCACACCGTGCCGATCTGCTGCGGCACCGCCGACGCGGCGGCCAGCAGCAGCGCCGTCACCACGGTCATGAGAATCGTCCCGGAGCCGGTGCGCCCCAGGAACGAACTGACGGCCAGACCCATGGCGAACACCGCGAGCGCCGGCACGAGCCCGTACTGGAGGCTCACGCCGAGCGGATGCCCGCCCCAGGCGGCCGTGGTGCCTATGCACCCCGCCACCACCGCGAGGAACAGGACGGCACCGCCGATGGACCGGGGCCCGCGCGCCACAGCGGCCGGGGCGGCGTCCGGGACCGGGGGAGCGGGGGCGGACGGGGAAGCCGGGGCGGCCGAGGCCGGTGGCAGACCCCACGGCACGTGCCGGTTCACCGTCCCGGGCGGCGCTCCCTCGGGGGGACCCCACACGTAGCCGACAGGAACGGGCCCGGTCGAGCCGTCCTTGACGATCCGGTCCCGCCACCAGGACGGGGAGTCCGGTGGTGGCGGCGCCTTGGTCTCCGGCGGGGCGTCCGGACCCGCCGTGTGCACCGCGTCGGCCTCCGCCCGCTCCCGGGGCGCGGCGTGCCGTCGCCGCTCCGACCAGACGGCCGCGCCGCTCACCGCGCACACGAGGAGGATCGCGAAACCGATCATCCCGCCGTTGCCGCCCACCATCGACAGGAACAGCCCGCAGCCGACCAGCGCCATCAGCACGGCCACCAGCGACGAGCCCTCGACACGTCCGGTGAGCAGCCGCCGCGCCTCGTTCTCCTCCTCGCCCTCGGCGGGGAGGCACAGCCAGGCGAAACCGTAGAAGACCAGGCCGATGCCACCGGCCGCGGCGAGCACCCCCGTCGCGACGCGGAACACCACCGGGTCCAGGTCGAAGTGCCGCCCCAGGCCCCCGCACACCCCGGCCACCACCTTCTGCCGCGGCGTGCGGCGCAGGGGCGGCGGAGGGGGCGGCGGCAGGTGGGGCGTGGCCTCGGGCGCCTCCGGTGGGGTGGGCGTAGCGCTCGTCATACGACCATGGTGACCGGCCGCGGCCCGCGACGGCACCCGCCACGACCCTGGCCCGTCCCTGATATTCCGCCGCCCCACCCTGAAGGGTCGCGGACGGTGCGAGGCGGTCCGGCGCGGTCGCGGGCGGGGGTGGTGCCTCGGGGCCGGTCAGGGCCTTCTCAGGGCCGGTTCAGGGATCGACCCTGATGTCCCGGCGGTCGCGGCGTGTGACGATCGCTCCATGCCAGTCACCGCTCGCATGCCCGAGACGACCGACGATCCGCCCGTGCGCAAGCTGTACCGCAGCGCCGACGGCCGGATGCTCGGTGGTGTCGCGCGCGGCCTGGCCGGACACCTCGGGCTTCCCGTCGTATGGGTACGGCTCGCGTTCCTCGGGCTGTTCCTGGCGCACGGCCCGCTCGGCGTCCTGTTGTACGCGGCGTTCTGGATCGCCGTCCCGCTCGGCGTCGGCGGCCGTTCCCAAGAGGCGAGGACGCTGTTCGAGACGACATCCGACGGGCGACGGCGCCTCCGCAAGCCCGACCGGGGGCAGGTCGTCGCGCTGATCGCGCTGCTCGTGGGCGCGGCCGTGTTCGCCGGGACGGCCGACCTGGGCGGCGACGCCAACCGCTATGTGTGGCCCACCCTCCTCGTCGGCGTCGGCGTGGTCCTCGTGTGGCGGCAGGTGGACAACGCCCGCCGCGCCCAGTGGACCGACTCCGGCCGCCGCAAGCGCCTGTTCCAACTGGCGCGGGGCCTGGCCGGGGTGGCGCTCGTCGGCATGGGCCTCACGGTGTTCCTGCTGGTGCGCGGCTCCGTCGCCCAGCTCGGCACGGCGCTGACGGCGGCGATAGCGGTGCTGGCGGGCATGGCCCTGCTCGCCGGGCCGTGGCTCGTACGGATGTCGCAGGACCTGACCGAGGAGCGGACCATGCGCATCCGCGCGCAGGAGCGGGCCGAGGTCGCCGCGCACGTCCACGACTCGGTGCTGCACACGCTGACGCTGATACAGCGCAACGCCGACGACCCCTCCGAGGTCCGCCGGCTCGCCCGCGCCCAGGAACGGGAGTTGAGGAACTGGCTGTACCGGCCCGAGGGTACCGGCAAGGACGAGGCGGACGAGCCGGACACGCTCGCCGACGCCGTCCGCAAGGCCGCCGCCGAGGTCGAGGACAAGCACGGCGTCCCGCTGGAGGTCGTGGTCGTCGGGGACTGCCCGCTCGACGAGGGGCTGGCCGCGCAGATGCAGGCCGCGCGCGAGGCGATGGTCAACGCCGCCAAGTACGGTGGCGGGGGCGGCGCCGTGCAGGTCTACGCGGAGGTGGAGGGCCGTACGGTCTTCGTGTCCGTACGGGACCGGGGGCCGGGCTTCGACCTCCACGCGGTGCCCGACGACCGGATGGGCGTACGCGAGTCGATCATCGGCCGGATGCGGCGCTACGGCGGCACCGCGCGCGTACGGTCGGCGCCGGGCGAGGGCACCGAGGTGGAGCTGGAAATGGACAGGTCGGAGGAGGCGGACGGATGACGACGGTGGGCGGACAGGCGGCCGGGGGGTCGGCCGAGAACGGACAGGCGGCCGGAGAGACGGCGGAGCAGGGACAGGCGGCCGGGGAGGCGGCGGAGCAGGGGCAGGCGGCCGGGGAGGCGGCGGAGCGGCGGGTGCGGGTGGTGCTCGTCGACGACCACCGGATGTTCCGCGCGGGCGTGCAGGCGGAGATCGGGCGTACGGACGAGACCGGGGTGGAGGTCGTCGGCGAGGCCGCCGACGTGGACCAGGCGGTGACCGTCATCCACGCGACACGCCCCGAGGTGGTCCTCCTCGATGTGCACCTGCCCGGCGGCGGCGGGGTGGAGGTGCTGCGCCGCTGCGCGCCGCTGGCGGCGGCCGGGGAGAACCCGGTGCGGTTCCTGGCGCTGTCCGTGTCGGACGCGGCGGAGGACGTCATCGGCGTCATCCGGGGCGGTGCGCGCGGGTACGTCACCAAGACCATCACGGGCAGGGACCTGATCGACTCGATCTTCCGGGTGCAGGAGGGTGACGCGGTGTTCTCGCCCCGCCTGGCCGGTTTCGTGCTGGACGCGTTCGCGTCCACGGACGCGCCGCCCGTGGACGAGGACCTGGACCGGCTCACGCAGCGGGAGCGGGAGGTGCTGCGGCTCATCGCGCGCGGCTACGCGTACAAGGAGATCGGGAAGCAGCTGTTCATCTCGGTGAAGACGGTGGAGTCGCACGTCTCGGCGGTGCTGCGCAAGCTCCAGTTGTCGAACCGTCACGAGCTGACCCGCTGGGCCACGGCCCGCCGCCTGGTCTGACCCGCCACGGGCCCTACCAGCCCGCCACCTGGTCTGCCCCGCCGCCTGACAGGTAGCGCCCGCTCGGTGCGACCGCCGGGGGCGCGGCCGCCGGGAGGGCGGCAGTGGAGGCGAGGGCCGTGGGGTGGTGCGTCCGTGGGGTGGGTGCGGCCGCGGTGGCGCGGGCCCGTCGCGGCGCGGCGCTTTGTGGTGTGACCGCCGCGAAGCGCGGCAACCCGAAAGGCCTTCGGGCCCTCCTACTGGCCGTGATGAGCCTGACGGGTACTCCCTTCTTCGTGACGGCGATCGTGCTCGCCGTCCTCGCGGTCGTGTTGCCCCTCGCGCTGTGGGGCCGGGTGCGGGGGCCGCTCCTCGTCCGGGGTCTGGCGCGGCTGGCGATGGTGGGGTTCGCCCAGATGACGGCGATCCTGCTGGTCTTCGTCGCGGTCAACAACGCCAACGGCCTGTTCACCGACTGGGACGACCTCCTCGGCCGCGAGGACCACATCGCCGCCGCCCCGGACCTGGGCCCGGACGGCCTCGGCGGCCGCCGGATCGCCGACCTGCCGAAGACCACGCAGACGTTCCGCCCGGCCAGCGCGGTCCCCGACGCGCGGGTCCGCACCACACTGCTCAAGGGCCAGGTCTCGGGTGTGACCGCCGAGGTGTACGTGTGGCTGCCGCCGCAGTACGACGACCCGGCCTACCGGGACGTCAGGTTCCCGGTGGTGGAGCTGATCTCCGGCTACCCGGGCACCCCGGCGTCCTGGTTCGCCGGGCTGCGCGTCACCGAGCGGCTGGAGCCGCTCATGCGGAACGGGACGGTGGCGCCGTTCATCCTGGTGGCACCGCGCACCAAGCTGCTCGGCGACGCGGACGCGGGCTGCGCCAACGTGCCGGGCGTCGTCAACGCCGAGACCTGGGTCGGCGTTGACGTGCGCAAGATGGTCACCGACCACTTCCGTGCCGTCACCACCGCCGACGGCTGGGCGGTCGCCGGGTTCTCGGCGGGCGGGCACTGCGCGGCGAAGGCCGCCCTGGCGCACCCGGACCGCTACCGGTACGCGATCAGCATGTCCGGCTACAACGACCCGGCCACCGAGCCCGACTCGATCACCGCCAAGGATCCGGCCCTGCGCCGCGCCAACAACCCGCTGACCCTCCTCCGCGAGGCCCCCGCGCCGCCCCGCCTGTCCCTCCTCGTCACGGGTGACGGCGACGACGGCTACCGCCAGGGCCTGGAGCTGAGGGCCGCGGCCCGGCAACCGACCCGCGTCGAGGTCCGCCGGGCCACCGGCGGCCACCGCACCTCGACCTGGGCCGCCCAGGTCCCGGCGGTCTTCACCTGGCTCACCACCCGCCTGGAAGGCGCGGGCGCGGCAGCGTCCCGGCTCCAGCGGTGAACGGCCCGGGGACGGCAGGGCCGAGCGGACACGGGACCGCAGGCCACGGGGGAGAGGGGCGTCAGGCGACGCGGGTGGCGCCCGCCCAGGGCATCTCGTCGATGGACGCGATCCGGACCGTCGAGCCCGTGCGGGGCGCGTGGATCATCTTGCCGCCGCCGATGTAGATGCCGACATGGCTGACGCCCGGGTAGAAGAAGACCAGGTCGCCCGGGGCCAGCTGGGAGCGGCTGACCCGCTGCCCGGCGTTGATCTGCGAGTACGTCGTGCGGGGCAGCGACACCCCGGCCGCCCGCCACGCGGCCTGGACCAGCCCCGAGCAGTCGTAGCCGGAAGGACCGGCCGCTCCCCAGACGTACGGCTTGCCGATGGCCCCGTAGGCGTACGAGACCGCCCGCGCCGCGCGTGAGGTCGGCGCCTGGACGCCGCCCGGGGCCGACGCCGTACGGGTGTTTCCGCCGCTGCGGGCGGCGCGGTCGGACGGGGACGCGGAGCCGGGCGCGCGGTCGGGCGCGGCCGGACCGGCCGCCTTCGCGCGCGTGGCGGCCTCGTACGCGGCGCGCTCGGCGGCGGTGAGGCGGGCCAGGAGCTTCTCGGCGGCGGCCAGCCGGTTCCTTACGGCCGCCTTCTGCCGCCGCAGCTCGGCCTCGTGGCCCCGCAGCTCCCGTACATGCCCGTCCGCCTCCGCCCGCAGTTGGTCGATGCGCACGAGCTGGGCGCGCAGGGCGGCCATCGTGTCGGCCTGCCGCTCGCCGATCCGCTCGGCGAGTGCGGCGCCCCGCAGGTACCGGGCGGGGTCGGAGGAGAGCGCCAGTTGGAGGGCGGGGCTCAGTCCTCCGGCCCGGTACTGGGCGGCGGCGGTGGAGCCGAGGGCGTCGCGGCCGGCGTTGACGCGTTCGGTGCGCCGGGCGGCCTCGTCTCGGAGCGCGTTCAGCCGGGCCCGCGCCGTGTCCGCCTTCTCCTTGGTGCCGTTGTACTTCTCGGTGGCGGCCTCCGCCTCCTGGTGGAGCCGGTCGACCTGGGCCTTGACCTGGGCGGCGGTGGGGCGCGGGGCGGCGTGCGCCGGGCCCTCGAAGGCGGTGGCGGTCGCCGCCCCGGCCAGGGCCAGGGTGGCGGCCGTGCGCCCGGCCTGACCGCCGAACGCGCGCTGCCTGGGCTTCCGATGCGCTGCCACGGGGGCGCTCACTTCCCTTCGCTCTGTGCTGCGGTGGCGCCGGAGGGGACCGGGCCGCCTGGGGGAGGACGCTAGGCGGGCGGGTCCGGCAGAGGTGACGGGGTGACCGGAATTGGCCGCACCTGGAGGTTCCGGTGCGTCTTGCGGTCGCACTCCGACAATCGGAATCACGTATTCCGTATCGCGTGTGACCGTTGTGGCGAAAGAGGTGGCCCTGGCTGATGGGCGGTGGTATGGCCGGGGCTAGGCTCCGCCCCATGAACGTCCTCATCAACGTCTTCGTCGCCCTGCACGTCATCGGTATCGCCGCCCTCCTCGGCGGCTTCCTGACCCAGATGAAGGCGATCGGCCCCGGCACGGCCCGTATGGTTCCGGCCATGCTGCACGGCGCGCTGACCATGCTCGTCACCGGCATGGTCCTGGTCGGCCTCAACCAGGCCGAGGGCGCCACCGTGGACAACGTCAAGATCGGCGTGAAGCTGGCGCTGCTGGTGGTGATCCTCGGCCTGGTCTACGTGAAGCGGGACGACGAGCGGGCCGGGAAGGGCCCGTTCATCGCCGTGGGCGCCCTGACGATGGTGAACATCTTCATCGCCACCCTCTGGACCTGACCGGCGGAGCCCTGGACCGTCAGGCGGGCCGGACGGCGCCGTGAAGGGGCAGGCGGGCGACCGGTTCCTCGCGGACGGTCCCGCCCGGCCTCGGGGCGTGGATCATGCGGCCGTCCCCGGCGTAGATCCCGACATGGCCGCCGTCGTCGTGGAAGAAGACCAGGTCACCGGGGAGCAGCTCGCCCGACGCGACCCGTCGGCCCGCCTCGGCCTGGCCCCCCGTGGTGCGCGGCAGCTCCACGCCGGCCGCCTTCCACGCCGCCTGCGTCAGCCCCGAGCAGTCGTACGAGGACGGGCCCGCCGCGCCCCGGACGTACGGCTTGCCGACCTGCGCCCGGGCGAACGCCAGGACCTTCCCGGCCTTGGCGGCGTACGCGGGGTCACCCGTCTCGGCCGTGCCGCCGTACGCGTCGCCGTACGAGGAGCCACCCGCCCCGGCCGTGCCGCCGCCCGTACCGCCCGTACCGGACGAGTCGCCGCCGGTATCGCCGTCCGTACCGGACAAGCCGCCGCCCGTGCCGAACGCGCCGCCGGTCGTGGCCGGGGCACCCGGGAGCGCGGGCCCAGGCCCCTCCGCCACCGCCACCGCCCGCTCCCCGGCCCGGTCCGTCAGCCGGTCCAGCAGGGCGCCCGCGCGCACGAGCTTCGCCTGCACGGTGCTCTTCGCGGTCCGCGGCACGGCCTGCGAGTCGGCCGGTGACTCCGGTCGCCGTGCCGTCTCCAGCTGGCCCGCTGCCTTCGCCCGGCCCTCCGCGACCAGCGGCGCCCCCGGCCTGTGCTGCGGCGCCGCGTGCCCGCCGAGCGCCCCGCGGGTCCCGTCGAGGGGCCGTGTACGCCACGACGCCTCGTCCTGCCTGCCGACGGCCTCCTTGGCGGGGCCGTACCGCCGCGTGGCCGTACCGGCCTGCCGGTACAGGTCGTCCACCTTCCGCTGGACCTCCTCGACGCTCGGCCCGGCGCCGGGCGCGGAGTCGGCCACCGGGGCGGCGCCCGCGCCCTGTGCGGACAGGAACGTCATCGAGGCGACGGCGGCGGTGGTGAGACCGACAGCGGGTGACTGCGCACCGATCATGCGTGTGGTGGTCCTGCCGCGCGGCTTGCGATGCGATGCCAAGGCTCGGCATCTCCTTCCGTGGACCGCCTACCGGGTTAGCTGACGGGTTCGGGCGCGTACGGAAGGTGCCCTACGACCGAGCCGCGGGAAGCGGCACGGGCCGATTCACCCCGATGGTGCTGGGTGGGTCCCCGGCTCCGGGCGGTGGCGCGCGCCTGCCGTGGGCGGGCAGGCGGCGGCGCGCCGGATTCGGCGGCGGCGGCCCGGTCGGCGTGGGTCGCCGAAAAGGGGGACAGGCCGCTTGGGCGAGCACGCTAGCCAACCTGTGGCGGCGCTGTGAAGGTCGTCGCGCGATATGCCCGATACGTTTCCGTGTCCTGGCCGTAACCGGCGCCACCGTCCATGCGCGACCGCCTCCGGCCCCCGCGTGCCCCCGCGCGGTCGCCTGCCCGTCGCTCAGCGTGAGGCGGGCCGTTCCGGCCCGGGCTGTCAGTGGGGCCGCCTAGACTCGGTAGGCGATGAGCAGCCTCTTTGACGACAGCTTCCTGGCGGACCTCCGCAACCACCCCGCGGAGGAGCCCCCGCCGCCCGAGGACTCCGAGGTCCCCCCGGCCGCGGAGGAGGTCCCGTACGACCTCTTCGAGGGGAAGTTCGACGTGCCCCCGGCCCGCGACCCGTACTACCGGGACGGCTCCCCGCGCCCGGCCGTGGACCCGGACGCCCTGCTCGACGGGCTGAACGAGCAGCAGCGCGCCGCCGTCGTCCACCACGGCACGCCGCTGCTCATCGTCGCGGGCGCGGGTTCCGGCAAGACGCGGGTGCTCACCCACCGCATCGCCCACCTCCTCGCCACGCGGAACGTGCACCCGGGCCAGATACTGGCGATCACGTTCACCAACAAGGCCGCGGGCGAGATGAAGGAGCGCGTCGAGCAGCTCGTCGGCCCGCGCGCGAGCGCCATGTGGGTCATGACGTTCCACAGCGCCTGCGTCCGCATCCTGCGCCGCGAGTCGAAGAAGCTCGGCTTCACGTCGTCGTTCTCGATCTACGACGCCGCCGACTCCAAGCGCCTGATGGCCCTGGTCTGCCGCGATCTGGACCTCGACCCGAAGCGGTATCCGCCGAAGTCGTTCAGCGCCAAGGTCTCCAACCTCAAGAACGAGCTGATCGACGAGGAGACCTTCGCCGACCAGGCCGCCGACGGCTTCGAGAAGACCCTCGCCGAGGCGTACCGGATGTACCAGGCGCGGCTGCGCGAGGCCAACGCCCTGGACTTCGACGACATCATCATGACGACGGTCCACCTGCTCCAGGCGTTCCCGGACGTCGCCGAGCACTACCGCCGCCGCTTCCGCCACGTCCTCGTCGACGAGTACCAGGACACCAACCACGCGCAGTACACGCTGGTGCGCGAGCTGGTCGGCCAGCCGGGCGGCGACGACGACCCGGTCCCCGCCGAGCTGTGCGTCGTCGGCGACGCCGACCAGTCGATCTACGCCTTCCGCGGCGCGACGATCCGCAACATCCTCCAGTTCGAGGAGGACTACCCGGACGCGACGACGATCCTGCTGGAGCAGAACTACCGCTCCACGCAGACCATCCTCTCCGCGGCGAACGCCGTGATCGAGCGCAACGAGAGCCGCCGCCCCAAGAACCTGTGGACCAACGCCGGCGAGGGCGCCCGCATCACCGGGTACGTCGCGGACACGGAGCACGACGAGGCGCAGTTCGTCGCCGAGGAGATCGACCGGCTCACCGACGCTGGCGAGGCGAAGGCGGGCGACGTCGCCGTCTTCTACCGGACCAACGCCCAGTCGCGTGTCTTCGAGGAGATCTTCATCCGCGTCGGCCTGCCCTACAAGGTCGTCGGCGGGGTCCGCTTCTACGAGCGCAAGGAGGTCCGCGACATCCTCGCGTACCTGCGCGTCCTGGCGAACCCGGAGGACGCCGTCCCCCTGCGCCGCATCCTCAACGTGCCGAAGCGCGGCATCGGCGAGCGCGCCGAGGCCATGATCGAGGCCCTCGCCCTGCGCGAGAAGATCACGTTCCCGCAGGCACTGAAGCGGGTGGACGAGGCGTACGGCATGGCGGCCCGCTCCGCGAACGCCGTGAAGCGGTTCAACACGCTGATGGAGGAGCTGCGCACGATCGTCGAGTCGGGCGCGGGCCCCGCCGTCGTCCTTGAGGCGGTCCTGGAGCGCACGGGCTATCTCGCCGAGCTCCAGGCGTCGACGGACCCGCAGGACGAGACCCGCGTGGAGAACCTCCAGGAGCTCGCCGCCGTCGCCCTGGAGTTCGAGCAGGAGCGCGGCGAGGGCGAGGGGACGGGCACGCTCGCGGAGTTCCTGGAGCAGGTCGCGCTCGTCGCGGACTCGGACCAGATCCCCGACGGCGACGAGGACGGCGACGGCGTCATCACGCTGATGACGCTGCACACGGCGAAGGGCCTGGAGTTCCCCGTCGTGTTCCTGACCGGCATGGAGGACGGCGTGTTCCCGCACATGCGCGCCCTCGGCCAGACCAAGGAGCTGGAGGAGGAGCGGCGCCTCGCGTACGTGGGCATCACCCGTGCGCGGGAGCGGCTCTACCTGACGCGGTCGGCGATGCGCAGCGCCTGGGGCCAGCCCTCGTACAACCCGCCGTCGCGGTTCCTGGAGGAGATCCCGCCGCAGTACCTGGAGTGGAAGCGCACGGGCAGGATGGCCGCCGCGCCGTCCGCACCGTCGAGTCCCGCGTCGGGGATCGCCGCGTCCCTGTCGGCGTCGCGCGCCCGCTCGGGCCCGTCCGGTTTCGCGACGCGGCGGACGATGGACAAGCCGGTGGTCTCCCTGGCGGTCGGCGACCGGGTCACGCACGACCAGTTCGGGCTCGGCACGGTGATGGAGGTGACGGGTTCGGGCGACCGGGCCCAGGCGACCATCGACTTCGGCGACGCCAAGCCGAAGCGGCTGGTGCTGCGGTACGCGCCGGTCGAGAAGCTGTAGCCGGACGAACGGGGGCGGGTCGGCACCGGGGCCGAGCGGATGGGCCCGGCCGGCCCTGCCCTGCGGGGCGCGGCGGTGACCAGCCGTGAGGTGGGTCAGCCCGTGGGGTTGAGGCCGTGGTTGCGGAGCCACGCCTCCGGGTCGATCGCGGCGCCGCCGCCCGGCCGGACCTCGAAGTGCAGGTGCGGGCCGGTGGAGTTGCCGGAGTTGCCCGAGTACGCGATGACCTCGCCCGCCTTGACGGAGCCCGAGCGGATCTTGGCGCTGCTCAGGTGGCAGTACCAGGTCTCCGTGCCGTCCTTGGCGGTGACGATCACCATGTTGCCGTACGCGCTGTTCCACTGCGTCCGTACGGTGCCGTCCGTCGCCGCCATCACCGGCGTGCCGTACTGGACGGGGAAGTCGATCCCGGTGTGCAGGGACATCCAGTTGACACCGGCCTGCCCGTAACCGGCGCTCAGCTGGCGCAGTTCCACGGGGAGCGCGAACTTGGGGCGCATGGCCTCGCGGCGCTTCGCCTCCGCCTCGCGCTTCTTGCGCTCCGCCTCCTGGCGGGCCTTGAGGTCGATGCGCTCCTGGGTGCGGCTGGCGCGGTCGCTGAAGTCGAGGGCCTCGGCGTCGAGCGCGGCGAGCTGCGTGTCGAGCGCGCTGTTGGCGACGGCGGGCTTCACGGAGGCGGGGTCGGCGGCGGTGACCGCCTTGCCGTCGTCCTTCTGCTCGGTGCCGGTGAGCCCGCTGACGGACGCGGCGGCGATCCCGGCGACGCCCATGACGCAGGCCGACGGGACGGCGACGGTCAGCAGCGCGGAACGCCGGGCGGGGGTACGGCGCCGGCCACGGCTGCCGCCCGCGCGTCGGGCCGGGCGTGCGGCGGAGGCGGCACCGACGGCGACGGTCTCGTCCAGCGCGTCCAGCGCCTCCGTGGAGGGGCCGTCGTCGTCGTCCGCCTCGGCGTCGTAGCTCTTGAACGCCTCGAAGTCGCCGAGGTCGTCGAAGCCGCCGAAGCTCTCGGAGTCCTGGGAGTCCCCGGAGTTCTCGGACCCGTCGAAGTCCTCGTGGCCGTCGGCGCGCGGGGCGCCGTCGTCGGACGCGGCGTCGTGGGCGGTGTCGGTGTCCGGCTCCGTGTGGAGGCCGTCGTCGACGGTGGAGTAGTCGTACTGCTCGGGGACGAACGCCCCGGTCTGCTCGGCCTCTTCGGGCGCGTAGTTCCAGGCGGTGGCGTCGTAGGCGCCGGTCTCGTAGGACCCGGTGTCGTACGCGGGAGTCGCGTCGAAGGCCGTCGTCTCGTAGGTCCCGGTGCCGTACGGATCGCCGCCGTACGTCTCGGAGCTGGGCCCGTACCACTGGCCGGTCGTCTCGTACGTGGGAGCCGTCGCCGCGTAACCCCGGTCGTCCTGCTGCTGCGTCCAGTTCGCCGCGTCCCACTGGCCGGACTGGCCGGACTGGTCGGTGTACGCGCTGTACGGGGTGGTGGTGGACGCGTCGGGCCACTGCGCGGCGTCGTACTGGCCGCCGAGCCCGTTGTCGTAGCCGCCGTAGAGGGGGTCGGCCGACTGGTAGGCGCCCGTGTCGTGGGAACCGGTGTCGTACGCGGCGGTCGGGTAGCCCCCGTTGTCGAAGCCGTCCTCGCTGGTCGTGAAGCTGCCCGTGGCATACGCGTCGTCTCCGACGTAGCCGGCGTGGGGGTGCTGGTCGTTCACCAACTTCTCTCTCGCCTCGGCAGCAGGACCAGTTCCGGGCCGGCCCTGACGGGGACCCGGAGGGGAAGCAGTGGGCGCGACTGTACCCGGCGGTATGCGCAACCGACAATCTTCGGCGGGGTTTACGGCTCGCGGAAAGGGGCATTCGGCCGTCTTTCGGCGGAGCGCACACCGAGCCTTGGCTGTACGTTCGAAATTCGTTCGACAAGTGGTGGCGGCTTCACGACAGCGACACAGGCGCGGCGTCGCCCGGCTCCGCCGCTCCGGTCCCGGCCCGTCCGAGCACCTCCGCCGTGCACTCGGCCCCCGCATGGGCCCGCGACTCCACCCATGTCGGCATCCGGCCGACGATCGCGTCGGCCTCGTCGCGGGACGCGGGGTGGTGAACGTCCGCCCACACCACCTCGGCCTGATCGTCGATCCCCGTGAGTCGGCACCAGCCCTCGGCATACCCGGGGGGGGGGGGCGGCTTGCGCCCCGGACGACGCGGGGGCGCGTCGGCGGAGCGCGGCAGCAGTGCCGCCGTGATGCCGCGAGCCCGGCAATCGGCCTCGTTCTCCACGAACCACGCCTGGAGCCACAACGGCACCTCGCCCATACCGTCTCCCACTCGTTCACGCGGCGTGCGCCACCCGGAGGGGTCATGCACGATGCCCGTGTTGACCAGGCTGCCATCACACGGCGTGGCCCCCGGCGCCCGCGAACCCGCCGGGCCACTCCGGCAGCCCGGACCGTGGGAATCGGAGGGCCGACGCCCGGCGGGGACGGCGAGTCGCGGTCGGCGTGGTGAAGGGCGGGCCCTCGCGCGGTCCGGTGGCCTCGCGCGGGTCGTGCCGGACGGGGCCCGTCAGGGGGGCGGGGCGCTCCTGGCCCGCCGCGACCTGCAGCCCGGGAGCGGCGTGCCCGAGCCACCGGTGGCGGGGGCTCGGGGTGGGAGCGAGCGGCATACGGACGGCGGCTCCGTCCCCGTATGCGCTCGGGCGGCGCCGCGTACGAGGGTGGGGATGCGCCGTACCCCCGTGCCGCGCGGCTGACGGCACGGGGGTACGACGACCTCGTCGCGGCTCCGGATCGAGTTCGTCCCGGCTGACGCGTGGCACACCCGGTGCGGGGTACGACGCGCGGCGAACATGTCCCACGTGTGATTTCCCCCTCGCTCTTGACCGTGAAACGGCCCGTTGCGGGATGCTGGGGATAACGTTCGTTCACCTCCCCGGCATACAGGTACGGGGGACGCATGTGGAGGCAGTGATGGGTGTGACCGGTCCGATCCGCGTGGTGGTGGCCAAGCCGGGTCTCGACGGCCACGATCGCGGCGCGAAGGTGATCGCGCGGGCGCTGCGTGACGCCGGTATGGAGGTCATCTACACCGGCCTTCACCAGACGCCGGAGCAGATCGTGGACACCGCGATCCAGGAGGACGCCGACGCGATCGGTCTGTCGATCCTGTCGGGCGCGCACAAC
This sequence comes from Streptomyces thermolilacinus SPC6, assembly GCF_000478605.2. GTDB lineage: Bacteria > Actinomycetota > Actinomycetes > Streptomycetales > Streptomycetaceae > Streptomyces > Streptomyces thermolilacinus. Next base: position 2,407,273 of record NZ_ASHX02000001.1, on the reverse strand, counting down.
ACGCTCTTCGCGCGCGTGCTGGAGCTGCTGAAGGAGCGCGACGCGGAGGACATCAAGGTCTTCGGCGGCGGCATCATCCCGGAGGACGACATCCCGCCGCTGAAGGAGAAGGGCGTGGCGGCGATCTTCACGCCGGGCGCGACGACGGCGTCCATCGTGGAGTGGGTCAACGCCCACGTCCGCCAGCCCGCCGAGGCCTGAGCCAGGGCGCCCCGAGCGGGGCGCCTTTCTTCACCCGGCAAGGCCCGCCCGTCGACCTGCCGGGGCCGTGGGCAGGCCGGCCCGTCGAGCCGCCTGCCGGTTGGCCCGCCGGGGCGTCGGTTGGCCCGCCGGGAGCGGGGCCGCCCGTCGGCTTGCCCAGGTGTGCCGGCCCGCCTGCCTGCCGGGGTTGCCCTTCCGCCCCGCTGGTCGATCTGCCGGGGCGGTGAGCCGGCCCGCCCGCCCGTTGGGCTGCCGGGGCGGTGAGCCGGCCCGCCCGCCCGTTGGGCTGCCGGGGCGGTGGGGTGGCCCGCCCGTTGGGCTGCCGGGGACGTCCGTCGCCTGGCCGGCCTGCCTGTCCGGCCGCCCGTCTGCCCGCCCGTTGATGTGCCGGGGCCGTCCGGCGGTCTGCCCGGTGTCTGTTGCCCGGCCCGTCGGTTGGCCTGCCTCTCCTGCCCCTCCTGCCCCTTGCGACTGCCTGGCCCCGCCCGTTGGCCTGCCCGGGGGCCGCCGGGTCGGCCCAGCCCGGCACACACGGGCCAGGACGGCTCGCGCGTACTGCCGTTCGGCCGCATGGCCCAGGGCGGCGGGCGCGACAGCCCGGGCCCGTCCCGCAGTGGTCCGGTCGCGGCCTGCCCGTACCGGGCTGGCCGGGCCCGCCCCAGCTCAGCCGTACTCGCCTGCGGGAACCTGTGCGGCACCCGCGTCCGCCTGCGCGCACCTGCCCGGCACCCGCGTCCGCGCATCTGCCCGGCGCCCCGGGGCGGCCTGGGGAGCCGCGCTCCTCGGGTGGGCCGACATGCCGGGCCAACCGTTTCCCCGTGTCGGCGTGCTTCACCCCCCGGTGCGGCTGCTGCCTCTCCCGGCACCCGCTCGACCGGTAGCCCGGGCTCACTGAACCGGGCGGCCCGCAGGGTGGTTCGGGCGCGTGATCCCGACCCCTTTCGGGCGGGGCCCACGGCCGTAGGCCCGTACAACCGAATCAGCCGTGTGGACACCGGCCGAAACGGGACCTCCACCGGCGACACGGCGGACCGTCCACCCCGGGGCGGGCGGCGACGGTCCTCAACGTCCCGGCGGGGTCAGCTCCGTGTGCATGGCCGCGCGGAGGCGCAGGGTGGCCACCAGGCGCTGGAACGCCTCCGCCCAGTACCCCCCGGCGCCCGGCGACGCGTTCTCGCCCTCCTCGTACGCGGCCGTCAGCACCCCGAGCCTGTCCGCCTCGCCCGGGTCGAGGCACCGCTCCGCCAGCCCCATCACGCCGCTGAAGCTCCACGGGTAGCTCCCGGCGTCCCGCGCGATGTCCAGCGCGTCGATCACCGCGCGCCCCAGGGGCCCAGACCACGGCACCGTGCACACCCCGAGCAGCTGGAACGCCTCCGACAACCCGTGCGCCGCGATGAACGCCGCGACCCACTCCGCCCGCTCCCCGTCCGGCAGCGTGGCCAGCAGCGCCGCCGACGACGACGCCCCGGGGCCCGACGCGGGCGGCGCCGACGCCGGACCCAGCAGCGCCCGCGACCACGCGGCGTCCCGCTGCCGCACCGCCGCCCTGCACCACGCGGCGTGCAGCTCGCCCCGCCAGTCGTCCGCCACCGGCAGGGCGACGATCTCCTCGGGCGTCCGCCAGCCGAGCCGCTCCCGCCACAGCCCCAGCGGGGCGGCCTCCACCAGCTGGGCGAGCCACCAGGACCGCTTGCCCCGGCCGGACGGCGGCTGTGGCACGACGCCGTCGCGCTGCATCTCCGCGTCACACTCGTGCGGCGCCTCCACCGCGATCGTCGCCTGCCGCCCGGTGTGGTCGAGACCCACGCACGACGCGGCCCGCGCGGCCATCCGCGCGGCGAACGCCGACCCGGGCAGCGCCGACAGCAACTCCGCCGCCGTGGACCGCACGTTGCGGCTGCGGTCCGACAGCGCCCGCTCCAGGAACTCCTCGTCGGCCGCGGACAGCCCCGTACGCAGCGAGTCCAGGAACATCAGCCGGTCCTCGGCCCGCTCCGACGCCCATGTCGAGGCCAGCAGGTCCAGCGCCGCCGCCGGATCATGCGCCCGTACGGCCCCCAGCAGCGCGACGCGCTCCGCGAACAGGCCCTCCTCCCACAGCCGCCGCACCCCTTCCGCGTCATCGGGCGCCGGCAGCGCCGTCCCGCCGGACGCGCCGCGCAGCGCGAACCTCCACTCCGGGTTGGACGCCGCCAGCCACAGCGCGCGCGGCCCGCCGAACGCCAGTGCCTGCGGCCGCAGGTCCGTGCGGGCCCGGGCCGCGTCGAGCAGCGCGGGCAGTGCCGCGGCGGGCGCCCGGTAGCCGTACGCGTTGGCGGCGGCCAGCCACTGCGGCAGCAGCTCCGTCAGGTCCGGCGCGGTGCCCCGGCGGCCACCGCCGCCCGCCGACGGCCGGTCGGCGAGCAACTGCGTCAGCCGCCGCGCCGCCGCCTCGGGCAGCGGCGCGCGGTCGTCCCGGGGCGCGGGCCGCGGCAAGGGCGCGGCGGCGGCAGGAAGAAGCCCGGCCCTGCGCCGTACGGTCGCCACGGCGGCGGCGTCCAGCAACGCCACCGGCGCGTCCAACGCCACCGCCCCCGCGCCCACCGCACCCGCGTCCGCCCGGCCGCCCCCGTCCGGCAGGCCGTCACGCCCGTCAGCCCGGCCGCCCCCGTCCGGGTGGCCGTCGCCGAACGGGTGGCCGTCGCCGCCGTCCCGTCGCGGCCCGGTCCCGGATATCCGGGCGGCCGGGGCGGGCAGGGGGCGGCGGTCCGTGCCCAGGAGGGCTGACGTGAGGAGGTCTTCCCAGGGCCAGGTCATCGTGGTCATGTCTTCTCCTCCGAGCCGTCAGGTGAGCGGGACCGTGCCGGGCGCGTCCGGGGACCAGGCGGCCAGCGGCGTGAACCCCCGGTGGCCGCACTCGCCGAACACCGTCACCGGGGCGCCGCCCGACACCGCCGCCAGCCGCCACAGCCCCGGCCGGGCCACCGCCGACCCGGTCACCGGCAGCGCGGCGCCGCCGTCCGCGTCGGCCAGCTGCCAGCCCTCCGCCGCCGGTACGGGCACCACGTCCCGCAGCGTCACCGGCCAGGAGTCCAGCCACGGGTCGTCGCGCAGCGCCAGCCCGTACGCCGCCAGCGCCTCCCCGACGCTCCCGCCCGGCGGCGGCGCGTCCCCCGGCACGGGCGCGGCGAACCGCTCGCCCAGCTCCGCGCGCAACTGCCCCGCCCCCGGGTACCGCACCAGCTCCGCGTCGAGGACCACGCCCACCGCGAGCGCCAGGTCGGGAGCCCGGCCGGCCGCGCCGAACGACAGCAGCAGCGCCGTACGCCCCGACTCCCGCCCGTACAGCCAGATGCGGCGCGTCGTCAGCTTGCCGTCGGACGTGTCGTACTGGGCGAGGACCAGCCAGCGGTCCCGCACCGCCGGGCCCCGCGCCGACGCGGGCAGCCCCACGCGCGTGCGGACCGTCGCCGCCAGCGGTTCGGGGAGCCGGTCGATGCCCAGCCACGCCCGGTCCAGCAGATGCGTCAGCGCGCTCTCCTCCAGCAGCCGCATCGGCCAGCCCGGACCCGAGCCGGGTATCGCGCCGAGCTCCCGCACCCGGCCCGCAAGGCCCGGCGCCTGCGCGTCCACCATGCGGCGCGCGGTCTCCTCCCACAGGCCGTACCCGGCGTGCTCGGCGGCGGCCATCCCACCCCGCACCAGGTCCGCCAGGCGCTGCTCCAGCTCCTCCGCGCCGGCCGTGACCCGCGCCGCCCTGGCCGCCGCCCGCCGCCGCGCCGCCTCCTCGTCGGCGGGCTTCGCCTCATCCTTCCGCTGCCGCGCCTCGGCCCGCGCCCCGCGGCTCTCCAGCCACTTCTCCGCCCAGTCCGGAGCGTCCGCCCCCGCCGGTACGGCCGCGGCGTCCGCCGCCCAGAGCAGCAGCAGCCCCAGCGCGTGCTTGCACGGGAACTTCCGGCTCGGGCACGTGCACTTGTACGCCGGGCCCGCCGTGTCCACGACCGTCTGGTACGGCTTGCTGCCGCTGCCCTTGCACAGCCCCCACACCGCGCCCACGGCGCTGCACCCCGCGCCGGACCACGGCCCGGCGGCGCCCAGTTTGCTTCCCGCTTTGCGCGAGGCGGCGTCAGGAGCCAGAGCCAGCACCTGTTCCGCCGTCCAGCGCACCCCCTGCTCAGTCATGCCACCGACCGTAGGACCCGCCACTGACAATCGGCCCCCACCTGCGACGACGGGCCCCGCCATGGGGGTTGGCGGGCGGCGCTCGTACCGTGGTCCACACCATCACTCGAATTCACCGGGGGAGCGCATGAACCGCACCAGCCGATCCGTCGTCGCCGTCCTGACCGCGACGGGACTCGCCTTCGGCCTGGGCGCCTGCTCGCAGGCGGCCGACGAGGCGGCCAAGCAGGTGGACAACGCGATCAACGAGACGTACGAGGTGACGTACGAGGTGACCGGCGCGAGCGTCGAGTCGATCAGCTACAACGGCGGCGGGGGCGACGCGATGAACCCGAAGCTGGAGACCGTCGAGAAGCCCACCCTGCCGTGGCGCAAGACGGTCACGCTGAAGGGCGTCGAGGCGCCGCTCGTCACGCCCGTCGCCATCCAGGACGGCGCCCAGGCCACGTGCAAGATCACCCACGAGGGCAAGGTGCTGAAGGAGGCCTCCGGCAAGGGCGCGGGCGCGACCCTCAGCTGCGTCGCGATCTCCCCGATCGCCACCAAGTGACGGGAGGCGGTGCGCGGGCGCCCGGTGGAATGGCCGCGGCGTCCCCGGCCCGCCCGCACCGATGACCGACGGGCCCGCGCGCCCGCCCCCGCCGCGACGTCACGGCGGGGACGGTGGCGGCGACCGTCGGCGTGCGCGTCCCCACGGTCCGGCCGACGCATCGTCAACGCCCCCGCCACGCACGCCTGATATCGCCCCCCACCTGCGGAGACGATCGATTGTCAGTGGCGTGGTGCACGGTTGTTCCCAGACCCGGTCGAACGATCCGAACGATCTGGAGGGGGACCCCATGACCGCGCCCGCAACCACCGAGAAAACGGCCGCCGAGGCCCTTCGGCCGCACGCCGAGGACGCGTTCGCGCACGAGCTGAAGGCGCTCGCCGCGGCCGACGACCGGCCCCGCCCCGAGCGCTGGCGGCTCTCGCCGTGGGCGGTCGCCACGTACCTGCTCGGCGGCGCGCTCCCCGACGGCACGGTGATCACACCCAAGTACGTCGGCCCGCGCCGCATCGTCGAGGTCGCCGTCACCACCCTCGCCACCGACCGCGCCCTGCTCCTCCTGGGCGTCCCCGGCACGGCCAAGACCTGGGTGTCCGAGCACCTCGCGGCCGCCGTCAGCGGCGACTCGACGCTCCTCGTCCAGGGCACGGCCGGCACCCCCGAGGAAGCCATCCGGTACGGGTGGAACTACGCGCGGCTCCTCGCCCACGGGCCCAGCCGCGACGCCCTCGTGCCCAGCCCCGTCATGCGCGCCATGGCCGAGGGCATGACCGCCCGCGTCGAGGAGCTGACCCGCATCCCCGCCGACGTGCAGGACACGCTCATCACGATCCTGTCCGAGAAGACCCTGCCCATCCCGGAGCTGGGCCAGGAGGTCCAGGCCGTCCGCGGGTTCAACCTGATCGCCACGGCCAACGACCGCGACCGCGGCGTCAACGACCTGTCCAGCGCCCTGCGCCGCCGCTTCAACACGGTCGTGCTGCCCCTGCCCGAGACCCCGGAGGCGGAGGTGGACATCGTCTCCCGCCGCGTCGACCAGATCGGCCGCTCCCTCGACCTGCCGGGCGCGCCCGAGGGCATCGACGAGATCCGCCGCGTCGTCACCGTCTTCCGCGAGCTGCGCGACGGCGTCACCACCGACGGCCGCACCAAGCTCAAGACCCCGTCCGGCACGCTCTCCACCGCCGAGGCGATCTCCGTCGTCACCAGCGGGCTCGCCCTCGCAGCCCACTTCGGGGACGGCGTGCTGCGCCCCGCCGACGTCGCCGCCGGCATCCTCGGCGCCGTCGTCCGCGACCCGGCCGCCGACCGCGTCATCTGGCAGGAGTACCTGGAGACCGTCGTCCGCGAGCGGGACGGCTGGAAGGACTTCTACCGCGCCTGCCGGGAGGTGTCGGCGTGACAGGCCCCCTGCTGCTCGGGGTGCGCCACCACGGGCCCGGCTCCGCCCGCGCCGTCCGCGCCGCCCTCGACGCGGCCCGCCCCGAGGCCGTACTGATCGAGGGCCCGCCGGAGGCCGACGCGCTGCTGCCGCTCGCCGCCGACGAGCGGATGAGCCCACCCGTCGCCCTGCTGGCACACGCCGTTGACGACCCCGGACGGGCCGCGTTCTGGCCGTTCGCCGCGTTCTCGCCCGAGTGGGTCGCCATCCGCTGGGCGCTCGACCACGGCGCCGCCGTCCGCTTCTGCGACCTGCCCGCCGCGCACTCCCTCGCCATGATGGGCGACCCCACGTGGAGCGACGACGAGGACGACGACACGGACGGCGACGACTCCGGCGAGCCGTCCGCCGACGGGCGGCGCCGGGGCCTGCGCCTCGACCCCCTCGCCGTACTCGCCGAGACCGCCGGGTACGACGACCCGGAGCGCTGGTGGGAGGACGTGGTCGAGCACCGCGCGGCGGGCCCCGCCGACCCGTTCGCCCCGTTCGCGGCCGTCGCGGAGGCGATGACGGCGCTCCGGGAGGCGTACGGGCACGGCGACAACGCCCGCGACCCCGTCCGCGAGGCGTACATGCGGCTCCAGCTGCGCGCCGCCCGCAAGGAGCACGGGGACGCCGTCGCCGTCGTCTGCGGCGCCTGGCACGTCCCCGCGCTCGCCGGGAAGCACACCGCCACCGCCGACCGGGCCCTCCTCAAGGGCCTACCCAAGGTCAAAGCCGAGACGACGTGGGTGCCGTGGACCCACCGCAGGCTGGCCCGCCGCTCCGGGTACGGCGCGGGCATCGCCTCACCCGGCTGGTACGGGCACCTGTTCGCCGCGCCCGACCGGCCGGTCGAGCGGTGGATGACGAAGGTCGCCGGACTGCTCCGCGACGAGGACCACCCCGTGTCGTCCGCCCATGTCATCGAGGCCGTACGGCTCGCCGCGACGCTCGCCACGATGCGCGGCCGCCCCCTGGCCGGGCTCACCGAGACGACCGACGCCGTACGGGCTGTGATGTGCGACGGCTCCGACGTGCCGCTCGCCCTGATCCGGGACCGCCTCGTCGTCGGGGACGTCCTGGGCGAGGTCCCCGACGGGGCGCCAGCCGTGCCGCTCCAGCGCGACCTGAGCCGCCTCCAGCGCACCCTGCGCCTCAAGCCCGAGGCCGCCGAGCGGGAACTCGACCTGGACCTGCGCAAGGACACCGACGCCGCCCGCAGCCGCCTCCTGCACCGGCTGCGCGTCCTCGGCATCGACTGGGGCACCCCGGAGCGGGCCCGGGGCACGGGCACGTTCCGGGAGAGCTGGCGGCTGCGCTGGGAGCCCGAGCTGCACGTGCGGGTCGCGGAAGCCGGGGTGTGGGGCACCACGGTGCTGTCCGCCGCCACCGCCAGGGCCGAGTCGGAGGCCGTCGCCGCCACCGCCCTCACCGAGATCACCGCCCTCGCCGAACGGTGCCTCCTCGCGGACCTCCCCGACGCGCTGCCGCTGGTCATGAAGGCCCTCGCCGACCGCGCCGCGCTCGACACGGACGTGAGCCGCCTCGCCCGCGCCCTGCCCGCCCTCGCCAGGGCCCTGCGCTACGGCGACGTACGCGGCACGGACACGGCGGTGCTCGCCGAGGTCGCCACCGGCCTCGCCCTGCGCGTCTGCGTCGGCCTCCCCCCGGCCTGCGCGGGGCTCGACCCGGACGGCGCCGCCGAGATGCGCGGCCACCTCGACACGGTGCACGCGGCGATACGACTCCTCCCGACCGCCGCAACCAGCCCCGCCGCGTCCGTGAGCCCGGCCGCCACCGCGAACCCGGACGGCGACGGCGAGGCCGAGGCGGACGCGGGTCCGACTCCGGCCCCGAGCCCTACGGGCAGCGCCGACGCGTACGCGCAGGCCGACGAGGTCACCGGTCGCTGGACGGCCGTCCTGGAGCGGCTGGCGCGTCGGGACACGATCCCCGGCGTTCTGCGCGGCCGAGCCGCCCGGCTCCTGCTGGACGACGGGCGCCTCGCCGAGGACGAGGCGGCCCGGCTGATGGGCCTCGCCCTGTCGCCCGGCACGGCGCCCGGCGACGCCGCCGCCTGGATCGAGGGGTTCGTCGGGGCGGGCGGCCCCGGCGGGGACGGCTCGGGCGGCATGCTCCTCGTCCACGACGAGCGGCTGCTCGCCCTGGTGGACGCCTGGCTGACGGCCGTGCCGGCCGAGGCGTTCACGGACGTGCTGCCCCTGCTGCGCCGCACGTTCTCCGCGTACGAGCCCGGGGTGCGCCGCACACTCGGGGAACTCGTCCGGCGCGGCCCCGCCCAGGGCGGCGGCGCGGCGCTCACCGAGGCGGGCGCGCCCGGCTTCGGACCCGGCCTCGACGAGGCCCGCGCCGACGGGGTGCTGCCCCTCCTTGACCTGCTGCTGGGCCACCGGCAGCCCGACGACGACCTTGTGGGGGTGGGCCGGTGACCGGCGACGAGGAAAGGCTGCGGCGCTGGCGCATGGTGCTCGGCGGGGGAGCGGCGGACGGCACGGGCTGCGCGCTCACCGGCACCGACGCCGCCATGGACGACGCGCTCGGCGCCCTGTACGGGACGGCCGGCGGCGACGCCGACCGGCGGGGGCGCCGCGACCGGTCGGCGGGGCTCGGCGGTTCCGCGCCGTCCGTCGCCCGCTGGCTCGGCGACATCCGCACGTACTTCCCCAGCTCCGTCGTGCAGGTCATGCAGCGCGACGCGATCGACCGGCTGGGCCTGTCCGCGCTGCTCATGGAGCCGGAGATGCTGGAGGCCGTCGAGGCGGACATCCACCTGGTCGGCACGCTGCTCTCCCTCAACAAGGCCATGCCCGAGACGACCAAGGAGACGGCGCGGGCCGTCGTCCGCAAGGTCGTGGACGACCTGGAGAAGCGCCTCGCCACCCGCACCCGCGCCACCCTCACCGGCGCCCTCGACCGCAGCGCCCGCGTCAGCCGCCCCCGCCACCGGGACATCGACTGGGACCGCACGATCCGCGCCAACCTGAAGAACTACCTGCCCGAGTACGGAACGGTCGTCCCCGAACGGCTGATCGGCTACGGGCGCGCCTCGCAGGCAGTGAAGAAGGAGGTCGTGCTCTGCATCGACCAGTCCGGTTCGATGGCGGCGTCTGTCGTGTACGCGTCGGTGTTCGGGGCGGTCCTGGCGTCGATGAGGTCGATCGCGACCCGGCTCGTCGTCTTCGACACGGCCGTCGTGGACCTCACCGACCAGCTGGACGACCCCGTGGACGTGCTCTTCGGCACGCAGCTCGGCGGCGGTACGGACATCAACCGTGCCCTCGCCTACTGCCAGTCACAGATCACCCGGCCCGCTGAGACCGTGGTGGTGCTGATCAGCGACCTGTACGAGGGCGGCATCCGCGCCGGGATGCTGAAGCGGGTCGCGGCGATGAAGGCGGCCGGGGTGCAGTTCGTGGCGCTGCTCGCCCTGTCCGACGAGGGCGCGCCCGCGTACGACCGGGAGCACGCCGCCGCGCTGGCCGCGCTCGGCGCCCCGGCGTTCGCCTGCACCCCGGACCTGTTCCCCGAGGTGATGGCGGCGGCCCTGGAGAAACGCCCGATACCGGTGCCGGACCCGGTGTGACCCGCACCCCCGGGACGGACCTCCGTCCCGGGCTGGGTGGCCCCGGACCGCCGGGCGGCCCAGGGACTGCCCCCGAGCCGGTCCGCCCCGGCGCGGCGGTCCCGGACCGGCGGCCCGACCGTGCGTGACTACGCCCTGCGGTTGAGCAGGCCGGATCGGCGCCCGGCCCCCGGCTGAGTGGCCCGGCGACCGGAGCCCGGTGCCCTGGCAGCGCGGTCCCAGTAGGGGCCCCGGGCACGGCGGAACGGGCGAGGGGTCCCGATCTGGCGCCGGGCCCCGGCCGAGTGGCCCGGTGACCGGAGCCCGGCCCCCGGCGCGGTGGCCCACGAGGGGCTGACCCGGTGCGACGCGGCACCCGGCCGGGCGGCCGTGGAGAGGCCTCCGGGTTCCCGCCGTGCGGCCGTGTACGGGCTCCCGAGTCTCGGCCGGGCGGTCCCGGTCCGGCTCCTGGAGCCCAGTCGGGCGGTCCCGGCGCGGGCTCCGGGGTCCCGGCTTCGAGCGGTGCCGGACCGGACCCGAGCCGTTGGCCGGGCGGCTCCGGAAGGCGCCCGCCCCCGGCGGACCGGCCCCGCCCCCCGGCGCATCGGCCCCGCCCCGGCGGTCCAGCCCCCGCCCCCGGCGCACCGGCCGAGCCCCCGCCCTCGGCGGACCGGCCCCGCTTCCGGCGGACGGCCCGGCCCCCGGCGGATCGGCCCGGCCCCCGGCGGACCGGCCCGTACCGCCTCGGTGTGACTCCCGTCGCGCACGGCCGGCCGTGCCGGGCTCCCCTACAGGAACCGCAGGGGCGGCGCCCGTACCGGCTCGCCGGGCGAACTGCGCCTGGTCTGCGACGAAATCCGCAGGCACGGGCGGTCTCACAGCCGGTGGGGCCGCCCGTGGGAGGCCCCGGCCTGTGACAGGTATCACCGTTCGGGTGGGATCTGCGATTTAGGGTGGCACCCGCTCCGGGGATAACCTGCGAGACGGACATGCCGCGTCCACGGACACCGTGTACGCCTCCCTTGTGACAGAGCAGTCACGTTGCCCTCCGCCCGCATGACGGGCGCGCGGCACGCCCACGCATGACAACGAACCGCGATCACCAGAAAAGGGACGGACGCGCGTGGACCTGTTCGAGTACCAGGCGAGGGACCTCTTCGCCAAGCACGGTGTACCGGTGCTGGCCGGTGAAGTCATCGACACGCCTGAGGCGGCGCGCGAGGCGACGGAGCGGCTGGGCGGCAAGTCGGTCGTCAAGGCGCAGGTCAAGGTCGGCGGCCGCGGCAAGGCCGGCGGCGTCAAGCTGGCCTCGGACCCGCAGGACGCGGTCGAGAAGGCCCAGCAGATCCTCGGCATGGACATCAAGGGCCACACGGTCCACAAGGTCATGATCGCCGAGACCGCGCCGGAGATCCTCGAGGAGTACTACGTCTCGTACCTCCTCGACCGTACGAACCGCACCTTCCTGGCCATGGCGTCCGTCGAGGGCGGCATGGACATCGAGGAGGTCGCGGCCACCAAGCCCGAGGCCCTCGCGAAGGTCCCGGTCGACGCCAACGAGGGCGTGACGATCGAGAAGGCCCGCGAGATCGTCGCCCAGGCGAAGTTCCCGGCCGAGGTCGCCGAGAAGGTCGCCGAGGTCCTCGTGACCCTGTGGAAGACCTTCGTCGCCGAGGACGCGCTCCTCGTCGAGGTCAACCCGCTCGCCAAGGTCGCCTCCGGTGACATCCTCGCCCTCGACGGCAAGGTCTCCCTGGACGCCAACGCCGACTTCCGCCAGCCCGAGCACGAGGCGCTGGAGGACAAGGCCGCCGCCAACCCGCTCGAGGCCGCCGCCAAGGCGAAGGGCCTCAACTACGTCAAGCTCGACGGCGAGGTCGGCATCATCGGCAACGGCGCGGGCCTGGTCATGTCCACCCTGGACGTCGTCGCGTACGCCGGTGAGGCGCACGGCGGCGTGAAGCCGGCCAACTTCCTGGACATCGGCGGCGGCGCCTCCGCCGAGGTCATGGCGAACGGTCTGGAGATCATCCTCGGCGACCCGGACGTCAAGTCCGTGTTCGTCAACGTCTTCGGCGGCATCACCGCCTGCGACGAGGTCGCCAACGGCATCGTCCAGGCCCTGGAGCTCCTCAAGTCCAAGGGCGAGGAAGTCACCAAGCCGCTGGTCGTGCGCCTCGACGGCAACAACGCGGAGCTGGGTCGCAAGATCCTGTCGGACGCCAACCACCCGCTGGTGCAGCGCGTGGACACCATGGACGGCGCGGCCGACAAGGCCGCCGAGCTCGCGGCTGCGAAGTAAAAGGGACGAGGTCACAGACACACCATGGCTATCTTCCTCACCAAGGACAGCAAGGTCATCGTCCAGGGCATGACCGGCGCCACGGGCATGAAGCACACCAAGCTCATGCTCGGTGACGGCACCAACATCGTCGGTGGCGTGAACCCCCGCAAGGCCGGTACGACCGTCGACTTCGACGGCACCGAGGTCCCGGTCTTCGGCTCGGTCGCCGAGGCGATGGAGAAGACGGGCGCCGACGTCTCCGTCCTCTTCGTCCCGCCGGCCTTCGCCAAGGCCGCCGTCGTCGAGGCCATCGACGCGGAGATCCCCCTCGCGGTCGTCATCACCGAGGGCATCGCCGTCCACGACTCCGCCGCCTTCTGGGCGTACGCGAAGTCGAAGGGCAACAAGACCCGCATCATCGGCCCGAACTGCCCCGGCCTGATCACGCCGGGCCAGTCCAACGCGGGCATCATCCCCGGCGACATCACCAAGCCGGGCAAGATCGGTCTCGTGTCGAAGTCCGGCACGCTGACCTACCAGATGATGTACGAGCTGCGCGACATCGGCTTCTCGTCGTGCGTCGGCATCGGTGGCGACCCGGTCATCGGCACCACCCACATCGACGCCCTGGCGGCCTTCGAGGCCGACCCGGAGACCGAGCTGATCGTCATGATCGGTGAGATCGGCGGTGACGCGGAGGAGCGCGCGGCCGACTTCATCAAGGCGAACGTGACGAAGCCGGTCGTCGGCTACGTCGCCGGTTTCACCGCGCCCGAGGGCAAGACCATGGGCCACGCCGGTGCCATCGTGTCCGGCTCGTCCGGCACGGCGCAGGCGAAGAAGGAGGCCCTGGAGGCCGCCGGTGTCAAGGTCGGCAAGACGCCGACCGAGACGGCGAAGCTCGCTCGCGAGATCCTGAACGCCCAGGCGTAACGCCACCCGAAGCAGCCCGCCCCCGGCCCCGGCCGGGAGGCGGGCTTCTTCGTACCCGGGCACCGCGCCCAGCCGCCCCGCGGCCGGGCACCAGCACCCGCCCTGGTTGTGGGCATCCGGTCCGCCCCGGGGGCCTGAGGGCGGACCGGATGCCCGCAGCGGAGCGAACCCGCCCGCAGCGATCCCGGCACGGGCATGGGCCCGGCAGCGGGGGTGGCGCGCGGACGGGACGCGGGCCGGCTCGCGGTGCGGGACCCGGGGGCTCGGGTCAGTGGGGGGACGGGAGCAGGCGGGCCGGGCCGGTGACGGGCTGCTGGTCCAGGTGGACGCGGAGCTGCTCCGCACGGGGAGTGAGCTGCTGCGGGCCGCTCAGGACCGGCACCCCCGCCACCGCCTCGCCGGGCGCCAGCGGCGGCTCGTACCGGGTGGGTGCCGTGGCCAGCGTGAAGGCCGTCGCCGCGACGATGAGCGCCGACAGCGCCGCCGTACCGCGCGTCCACAGCCACACCCGCCGCTCGCCGCCCGCCCGTACCGCCTTCGGTGCCGCCAGCACCGTCGCCGCGCCCTGCTCCAGCAGCTCGCCCAGCCGCTGTCGCAGCACGTCCGGGTCGGCCAGGGCGGGGACCCGCTCCGCGACCGCGTCGCGCGCGTGGAGCAGCCGGTGCGCGGCGGCCGGACTGCTGGCCTCCGTCTCGGCGGCCACCTCCGGCAGCCCGACGCCGAGCCCGTCGTACAGCAGCAGCGTGCGCCGGTACGAGGGCGGCAGCTGAAGCATCGCGTCGCGCAGCGCTCGTACCGGGCCGGGGCCGGACGGCGGGTCGGGGTACCGGAGGGCGCGGCGCAGCCGGTGCCAGGGGGAGAGCGCGTAGTCGTGCGCGACCGCCCGCACCCACCCGGCCGGGTCCCGGTCGACGGCGACTTCCGGCCACCGGTCCCACGCCTGGTGGAAGGCGTACTCGACGGCCTCCCGCGCCAGGCGCCGCCGCCCGCACAGGGCGTACGCCTGGCGTACGAGGCCGGGCGCGGCGTACGCGTACAGCGCGTCGAACGCCTCGACGGGCGTCGCGGGCGCGGCCGCCGTCTCCGGTCCGGGCGCCTCGGCCGCGGGCGGCGGGTCCAGTGTCGCCGTCCCGTGCGTGCCGCCGTCGATCGTGCCCTGCGTCATCGCCAGCCTCCGCGAACACCGTCCGTAGCGGAAAAGTACATAAACGTATATTGAGCGACACAACGGGCATCCGCCTGTTGCGCGACTACAGCGCGTGTCGTTGGCAGCATGCTTCCGTGACCGCTTCCGTGTCCGATTCCGCACCCCTGGCCGCGCCCGCGCCCGAGACGGCGAACCCCGTCACCGAGTCGCCGCCCGCCGTCTACGGCGGCCGTCCCGCCGCCGCGGCGGCGGTGGCGTTCGTGCGGGGGGTGACCGCGGCGGGGCTGGGCCTCGGCGCGTTCACCGTCCTGGTGATCGCGGCGTGGATCGGCTCCCCGTACCCCGACAGCGGGCCCTCCGGAGCCCTGCACGTCGCGGCGGGCCTGTGGCTGCTGGTGCACGGCGTGGAGCTCGTACGCCCCGGGACGCTCGGCGGCGGGCCCCCGGCGCCGGTCGGTGTCGTGCCGCTGCTGCTGGCCGCGCTGCCGGTGTGGCTGGCGTACCGGGCGGCCCGCGACGCGCTGGAACCGGGCGGTACGCGGCCGAGGCCGGCGCCCGTCGGGGCGGTGTGCGCGGTGTCGGCCGGGTACCTGGCGGTCGCCGGGGCGGCCGCCCTGTACGCGCTGGGCGGGCCGCTGGAGGCGCATCCGCCGAGCGTGGCCGGGCACGTACCGCCGGTCGTGGTGCTGGCGGCGGCGGCCGGGGCGTGGAGCGCGTACGGGCGTCCGCTCGGGCCGTTGCCGGTGTGGCTGCCCGCGTGGGTGCGGCGGGCCCCGGCGCGGTCGAGGACCCTGGCGGCGGCGCGGGCGGCGGGCGGGGCGCTGCTGGTGCTGTTCGGGGGCGGGGCGCTGCTGGTGGCGGGGTCGCTGGTGTGGCACTGGGACGCGGCGTACACGTCGCTGACCGGCCTGTCGGTGGACTGGGCCGGGCGCGTGACGGTGCTGGCGCTGGCCCTGGCGCTGCTGCCGAACGCGGCGGTGTGGGGCGCGGCGTACGGCCTCGGTCCCGGGTTCGCGCTGGGCGTGGGCGCGGTGGTGACGCCGCTGGGCGTGGTGGGGGTGCCCGCGGTGCCCGACTTCCCGCTGCTGGCGGCGGTGCCGGAGGGCGTACGGGGCGGCTGGGCGACCTGGGCGGTGGCGGTGGTGCCGGTGGCGGCGGGCGCGGTGGCCGGGTGGCGTACGGCGGAGGATGCCGCGCCGCCGCTCGCCCGCCGGGACGAGACGTGGAGCGCGGGCCGTACGGCGGGGGCGGCGGCGCTGGCGGCGGTGGTGTGCGGCGCGGTGACGGCGGGCCTCGCGGCGGCGGCGTCGGGGCCGCTGGGGGCGGGGCGGCTGGCCGTGTTCGGGCCGGTGTGGTGGCAGGCGGGCGCGGCGGCGCTGGTGTGGACGGCGGTGGTGGCGGTGCCGGTGGCGTTGACGCTACGGCTGTGGCGCACCCGCGAGCGGGCCGGGCGCGCGGAGGCGGAGGAGAAGGTGGGGACCCCGGAGACGCCGTCGGCCCCGGAGGTGCCGAAGCCCGCGCGGAAGGCCCGCCACAGGAAGCCGTCGAAGGGCGCGAGGTTCGCGGGGCGTGCGGGCGTGGGGGCGTCCGGCCGCGGGAACCCGCCCCCGCCCGACCGCCGCCGACCCCGCTCCTGGAACCCGGGTGCCTGGCTCGGCTTTTCCCGGTCCGCCCCCGCGAGCCCCGCCCCGGAGGCCCCGGATGCCCCGGCGCCCGAGAGCCCGTGCCCGGACGCCCCGGACCCGGAGGCGCCGTACGACGTGGAGCAGGACCCGGTCACCGCCCCGGACCCCGCCCCCGCACCGGGCACGCCTGACTGAGGGCGGCCCGGCGAAGCCCGTCCGGAGTGGTGGCGCGGGCGCGACTGCTCGCGGGGCGGCGCGTGCTGACCGCCATGCCATGCACGCGGCGAAGTCGTCGCCGGTCACGGCGCTAGGCGTTCCAGAACGCCTCGGTTCCGCTGCCGACCTCGAAATGCCACCAGCCCTCGTCCTGCCCGCGAACCAGGAGCAGCTTGAGCGCGCCGAAGTCGGTGCCGGCCGACACGTCGAACGCCACCAGCGGAAACTCGTCGCTGAACACCTCGCCGCCGAGCTGGAACTCGGCGAGGCGCTGGTGCACCGCCCGGGGGCTCCGGCCGAGCGGTCCGGACGCGACCGGCAGCACTCGGACCGTGCAGTTCCCGGAGGCGCTCACTCGGCCCGTGGCCCAGTGCAGTCCCTCGTCGTCCGTCCGGAACCGGACCACGTCCCCCTGCGCGACCCCGTCCTGCAGGAACGGGACGTTGTCCACACGAGCGGTGTCCGCGCCGAGCCTCGTCGCCCAGAGTCCCTCGGTGTCCTGCGGGAGCCACCCCTCACGAGGAACGAACCGGAACCACACCTTGATCCGGTCGCCCGCGATCTCGGACCCGGGGTCACTGTTCATGGGACCCATGCTCGCTTACGCCTGAATCCCGGCCCACGCCAGGGCGGTCGCCGCCGGGCACGTCAGGGACGCGGTCCGGACCCCTGGGCCCCGGAGGGGCCGGTCAGCGGTGGTGGCGGGCGCAGGACTGTTCGGGTGACACGGGACCCAGGCGGGGGCTCTCGCGCCAGCCGGGCCGTCCGAAGGCCCAGTCCTGGACCACCCGGGCCACGGGCTCCGGCCCGAAGACCCCGTGCCCGCGCGGCACCCACGCCTGGAAGTGCCGGTCGGGCCCGCCCTCGCGGGACTCGACGTGGTAGCCCAGGTCGTCGTTGAGGACAGCTCCACGAGGTCCCGCTCGCGGTAGCAGTGCGGGCAGCCCCGGACCGGGAACGGCTCCTCGCGGGCGAACGCGCGGTCCAGGGCGTCGAGTGCGGCGCCGAGGCCGGCGACGAGCGCGGCGCCGGGCTGTGGGCGGGGGTGCGACATGGCGACCTGCCGGGTACTCCGTCCGGGCGACCGGCGAAGAGCGCAGGCCATCAGCGCGGGGAACGGGCCTGTCGGGGCCCGCCCACTCGTCCTGTCCTCGGCATCCGTGTCCGTCAGGCCATGTACAGGCGCTGGTCGAGGCCGGCCGCACGGAACGCCGCCGCCACCTCCTCGGGGCCCTCGGTGAAGTGGCTCCAGCTGTCCATGTGGGCCGGGACCACCCTGCGGGCGCCCAGGATGCGGGCCGCCTCCACGGCCATCGCGCTGTCGAGGGTGATCAGCGCGCCGTCCCAGAAGACCGAGCGTGCCGCCCCGAGGAACAGCACCGCCGTGTCCAGCGGCCCGAACCGCTCGGCCACCTCCCGCACCACGTCCAGCGACGCGTTGTCGCCGCTCACGTACACCGTCGGCAGGTCCTGGCCGGTCAGGACGAAGCCGACCACCTCGCCCATGATCTCCTCGGCCCCCTCGGGGCCGTGCAGCGCTGGTGTGGCCGTCACCGTGACCGCGCCGCCGTCCGGGCGGGGCAGCTCGACCGACTCCCACGGCGCGAGGCCGCGGGCGTTGCCGCCCAGGCGGGTGCCGCCGCCGGGGGTGGTCAGGACGAGCGGCACGTCCGTGAGGAGCTCCCGCCCCGAACGGTCCAGGTTGTCCGGGTGCTCGTCGTGGGACAGCAGTACCGCGTCGATCCGCCCCAGCTCGGCGGCGGTCGCGCGGGGCGGCGCGGTCTTGGACAGGACCGCGACCCCCATGACCGGGTACTCACCCGGCGCGTCGAACGTCGGGTCGGTAAGGAGGCGCAGGCCGCCGTACTCGATGAGCGCCGTCGGGCCGCCGAGGACGCTGACCGGCACCTGCTCGTCGGGTATCTCGCCGGTGGTCGCGGATGTACTGCTGGTCGTCATGATAGACCTCACGGATAGATGGTTGGTTATCCGTGAGACACGGTACCGGTCCGCCGGGCGCGGGGGGAGATGGGGGTGGTACGGAATCGCGGCCGGGGCGGGGCGCGGTGACGCAAGTGGGGGCGGCACTTCTTCCGGAGGCGCGGGCGCACGAGGGTGCGGGCGCGGAGGTGAGGGCGCGGGCGCGAGGCGCGGGCACGCGGCGCGGGCGCGCGGTGGCCCGGCGATCCGGTGACCCGCGCCCCGGCAGCGGCTGGTCCGGTGGTGGTACGGCGGCCCGGTGACCCGGCGGTCGGCAGTCCGGCGGGCCCGGGCGGCCCGGCGGGCCCGGTGACCCGGCCGGGGCTGAGCCGGATGCCATGGTCCGGCGCGCGTACTCGTGGCGGGCGGTACCCGCACGGCCGCCCGGACGATGTCGGCGATCTTGCTGGTCCTCGGCGCGACGCCTGGGCTCCCGTGCCCATGAGGACCGGGGACCAGCCGGGTGGTCACGGCAGGCGCGGGCGGGGCGGGCGGCGTCGTGGAGTGGTGGTGGTGCTGTCGGCGGCGGTGGCGCTCGTGCTGCCGGGGGGGGGCGTCCTGCCGGGCCTCGTGGTGGTCCACGACCTCGCCGGGACGGTGTCGCCCCGCAGGACCGGTTGAAGGCCGTCGACGACGTTCGGACGGCCCTCCTCCAGGTGATCACGGGCCTGGTGGTGCTGGTCGGCGCGTACGCCACCTGGCGGCAGGTGCGCGTGAGCCAGGAGGACCTGCGTCTTGCCCAGGAGGGCTATCTCGCCGACCGGTTCAGCAGAGCGGTCGATCAGCTCGGCAGCGACAAGCCGGATGTGCGCATCGGCGGGTTCCACGCGCTGTGGCGGATCGCGGAGCAGTCGGACCGCGACCGTGACGCCGTCATCTCCTCCAGGCGCCGTACCTGCGCATCCGCCTGCCCTCGGCCTCCCGCCGGACCGGCAGCGGAACCGGCAGCGCGACCGGCCCCGTGACGCCCGGCCCTCCCCGCCGGGTCCGGCCGCTCAGTCCGCGCCCGGACCCTCCGGATCCTGGGACGTTCCGCGGGTGCGGCGGGCGTAGGCGCGGGCCGCACGGGCCCGGTCGCCGCAGCGCGTGGAGCACCACGTGCGCCTTCCGTTCCGCAGCAGGTACCGGTCGCACGGCGGCGACCCGCACGCCGTGAGCCGCTCCGCGTCCTCCCCGGTCAGCAGTTCGGCCGCGTCGGCCGCCAGCACCGCGAGCGCGTGCTCCACGATCCGGCTGACGGGGTGCGCGACCTCGCGGTGCAGCCCGCGCTCCGGATCCCACCGCAGCAGCGAGGCAGCGGGGGCCCGTGTCAGGGCCTCGTTGACCGCCGCGAGCGCCGCTTCCGGCGCGGGCCGCCCCGCCACATGCGCCGCGAACAGCGCGCGCACGTGTGCGCGGAGCTCCCGGAGCTGTCCGGCGCACCACTGCCGGAGCCCGGCCCCGGCGGGCGCGAACCCGCGCTCGAACAGCCACTGGTCGGCGTCGGCCGGTTCCCCGATGAGGTCCACACGCCGCCCTCCCGCCACGGTGAACGCACTGTTGGCCAGGTCGAGGGCGGGGTACCGGTCCGCGCCCGGAGCGGGCGCGAAGGGGCCGGGGAACGGGGTCGCTTGCACCTGCTCATGGTACGGAACGCCCCCTTCCGTGAGGGCTACGGCTTGACGCCGATCAGGTCGCGCAGCGGCTCCGGCAGCTGCTGGTTGCACGCCACCTGGCCGTCCTGTGTCAGCGCGTCCTGCACGCAGGTGTAGAAGTCCCGGTACGCCACCTGGAAGGCGAACATCGTCGCCACGATGACCAGCGCCAGCGTGCCCGTGATCAGGCCGCTCACCGCAGCGGTCGTCTGCGACTTCACCGCCGGCGCGGCCGGCTCGCCCCGCCCGCGCTCGCGCAGGGAGCTGATGCCCCAGTACAGGGCCAGCGCGCCCAGCAGCAGGCCCAGCTCCGGGAAGTCGAACACCGCGAAGAAGAAGCCCCACATGCCGGACAGCAGCGCGTACCGCGCGCGCCGCTGCGAGGGGTCCGTCGGGTCCCAGCGCAGCTGCGGGCCCTCCTGCTGCGGGCGCCCCTGCCGGGACGGGTCCGCGCCGAAACCGTCCGAGGAGCGGCCCGGCTGGCGCGGGCTCCAACGGCCGCCCCAGCGCCCGTCGCGCCCGCCCTCGTCACCGCTCCCGCCGTCCCCGGAGGACCCGGAGTCGGAGTCACCGGAGCTCCCGGAGCCGTCGGCGTTCTCCGGGCGGCGCGGCTGCCAGGGCTGGTCGGGGCTCCCCTCCGGCGGCGGCGCGAAGGGGTTGCTGTCGTCGGTGGGCTGGCGGCCTCGGTCCGGCATGTGGTGAACGTCTTCCCCTGTTGTCGTGATCCGTCCGTCCCCGCCCGTCCGCGTCGCAGGTGACTGTGGCGCGGGCGTCCGTGTCACGGCGCGGCGCGTCGCGGGGAACGGTTCCGCACCAGACGCTACCGCCCGGCCCGGCCCCCGTCCCGTGGGGGAGGTGCGGTGTGCCGGTATCGTTGCTGACGGTCGGCGCGTTCGTAGAGTTCCCCGTATCGGAGCACACGACGCGTTCGTACGACCCTACAAAGCCGCACACGACCCGCACCGAACCCCGCACGCACCCCGGACCGCACCCAGCACCCGCACCTCAGTACCGCAGTCGTACCGCTCACGCGAAAAGAGTCGCCCCGTGGCCCCCGCCGCCCCCGCCGCCGCCCGCGTCGTCGTCCTGGTCTCCGGCTCCGGAACGAACCTCCAGGCGCTGCTCGACGCCATCGCCGCCGACCCCGAGGGGTACGGCTCCCAGGTCCGGATCGTCGCCGTCGGCGCGGACCGCACCGGCATCGCGGGCCTGGAGCGGGCGGAGCGCGCCGGGGTGCCGACGTTCGTACGCAGGGTGAAGGACCACGCGACGCGTGACGAGTGGGACCGCGCGCTGGCCGAGGCCACCGCCGCGTACGAGCCGGACCTCGTCGTGTCGGCCGGCTTCATGAGGATCGTCGGGAAGGAGTTCCTGGCGCGCTTCGGCGGGCGCACGGTCAACACCCACCCCGCCCTGCTGCCCAGTTTCCCCGGTGCCCACGGAGTGCGGGACGCCCTCGCGTACGGCGCGAAGGTCACCGGATGCACCGTCCACTTCGTCGACGACGGCGTCGACACCGGCCCGATCATCGCCCAGGGCGTGGTCGAGGTGCGGGACACGGACGACGAGGACGCTCTCCACGAGCGCATCAAGGAAGTCGAGCGCACGCTGCTCGTCGAGGTCGTGGGGCGTCTCGCCCGGCACGGCTACCGCATTGAGGGACGAAAGGTTCATGTCGGTGAATAAGCCCATCCGTCGCGCGTTGATCAGTGTCTACGACAAGACGGGGCTGGAGGACCTGGCCCGCGGCCTGCACGAGGCGGGGGTCGAGCTGGTCTCCACGGGGTCCACGGCCGCGAAGATCGCCGCCGCGGGCGTCCCGGTCACCAAGGTCGAGGAGCTGACCGGCTTCCCCGAGTGCCTGGACGGCCGCGTCAAGACCCTGCACCCGCGCGTCCACGCCGGCATCCTCGCCGACCTGCGCCTGGACGCGCACCGCGAGCAGCTCGCCGAGCTGGGCGTGGAGCCGTTCGACCTGGTCGTCGTGAACCTGTACCCGTTCGAGGCGACCGTCGCGTCCGGCGCGGCGCCCGACGAGTGCGTCGAGCAGATCGACATCGGTGGCCCCTCCATGGTCCGCGCCGCCGCCAAGAACCACCCGTCCGTGGCGGTCGTCACCTCCCCTGCCCGGTACGGCGACGTCCTCGCCGCCGTCGCGGCGGGCGGCTTCGACCTGGCGGCCCGCAAGCGGCTCGCCGCCGAGGCGTTCCAGCACACCGCCGCGTACGACGTGGCCGTCGCGTCCTGGTTCGCGTCCTCGTACGCCCCGGCCGACGACTCGGCGTTCCCCGACTTCACGGGTGCCGCGTTCGCCCGCCGCGACGTCCTGCGGTACGGCGAGAACCCCCACCAGGGCGCCGCGCTCTACGTGGACGGCAAGGGCGGCCTGGCCGAGGCGGAGCAGCTGCACGGCAAGGAGATGTCCTTCAACAACTACACGGACACCGACGCCGCCCGCCGCGCCGCGTACGACCACGACGACCCGTGCGTCGCGATCATCAAGCACGCCAACCCGTGCGGCATCGCGATCGGCGCCGACGTGGCCGAGGCGCACCGCAAGGCCCACGCGTGCGACCCGCTGTCCGCGTTCGGCGGCGTCATCGCCGTGAACCGCCCGGTGTCCGTCGCCATGGCCGAGCAGGTCGCGGAGATCTTCACCGAGGTCATCGTCGCCCCCGACTACGAGGACGGCGCGGTCGAGGTCCTCGCCCGCAAGAAGAACATCCGCGTGCTGCGCTGCCCCGGGGCACCGTCCGCGCCGGTCGAGGTCAAGCCCATCGACGGCGGCGCGCTGCTCCAGGTCACCGACCGCCTCCAGGCCGAGGGCGACGACCCGGCCACCTGGACGCTCGCCACGGGTGACGCCCTGTCGGACGCCGAACTGGCCGAGCTGGCCTTCGCCTGGCGCGCCTGCCGTGCCGTCAAGTCGAACGCGATCCTCCTCGCCAAGGACGGCGCCAGCGTGGGCGTCGGCATGGGCCAGGTCAACCGCGTCGACTCCGCGAAGCTGGCCGTCGAGCGCGCGGGCGAGGAGCGGGCGCGCGGCTCGTACGCCGCGTCGGACGCGTTCTTCCCGTTCCCGGACGGCCTGGAGATCCTGACGGCCGCGGGCGTCAAGGCGGTTGTCCAGCCGGGCGGTTCGGTCCGCGACGAGCTGGTCGTCGAGGCCGCGAAGAAGGCCGGTGTGACCATGTACTTCACGGGCACGCGCCACTTCTTCCACTGAGCGCGCGCCACTTCTCGCGCCGAGCGTGCGGGGGGTGCGGCACACGGGGGCCGTCCGGCGAACTGCCGGGCGGCCCCCGTGGCGTCGATCGCCGTCCGTGCGCACCGAGTTCGCCTGGTGATCATCTTTTCGGGACTTCGCGCGGAACAGCGCCGAAAGGGCTCGCTCGGATCATGTGCTTTGGCGGTGGGCCGCCTGTTCCCCGCTTTCCGCCCGACGCCCCGGAAAGTCCGCTCGCCGTACGGGGAGCGAAGGCGCCGCCGACGCGGATAGGGGTACGGGGTACGACGAAGGCCGTGACCTCACGCGCGGTGCGCGGGGTCACGGCCTTCGTACGGGATCAGTGACGCGGGCGCTTGAACCACGCCGCCGTGTCGCCCTTGGCGGCGAACACGATCAGCAGGATCGCGAACAGCATCGTGCCGAGGCCGATCGGGATCTGGAAGATGCCGCCGACGATGGCGAACGCGGCCCAGACGATCGCGCAGGTGCGGACCGAGCTGCCGCCCTTCGCCCACTTCAGCGCGATGACCAGGCCGAGCGCGGCGAAGACCAGGGCGAAGACGGCGAAGATGGCGATGACGCCCTTGCCGATGTCGGACGCCAGCTCGGCGTCCGTGCCGGACAGGCCGCTGTTGGTCTGGTTGACGGCCTCCTCGACGGCGCCCATCTGCGAGAACGCGTAGATGGCGAAGACGAGCTGGAGGGCGATGATGACCCACACGAAGATGCGGCCGGCCTTGGCACCGCTCGGCATCTCCATCGGCGCCGCGGCCGCGTAGCCGCCGTCGTAGGCCGGGGCCTGCGGGTAGCCGTAGCCGGGCTGGGCGGGCTGGCCGTAGCCCGGCTGGGCGGGCTGCTGGCCGTAGCCCGGCTGAGCCGGCTGCTGCTGGCCGTAGGGGTTGTTCGGGTCGCCGAAGCTCATGGCGGTGTTCCTCCGTGGGGTGTGCGGGGACGCGCGGTCCGCGCGGAGGAACTGTCTGCATCGAAGGGTCTGCACCCATGTACGCGCCGCATTTGTCCCCCGGCACTGCCCGCGGCATTGCGCCGTCATGGTGGTATTACCATCCGCTTTTTGTCCAGTCGGAATGTGGGAACGTTGTGCAGACGCAACCTCTCCTCCCGTCGCAGTCACCCGGAATTGGAAGAGGGCGGGGGTCATCCGCGAGTATGGGCACATGAGCGCCCAGATTCTCGACGGCAAGGCAACGGCCGCAGCGATCAAGTCCGATCTGACCGCCCGCGTGGCGGACCTGAAGGCGAAGGGCATTACGCCGGGGCTCGGAACGCTGCTGGTGGGCGACGACGTCGGCAGCCAGAAGTACGTGGCGGGCAAGCACCGCGACTGCGCCCAGGTGGGCATCGCGTCGATCCAGCGGGAGCTGCCCGCGACGGCGACGCAGGAGGACATCGAAGCGGTGGTCCGCGAGCTGAACGAGGACCCCGCGTGCACCGGCTACATCGTGCAGCTGCCGCTGCCCAAGGGCGTGGACACCAACCGGGTGCTGGAGCTGATGGACCCGGAGAAGGACGCCGACGGCCTGCACCCGATGAATCTCGGGCGGCTGGTGCTCGGCGAGCCCGCGCCGCTGCCGTGCACCCCGGCGGGCATCGTGACGCTGCTGCGGCGGCACGGCGTGGAGATCGCCGGGGCGCACGTGGTGGTCGTGGGGCGCGGCGTGACGATCGGGCGCCCGATGCCGCTGCTGCTGACGCGGCGTTCCGAGAACGCGACGGTGACGCAGTGCCACACCGGTACGCGGGACCTGTCCGCGTATCTGCGGCAGGCCGACATCGTGGTCGCCGCGGCCGGTGTGCCGCACCTGATCAAGCCCGAGGACATCAAGCCGGGCGCGGCGGTGCTGGACGTGGGCGTGAGCCGGGACGACAGCGGCAAGGTCATGGGCGATGTGCACCCGGGCGTGCGCGAGGTGGCCGGCTGGGTCGCCCCCAACCCGGGCGGCGTCGGCCCGATGACGCGCGCTCAGCTGCTGGTCAACGTCGTCGAGGCGGCCGAGCGCGCGGCGCTCTGACATCCGAAAGAGGCCCAACCCCATGCCGAACGACGGACCCGCGACGGCGGATTCCGGCCACCCGGGTACGACCCCGGCCACGCCCAGCCGGGCAGCGACGCCGCCTGCCGGTGCGTCGCCCGCCGGTGGTGCGGCGCCCGGCGATGGTGCCGCACCCGGCGACGGTGCCGCGAACCCCGCCGGGCCGGTGCCCTCCGGACGGTCTGCAGGGCCCGACGCGGCCGAGGCGGCTGCTCCTGGGCACGCGGAGAGCGAGCCGGGTGCCGACCGGTCCTGCGGTGCTTCCCGCGACGGCGAGGACGGCAGCCGTACGGACGCCGGGACGGGTGCGGACGGCACCGCAGGTGACGCGGGCGCCGAAGCCGACGCCGCTGCCGGTGCGGAGACCGTCGTCGGGCCGGGGGCCGGTGCCGGGGCGCTCGCGGCGGCCGGTGCCGCCGTGGCCGGTGCCGTGGCGGTGTCCGGGCACCCGGGCGGGAAGCAGGGCGAGGCGCGGCACGGGGCCGGGGACGAGGACCGGCCCGAGGCCGGGGACGAGGGGCCGTCGGGACGCGAACCCGCCGAGGGCGGCGCGGCTTCCGGCCCGGCCCCACGTCAGGAGTCCGACGCCCGGGACGCCGACGCCGGGGACGCCGACGGCCGGGACGCGGAGGACACCGCCGAGGGCGACGCGCACGACGACGGCCTCGCCCCGGGGGCCTCGCGGCGTCCGCCGACCGTGACGGAGGGCACCGTACGGCCGGAGGGCGGCGGCCGGGCCGCACCCGGCGACGCGCCCGCGCCCGCGCGGCAGTGGCCGCTGCTCACCGTGCTGGGGCTCACCGCGCTCGGCCTGCTGATCATCGGGATCGACCCGTTCCCGCACGCGCCGCGCATCGGGGCGCTGCTGATCGGTGCCGCGCTGCTGACGGGCGCCGGGATACGGCGCGTCCTGCCGTCCGTCGGGATGCTCGCCGTACGGTCCCGGTTCACCGACATGATCACGTACGGGGTGCTGGGCGCGGCCATCGTGCTCTTCGCCCTGATGACCCAGCCCAATCCGTGGCTGGAGATCCCGTTCCTGAAGGACCTGGTCCGCTTCACCGTCCGGTAGCGCCCGCCCCGGCCCCCGGCCGGTCGTGTCCGGCGGGGCCTGCACGGCGGCCCGCGCGGCCGCGCTGGACGGCGGCGCCCGTCCCCTCCCCCGAGTACAGGACGGGCGCCGCACGCAGGAACAGCGTCATGCACCCGCCAAAATGGATCAAGGCATGTCCGGGCCCTGTGGCACGGAAGTGACCATTCCGGAACTGTGTGAGCGCTGGGCCACAACTGGGAAACCGGCTGCCGGAACTGCCATCCTGGGCGCGCGCGTCCGCAGGGGCGCGCCGGGCGGCCGGGAGGTCCGGGGGGCCCGAGGACAAGAGGGGGAGCGATGCCTCGCTGGAAGGCGCTGCCGGAGGAACTCGACCCGGAGGTACGGGAGTTCGCCGGCACGCTGCGCAGGCTGGTGGACCGCGGCGGGCTGGGCCTCGGCGCGCTCGCGGACCGTACCGGGTACAGCAGGACCTCCTGGGAGCGGTACCTGAACGGGCGGCTGCTCGCCCCCAGGGACGCCGTCCTCGCCCTGGCCGAGGTGACCGGCACGGACCCGGTGCATGTGGTCACCCTGTGGGAGCTGGCCGAACGGGCCTGGAGCCGCGCCGAGAAGCGCCGCGACCAGACCCTGGACGACATCCGCATCGCCCAGGCCCGCGCCGCCCTCGAGGCGCCGCCATCCGCGGGCGGCGCCTCCCAGGCCTCGACAGCCGCTCAAGCCTCGAAAGCCCCGAACACCTCGAAAGCCCCGAACGCCTCGGCTGGTTCCCGTGATGCCGCTGGTGCCGGTGACGCCCGTAGGGCCGCAGGGGCCGCCCGGCCCGCGCCCCGCGCCGACGCCCCGCACCCGCGCCCCCACGCGCCCGTCGGCGCCCCGCACGCCCGCCCCCGGCCGCCCGTCGCGCCGCACGCGCACCCCCGCACGCCGGCCCCGGCGTACGGCCCGTCAAGTGGCCCCGCCCGTGGAGCGGAAGCGCACCGGCACGGCCGTACCGTGCTCATGTTCTTCGCCGGTGCCCTCGGCACCCTCCTCATCTTCGGCGCCGCGATGCTCCTCTCCGGGCTCGGCGACAGCGGGGAGCCGCAGCCCGCCGCGCGCCCCGCCGACGCCAAGCCCGCCGCGCCGCCCGGCACCGGCGCCACACCCAGCCTCCCCGTCGGCGTCGGGTGCTACCGGGGCGCCTGCGACGGGCAGGACCCGCACACGATGGGGTGCGGCGGCGCCCACGCCTCCACCGTCGCCTCCACCATCGTGGACACCGCCCTGGTGGAGGTCCGCTACAGCCGTGTCTGCCGGGCCTCCTGGGCCCGCATCAGCCGCGCCGCGCCCGGCGACACCGTCGAGGTCACCGCGCCGGGCGGCACGACCCGGAGCGCCACGGCCGACGCGGACGGCGACGCGTACACCCCGATGGTCGTCCTCCCGGCGGGTACCGACGCGAGCGCCTGCGCCGCGCTCCTGACTGGTACCACGGGCTGCACGGAGGCCCCGTGATCGTACGAGCGCCGCACGGCGCCCCGTGCGACGGCCGCCCCGGGGCCGTACGAGCATCGCTCGATCGGGTGAGCTGGACCACAAGGGGGCGGGGGTTCAAGGGGGATCGGGTCGGATAGCCTGACCGCTGGATATCTCCACGTCGAGAGAGTGCGCGGCGACACCGGGCATCCTCGGCGCGGAAGACGTCCGCCACCCGGGGCAGGGACCCCCACCGCCAGCTGTCTTACGGAGATCGCACATGACCCGCACTCCCGTGAATGTCACCGTCACCGGCGCGGCCGGCCAGATCGGCTACGCGCTGCTGTTCCGCATCGCCTCCGGTCACCTGCTCGGCGCCGACGTGCCGGTCAAGCTGCGTCTCCTGGAGATCCCGCAGGGCCTGAAGGCCGCCGAGGGCACCGCCATGGAGCTCGACGACTGCGCCTTCCCGCTGCTGCGCGGCATCGACATCACCGACGACCCGAACGTGGCCTTCGACGGCGCGAACGTCGCCCTCCTCGTCGGTGCCCGGCCCCGCACCAAGGGCATGGAGCGCGGTGACCTGCTGGAGGCCAACGGCGGCATCTTCAAGCCGCAGGGCAAGGCCATCAACGACAACGCCGCGGACGACATCAAGGTCCTCGTCGTCGGCAACCCGGCCAACACCAACGCCCTCATCGCCCAGGCCGCCGCGCCGGACGTGCCGGCCGAGCGCTTCACCGCGATGACCCGCCTCGACCACAACCGCGCGATCTCGCAGCTCGCCGCCAAGACCGGCGCCGCCGTCTCCGACATCAAGCGGCTGACGATCTGGGGCAACCACTCCGCCACGCAGTACCCGGACATCTTCCACGCCACCATCGGCGGGAAGAACGCCGCCGAGGTCGTCAACGACGAGCAGTGGCTGGCCGACGAGTTCATCCCGACCGTCGCCAAGCGCGGCGCGGCCATCATCGAGGCCCGTGGCGCGTCCTCCGCCGCGTCCGCCGCCAACGCCGCCATCGACCACGTCCACACGTGGGTCAACGGCACCGCCGAGGGCGACTGGACCTCCATGGGCATCCCGTCCGACGGCTCGTACGGCGTGCCGGAGGGCCTCATCTCCTCCTTCCCGGTCACCTGCAAGGACGGCAAGTACGAGATCGTCCAGGGCCTGGACATCAACGAGTTCTCCCGCGCCCGCATCGACGCGTCGGTGCAGGAGCTGGCGGAGGAGCGCGACGCGGTGCGCGGCCTCGGCCTCATCTGAACCACCCGCTCCACCCCGTAGTACCGAGGAAACGCCCCCGGACGGCTCTGCGCCGCCGGGGGCTTTCTGTTGCGTACCTGCGATCGGATGTAGTACTTCTTATACATGAGCGAGCAGGTGCACAACAGGCTGGCCGTCGTACGGGCCGAACGGAAGGTGTCCCGGCAGGCACTGGCAGAAGCGGTGGGCGTCCACTACCAGACCATCGGCTACATCGAGCGCGGGCAGTACAACCCCAGCCTCGACCTGGCCCTCAAGCTGGCCGCCCACTTCGGGCTCCCGGTGGAGGCGCTGTTCTCCCTGGAGCCGTTCCAGCCGCTCACGCAAGAGATCTACGGGGAAAACGGGAGGACCACCACATGAGGACCGCGACGCGTTTCGACCAGCGGATGTACGCGCTCATGAACCGGCGCGAGGGAGCGCCGCTGTTCGCCACGGCGGGCCGGAGGCGGGCGCTCGTCGCCGCGCACGTCCTGCTGACCGCCGCCACCGCCACGGCCTGGCTGGCCCTGGTCGTCGGCGACGCCTACTGGGCCCTGTTCGCCCTGGTGGGCCTGCTGCTGCCGTGGGTCGTCGCGACCGGCGCCATCAACGGCGCCACGCGCGGCCTGCTCGAACTGCGCGGCCGGATGCTCGACGAGCGGCAGCTCGCCGAGCGCGACCGGGTCCGCGCCATCGCGCACCGCGTCACCACCGCGCTCCTCCTCGCCGGAACGGCCGGGTACGGCGCTCTGCTGTGGGCGACCGAGGTGCGCGCGGACGGCACGCTCCTGTTCACCGTGCTGTTCGCCGCGCTGGTGGCGCACTGGCTGACGCCCCTGTGGGTGGCCGGGCTGCGCGCCGAGGACGACGTGCGCGGGGACGCCGACGACCTGCACTGACATCCGGCGCGAGTGACCCCCGCCACTTTCGCGCATGCTTTCCGCTTCCTCGGGCAGGGGCCCGGGTCGCCGGTCACGGACGGTCCTGACCGCACCGGGTACGGAAGGCAATACGCGAAGTGTCGGAGCACCAAGAGAAGAGCATCCACGTGGCGGGGGAGTGGCGAACGGCCGCTTCCGGAGCCACCCGTGAGGTCCTCGACCCCGCAGACGCGACGATCCTCGCGGTCGTGGCGGAAGGCGGGGCCGAGGACGCCGACGCCGCGATCGCCGCCGCACACGAGGCATTCGGCAACGGCCGCGGACCGTGGCCGTCCACCCCCGTCGCCGAGCGGGCCGCGCTGCTGCGGCGCGTGGCGGACCTCCTCCAGCGCGACCGCGAGGAACTGGGGCTGCTGGAGAGCCGCGACGCGGGCAAGACCCTCGAAGAGGGCCGCGTCGACGTGGACTGCGTCACCGACGCCTTCCGCTACTTCGCCGACCTGGTCGTGAACGAGGGCGGCGGCCGCGTGGTCGACGCCGGGTCACCCGACGTGCACAGCGTGGTCGTCCACGAGCCGGTCGGCGTGTGCGCCCTCATCACCCCCTGGAACTACCCGCTGCTCCAGGCCAGCTGGAAGATCGCGCCCGCCCTCGCCGCGGGCAACACCCTCGTCGTCAAGCCGAGCGAGATCACCCCTCTGACGACGATCGCCCTGATGCGGCTGGTGACCGAGGCCGGTCTGCCCGCGGGAGTCGCCAACCTCGTCACCGGCCCCGGCGACCCCGTCGGCGCCCGCATGGCCGAACACCCCGACGTGGACCTCGTGTCCTTCACCGGGGGCCTCGCCAGCGGTACCAAGGTGATGCGCGCCGCCGCCGACACGGTGAAGAAGGTCGCCCTCGAACTCGGCGGCAAGAACCCGAACGTCGTCTTCGCCGACGCCTGCGTCACCGCCGAGGGCTTCGACACCGCCGTCGACCAGGCCCTGAACGCCGCGTTCATCCACAGCGGCCAGGTCTGCTCGGCCGGGTCCCGGCTCATCGTCGAGGAATCTCTGCGGGAACGTTTCGTCGCCGAGCTGGCCCGCCGCGCCGAACGCATCCGCCTCGGCCGGGGCACCGACCCCGACGCCGAGTGCGGCCCCCTCGTGTCGGCCGCCCAGCTCGCCCGTACCGAGGACTACGTCGCCTCCGCCCTCGCCGAGGGCGCAGTCCTGCGCGCGGGCGGCGAGCGCCCCGCCGAACCGCACCTCAGGGACGGCTGGTTCTACCGGCCGACCGTCCTCGACCGCTGCCACCGCTCCATGCGGATCGTCCGCGAGGAGGTCTTCGGACCGGTCCTCACCGTCGAGACGTTCCGCACCGAGGACGAGGCCGTCGCCCTCGCCAACGACACCGAGTACGGCCTCGCCGGCGGCGTCTGGTCCTCCGACGCCGGACGCGCCCGCCGCGTCGCGGGGCGTCTGCGCCACGGCACCGTCTGGATCAACGACTTCCACCCCTACCTCCCCCAGGCCGAGTGGGGCGGCTTCGGCAAGAGCGGCATCGGCCGCGAACTCGGCCCCGCCGGGCTCGCCGAGTACCGCGAGAGCAAGCACGTCTACCAGAACCTCGCCCCGCGCCCCGTGCGCTGGTTCAAGGGCTGAGCCGACGGCACAGGCCCTCCGCGAAGGAACGACCGAACGCACGGGACGCAGGAAGAACACGCACACATGAACAGCACCCCGAGTACCCCTGAGCACACCACGACCGAGTACGACTACGTCATCGTCGGCGGCGGCACCGCCGGGTCCGTGATCGCCCGCCGCCTCACCGCCGACCCGGCCGTCACCGTCGCCGTCGTCGAGGGCGGCCCCGACGACCGCGACCGGCCCGACGTTCTCACCCTGCGCCGCTGGCTGGGCCTCCTCGGCGGCGACCTGGACTACGACTACCCCACGGTCGAGCAGCCGCGCGGCAACAGCCACATCCGGCACAGCCGCGCCCGCGTGCTGGGCGGCTGCTCCTCCCACAACACGCTCATCTCGTTCAAGCCGCTGCCGTCCGACTGGGACGAGTGGTCCGAGGCGGGTGCCGAGGGCTGGCACGCCGCCGCCATGGACCCGTACTACGACCGGCTCCTGAACAACATCGTCCCGGTGGACGAGAAGGACCGGAACCCCATCGCCCGCGACTTCGTGGACGCCGCCCAGCACGCGCTCGGCGTCCCGCGCGTGGAGGGCTTCAACCGCAAGCCGTTCCACGAGGGCGTCGGCTTCTTCGACCTGGCCTACCACCCGGAGGACAACAAGCGCTCCTCCGCCTCCGTCGCGTACCTCCACCCCGTCATGGACGAGCGCCCCAACCTCCGCGTCCTGCTGGAGACCTGGGCGTACCGGCTCGAACTCGACGGCACCCGGGCGCGCGGCGTCCACGTCCGCGCCGAGGACGGCACCGAGACGCTGCTGACCGCCCGCCGCGAAGTGGTCCTGTGCGCCGGGGCCGTGGACACGCCCCGCCTGCTGATGCACTCCGGCATCGGCCCGAAGCGGGACCTGGAGGCGCTCGGCATCCCCGTCGCCCACGACCTGCCGGGTGTCGGCGAGAACCTGCTCGACCACCCCGAGTCGGTCATCGTCTGGGAGACCCACGGGCCCATCCCCGACAACTCCGCCATGGACAGCGACGCCGGGCTGTTCGTCCGCCGCGACCCCGAAGTGCCCGGCCCTGACCTGATGTTCCACTTCTACCAGATCCCCTTCACCGACAACCCCGAGCGCCTCGGCTACGAGAAGCCCGCGCACGGCGTGTCGATGACCCCGAACATCCCCAAGCCGCGCAGCCGCGGCCGCCTCTACCTGACCAGCGCCGACCCGAAGGTGAAGCCCGCCCTCGACTTCCGGTACTTCACCGACGAGGACGACTACGACGCGCGCACCCTCGTGGACGGCATCCGCCTGGCCCGCGAGATCGCCCGCACCGAACCGCTCGCCGGCTGGCTGAAGCGCGAGGTGTGCCCGGGGCCCGAGGTCACCGGCGACGAGGAGCTGTCCGAGTACGCCCGCAAGGTCGCCCACACGGTGTACCACCCGGCCGGTACCTGCCGGATGGGCGCCGCCGACGACGAGACGGCCGTGGTGGACCCGAGGCTGAGGGTGCGCGGGATCGACGGGCTGCGCGTCGCCGACGCGTCGGTCTTCCCGACCATGACGGCCGTCAACCCGATGGTGGCCGTGCTCATGGTCGGGGAGAAGGCCGCCGAGCTGCTGGGCGGTGACGCCCGATGAACGCCACCGCCACGGGCACCACCACCACCACCACCGCGACCGCCACCACCACCGCGACCGCCACCGCCGCCGCCGGGGCCACCGACACCGGTACGCCCGTCTTCCGCGTCCGCGACCTGTGGAAGGTCTTCGGCCCCAAGGCCGACCGCGTACCCGGCGACCCCGCGCTGACCGGCCTCTCGCAGGCCGAGCTGCGCGCCCGAACCGGCTGCACCGCCGCCGTGCGGGACGTGTCGTTCGACGTCCGCAAGGGCGAGGTCTTCGTCGTCATGGGCCTCTCCGGCTCCGGCAAGTCCACCCTCGTACGCTGCCTGACCCGGCTCATCGAACCGACCTCCGGCACCCTGGAGATCGACGGCGACGACGTGCTCGCCATGGACCGGAACCGGTTGCGCGAACTGCGCCGCAGCCGCGCCGCCATGGTCTTCCAGCACTTCGGTCTGCTCCCGCACCGCTCCGTCCTCGACAACGTCGCCTACGGCCTGGAGATCCAGGGCGTCGGCCGTGCGCAGCGGCGCGAGCGGGCAGCCGAGTTCGTCGCCAAGGTGGGCCTCGCCGGTCTGGAGCACCGCAAGCCGGGCCAGCTGTCCGGCGGCCAGCAGCAGCGCGTCGGGCTCGCCCGCGCCCTCGCCGTGGACCCCGAGGTGCTGCTGTTCGACGAGCCGTTCAGCGCGCTCGACCCGCTGATCCGCCGCGACATGCAGGAGGAGGTCGTACGGCTCCACCGCGACGAGGGCCGCACGATGGTGTTCATCACCCACGACCTCAGTGAGGCGCTGCGGGTCGGCGACCGGATCGCCCTCATGCGCGACGGGCGGATCGTCCAGCTCGGCACGCCCGAGGAGATCGTCGGCTCGCCCGCCGACGACTACGTACGGGACTTCGTGCGCGACGTGCCGCGCGAGCAGGTCGTGACCGTCCGCAGCGCGATGCGCCCGGCCCGCGCCGACGACGCCGAGCACGGCCCGGCCGTGCCCCCCGGCGCGACGGTCTCCGAGGCCATCACGGCCGCCGCGCACGGCGGTGGCGCCCCGGTGCGCGTGGTCGAGGACGGCCGCTGCCTGGGCGTCGTGGACCCGCAGACCCTCCTGGGGGTCGTCGCGGGGGTCGCGGCCCCGGCCGGAAAGGCGGCGGCATGAGTTCCACGACCGCCCCGAAACAGGGCCCGGGCAAGAAGCGGCCCCCCACGGCCCGTCCCGTCCCGCAGCAGTCCGGTGCCCCCGAGAGCCCGGGGACGGCGGTGAACGACGGGCCCCCCACAACCGTCGTCCGCCCGCCGTCCCCGACCCCCGCCGACGGCCCCGAGCCGACCCGTGCGGCCCCGAGGTCCCGCACCACCGAAGCCGGTACGGGCACGGGCACCGAAGCGTCCCCCCGCGCCGGAGCCGGTACGACCACCGGCAAGGCCCCCGGCGCCGGAGCCGGTACGACACCCGCCACCGAAACGCCCGCCGGCACCGCGGCCCGCCGTCCCGCGCGGCTGCTCCGGGGCGTCGGCGCGGGCCTGCTGGTCGCCGTGGCCGGAGTCGCGGGCGCCCTCCTCCTCGGCGGCGGAGCGTGGCCCGCCGGGCTGACCGTGGACATCTCCGGGCCGCTCGACGACGCCAACCGGTGGGTCCTCGACAACCGGGACACGCACCCCCTCTTCCTGTACTTCCTGCTGCACCTCTCCAACACCGCCACCGACGCCGTGGACGCCGTGTACCAGGTGCTCGCCGCCATGGGCTGGCCCGGCGTGCTGGCCGCCGGGGTGCTGCTCGCCTGGCGCGCCGCCGGGTTCGACCGGCGCGGCGCGCGGGTCGCGGCCGTGGCGTTCGGCGCGTTCGCCGTGTGCGGGGTGCTCGGCATGTGGGACGCCACGCTGCTCACCCTCGCCCTGATGGTCGTCGCCGTGGCCGTCGCCGCGCTGCTCGGCGTGCTCATCGGCCTGGCCGCCGGGCTCTCGGACCGCGTGGACCGCGTCCTGCGGCCGGTCCTGGACACGATGCAGGTGCTGCCCGCCTTCGCGTACCTGCTGCCCTTCGTGCTGGTCTTCGGCACCGGCACGCCCGCCGCGCTGTTCTGCACGGTCATCTACGCGGCCCCGCCCATGGCCCGGCTCACCGCGCTCGGCCTGCGCTCCGCCGACCCCGGCGTCCTGGAGGCCGCCGTGTCGCTCGGCGCGAACGGCCGCCAGCGGCTGTGGACCGCGCGGCTGCCGCTGGCCCGCCGCCAGATGCTCCTCGGCCTCAACCAGACGATCATGATGGCGCTGTCCATGGTGGTCATCGCCGCGCTCGTCGGCGCGGGCGGCCTCGGCGAGGAGGTGTACTCGGCGCTGTCCACCGTGGACGTGGGCAAGGCCCTCGCCGCGGGCATCCCGATCGTGCTGATCGCCGTGTGGCTGGACCGTACGACCGCCGCCGCCGGTGACCGCCTGGGCGACGCCGCGCCGCGCCGCGGCCTCCTGCACGGCCGGTCCGCCTGGGCCCTCGCCCTCGGCGGCACTCTCGCGGCCACGCTGGCCGGGCTCGCGCTCGGCACCGCCTGGCCGCGCGGCTGGACGTACGACATCTCCTCGCCCGTCAACCGGGCGCAGGACTGGGTGGTGGACAACCTGTCCACGGGCGTGCCCCTCGTCGGCGGCACCCAGGTCTGGTCGGACGCGTTCACGGTGGGCCTGCTCAACCCGCTGCGCGACGGGCTCCAGTGGCTGCCCTGGTGGGCGCTGCTGCTGGCCGTCGCCGTCCTGGCGCGGCTGGTCGGCACCTGGACGACCGCGCTGACCGCGACGGCCGCGCTCGCCGCGACCGGGGTGCTCGGCGTGTGGACGAAGTCCCTCGACACGCTGTCGCAGGTCCTGGCGGCCCTGGCCGTCACCCTCGTCGCCGGTGTCCTCACCGGTGTGGCGTGCGCCCGGGTCCGCGGGGTCGAGCGCTGGCTGCGGCCGGTCCTGGACACGCTCCAGACGATGCCGCAGTTCGTGTACCTGATCCCGGTCGTCGCCCTGTTCGGCGTCAGCCGCGCCGCGGCGATCATCGCGGCGGTCGTGTACGCGCTGCCCGCCGTCATCCGCATCACCACCCAGGGC
Source organism: Streptomyces thermolilacinus SPC6 (assembly GCF_000478605.2). GTDB lineage: Bacteria > Actinomycetota > Actinomycetes > Streptomycetales > Streptomycetaceae > Streptomyces > Streptomyces thermolilacinus. The sequence goes on along the minus strand of NZ_ASHX02000001.1, from coordinate 2,371,275 downwards.
GTACGGGAGGTGGACCCGGCGGCGCTGGAAGCGGCCCGCTCCATGGGCGCGTCCACCCGGCAGCAGCTGTTCCAGGTGCAGCTCCCGCTGGCCCGCCCCGCGCTGAAGCTCGCCGTCAACCAGGGGGTCGTCCTGGTCCTCGCCGTGGTCGTCGTCGGCGGCCTCGTCGGCGGTGGCGCGCTCGGCTACGACGTGGTGAAGGGCCTGTCGCGCGGCGAGATGGGCCTCGGCATGACCGCCGGACTGGCGATCGTCTGTCTCGGCCTGGTCCTCGACCGCGTCACCCAGCCCACCGCCCGCAAGAAGCCCGGGGCCTGACCACCCGGCCCTACCCTTCCCGCCCTCTCACCCTTGAGGAACATCCCCATGCCCAGCTCCAGTACCACCCGCCCCACTGGCAACACCCGTACCACTCACGCCGTCCGCACGGCCACCGCGGTCGTCTCCGCCCTCGGCGTGCTGACGCTCAGCGCGTGCGGCGCCGCCGACACCGGCAGGTCCCAGCAGGCGGGCACCGGCGCCAAGACCGTCAACCTGACCGTCCCCTCCTGGGTCGGCGCCCAGGCCAACACGGCCGTCGCCGCGTACCTGCTGGAGAACGAGCTGGGCTACGAGGTCAAGACGCAGCAGCTCGGCGAGGTCCTCGCCTGGGACGCGCTGTCCAAGGGCGACGTGGACGCGATCATGGAGGACTGGGGGCACCCCAAGGAGGAGAAGAGTTACGTCGAGGACAAGAAGACCGTCGTCAGGGCCGGCGACCTCGGCGTGACCGGGCACATCGGCTGGTACGTCCCGAAGTACTTCGCCGACGCCCACCCGGACGTGACGGACTGGAAGAACCTCAACAAGTACGCGAAGGACTTCGCGACCGCCGAGAGCGGCGGCAAGGGCCAGATCCTGGAGGGCTCGCCCGACTACGTCACCCACGACGACGCGATCATCAAGAACCTCAAGCTGAACCTGAAGACCAAGTACGCGGGCTCCGAGGCGGCGCAGATCACCGCCATCAAGAAGTACGCCAAGGAGAAGAAGCCGTTCCTCACCTACTGGTGGACGCCGCAGTGGCTGAACGCGCAGGTCGAGATGGTCGAGGTGAAGCTGCCCCCGTACGAGGAGGGCTGCGACGCCGTGCCGGAGAAGGTCGCCTGCGGCTACCCGAACACGCCGCTCCAGAAGTTCCTCAACGCCGACTTCGCGAAGAACGGCGGCGAGGCGGCCGAGTTCCTGAAGAACTTCAAGTGGACGACCGAGCAGCAGAACGAGGTCGCCCTGATGATCGCGGACCAGAAGATGTCCCCGAAGGCCGCGGCCGAGAAGTGGGTCAAGGCCAACGAGTCCACCTGGAAGACCTGGCTCCCCAAGTGACCCGTCCGGCCCGGCGCCTGACCGGGTGCCGGGCCCGCGCCCTCACGCCGGCCTCGCCGTCCCGCCCGCACGCGCGGCTCAGCCGATGTGCCGCCCGTCCCGCAGGGCCCGCGCGATGTCGCGCAGCGCCCGCGTGGCCCGCCGTTGGAGGTCCGGGCCGTACGTGACGCGGGAGGCGCCCAGGCGGCCCAGCCCGGCGGGCGGGGGGCCGTCCGGGACGGCGAAGGCGTTGAGCGGCACGTCCACCTCCGCGCGCAGCGCCGGCAGCAGCTGCGGCGGGGCCATCAGCGGGTACACCCCGTCCGCCCCCGCCGCCACGTACAGGCGGGCGCGCCGCACCGTCTCCTCCGGGTCCGGCACACCCCGTACGTACGTGTCCACCCGGGCGTTCAGGAACAGGGCGTCACCGGCCGCCGCGCGGAACTCCGCCAGCCAGTCCGCGTGCGCCGCCGCGTCCCGCAGCGCGCCCGCTTCGCCGTCCTCCAGGTTCACCCCGGCCACACCCGCGTCCAGGACCCGCTCCGCCAGCTCCTTCGGCGGCAGCCCGTAGCCGCCCTCCAGGTCCGCCGACACGGGCACGTCCACGGCGCGCACGATCCGGGCCACCGCCGCGAACATCTCGTCCGCCGGGGTGTGCCCGTCCTCGTACCCGAGCGACGCCGCCACCCCCGCGGACGGCGTCGCCAGCGCGGGGAACCCCGCCTCGGCGAAGACCCGGGCGCTCGCCGCGTCCCACGGGCCGGGCAGGACCAGCGGGTCCTCCGGAGCCCGGCCGTGGTGCAGCGCCCGGAACGCCTCGGCGAGGCCCGCCGCCGCGTGCGGTCCGGTCACGCGTTGTGGCCCTTGAACTGGCCCGGAGTGTAGTGGCCCGGCACCGAGCGGCACGTCACGGCGAACCGGTTCCACGCGTTGATCACGATGACCGAGGAGATGAGGTGGGCCAGCTCCGCCTCCTCGAAGTGCTTCGCCGCCAGCTCGTACACCTCGTCCGGGACGAAGCCCTCCGTCAGGAGCGTGACCGCCTCGGCCAGTTCGAGCGCGGCGGCCTCCTTCTCCGTGTAGAAGTGCCGCGACTCGCGCCAGGCACTGAGCTGCACGATCCGCTCGACGCTCTCCCCGGCCGCCAGCGCGTCCTTGGAGTGCATGTCCAGGCAGAACGCGCAGTGGTTGAGCTGCGAGCAGCGGATCTTCACCAGCTCGACCAGCACCGGGTCGAGGCCCTGGTTCGCGGCGGCGTCCAGCCGGACCATCGCCTTGTACACCTCCGGGGCGAGCGCCGCCGGGTTCAGCCGGGCCGGATGCTCGGGGGCGTACCCGGTCCCCGCGGGGGCCGCGCCGGCGTGGCTGTCCGCAGTGGCCGTGGTCTGCTGCGTGTTCGTCGTGTTCGTCGTCATGTCCTCGACCGTACGCCCGCGTTGGCGCCCCGGTATGGTCCATTTCCATGACGGAATCACGGGCCATTTCCGCCGCGTTCGGCGCCGACCTGCACCTGGAGATCCAGGGCCCCGGCCTGCGCGCCGGGCTCATGGACGCCCTCCGCGACGCCGTCAGGACCGGCCGCCTCGCCCCCGGCACCCGGCTGCCTTCGTCCCGTACGCTCGCCGCCGACCTGGGCGTCGCCCGCAACACCGTCGCCGACGCGTACGCCGAGCTGGTCGCCGAGGGCTGGCTCACCGCCCGCCAGGGCTCCGGCACCCGGGTCGCCCCCCGTGCCGCCGCCGCGCCCGCCCGGCGCCCGCCCTCCCAGGCCCCGCTGCCCTGGCAGCGCGCCAGGCCCCGCGCGGGCAAGCCCCTGCACACCCTGCACCCCGGCACCCCGGACCTCGCCTCCTTTCCGCGCGCCGAGTGGCTGAAGGCGGCCCGCCGCGCCCTGACGAACGCCCCGCACGAGGCTTTCGGGTACGCCGACCCGCGCGGCCGCCCCGAGCTGCGCGCCGCCCTCGCCGAGTACCTGGCCCGTTCGCGGGGCGTGCGCGCCGAGCCGGACCGGATCGTCGTCTGCGCGGGCTTCGCCCAGGGCCTGCTGCTGCTCGCCGACGTCCTGCGGGCCCGCCGCGTCCGGGACGTCGCCGTGGAGTCGTACGGTCTCGACGTGCACTGGGGCGCCCTCCACCGCGCCGGGCTGCGCACCCCGGCGCTGCCGCTCGACCGGAACGGCACCCGCGTGGACGCCCTGACCGAGGACGGCCGGTCCCGGCCCGGCGCCGTACTCATCACGCCCGCGCACCAGTTCCCCGTCGGCGGCGCCCTCGCGCCCGAGCGGCGTACCGCGCTGGTCGACTGGGCGCGGGCGTCGGGCGGACTGGTCCTGGAGGACGACTACGACGGCGAGTTCCGGTACGACCGGCAGCCCGTCGGCGCCCTCCAGAGCCTCGACCCCGAGCGGGTCGTCTACCTGGGCACCACCAGCAAGTCCCTCGCGCCCGGGCTGCGCCTCGGCTGGATGGTCCCGCCCCGGCACCTGATGGACGAGGTGCTCGCAGCGAAGGGCGACGTCGAATGGGCGACGAGCACCCTGGACCAGCTGACGCTGGCCGAGTTCATCGCCTCGGGCGCGTACGACCGGCACGTACGCGGCGTACGGCTCCGCTACCGGCGCCGCCGCGACCAGCTGGTGGCGGCGCTCGCCGAACGGGCTCCCGGCATCCGCGTCACGGGCATCGCCGCCGGACTCCACGCCGTCCTCGAACTGCCGCCCGGCAGCGAACGGGCCGTCCTGCGCGCCGCAGCCCTCCAGGGCCTCGCGCTCCAGGGCCTGGACGCCTTCCGCCACCCGGACACCCCGCCCGGCCGCGACGCCCTCGTCGTCGGCTACGCCACCCCCACCGACAGCGCCTGGCCCGGCGCCCTGGAGGCCCTGTGCCGGGTACTGCCGTAGCCCGTGTGAGCGGCGCCCTCTAGTCTGTGCGGCGTTCCACGCGTCAACGGGGGAGTACCACATGCGCAGACTGCGATCGAGTCACGTCGTCCTGGGAGGGATGGGCGCGCTCGCGCTGACCCTCACCTCCTGCGGCAGCTCCGAGCCCGACCGGCGGTGCGTGGACCCGGTCACCCGCGAGGTCCTGCCCGACTACAAGTGCCGCGACGGCTACGACGACGACGATGACCACTACAGGGGCGGAGGAGGCGGGGGCGGGTCGTACTACTACGGCGGGTCCTCCAGCAGCGGCCGCGTCGAGGGCGGCAGCTTCGACAAGTCCGCGGTGCAGCGCGGCGGCTTCGGCTGCTCGGGCAGCGGCGGCGGCTGAGCCCGGAGCCGTACGCACCCATGGAACGCCACACGATCGAACCCCGCCCCGACTGGCAGCGCGTCGTCGAGGAGCAGGGCTGTATCTACCCGCTCACCCGCCACCCCGACGGCACGCTGCGCCCCTACTGGGACGAGAGCGCCTACTACTCCTTCACCCTCCCCGAAGTGGAGGCCCTGGAGGGGGTGGTCGAGGAGCTGCACGCCATGTGCCTGGCGGCCGCCGCGCACATCGTGGAGCGGGAACGGTTCGCCGACCTCGGCATCACCGACCGGCGGCTCGCCGCCCTGGTCGCCGAGTCCTGGCGGCGCCGCGCCGAACTGCCGTCCATATACGGCAGGTTCGACCTGCGCTACGACGGCCGGGGCCCGGCCAAGCTGCTGGAGTACAACGCGGACACGCCGACCTCGCTGGTCGAGGCCGCGAGCCCGCAGTGGTTCTGGATGGAGGACCGCTTCCCCGGCGCCGACCAGTGGAACTCCCTCCACGAGCGGCTGGTGGACGCCTGGCGGCGCCAGGCGCGCCTGCTGCCGCCCGGCCCGCTGCACTTCGTCCACTCCGACGGCGACGAGATCGGTGAGGACCTGATGACGGTCGCGTACCTGCGCGAGACCGCCCAGCAGGCCGGGATCGACACCGAGGCGCTGTCCGTGGAGCAGATCGGCTGGGACCGGCTGTCCGGCCGCTTCGTGGACGACCGGCTCCGCTTCATCCGCAGCTGCTTCAAGCTGTACCCGTGGGAGTGGCTGGTCACCGACCCGTTCGGCCCGTACGTCCTCGACACCCTCGACAACGGCGGCGGCACCGGCAGCACCTGCTGGATCGAACCGGCGTGGAAGATGCTCCTGTCCAACAAGGCGCTCCTCGCCGTCCTGTGGGAGCTGTACCCCGGCCACCCCAACCTGCTGCCGGCCTACCTCGACGGCCCGCGCGAACTGGCGGCCGACGGCGGATACGTCGTCAAGCCGCTGCTGGGCCGCGAGGGCGCCGGGGTCACCGTCCACGAGCCGGGCGCCGACCCCGTCGTACGGGACGAGCCGAGCTGCTACCAGGGCCTCGCCCCGCTGCCCGACTTCGACGGCAACCGGGTCGTGCTCGGCGCGTGGGTCGTCGAGGACGAGGCGGCCGGGCTCGGCATCCGCGAGTCGTCCGGCCTCGTCACCGACGGGTACGCGCGCTTCCTGCCGCACGTCATCCTCTGAGCCGCGCCGTGCCGTACCGGCACCCCCGGTACGGCATGGCGCGCACGGCCGGGGTCAGTCCGCGAGGACCTCGCGCAGCTGCTCCAGGCCCCAGTCCAGGTCCTCCTTGGAGATCACCAGCGGCGGCGCGAGCCGGATCGTCGAGCCGTGGGTGTCCTTCACCAGCACGCCCCGCTCCATCAGCCGCTCCGACACCTGGCGGCCCGTGCCCTTCGCCGGGTCGATGTCCACCCCGGCCCACAGCCCGCGCCCGCGCACCTCGCGCACCGCGCCGCCGACCAGCAGCCCCAGCTCGTGGTGCAGATGGTCGCCCAGCTCCGCCGCCCGCTGCTGGTACTCGCCGGTCCGCAGCATCGCCAGCACCTCCAGCGCCACCGCGCACGCCAGCGGGTTCCCGCCGAACGTCGAACCGTGCTCGCCCGGCCGGTGCACCCCCAGCACGGCCGCGCTGGACACGACCGCCGACACGGGCACGACCCCGCCGCCGAGCGCCTTGCCCAGCACGTACATGTCCGGGACGACGCCCTCGTGCTCGCACGCGAAGGTCCTCCCGGTCCGGCCCAGGCCCGACTGGATCTCGTCCGCGATGAACAGCACGTCCCGCTCGCGCGTCAGCCGCCGCGCCCCCTCCAGGTAGCCCGGCGGCGGCACCAGCACGCCCGCCTCGCCCTGGATGGGCTCCAGCAGCACCGCCACCGTGTTGTCGGTGACCGCCGCGTCGAGTGCCGCCAGGTCCCCGTACGGGACGATCTCGAAGCCCGGCGTGTACGGGCCGTACCCGTCGCGGGCCTCCGGGTCCGTGGAGAAGCTGACGATCGTCGTCGTACGGCCGTGGAAGTTGTCCGCCGCCACCACGATCTTCGCCGTGTTATCCGGGACGCCCTTGACCCGGTAACCCCACTTGCGGGCGGTCTTCACGGCCGTCTCGACCGCCTCCGCCCCCGTGTTCATCGGCAGCACCATCTCCATGCCGCAGAACTCGGCCAGTTGCGCGCAGAAGTCCGCGAACCGGTCGTGGTGGAAGGCGCGCGACGTCAGCGTCACCCGCTCCAGCTGCGCCTTCGCGGCGTCGATCAGACGGCGGTTGCCGTGCCCGAAGTTGAGCGCCGAGTAGCCGGCGAGCATGTCGAGGTAGCGGCGCCCCTCGACATCGGTCATCCAGGCGCCCTCCGCCGTCGCCACGACGACGGGCAGCGGGTGGTAGTTGTGCGCGCTGTGCGCCTCGGCGGCAGCGATCGCGTCCTGCGTTGTCGACACGGGGTCTCCGTTCGTCTTCGTACGGCCGGTCGTCTCTATCGTCGCTCGCGATACGGACGGGGAAACGTCGCCCGCGATACGGACGGGGAAACGTCGCCCGCGATACGGACGGGGAAACGTCGCCGCGCGGCGACGACTAGGGTGGACGGTACGCGCGGCGACTGGCGTACGGGGAAGCGACCCCGGGGGAGCCGTGCGCGGCAGACCGCACGGGGAGCCGCCCGCCTGGGCCCCCGGGAGACAGGACGAGCTGCCCACCCCGGAGGAACGCCATGACCGCACCCCTCGCGCCCACCGCCACCGGCCCCGCGCCCGAGGCGCCCATCCACCCCGCGCTCGCCGCCGCGGACCCCGAGCTGGCCCGCCTGGTCACCGCCGAGGAACGCCTCCAGTCCGAGACGCTCCGCCTCATCCCGAGCGAGAACTACGTCTCCGCCGCCGTCCTCGAAGCCTCCGGCACGGTCCTCCAGAACAAGTACAGCGAGGGTTACGCCGGGCGCCGCTACTACGAGGGCCAGCAGGTCATCGACCAGGTCGAGCGGCTCGCCACGGACCGCGCCAAGGCCGTGTTCGGCGTGGACCACGCCAACGTCCAGCCGTACTCCGGCTCGCCCGCCAACCTCGCCGTGTACCTGGCGTTCGCCGAGCCCGGCGACACGGTCATGGGCATGGCGCTGCCCATGGGCGGCCACCTCACGCACGGCTGGGGCGTCTCCGCGACCGGCAGCTGGTTCCGGGGCGTCCAGTACGGCGTGCGCCGCGACACGGGCCTCATCGACTTCGACGAGGTCCGCGACCTCGCGCTCAAGGAGCGCCCGAAGGTCATCTTCTGCGGCGGCACGGCCCTGCCCCGCACCATCGACTTCGCGGCGTTCGCGGAGATCGCCCGCGAGGCCGGCGCCGTCCTCGTCGCGGACATCGCCCACATCGCCGGTCTCGTCGCGGGCGGCGCCCACTCCTCGCCCGTGCCGCACGTCGACGTCGTCTCCACCACCACCCACAAGACCCTGCGCGGCCCGCGCGGCGCGATGCTGATGTGCCGCGAGGAGCACGCCAGGGCCATCGACAAGGCCGTCTTCCCCGGCCTCCAGGGCGGTCCGCACAACCAGACCACCGCCGCCATCGCCGTCGCCCTCCACGAGGCGTCCCAGCCGGCCTTCCGCGACTACGCCCACCAGGTCGTCGCCAACGCCCGCGCGCTGGCCGCCGCCCTCCTCGACCGAGGCTTCGACCTCGTCTCCGGCGGCACCGACAACCACCTCGTCCTCATCGACCTCACCGGCAAGGACGTCCCCGGCAAGACCGCCGCCAAGGCCCTCGACCGGGCCGGTGTCGTCGTGAACTACAACACCGTCCCGTACGACCCGAGGAAGCCGTTCGACCCGTCCGGCATCCGCATCGGCACCCCGTCCCTCACCTCCCGCGGCCTCGGCACGGAACACATGGCCGCCGTCGCCGACTGGATCGACCGGGGCGTCACCGCCGCGCACCGGGGCGACGAGGACGCCCTCGCGGTGATCCGCGCCGAGGTCGCCGACCTCATGGCCCGCCACCCCGCCCCCGGCATCCCCGCCTGACGCGGCGGACACGCCCTGGCGTCAGGCCCGTCCGACGCCAGGGCGTACCCGTGCCCGACCGTTGCCGGGCTTGCCGGTTGGCCGGCCGGCCGGTTGTCCACAGGCAGTCCCGAGCTGCCCGCCGGACCTGAGAGAATGAGGGACATGGCCTCTGCTGACCCTCGTGTGCTCTCCGGAATCCAGCCCACCGCAGGCTCCTTCCACCTCGGCAACTACCTCGGCGCGGTCCGCCAGTGGGTCGCGCTCCAGGAGTCGCACGACGCCTTCTACATGGTCGTCGACCTGCACGCGATCACCGTGCCGCAGGACCCGGCCGAGCTCCGCGCCAACACCCGCCTGGCCGCCGCCCAGCTGCTCGCCGCCGGACTCGACCCGGACCGGTGCACCCTCTTCGTCCAGAGCCACGTCCCGGAGCACGCCCAGCTCGCCTGGGTGATGAACTGCCTCACCGGCTTCGGCGAGGCGTCCCGGATGACCCAGTTCAAGGACAAGTCCGCCAAGCAGGGCGCCGACCGCGCCACGGTCGGGCTGTTCACGTACCCGATCCTCCAGGTCGCCGACATCCTGCTCTACCAGGCCAACGAGGTCCCGGTCGGCGAGGACCAGCGCCAGCACATCGAGCTGACCCGCGACCTCGCGGAGCGGTTCAACACCCGCTTCGGCGACACGTTCACCGTGCCCGCGCCGTACATCCTCAAGGAGACGGCGAAGATCTACGACCTCCAGGACCCGACGGCGAAGATGTCGAAGTCCGCCGCGACGCCCAAGGGCCTGATCAACCTCCTGGACGACCCGAAGGCCACCGCGAAGAAGGTCAAGAGCGCCGTCACGGACACGGACACGGTGATCCGCTTCGACCCGGAGAACAAGCCCGGCGTCAGCAACCTCCTCACGATCATGTCGACGCTCACCGGCACCCCCGTGGACGACCTGGTCAAGGGGTACGAGGGCAAGATGTACGGCGCCCTGAAGACGGACCTCGCCGAGATCGTCGTGGACTTCGTCACGCCGTTCCGGACGCGCACGCAGGAATATCTGGACGACCCGGAGACGCTGGACTCGATCCTGGCCAAGGGCGCGGAGAAGGCCCGCGCCGTCGCCGCGGAGACCCTCGCCCAGACATACGAGAAGGTGGGCTTCCTGCCCGCCAAGCACTGAGCCCGCAGGGAACGGACGGGCGCACGGGGGCACCCGGACCGGAGCGCGGAGGCACCGAAGCCGAGCGGCTCTGGCCACGGGACCGGTCGAACCGCCACACTGGCGAGCGACTCGGCGGACCGCGCCCCCGGCGCGCCCGAACGGCACGACCGAAGGATGAGGAGAACGACGTGGGGACCGTAACGCTCGGCGTTTCGATCGCGGTCCCGGAGCCCTACGGCAGCCTGCTCCAGCAGCGGCGCGCGGGCTTCGGCGACGCCGCGGCCCACGGCATCCCCACGCACGTCACGCTCCTCCCGCCGACGGAGGTCGACGCCGGGCGGCTGCCGGAGATCCGGGCCCATCTGGCCTCGGTCGCCGCCGCCGGGCGCGCCTTCCCGATGCGGCTGAGCGGCACGGGCACGTTCCGCCCCCTCTCCCCGGTCGTCTACGTACGGGTCGTGGAGGGCGGCGAGGCGTGCGCCCGGCTCCAGCAGCACATCCGGGACGCGTCCGGGCCGCTGGAGCGGGAGCTGCAGTTCCCGTACCACCCGCACGTCACGGTCGCGCACGGCATCGCCGAGGAGGCCATGGACCGCGCCTTCGAGGAGCTGGCCTCCTTCGAGGCGGCGTGGACGGTGCGCTCCTTCGCCCTGTACGAGCAGGGCGCCGACCTCGTGTGGCGCAAGCTGCACACGTACGAGTTCGGCGGCTGCGGCTCCTCCCGGACGGTGCCCGCGCAGGGCTCACCCCTCGACAGTCCCACCCCGGCCTCCTAGGACATCCGGCCGCCCCAACGCGGCGCGGGTCCGCCGGGCGAGCCGGGGGGTGGTGCGCGGGCCGTCCGGTGGTAGGCGTACCGGCATGGACTGGCTGACCAAGATCCCCGTCATCGGCCCGTGGGCCGCCCGGCTGATGCGCACCCACGCCTGGCACGCCTACGAGACGCTGGACCGCGCCCACTGGACGCGCCTCGCCGCCGCGATCACCTTCATCAGCTTCCTGTCCCTCTTCCCGCTGATCACCCTGGGCGCCGTCATCGGCGCCACCCTCCTCGACGACGCGCAGCTCCGCACCGCCCAGGACAAGATCAGCGAGCAGGTGCCGGGCATCTCCGACCAGCTCGACCTGGGCTCGCTCGTGGCCAACGCGGGCACGGTCGGCCTCGTCGCGGGCGCCGTGCTGCTCTTCACCGGCATCGGCTGGGTCGGTTCACTGCGCGACTGCCTGCGCGCCGTGTGGGCGCTGGACGACACCGACGACGGCAACCCGGTCGTCAGGAAGGGCAAGGACGCCCTGCTCCTGCTGGGCCTCGGCGGCACCGCGCTCGTCTCGCTCGCCGGGTCCGCGCTGGGCGCCGTCGCCGTCGGCTGGACCGCCGACCGGCTGGGCGCCACCGAGGGCGGTGCGAGCGGCGTCCTGCTCCAGACCGCCGCGCTCGCCGTCGCCGTCCTCGCGGACTTCCTGCTCCTGCTGTACCTGCTGACGCTGCTGCCCGGCGTGGAGCCGCCGCGCCGCGACCTGGTCGTCGCCGCCCTGATCGGCGCGGTCGGCTTCGAGCTGCTGAAGCTGCTGCTCGGCGGGTACATGCGGGGCGTGGCGGCCAAGTCGATGTACGGGGCGTTCGGCGTGCCCGTCGCGCTGCTGCTGTGGATCAGCTTCACCGCCCGGCTGCTGCTGTTCTGCGCCGCGTGGACCGCGACCGGCGGCCGCCGGAAGGACGCTACTGGCCCTTCCGCAGCGGCCACCGCCGATTGATCAGGAACGCGGCCGCCCCCAGCACCGCCATCAGACCGCCGACGATGCCGAGGGCCGTCCCCGCGCCGCCCGACCCGGCCTTCGCCGACCCCGCGACGGCCGCCTCGGCGGCGTCCCCGGTGACATTCGGCCGGTTCTCGCCGGGCCGGGTCGGGGCGGTGCTCGGCGCCGTACCGGTCTTCGCGGACTTCGGCGGCACCAGCTCGCCGACCGGCCGCACCTTGCCCGCCGCCGCGAACCCCCAGTCGAGGAGCCGCGCGGCCTCCTTGTAGACGGCGTGCGGCTCCTTCGACGACGGGTTCATCACGGTCACCAGCAGCACCCGCCCGCCCCGCTCGGCGACCCCCGTGAACGTCGATCCGGCGTGCGTCGTCGTGCCGTTCTTGACGCCCGCGATGCCCTTGTACGGCGCGACGCCGTTCGCGCCGGTCAGAAGCCGGTTGGTGTTCTGGATCTCGAACGTCGGACGCTTCTTGCCGGGCTTCTCCTCGCCGGGGAACTGCGTCCGCACGGTGGAGCAGTACTCCCGGAAGTCCGCGTTCTGCATGCCGCTGCGGGCGATCAGCGTCAGGTCGTACGCCGACGACACCTGGCCCGGCGCGTCGTACCCGTCCGGGGACACTACCTCCGTGTCCACCGCCTGGAGCTCGTCGGCGCGCGCGTTCATCTCGCGCACCGTCTTCTCTATGCCGCCGTTCATCTCCGCCAGCGCGTGGACGGCGTCGTTCCCCGAGCGGAGGAACACCCCGAGCCACAGGTCGTGGACGGTGTAGTACTGCTTCTCCTTTATGCCCACGAGGCTGGACCCCTCGCCCAGGCGGCCCAGCTCACCGGTGCTGACCAGGTGCCGCTGCGTCTTGGGGAGCTTCGGCAGCAGCGTGTCCGCGAACAGCATCTTCAGCGTGGACGCGGGCGCAAGCCGCCAGTGCGCGTTGTGCGCCGCCAGTACGTCGCCGCTCTCGGCGTCCGCCACGATCCAGGACCTGCCGCTCAGCTCCTTCGGCAGGACCGGCGCCCCGCCCGCGAGGTCCACCTGCGTGCCGGGCAGGCCGAGCCGCGCCCCGCCGACCGTGGACATGCGCGCGGGCGGCTTCGGCTGCGGCGAGGGCTGCGGGGAGGGCGCGGACGGCGGCGCGGCGAGTGCGGGGCCGGCGGCGGCGAGGGGGAGCAGCACGGCGGTGGCCACGGCGACGGCGGCCTTCTTGAGAGCATGCACGTTCGAGAAAGTACCGCCACCCGGCGCGGGAGCCGACACCGGTGCACCCGATACTGGACCCATGAAACTGAGCCGCCCCATCTCCTGGTTCCTGCTGGCGTTCGGAGTCTGGAGCTGGTTCATCTGGATCACCTTCGTCAAGAACCTCTGGAACGACGCGAGCGGCCTCGCCTTCGACGATGCGGGTGACCCCACCGGATACTTCTGGGTCCATCTTCTGCTGGCCGTCACGTCCTTTCTCCTGGGGACGGCCATTGGCGTGATCGGGTTGCGCGGACTGCGGGCGCTTCGGCGCGCGGACGACGAGAAGTAGACGAGAAGTAGAAGGGCGCCGTTCCGGTGGTACTGCTGGTCATAACTCTGATCCTGGCCCTGCTGGTGGCCGCGCACTGGTACGTGTGGCGCCGCCTGGTCCGTGACGTCACCCGTTCCGGCGGCCCGGCCCGCCGCGCGGGCACGGTGGCGGTGGTGGTGCTGCCCCTGTTCTCGGTGGCCGCGATGACGGCGGGGCGCGCGGACGCCCCGTTCCGCCTCCAGCAGGTCGTGTCCTGGCCCGGCTTCCTGTGGCTGGCCCTGCTGCTGTACCTGGTCCTGACCCTGCTGGTCACGGAACTCCTCCGCCCCGTCCTCACCCGCTGGCCCCGCCCCAGGACCCCGCACCCCACGGGGGGCCCGCACCCCTCGGACCCCGTCCTGCCCGGCGCCCCGCACCTGACCGAGGGCCCGCACCCCTCGGACCTCGCAGCCGAGCCCGCGCACCCAGCGGCCCCTGCCCTGCCGGGCGCCCCGCGGGCCACGGCCACCGCTGCCGTGCCCGCGCCCCTTGCGGCCGCCGCCGACGCGATGCCGCCCACGGACGCGGCCACGCATGCTGTGGACCCGCTTCCTGCGGGCGCTGCCGCGGAACGGACGCCGCCGCACGCCGCTGTGGGCATGCGTTCCGCCAAGGGCGGAACGGGTGGGCACAGCGGACCTGCGGGGCACCCACCCGTGGACCCCGCGCCCGAGGGCGGTACGGCCCTGGCGACAGCCCCGGCCGAGGAGGCCCCGGCGGCCGAGGCCCCGGCCACCGAGGCACTGGACGAGGCGCCCGGCAGCCCTGACGCCCCTGCGGGGGAGCCGCGACGGGAGCCGGGGGCTCAGGAGGCCCCGGGGGCCGAGCCGCGGGAAGGGCCCGGGATGGGGCGGCGGCGGTTTGTGGCGCGGGTGCTCGCGGGGACCGCCGTCGCCGTGGCCACCGGCACGGTGGCCAACGGCGCCCACACGGTCCTGCGCGGCCCCACGGTCAAGCGCGTCACCGTCCCCCTCGCCAAACTCCCCCGCTCCGCCCACGGCTACCGCATCGCCGTCGTGAGCGACATCCACCTCGGCCCCACCCTCGGCCGCGCCCACGCCCAGCGCATCGTGGACGCGGTCAACTCCACGCAGCCGGACCTGATCGCCGTCGTGGGCGACCTCGTGGACGGCTCCGTGGAGAACCTCGGCCCGGCCGCCGAGCCGCTGGCCCGCTTCCGGGCCCGGCACGGCAGCTTCTTCGTGACCGGCAACCACGAGTACTTCTCCGGTGCCGAGCAGTGGGTGGACGAGGTCCGCGACCTCGGCATGCGCCCGCTGCGCAACGAGCGCGTCGAGATCGCCGCCGGGTTCGACCTGGCGGGCGTCAACGACGTGGCCGGGGCCAACTACGGCGACGGGCCCGACTTCGTACGCGCCCTCGGCGACCGTGACCGGGCCCGCACCGCCGTGCTCCTGGCGCACCAGCCGGTGATGATCCACGACGCGGTGCGGCACGGGGTGGACCTCCAGCTGTCCGGCCACACGCACGGTGGCCAGATGTGGCCGGGCAACCTCCTCGCGGAGCTGGCGAACCCGACCGTCGCGGGTCTGGAGCGGTACGGTGACACGCAGCTGTACGTGTCGCGCGGCGCGGGCGCCTGGGGCCCGCCGGTCCGTGTCGGCGCCCCCTCCGACATCACGGTCGTGCAGCTGGCATCCCGTAACGCCTGATCCAGCGGACCGGCGCACCCGGCGCCGCCCCCGGCCACGGCGTCTGACCGGAACAAGCCAAGGACCTATCAGGGAAAACCCTTGCCCTCCCCCCTGTTCCTCAGGTGGTGAGGGCAATGTGGTTAAGGAGTGAAGGTTTACCCTTCCAGGGGTGAACAGTCTGTGGTTGAGTTTGCGCCATCGCACAGGGGAGGGCGTGAAAGGAATCACGGCTATGCGATCGGTCCGAGTGCGGATCATCATCATTTGTGCTGCCCTGGTGGCGGCCGGGGCAGGGGCCTGGCTGCTGTTTCCGACAGACAAGGGGAACGATCGGCCCATCTCCGTCGGCACGACCGACGAAGTCTCGTCACTCGACCCGGCCGGCGCGTACGACGCCGGTTCCTGGGCCGTGTACAGCAACGTCTACCAGTCGCTGCTGACCTTCAAGCCGGGCTCGACGACCCCGGTGCCCGACGCGGCCGGCGCCTGCGGCTTCACCGGCACGTCGCTCACGACGTACGAGTGCACGCTCCGCGACGGCCTCGTGTTCGCCAACGGCTGCGAGATGACCGCCCAGGACGTGAAGTACTCGTTCGACCGGATGCTCGGCATCGCCGCCGACGTCGGGCCGGCCGCGCTGTTCCCGACGCTCAAGAGCGTCACCGCCCAGGACCGCAAGGTCGTCTTCAGGCTGAGCGCCCGTGACGCGACGTTCCCGCTGAAGCTCGCCACGGGCGCGGGAGCCATCGTGGACAGCACCCGCTATCCGAAGGACAAGCTCCGCGACGGCGCCACCGCCGACGGCTCGGGTCCCTACGTGCTCGACGAGTACCAGCCGGGCGTCCGCGCCCTGCTGAAGCCCAACCCGCTCTACCAGGGCGCCATGTCCCGGCCCGCCGCACCCGTCGAGGTGCGGTACTACGCCGAGGGCGAGCAGCTCGCCGCCGCCTGGCGCAACGGCGACGTGGACGTGACCCACCGCCAGCTGCCGCCGCAGATGATCTCCACGTACGACCCCGGCAAGTCGGGTGTGCAGATGACGGAGGCCACCTCGGCGGAGATCCGCAGCATCGTCTTCAACGTCCGCGAGGGTTCGCCGATGGCCGAGCGGGCGGTACGGCAGGCGGTGGCCGCCCTGGTGGACCGCAACAAGATCGCGAGCGGCCCGCACCACTCGACGGTGGAGCCGCTCTACTCGCTGATCCCGCGTGGCTTCGTCGGGCACAGCACGCCGTTCTTCGACAACTACCCCGACGGCCCGGAAGCCCTGGACCGGGCGCGGAAGCTGCTGCGGGAGGCGGATGTCGAAACGCCCGTCAGCTTCACCTACGGGCACCGCTCGGGGGAGACCTCGGCGGCAGAGGCGGCCGAGCTGCGCCGCCAGCTGGAGGCCGGCGGACTGTTCCGGGTGAAGATCGTCTCCGCGGAGTGGAAGGAGTTCCAGAAGGGATACGCGGAGGGCGCGTACGACGCGTACGGGCTCGGCTGGCTCCCTGACTTCCCCGACTCGGACAGCTTCACGCAGCCCCTCGTCGGCCGGGACAACGCACTCCAGAACTCCTACGCCAGCAAGACGATCGACCGGCTCATCGCCGCGACCCAGCAGTACGACGACCGGGCCGGGGCCGTGGACGACTTCAAGGCGATCCAGGCGGAGGTGGCGCGGGACGTACCGCTCGTGCCGCTGTGGCAGAAGAAGGACTACGTGCTGAGCAGCCCGGACGTCACGGGCTCCCAGTACCTGTCCGACGGCACGGGCATCTGGCGCCTCTGGCAGCTCAGCTGGCTGTAGCCGGTCCCCGCGCAGGGTCCTTCGACGGTTCGTTCCCGCCGGGCGCCCGGGTCGCGTCGTCCGCGACCGCGTCCTTCTCCAGCGCCTCCCCGGCGCCCGGCAGGAACTCCGTGATGATGTCCTGGGCCTGACGCACCAGCGGCCGCAGCATCCGGAACCGGGACAGCGCGATGCCCCGCGCGACCAGGGGGGCCGTCCGCTCCACGAGCCGGCGGCTCCGCTCGGCGCCCTCGCTCCGGTCGTACACCCAGAACAGCACCAGCCCCATCTGCATCAGCCACAGCATCTCGGGGAGCTGGTCGGCCAGTTCGGGCGCGGTCCTCGTGTCGGAGCCGCGCAGCACCCGCTCGTGGATGGAGATGGCGGCCCGGCGCGCGTCGATCGACTCGGGCGAGAACGGGCTGAGCGGGCTCTCCGGGTCGGCGGCGTTCTTGAAGAACTGCGCCGCGAACCTGTGGTACGGCTCCGCCACGTCCAGCCAGGTCAGCAGCGTGCCCCGGATGCGCACCGCGAGGTCCGGGTCACCGGCCAGCACCGGCCGCACCGCCGCCTCGTGCTCGGCGGCCAGCCGATCGTAGAAGCCCTGGACCAGGTGCTCCTTGGAGGCGAAGTAGTAGTAGGCGTTGCCCACGGACACGCCCGCCTCCTGGGCGATGGCGCGCATGGTCGTCTTGTCGTAGCCGCGCTCCTCGAAGAGCCTGAGCGCGGTCTCCAGGATGAGGGTGCGCGTCTGCTCGCTCTTCGGCGCCTTGGCGGCCGGCTTCCGGTCCTTCACAGCACCCGAGCCTAATGGGGCGGGAGGGGTGTGCCGCACCGTCCGTCGTGGCAGCCCGCGCCGGCGGAGGCGGCGCGCCACCGGGCGGCGGCGAGCACGGTCATCCGGGCCAGTGGCCGTCCCGCCGGGCTCGCCAGCCAGTGCGCCCTGGGGCGGTGCTCGGCGAGCGCCCAGAGGCAGACGATCCACGCGTCCTCGGTGCGGTAGACCTGGCCGCCGTCGCCGACGACGGTGATCTCCTCCAGGGTGGCCCCGTGGTCCAGAGCGGGGAAGCGCCGCCGCGCCTCCTCCGACCCGGCCGGTACGAGGTCGAGCGGGACGAGCTGCGGCTGCCGGTCCAGCCAGTGGCGCAGGTGCGTGCAGAGCGCGCACCCCGCGTCGTACAGGACCGTCAGCCCCGTCACGGGCTTGCCGCCCGCCCGGCCGGTCACGGCGTCACGCCCCGGCGGGCGGGGTCCACGCCTGGGGCGCGACGGGCGGCTGCTGCTCGCGCTCCAGGGTGCCGCGGCGGCGGATCTTGTTGAGGACGAAGACGTTGCCCAGGTGCATCGCGCCCAGCACCAGGAGGACGATGCCGATCTTCACCGAGAGCCCTTCGAGGAGGTGGCGGGCGGTGTCGATGGTGGCGTCCTGGCGCAGGTAGAGCGCGACGAAGCCGAAGTTGACGAGGTAGAAGCCGACCACCAGCAGGCGGTTGACGGCGTCCGCGAGGTTCTCGTCGCCCTTGAGGACGTCGGCGAGGAAGATCCGCCCGTTCCGGCTCAGCGTGCGGGCGACCCACACGGTGAGCACCACACTGATCAGCAGGTAGATGACGTAGCCCAGCACCGTGAGGTCCATGCCCCAGCCTCCTTGAACGCGTTCAAACGCAGTGTCGGGACGACTCTAGCCCTTGTTTTGAACACGTTCAAGCGGCGGGGTCCGGGCCGCCGGTCAGGTCTCCCGGACGGTGATGGCCCGCACCGGGCAGGCGCGGGCGGCCTCGCGGACCATGGGGTCGCCCGGGTCGTGGCCGGGCAGCAGGGCGCTGTAGCCGTCGTCGTCCTGGGTGAACACGCGGGGGGCGGTCAGGGTGCACTGGCCTGCGCCGACGCAGCGGGCGTGATCGATGTGGATGCTCATGCCTTCACTGTTCTCACCGGGCGCCCGCCACCCCACCACCCCGCCCCGCGCATCACCCGTTCCGCCCCGCCCAGCCCCCTGCGGCCGCCTCCGCCCCTGCGGGGCAGCCCCGCTGCGGGCTACGCGCACCCTGCCGGGCGGGGCACCCCGCTGTGCCCACCCGTCCCGCCCTGCGGGACGCCTGCCCACAACGGGGGGGCGTCGTGTGGCGGCCTGACCGCAGCGGGGCGAAGGGTGCGGGACGTGTGAGGGCGGCCTGACCGCAGTAGGAGGGCCGGGAACGGGGACGGCCCGGTCCTCGTACCGGAGTACGGGGACCGGGCCGTCCGGGTGGCCGGAAGGTCAGTACCGGCGGGTGATCAGCGCGCGCTTGACCTCGGCGATCGCCTTCGTCACCTCGATACCGCGCGGGCAGGCGTCCGTGCAGTTGAACGTGGTGCGGCAGCGCCACACGCCGTCCTTGTCGTTGAGGATCTCCAGCCGCTGCTCCGCCGCCTCGTCACGCGAGTCGAAGATGAAGCGGTGCGCGTTCACGATCGCGGCCGGACCGAAGTACTGGCCGTCGTTCCAGAACACCGGGCAGGAGGAGGTGCAGGCCGCGCACAGGATGCACTTCGTCGTGTCGTCGAAGCGCTCCCGGTCCTCCGCGGACTGGAGGCGCTCCCGCGTCGGCTCGTTCCCGGACGTGATCAGGAACGGCATCACGTCCCGGTACGCCTGGAAGAACGGCTCCATGTCGACCACGAGGTCCTTGAGGACCGTCATGCCCTTGATGGGCTCGACCGTGATCGGCTTCTCCGGGTTGATGTCCTTGATCAGCGTCTTGCAGGCCAGCCGGTTCTTGCCGTTGATCCGCATGGCGTCGGACCCGCAGATGCCGTGCGCGCAGGAGCGGCGGAAGGTGAGCGAGCCGTCCACGTCCCACTTGATCTTGTGGAGACCGTCGAGCACGCGCTCCTTCGGGTCGATCTCGATCTGGAAGTCCTGCCACTGCGCCTCGTCCGAAACCTCGGGGTTGAAGCGGCGGACCCGGAACGTGACCGTGATGTAGGGGGAGACGTCGGACGTGGCGCCCGTCTTCTCCAGGATCGGGGTAGCCATCAGTACTTACGCTCCATCGGCTGGTAGCGGGTCTGGACGACCGGCTTGTAGTCGAGGCGGACGGTCTCGGTGCCGTCGTCGCCGACCTCGCGGTACGCCATGGTGTGACGCATGAAGTTGACGTCGTCGCGGTTCGGGTAGTCCTCGCGGTAGTGACCGCCGCGGGACTCCTTGCGGGCCAGCGCCGAGACGGCCATGACCTCCGCCAGGTCGAGCAGGTTGCCCAGCTCGATGGCCTCCAGCAGGTCCGTGTTGAACCGCTTGCCCTTGTCCTGGATGGCGACGTTCTTGTACCGCGCGCGCAGCTCGGCGATCTTCTCGACGGCCGTCTTGATCGTCTGCTCCGTGCGGAACACCATGACGTTGGCGTCCATGGTCTCCTGGAGCTCGCGGCGCAGCTCCGAGACCCGCTCGGTGCCCGTGGAGTTGCGCAGGCGCTCGACCTGCTCCTGCACGAAGGACGCCGGGTCCTCCGGCAGCTCCACGTAGTCGTGCTTCGCGGAGTACTCGGCGGCGGCGATACCGGCGCGGCGCCCGAAGACGTTGATGTCGAGCAGCGAGTTGGTGCCCAGGCGGTTGGCGCCGTGCACCGACACGCAGGCCACCTCGCCGGCCGCGTACAGGCCCGGGACGACGGTGGTGTTGTCCGCCAGGACCTCACCCTCGACGTTCGTCGGGATGCCGCCCATCGCGTAGTGCGCGGTCGGCTGGATCGGGATCGGGTCCGTGTACGGCTCGATGCCCAGGTACGTACGCGCGAACTCGGTGATGTCCGGCAGCTTGGCGTCCAGCTGCTCCGGCGGGAGGTGCGTCAGGTCCAGGTAGACGTGGTCGCCCTCGGGACCGCAGCCGCGGCCCTCGCGGATCTCCGTGTAGATGGAGCGGGACACGACGTCACGGGACGCGAGGTCCTTCATGACCGGCGCGTACTTCTCCATGAAGCGCTCGCCGTCCTTGTTGCGGAGGATTCCGCCCTCACCACGGGCGCCCTCCGTCAGCAGGATGCCCATGCGCCAGATGCCCGTCGGGTGGAACTGGAAGAACTCCATGTCCTCCAGCGGCAGCCCGCGCCGGTACACGGCCGCCTGGCCGTCACCGGTCAGGGTGTGCGCGTTCGACGTCACCTTGAAGAACTTGCCGCAGCCGCCGGAGGCGTAGATGACGGCCTTCGCCTGGAAGATGTGGATCTCGCCGGTGGCCAGCTCGTACGCGACCACACCGGAGGACTTCTTGACGCCGTCCACCTCGGTGATCAGCTGGTCCAGGACGTAGAACTCGTTGAAGAACTCCACCCCCTCCTTGACGCAGTTCTGGTACAGCGTCTGGAGGATCATGTGGCCGGTGCGGTCCGCGGCGTAGCAGGACCGGCGGACCGGGGCCTCGCCGTGGTTGCGGGAGTGGCCGCCGAAGCGGCGCTGGTCGATGGTGCCGTCCGGGGTCCGGTTGAACGGCAGGCCCATCTTCTCCAGGTCGAGGACGGCGTCGATGGCCTCCTTCGCCAGGATCTCGGCGGCGTCCTGGTCGACCAGGTAGTCACCGCCCTTGACCGTGTCGAAGGTGTGCCACTCCCAGTTGTCCTCCTCCACGTTGGCCAGCGCGGCGGCCATGCCGCCCTGCGCGGCGCCCGTGTGGGAGCGGGTGGGGTAGAGCTTCGTCAGCACGGCGGTGCGGCTGCGCTTCGTCGCCTCGATGGCGGCGCGCATGCCCGCGCCACCGGCGCCGACGATGACGGTGTCGTACTTGTGGATCTTCATGGCGTGGATTACCTCAGCCCGTGCCTAGCGGATGTTCGGGTCGAAGGTGAAGATCACCAGCGTGCCCAGAAGGATGGTGAACACCGTCGCGGTGTACAGCAGGCCCTTGAGCCACAGGCGCGTGTTCGGGCGCTCGGCGTAGTCGTTGATGACGGTACGCAGGCCGTTGGCGCCGTGCAGCATCGCGAGCCACAGCATCAGCAGGTCCCAGACCTGCCAGAACGGGGACGCCCAGCGGCCCGCCACGAAGGCGAAACCGATCTTGGAGACGCCGCCGTCCAGCACGAGCTGGATCAGCAGGTGGCCGATGACGAGGACGACGAGGACCACGCCGGACAGGCGCATGAACAGCCAGGCGGCCAGTTCGAAGTTGCCGCGCGTCGACTTCGGCGTCCGCTTGGTCCGCTTGCGGGGCGGCTCGATCAGCGGGGCCGGGTTGTCGACGTCGTACAGGCTCACGCCTTCGACGGGACCGACGGCGGTCTTGTTGAGGTCAGCGGACATGTCTGGCGTCAGCTCCCGAACAGTTCACGTGCGGCGTGGCCGAGGACGGGGTAGACGGCGCCCGCCATCAGCACGATCCAGATGCCCATGACGGTCCAGAGCATCTGCTTCTGGTAGCGGGCGCCCTTGGCCCAGAAGTCCACGGCGATCACGCGCAGACCGTTCAGCGCGTGGAAGAGGATGGCGGCCACGAGGCCGTACTCCAGCAGCGCGACGATCGGTGTCTTGTAGGTCGCCACGACCTCGTCATAGGCCTCGGGTGAGACGCGGACGAGAGCGGTGTCCAGTACGTGTACGAACAGGAAGAAGAAGATGAGGACGCCGGTGACTCGATGAGCCACCCACGACCACATGCCTTCCCGGCCGCGGTACAGCGTTCCAGCCGGCACGGAAAAACCCTCCGGGAGCGGGGATCAGGGTCGGCCGGCTTCTCTGTCGGTCAGACCCGGCCGGGTACGGTCCACCGGCCCCGGTCATGGTAGCGACGACTTGTCGGTTCCCTCGCGCGGGGTCCGTATGTGTGATCAAACAGGCAATCAAACAGGCACGGACGGCCTACTGTGATCGGTCGAACCGCCCTTTTCCGTGACAAGCCGGGCAAGGCGGGTCCGGGTGAGGCGGCGGAGTTCCTCGGCCGAGACCACCCGCTCCTCCTCCGCTTCGTTGTCCAGTCGTGACCGGATCCCGCCCAGGACCCGGTCCAGGTGCTCCTCGGGGCGGTCCGCGTCGAGGCAGACGATGTACGCGTGGCCGAAGCGCGCCAGGTACGCGTCATGGGCGTGGCGAAGCGCCGTGTGGGCCGACGAGGGCGTGCCGGGCGGCAGGACGGGGGCCGTCTCGTCGCCGAGCGCCTCGTCCAGATCGGCGCGCGACAGGTCGTACGCGGCCTCGTCGGCGGCGGCGAGCAGCGCCTCGACCGTGGGGTACGGGCGGTGGGCCGCCACCCGGTGCGCCCAGCGGCGGCTCCCGCAGCAGGCGAGGAGGGCGGCCTCGGCGGCGAGGCCGGGCGCGTCGTTGAACAGCGCCAGGAGGTCGGCGGGGCGCGCGGCGGGGCAGGTGGCGGGGCGGGCCTGGCCGGGTATGGCCGCAGTGGCGCCGGAGGTCTGCGGGGCGCCGGAGAGGGGTTCGCGGGACAGCGTGGGCTCCTCGAACGGAACGAAGCGGCTGGGGCGAGCGCGTGCGGAAGTCGTGCGAAAGCTGTGAGGGAGGGGTCACGACGTTACCGAGGGTGAGCAACAGTGGTCCGAAGCCTTTCCGTATTTCACTCGGAAGGCAGAGTTTCAACGCAAGGAATGGACGCACTCGGCGCGTCGGTACCGGGACCCGGTGGTCCCGGGGGAGGAGGCACACCCGTGACCGCCCGCAAGGAACCCGCAGACGGGGCCCCGATACCGCCGTACGCCGACAGCGCCACGCCTCCGCGGGCCCTGGAGAGCCCGCGCGCCCCGGAGGTCCGGCAGGCCCCGCAGGCGCTGGAGGTCCCGCAGGCGCTGGAGGCCCCGCGGGCGCTGGAGGCCCCGCGGGCTCCGCGCGCCTCGCGGTTCCGGCGTACCCGCCCGGCCCCCGCCGCCGTCCCGCGAGGAGCGGCCGACGTACCGCGCGAACACGGGCGGCCTCCGGGCGTGTCGCGGGCGCGTGCGCGGGCCGGGCGGCGCGGCGCCCACGGTGCCAGGGGCGCCCGGGGCGCCGTCGCGGGTGTGGCGCTCGCGCTGGTCCTGGGGCTCGCCGGATGCGGCGGGAACGGCGGCGACGGCGGGGCCGCCAGCCCCGGTGCGGCGACCGCGGCGCCGGGCACCGCCAGCACCCCCGCGTCCCCCCAGGCCACGCCCACGCCCAGCCCCACGCGGACCTACCCGCTGTCCACCGCGCCCCGCACCATCCCCGCCGTGCGCGAGCACGTCGCCGCGCGCGGGCCCGGGTGGCGGCCCGGCGCGGGGAGCGGCGTGGTCGTCGCGCGCGGCAGCGGCGCGCTGGCCGACGAGGCGCGGCTCCTCGCCCGCGAGCTGGGCATCGCCCACCGGGGCGAGGTCCCAGCCCGCGCCGGGGACGTCGAACTGGCGCTGGCAGGAGCCGGTACGGGCGCCCCCGAGTCGTACACGCTGACCACCCGCGGCGGCCGGGTCCGTATCGCCGGGCCCGACGAGGCGGGCGTCTTCTACGGGACGCGGACCGTCAAGCAGGCGCTGCGCTCCGGCGGGGTCGTGCCGGAGGGCGTCATCCGGGACCGGCCCGACCGCCCGCAGCGCGGCCTCATGGTGGACATCGCCCGCAAGCACTTCACCGCCGCCTGGCTGGAGGCCCGCGTCCGGGAGATGGCCGACCTGAAGCTGAACCAGCTCGGCCTGCACTTCTCCGACGACCAGGCGTTCCGCATCGCCTCCGACAGCCACCCCGAGGTCGTGTCCCGGCCGCACCTCACCAAGGCGGAGGTGCGCCGGATCGTCGCCCTCGCGGCGAGCCTGCACATCACCGTCATCCCCGAGATCGACTCGCCCGGCCACCTCGGCGCCGTCCTCGCCGCCCATCCCTCGCTCCGGCTGCGCAACGCCCAGGGCACGGTCGCGCGCGGCGCGATCGACATCGCGCGGCCCGAGTCGGCGCGGATCGTGGACGACCTGCTGCGCGAGTACGCGGAGCTGTTCCCCGGCCGGTACTTCCACGTCGGCGCCGACGAGTACCGGGCGCTGATGGCGTCGGACCCGGAGGCGTCGTACCCCGCGCTCGCCGCCGAGGCCCGCCGCCGGTACGGCCCCGAGGGGCGCGTCCAGGACCTGGCGACGGCCTGGCTCAACGACCGGGCGAAGGTGGTGCGGGCGGCCGGGAAGCAGCCGAAGGCGTGGAACGACGGGTTCTTCCGGGGCGGTGTGGTCGCCGCTGACAAGGGCGTCGAGGTCGAGTACTGGACGGGCCGCGAGATCGGCGCCCGGCCCCCGGTGGAGTACCTGAGCGAGGGCCGGAAGGTCGTGAACGTCAACGACCGGTACCTCTATTACGTGCTCGGCGAGCCGAACCAGTTCACGTACCCGACGGGCCGGGAGATCTACGCGTCGTGGACGCCGCTGGTGCTGCGCGGCACGCAGGCGGTGCCGTCGCGGTACTCGGGGCAGATCCTGGGCGGCCGGTTCGCCGTGTGGTGCGACCTCGCCGACGCCCAGACGCAGGACCAGGTCGCGGCGGGCATCCGGACGCCGCTGCGGGCGCTGGCGCAGAAGGTCTGGGACTCGCGCGAACCGGTCCTGAGCTGGGCCGAGTTCTCGAAGCTCGCCGGGCGGCTGTGACGCGTCGCGGGCCCGTCCCGGGGGGCGGGCCCGCGACGCGTCAGGACGCGGGAACGTCCGTACAGGGGCGGTGGGCCCCGGCGCACCGGGGTCACGGGCGCGTGGTGCTCCGGGGCCACGGAGGCGCGGCGTTCGGGGCCACGGGGGTGCGGCGTTCCGGGGCCACGGGGGTGCGGGACGTGACGCTTTCCCGACGGGTGACGCAGTAAGGGGAAGTACCGCGTCCGCGACGGGAGACGTCATGAGTCCGAGCACGAGCACGACCCCGAGCCTGGTGGAACTGATCGCGCGGGCCGACGAGCGGGGGCTGGCCGCCGCCGCGCTGGCCTGCCTCGACCGCTGTCTGCCGCTGCTCGACCCGGAGGCCACCGACGAGCTCCGCCCGCTGTGGCTCGGGGTCGCGCGCGTGGGCGCCGACTGGCCGGACCGGCTCGCCGAGGCGCGGGCCGCCGTGGACGCGGGTACGGCCGCCGGGGCCGGTTCCGCCCCGGTGGACGCCGAGGAGGCCGCGCTCGTACGGCGCATGCTGGACGCCGCCCCGGACACCTGGGCCCGCGAGCCGCTGCGGGAGTGGGCCGACGTCTGCTCGCTCGCCGCGCTGGAGCTGCACCACCGGCTGTGCGCCGCCCCGTCGCCGGGCCTCGCGGAGGTGCTGGACCGCTGCCGCACGGGCGAGCCCGAGGGCGTCGGCCCGCTCGCGGACGGCGAACTGCGCCGCCAGGTGCGGGTCCTGGAGGTCCTGGCGGACGGCGCGGCGGGCGGCCTGCGCCGGGCCCTGGACCTGTCCGCCGAGGGCCGCCGCGTCCTCCAGGCCGTCCGCTCCCGCCGGGCCCGCACGGCGTAACGGCCGGGCGGCGCCACTGCCGTACCGGGGCGGCCAGGACCGGACCCGTACGGGGCGGCGCGGAGCAACCGGCGGCGCCGCTGCCGGTCCCGCGCCGCGCCGGTTCAGAGCAGCAGCAGGACCGCCACGCCCCAGAGGGCCGAGACGACCGCGATGAGCGGCCCGACCGGCATGCCCTGCTGGGCCGGGGTGGCGTTCTCCAGGGGGCGCAGAGCGGGGCGGCGCAGCAGGGCGTGGGCCTCGTCGGCGGCGCGCGGGGCGTACGGCTCACGTCCCAGGCGCCGTTCCAGCCAGGGCCAGCCGACGGGGGAGAGGGTCACCTCGGTGTCCCCGTCCCGGGCGACGACCAGGTCGCCGCCGCGGTCGTGGCGTACGGCCGTCACGTCGTCCCACAGGACGCGCCGCACCCGCCACGGCCCGGCGATCCACAGGCCGTCGCGGTCGGCGGTGAGCCGCCAGTTGAGCGCGGTGGACGCGGACGTGACCACGAAGAGCAGGCCGATCAGCGGGAACACCGACAGCCACGACACGTCGTCCAGCAGCGCCCACACGCCGCCGCCCTGCACCGCCAGCAGGAACACGCCGACGCCCCGCGACACGCGGTCCGCGCCCCAGGTGCGGGGCGCGGCGGACGGCTCCAGCGTCGCGGCGACCTCGTCCACGGGCCGCCGATGTGCCCGCCCGTCGCCGGGGCGCGCGGAACTCCCGGGCGCGGCGTCCGGCAGTCCGCCGCCGAAGAGGCCCGGCACGGCCGGTTTCACGGCGGTGACGCTGCACTCGACGGCGACCCCGCCGGGCTCCTCGTCGTCGGGCGCGACGAAGGCGAGTTCGGTACCGGTGTACGGCAGGCCGTACAGGACTGCCTCGCGCAGCGGGGGCGGCGGGTCCTCGCCCTTGAGGATGGCGCCGACCTTGCGCAGCCCCTCCGCCAGCTCGTCGTCCTCCTCGTCGTCCGCCTCGTCCTCGTCCTGCGGGCCGCGCGGCGCCCCGGGCTGCTCCTCGAAGGAGTACAGCGAGTGGAAGTGGAGGAGCGGCCGTTCGGCGGCGAGGTCGTCGGCCGCGTACACCCACGTCCTGCCGTCGTCGTGGCCCTCCCGGACCAGCACGCGCAGCACGGGCAGCGGGCCGCGGTGCAGCTGCCGGGAGCGGGTCCTCCCGTCCACCGCGTTGGCGAGGAACGCCAGCCCGCCGACCAGTCCGGTGAGGACCAGCAGCTCCCAGCCGAAGATGTCGTACGGCTCCGCCACCAGCCGCACCCAGTCGCCGTCCACCAGCAGCTCGGCCCGGCTGTCCACGGGGTACAGCTCCGGGAAGAGCGTCTCCACGCGGTGGACCCGCTCGCCGACGGCGACGTCGAGCACCAGCTCGTCGTGGTCGGACTTGGTGACCGTGCCCGTCACGGGCGTCAGCGCGGCGGCACGCCGCTCGTACTCCTCGGCGACCCGCTGCCCCTGCCAGAACCCGAACACGGCGGCGGCCAGCAGCAGCGCCGCCAGCGCGAACGACAGCCGCCCGCGCCGGAAGGCGAGCGCGGCGGCCGGCACGGGGTGGACGGCCGGGCCCGCCGCCTCGCGCGCCAGCGCCCGCTGCCGCCCGGCCGCGGCGATGCGGTGCAGCAGCCCCGCGGCGGTGAACGCGACGGCCGCGAAGAAGGCCAGCACCGGGGGTTCGCCCAGCATCGCGGCGGCCCCGTTGACGGCCAGGTCCCCGACGACGACGACGGCGAGGCCGGGCAGGGCGAGCCGCGGCTGCCGCACCACCCAGTACAGGGTGAGCGGCAGCGCCGCGGCGACGCACAGGCCCGGCCAGTCCGTCCCGCACGGCTCGGCCACGGTGCAGTCGGTGTCGGGCGCCGCCGCGATCCCCCACACCGCCGTCAGGGCCACGGCGAGCACGGCCCACAGCGGGTGCGCCCACGCCGCGGGCACGGCGGCCAGCCAGCGCCGGGCGTCGGGGGTCCGCCAGTCGGCGGTGCCGGGCGGTATGCGGTCGGCGGGCAGGGGAACGGGCGACGTGGTGTCCACCCGCGCATTATCGCGACACGGGCGGCGCCACCTGAGACGGTCTCAGAGGCTGTCGCCCCAGCCGCCCTGGATCATCGTCTGGAACGCCCAGGTCCCGCCCCGCCGGATGAGGATGTCGGCGTACCGCAGCTCCCGCTTCTCGTCCCCGGCGGTCATGGTCGAGTCGGTGAAGACCACGGCCATGGAGGGCGACAGGAAGACGGGCGTCCGCGTGGACTCGAAGGCGATGTCCTCGGAGCCCTCGCCCATCACCCCGGTCATGACGGCGACGAACCGCTCGCGGTCCCACTGCGCGGACCGGCCGTCACCGGCTTGGTCGTCGCTGACGAGGTTCAGCGGGAAGACGGCCATGTCGGCCATCCCCGCGACATCGCGCCGCGCGCTGCGGGCGTCGTACTCCGCGAACCACGCGTCCAGGCTCGTGCGGTCCTCGGCGGTGGGGACGTATCCGGTCTCGGGCAGAAAGGTCACACAGGCTCCTCGTGAGTGAGGTGGTCAAGTTTGACCACGTGCAGAAGGTATCCCCGGCGGAGCAAGTAGTCAAACTTGAATAGCGGCAACCTCGAGTGACGTAGGTCACCCTTCCTGTGACACTTCCGGCCCCGCGCACGCAGGCTGTGGTGTGGGGGGAGACGACGGTGACGAGCTGGCCGAGGCCGTCCTGCTGGCGCGGGGTGGCGACGAGCGGGCCTTCGCGCGGGTGTACCGGGCGGTGCAGCCGGGACTACTCGGGTACCTGCGGGGCCTCGTCGGGGACGACGCCGAGGACGTGGCGGCGGAGGCGTGGCTGGAGATCGCGCGGGACCTCGGCCGCTTCAGGGGCGACGGCGGCGGGTTCCGCGGCTGGGCGGCGACCGTGGCGCGCCACCGGGCGCTGGACCACCTGCGCAGGCGCGGCCGCCGCCCCCGTACGACCCCGCTCGAACAGGACGCGCTGGAGCTGCCCGGCCGGCACGACACGGCGGCCGACGCGCTGGACGCCCTGTCCACGCGGACCGCGCTGGCCCTGATCCGCGCGCTCCCGCCCGACCAGGCGGAGGCGGTGCTGCTGCGCGTGGTGGCCGGACTCGACGGCCCGTCGGCGGCGCGGGTCCTGGGCAAGCAGCCCGGAGCGGTCCGCACGGCCGCGTACCGGGGCCTGAGACGCCTGGCGGAGCACCTGGGGCACGCCGGGCCGGGGGAGGACGGTGGCGGCGGGCGAGCCGAAGGCCCGGGCGGCGGGCGGTGCCGGGCGGATGACGGTACGGGCGGACGCGCGGGCGGCGGTGCGGGGCGGCCCGGAGGCGGTACGGAGGGGGACCCTGGCGGCGGCGGTGGGCCCGGGGGCGGCACGGGCGGCGGGCCGGGCGGAGGCGCCGGATGACTCGGCCGACGGGCCGGGCGGCTACCGGAGGACGACCGGGGCCGCCACCCCCCACAGGAGAGGCCCCGGTCGCCGTCCGCGGGTCCGCAGGACGGCCCCGTACTCCTTACAGCGCCGCCGGTGCGTTTTCTGTCACACCACCCGGAGACCCGGGCTGTTGCATGTTGTACAAACATGGACGAGATACGGCAGCAGCACGTAGCGTGCTGCTGCGGCGCTGGGCGGACCGGCCTGATGTGCCTGCCGCGATGACGAACGGGTTGTGGGAGTGCTGGGGGACGACGCGGAGCTGACCGCCGCGGTGCTCGCGGCACAGGACGGGAACGAAGACGCCTTCCGTACTGTGTACCGCGCCGTGCACCCGCGGCTGCTCGGATACCTACGGACGCTGGTGGGCGACGGGGACGCCGAGGACGTGGCGTCCGAGGCGTGGCTCCAGATCGCCCGTGACCTCGACCGGTTCAGCGGCGACGCCGACCGCTTCCGGGGCTGGGCGGCCCGCATCGCCCGCAACCGCGCGCTCGACCACCTGCGCATGCGCGGCCGCCGGCCCGTCCAGGGCGGCGACGAGACGGAGCTGACCGACAAGCCCGCCGACTGCGACACGGCCGGCGAGGCCATGGAGGCCCTCGCCACCGGCCACACGATGGACCTGATCGCGCAGCTCCCGCAGGACCAGGCCGAAGCGGTGATCCTCCGGGTCGTCGTCGGCCTCGACGCCAAGAGCGCCGCCGAGGCGCTCGGCAAACGGCCGGGCGCCGTCCGCACCGCCGCCCACCGCGGCCTGAAGCGGCTCGCGGAACTGCTCGGCGCCGGCGGCCCGGACGGCGCCGCGCTGAGCGCCGTACCCCCGCAGCCGGGCCCCCGTGCCGGGTCCGGCGCACAGACCCCGGCCGCGCGCCGTGCTGTGACGCATTCGCGCCCGCGGACGCAGAAGGACATGTGATGGCCGACGAGCGGAATGAGTGGCTCGACCACGAGGCGGCGGAGCGACTGCTGCGTGGTGAGCCGGTCGACGCCGACGACGATTACACACGGTGGCAGGTCGAACGCCTGGCGAAGGCGCTGGACAGCGCCCGAGGCGCGACCGCCCCTCTCTCCCCCGGCCACTCGGGCGAGCTGCCCGGCGAGGCGGCCGCCGTCGCGGCGTTCCGCGCGGCCCACTCGGCGCGCGGAGCGAAGCCGCATGTCGCCGCCGGTTCGGACCTGGGCTCCGTACGGATCGGTGCCGCCCTGCGCGCGCCGCGCTGGGCCCGCCCCCGTGGCTGGATGCGTCCCGCCCGCTGGGGCCTCGCCGCCTCCGTCGCCGGGCTGGCGGTCGGCGGTGTCGCCGTAGCGGCCGGTACGGGCGTGATCCCCGCGTTCGGCGGCGACGACGCGCCCGTGCCCGCCGTGTCGGCGGCCGCGCCCGGGGAGGTGGAGGCCCCGGAGGGCCGCGCGCACACGCCGCCCGGCTCCCACCGGCACGGGACGCCCACCGACCCGGCGAGCCCGCCGCCCCTCGTGCCGCCCGGCCCCTCGAAGGGCGTGGGCGGCACCGCCACGCCCGGCGGCGGAACCCCGGATGACAACGATGGCGCCACACCCGGCCGTACGGAGCCCGACTGGGGCCGTACGGAGACCAGGGCGCCCGACGGCACCTGGCCCGCCCGCACCACCCAGGCGTGCCGCGACCTGCGCGACGGCCGCCTCGACACGGCCCGCCGACAGCAGCTGGAGCTGGCGGCGCGGGGCAGCGGCGTGCAGCAGTTCTGCGACCAGGTCCTGTCCGGCGGCGGCCGCCAGTCGGGCGGTACGCCCCCCGGCACCGGCACCGGCACCGGCACGGGCGGCGCCCCCGACATCGGTACGGGCACGGGCGGCGGCGGTACGAGCGGTGGCGGTACGAGCGGTGGCGGCTCCACCGGGGGCGGCGACCGCGACAGCGGCGACCCCGACACCGACCGGGGCGAGGGCAAACCGGGCGGCAAGGGCCGCACCGACGACAAGGGCGCCTCCGGCAGGACGTCCGGCACCCAGCACCAGAAGTCCCCGGCCGAGCCGCCCACCGGCAAGCGCGCCTGACGCCGCGTCACGACTGCGGCGCCGCGTCGGCCGCCTGTGGAATCCGGGCCCCCGAAGCGCCCCGACGCACCCGGCGCGTCGTCCAGCCGCCCCGCGCGCCCCGCCGACGACGAGCGGGCCCGGGCGACACCCCCCGCCCCGCCGACCGCGCGGGCCCCGACAGCACACCCCCCGGGCTGCCGCAAGCCCTCCGGACCCACCGCGCCCCGCCTCGCACGCCCCCCACGCGCACGTCCCCCACGAGCGAGCCCCCGCCGGACGACCCGACGGCACCCTCGCCGTAAGCTCCTGACCTGCGATTTCCCTGACTTCCTCGGCAGGTGTGACACTTTTCGAGCGCGTGACGCAGTAATGAGTGAGCCGACTGGTCATCGGCGGCGCAAGGAGCCGGGGTTCCCCCCGTACCTACGGCTCAGCGCATATGGCGCGGGCGGGACACGTTCCCCCGGTCCCGCCCGCGCCCTTCTCTCCAGCACTCCGCATCGGCCCCGCTGGATCACTCCCGCGTCACCAGTGGACGACCACCTTGTCGCCCACCCGCACCTGCTCGAAGACCTGCGCCAGCCGCGCCTTGTCCCGGACGTTCACGCAGCCGTGCGAGCCGCCGTTGTAGCCGCGCGCCGCGAAGTCCGCCGAGTAGTGCACCGCCTGGCCCCGGCTGAAGAACATCGAGTACGGCATCTCCGAGTGGTACAGCGTGGACGTCCACGTCCGCTCCTTGCGGTCCACCTTGAAGGTGCCCTCGCGGGTCGGAGTGTTGACGGAGCCGAAGCGGACGTCCATCGCCGAGACGACCTTGCCGTCGATCATCCAGGCGAGCGTCCTGCTCTCCTTGCTGATGCACAGCACCCGGCCCTCCATGCAGCGCGGGTCCGGGGTGTCCAGCTCGTTGGTGGTCCGCGGCCGCAGCTCGTTCTCCGTCGGCTTCCGCGTCATCCCGACCAGCCTCGACCACGTCGTCTCGTCCACCGAGCCCGTCGCCGGCAGCTCCCGCTTCCTCTGGAACTCCGTGACCGCCTCGGCCGTGAGCGCGCCGTAGAAGGCGGTGGGGCTGCGGTGGAAGTACCCGATCTGCCGCAGCCGTGCCTGGAGCTCCCGCACCTGCTCGTTCTCGGTGCCCTTCGCCATCAGCACCTTCCCTCCCGGCGACGCCGAAGCGGCGGGCTTGTCGTCGCCGCCGTCCGACGAGGACGGCGACGCGGACGCCTCCGAAGCGGACGGGGAGGCCGCCGACGGCGACGGGGCGGCCGACGACGGGGACGCGTCCGCCCCGGGCGACGACGGCGACGACGGCGAGGACGGCGAGGACGGCGCCGACGACGCGGCGCCCGCCGGGGACGCGTCCGCCCCGGCCGCCCCAACGGCCTGGGCGGAGCAGCCCGTGGCCAGGGCGATCGCGGCGGCGGCGAGCACGCCTCTGCGTATGGCGGTGAAACGACGGTGCATGGCAGCCCCCCGGGAATCGATCGTGTGTAGACAGGGATACTTCCCCGCCGCGCGCGGTTGCCCGACACCGGGGTGATGTGACGATGCTGTGACGGAGGCCGGGCCCGCACGGCCCGGCGGGCGCTGTGAGGAACGTCCCAGCGTGCGGCTCTCCACCGGCCGCACGCCCGCCGCTACAGTCCGTCGCGAGGGTCGGTACCTGCGAGTAGGTCTATCGGAAGGCACAGCACATGGCGCGCGAGTCGGAGTCGGGACTGCCCATCGAGCCGGTGTACGGGCCGGACGCCCTGTCCGGCTGGGACCCGGCGGAGAAGCTGGGCGAGCCGGGCGCGTACCCCTTCACCCGGGGCGTCTACCCGACGATGTACACGGGCCGCCCCTGGACCATGCGCCAGTACGCCGGTTTCGGTACGGCCGTCGAGTCGAACGCCCGCTACAAGCAGCTCATCGCCAACGGCACCATGGGCCTGTCCGTCGCCTTCGACCTGCCCACGCAGATGGGCCACGACTCCGACGCGCCCATCGCGCACGGCGAGGTCGGCAAGGTCGGCGTGGCCGTCGACTCCATTGACGACATGCGCGTCCTGTTCGGCGGCATCCCGCTCGACAAGGTCTCCACGTCGATGACGATCAACGCGCCCGCCGCGCTGCTCCTCCTGCTGTACCAACTCGTCGCCGAGGAGCAGGGCGTGCCCGCCGACAAGCTCACCGGCACGATCCAGAACGACGTGCTGAAGGAGTACATCGCCCGCGGCACGTACATCTTCCCGCCGAAGCCGTCGCTGCGCCTGATCGCGGACATCTTCAAGTACTGCAAGGCCGAGATCCCGAAGTGGAACACCATCTCGATCTCCGGCTACCACATGGCGGAGGCCGGTGCCTCGCCCGCGCAGGAGATCGCGTTCACCCTCGCCGACGGCATCGAGTACGTCCGCACGGCCGTCGCCGCCGGCATGGACGTGGACGACTTCGCGCCCCGCCTGTCCTTCTTCTTCGTCGCCCGTACGACGATCCTGGAGGAGGTCGCCAAGTTCCGCGCCGCCCGCCGCATCTGGGCGCGGGTCATGCGCGAGGAGTTCGGCGCGAAGAACCCCAAGTCGTGGATGCTGCGTTTCCACACGCAGACCGCCGGAGTCCAGCTGACCGCGCAGCAGCCCGAGGTCAACCTCGTCC
Organism: Streptomyces thermolilacinus SPC6; assembly: GCF_000478605.2. Lineage (GTDB taxonomy): Bacteria > Actinomycetota > Actinomycetes > Streptomycetales > Streptomycetaceae > Streptomyces > Streptomyces thermolilacinus. Next base: position 2,337,286 of record NZ_ASHX02000001.1, on the reverse strand, counting down.
GCGTCGCCGTCCAGGGCCTCGCGGCCGTGCTCGGCGGCACGCAGTCGCTGCACACCAACTCCTTCGACGAGGCCATCGCGCTGCCCACCGACAAGAGCGCCCGCCTCGCCCTGCGCACGCAGCAGGTCCTCGCGTACGAGACGGACGTGACGGCGACCGTGGACCCGTTCGCGGGCTCGTACGTCATCGAGAAGATGACCGACGAGGTGGAGGCCCTCGCCCTCGAACTGATGGGGAAGGTCGAGGAGCTGGGCGGCGCGGTCAGCGCCATCGAGCGCGGCTTCCAGAAGAACGAGATCGAGCGGTCCGCGTACCGCATCGCCCAGGAGACCGACAGCGGCGAGAGGGTCGTCGTCGGCGTCAACCGCTTCACGCTCGACGAGGAGGAGCCGTACGAGCCGCTCCGCGTCGACCCGGCCATCGAGGCGCAGCAGGCCGAGCGCCTCGCCCGGCTGCGCGCCGAGCGGGACCAGGCGGCCGTCGACGCGGCGCTCGCCGAGCTGAAGAAGGCCGCGGAGGGCTCGGACAACGTCCTGTACCCGATGAAGGACGCCCTCAAGGCCCGCGCGACGGTCGGCGAGGTGTGCAACGCGCTGCGCGAGGTGTGGGGCACGTACATCCCGACGGACGCCTTCTGACCACCCCGCGTAACGGCTGACCTGCGTCGTTCCACGAACCGGAACCCGGAGGCGGAGTGCCGCACGGCTGTGCGACACTCCGCCTCATGCTGGGTGTCACCGATCTGCCGACCTATCTGGCAGGCCTCCTCGTCATCGTCCTCCTGCCGGGCCCGAACTCGCTGTACGTGCTCTCCGTCGCCGCCCGCCGCGGCATCCGGAAGGGCTACGTCGCCGCGTCCGGTGTCTGGTGCGGCGACACGGTCCTCATGACGCTGTCCGCCGCCGGTGTGGCCTCGCTGCTGCAGGCGAACGCCGTGCTGTTCGGCATCGTGAAGTACGCCGGGGCGGGCTATCTGACGTGGCTGGCCGTGGGGATGCTGCGGTCGGCTTGGTCGATGTGGCGGGGCCGTCCCGACCCGGCCGACGCGGGGCCGGACGCCGGGACCGGTGCGGCGGGGCCCGGGCCGGTGGGGTCGGAGCCGGTGGGGGAGCGGCCGTTCCGGCGGGCGTTCGTGATCAGCCTGCTCAACCCCAAGGCGATCCTGTTCTTCGTCGCGTTCTTCGTGCAGTTCGTGGACCCGGCGTACCCGTACCCCGCGCTGTCGTTCGTGGTCCTCGGCACCCTCGCGCAGGTGGCGAGCGTCCTCTACCTGTCCCTGCTGATCTTCGCCGGCACGCACCTGGCCGCCGCGTTCCGCAGCCGCAGGCGGCTGTCGGCGACGGCCACCTCGGCGGCGGGCGCGCTGTTCCTCGGCTTCGCCGCGAAGCTCTCCACGGGCGGCGCCTGAGCGGGGCCGGGAGCGGCGTCCTGCGGGCCGGGCTTGACCCTGACACCGTGTGAGGCCGTGTCGTGGAAGGCGTCATGTTCACCATCGGAGACTTCGCCCGGCACGGCCGCGTGTCCGTCCGCATGCTGCGCCACTACGACGCCATCGGACTGCTGCGGCCCGCCCATGTCGACCCGTACAGCGGCTACCGGTTCTACGAGGCCGGACAGCTGGCCCGGCTCAACCGGGTCATCGCGCTGAAGGACCTCGGCTTCACGCTCGACCAGGTGCGGTCGATCGTGGACGACGAGGTCGGCGCGGACGAGCTGCGCGGGATGCTGCGGCTGCGGCGGGCCGAGCTGGAGGCGGCGGTCGCCGAGGCCAACGCCCGGCTCGGGCAGGTCGCGGCGAGGCTCCGGGCCATCGAGAGCGAGGGACACATGTCCGACCAGGACGTCGTCGTCAAGAGCCTTCCCGCCGTGCGGCTGGCCGAGCTGAGCGGCGTCGCCGCGAGCTACGCGCCCACCGACATCGGCCCCGTCGTCAGCTCCCTGTACCAGGAGCTGTGCGCCCGCCTGGAGGCCGCCGGGGCCACCGGCTTCGGCCCGGGCCTGACGTACTACGAGGACGCCCCGGACGGCGACGGGGCGGTCCTCGCCCACGCCGGGATGATCGTGCCGCCGGGTGCCGACGCCCCCGACGTGGACTTCGTGGAGCTGCCGCCCGTAGAGCGCGCCGCGACCGTCATCCACCGAGGGCCGATGGACGAGGTGGTCTCCACCCACCAGGCCCTGACCGCCTGGACCACCGCCCACGGCCACCGCTCCACGGGCTACGCCCGCGAGCTGTACCTGGAGTGCCCGGAGGACCGCTCCCAGTGGGTCACCGAACTCCAGGAGCCCCTGGCCGACTAGACCGTGTCCCCACCCCGCCCCGCCCCGTCCGGCGGCCCCGGACCTCAGGACGCCAGGCGGCGGCGGAGGCGGGCGACGGCGGGGAGGCGGCGGGCCCGGCGCAGGGCGCGGCGCGCCAGGCGGCGGGCCGTCGGGTTCGCCGAGGCCGCCAGGCCGCCCGGGAGGCCCAGGGCGGTGAGCCTGCGGCGGCGGAAGTACCGGGCCACCTGCGCCGGGGCGGCGCCCGACAGGTGCCGCTCGGCCGCCGGTCGCAGGTCGGGGCGCACCCGGGGCCGCATCGCGTACCCCACCGCCTCGACCAGCGCGGTCACCTCCGCGTCCACCGCGCGCGGCGCCCCCGGCCCGGCCGCGTCCAGGTCCGGCAGCAGCACGTCGGCGAGGGTCACCGGCACCCGGTTGCTGTTCTCGTACGGGGTGAGCCGCTCCAGCAGCAGCCCCGTGCCGGTCCGCGCCACCGGGATGCCGTGGAACCGGGCCGCCGTGAACAGCGCCGTCGAGAAGCAGCCCGCCACCAGCCCGGGCCGCATCCGCCGGAACACGACCTCCGCCAGGACCGGGCGCTCCAGCACCGTCAGCTCCGCGCCCAGCGCCTCCGCCTCCCGCTCCAGCGCCCGCGACCAGGAGGGCGGCGCCACCGGGTGCGGCTTGAACCCCAGCCGCCGGTGCCCGAGCGCGACCGCGCCCCGCACCATCCGCACGTGCAGCGCTTCCTCCTCGGCGGGGGAGAGGATGTCCAGCGCGGCCAGGTACTGCCCCAGCAGCAGCGCGCCGCCCTCGTCCGGTACCTCCGGCAGCGTCTCGTCCCCGGCCAGCTCGTCCAGCACCTTCGTGAACGCGCCCTCCGGCACCACCACCGGCTCCGCCCCGAACTCCGCGAGCAGCAGCGGCCGCAGCCCCGGCACCAGCTCCGGGTGCAGCACCCGCCGCACCCGCTCCCCGACCAGCGGGTCGAGCCGCACCCGCGTCGGGCCGTAGCTCATCAGCCCGTCCGCGTACACGTCGAGCGGAGCGTCCGGGAACAGCCGCGCCAGTGCCAGCGCGGGCGCCACCTGCAACGACTCCACCACCAGCTCCACCCGCTCCGAGCCGAGCCCCCACAGCAGCCGCAGATACCGCTCCCACAGCGGCACGTCGTCGGCGCGCGGCGTCCAGCCCGCCGGATGCAGCGGCGCGACCGCCTCGTTCCACGACCGTACGGCGTCGAACCGGCCGCGCAGCCGCTCGAACCCGGGCATCCGGTCCAGTGGCGGCGTCGCCTCGGGCACCGCCGCGTTGTTGGCGACCAGCAGCACCCGCCGCCCCGCCTCCGGCAGCAGTCCCGCGTCCAGGGCGGCGGCGAGCGTCGCAGCGCCGTACAGGCTGGAGGCGTACAGCAGCTGGACCGTCATGCCGGCACCCCCGCGCCCACCAGGGCGGGCCGCCGCCGCAGCCTGCGCAGCACCACCGCCCGCTCCGCGTCCATCCCGTCCAGCGCCTCCGCCAGCAAGTCCTGCGGCATGCGGCGCAGCGCGGCCGCGCTCCACGCGCGCAGTCTCCGCCGTACGACCGGTTCGAAGCGCTCCGCCGCGCCCACGTGGTGGGCGATGATCGCGCAGTAGGTGCGCACCGCTTTCGGCATCAGACGGTCCGCCTCCGGATCATTCGCGGTTTCCTCGAGTACCTGGTCGAAAGCCCTGATGAAATCGAGCTGACGAATATCCCCGATCTGGGTGAGGGACGAGGCGACACCGCGCCGGTAGAAGATTCCCGGCGTTCCCCGGGTCACCGCGAACGAATCCGCCTCGCGGTGCAGCCGCCAGATCCACGGCCGGTCCTCCGCCGTGCGCAGCCCGTCCGTGAAACGCAGCAGCCCGCGCTCCGCGAGCCGCCGGTGGTACATCCCCGCCCAGGCGTACGGGTAGTCCACCGACGTGGACCGGTCGGCCGGGAGGATCGCCTCCCGAGGTCGCAGCACCTCGCCCCGCCGCCCCACCGGGACCCGCTGGAGCGACCGCTCGCGGCCGGTGCACCGGACATGGTCGGTGCGGACGAAGTCGCAACCCAACTCCTCGATCACCGAGAGCACTTGGGCGTAGTGGCCGGGCGCGACCCAGTCGTCGCCGTCGAGGAACGCGATGTACTCGCCGCGCGCCGCGTCCAGACCCGTGTTGCGGGCCGTCGCCAGGCCCCGGTTGTGTTCGTGCCGCAGCAGCGCCGCGCCCGGGACCTCCCGCACGGCCCGCCGCAGGATCTCCGGCGTGCCGTCCGTCGAACAGTCGTCGACCAGCAGGAATTCGAAATCGTCGCGGGCGTTGGCGCGCAGGCTTCTAAGGGCGTCGGGCACGTATCTCTGCACATTGAAGAACGGCACGACGACGGAGAGCTTGACCACACACCGGACGTTAGGGCGCGGCCCCCGCATTCCTCCCGACGGGGAAAGGGATGCGCGGTGAACAGTGGGCGGCGCACCGCTGAACCGGACGGCCGCCGGACTCTGTTCACCGTTTGTTGCGGTCGAGTTGGGCCGCGCACCGAAATGCATTCCTAACGTCCTCGGCGTGCCTTCGCCCACACCTCGGATCGCCGTTCTCGCGGACTCCGACACCCGCTGGAAATGGGGCGCGCTCACCGCGCGCCGACTCGCCCCGCAGCCCTCACCGGCAGCCCCCGGCATCACCGGGTACGCGCTGCGCGGCCGGGCCACGCCGACCGCCCGGCAGCTCGCCGAGGCCGGACTCGGCACGCCCCGGGAGGTGACGGGCGCGCAGTTCCTGCGGGACGTACGGGAGGAGGCGTACGACGTGGTCGTCCTCGCCCTCGTCGGCGGCACCGTGCAGGCGCTGCTCCACGGGCTCGCCGCCCTGCCCACGCCCCGCCGCCCGGTCGTCGTCACCGGCTACGTGGGCGTCGTCTACGAGAAGCTCGCCGACGGGCTGCTGCTGCGGCACGGCGCCGACGTGGTGCTGGCCAACTCACCGTACGACGCGCGGCGGTTCAGGGCCGTGTACGAGGGCGTCGGCGCCGACCCGTCGGCCGTCGTGGAGGCCCGGCTGCCGTTCCTCGGCGGGGCCCCGCACCGGCCCGTACCGGGACGGCACACCGTCGTGTTCGCCGCGCAGCCGTCCGTACCGGCGTCGCGCGCCGACCGGCTGTACCTGCTGCGGCGGCTGGCCGGGCACGCGCGGCTGCACCCGGAGCGCGAGGTGCTGCTGAAGCTCCGCTCCAGGCCGGGCGAGCACACGACGCACATCGAGGAGCTGCCGTACCAGAAGCTGGCCCGGACCCTGCCGCTGCCGCCCAACACGCGGCTCGTCTACGGGCACATGGGCGCCGTCCTGGACCGTACGGACCTGCTGGTCACCGTGTCGTCGACGGCCGCGCTTGAGGCGCTGCACCGGGGCGTGCCGACGGCGGTCCTCACCGACCTGGGCGTGCGAGAGGCGCTCGGCAACCACCACTTCATCGGCTCGGGGCTGCTCACCTCCTGGGACCGCCTGGACGCCGGTGAGGAGCCGGTGCCGGACCCGGCGTGGCTCGCGGACCAGGGCGTGGAGCCGGTGGGCCCGGCGGGGGACACCGGGCACGAACGGGCCGTACGGGACCAGGACGACGCGGCCTTCGCCGAGGCCCGCCGACGGGTGGCCGAGCTGCTGGAGCGCGACGTCCTGCCGCCCATCGCCCCGTACTACACGCGCACCTCCGCCCCCGGCTACCTGCCCGGCATCCTGGCGCGGCACCGCCTGGACGCGGCCGACGCGACGGCGGTGCCCGGCGCGCGCGGGGTGCGCCGGGTGCTGCGCGACGCGGCGCGCGGGGCGGCGCGGGGCGCGTACCGGCACGGCGTCCAGCACGTGGCGCCCGTCATCCGCCGCCTGGGGGAGCTGTGACGGCCCCGCGCACCGTGCTGGCGGTGATCCCGGCCCGGGGCGGCTCCAAGGGCGTCCCCGGCAAGAACCTCGCCCCGGTCGGCGGCGTCCCCCTGGTCGCCCGCGCCGTCCGGGCATGCCTGGCGGCCCGCCGCGTCACGCACGTCGCGGTGTCCACCGACGACCCGGACATCGCGGCGGTCGCGACGGGCGCGGGCGCCGAGGTGGTCCACCGCCCGGCCGCCCTCGCCGACGACACGGCGACCAGCGAGGCGGCCCTGCTGCACGCCCTGGACGCCCACGAGACCCGGCACGGCAGCCCCGCCGACGTGGTCCTCCTGGTCCAGTGCACCAGCCCGTTCCTGACGCCCGGCGACGTGGACGGCGTGGCGGCGGAGGTCCTCGACGGCGGCGGGGACACGGCCCTGACGGTCGCCCCGACGCACGGCTTCCTCTGGCGCCACACGCTCCCCGCCCCGTACACCGCGCCGGGACCCACCACCCCGTACACCGCGCCCGACCCCACCACCTCCAGCCCCACCACACCCGAGCCCACCACCCCCAGCCCCAACACCCCGCACACCACCCCCGCCGCCGGCCTCCACGCCGAGGGCGTCAACCACGACAAGGCCCACCGCCCCCGCCGCCAGGACCGGCGGCCCGAGTACCTGGAGACGGGCGCCGCGTACGCCATGGACGCCACCGGCTTCCGTACGCACGGGCACCGCTTCTTCGGCCGCACCGCCCTCGTCCCCACCGACCCGGCCCGCGTGCTGGAGATCGACGACCCGCACGACCTGGCCCGCGCCCGCGCGCTGGCGCCGCTCCTCGACCCCCAGGCCACCCCGACCCTGGCCGACGTGGACGCGGTCGTCCTGGACTTCGACGGCACCCAGACCGACGACCGGGTCCTCATCGACGCGGACGGCCGCGAACTGGTCGCCGTCCACCGGGGCGACGGCCTCGGCGTGGCCGCGCTCCGCCGCGCCGGGCTGCACCTGCTGATCCTCTCCACCGAGAAGAACCCGGTCGTCGCCGCCCGCGCCCGCAAGCTCCACGTCCCGGTCCTGCACGGCATCGACCGCAAGGACGCCGCGCTCAAGCACTGGTGCGAGGAGTACGGCATCGACCCGCAGCGGGTCCTCTACGCGGGCAACGACGTCAACGACCTGCCCTGCCTGGCCCTCGTCGGCTGGCCCGTCGCGGTGGCCGACGCCCACGCGGCCGTACGGGCCGCCGCCCGCGCCGTCACGGCCACGCGCGGCGGTGCCGGAGCCGTACGCGAGATAGCCGCGTGGCTCCTGGGCCCCCGCCTCGACGACTCCGCCCGGCCCGCCCGCACCCCTGTCCCGCCCTCCTTCCCCGCCCCCTCCCCGCAAGGAAAGTGACCATGAACGACCAGCGCACGCGCACCCTCGGCGGCCGTCCCGTCGGCCCCGGCCACCCCGTCTACGTGACCGGCGAGATCGGCATCAACCACAACGGCGACCTCGACAAGGCCCTCGCGCTCGTCGACGCGGCCGCCGACGCGGGCTGCGACGCGGTGAAGTTCCAGAAGCGCACCCCGGAGATCTGCACGCCCCGCGACCAGTGGGACATCGAGCGCGACACCCCCTGGGGCCGGATGACGTACATCGACTACCGGCACCGCGTCGAGTTCGGCGAGACGGAGTACCGCGCCATCGACGAGCACTGCCGGGCGCGCGGCATCGCCTGGTTCGCGTCCCCGTGGGACACCGAGGCGGTGGCGTTCCTGGAGAAGTTCGACGTACCGGCCCACAAGATCGCGTCCGCGTCCCTCACCGACGACGAACTGCTGCGCGCCGTCCGCGCGACCGGCCGTACGGTCATCCTCTCCACCGGCATGTCCACGCCCAAGCAGATCCGGCACGCCGTCGAGGTCCTCGGCTCCGACAACATCCTGCTCTGCCACGCCACGTCCACCTACCCGGCGAAGGCGGAGGAGCTGAACCTCCGCGTCATCGAGTCCCTGCGCCGTGACTACCCGAACATCCCGATCGGCTACAGCGGCCACGAGACCGGCCTCCAGACGACGCTCGCCGCCGTCGCGCTGGGCGCCGTCTTCGTGGAGCGGCACATCACCCTGGACCGCGCGATGTGGGGCTCCGACCAGGCCGCGTCGGTCGAACCGCAGGGCCTCACCCGGCTCGTCCGCGACATCCGCACCATCGAGACCGCGCTCGGGGACGGCGTGAAGCGGGTGTACGACTCCGAGCTGGCGCCCATGAAGAAGCTCCGCAGGGTCCTGGCCCCGGCATGACGCCCCGACACCCCGACCCGGCACCCCCCACCCCGGTCGTCGCCCTGGCCGAAAGCCCCGTCCAGGTCCTGAACGTCCTGGAGTGGCGGTACGCGCGCCCCGACGGCCACGACGGCGACGCGCTGGGCGGCGACAGCGACCCGCTCGCGCACCGGGGCGGCCCCCTGACGCTGGTCGTCCTCCCGCCCACGGACCCCATGTCGCGCGGCCAGCTCCGCCGCATGGCCGCGCTGGCCCGCGACGAGGGCGTCACCGTCCGGTGGCAGGAGGCGCGGGGCGGCGCGGCCAGGGGCGGCGGCCCCGTCCGTACGCTGCGCGACCTGGCGCCGCTGCTGCGGGGCGCGCAGCGGGTGCTGGTCGGCGACCCGTTCTCGCGGTACGTGCAACTGCTGCTCAGCGTGTTCCCGCCGCGCCGGGTCACGGTGGTGGACGACGGCACGGCGACCATGGAGTACGCCGCCCAGCTGGCGCGCGGCGAGCGGCTGGTGCGCTGGCACCGGCGCGGCGACCGGGGCCCGCGCGAACTGGCGCTGGCGCCGGTCACGGCCCTGGCCCGCCGCCGACTGGCGCCGGGACGGCGCCGTACGGTCGAGATCTTCACCGCCCTGCCGGTCGAGGCGCCCGCGGGTACCGAGGTGCACCGGAACCGCTTCGGCTGGACCCGCGCCCGGTTCGGGCCGCCCCGGCTCGCCGCGGGCGCGGACCTGGTCGGCACGTCGCTGGTGGAGACGGGCGTGGTGGACCCCGACCGGTACGTGGAGGCGGTCGCCGCACTCGCCGCGGCGCACGGCGTGAGGCGCTACTTCGCGCACCGCCGCGAGAGCGTGACGAAGCTGCACCGCATCGCCACCACGACGGGCCTCGAGATCGTCCGGCCCGAGCTGCCGCTGGAGGTGATCGCGCGGCGCGGCCCCATCGGCCGTACGGTGCTGAGCTTCCCCTCCACGGTCGTGCACACCCTCCCGGCGGCTCTCGCCGGCACGGGCGTCACGATCACCGTCTGCGACGTCGCCCCCGAGTGGCTGCGGGCGACGGCCCCGCCGAGGGCCCGCGGCTTCCTCGCGACGGTGACCGAGACGGCCCGCTCGGCACACGGTCTGTCGCTGACCGGAACGTAAACGACTGTTAACCCGCCCGCCCCTCGACCGCCCCGATCAAGATCAATGAACCCTCGAAACGCGTGAGCTTACCCACTGCGGACCCCCGTCAAGCCCGCTCCGGCGGGTTTCTTTCCCCTAACGGGCGGAAGTTTTGTAGATCACACGTAAGTTGGAGGGCAAAGACGCCTACCCTGTGATGGGTGAACAAGTTGATGTCCCGCGAGTCCGAAGCCGACGTTCCCGACGAAACGCCCCTCCTCGGTACGCTGCCGGAGTCACTCCGCACCGAGCTGATCGCCTTCCGCCGGGATTTGCACATGCACCCGGAGCTCGGCAACCAGGAGTTTCGCACCACGGCCGCCCTCAAGGCCCGGCTGGAGGCCGCCGGTCTCCACCCGAGGGTCCTGCCCGGCGGCACGGGACTCACCTGCGACATCGGCACCTGGGACGGCCACCGCCCCATGCTCGCCCTGCGCGCGGACATCGACGCCCTGCCCATCCCGGACACGAAGGCGGACTGCCCGTACCGCTCGACCGTCCCGGACCGCGCCCACGCCTGCGGGCACGACGTCCACACGACGACGGTCCTCGGCGCCGGGCTCGTCCTCGCGGACCTGCACCGCCAGGGCCTCCTGCCCCGTCCCGTACGGCTCCTCTTCCAGCCCGCCGAGGAGGTCCTGCCCGGCGGCGCGGTCGACGCGATCGAGGCGGGCGTCCTGGACGGCGTCGGCCGGATCATCGCCGTCCACTGCGACCCGCGCGTCGACGCGGGGAAGATCGGCCTGCGCGTCGGGCCCATCACGTCCGCCTGCGACCGCCTGGAGGTCACCCTCGACGGCCCCGGCGGCCACACGGCGCGCCCGCACCTGACCACGGACATGGTCACCGCGGCGGCCCGCGTCGCCACGGACGTCCCGGCGCTCCTGGCCCGCCGCATCGACGCCCGTTCCGGCCTGGTCCTCACCTGGGGCCGCATCGAGTCCGGCCACGCCCCGAACGTCATCCCCCAGCACGCGGAGCTGGGCGGCACGGTCCGCTGCCTGGACATCGAGGCGTGGCGCGGCGCGCCGGACCAGGTGTACGCGGCGATCGACGAGGTGGCGGCCCTGCACGGCGCGAAGGCCCAGATCGACTACGTACGGGGCGTCCCGCCGGTCGTCAACGACCCGGTGATCACGGAGCTCCTCCGCGAGTCCATGCAGCGTCGCCGGGGCCCGTACGCGGTGGAGGACACCGAGCAGTCCCTGGGCGGCGAGGACTTCTCCTGGTACCTGGAGCACGTCCCGGGCGCCATGGCCCGCCTCGGCGTCCGCCGCCCCTCCGACACGACCCACCTGGACCTCCACCGCGGCAACTTCGACGTGGACGAGACCGCGATCAAGGTGGGTGTCGAGCTCTTCACCGCGGCCGCCCTGATCGACGCGGGCGCCGCGTAACCCCGGAGCGGGGCCCGCCCGGGCCCCGCTCCCGTCAGGCGACGGTGTACTCGATGTCCCCGAAGTCGGCCGCCACCCGCAGCCTGCCTCCCAGCGCCTCCACACGGACCGCAACGTCGCCACCTCGGTGCGTCCGCCTCGCCGTGCTCGATGGCCGAGACCCTGGGCGCGGAGACCCCATGCTCGTCGCGACGTCCTTCTGCGTGAGCGCCTGCTCCCGCCGGATCTCCGCGAGCCGATACGCCCGCACCTCGTCCCGCAGCCGCTCCATGTCGGCCCGCTTCTCCTCGGCGGACCGAACCGGCAGCCCCGCGGCCTCCCGGCGCGCGCATGGCCCGCTTCGTCTCCTCCCCCCCCACGGCCGGCCTTGTCCCCGGCGACACCAGCAGCACTGCGCGTCGTACTGGGCCGAAGGCGGACAGGATGCGTACCTGCCGGGATCGTGATCCGCTCGTTTACCTGGTAAAAGGGGTGCCCGGCCATCGACGCGCAGGGTCGTACAGGGTCGCCCCGTAGGAAGTGAGCCCGGAGGGGCCCCGCCCCCACCGGCAGTGGGTGAACACCCCCACCCGGGGGCGGCCGCGGGCGCGGCGCGACCGCCCGCCGACGGTGGGCGGACACCCCCGGGGGCGGCCGCCCGGCACAGCGCCACACGCCCACCCGCAGTGGGCGAACGCCCCACGTGGCGGCAGCCGCCGGGCGCAGCGCCACCCACCCCGCCCCAGGCGTACCTCCACTCGGCGCAGCCGCACAGCGCCGCCCGCCCCGCGCGCCGTCGCCCGCCCCGCGCCACCCGCACCACCCCCCGACCCCCTCACCCCCCGCCCCCCTGGCCGATTACCGCCGTTGCTCCGCATGGAGGGAACCCTCACCCCGTCCCGCACGTCGCGTCGACAACCCGTGGTCGGCGGGACACGCTGGGGTGACCCCGTACCCGGTGGAGGCTGCCGGAAGGGGGCTGGTGGGCGGCCTGTTCGCGACGAATCGATAACGGCTTCCGTACAGGGCTTTATCTGACATCTACGCGCGTTACGATCGCCCGCGAAACCAGCGCCGGAAGAGGCGCTTCGGTCAGGTCGAAGGAGCCCCCCTTGCGCCGGATCACCAGGATCGCCACCGCGGGTATCGCGTCCGCGGCGCTCGCGCTCAGCGTCACCGCCTGTGGAGGTGACAAGAAGTCGGACACAGCCGGCGACTCGAAGGACGGCAAGGCCGCCATCGCGTACGACATCGGTGGCCGCGGCGACCAGTCGTTCAACGACGCCGCGTACGCCGGTCTCGCGAAGGCCGAGAAGGAGTTCGGCATCTCCGGCACGGAGGCCGAGCCCAGCGAGGGTGAGGGCGACCCGGACAAGGTCCAGCGCCTCACGTCCCTCGCGCGCGCCGGCAACAACCCGGTCATCGGTGTCGGCTTCGCGTACGCGCCGGCCATCGCCGAGGTCGCGCCGAAGTTCCCGGACACCACGTTCGGTCTGATCGACGACACGTCGAAGACCGGCAAGAACATCGCCAACCTGGTCTTCAACGAGGAGCAGGGCTCCTACCTGGCCGGCGTCGCCGCCGCCAAGGTGACCAAGTCGAACACCGTCGGCTTCATCGGCGGCGTCGAGACCCCGCTGATCAAGAAGTTCGAGGCGGGCTTCGTCCAGGGCGTCAAGGACACCAACAAGAACGTCAACGTCAAGGTCCAGTACCTGACGCAGCCGCCGGACTTCGGTGGCTTCTCCAAGCCCGACCTGGGCAAGGCCGCCGCGCAGGGCCAGATCGACGCGGGCGCCGACGTGATCTACGCGGCCGCCGGCCTCGCGGGCTCCGGCTCCATCGAGGCCGCCGCCAAGGCCAAGAAGTGGGCCATCGGCGTGGACTCGGACCAGTACAACCAGTCCGGTCTCGCCGCGTACAAGGAGTACATCCTCACCTCGGTGACCAAGGACGTCTCCGGCGCGGTCTACAACCTGATCAAGTCGGTCAAGGACGGCAAGCCGCAGAGCGGTGAGGTCCGCTACGGCCTCGACGCCAACGGCGTGGGCCTGTCCACCTCGAACCCGGCCTTCACCAAGATGACCGAGGTCATCGCCGCGGTGGACAAGGCCAAGGCCGACATCGCGTCCGGCAAGGTCAAGGTTCAGACCGCCCCGTAACGCGGTCACGGGCCAGGGCCCGGCCCAGGGGTCCGGAACGACGGCGTCCCACCGCCGTTCCGGACCCCGGGTCACGTCCTGGCCATGGGTTTTGGCATTAGGGATCGCTACGCGCGTAGAACCCTCTCCGGCGCGATAACTTCGGGCCCACCGAAGCCTCACAACAAGCCACGAAGCCCCACTGTGCCCAGCGTGACCCGCCCGTCCCCCGCCCCGCTTCTTCGCTCCTTTCTCGCCAAGGAGAGTGCGTCATCAACGCGTCCAGCCCCCCCGCCGTGGAACTGCGCGGCATCACCAAGCGCTTCCCCGGCGTCGTCGCCAACCACGACATCGACATCACCATCCGCAAGGGCACCGTCCACGCCCTGGTCGGTGAGAACGGTGCCGGCAAGTCGACCCTGATGAAGATTCTCTACGGCATGCAGAAGCCGGACGAGGGCACCATCACGATCGACGGCAAGCAGGTCTCCTTCCACAGCCCCGCCGACGCCATCGCGACCGGCATCGGCATGGTCCACCAGCACTTCATGCTGGCGGACAACCTCACGGTGCTGGAGAACGTCGTCCTCGGCAGCGAGAAGCTGTACGGCATCGGCTCCCGCGCCCGCGACAAGATCAAGGAGATCTCCGACGCGTACGGGCTGAACATCCGCCCCGACGCGCTCGTCGAGCACCTCGGTGTCGCCGACCGCCAGCGCGTGGAGATCCTCAAGGTCCTCTACCGAGGCGCCCGGACGCTCATCCTCGACGAGCCCACCGCGGTGCTCGTCCCGCAGGAGGTCGACGCGCTCTTCGACAACCTGCGCGAGCTCAAGGCCGAGGGCCTCACCGTCATCTTCATCTCCCACAAGCTGGGCGAGGTGCTGTCCGTCGCCGACGACATCACCGTCATCCGGCGCGGTACGACGGTGGGCACGGCCGACCCGAGGACCACCACGCCCAAGCAGCTCGCCGAGCTGATGGTCGGCAGCGAGCTCCCCTCGCCCGAGACCCGCGAGTCCACGGTCACCGACGTGCCGATGCTCCAGGTCGAGAACCTGCGCCTGGCGCAGACCGACCCCGACGGCATCGTCCGCGAGGTACTCGGCGGCATCACGTTCACCATCCACAAGGGCGAGGTCCTGGGCATCGCCGGTGTGGAGGGCAACGGCCAGACCGAGCTGATCGAGGCGCTGATCGGCATGCGCGCCCCGGACGGCGGCGTCATCACCCTCGACGGCACCGACATCTCCCGCGCGCCCACCCGCAAGCGGCGCGAGGGCGGCATCGGGTACATCCCCGAGGACCGCCACCGCCACGGCCTGCTGCTGGAGTCCCCGCTCTGGGAGAACCGCATCCTCGGCCACGTCACCGAGGCGCCCAACAGCAAGCGCGGCGTCCTCGACCCCAAGGCGGCCCGCCAGGACACGGAGCGGATCGTGCGCGAGTACGACGTCCGCACCCCCGGCATCGAGGTCACCGCGGCGTCCCTCTCCGGCGGCAACCAGCAGAAGCTGATCGTCGGCCGCGAGATGAGCCACAACCCGAAGTTCCTGATCGCCGCCCACCCCACCCGCGGTGTGGACGTCGGCGCGCAGGCGCAGATCTGGGACCAGATCCGGGAGGCCCGCCGCGAGGGCCTCGCCGTACTGCTGATCTCCGCCGACCTGGACGAGCTGATCGGGCTCTCCGACACCCTGCGGGTGATGTACCGCGGCCGCCTCGTCGCGGACGCCGACCCCGCCACGATCACCCCCGAGGAGCTGGGCTCGGCCATGACGGGCGCCGCCACCGGTCACCTTGAGCACAACAACGACGCGGACGGTGAGGGCCGATGAAGAAGTTCGACAAGGACAAGGTGCTGCTGGGCATCGCGGGCCCGGCGCTCGCCCTGGCCGTGGCCTTCGTCCTCACCACGCTGGTGCTGCTCGCCTCGGGCCGTGACCCGATCGAGCCGTACGTCCTGATGATGGAGACCGTCGAGTTCCCCGACGTCCAGGTCCTCATCATCAACCAGACCGGCGCCTACTACCTGGCGGCCCTCGCCGTCGCCGTGGGCTTCCGGATGAACCTGTTCAACATCGGTGTGGACGGCCAGTACCGCCTCGCGGCGATGCTCGCCGCCGTCGTCGGTGCCAACGTCGAGCTGCCCGGCCCGCTGCACATCCTGCTCATCGTGCTCGTCGCGGTCCTCGTCGGTGCCTTCTGGGCCGGTATCGCCGGTTTCCTCAAGACCACCCGCGGTGTCAGCGAGGTCGTGTCCACGATCATGCTGAACGCCATCGCGACCAGCCTGATCGCCTGGATGATCCTGCCCGCCAACCTCGGCGAGCAGCTGAAGGGCTCCAACGACCTCACCACCGGCGAGATCCCCGAGTCCGGCTGGATGACCGGCCTCGCCGTCGAGGGCGGCAACATCTACGGCTTCACCCTCGTCGCGTTCGCGCTCGGTGTCGTCTACTGGTTCGTCCTCAACCGCACCCGGTTCGGCTTCGACCTGCGCGCCACGGGCGCCAGCGAGTCCGCCGCCCAGGCCAGCGGCGTGGACGCCAAGAAGATGGTCCTCACCGCCATGCTGATCTCCGGCGGTGTCGCGGGCCTCACCGGTCTGCCCCTGCTGCTCGGCCAGACCCACACGTACAGCCTGAGCTTCCCCACGGGCGTCGGCTTCATGGGCATCACCGTCGCCCTGCTCGGCCGCAACAACCCGATCGGGATCTTCTTCGCCGCGCTGCTCATGTCCTTCCTGGAGAAGGCCTCGGGTTCGGTCATCGCACCGGACTTCGAGAAGGAGATCGCCATGATCATGCAGGGCCTGATCGTGATCGCGGTGGTCGTGTCGTACGAACTCGTCCGTCAGTACGGGCTCCGCAGGCAGCAGCAGAAGGTGGGCGAGGAGCTCGCCGCCCAGGCCCGCAAGAACAAGGAGGACGTGGCGGCATGAGCGAGTCCACGAGCACGGTTACCCCCGCGGCCACCGCGCCGCGGAAGGGCGGCGGGCGCAGCAGGCTGTCCCTGCCCGTCATCCTGCTGATCATCGCGGGCGGTCTCGCGCTGTTCTCGCTGGTGCGCGTCATCAGCGGCGCCGACGACCTGACCTCGGTCGGTCAGGTGTCCGGTGCGCTCCAGCTGGCCGTGCCGATCGGCCTCGCGGGCCTCGGCGGCCTGTGGGCCGAGCGGGCCGGCGTGGTCAACATCGGCCTCGAGGGCATGATGATCCTCGGCACCTGGTTCGGCGCCTGGGCGGGCTTCCAGTGGGGCCCCTGGACCGGTGTCCTGGCCGGCCTGATCGGCGGCGCGCTGGGCGGCCTCCTCCACGCGGTCATGACGGTCACGTTCAACGTCAACCACATCGTGTCCGGTGTGGCGATCAACATCCTCGCCGTGGGCGCCACCCGCTACCTGTCGAACTTCACGTTCGCCGAGGCTCCCGGGGGCTCCTCCAAGCAGTCCCCGCGCATCGAGGCCATCGACCGGATCACCATCCCGGGAGTGTCCGACGCGCTCGCCGAACTCCAGGCCAAGCACTGGTTCTTCGTCTCCGACGTGGCCGGTGTCCTCGGCGGCCTCGTCACCAACCTGTCGCTGCTGACCGTCCTGGCGCTCGCCCTGATCCCCGCCACCTGGTGGATCCTGTGGCGCACGGCCTTCGGCCTGCGGCTGCGCTCCTGCGGTGAGAACCCGATCGCCGCCGAGTCGCTGGGCGTCAACGTCTACAAGTACAAGTACATCGCCGTCCTCGTCTCCGGCGCCCTCGCGGGCCTCGGCGGCGCGTTCCTCGCGATCGTCTCGACCGGCATCTACCAGGAGGGCCAGACCGGCGGCCGCGGCTTCATCGGCCTCGCCGCGATGATCTTCGGCAACTGGATGCCGGGCGGCCTCGCCCTCGGCGCCGGCCTGTTCGGCTTCACCGACAGCCTCAAGCTGCGCGGCGGCGCCGAGAACGTCCACGCCATGCTGCTCCTGCTGGCGATCCTGCTGGTGGTCGCGCTCGTGTGGACGCTGTACAAGAAGAAGTACGTGGCCGCCGCCGTGTCCGCCGTCGCCTCCGCCGTGCTGTTCACCTGGTACCTGATGACGGAGTCCCTGCCCAGCCAGTTCGTGGACGCCGCGCCGTACGTCACGACGCTGCTCGTGCTGGCCCTGTCGGCGCAGCGGCTGCGGATGCCCAAGGCCAACGGCGCGCCGTACAAGAGGGGGCAGGGCAAGTGACCGCCGCCCCCGAGCCGCCCTTCGACTGGGACGCCCTGCACACCGCGGCGCGGGACGCCATGTCCCACGCGTACGCGCCGTACTCGGGCTACCCGGTCGGGGCGGCGGCCACCGTGGACGACGGCCGCGTGGTCACCGGCTGCAACGTGGAGAACGCCTCGTACGGCATCGGCCTGTGCGCCGAGTGCGGGCTCGTCTCCCAGCTCCAGGCCACGGGCGGCGGCCGGCTGACGCACTTCGTGTGCGTCGACGGCCGCGGCGAGACGCTCGTGCCCTGCGGCCGCTGCCGGCAGCTGCTGTTCGAGTTCGGCGGCGGGAAACTGCTGCTGGACACCCCGGACGGCGTACGGACGCTGGACGAGATGCTGCCGCAGGCGTTCGGCCCCGGGCACCTCGCCTAGCCGTACGGCCCACACACCCGCCCGGCCCCTTCCCCTCCGCACAGGTGGGGGAGGGGCCGCGCCGCCCACTTTCTCTATGCGCGTAGAAACTCCGCCGCAGCCCGCTGGAAGGAACACTGATCCCATGGACGCGATTTCCGTCATCCGCACGAAGCGGGACCGGGGCGAACTGACCCCGGAGCAGATCGACTGGGTCATCGACGCGTACACGCGCGGCGAGGTCGCCGACGAGCAGATGTCGGCCCTCGCGATGGCGATCCTGCTCAACGGCATGAACCGGGCGGAGATCGCCCGCTGGACCGCCGCGATGATCGCCTCGGGCGAGCGCATGGACTTCTCCTCGCTCTCCCGCCCCACCGCCGACAAGCACTCCACCGGCGGTGTCGGCGACAAGATCACGTTGCCGCTCGCGCCGCTCGTCGCCGCGTGCGGCGCCGCCGTGCCGCAGCTCAGCGGCCGGGGCCTCGGCCACACCGGCGGCACCCTCGACAAGCTGGAGTCCATCCCCGGCTGGCGGGCGCTGCTCTCCAACGAGGAGATGCTCCACGTCCTCGACACGACCGGCGCCGTCATCTGCGCGGCCGGTGACGGCCTCGCCCCCGCCGACAAGAAGCTGTACGCGCTGCGCGACGTCACCGGCACGGTCGAGGCGATCCCGCTGATCGCCTCCTCGATCATGTCGAAGAAGATCGCCGAGGGCACGGGCTCGCTCGTCCTCGACGTGAAGGTCGGTTCGGGCGCGTTCATGAAGAACATCGAGGACGCCCGCGAGCTTGCCTCCACCATGGTCGGTCTCGGCACCGACCACGGCGTCCGTACGGTCGCCCTGCTCACCGACATGTCGACGCCGCTCGGCCTGACGGCGGGCAACGCACTGGAGGTCCGCGAGTCCGTCGAGGTCCTCGCCGGCGGCGGCCCCGCCGACGTGGTGGAGCTGACCGTGGCGCTCGCCCGCGAGATGCTCGACGCGGCCGGGATCAAGGACGCCGACCCGGCGAAGGCCCTCGCGGACGGCTCCGCGATGGACGTGTGGCGCCGCATGATCGCCGCGCAGGGCGGCGACCCGGACGCCGAGCTGCCGGTCGCGCGGGAGCGGCACGTCGTGACCGCCGCCGAGTCGGGCGTCCTGACCCGCCTCGACGCGTACGGCGTGGGTGTCGCCGCCTGGCGCCTCGGCGCGGGCCGCGCCCGCAAGGAGGACCCGGTGCAGGCGGGCGCGGGTGTGGAGCTGCACGCCAAGCCGGGCGACACGGTCACGGCCGGGCAGCCGCTGATGACGCTGCACACGGACACGCCGGAGAAGTTCGACTACGCCCTGAAGTCCCTGGAGGGCGCCTGGGACATCGCCCCGACGGGCACGGCGTTCACCCCGCACCCGATCGTCCTCGACCGCATCGCCTGACCCGCCCCGCCCCACGACGGTGGCCCGCCCGGTGCGGGGCACGGCGACCCCGCACCGGCTGTGCTCGGCGCGGGGGCAGGTCCCCTACGGGTCCGCTCCCCTGTGGTCTCACCTTGCGGGGGCGCGGCCGTCTGCCACCTTCGCCGTGCCCCCGCCCCGCGCGGGGCATGGCGACCGCGGCCTCCCCTGCGGACCCGCCCCGTCGTGCGGGCGCGGTGACCGCCACCTCCGCCGGGCCGTCCCGTGCGGGGGCGGATCGCCTGCCCGCAACGGGGGCGGCCCAGGGTTCTGCGCCGCACGCATAGGTGCGCAAGCTCCAGGGCTGGGCATCCCGGAGCGGTGGCCCCTGGAGGGGCCGCGCGACGGGCCCCGGCGCGGGCGATGAGTTCCGGGCGCGGCGGGGGTCTGGTCTGTGTGGAGGACACCGAGCCGATCGTTCTGCGCGTCGGCGGGCTGGTCGAGCCCGCCGACGCCCCGCGCCTGTGCGCCGAGCTGACCGCGCTCCTCGACGGCGCCGCCCCGGGCGCGCCCGCCGTCGTGGACGCGGACGCGCTCGTACGCCCCGGTCTCGCCGCCGTCGAGGCGCTCGCCCGGCTGCGGCTGACCGCGCACCGCCTGGGCCATCCCCTGACGGTGCGGAACGCGCCGCCCGACCTGCGGGCGCTGCTGGCGCTGCTCGGGCTCGCGGACCGGCTGCTCAGCCCTCCAGGCGCTCCGGGAGGTCGAACAGCGGGAACCAGCGCTTCACGTCCAGGAACGACGTGATCCCGGAGACCTTGCCGTCCTCGATCTCGATGACCATGAGCGCCCACGGGCTGAACCCGCCCTCGGGGTCCGGGTGGTAGTGCGCGAACGCGGGCGTGCCGTTCGCCACCGTCGGCACCAGGCGCGAGCCCCGGCAGACCTCGCCGACGCCCAGCATCCAGCCCACGATGTCGTCGTGGCCCCGCAGCCACAGGTCGAAGGGCGGCATGGACAGCGTCGCGTCCTCGTGGAGCAGCGCCGTCAGCGCCGCCATGTCGTACGCCTCGAACGCCGCGACGTACCGGTTCAGGAGGTCCCGCTGCTCCTCGTCCAGCGGGTCCGCCGCGTCCGTCTTCGCCGGGTCCGAGGCGGCGAGCGTCGCGCGGGCCCGCTGGAGGGCGCTGTTCACCGACGCGACCGACGTCTCCAGCAGCTCGGCGACCTCGCTCGCCTTCCAGGCCAGCACCTCCCGCAGGATCAGCACGGCCCGCTGCTTGGCTGGCAGGTGCTGGAGCGCCGCGACGAACGCGAGGCGCACCGACTCGCGGGCGAGGGCCGCCTCGGCCGGGTCGGCGGACTGCGGCAGCACCCGCCCGTCGGGCACCGGCTCCAGCCAGGTCACCTCGGGGCGGGCGGTGAGCTGGGCCTGCGCGACGGGCGTCGCCGCCGTCAGGTCCATGGGGCGGGCGCGGCGGTTGCCCGCGTTCAGCGCGTCCATGCAGACGTTCGTCGCGATCCGGTACAGCCAGGAGCGCAGCGACGAGCGCCCCTCGAACCGGTCGAGTGCCCGCCAGGCGCGCACCATCGTGTCCTGGACGGCGTCCTCCGCCTCGAAGGCCGAACCGAGCATCCGGTAGCAGTAACCGGTCAATTCCGTCCGGTACTCCTCGAGCCGGTCCTGGAGACCTTCGGGAGCCATCACGTCCGCCATCGCGTCCACCCCTGTCGCGCTGTGCCTTCCTTCTTACGGGAAGCTACCGGAGGGGACTGACAACGCGGGCCGGAACGGCCTGTCAGGTGCCGGGCTTCCGCCCGTAGACGAACACGTCGTCGCCGTTCTTCAACAGGTTCCAGTATGCCTTCGCGTCGGCCGGGCGCATGTTGACGCAGCCCCCGGAACCGGGCGGGTTGTACATGGACTTGTCGGTCGCGTGGAACGCCTGCCCGCCGTCGAAGAACTGCGAGTGCGGCATCCACACCTTGTAGATCGTGGACCAGTGCTTGAGGCTGCGGTAGTAGATCCTCTTCGCGCCCGTACGGGTCTCCGCGCCGTCCCGTCCGGTGCGGACCGGGACCGGCCCGTACACGAGCTTCCTGCCGTCCTGGACCCAGCTGAGCTGCCGGGTCAGGTCGACGCAGGCGATGCGGCCCTTGTTGACCGGGCAGGCGCCCGCCTTGTTCGGGTTCTTCCCGGCGGCCCGCTGCTTCAGGATCGTGTCCATCGTGCGCCAGGTCAGCGGCCCGGCGTAGCCGACGGTCGGCGTGATGCCGTGTGCCTGCTGGAACGACCGGATCGCCTTGCAGTCCGCCGGTGACTGCTTGCCGTCGACCGGCCGGCCGAGGAACTTCTCGACCTGCCTCTGGTACGGCCCCGTCTGCGTCGTGCACGACGCGGCGGCCTGCGCGGTGCCCGCGCCCACCGCCATCGTCAGCGGCACGA
Source organism: Streptomyces thermolilacinus SPC6 (assembly GCF_000478605.2). Lineage (GTDB taxonomy): Bacteria > Actinomycetota > Actinomycetes > Streptomycetales > Streptomycetaceae > Streptomyces > Streptomyces thermolilacinus. The sequence continues at coordinate 2,315,784 of NZ_ASHX02000001.1, read as the reverse complement.
CCATGCCCGTCACGCCCAGCGCGACGCCGGTGCGCCGCCGCAATGCCCCGCCCCTGAGCCCCATGCCCTCGTCCCCTCCCGCGCGTCCGCCGCGCTTCTCGTTCCGTAGGACGTTCAGGGCAGGGGGCCGGTTACGTCAAGAGCCGACTCGTTTCCGTTATGGAGGGCGTACCGGGAGCGGAAGGGGCGGCACGGCGTACGCCCCGCGCACGTTCGCCCCGCGCACGCCTGGCGTGCACCCTCAGCGGGGCCCGCCCGCCGCGACGACCAGGCTCCGCCGCTCCTGCCGGACGGAGCCGCAGCCCCGCTCCCGCGCCCGCCGCCGCTCGTCCACGCGCGCGCGGTGCGTGCCGTACAGGGTGAGCGACACGACGCCCACCACCGCGACCAGGCCCAGCAGCACCGTGCCGGACCAGCCGCCCGCGTGGTACGCGACCGCGCCGAGCGTGCCGCCCACGCTGCTGCCCAGGTAGTACGCCGACTGGTACAGCGCCGAAGCCTGCGCCCGCCCGGTGGTCGCCGTCCGGCTCACCGACGACGAGGCGACCGCGTGGCCGGCGAAGAACCCGGCGGTGATGAGCACCAGGCCCGCCAGCACCCCGGCCAGCGACCCGGCGAGCGACAGCAGCAGCCCGGCCGCGGTCGTGGCCACCGCCAGGTACAGCGCCCCGCGCCGCCCCATGCGCCCGACCAGCCGCCCGGCCGCCGCGGACGACACCGTACCGACCAGGTACACGAGGAACACCGAGCCGACGACACCCTGCGGCAGCGAGAACGGCGCCTCCACCAGCCGGTAGCCGATCACCGTGTACACGGCGCCGAACACCGTCATGAACAGCGCGCCGATCGCGTACAGCCGCAGCAGCAGCGGGTCCGACAGGTGTCCGCGCACCGTCCGCCCGATCGCGCGCGGGTCCAGCGGCGACGGCGTGAAGTGCCGCGCGGCGGGCAGCAGCAGCCGGTACGCGACGACGCAGACCACCGCCAGCAGCCCCACGGCTGCGAGCCCCGCCCGCCAGCCCCACAGCTGCGCGACCCAGCCGGTGACGATCCGTCCGCTCATCCCGCCGATGCTGTTGCCCGCGACGAACAGCCCGATCGCCGCGACCAGCGCCTTCGGCCGCACCTCCTCCGCCAGGTACGCCATCGCGGAGGCGGGCACGCCCGCGAGCGCGGCGCCCTGCACGGCGCGCAGCACGACCAGCCACTCCAGGCTCGGCGCGAACGGCACCAGCAGGCCCACGGCGACGGCCGTGACCAGCGAACCGGTCATCATGGCGCGCCGCCCCAGCCGCTCGGACAGGGCGCTCAGCGGAACTACGCACAGCGCGAGCGCGCCGGTCGCGGCGGAGACGGTCCAGCTGGCGGCCGAAGCGGTCACGCCGAAGTCGGCGGAGACGGCCGGGAGCAGGGCCTGCGTCGAGTAGAGGAGGGCGAACGTCGCGACGCCGGCGGCGAAGAGGGCGAAGCTCATCCGGCGGTGGCCGGGGCGTCCGGGAGCGAGGCGCGTGTCGGCGTCCACGGCTGCCGTGGACGCCTTGGTACTGGCGGGAGACATGCCTCGACCGTACGAGGAGGCCGGTTCATGCGTCCAATGCATGGAACGGCTTTAATCGTTCCCATGGTGCATGAGTACAGGTCACAGCCTCGGCTGTCACTGAACAGTAACGAAGAAGAAATGGGCCTGCTGCTCGCCCCTCGCCTGGCGTACTTCGCGGCGGTCGCCCGCCACGAGCATGTGACCCGCGCCGCGCACGAGACGGGCGTCCCGCAGTCCACGCTGTCGCGGGCCGTGGCGCGCCTGGAGGACGACCTCGGGGTCACGCTGTTCGCCCGCAAGGGCCGGGCCCTGTCGCTGACTCCGGCGGGCCGCACGTTCCTGCTCGCGGTGGAGCGGGCGCTCGGCGAGGTGGAGCGGGCCGCCGAGGCGGTGCGCGCCGACGTGGACCCGACGGCGGGGCGCGTCGCGTTCGGGTTCCTGCACACGATGGGGTCGGAGACCGTGCCCGCGCTGCTGCGGGCGTTCCGCGTCGACCACCCGAAGGTCCGCTTCACGCTCGTCCAGAACTACGGCGAGGCCATGATCGAGCGCCTCCGGGCGGGCGAACTGGACCTGTGCCTCACCTCGCCGGTGCCCGACGCCCCGGACCTCGTCGGGCGGCGCCTGGACGAGCAGCGGCTGCGGCTCGTCGTGCCGGACGACCACCGGCTGGCGGGCCGCAAGCGGATCAGGCTGGCGGAGGCGGCCGACGAGGCGTTCGTGACCCTGGAGCCGGGGTACGGGCTGCGCCGGATCACCGACGACCTGTGCGCCGAGGCGGGGTTCCGGCCGCGCGTGGCGTTCGAGGGCGAGGAGGCGGAGACGTTGCGCGGGCTGGTCGCGGCGGGCCTCGGCGTCGCCCTGCTGCCGCCGCCCGCGGTGCCCCGGCCGGGCGTGGTGGAGCTGACGGTGACGGCTCCGCGCGCGGTGCGGGAGATCGGCGTCGCCTGGCAGGCGGGGCGCCCGGACACGCCCCCGGTGGCGGCGTTCAAGAAGTTCCTGCTGTCCCGCAGGGGAAGGCTCCTGGGCGTCGCCGAGCAGTGAAGGGCCCCGCGGCAGAGCCCGGCACGGGGCGCTGCGGCATCGGGCGGCGCGCTCCGGGTACCCGGTCGCCATGACCAGGAACGACGACCAGCACCCCGTACGGCCTCAGGGCACGGAGCCGTACGACGCACAGGACCACGACACCGGACGCCGCCCCGTGGACCAGCGCGGCGGCCACGAGTCGGAGGCGGCCGACGCGGCGCGCCGCGCGGAGGAGGAGCGGGCGCGGTCCCGGCCGTTCAGCTACCCGCACGGCGAGCGGCGGGCGGGCGTCCGCGCCACCCGGCACGTGACCCGGGAGCAGGCCGACGCGGACAGCGTGCCCGGCGTCCCCGGCGGGTACGGCACGACCGGCGGCGGCCAGCCGGGCGGCAGCCCCGGCATCAACCCGGACCGGGAGGGCACGGTCGACCCGTCCGAGTACGCCGACACGATCGCGGGAGGCGAACCCGACCCGCGCCGCCGCGACGATCAGTGACGGGCGGCCCGGCGGGTCAGGGCCGCAGCGAACGCCCGAACCCGGCCGCCAGCGGCATCCGCAGCCCCAGCGGCGGCGGCGCCGCGAACGCGTCGGTGACCGGGCGGGTGTACGGGCGGCCGAAGAGCGAGCCGAGCACGAAGTCGAGGGCCAGCGACAGTACTTCCTCGTGGTGCTGGCGCAGTGCGTGCCCGTCCGAGTGGACCTCGAAGCGGCACGTCGTCCGGTTCGCCTTCTTGGCGCGCACGGCCAGCCGGTAGGAGAGGTCCGGGTGGGCCACCGCGTCGGTCGTCCCGTGCACGATCATCACCTGACGGCCCACCAGCTGGCGTACCGGCTCCGGCTCCGCCGCCACGTCGTCCTCCGGCAGCCACGGCGCCAGCGCCAGTACGGAGACGACCGCCGCGTGCCCCGCCGCCCGCAGCGCCGCCCGGCCGCCCATGCCGTGGCCCACCAGGCACACCGGCACGTCGCCGTGACGGCGCACCACCTCGGCGACCGCCCACTGCGCGTCCGCCGCGAGCCGCGCGTCCGTGCCGTTCCAGCCGCGCCCCCGGTACCGCACCACGTGCGCGGCGACCCCGTCGTCCCGGCCCGCCCGGACCAGGCGCCGGGCCAGCGGCAGCAGGGCGGCGCGGTGCAACGGCGAAGCGCGGCGCGCCGATTCCGGCGAGCCGTCGGGCAGGAGGAGCACGACGCCCCCGACAGCCGCCGTGTCCGACCCCCCTACGGCCCGCCCCAGGCGCGGCTGCCGTGCCCCGCCAGGCCCTACGAGTGCGTGGTGTGCCATGGCAGAACAGTCTCAGAAGAGGAGGTGTACGCCACCCGTACACGCGGTCACTGTTCCGTATCGAGTGACGTGTCCCCATCGAGCGACGGCGGACGCCGCGTGCGCGCGGCACCGGCGCGGGCGCGACCCCGCGTGGCGGTGCGACGCCAGCGCGGGGCGCACCCGCCCAACTCACGTCGCCTGCGCGCCCTCTACGCGCGTAGGAGCTAAGGTGCGAAAATGACGAGCCCGAGCCCTTCCCTCCCCACCGCGGACCAGATCCGCCGCGCCCCGAAGGTCCTCCTGCACGACCACCTCGACGGGGGACTGCGCCCCGGCACGGTCGTCGACCTGGCCCGCCAGAGCGGCTACGACGCCCTGCCCGAGAGCGACCCCGACCGGCTCGGCCGGTGGTTCCGCGAGGCCGCCGACTCCGGCTCCCTGGAGCGGTACCTGGAGACGTTCGCCCACACCTGCGCCGTCATGCAGACCCGCGACGCCCTCTTCCGCGTCGCGGCCGAGTGCGCGGAGGACCTCGCCGAGGACGGCGTCGTGTACGCGGAGGTCCGCTACGCCCCCGAACAGCACCTGGAGGGCGGCCTCACCCTCGACGAGGTCGTCACCGCCGTCAACGACGGTTTCCGCGAGGGGGAACGCCGCGCCCGCGAGCGCGGCCACCGCATCCGCGTCGGCGCCCTCCTCACCGCGATGCGGCACGCCGCCAGGTCCCTGGAGATCGCCGAGCTGGCCAACGCCCACCGCGACGCGGGCGTCGTCGGCTTCGACATCGCGGGCGCCGAGGCCGGCTACCCGCCCACCCGGCACCTCGACGCCTTCGAATTCCTGAAGCGGGAGAACAACCACTTCACCATCCACGCCGGTGAGGCGTTCGGCCTGCCGTCCATCTGGCAGGCCATCCAGTGGTGCGGCGCCGACCGCCTCGGCCACGGCGTCCGCATCATCGACGACATCCAGGTCGCCGACGACGGCACCGTCACACTCGGCCGCCTCGCCGCGTACGTACGCGACAAGCGCATCCCCCTGGAGATGTGCCCCACCTCCAACCTCCAGACCGGCGCCGCCGCCTCCTACGCCGAGCACCCCATCGGCCTGCTCCGGCGGCTCCACTTCCGAGCCACCGTCAACACCGACAACCGGCTGATGTCCGGCACCAGCATGAGCCGGGAATTCGAGCTGCTGAGCGAGACATTCGGCTACACGCTCGACGACATGCAGTGGTTCACGGTCAATGCGATGAAATCAGCGTTCATCCCTTTCGATGAACGACTCGCGATGATCAACGATGTGATCAAGCCCGGATACGCCGAGCTCAAGTCCGAATGGCTGTTCACACAGACCGCCGCCACCAGGGCTTCTTCCCCCGGGAACGCCTGAGCGCGGCGCCACGGGCAGGGGGCCGGAACGGCCGGGAATTCCATGACCCGGCCGTTTCCGGTGTTTGCGGGCCGCCTGACGCGATCGCTAAGTTGCAGAGCCGCTCATGCCCCCGATTCTCCCCAAGGACGAATTTCGATGAAGCAGTCCGCTGCCAAGACCCTCGGCGTCGCCGCGCTGGGTGCCGCTTTCGCCGTCTCCGCCGCCGGCAGCGCCTCCGCGCTCACCGCCGTCCCCACCGGCCCCGTCCTGGAGACCGCCACCCAGGCGCTGCCGGTCGCGCAGGCCGTCTCCGCCCTCCCCGGCGGCGCGGGCGAGACCGCCTCCATCGCGGAAGGCGCCCTCGGCGCCGTCACGCAGGCCGCGCCCGCCATCCCCGTGGACACCCCGGTCGACCCCGTCGTGGGCCTTCTCGGCGGCCTTCCCGTCGGCGGCAGCCTCCCCGCCGCCGGTCTCGGCTGACCCGGACTCGGCACCCGGACCCGGCCGACCCGACGGGGCTGACCCGGACGCGGACCGGACCCGGCACACACCGCGGCGGTGGGCGCGCACCCAGGAGGGGCGCGCCCACCGCCGTACCGCGTCACGGCCAGAGGCTCCGACAGGGGCCGCGGCGGCGGCTACCAGGCCGCGTTCGCGGACTTCTCGGACGGCAGCAGCATCCACAGCGCCAGATACAGCAGGACCTGCGGACCCGGCAGCAGACACGACGCGACGAATATGACCCGCATCGTCGTCACCGAGGTGCCGAAGCGCCGGGCCAGCGCCGCGCACACTCCGCCGATCATGCGTCCGTCACGGGGGCGGGCAAGTGCGGCCATGGTGGGCTCCTTCGTCAGGGGCTGAGCGGAAGCCGCCGACCGGCTTCCGGTGTATCCATCCTCACCCGCCTACCCCGGACAAAGCATCGGACTACGGGGCGATCCCGACCCTGGGAATCCTCGGGGTAGCACCCTGAGACACCTCCTCCCGCCGCAGGGCACCACCCCGCCGCCGCTTCCCCCCCAGGGCGGACCCCGCGACCGGCCCCGCGCCGGACCACCGGCCCGCCCCCGCACCCGCGCGCGGCCCCTGCGCTCCGCCGCCCGACGCGGCGGCCAGCCTGCGCCGCAGCCGCGCCCGCCACGCCGGAACGACCGCCAGGTGCGCCAGCGCCACACCCGTCGTGTTCAACAGCACCGCGTCCACATCCACGACCCGGCCCGGTACCGCCGTCTGCAGCAACTCGATCCCCAGCGACACCAGCGCCCCCGCCGACACCGTCCGTACGAGAGAAGCCCACCGCGCCACATCCAGACGCGCGTCCGCCAGCGGCAGCAACACGCCCAGCGGCGCCAGCAGCAGCAGACCCTCACCGATCCGCCGCGCCGCCTCCGCCGGGCCCAGCGCCAGATCGGCCTTGATCCCCGCCAGCGGCTCCAGATTCGCCGCCGTCACCCACATCACATCCAGCGGCCGCAGCGTCAGCCACCCCACCAGCACCAGATGGAGGAAGAGAAGAGCGAGTCCCGCCACGCGGTAGCGGATGGCGGCCATGCCGCCCGGACCTTGACGCTGCACGCCACCCAAGACGCGCCCCCCGGCAGGATCGGTTCCGCTCCTCCTCTTTTGGCTCCTTGCGCCTCCGGGGCGCCTTATGCGGGTGTCGAGAGGTCGTCCGTGCTCGGCCCTCGTTCCCCGGGCGCCGATTGCGCGGCCGTCCTCTCGACACCCGCGCGCCCCTTCGGCTCCACTCGCGGCCCCGCACTGTGGTCACAGGCTGGTGCGCCCCCTGCTGGTACTGGCACCCGGCATCGCGGTGACGGGCCCACCCAGGCCCAGCGCCGCGTCGCACGCCAGGCGTACCCCACCGGGCGCCCGGCCGGACCGGCCCGGCTTCCGCGTGGACAGGCCCCTCAGGGCGCCCGCGTCGGCAGCGGCGACTCCGGGCGGGCCTTCACCGACTCGTCGCACACGTACCGCCGCACCGGGTACCTGCCCGGGCCGCCCAGGACCACCGTGCCCCGCACCGACGTGGCGTCCGACTCGGCGTACGTGCACACGATCTGCGCCAGCGCCGCGGGCGGCAGGTCCTCGGGCTGGCGGCTCAGCCGCAGCGCGCCCTCCGGGTCGCCCGCACGGCCCGCCGTCACCTTCAGCGGCTCGTCCAGGTACGTCGTGAACTTCAGCGGCTCGTCCAGGTACGTCGTGAAACCCGCCTGCCGCTCCCGCTCCGACGGGCGCTCCCGCATCGCCTCCAGCAGCGCCCCCGCCATGACCACCCGCGCCGCGTCACCCGACGCGCCGTCCTCCGGCCGTACCGTGCGGCTCACCGGCTCCAGACCCGACGCGCACACCAGGTACACCCGCGCGGGCACCCCCGCGTCGGGCACCCCCGCGTCGGGCGCCTCCGACAGGCTGCAGGGCACCCGCGACGGCGCGCCGCCCGCGTCCACCGGCACCGACGTCGTCCGTATCCCGCACCCGGCCGTCACCGCCGCCAGCACGGCCGCCACGACCGGCACCCGCCACCCGCGCGCCGCCCGGGCGCCCGGGGCCGCGGGGCGCGGGTCCGTCCGTACACCCGAGTCAGGCACGCGCTTCCCGCTCGCCACTGTCCTGTCCCTCATCCCCTGGAGCGTCGTCCCTTCGGCCGCCACGGCCGTCCCCGCCACCCCGCGCGGAGCCGCCCTCCCCGGCCTCCCCGTCACGGGCCGCGACAGCCGAACCGTCACGGGGCAGCCGCAGCGTGAACACCGCGCCGTCCCCGTCCGGCGAGTTGGCCGCGGTGATGTCACCGCCGTGGATCAGCGCGTTCTCCATCGCGATCGACAGCCCGAGCCCACTGCCCTCCGACCGGGGCCGGGACGCGCTCGCCTTGTAGAACCGGTCGAAGACATGCGGCAGTACGTCCTCCGGGATGCCCGGCCCGTGGTCCCGCACCCGCACGATCAGGTCGTCGCCCGACATCCGCACCGACACCCGCACCGGCGAACCGCCGTGCTTCAGCGCGTTGCCGATCAGGTTGGCGAGTATGACGTCCAGCCTGCGCGGGTCCAGCCGCGCCACGATGCCCCGCTCGGCGTCCAGCTCCACCGCGTCCAGCCACGCCCGCGCGTCGATGCACGCCGTCACCTGGTCGGCCACGTCCACGTCGTCCAGGACCAGCTTCGCCGTACCGGCGTCGAACCGCGTGACCTCCATCAGGTTCTCCACCAGCGTGTTCAGCCGCCGTGTCTCGCTGATCACCAGCGACACCGCGGGCGCCACCATCGGGTCCAGACTGTCCTGCTCCTCCTCCAGGACCTCCGTCACCGCCGTCAGCGCCGTCATCGGGGTCCGCAGCTCGTGCGACATGTCCGCCACGAACCGGCGGCTGGACTCCTCCCGGGCGCTCATGTCGGCGACCTTCTTCTGGAGGCTCTCCGCCGCGCTGTTGAACGTCCGCGCCAGCTCGGCCAGTTCGTCCGTGCCCGAGACGCGCAGCCGCGTGTCGAGCTTGCCCTCGCCCAGCCGCCGCGCCGCCTCGCCCAGCCGGTGCACCGGCTTCAGCACCGTCGTCGCGGCCACCTGGGCCAGCAGCGCCGACCCGAGCAGCGCCAGCAGCGTCGCCACACCGAGCGACCAGGCCAGCGAGTTCAGGTCCTGCCGCTCGGGCTCCAGCGACTTCAGCATGTACCCCGTCGGCCCGCCGCCGATGATCCGCGTCCCGCCCACCAGATACGGCGTGCCGCGCAGGTTCGTCCGCAGCCAGAACACGTGGTACGAGTGCTGGTTGCCCGCCGTGAGCTCCTGCTCCTCGTCCACCGCCGTCCGCAGCGGCGCCGGGACGTCGCGCAGCGTGAACCGGTCCGGGTCCGACGTGCCGACGATCGGCTTGCCCGCGTCCCGCTCGCCCAGCAGCACCACGCTGTAGCCGCCGCCGCCCTGCGCCATCAGCTCGGCGGTCCGCCGCAGCTCCTCCTCCGTGGGCCGCAGCGGCAGCGCCGCCGCACGGTTCTGCATCTCCTGCTTGAAGTCGCCGAGCGCCGCGTCCTGCGTACGCGTCAGCACCGCCTCACGGTTCAGCCAGTACGCGATCCCCGACGCCGACACGGCCGCGGTCAGCGCGACCAGGCCGAACACGACGATCAGCCGCACCCGCAGGCTCGTCCACCGCTTCCCCGCGCTCAGTGCTCTCCGCCCGTCCTCCGCGGCACCGCTCGACGTGCCGCCCTGTTCCTCCCGCATGCTCACGCGGGGGAATCGAGCCGGTAACCGACGCCGCGCACCGTACGGATCAGGGTGGGCGACGACGGAACGTCCTCCACCTTCGCCCGCAACCGCTGCACACACGCGTCCACCAGACGCGAGTCGCCCAGATAGTCGTGCTCCCACACCAGCCGCAGCAGCTGCTGCCGCGACAGCGCCTGACCCGGCCGACGGCTCAGCTCCAGCAGCAGCCGCAGCTCGGTCGGCGTCAGCTGCAGCTCCTCGCCGTTCTTCGTCACCGTCATCGCGGACCGGTCGATGACCAGCGCGCCGAACGTCGCCGAATCCGTCGTCTCCCGCTCACCGCGCCGCAGCACGGCCCGGATGCGGGCGTCCAGCACCCGTCCCTGCACCGGCTTGACGACATAGTCGTCCGCCCCCGACTCCAGACCGACGACCACGTCGATGTCGTCGCTGCGGGCCGTCAGCAGGATGATCGGCAGCTGGTCGGTGCGCCGGATGCGCCGGCACACCTCGAAACCGTCGATGCCGGGCAGCATCACGTCCAGGACGATCAGGTCAGGACGCTGCTCGCGCAGCAGCTTCAGGCCGTCCTCACCCGTCGCCGCGGTGGCCACACGGTGGCCCTGGCGGGACAGCGAGAGTTCGAGGGCCGTGCGGATGGCGTCGTCGTCCTCGATCAGCAACAGGAAAGGCACGGCGTCATTCTGTCCCATGGGAGGAGACGAGTTCGACCCATGGAGCGCTCCCACGGGCCGTCCGGTACCGGACCGGTATGTCACGGGCCCCTGTGACACGCCTGTGACAGTCGGCGGACACCGTCATGAACTCACCTCGGCAGTCTTTTTTCCACACGGATGAGCCGACTCCACGACGACAGGGGGGCGTGATGAACGCAGTGCAGCACAGCACCACCTCGAACGCAGTTGTCACGCGTCTCCACGATGTCGCGCGGAGCGCGGAGAAGTCCGGCACCGTGACCGGGCGGGGGTGCGTTCGCGGTGCCGGGCGTCAGCACAAGGCGCCCTACATGGTCGCCCTGTCCGACGGGGGAAGGCAGTACGGGGAGGTCGCGGGGGAGCGGACGGCCCCGGCGAGGAAGGGGAGCGCGGAAGCCGCGTTCACCGCCTACGTCCAGGAGCGCCGCGCCTCCCTGTACGCCACCGCCTACCACCTGACCGGCGACCGGCACGAGGCCGAGGACCTGCTCCAGAGCGCGCTGTTCTCGACGTACCGCGCCTGGGACCGGATCAGCGACAAGGCGGCCGTCGGCGGCTACCTGCGCCGCACGATGACGAACCTGCACATCAGCGCCTGGCGTCGGCGCAAGCTGAACGAGTACCCGACGGAGGAGCTGCCGGAGACGGTGGGCGACTCCGACGCGATGCGCGGCACGGAACTGCGCACGGTGCTCTGGCAGGCGCTCGCCCGGCTGCCCGAACTCCAGCGCACCATGCTGGTCCTGCGCTACTACGAGGGCCGCACCGACCCGGAGATCGCGGACATACTGGACATCAGTGTCGGCACGGTGAAGTCGAGCATCTGGCGGTCGCTCCGCCGGCTGCGCGAGGACGAGGTCCTCAGCTTCGGCCGTGACCAGGAGGAGTCCTTCGGCCAGCTCGTGGCCTAAGGGGCGGGGGAACGGGGGCCCACGGGGGACGTGGGGCCCTCACGGGGGGGAGAGCGGGGCCCGGGGGTCTCGGGGATCACGGGGGGATCCTCGGGAGTCCCGGACTCCACCGGGGCGCGGGGGGCAACGGGGAAACAAGGGGGGGGTGCCCACGGGGGACACGGGGGCACCACGGGGGAAACACCGCGCCGGACAAGCTGGGGGGCTTGTCCGGCGCACACCTCTGTCCGGGGCCGGTCCTTCGTCCGGCCCCGTCTGCGTGGGGGTGTGACCCCTACGCCGGTTCCGTGGCCCTCGGCGCCCGGTGGCGGCCCGCCGCCGCGGCCGCGAGACGCCCCAGCGCCTCGTCCTTGGCGCACGGGTGCGCGCCCAGCGCCGCCTGCCGGGCCACGATGGACCGCTCGGCGCGCATCAGCCGCCAGCCCCGCCGCAACAGGAACGGCACCGACTTGCGGCCCTCGCGCAGGTCCCGCAGCAGCCTGCGGCGGAACGTCGTGGACGGCCGGCCCCGCAGGCACAGCGCGTCGGCCAGCACGCCCAGCTCCTCGCAGCGGCGCACGATGTCGGCGGCGAAGATGCCCTCCGCGATGAACAGCGGCGTACGGGCGATGTCCAGGGGTTCGCGGCCGACGCGGGAGCTGGTGGAGATGTCGTACACGGGGACCGTCGTACGGCCCGTCGCGCACAGCTCCACGATGGCGGCGACCGCCGCGTCCGCGTCCCACGAGCCGGGGGAGTCCCAGTCGATGTCCGTGCTGCCCGGCACGAGCGGCAGGGACGGGTCGCCGGCCTCCTTGTAGAAGTCGTCGAGCCGGAGCACGGGGAGACCGGCGCGGGCGGCGAGGGACGACTTGCCGGAGCCTGATGGGCCCGCGAGCAGCACGACGCGGGTCGGGATCGGTTGGGAACTCACGGGACACCAGTGTGAACCATTGACCCGGTAGGGGGACCCCGCCGGGGACCCGTTGGTATCGAGCATCACACCTCCCCTACGGTGTGTGTCCGACCGATCACCCCCTCCAGGCAGGAACTCCCATGAACCGCTTGCTGAAGGCCGGACTGACCGTGTCGGCCCTGGGCGCCGCGCTCGGCGCGACCGGGGGCCAGGCCCAGGCGGCCGACCTGCGGGACGTCGACCCCTCGGCGGCCGTGCAGGCCGTGACGGACGTGGTCCCGCACGTCGCGGCCCCGGCGAAGCACTTGAAGATCAACCCGCTGGCGGGGACGGGCGTGGACCCGCTGGACAACGGCGTCGGCACCCAGGTCGCGGACTTCCGGCCCGTGGACACCACGTCCGTGACCGGCTCGCTGGCCAGCGCCCCCGAACTGCCCGTCGCCGGGCCCCTGCTGGGCGGGGTCATCCCCGGCTGAACTCGCGGGCGAAGCATGGCGGGCGCGCGACGGGCGACCCTGACGGGCATGTACGCGGGACGGCTGGCGGGCACGTACGCGGGACGGCCCCGCCTCCCCCGAGGGAAGGGGAGGCGGGGCCGTCGTGTGCGGGGGCGGCGGGCCGGTCAGTACGCCGAGCCGGACACGCCCAGGGAGCCCGTCGGGTGCCAGACCGTCTTGGTCTCAAGGAACGCCGTCAGGCGCCCCGTACCCGGGTCGGCGGTCCAGTCGGCGCCGCCGTCCACAGCCTGGGGACGCAGCACGCGCTTCAGGTTGTCGGCCGCCGCGACCTCCAGGTCACGGGCCAGCTCGGCGCCCGCGCCCGTCAGGTCGACGGCGTTGACGTCCTGGTGCGCGGCGAGCGGCGTGGCGATCTCCGCCGTACGGCCCGACAGGATGTTCACGACCCCGCCCGGCACGTCCGACGTGGCCAGCACCTCGGCCAGGGTCAGCGCGGGCAGCGGGGCCTTCTCGCTGGCCACGACGACCGCCGTGTTGCCCGTGGCGATCACCGGGGCGAGCACCGAGACCAGGCCGAGCAGCGACGACTCCTGCGGGGCGACCACGGCGACGACACCGGTCGGCTCCGGCGAGGACAGGTTGAAGTACGGCCCCGACACCGGGTTGGCGCCGCCGACGACCTGGGCGATCTTGTCCGTCCAGCCCGCGTACCAGACCCAGCGGTCCACGGCGGCCTCGACGACCTCGGCGGCCTTCGACTTCGACAGGCCCTCCGCGTCCGCCACCTCGCGGACGAACTGGCCCCGGCGGCCCTCCAGCATCTCCGCGACCCGGTACAGGATCTGGCCGCGCAGATACGCCGTGGAGCCCGACCAGCCGGGGAACGCCTTGCGGGCGGCGACGACCGCGTCCCGCGCGTCCTTGCGGGAGGAGAGCGGCGCGTTCGCCAGCCACGTGCCGTTGCTGTCTGTCACCTCGTACACCCGGCCGCTCTCGCTGCGGGGGAACTTCCCCCCGACGTACAGCTTGTAGGTCTTGAAGACGCGTCGACGGTTGTGCTCATCGGTGCTGCTCATCAGCGCTCACCCTCCGGGCTCGACGGGGCGAGGTACGCCTCCAGGCCGTGCCGGCCGCCCTCGCGGCCGAAGCCCGACTCCTTGTAGCCGCCGAACGGCGACGTCGGGTCCAGCTTGTTGAATGTGTTCGCCCAGACGACACCCGCGCGGAGCTTGTCGGCGACCGCGAGGATGCGGGAGCCCTTCTCCGACCAGATGCCCGCCGACAGGCCGTACTGGCTGTTGTTCGCCTTGGCGACGGCCTCCGCGGGCGTACGGAACGTCAGCACCGACAGGACCGGGCCGAAGATCTCGTCGCGGGCGACCGTGTGGGCCTGGGTGACGCCGGTGAACAGCGTCGGCGCGAACCAGTAGCCGTGGGACGGCAGCTCGCAGGCGGGCGACCAGCGCTCGGCGCCCTCCGCCTCGCCGGTGTCCGCGAGCGCCTTGATACGGGCCAGCTGCTCGGCCGAGTTGATCGCGCCGATGTCCGTGTTCTTGTCCAGCGGGTCGCCGAGGCGCAGCGTGGACAGGCGGCGCTTCAGGGCGTCCAGGAACTCGTCCTGCACGGACTCCTGCACCAGCAGGCGGGAGCCCGCGCAGCACACCTGGCCCTGGTTGAAGAAGATGCCCGTGACGATGCCCTCGACGGCCTGGTCGATCGGGGCGTCGTCGAAGACGATGTTGGCGCCCTTGCCGCCCAGCTCCAGCGTGAGCTTCTTGCGGGTGCCCGCGACCTGGCGGGCGATGGCCTTGCCGACGGCGGTGGAGCCGGTGAACGCCACCTTGTCGACGTCCGGGTGCTCGACCAGCGCGGCGCCCGCGTCCCCGTAGCCGGGGAGGATGTTGACGACGCCCCTGGGGAGGCCCGCCTGGCGGCACACGTCCGCGAAGAACAGCGCCGACAGCGGGGTCGTCTCGGCGGGCTTCAGCACGACCGTGTTGCCCGCGGCCAGCGCCGGGGCGATCTTCCACGCCAGCATCAGGAGCGGGAAGTTCCACGGGATGACCTGCCCGGCCACGCCCAGCGGCTTCGGGTCCGGGCCGAAGCCCGCGTGGCTCAGCTTGTCGGCCCAGCCCGCGTAGTAGAAGAAGTGCCCGGCGACCAGCGGCAGGTCGTGGTCGCGGGTCTCCTTGATCGGCTTGCCGTTGTCCAGGGTCTCCAGGACGGCCAGCTCGCGGGAGCGCTCCTGGATGATCCGCGCGATGCGGAACAGGTACTTGGCGCGCTCGGAGCCGGGCAGCGCCGACCACTTCGCGAACGCCTTGCGGGCGGCCCTCACGGCCCGGTCCACGTCCTCGGCGCCGGCCTGGGCGACCTCGGAGAGGACCTCCTCGGTGGCCGGGGCGACCGTCTTGAAGACCTTGCCGTCGGCGGCCTCGGTGAACTCGCCGTCGATGAACAGCCCGTACGACGGGGCGATGTCCACGACCGAGCGGGACTCGGGAGCGGGTGCGTACTCGAATGCGGATGCGGATGCAGATGCCATGGTGATCAGTCCACCGTCACGTAGTCGGGGCCGGAGTACCGTCCGGTGGCCAGCTTCTGACGCTGCATCAGCAGGTCGTTCAGCAGGCTCGACGCGCCGAAGCGGAACCAGTGGCTGTCCAGCCAGTCCTCGCCCACGGTCTCGTTGACCAGGACCAGGAACTTGATCGCGTCCTTGGACGTGCGGATGCCGCCCGCGGGCTTCACGCCCACCTGGACACCCGTCTGGGCGCGGAAGTCGCGCACCGCCTCCAGCATCAGGAGCGTGTTGGCGGGGGTGGCGTTCACCGCGACCTTGCCGGTCGAGGTCTTGATGAAGTCCGCGCCCGCGAGCATGCCGAGCCAGGAGGCGCGGCGGATGTTGTCGTAGGTCGACAGCTCGCCGGTCTCGAAGATGACCTTCAGCCGCGCGGGGCCGCCGGCCTCCTTCACGGCGCGGATCTCGTCGTACACCTTCATGTAGTCGCCCGCGAGGAACGCGCCCCGGTCGATCACCATGTCGATCTCGTCCGCCCCCGCGGCGACGGCGTCACGGGTGTCCGCGAGCTTCACGTCGAGCGCGGCGCGGCCGGCGGGGAACGCGGTGGCGACGGACGCCACCTTCACGTCCGTCGCGCCCGCGGCGGCCAGGGCGGCCTTCGCGGTCGCCACCATGTCGGGGTACACGCAGACCGCCGCCGTGTGCGGGGTGGTCCGGTCGGTCGGGTCGGGACGTACGGCCTTGGCGGCGAGCGCCCGGACCTTGCCCGGGGTGTCCGCGCCTTCGAGCGTCGTCAGGTCGATCATCGAGATGGCCAGGTCGATGGCGTACGCCTTGGCCGTGGTCTTGATCGAGCGCGTACCGAGCGCGGCGGCACGCGCCTCGAGGCCGACGGCATCCACGCCGGGCAGCCCGTGAAGGAAGCGGCGCAGAGTGCTGTCGGACGCGGTCACGTCAGCAAGTGCATTGGTGGGCATGGTCACCAGGGGAGCATATCTACGCGCGTAGCGGCCTGTACAGCCCCGGGGGTGGACTCGGGTCATCCGAGGAGCGGAAGCGGCAGGTGAGCGGGGGCCGGGTGAGGCGGGTCACAGGGGGTGTGGGGATGGTGCTGGTGCTGGTGCTGGTGCTGGTGCTGGTGCTGGGCGGGTGCAGGGGGCGCGGGTGCTGGTGGTGGGCGTGGTGCGGGGCCTTCCGGGGCGCCCCTCGCTCGTACGGCGACGGGCGGGGGCGCCGTGCCGGGCCTTCCGGGGCGCCGGGGCCCGGCGCCGTGGCGGGCGGCGGGCCGTAGGGGTGCGCCTGATGTCCGGTGTGGGGCGGGGCCCCTCCGGGCTCACCTCCTCGGGGTCGGCGGCCTTCGCTCCAGGCTGGGGAGCCCGGGTTCGCCGGCAACCCCTGCGGGGGCGACCCTGCACGGCCCTTGCGCCGGTGTACGGCCATGGCGGGGCCTCGTGGGTGGTGCGGTCGTCTCCGGGCCCGCCGCGTGGTGCGTGCGGCGCGCCCTCGCCGTTGTGGGCAGGCGTTCCGCAAGGGCGATGGGGGCCCTGGTTGATCGAAGCCGAGACCTTGGGGCTGCCGGGGTGACCCTGCACGGGCCCTCACGCCGGGCGATGCCGTGTGGTCGGATTCCTGGTGCCGGAGTGGGGGGTCCGCCGGGCGGCACCTCGCGGCCAGGCGGGAAGAACGTGCGTGGGCGCCGTTGCGCCGGACGGGGAGCCCCGGCGGGGTAGTCGGGGGTGGGCGTTCCGGGGCGGCGGCTTCGCCGCCTGGGCAGCCAAAAAGGCGGGAGACCCGCTCCTCGCCACTCTCAACGTATAGCGCAGTGGGGGGCTTGCGGCAAGGCCCCCGTCGTGGCGGACAATCGCAGGCCTATGCCGGAACCTTCAGAATTGCGAGATTCACGAAATATGAGCGCCTTCGTCCATGGTGAGACTCGCCCCGCCGGGATGGCCGCCCGCGCGTTCGATCTGCCCGAGCGGCTCGCCGCCAAGGCCGACCCGGCGCTGATCGCCCGCGACGAGGAGCACTTCGCGGCCATCGCCCACTGCCTGGAGCAGACGATCGCGGAACTGTCCGACCGTCTCGACGCCGAGCGCCGCGCGCCCGGCGGTGTCGGCCGGGAGGCGATGGAGCGGGACATCGAGATCCACCGGCTGACCGCCCGCCTGCGCGCGCTGCGCCGCTTCGGGATCGACCTGTGCCTCGGGCACATGGTCGGTGCCGACGACGGCGAGCCGGTGTACGTCGGGCGGCTCGGCCTCACCGACAGCTCGGGCCGCCGCCTGCTGGTGGACTGGCGCTCGCCCGCCGCCGAGCCGTTCTTCGCGGCGACCCACGCCAGCCCCATGGGCCTCGCCAGCCGCCGCCGGTACCGCTGGACCCGCGGCCGGATCAGCGACTACTGGGACGAGGTGTTCACCCCCGACGGCCTGGAGGGCAACGCCGCGCTGGACGACCAGTCCGCGTTCATCGCGAGCCTGGGCACCAACCGCTCGGCGCGCATGCGGGACGTGCTCGCCACCATCCAGGCCGACCAGGACGCCATCATCCGGGCCGGTTCGCGCGGCGCCCTCGTCGTGGACGGCGGCCCCGGCACGGGCAAGACGGTCGTCGCGCTGCACCGCTCCGCGTACCTGCTGTACTCCGACCCGCGCCTCGGCCACCGGCGCGGCGGCGTGCTGTTCGTCGGCCCGCACGAGCCGTACCTCGCGTACGTGGAGGACGTACTGCCCAGCCTCGGCGAGGAGGGCGTCCGTACGTGCACCCTGCGCGACCTGGTCGCCGAGGGCGCCGGGGCGGGGGCCGAGAAGGACCCGGAGGTCGCGCGGCTGAAGTCGTCCGCCGACATGGTGAAGGCCATCGAGAAGGCGGTCCGGTTCTACGAGTCGCCGCCCACCGAGGGCATGACGGTCACCACGCCGTGGGGCGCCGTGTGGCTGAGCGCCGACGACTGGGCGGAGGCGTTCGACGCGGCCGAGCCGGGCGTGCCGCACAACGAGGCCCGCGACCTGATCTGGGAGGAGCTGGTCGCGATCCTGCGGGACAAGCACGAGGAGGGCGTACCGGACCAGCTGTTCCGCCGGGCGCTGCGCGCCGACCGGGAGCTGACGGGCGCGCTCGGTGCCGCGTGGCCGCTGATCGAGGCCGCCGACCTGGTCGGGGACCTGTGGACCGTACCGGCGTACCTGCGGATGTGCGCGCCGTGGCTGAGCCGCGACGACGTACGGAAGCTCCAGCGGGCGGACGCGCGGGCGTGGACGCTGTCCGACCTGCCGCTGCTGGACGCGGCACGGCAGCGGCTCGGCGACCCGGAGGAGGCGCTGCGCAAGCGCCGTCACAAGACGTCGGTCGCCGCCGAGCGGGAGCGGATGGCCGGGGTCATCGACAACGTGATCGCCGCCGACGACGACGGCGAGGGCGCGGTGACGATGCTGCACGGGCAGGACCTGCGGGACACCCTGATCGACGAGTCCGCGCTGCCCGCCGCGCCGTCCGAGCCGCTGGCCGGGCCGTTCGCGCACGTCGTCGTGGACGAGGCGCAGGAACTGACCGACGCGGAGTGGCAGATGCTGCTGCTGCGCTGCCCGTCGCGGAGCTTCACCATCGTCGGTGACCGGGCGCAGGCCAGGCACGGCTTCACGGAGTCGTGGGAGGAGCGGTTGGCGCGGGTCGGCCTCGACCGGGCGGAGGTGGCGTCGCTGAGCGTCAACTACCGCACGCCCGAGGAGGTCATGGCGGAGGCCGAGCCGGTCATCCGGGCCGTACTCCCCGACGCCAACGTGCCGACGTCGATCCGCCGCAGCGGCGTCCCGGTCCAGTACGGGGCGGTCGCGGACCTGGACGCGGTGGTGGACGGCTGGCTGGCCTCCGGTACGGACGGGGTCGCCTGCGTGATCGGCGCCCCTGACTTCCGCGAGCGGCCCCGCGTCCGGTCGCTGACGCCGGAGCTGTCGAAGGGCCTGGAGTTCGACCTGGTGGTGCTGGTGGACCCGGACCGGTTCGGCGACGGCGTGGAGGGCGCGGTGGACCGGTACGTGGCGATGACGCGGGCGACGCAGAAGCTGGTGGTCCTGACCAGCGGCTGAGGGCGCCCGGCGTACGGCTCCGGTGCGCCCCCGCCGACGCGGAAGTGCCGGGTGGTCCGGGGCCCGTTGCGTGTTCACGCCATTCCGTCGTGGAGGCGGCCACCGGGCCGCCGCCGCGGGCTACGTTGATGCCGTCGAGTGAACGCGCGGAACGGCTCGCGGCGTCGACACGTGCCCGGTTCTGCTTCGCCGTGCCTTCACCCGGCAGGACATGGTCGACTCACGGGAGGCAAAGTGTCCGTCATGCGCAAGATCATGGTCACGGCCGCGGCCCTGGCCGGCGTCATCGTCACCGCCCATCCGTCCGCCGCCGGACCCCTCACCCCCTCGTCCTCCGCCAGCCCCGCCGGCGCGCTGGCGGGCAGCTTCCACGCGTACTCCTCGACGGGCTTCTCCGGCCTGGACAGGTGGTTCTCCGGCAACACCGGGGAGTGCAAGTACGTCGGCGACAACTGGAACGACCGCATCCGTTCCGCCCGCACGGAGAGCGCCACGCGGGTGGAGCTGTGGGACAACTACAACTGCACGGGCGGCGCGATCGTCATCGACCGCACCGGCTACGGCAGCATCGGCGCCTGGGTCAGCGCCTACCGCGTCGCCAACTAGCGCCCCGCGAATCGTCCGTGCCGCCCACCCCGCGGCGGGAGCAGCGGGCGAGCCCGTGAGGTGCCGCACCGACCAGGTGCGGCACCGGCACCGCACGGTCAGCGGCGCCGCTGTCGCGCCGCTGTGCGGATCTCCGCCTCGCAGTCGAGCGTCTGGGTGTACAGGCGCGATCCCTGCTCGTACTCGTACCTGCAGCCTCGGACGTTGCCCTCGACGGGACCGGTGATGCGGAGGCGTGCGAGATAGTAGATTCCGCTTGCCTGGCGGGGCCGCACCTCGACCGGCCGGCCGATGTGGTTTTCCAGCTGCGTGAAACGCGGGTTGCTGGAGTCGGCGGCGTTGGAGAGGAGATAGACCCCACCGGTCTTGTCGATCTCGAACGCTCCGTATCCGGATACGTCGAGACCTCGCGGCACCGAAACAAGGTGCGCGCCAGTGATCCTTATTGTTTCGTCCGACGTGTTGTGCGGTACGGGGAGGGCGAACCACCACTCCTGCCCGACCGCGGCCTTTTCGGTGCCGGCCGTACCGCTGGACATCGTGGACTCGGTGAAGAGCGCCGTACCTTGTGCGCGCGCTCCGGCGCTGGGCTGAGCTGTGCAGCCGACCAGCAGCAGCGAAGTGGCGAAGACGGCCACTCTGGTGAGAGCGGAGCAGACGCGGGTTCCGGTGAAACGGGCCGCTGCGTTCTCAGGTGGCGTGTGCACTCCTCCCCCTTCCTGTGTGAATCCGCCGGACGTGATCAGTGGTCGTCAATCGTTTGGCCAAGAAAGACCCTGATTTGGTGTGAAAATGCCGCCACGCGTCAGGGGGATTCTTCAAGGGTTCGGTAGCTGCCTCTGCGGTTGGATGGTTGCACGGGCGGTGCTGGCCGAACAGCGGTTTCCCGTGACATTTGAGGCCGAGTTGAGCTTGGTTCGGCGTGTTGGTTTCCAGGCCGATCGCCGCATGACGGGCAGGCGCTGCTTTGTCTCGGTCGGCATCGACTCGTACGCGAACAGCGACGCGGAGGCGGGTTGCCGGGTTCCGGCGCCTAGGCAGTTCCTGGTCGTCGATCGCGACGGGTTGATGCCACGCCTCCTGTCCGGTGGGTGGGTCGGGGGCCCCTCCGGGCTCACCTCCTCGGGGTCGGCGGCCTTGGGTTCGTACGCACGGGAACCCGACCGACGCCGCCAACCCCTGCGGGGGCGACCCTGCACGGCCCCCTTCCGCCGGACGGCGGCCGGGCCGGGCGCTCACCCGACGGGACCGGGCTCCCGGGCGGGTGCGGCCGGTGAGCCCTGCGGCGGTTCGGCGGCCTCCGGTACGAGGTCCAGCTCGGCCCACACCGTCTTGCGCGGTACCGGGCCCTCCGTCACGCCCCACCGGTCGGCCAGCGCCGCGACGATCAGCAGGCCGCGCCCGCTCTCGCTGTCGTCCGGGGGAGCCTGCGGCGCGGACGTGGGCACCGCCTCGGCACGCGTGTCGGCCGCCTCGACCCGCAGGACGCGGCCCCCGTCGGCCAGGCGCAGGGTCAGCAGGAAGCTCCGCCCGGGGACGCGCCCGTGCAGCGCGGCGTTCGCGGCGAGTTCGGCGACGAGCTGGAGGGCGTCGTCGGCGAGTTCCCGTACGACGCCGTGGTCGCGCAGCCACAGGGCGGCGAGCTCCCGCCCGAGCCGCGCGCCCGCGCGGGAGGGATGCAGCTTCATGCTCAAGTCGCCCGAGCGCGCCACGAGATGAGGGTCCTTGTGGTTCATGTCACAGATCCTGGGGGTGCGGACTTCGTGGCGGCCAGTGATTCGGTGCGTGCGTACAGTCACTGTCGGGCGCTTGTCGGCGCCTGTCCGGCCTGTCCGCAGGGACGCATGGGCAGGGCGAGAACGGTTGTGGCGGTACGTCGGAGGTGAAGCGGTTGACGACGGAGGCGAACGGGGCGCAGGAGCCCAAGGGGGACGCGGACGAACCGGGGTGGGAGGTGGACCCGGACGACGAGTCGGGCGCGGCCGTCGTCGCGACGGTGGGACGCCAACTGCGGCTGCGCCGCGAGGCGGCCGGACTGAGGGCGGCCGAGTTCGGGCGGCTGATCGGGTACGGCGAGGACCTCGTCTACAAGGTCGAGGGCGGCAAGCGGATTCCCCGCCCGGAGTACCTGGACAGGGCCGACGGCGTCCTGAAGGCGGGTGGCCTGATCGCGGCGATGAAGAAGGACGTGGAGGAGATCAGATACCCGAAGAAGGTTCGGGACTTGGCGAAGATGGAAGCCAATGCGGTGGAGGTGGGCCTGTACAGCAACCACAACATTCATGGTCTGCTGCAGACGGAAGAGCACATGCGGGCGTTGTTCGACGTGTGGCTTCCCGCGTACACGGAAGAGCAGATGGAGCGCATCGTGGCTGGCCGCATGGCCAGGCGTGCCATCTTTGAACGCTCTCCCGCGCCCGCCCTCAGTTTTGTCCAGGAAGAGGTGACTCTTCGGCGCCCGGTCGGGGGCAGAATGGTCTGGCGTAGGCAGCTCGAACGGCTCTTGGAGCTTGGTCAGTTGCGGAACGTGACGATTCAGGTGATGCCGACCGAGCAGGAGGAGCACCACGGCACGGGTGGGCTGATCGAGGTGTTGAAATTCCCGAACGGCACTGCGGTAGGGCGTTCCGAGGGGGCATTCGGAGGTCGGCCCGCAACCGACCCAAAGGATGTCAGAGTCCTCGAACTGCGCTATGGCATGATCCGGGCGCACGCCCTCACGCCCCGAGCGTCGCGGGCCCTGATCGAGAAGATGCTGGGAGAGACATGATCGGCACCTCAACCCTCCGGGACACCTCTGATCTGGTGTGGGTCAAGAGCAGCTACAGCAGCAGCGGTGACGGCAACGACTGTGTTGAAGTCGCCCCGACGCCTTGCATAGTCCACGTTCGGGACTCCAAGAACGTTGACGGCCCGCGCTTGGCGGTCGCCCGGCGCAGTTGGTCCAGCTTCGTGGCGTACGCCTCCGAGCGCTGACCGGTTCATCATGTCCCGTGCCTGCGGGGCGGCTCCTTCGTCAGGTACGTACTGGGAGGGCGGAATGCGCGGGACCACTGACAACAGGCTGCCGGTTGAGTGGATCAAGAGCAGCTACAGCAGCAACGGCCCCGAAACGGACTGCGTCGAGGTCGCCGTGGCCTCCGGCGCCGTCCACGTCCGGGACTCCAAGGACTGTGACGGCGTTCGTCTGGTCGTTGCGCCGCGTGCCTGGGGCGGGTTTCTGGGGTACGCCGCCTCTGGCGGGTGACCGGTCGGCCGGTACCGCTTGTCCGGTGAAGGGGGACGGTCGCGTGTGGCGCAGGGAGCTTCTCCTCGGCTTGGCAGGTGCAGCCACCGGGGCGGTTCTCCCGGCTCCCGTACAGCGGGGACTTGCCGCCCTGGCGCCCAGCCCCTCGGCGGTCGCCGCAGTCGTGGACGCGTCCCAGCGGGAATTCGGCGCCTGCCGGTACGAGGCCCTGGCCAGGGCCCTGCCCCGCAGGATCGCCCTCGCGCAGGGTCTCGGCGACGGTGGGCGTCCCGAACAGGCGGCGAACGCGCTCGCCGCGCTCTACAGCACCGCCACCCGCTTGTGCATCAAGCTCGGTGACGACCGCCTGGCCGCTGTCACCGCCGACCGGGCCCTCACCGCGGCGCTTGGCGGAGCCGACGCCCTCACCGTGGCCGAAGCCCACCGCATGGTGTCCTCCGCCTGGCGCCGTCAAGGGCACCAAGCGCGTGCGACCGACGTCGCCATCGCCGCCGCGCGGCAGCTGGCCGCCGACCATACCTGTGACATGACCGAACGGCTCTCCGTGCAGGGCAACCTGTACGCCACCGCCGCGTACACCGCCGCCAAGCAGGGCGACCGGCACACGGCGCACGCCCTCATCGCCGAGGCCGAGGCGACCGCCGGGCAGCTCGGCCATGACGCGCGGCTCCGGGGCAGCGTCTTCGGCCCCGGCCAAGTGCTCCTGCACCGGATTTCCCTCAGTCACCCGCTCGGCGACGCCGGGCGGGCCGTCGAGTACGCCCGGCTCGTCGACCCCGCCGCGCTGCCGACCGCCGAGCGACGGGCACGGTACTGGATCGACGTGGCGCGCGCCTTCGACCAGTGGGGCAGGCCCGAGCGCTGCTACCGGGCCCTTCTGGCCGCCGAACGGGCCGCGCCGCAGGAAGTCCGGCGCGGCGCCGTCAGGGCCATGGCCGCCGGGCTGCTGCGCCACGACCGGGCCCTGCCCGGCGTACGCGCCTTCGCCCACCGCACCCGCGCTCTCACGTGAGCGGCGCCCCATCGGCGTAGGCGCCGATCCGGGTGCCGCTTCTTCACCTGCGCCTCACAGGCGCTGACCGGCCATGTCGCGGTACGGGGCCGGCATGGGCGACCGCCCTGACGCGGGCCGTTCAGTGCCCGTGGCGGTTGTCAGCAGGTGGCGGAGCTGGAGATGCGGATGCCCGTCAACGTGCCGCCGGACACGGTGAAGCTGCGCTGCGGGGCGATGCAGGTCGTCGTGCCGGTCGACCAGCGGATGTGGGCGACGTCGTCCCTGCGGGTGTTCTGGATGACCAGGTTCGGGCCGGACGGCCTGGACGGCAGGTTCTGCCAGGTGCTGGTGACGTCCTTGAACTGGCCGATCTTCACGCCGTTCTTGAAGAGGCAGACATACGGGTATGCGCAGCTGTCCGCCGCTGCCTTCACCGTGGCCGTCCCGGGCGACGCGTGGGCAGTGGCCTGCGCCGCGACGGAGACACCACCGGCCATGGCCAGAGACATCGCCACAGCTCCGAGGGTACGTACTGTCTTCACGCCTGACCCTTTCGTTTCGGAGACGTTCAGGGCTTGCATGCCGTACTCACGCATCCTCTGACAGGTCGCCGCCGTCTCCCAGACGCATATCGGTCAGCTCTGACCAATTCCGCCGAAGGCGCGGGATAGGGGCCGTCCCGGGCGCGTCGAGGAGAACGGCTGTCCGGGACGCGGGTGCGCCTGTGCGGCGGGAACCGGGAAGCGGACCCGGTGCTCCGGGGTCGTGGGGCGCGTGAGGCACAATCGGGCCCATGACGAGCCCTGAGCAGCCCGGAAAGTCCGGGAACCCTTCCGCGTCCGCCTCCGCCGACCGTGTCTACCGGTCGCCGATGGCCATGGTGGGCGGTGCGCTCCTGCTCGGCATCGGGCTGTGGATGGGCGGCGACGCCGTGTTCCGCGGCGACGGGCTCACGCCGTGGACCGCGCTCGCCGCGCTGCTGCTGGGCGTGCCGCTCGTCGTCGCGTTCACCTTCCGGCCCGCCGTCTACGCCAACGACGACCGGATGCTGATCCGCAACCCGTTCCGTACCGTCGTCCTGCCCTGGGCGACCGTCGCCGAGCTGAAGGCCACGTACTCCACCGAGGTCACCACGCAGGGCGGTGCCAAGTACCAGCTGTGGGCCGTGCCCGTCTCCATGCGGCAGCGCAAGCTCAACGTCCGCAGCGGAGGCAAGCAGCTCGTCGGCGCCGAGGCCACCGTCGAGGAGCTGCGGACCCTCGCCAAGCAGAACGCCATCCGGCCCGCCGCCAAGGGCGAGCCCGAACTGCGCTGGGCGTACGAGGTCATCGCGCCCGCCGCGGTGGGTCTGGTGGCCCTGAGCGTGCTGCTCGCCCTGCGGTGAGACGCGGAAGGGGTGCCGGGACAGATCCCGGCACCCCTTTTCGTGCCCGTACGGGTCAGATGCCCGCCGCCGCCCCCAGGTCCCGCTTCAGGTCCTGGAGGATCCGCGTCGCCCGCGCCCGCGCGTCCGGCAGCGACGCGGCGTCCGCGACCGGGACGATGACCTCCAGGTAGCACTTCAGCTTCGGCTCGGTACCGCTCGGCCGGACGATGATCCGCGCCTCGTACTCACCCTCCAGGTAGTACCGCAGCCCGTCCGTCGGCGGCAGGTCGCCCGCGCCCCGCGCCAGGTCCTCCGCCCGCGCCACCCGCAGGCCCGCCAGCTCCGACGGCGGCGCCTCCCGCAGCCGGCGCATCGCGTCGGCGATCACGCCCAGGTCCTGGACGCGGACCGACAGCTGGTCCGTGGCGTGCAGGCCGTGCTCGACAGCCAGGTCGTCCAGCAGGTCCGACAGCGTACGGCCCCGCTCCTTCAGCTCCGACACGAGCTCCGCCACCAGCAGTGCCGCCGTGATGCCGTCCTTGTCGCGTACGCCCTCGGGGTCGACGCAGTAGCCGAGCGCCTCCTCGTAGCCGTACCGCAGGCCCTCGACGCGGGCGATCCACTTGAAGCCCGTCAGGGTCTCCGCGTGGCCCACACCGGCCGCCGCGGCGATCCGGCCCAGCAGCGACGACGACACGATCGACTCCGCGAACACGCCCTTCGCGCCCTTGCGCACCAGGTGCTCCGCCAGCAGCGCGCCCACCTCGTCGCCGCGCAGCATCCGCCACCCGGCCTCGGCCGACGCGTCCGGCACGGCCACCGCGCAGCGGTCCGCGTCCGGGTCGTTCGCGATCACGATGTCCGGCCGCGCCTCCCGCGCCTTCGCGAACGCCAGGTCCATCGCCCCCGGCTCCTCCGGGTTCGGGAACGCCACCGTCGGGAACGCCGGGTCCGGCTCCGCCTGCTCCTCGACCAGCACCGGCGCCTCGAAGCCCGCCCGGGCGAACGCCGCCAGCACCACGTCCTTGCCGACGCCGTGCATCGCCGTGTACACGACCCGCGCGGTACGCGGCGTCCCCGGCGTCAGCACCTTGTCCGTACGGGCCAGGTACGCGTCCAGCACCTCGTCGCCGAGGGTCTCCCAGCCGCTCTCCGCGCGCTCCACGTCCGCCAGCGACCGCACGGCGGCGATCTCGGCGGCGATCTCCGCGTCCGCGGGCGGCACGATCTGCGACCCGTCGCCCAGGTACACCTTGTAGCCGTTGTCGCGGGGCGGGTTGTGGCTCGCGGTCACCTCGACGCCCGCGACGGCGCCCAGGTGCCTTATGGCGTACGCGAGGACCGGCGTCGGCAGCGGACGCGGCAGCAGCGCCGCCCGCAGGCCCGCCGCCACCATCACGGCGGCCGTGTCATGGGCGAAGTCCGCCGACTTGTAGCGGGCGTCGTAGCCGATCACGACGAGGCCGTCCGCCTGGCCCTTCGCCCGGAGGTACGCGGCCAGGCCCGCCGCCGCGCGGATGACGACCGAGCGGTTCATCCGCATGGGCCCCGCGCCCAGCTCGCCGCGCAGCCCGGCCGTACCGAACTGCAGCGTGCCGGCGAAACGGGCGGCCAGCTCGTCCAGGTCCCGGTCGGCGAGGAGCCGCGCCAGTTCCTCGCGGGTCTCCTCGTCCGGGTCCTCGGCCAGCCACGCCTCCGCCTGCGCGATGAGGTCCTGCTGGTCCTGCCGCGGGTTCTGCTGCACGGGGTCTGCCTCTCTGGTGTCGTCGTGCGCGGGGCGGGGCGGGTGTCCGGGCGCCCGCGCGGTCGGGGTGCGGGGGGACTGGTA
Organism: Streptomyces thermolilacinus SPC6; assembly: GCF_000478605.2. Taxonomy (GTDB): domain Bacteria; phylum Actinomycetota; class Actinomycetes; order Streptomycetales; family Streptomycetaceae; genus Streptomyces; species Streptomyces thermolilacinus. The sequence continues at coordinate 2,288,734 of NZ_ASHX02000001.1, read as the reverse complement.
CCCCGTGCCCGCCCGGAGGTGTCATCGGGTGACCCTCCGTACGGCCGCCGGGGCACGTCCGTACGGCCGCGCCGCCACCCTCAGGGGGTCCGGCACGGCCGCGGCGGGACGCGTCAGATGCGCTCCAGCACGCGCGTGAGCAGCTCGCCCATCCGCGCGGCCGAGTCGCGGCCCGCCTGGAGGACCTCCTCGTGGTTCAGCGGCTCACCCGAAAGGCCCGCGGCCAGATTGGTGACGAGGGAGATGCCGAGGACCTCCGCGCCCGCCTCGCGCGCCGCGATGGCCTCCAGGACGGTGGACATGCCGACCAGGTCGCCACCGAGGACGCGGACCATGTTGATCTCGGCCGGGGTCTCGTAGTGCGGGCCGGGGAACTGGACGTAGACGCCCTCCTCCAGGGACGGGTCCACCTCCTTGCACATGGCGCGCAGACGCGGCGAGTACAGGTCCGTCAGGTCCACGAAGTTCGCGCCCTCGATCGGGGAGGCCGCGGTGAGGTTGATGTGGTCGCTGATGAGGACCGGCTGGCCGGGGCGCATGCCCTCGCGCAGACCGCCACAGCCGTTGGTCAGGACGACGGTCCCGCAGCCCGCGGCGACGGCGGTGCGCACGCCGTGGGCGACGGCGGCGACGCCACGGCCCTCGTAGAAGTGCGTACGGCCGAGGAACACCAGCGCGCGCTTCTCGCCCACGCGGTACGAGCGGATGCGGCCGCCGTGGCCCTCCACGGCCGGCGGCGGGAAGCCCGGCAGCTCGGTGACCGGGAACTCGGCATCGGGGGCGCCGAGCGCGTCGGCGGCCGGGGCCCAGCCGGAGCCCATCACGAGGGCGACGTCGTGGTTCTCGGCGCCCGTCAGCTCGCGCAGGCGCGCGGCGGCGGCCTGGGCGGCGGTGCGGGGGTCGTCCTGGCGGTGGTCCGGGGTAACAGATGCGTTCACGCGGATGAGGGTAACCCGTACGGGCCTACGCGCGTAGATGACAGGGCCTACGGTGTTCGTATCGTTGTCTTGTCGCTTTCCACGAACCGGCTGGTCGGGGGCGTGGGAGGGGCGGGCCGCTCGCCGTCGGGGGCGGGCCGGCGCGGGGGCATTCCGCTCCTGCGGGGCGCGCGTCGGCAGGGCGGACCGGCCGCCCGGCGGGCTCGTCAGCAGGGGCGCTTGCGCAGTTCCATGACGTAGTCGTGGGGGGCGCCCGCGGACTCGGCCGCGTCGGCGATCTCGCCCAGGTAGCGGGCGGAGGGGAGGCCGCCCTCGTAGCCGTTGAGGACGTACACCCAGGCGGGCTCCTCGCCGTCCAGGGTGTGCACGCGGACCCGCATGCGGCGGTAGATGTCGAGGCCGACGCCCTCCCAGCGGTCCATGGAGTCCTCGTCCATGGGAGCGACGTCGTACAGGGCGACGAAGACCTGCGAGCGCGGGGCCTCCACGATGGTGGCGAGCGCTCCCTCCCAGCCCATCTGCTCCCCGCCGAACGTGAGCCGCCAGCCGTTCAGCCAGCCCGTGCCGCGCAGGGGGGAGTGGGGGGCGCGGCGGGTCATCAGCCGCGCGTCGAGGTTGCCGGCGTACGCGGCGTAGAGCGACATGGTCTCGAGGGTACGGGAGGCTCCGCCCCGCGTGCCTCCCTTACCCCGCACGGGGCTCCGCCCCCGGTGCCCCGGTACGACCCCGGCCGCCCCGCCCGGCCTGCGGCTTCGCCCCGACCGCGAGAGCGGACGGGTGGGCACGGCGGACCTGCGGGGCGCCACGCCCCGCGCCTGCCGCACTGGTGGGCAGAGCCGGGGGGGGGGTGGACGTTCCGTAGGGGGCCGGGGGCCGTAGGGGGGTGTGTCCCCGTAGGGCTCATGGGCGTGCCCCGTGGGAAGGGGCCCGGACCCCCGGGGTGAGTGGGGGGTGGGGGTGCGGGAGAATGTCGGTGGATCGAACAGTGCGGGACAATGACGTACGTACTCCCATCCCATGAGGACAATCCCGACCCCGCTGGGCCCACCCGTCCGCGGGGTCGCCGTGACGAGAGCGCGAGGCGTAACCCCAGTGACCCGGATCGTGATCATCGGTGGCGGACCCGGCGGATACGAGGCGGCCCTGGTGGGCGCCCAGCTCGGCGCGGAGGTGACCGTCGTGGACTGCGACGGCCTCGGCGGAGCGTCCGTCCTGACCGACTGCGTCCCTTCCAAGACCCTCATCGCGACCGCCGAGGTCATGACGACCTTCGACTCCTCCTACGAGGAGCTGGGCATCATCGTGGCGGACGACACCCCCCACGTGGAGCAGGCCGCCCGCGTCGTCGGCGTCGACCTCGGCAAGGTCAACCGGCGGGTGAAGCGCCTCGCGCTCGCCCAGTCGCACGACATCACCGCCTCCGTCACCCGCGCGGGCGCCCGCGTCATGCGCGGCCGGGGCCGGCTCGACGGTGCGCAGGACCTCGACGGCTCCCGCCGCGTCGTCGTCACCGCGGCGGACGGCACCGAGGAGATCCTCACCGCCGACGCCGTGCTCATCGCGACCGGCGGCCACCCCCGCGAGATCCCCGACGCGCAGCCCGACGGCGAGCGCATCCTCAACTGGACGCAGGTCTACGACCTCGACGAGCTGCCCGAGGAGCTCATCGTGGTCGGCTCCGGTGTGACCGGCGCCGAGTTCGCGGGCGCCTACCAGGCGCTCGGCTCCCGCGTCACGCTGGTCTCATCGCGCGACCGCGTGCTGCCCGGCGAGGACCCGGACGCGGCGGCCGTGCTGGAGGACGTGTTCCGGCGCCGCGGCATGAACGTCATGGCCCGCTCCCGCGCGCAGTCCGCCAAGCGCGTCGGCGACCGCGTGGAGGTCACCCTCGCCGACGGCCGCGTCATCTCCGGTACGCACTGCCTCATGGCGGTCGGCGCCATCCCCAACACGGCCGGCATGGGCCTGGAGGAGGCGGGCGTACGCCTCAAGGACTCCGGCCACATCTGGACCGACAAGGTGTCCCGCACGTCCGCGCCCGGCGTGTACGCGGCCGGCGACGTGACCGGCGTGTTCGCCCTCGCGTCGGTCGCCGCCCAGCAGGGCCGTATCGCGATGTACCACTTCCTCGGCGAGACGGTCGCGCCGCTCGACCTGAAGACCGTCTCCTCGAACGTCTTCACCGACCCCGAGATCGCCACCGTCGGCTACACGCAGGCCGACGTGGACGCCGGGAAGATCGACGCCCGCGCCGTCAAGCTGCCGCTGCTGCGCAACCCGCGCGCGAAGATGCAGGGCATCCGGGACGGCTTCGTCAAGATCTTCTGCCGTCCGGGCACGGGCATCGTCGTCGGCGGCTGCGTCGTCGCCCCGCGCGCGAGCGAACTGATCCACCCCATCTCGATCGCGGTCGACAACAACCTGACGGTCGAGCAGATCGCGAACGCGTTCACCGTGTACCCGTCCCTTTCGGGCTCGATCGCCGAAGTGGCGCGGCAGCTGCACACACGGAAGACCACCGCCGAGGCGTGAGTCCGCGACGGCCGGGCGCCGCCGGGGGACAACCCCCGGCAACCCCCGGCAAGTCGGGACATCGAGCGGTCAGGGATCGCTCACATACGGGGTCGCCTATAGCACTTGGCGGCCCCGTCTGTTCGTAAATTCTCGGAATCGGCCCATACGCCTGCAAAGTGTCGGCGGCTGGGGTTACTGTCAGTTTCGTGTTCGCTGCAGAACGTCGTCAGTTGATCCTTGAAATGGTGCGTGCCAACGGGGCGGTATCGCTCCGGGAGCTCGCCCGCGTCGTCCAGACCTCCGAAGTGACCGTGCGGCGTGACGTGCGGGCGCTGGAGGCCGAAGGACTCCTCGACCGCCGCCACGGCGGGGCGGTGCTGCCGGGCGGGTTCACCCGCGAGTCCGGCTACCCGCACAAATCCCATCTCGCCACGGCGGAGAAGACCGCCATCGCCGACGTCGCCGCCGGTCTCGTCCAGGAGGGCGAGGCGATCGTCGTCGGCGCCGGTACGACGACGCAGGAGCTGGCCCGGCGCCTCGCCCGCGTCCCCGGCCTGACCGTGGTGACCAACTCCCTGCTGGTCGCCCAGGCCCTCGCGCACGCCAACCGCGTCGAGGTGGTCATGACCGGCGGCACGCTGCGCGGCTCCAACTACGCGCTGGTCGGCAGCGGCGCCGAGCAGTCCCTGCACGGGCTGCGCGTGTCGCGGGCCTTCCTGTCCGGCGCGGGGCTCACCGCCGAGCGCGGCCTCTCCACGTCCAACATGCTGTCCGCGAGCGTGGACCGGGCGCTGGTGCAGGCGGCGGCGGAGGTCGTGGTCATCGCCGACCACAACAAGCTCGGCACGGACACGATGTTCCAGACCGTGCCCACGCACATGATCACGCGCCTGGTGACGGACGAGCCGCCCGCGCACGACGACCGGGCCGCGATGGAGCTCCAGGCCCTCGCCGACCAGGGCGTCCAGATCACCGTCGCGGGCGGCGGCCCCGGCACGTCCGCCGCCGCGAGCACCCGGCAGGCCCGCCAGCACCGGCGGGACGTCCCGCTGCCCGGCCAGCGCGGCACCCGCCACCCCGGCGGCCCCCAGCTCCGCAGCGCCCCCCTGCCGCAGGACGCCCAGGAGCGCCAGGCCCGCGTCGCCGACCTGCGACGGCGCTGAGGCCCTGCCGGGTCCCGCGTGGGCCGAGGGCTCAAGGCCCCCGCGCCCCGGCGCCGTACGGTCAGGGCTTCAGGCCGCGCAGGGTCAGGGTGAGGAGCCGGTCCGCCAGGGCCTCGTCGTCCGGGTTCTGCTCGGCCGCCAGCGCTATCGCGTTCGTCAGCTGCAACAGGTCGCCGATCGACACGTCCCGCCGTACCGCCCCGGCCTCCTGCGCCCGGGTGAGCAGACGGGCGCCCGCCTCGCGCAGAGGGTCGTTGCACTGCGACAGGGCCGAACTGGGGTCGTACGACGCCGACATCAGCGCCCGCGCCAGGCCCCGGTACTCACCCGCGTGGGTGACGATCGCCCGCAGCCACTCCACCAGCGCCGTACACGGCTCGTCCGCCGCCGCCAGCTCCCGGGAGCGGGCCAGCAGAGCCGTCACGGCGTCCTGGAACACGGCGTTCATCAGCGCGTGCCGGTTCGGGAAGTGGCGGTACAGCGTGCCGATGCCCACGCCGGCGCGCCGCGCGATGTCCTCCAGCGCCGCGTCCGTACCGTGCTCGGCGAAGGCCGCCCGCGCGACGCGCAGCAGCCGCTCGTGGTTGCGGCGGGCGTCGGCACGCATGGGCCTGGTCGTCGTCATCCCGCGCTCCTCCCTCGTCCCTCCAGCATGCCATCGCGCACGAGGAGCCCGTGGCGAGGACGGGGACCCCGCCGTTCCCGGGCCGTGAGGCCATGCCCCGGCGGCCCGCAGGGGACGCCGCGCCAAGACCCGTGCGCCCCCACCGCTCCGGGGCCGTGAGGGCCTGCCAGGAGCCCCGTAAGGGATGCCGTGCCGGGCCCCGTGCGCCTGCCGCGCGGTCCGTACGGGTTCCGGGACCGCCCCTCATGGGCGAGGGCCCCGCCGGTCGGTCGACGGGGCCCTCGGGTACAGCGTACGGAAAAAGGTCAGTCCTTGATCTCGCAGATCGCGGCGCCCGACGTGACGGACGCGCCGACCTCGGCGTTCAGGCCCTTCACCGTGCCCGCGCGGTGCGCGTTCAGCGGCTGCTCCATCTTCATGGCCTCCAGGACGACGATCAGGTCGCCCTCGCTGACCTCCTGGCCCTCCTCGACGGCCACCTTCACGATGGTGCCCTGCATCGGGGAGGTCAGCGTGTCGCCGGACGCGGCCGACGCGGCCTTCTTCTTCGCGCGGCGCTTCGGGCGGGCGCCCGCCGCCAGACCCGTACGGGCCAGGCTCATGCCGAGCGACGACGGCAGCGACACCTCCAGGCGCTTGCCGCCCACCTCGACGACGACGGTCTCGCGGCCCGTCTCCTCGTCCTCCGCCTCGGCGTCGGCCGGAGCGGCGAACGGCTTGATCTCGTTGACGAACTCCGTCTCGATCCAGCGCGTGTGGATCTTGAACGGGCCCTCGGCCGGGGCGAACGCCGGGTCCGCGACGACCGCGCGGTGGAACGGGATGGCCGTGGCCATGCCCTCCACGCGGAACTCGGCCAGCGCGCGCCGCGCCCGCTCCAGCGCCTGCTGCCGGGTCGCGCCCGTGATGATCAGCTTCGCCAGCAGGGAGTCCCAGGCGGGGCCGATGACGCTGCCCGACTCGACACCGGCGTCCAGGCGGACACCCGGGCCGGACGGCGGGGCGAACGTGGTGACCGTGCCCGGCGCGGGCAGGAAGCCACGGCCCGGGTCCTCGCCGTTGATGCGGAACTCGAAGGAGTGGCCGCGGATCTCCGGGTCGCCGTAGCCGAGCTCCTCGCCGTCGGCGATGCGGAACATCTCGCGTACGAGGTCGATGCCCGTGACCTCCTCGGTCACCGGGTGCTCGACCTGGAGACGGGTGTTGACCTCCAGGAAGGAGATCGTGCCGTCGTTGCCGACGAGGAACTCGACGGTGCCCGCGCCGACGTAACCGGCCTCCTTCAGGATGGCCTTCGACGCCCGGTACAGCTCGGCGTTCTGCTCCTCGGTGAGGAACGGCGCCGGGGCCTCCTCCACCAGCTTCTGGTGGCGGCGCTGGAGGGAGCAGTCACGGGTCGAGACGACGACCACGTTGCCGTGCTGGTCGGCCAGGCACTGCGTCTCCACATGGCGCGGCCGGTCCAGGTACCGCTCCACGAAGCACTCGCCGCGGCCGAACGCCGCGACGGCCTCGCGGACCGCCGAGTCGTACAGCTCGGGCACCTCTTCCAGGGTGCGGGCGACCTTCAGACCGCGGCCGCCACCGCCGAACGCCGCCTTGATCGCGATCGGCAGGCCGTGCTCCCGGGCGAACGCGACGACCTCGTCGGCGCCGGACACCGGGTCGGGCGTGCCGGCCACCAGCGGAGCGCCGGCGCGCTGCGCGATGTGACGGGCCGCCACCTTGTCGCCCAGGTCCCGGATCGCCTGCGGCGGCGGGCCGATCCAGATCAGCCCGGCGTCGATGACGGCCTGGGCGAACTCCGCGTTCTCCGACAGGAAGCCGTAACCCGGGTGGACCGCGTCGGCCCCCGAGTCCTTGGCCGCCTGAAGCACCTTCGCGATGTCCAGATAGCTGGCCGCCGGGGTGTCACCGCCCAGGGCGAACGCCTCGTCCGCCGCACGGACGTGCAGGGCGTCCCGGTCCGGATCGGCGTAGACGGCTACGCTCGCGATCCCGGCGTCCCGGCAGGCACGGGCGACACGGACAGCGATTTCGCCACGGTTGGCGATGAGCACCTTGCGCACGATGGCTCCCTCCATTCCCAAAACACGCTGAGTTTAGGGACTGCCGACACGACGTTTCGACTGTTCCCCTGTCGTGAGGTTGCCCACACGGAGCGTGATACGAGGCCCGCTCAGACCTCGAAACCCCTTGTCCTGCCTCAGTACGCAGGGCTTCTTGACTGCACAGTAGCCGCGCGGTGTGGTCAAGGTCTCTGTTCCGGGGTCCAGCGGGGCGTCCCGTTTCTTTGTGGAGTCCCTACGAATGGGCGAATGATTCTTTGCCGCGTGGTCCTTCACCCTTGCCCAGGGGTTTACTCGTGAGTAGCCTGCGCGATGTCGTCCGTACCGCTGGTAACAGGGCAGGGGGTGTCTGTGGTGACCCGCAGACCGATAGCACTGACGGCCGGGGCCGTGCTGCTCGCCGAGGCGGTGGGCGCGGTGCTGCTGCACGGCGTGCTCGCGACGATCCAGTCCGGCCAGCGCATGTCCCTCGCGGGCCTCGACCCGGACATGATGGTCACCGGTACGTGGGTGATGGGCGGCGTCATGGGCGCGTACCTCGCCCTGTGCGGGGCCGTACTGCTCCGCGCGGGCGTCCGCCGCGCCGCGCCCGGCCGCTGGGGCCGCGTCCTGCTCGTCACCTGCGCGGTCACCCACGCGGTGCTCGGCGCGGTGGCCGTCGGACTCGTCGGGTGGGCGGCGTTCGCCTGGCTGATGGTGGTGATGGGGCTGGTGGTGCTGAGCCTGGTCGTGTACGGGCCCGGGGGCGCCGCGCCGGGCGGTGAGGGTGCCGAGGGCGACGGGTCCGCCGGGGAGGCCCCGCAGCCCGCCTGAGCCGCCTTTCGGGCTTACGCCCACAAGTCGGTGACGGCGACGTCCAGTTGGCGCAGCAGTCGTCGCAGGAGTGGCAGGGACAGGCCGATGACGTTGCCCGGGTCGCCGTCGATGCCGTCGATGAACGGCGCCGAGCGGCCGTCGAGCGTGAACGCGCCCGCCACGTTCAGCGGCTCCCCGCTCGCCACGTACGCGGCGATCTCCTCGTCCGTCGGGTCGCCGAACCGCACCAGCGTGGACGCCGTCGCGGACGCGTACCGCTTCGCCGCCGTGTCGTGCACGCAGTGCCCCGTCTGGAGGACGCCGACCCGGCCCCGCATGGCCTTCCAGCGGGCGACGGCCTCCTCCGAGTCGGCGGGCTTCCCGAGCGCCTGCCCGTCCAGCTCCAGGACCGAGTCGCAGCCGATCACCAGCGCGCCCGACACCTCGGGGCGGGCCGCCACCAGCGACGCCTTCGCCTCCGCCAGCGCGAGGGCCAGCTCGGCGGGGGTCGGGGCGGTCACCTTGCTCTCGTCGAAGCCGCTGACGACGACCTCGGGCGAGAGGCCGGCCTGACGCAGGAGGCCCAGGCGGGCGGGGGAGGCGGAGGCGAGGATGAGGCGGCGCTGAGGACTCATGGGCCCATCGTAAGCAAGCCCCCACACCCCGCGCCGCCCTGTCGCCGCGCCACCCTGCCGGCCCCCTCCTCCCCTGTGGCCGAGCCCCCGCGCGCCGCCCCGCGTGCCCGCGCCGCCCTGCGGGCCGCCCTTCTGCGGGCCCCCTGCCACGCGCCGCGCCGCGCCGCAGCGCATGCCGGGTCGTCCCGCGGGCTCTGTCCCCCTGGGGGCCCGCGCCCCCGCGGACTGCGGCCCCTGGGGGCCGGGCCTCCCACATCCTGTGGCACTGCCCGGATGGGCCCCGCGCGCCTTGAGGCCCGCCCGCTGGCGGCCGGAGTGCCCATCCCGTTGTGGGCAGGCGTCCCGCACGGCGATGGGGTCCCCCCTGGTCGAGCGAAGCCGAGACCTCGGGGGAGGGTGGGCACAACGGGCTGCCCTGCCCGGAGGGTTGCGCACGTGTGCGGTAGGCGCTGGGACCGGCACCCGGCAGGTCCGCTGTGCCCACCCGTTCCGCCCCTGGCGGACCAGCTGCCCACAGCGGAAGCGGCCCGCAGGGGGGACGCGGACCAGCACGGGCCCATGGCCCACAGTGCAGGGGCGCAGTCGCGGGCTCAGGGGCGTGTCGGGGTCGTCCGGGGCCACGGGAGGCGGGCGGGCCCCAGGGGTGGTGCCGGGCCGCCGGGATCGTGGCCGCCAGGGGGCGGCGCAGGCGGGGCAGGGGGCTGGGACGGGCGTGTGGCGGCGCCAGAGGCGGGAGCGCGGCCGTCAGGGGTGGTGCCGGGATGCTGGGGCGGAGCCCGCCAGGGGGTGCGGCCGCCGGCGAGGCAGGGGCCGTCGGGAGCGCGGGGCGCCAGGGACGGGGCCGGGTTGCCGGGGCGGGGCCCTCAGGGGGCGTGGCCGCGGGTGGTGCGGGGGGTCAGCGGAGGGCGGTGGAGAGGGTGGCCACCAGCATGGCCAGGGCCAGCAGCGTGCCGGCCCGGCGGAGCATGGCCTGCATGGCCCGCATCTCCTCGGGCGGTTCGTTCTCGGGGTCGGACCACAGCATCCTTCGATCCTGCGGACCCCGGGCGCGTCCCGCCTGAGTACGCGTACTCAGGCGGGACGCGCGGACGGGACTACGCCGGCCAGTAGCTCCGCGTCCAGGAGCGCGGGCCCGGGGACGGGGGCAGGCCCCGGGTGATGCGCGTGGGCGCCGACCAGGCCTCCGGGGTGCGGGGGTGCGCGCTCGTGGTTCCGGCCGCCGCCGTCGCCGCGGCGCGCGCCCGGACCACCGCCAGTGCGGCGGCCAGCTCCTCGGGGGTCGGGTTGCCCCGTACGACCTTGATCATCGAGGCTCCTTACAGGGGGATGTTGCCGTGCTTCTTCGGGGGCAGGTTTTCCCGCTTGGTCCGCAGCTGACGCAGCCCGCGCACGATCTGCGCCCGAGTCTCGGACGGCATGATCACCGCGTCGATGTAGCCGCGCTCCGCCGCCGTGTACGGGTTGAGCAGCGTGTCCTCGTAATCCTGGATCAGCTGGGCCCGCAGCGCCTCGCGCTCGTCGTCGGGGGCCGCCGCGATGGCGCGGCGGTGCAGGATGTTCACCGCGCCCTGCGCGCCCATGACGGCGATCTGCGCGGTCGGCCACGCCAGGTTCAGGTCGGCGCCCAGGTGCTTGGAGCCCATCACGTCGTACGCGCCGCCGAACGCCTTGCGCGTGATGACCGTGATGAGCGGGACGGTCGCCTCCGCGTACGCGTAGATCAGCTTCGCGCCGCGCCGGATGATCCCGCCGTACTCCTGGTCCACGCCGGGCAGGAAGCCCGGCACGTCCACGAAGGTCAGGACCGGGATGTTGAACGCGTCGCAGGTGCGCACGAACCGCGCCGCCTTCTCGCTCGCGTTGATGTCGAGGCAGCCCGCGAACTGCATCGGCTGGTTGGCGACGATGCCCACAGGGAAGCCCTCGACACGGCCGAAACCGGTGACGATGTTCGGCGCGAACATGCCCTGGGTCTCCAGGAACTCGCCGTCGTCCAGGACGTGCTCGATGACCGTGTGGATGTCGTACGGCTGGTTCGCGGAGTCCGGGACCAGCGTGTCCAGCTCACGGTCCTCGTCCGTGAGGGCGAGGTCCGCCTCCTCCGGGAACGACGGCGGCTCCGACAGGTTGTTGGACGGCAGGTACGACAGCAGCGACTTCACGTACTCGACGGCGTCCTTCTCGTCCGCCGCCATGTGGTGCGCCACGCCCGACGTCGTGTTGTGGGTGCGGGCGCCGCCCAGCTCCTCGAAACCGACGTCCTCGCCGGTCACCGTCTTGATGACGTCGGGGCCCGTGATGAACATGTGGGACGTCCGGTCCACCATCACCGTGAAGTCGGTGATCGCCGGGGAGTACACGGCGCCGCCCGCGCAGGGGCCGACGACCAGGCTGATCTGCGGGATCACTCCGGACGCGTGGGTGTTGCGGCGGAAGATCTCGCCGTACATGCCGAGCGCGCTCACGCCCTCCTGGATGCGGGCGCCGCCGGAGTCGTTGATGCCGATGACCGGGCAGCCGGTCTTCAGCGCGAAGTCCATCACCTTGATGATCTTCTGGCCGAACGTCTCGCCCAGCGCCCCGCCGAAGACGGTGAAGTCCTGCGAGAACACCGCCACCGGGCGGCCGTCCACCGTCCCGTAGCCGGTGACGACTCCGTCGCCGTACGGACGGTTCTTCTCCAGGCCGAAGTTGGTGGACCGGTGCCTCGCGAACTCGTCCAGTTCCACGAAGGAGTCCTCGTCCAGGAGGAGGGCGATCCGCTCGCGGGCCGTGAGCTTGCCCTTGGCGTGCTGCTTCTCGACGGCACGCTCGGAACCCGCGTGCGTCGCCTCCTCGATACGGCGCTGCAGATCCGCGAGCTTCCCCGCGGTCGTGTGAATGTCGATCTCTTGACGCTCGGACATCGGGATGCGGCTCCCTGCCTGGTCAGGTGTGGTCACGGGCTCGTTGGCTACTGGCCCGTAGCGTATCGGCGGCGATGCCGTTCGGCAGTGCGGTGTTTGCCACACCTAGGCTGGGTTGCATGACGCCCTCTCATGGTCAAGGAACCGGCCCGGCGAGCCGCTGGAGCGACCTCGAACGGCCGCCGCTGGCCGCCCCCGCGCTGCGCCGCGCGCTGCTGCGGCCGGGCTCGCTGTGGACGTCCCTCGATCTCGTGCCCCGTACCGGCTCCACCAACACCGACCTGGCCACCCGCGCCGCCGAACTCCCCGAGGGCGCCGTCCTGGTCGCCGAGGAGCAGACCGCGGGGCGGGGCCGCCTGGACCGCGCCTGGTCCGCGCCCGCCCGGTCGGGCCTGTTCTTCTCGGTGCTCCTCAAGCCGGACGTGCCCGCCCGGCGCCTGGCGTGGCTGCCGCTGCTGACCGGTGTCGCCGTCGCGGCCGGGCTGGCCAGGTCCGCCGGGGTCGACACGGCGCTGAAGTGGCCCAACGACCTGCTGGTCACGGTCGGCGGCGAGGAGCGCAAGGCGGGCGGCATCCTCGCCGAGCGCGCCGGGGACCACGGCATCGTCGTCGGCGTCGGCCTCAACGTCACGCTGCGCGCCGACGAGCTGCCCGTGCCGACGGCCGGGTCGCTGGCCCTCGCCGACGCCGTGTGCACCGACCGCGACCCGCTGCTGCGGGCCGTGCTGCGGTCGGTCGACGAGTGGTACGGCCGCTGGACCGCCGCCGCGGGCGACCCCGCCGCGTCCGGGCTCCAGGAGGCGTACGCCGCGGGCTGCGCGACGCTCGGCAGGACCGTTCGGGCCGAGCTGCCCGGCGACCGGACGCTCACCGGGCGGGCCGCCGCCATCGACGGGGACGGGCGGCTCGTCGTGGCCCTCCCGGACGGCGCGCGGGAGGCGGTCGGCGCGGGCGACATCGTCCATCTGCGCCCGGTGGACTGAACGCTCCGGCTCTCCGGGACGTGAGCCAGGGCACACCTGCCGTATCGTTGAGGCGATCCGCCGGCCGGGTTCGCCGAGCTGGTCGCAAGGGGTCGATGCGGCGGGTCGGCGACAGAACGGCAGGCAGGGCAGTGCGTACGGATCGGGCAGGAGGCGGCCGGTGACCGTCGACGGCGAGAACGCGGGCGAACCGGAATACCCCACCCCCCACCATGTCGTCGATCACACGGCGGAGCCGACCGACAACCCCCTCGCCATCCGTCTGGAGCAGCTGATCCTCGGCGCCGAGCGGCGCTACACCCCCTTCCAGGCGGCCCGCACGGCCGGTGTCTCCATGGACCTCGCCGCCCGTTTCTGGCGGGCCATGGGCTTCCCCGACATCGGGCAGGCCAAGGCGCTGACCGAGGCGGACGTGCTGGCGCTGCGCCGCCTGGCCGGTCTCGTGGAGGCGGGGCTGCTGAGCGAGCCGATGGCCGTGCAGGTGGCGCGTTCCACGGGGCAGACGACGGCGCGGCTCGCGGAGTGGCAGATCGACTCGTTCCTGGAGGGACTGACCGAGCCGCCCGAGCCCGGCATGACCCGCACCGAGGTCACGTATCCGCTGGTGGAGCTGCTGCTGCCGGAGCTCCAGGAGTTCCTGGTGTACGTGTGGCGCAGGCAGCTCGCGGCGGCGACCGGGCGGGTCGTGCAGGCGGGGGACGACGAGGAGATGGTGGACCGGCGGCTCGCCGTGGGCTTCGCGGACCTCGTCGGCTTCACCCGGCTCACCCGGCGCCTTGAGGAGGAGGAGCTCGGCGAGCTGGTCGAGACGTTCGAGACGACCTGCGCCGACCTGGTCGCCGCGCACGGCGGGCGGCTCATCAAGACGCTGGGCGACGAGGTGCTGTTCGCCGCCGACGACGCCGGTACGGCCGCGGAGATCTCGCTGCGTCTCATCGAGACGCTGAAGGAGGACGCCACGATGCCCGCGCTGCGCGTCGGCATCGCCTTCGGCACGGTCACCACCCGGATGGGCGACGTGTTCGGTACGACGGTGAACCTGGCGAGCAGGCTCACCTCGATAGCGCCCAAGAACGCCGTCCTCGTGGACGGGGCCTTCGCCGAGGACCTGACCCGTACGGGCGAGGCGCCCGTGTCGGAGGCGCAGGCGGCGGAGGAGGCGGCCCGCGCGGAGAAGGAGGGCGCGACCCCGCCCTCGTACCGCTTCGCGCTCCAGCCGATGTGGCAGCGGCCCGTGCGCGGCCTCGGCGTCATCGAGCCCTGGATGCTGTCGCGGCGGGAGCCTAAGATCCCCGGGTAGACGAATGAACGGTCGTTAACCGGGAGGGTGGGCGTCATGTCCGAGCAGCAGACTCAGGAGCGGTCCGATGAGCGGTACGGGGAGTTCGTCGCCGTACGCCGCCACGGGTACGTGGCGGAGCTGGTCCTCGACCGGCCCAAGGCCATGAACGCGGTGTCCACCGAGATGGCCCGCTCCATCGCGGCCGCCTGCGACGCGCTGGCCGCCGACCGCGACGCCCGGGTGACCGTGCTGACCTCCTCCAGCGACCGGGCCTTCTGCGTGGGCGCCGACCTGAAGGAGCGCAACTCCTTCACGGACGCCGACCTGATGCGCCAGCGCCCCGCCGCCCGCGCCGCCTACACGGGCGTGCTGGAGCTGCCGATGCCGACCATCGCGGCCGTGCGCGGCTTCGCCCTGGGCGGCGGCTTCGAGCTGGCGCTTTCCTGCGACCTGATCGTGGCCGACGCGACGGCCGTCGTCGGGCTGCCCGAGGTGTCCGTGGGCGTCATCCCCGGCGGCGGCGGTACGCAGCTGCTGCCGCGCCGGGTCGGGGCGGCGCGCGCGGCGGAGCTGGTGTTCACCGCCCGCCGGGTGCCCGCGGCCGAGGCGGCGGGACTGGGCCTGGTGGACGAGCTGGTCGAGGACGACGCGCGCGGCGCGGCCCTGGAGCTGGCCGGGCGGATCGCGGCGAACTCGCCGGTGGGCCTGCGCGCCGCCAAGCGGGCCATGCGCCTGGGCCACGGCCTGGACCTGCGGGCCGGGCTCGAGGTCGAGGACGGCGCGTGGCGGTCCGTGGCGTTCTCGGGGGACCGCAGGGAGGGCGTGGCGGCGTTCAACGAGAAGCGCGCGCCGCGCTGGCCGGGGGAGTAGGCGCCGTACGCACGTGCGGTCACCCGGCGTAACAATGCCCCGTTCGTGGGTTGAAAGTACCGATTCCTTCCTAAGCTAAGGGAATGGGTGAGGATGTCCGACTGCGGGCCGTGGTGGCGCTCGCGCAGGGGATGGCGGCGGCGCACACTCCGCGCGAGTGCTGGCGGGCCGCGGCGCTCGGCGCGTGCCAGGCGCTCGACGGTACGTTCGCGGCGCTCTCGGTCTGGGAGCGGGACCTCGGTCGGCTGAAGGTCCTCGTCAACGCGGGACAGCGGGCGCCGGGCGAGGAGGAGTTCCCCGACGCGGAGGCGTACCCGGTGCACCAGTTCTCGGAGATCACCGAGTTCCTGCACGAGCGGTGGGCGGGCGGCGGCGAGCCCGACGCGTGGGTGGAGACCGCCGACGGCGGCCCGGTCACGCCCCATGGCTACTCGCACCAGAGGGTCGCCGCGCTGCGGCGGCGGGGGCGCGGGTGCTGTGTGGTCGCGCCGATCGTGCTGCACGGGCGGGCGTGGGGCGAGCTGTACGTCGCCCGCCCGGTCGGGGCGCCCGTCTTCGACCGGGCCGACGCGGACTTCGCGACCGTCCTCGCCTCGGTCGTCGCGGCGGGGCTGGCGCAGACCGAGCGGCTGGAGGAGGTCCGCAAGCTCGCCTTCACGGACCCGCTGACCGGGCTCGCCAACCGCAGGGCCGTCGACACGCGGCTGGACGAGGCGGTGGATCGTTTCCTCACCGACGGCTCGGTCGTCAGCCTGGTCGTGTGCGACCTGAACGGGCTCAAGGACGTCAACGACACCCACGGGCACGCCGTCGGCGACCGGCTCCTGGAGCGGTTCGGGTCGGTGCTGTCGTGCGCCGGGGCCCGGCTGCCGGGCGCGCTGGCGGCGCGGCTGGGCGGCGACGAGTTCTGCATCGTGTCGGTCGGCCCGGAGGCGGACGAGGTGGTCGCCGTCGCCGACGAGCTGTGCGTACGGGCCGGGGAGCTGGAGTTCGGGGAGGGCGTCGCCTGCGGGGTGGCGTCCACCGGCGATCCGATCGGGCCGGTGCGCTCGGCGCGGCGGCTGTTCCGGCTGGCGGACGCCGCGCAGTACCGGGCGAAGGCGGCCCGCTCCCCGAAGCCGGTCGTGGCGGGGCGGGACGGGGCGGTCGTACGGCTGGCGGACGCGCCGCCGACCGCGTCGCGCGACCGTCGCCGGTTCCGCGACGCGTGGCCGGAGAGGTGAGCGGGGGCCGGAGAGGTAGGCGGGGGCCAGCCGGCGCGGATCGGACCGGTCCTGTGGGGATCGGGGGCGGACCGGGGTGGTCAGGCAGGGCCCTGGGAGCGGTCAGGGCCAGTCGGGGTGGATCAGGGCCGTTCAGGGGCGGTCGCGATCGGGGCGCGACGGGCGGCGCGGTGGTCACTCTCGGGTAAGGAGTGGTCGCGCGATGGGGTAGTGACACGTTGCGATTCAGTCCGTAGGCTGCTGAATATGGATATGCACACTGTCGTGGTGGGGACGTCCGGTACCACCGTCGCCGACGTCATCGCCGTCGCCCGCGGCAACGCCCGCGTCGAGCTCTCCACGGAGGCCCTCGACGCCCTCGCCCGCGCCCGGGAGACCGTGGACGCCCTCGCCGCCAAGCCCGAGCCGGTGTACGGCGTGTCCACCGGGTTCGGGGCGCTCGCCACGCGGCACATCGGGACGGAGCTGCGCGCCCAGCTCCAGCGCAACATCGTCCGCTCGCACGCCGCGGGCATGGGCCCGCGCGTCGAGCGCGAGGTCGTCCGCGCCCTGATGTTCCTGCGCCTGAAGACCGTCGCGTCCGGCCACACCGGCGTACGCCCGCAGGTCGCCCAGACCATGGCGGACCTGCTCAACGCGGGCATCACCCCCGTGGTCCACGAGTACGGCTCCCTCGGCTGCTCCGGCGACCTCGCGCCGCTCTCGCACTGCGCGCTCGCCCTCATGGGGGAGGGTGACGCCGAGGGCCCCGACGGCACGGTCCGCCCCGCCGGGGAGCTGCTCGCCGAGCACGGCATCGCCCCCGTCGAACTGCGCGAGAAGGAAGGCCTGGCGCTCCTCAACGGCACCGACGGCATGCTCGGCATGCTGGTCATGGCCCTCGCCGACCTGGAGAAGCTGTACAAGACGGCCGACGTCACCGCCGCGCTCAGCCTGGAGGCGCTGCTCGGCACGGACAAGGTCCTGCGGCCCGAGCTGCACGCCATCCGCCCGCACCCCGGCCAGGGCGACGCCGCCGCGAACATGCTCGCCGTCCTGGAGGGCTCCGGACTCGTCGGGCACTTCCAGGCCGACGAGGCGCCGCGCGTGCAGGACGCCTACTCGGTGCGCTGCGCCCCGCAGGTCGCGGGCGCCGGGCGCGACACGATGGCCCATGCCCGGCTCGTCGCCGAGCGGGAGCTGGCCGCCGCCGTGGACAACCCGGTCGTCCTGCCCGACGGCCGCGTGGAGTCCAACGGCAACTTCCACGGCGCCCCCGTCGCGTACGTCCTGGACTTCCTCGCCGTCGCCGCCGCCGACCTGGCGTCCATCGCCGAGCGCCGCACCGACCGGCTCCTCGACAAGAACCGCAGCCACGGCCTGCCGCCGTTCCTCGCCGACGACGCCGGTGTCGACTCGGGCCTGATGATCGCCCAGTACACGCAGGCCGCGCTGGTCAGCGAGATGAAGCGGCTCGCCGTACCGGCCTCCGCCGACTCCATCCCGTCGTCCGCCATGCAGGAGGACCACGTGTCCATGGGCTGGTCGGCGGCGCGCAAGCTGCGCACCGCTATCGGCAACCTGAACCGGGTCCTCGCCGTCGAGCTGTACGCGGCGACGCGGGCCATCGAGCTGCGCCACGGCCTCACCCCGGCGCCCGCGTCCCGCGCGGTCATCGAAGCCCTGCGCGCGGCGGGCGTGCGGGGCCCCGGCCCTGACCGGTTCCTCGCGCCCGACCTGGAGGCGGCGGACGTCTTCGTACGGGACGGCGGCGTCGTCGCGGCGGTCGAGCCGGTGACCGGCCCGCTGGCGTAACGGCCGGGCCGGACGCTCCCTGTCACGCGGGGCCGCCTTCGTGGGCGGCCCCCCCGGGGGGGGGGGCGTACGCGTCGGAGCGCGTCTCCCTCGGGGCGTACGCGTCAGAGCGCGTGCGCCCCGCGCCGTATCGCGAAGGTCACCAGGCCGATCCCGACGGCCAGGAATGTGGAGCCGCCCAGCACGTACGGCGCCGTGTCCACGCCCGCGCCCGTGTCGGCGAGGCGAAGCTCCTGCCCGGCCCCGCCCTGGGGCGGCGTCCGGTCCCCGCTGGCGGTGCTCGCGTGGAGGGCCGTGGCGGCCTGGCGGGACTGCGCGGCGGCCGGTTCCTCACCGGTGGCGTTCGCCGAGGGGACGAACCACAGAGCACCGAGCAGCGTCCCGGCGGCGGTGGCGGTCAGCAGAGGTCGGCGTGCGACGGACACAGATTCAGATCCCCTTGCGGAATCGAGAATTGGGTGTTGCGCCGATGCTAGTGAACACAGCGGGTCGCGGAAAAGCCGGGGCCGCGAGCGCCTTACGCTCCGTCATATGAGCGCTTCTGAGACCTCACGGTATGTACGACTTCGGGTGGACCTGGTGCTGGAGGTGACCGAGAGGGGCGAGCTGACCGACGCCGCTCTGCGACGGATCGAGGACGACGAGTTCATGCCCGAGGAGGAGCGTGCGCACGCCGGGGCGGCCGTCCGCGAGGACGAAGCGGAAGCCCTCGCGTACCTGGTCGAGCCGTTCCAGCTGATCGGCGAGGTGCCCGGGGTGGAGCTCGTCCAGGCGTCCTGGAGCAGCGAGCAGGCGGACTACGACCCGGACGTGGACGCCTGGCACCTCGACGAGGAGGACTTGGACGCCGAGGACGGGGAAGAAGACGGGGGCGAGGGCCGGGACGGCTGAGCCGGATATGTGACACCCTTCAAGGCCCCGGGTCCCGCACGTGTGTGCGTGTGTCCGGGGCCACCCCATACCCGGGAACCGGGCGGCACGCCTGTGCGTCGGTCAGTGGTGTTCCCCACACCCCGTACCGATGTGGAACCGGAGGGGGTGTCATGGGTGTTAAGGGGAGTGTTGGCAGGGATTCCATGACGATGGAGAAGCGTGTGATGACGGACGGTAAGCGGCGCAGAGGCCTGATGGCCGCGTCCGCACTGCTCAGCGGTGTGCTGGTGCTCACGGGCTGCAACAGCGGCGACGAGGCCGATGCCGCCAACGGCAGCAGTGAGAGTCCGAAGAACTCACAGGCCCAGGTCGACGAGGCGGCGGCGGAGAAGACCTCGCAGGCCCGAATATCGATCACCCCGAAGAACGGCGCGATCAACGCGTCGATCAACAACGACGCCAAGGTCACGGTCGCCGAGGGCACGCTGACCTCGGTCGCGATGACCTCCAACGAGGGCGCGGCCGTCGAGGGCGAGATCTCCGCGGACGGCAAGAGCTGGCAGCCCTCCGGGCCGCTGAAGCGCGCCACCACGTACAAGATCGCCGCGACGGCGAAGGACGCCCAGGGCCGCGAGGCCCATGAGAACTCGTCGTTCACCACCGTCTCCCCGGCGAACAGCTTCATCGGCAACTTCACGCCCGAGGACGGCTCGACCGTCGGCGTCGGCATGCCGGTGTCGATCAACTTCAACAAGGCGATCACCAACAAGAAGGCCGTCCAGGCGGGCATCGAGGTGTCGTCGTCCAGCGGCCAGGAGGTCGTCGGGCACTGGTTCAACTCCCAGCGCATCGACTTCCGCCCCGAGCAGTACTGGACCGAGGGCTCCACGGTCACGCTGAAGCTGAAGCTCGACGGGGTGGAGGGCGCCGACGGCGTCTTCGGCGTCCAGCAGAAGACCGTCACGTTCAAGATCGGCCGCAACCAGGTCTCGACCGTCGACGTCGCCAAGAAGACCATGACGGTCCAGCGCGACGGCAAGACGGTCAAGACGATTCCGATCTCCGCGGGCTCCCCGGAGAACCCGACCTACAACGGTCAGATGGTGATCTCCGAGAAGTTCAAGGAGACCCGGATGAACGGCGCCACCGTCGGCTTCACGGACGACGACGGCAAGGGCGAGTACGACATCAAGGACGTCCCGCACGCCATGCGGCTCTCCACGTCCGGCACGTTCATCCACGGCAACTACTGGGGCGCCGACTCCGTCTTCGGCAACGTCAACACCAGCCACGGCTGCGTGGGCCTCAACGACGTCAAGGGCGCCGGCGACCCGAACCAGCCGGGCGCCTGGTTCTACGACAACTCGCTGATCGGCGACGTGGTCATCGTCAAGAACTCCAAGGACAAGACCATCAAGCCGGACAACGGCCTGAACGGCTGGAACATGAACTGGGCCGACTGGAAGGCCGGCTCGGCCCTCTGATCCGCACCCCTGGTCCATGAAGGCGGCGGCGCCCCCGAGAGGGAGCGTCGCCGCCTTTCGCGTACCCGCCCACGCCCCGCCCCGGGCGGTCACCGGGGAAACGTCTCGCGCCGCGCCGCACTCTTTGACAGGCTGACCCCAACAGGCCCCCCACCAGCGGCCGTTCACCTTCAGGAGGCGCCCATGCCCGCGTACGCCATCGGCAACCTGCGACCCGCGCAGACGCTGCACGACGAGGTCCTCACGTACATCGAACGCGTCCAGGGCACGCTGGACCCGTTCGGCGGCCGCTTCCTGGTGCACGGCGCCCCGGAGCGCGAGGTCCTGGAGGGCGAGTGGCCGCAGTCCCCGGTGATCATCGTGTTCCCGTCCCTGGACCACGCCCGCCGCTGGTACGCCTCCGAGGACTACCAGGCGCTGCTGCCGCTGCGCACCCGCCACATGGAGGGCGACGTCCTCCTCATCGACGGCGTCCCGGACGGCTACGACCCCGCGAAGACGGCGGCCGCCATCCGCGCGGCCCAGTCACCGGAGTCCTGAGACCCCGGTGCCCGACCGTCCCGCGCCCGGCGACGCCTCCCCGGCGGCCCCGTACCGGGGGCACTTCCGGGACCCCGCATGGCACGTCGACGTGGGTCCCGGCTGGCACCCGCTCGTGCTGCGGTGCCACGAGGCGGTGGTCGCGGAGTTCCCCGAGTACGAGCTGCTCGCGGTGAAGCAGAAGTGGGCCGTCCTGGCGTTCCAGGCCTTCCCCCGGCCGTGGAAGCCGGGCGGGAACTGGACGCACGACGAGGCGGACAGGCTCGACGCGCTGGTCGACGCGTTCACGGCCCTCAGCGCACACGTCTGCGAACGCTGCGGCGGTGCCGGAGCGCTGCGCGAGACCCGGCCCGTCGAGCTGACCCTCTGCGATGACTGCGAGGACGCCGTCGGACCCGAGGGCCGCCTGTAGGGCCGTCCGGTCCGTCGGGCCGCCCGGTCCGGCCGTCCGGGGAGCGGTGCGAGGACGGGCGGTGCGCGGGGAGGTGCCGCCGCCCGGGGACGGGCGGGGCCCGGCCGTCAGTTCCCGGTCGGGGTCACGCCGATGGGGCAGGAGACGCCGGTGCCGCCGATGCCGCAGTAGCCCGCCGGGTTCTTGTCCAGGTACTGCTGGTGGTACGGCTCCGCCGGGTAGAACGGGCGGTCGTCGGCCGGGAGCAGCTCCGTGGTGATCGTTCCGTACCCGGAGGACGCCAGGACCCGCTGGTACGCCTCGCGGGACGCCTGGGCCGTCTCCGCCTGGGCGGGCGTGTGGGTGTAGACGGCCGAGCGGTACTGGGTGCCCACGTCGTTGCCCTGGCGGTAGCCCTGGGTCGGGTCGTGGGACTCCCAGAAGATCTTCAGCAGCGTCTCGTACGACACCTCCGCCGGGTCGTACACCACGCGGACGGCCTCCGTGTGGCCGGTCAGGCCCGAGCAGACCTCCTCGTACGACGGGTTCGGCGTGTAGCCGCCCTGGTAGCCGACGAGGGTCGTCCACACCCCCGGCGTCTGCCAGAACTTCCGCTCCGCTCCCCAGAAGCAGCCCAGGCCGAAGTCGGCCACCTCCAGGCCCTCCGGGTACGGGCCCAGCAGCGGGGTGCCCAGGACCGTGTGCCGGTCCGGCAGGGCGAACTCCGGCTCCGGGCGGCCCCTCAGCGCCTGCTCGGGCAGCGGCATCTCGGGCGTACGGCGGTACTGGAACATGACGGGTCTCCTCCGGAAGGGGGGCTCTGCGGGAGAACGCCCCGGGCCCCCGGAGGATTCCTCAGCGGCCGCCCGCTCCGCGTACCGCCTTGTCCCGCCAGTGGCAGTAGACCGCGGCGGGGTCCGGGTAGGAGCCCCACGGGAACGCGCCCACATACCCGTCGACCAGCCGGAACTGCTCCAGCGCCGCCTCGAAGCGGCCCTGCCGGGTCAGGAAGAACGCCAGCAGGTGCCGCGCGCCCGGCAGGTCCGGGTGGTCCGGCCGGGCCGCCGCCACGTCCGCGAGCGCCGCGTCCACCAGCGCCACCAGCTCTGGCGCCCGGTAGTCACGCGCCTTCGCCTTGTCGTCGTGGTGTTCCCACCAGGCCCGCAGGGGCAGCGTGCGCAGCAGCGCACCCGGCGGGGCCGAGTCCGCCGCCACCCGCGCGAACCGCACGGCCAGCTCCTCGGAGCCGTGCCACTTGGCGCACCAGTACTGGAGCGCCGAGCGGTGCGCCCCGGGGTGGTGCGGGGCGCGGTCGGTGATCTCCTGCCAGATGCGGTGCATCTTCTTGTGCGGGTAGTTCAGACCCAGCGCGGTGGAGATCTCGATGACGTACGGGGTCGGGTCCTCCGGGCACAGCTCGGCGGCTCGCGCCACCTCGCCCCGCGACCGGGGCAGCACCTCGAAGAAGCCCGCGAACCGCTCCGCCGACGTGTCCTTCGCCCACGCCCCGCCGCGCAGCAGCCACGCGAGGGAGACCGTCGACGAGGCCCGCACCACGGCCGCGTCCGGGTCCTGCGGCAGGGCCGCCTCCCACGCCTCCAGCCACACGCCGTCGCCCTCGGCGGCCACGTCGCCCAGCACGGACGCGTACCAGGAGCGGCGCGACCAGTCCCGGCGCTCCCGCGTCGCGGCCATCAGCCGGGCCGCGGGCTCCCAGTCGCCCCGCGCCGACACGGCGACCAGCGCCCGCTCCAGCTCGGGGTCCGGCGCGGCCAGCATCGTGTTCTGCCGCGACGCGGGCAGCAGGCCCAGCGCTCGCGCCTCGCGCTCCGCCCTCGCCGAGCCGCCCGACTCCGGGGCGCCCATGATCCGCCGGTACACGACGAGGCCCACCGCCACCGCCACGGCGATCACGATCGCGCGGGTGATCTCCACGCTCACGCGTCGGCCTCCATCGCACCCGCGTCCGCCGCGTTGACCGCCGACTCGTCGCGCATCCGGCAGAACTCGCCCGCCGGGTCGCCCCGGTAGCGCCACGGCAGCGCGCCCACATACCCGTCCACCAGCCGGAACTGCTCCAGGGCGGGCTCCCAGCGCTCCTGGAGGTACAGGTAGTACGCCAGCAGGTGCCGCACCTCCGCGAGCCTCGGGTGGTCCGGGTCGGCGGCGGCCGCGTCGGCGAGGGCGGCGTCCACGGCCGCGTACATCTCCGGCGTACGGTCCACGTCCGCCGAGTCGGAGTCGTCGTGCTCGAAGTGCGCGATCAGCGGGAACGCCTTCATCAGCGTGCCCGGAGGCGCCCCGGCCGCCGCCTTCACGGCGAACGCCCGCGCCAGCTCCTCGGAGCCGCGCCACTTGGAGCACCAGTACTGGAGCGCCGAGAAGTGCGCCTCGTAGTGGTGCGGGGCCCGGTCGGTGATGTCCTTCCAGATCCGGTGCATCTCCTCGTGCGGGTAGCCGAGGCCGATGGCCGTCCAGATCTCGCCCACGTACGGCGACGGGTCGCCCGGCACGGCCAGCTCGGCCGCCCGCGCGTGCTCGTGCCGGGTGCGGGCCAGTGTGCGGTGGAAGCCCTCGAACTGCTCGCTCGACGTGTACTGGGCGCGCTTCGCCCCGCGTACCTTCCATGCCAGGAACACCGAGCTGCGGGCCCGCAGCAGCGCCGCACCCGGGTCGTCGGGGCGGGCCGCCTCCCAGGCCGCGAGCCACGCGTCGTCCTCGGCGGCCACGTCGGCGAGCTTCTCCACGTACGCGGTGCGCTGCTCCCAGTCGCGGGCCGCGGCCGTCCCGTCCAGCAGCGCGGCGGCCGGTGCCCAGTCGCCAGCGCGGGCGGCGGCGACGGCCACGGTCATGGCCCGCGGCTCCGGCGCGGACAGCTCGGTGTGCTGCCGCTCGGGCGGCAGCAGGCCCAGGGCGGCGACGCGTTCGGCGGCCTTCGCGGCGGCCTCCTCGGCCTCCGGGTCGGAGCGCCAGCCCTCGATGGCGCCCTCGATGATCGCCTTGAGGAAGTACACACCCGCCACCAGGACGATGAGGGCGATGGGGGTCAGGACGACCCAGAGCAGGATTTTCACAGGTGGGGCCTTTGGGGGGTGAGTGAGTGGAGTGGGGCGCGTACGGGGGCGGGGCGGGGTCGCCGTGCCCGCAGGTCAGACCGTCGCCAGCAGCTGCCGCAGCGGGGACGTGTCCGGGCGGTCGGCGACCGCCGCGTCGAGCGCGGCCGGCAGCTCGTCCTCGTAGCCGGGCGGGAACCGCAGGGACGCCGACTCCGACCAGGACAGCTCCCAGCGGGCCGTGCCCCGGGCGATCAGCTCGCCCGCGACCATCCGGGACAGGCCCCGGCGCAGCACCGGGCGGGCGAACTCGCGGGCCGCGCGGCCCTTCGCCGACCCGGCCTCCTCCGACTTGGGCAGCCGCTCCGCGATCTCCCAGCCGACGCCCAGGTCCAGGGCGTTCAGCAGGGCGTCCAGCGACCCGTCGGCGCCGGTCACCTCGGCGGTGGCCCGGCGCAGCGGCTCGGCCTCCTGCGCGAAGTACTCCGTCATCGACAGGTGCACCAGCTCGGGCCAGTCCACGCGGCGCAGCCGCAGCGCCTCCGGGGTGAGCGCCGCGTGCTCCACGGCGACCATCGCCGTACCCGGGTCGGCCAGCAGCCCCAGCGCGGGCCCGGCGGGCTCGGAGGCGCGGCCGTCGTCGGGCAGGGCCTCCAGGCGGGCGACGCGCTCGGCGATCGGCGGGTGCGAGTCGTACGGGGACGCGGGCTCGGTCGGCAGGTTCCGGCGCAGCTCCGCCAGCTCACCGGGGCGCGCGGCCAGCAGGTGCCGTACGCCGCCGAACACCTCGCCCGGCGGCGGCAGCAGGCCCGCGCCGACGCCGAGGGTGGCGTACGCGTTGAGGTAGAAGTCGTGCGCCGAGTCCAGCGCGGGGATCTCGCGCAGCGCGGAAGCGGTCGCGTCGCGGCCCGCGATCCGGGCGGCGGCCAGGTCGGCGGCGACCTCCTGGCGGCGGGAGCCGGCCAGCGTGGCGCGCAGGTAGAAGTGTCCGTACGCCCGGTACACCTTCGCCATGGCCCGGTAGGTGAGGCCGACGCCGGTCGTGTCGACCTCCTTGGCCTTCCTGCCCTTGGCGAGCTTCTTCTCGTTCTTCTTCTCCTGGCGGGCGCGCTCCTTGGCGACCTTGCTCCCGGCGCGCTCCTCGAAGTGCGCGATGGTCCGGGCGACCTGGACGCGGCCCCGGACGGTGATCGCGGCCAGGCGGGTGTCGGAGTTGCCGTAGTGGCCCATCTCGTGGGCGAGCACGGCGCGCAGCTGGGCCTCCGTCAGCCCGGCCATCAGCGGCAGGCCCAGGTAGAGGCGGCGGGTGCCGCCGAGCAGGCCCATGAGGCGGGCGTCCTCGCTGACGGCCGCGTTCATGTCGGCGGTCAGCCGGATCTCGTCGGGCGCGCGGGTGCCGACCTGCCCGGCCAGCTCGCGGACGGCCTGCCACAGGCGCGGTTCCTGCTCGGGCGTGACGAGGACGCCGTGCGCGCCGTCGTCCTTGGGGGTGCGGAGCATGAACATGCCCCGCACGATCGGTATCGCGAGCAGCACGCTCACCACGTACAGCTTCACGGCGACGCCGCTGGGCGCCCAGACGGCGGCGGCCCAGTCGAGGCCGGCCAGGACGGCGAGCATGGCGATGCCGAGCAGATAGAAGCCGGCGAGCAGGAGCAGGGCGCGCAGCGCGCGCACGGAAGCGCCCATCGGGCAGAGTCCCCCCACGGGATGGAAAGAGGCATGACAAAGAGGCGTGGGGGGAAGCGGAGTATCGCCTACCAGCGGCGTCGGTCGCAACTGTGTTCTAAGCGGGAGTCGCTGCACCGCTCATGGAGCCGAGGGGCGCGGGTGTCGGGAGGGTGATCGCGCGGAGGCGCGAAGCGGTGAGCACGTCCGCCCTCCCGACACCCGCTCACAGCGCCCCGGTGGGGGTCCCCCGGTCGAGCGAAGCCGAGACCAGGGGAGGAACGAGCCAGAAAATCAACGCGGCAGCGTCGCCGGGCTGCCGCCGTTCGCCTCGTACCCGGCCACCGCCAGCGCCCGGTACACCGCGTACTCCGCCGCCGGGTCCTCGCTCGTCGTCCAAGGCAGCGCCCCGACGTGCCCGTCCACGTGGACGATCTGCTGCATCGCCTCGTTCCAGCGCTGCGCGCCCACCAGGAAGTGGATCAGCAGATGGCGTACGTGCGCCAGCATCGGGTCGTCCGGGCGGGCCGAGTGCACCGCGTACAGCGCGCCCTCCATCGCCCGCGACACGACCTGCGTCCCGTAGAAGTCCCGGACCATCGTCAGGTCGTCCACGTGCTCCCACACGGCGAACAGCGGCAGCGCGGCCAGCAGCGAGCCCTGCGGGGCGCGGGCGGCGGCGGACTGGGCGAACCGGTCGGCGTCCGCGCGGGAGCCGTGCCACTTCTCGCACCAGTAGTGCAGCGCCGCGATGTGCGCCCCCATGTGCTGCGGGTTCCGGTCGATGACCTTCGCCCACACCTGGTCGAACCGCTCGTGCGAGTAGCCCAGGCCCCGCGCGACGGCCAGTTCGACGATGTAGGGCACGGGGTCGCCCGGCGCCAGGAGCGCGGCCTCCTCGCACACCGAGCGGGCCTCCTCCAGGATGATGCGGAACTCGTCGGTGCCGACCGCCGCCGTGCGCCACGCCTGCTGCACCAGGAACTCGGCGTGCACCTCCGCGCCGCCCGCGTCCTTCGGCGCCTCGGCCCGCCAGGTCCGCAGCCACGCGCCGCCCACGCCGGGCTGCTGCGCCAGCTCCAGCGACGCGGCGCCCGCGAACGCCTGGATCCGCTGCCAGCGCACCTCGCCCTCCTTGGGCGTGCCGGCCAGCAACTGCGACGCGGCCCGCCAGTCCTGGGTGCGCTGGACGACGTCGAGCACCTCCATCAGGTCCTCGTCCGGGCCGGGCATCCGCACGTCCAGCAGTTCCTGCCGTACGAAGCCGTACGCGAGCGGGTCGGCGGCGTCGGGCGAGCCGGGCTCGGCCAGGCGGATACCGCCGGAGCGGCGGCGCAGCAGCCAGGGCGCGACGACCGCGGCGATCAGGCCGACGGCGAACAGGAACCAGAGAAATTCCACCATGGGCCCATTGTCCCGGACGGGACAGCCGTCCGAAGCCCCCGCACCCCCGGCGGCCCACGCGCCGGGGCCCCCGCGGCACCCGGGCCCCCGCGTGCGCGCCGGACGCGGCGGCTCCGCGGCTTCGGTACGCGCCGGACACGCGTGCCGCACTACGCTCGGGCCCATGACCGACGAGCACACCCACCAGAACTTCGAGACCCGCGCCATCCACGCGGGCAACACCGCCGACCCGCTGACCGGCGCGGTCGTCCCGCCCATCTACCAGGTGTCCACGTACAAGCAGGACGGTGTGGGCGGCCTGCGCGGCGGCTACGAGTACAGCCGCAGCGCCAACCCGACCCGTACGGCGCTGGAGGAGAACCTCGCGGCACTGGAGGGCGGCCGCCGGGGCCTGGCCTTCGCGTCCGGGCTCGCCGCCGAGGACTGCCTGCTGCGCGCCCTGCTCGTCCCGGGCGACCACGTGGTGATCCCGAACGACGCGTACGGCGGCACGTTCCGGCTGTTCGCGAAGGTCGCCTCCCGCTGGGGCGTCGAGTGGTCGGTCGCCGACACCTCCGACCCGGCGGCGGTGCGGGACGCGCTGACCGACCGCACGAAGGCGATCTGGGTCGAGACGCCGTCCAACCCGCTGCTCGGCATCACCGACATCGCGGCCCTCGCCGACGTGGCCCGCACGGCCGGTGTGAAGCTGGTCGTCGACAACACCTTCGCCTCCCCGTACCTCCAGCAGCCGCTGGCGCTCGGCGCGGACGTCGTCGTGCACTCCCTCACCAAGTACATGGGCGGCCACTCCGACGTGGTGGGCGGCGCGCTGATCACCGCCGACGAGGCGCTCGGCGAGGAACTGGCGTACCACCAGAACGCGATGGGCGCGGTGGCCGGCCCCTTCGACTCGTGGATCGTGCTGCGCGGCATCAAGACCCTCGCCGTGCGCATGGACCGGCACTGCTCCAACGCCGAGCGCGTCGCGCGGATGCTGGCCGAGCACCCGAAGGTCACCCAGGTCCTCTACCCGGGCCTGCCGGAGCACCCGGGCCACGAGGTCGCCGCCAAGCAGATGCGCGGCTTCGGCGGCATGGTGTCGTTCCGCGTCGCGGGCGGCGAGGAGGCGGCCGTCGCCGTCTGCGACCGGGCCAGGCTGTTCACGCTCGGCGAGTCGCTGGGCGGCGTCGAGTCGCTGATCGAGCACCCGGGCCGGATGACCCACGCCAGCGTCGCGGGCTCCGCGCTGGAGGTCCCGGGCGACCTGGTGCGGCTCTCCGTCGGCATCGAGAACGTCGAGGACCTCCTCGCCGACCTGCGCCAGGCGCTGGGCTGACCCGGCCGGTCACCACGGCTCCAGCGGCGGCGTCGTCCTCATGGGCGGCGCCGCCCACGGCTCCACGGCGTACGCCCACACCCCGAAAGCCACGGCCCCGGAGGCCAGCAGCAGCCACAGCGCCCACCGCCGCCACCGCTCCCGGCGCCGGACACGCGTCCCGTACGCCCGGGCACGCTCCGGCAGACCGGCCGGGACGCGCGGCCGCGCCGCCCTGGCCAGCAGCCGGACGACCTCCCGCTCCTTGTGGTCCAGGCGGCCGCTCACGCCGCCGCCCCCTCACGGGACGCGGGCGCGGTGACGGGCGGGGGCGCGGGGGTGCTGCGCAGAACGCCCACCCCGCGCCGGCGCAGTTCCCGTACGCGCTCCTCGGACAGCCCCATCAGCGCGGCCGCCTGCTCGTCGTAGAGGCCCTCGTACAGGGTGAGCACCACGGCCAGCCGCTCGCGCGGGGCGAGCCGGGACAGCGGGCCGCCGCGCCCCCGCCGGAACCGCCGGGCTTCGCGCGCGAACCGCCCGGCCAGCTCGCGGCGCGCGTCCACGTACGGGTCGTCGCCGCGCAGCCGTTCCCAGTGGGCGTACGTCATGCCGAGCGCGGCCGTCAGCAGCCGCTGGGCGTGCGGATTCGCGCCGGGCGGCTGCGCTGGCTCGCTCGTCAGGAGCGTCGCGACGTGCAGCAGCCGCCCCGCCGTTCCCGCCGCGAACGCGGCGAACCCCAAGTCGTCTGCGGCCACCTCCTCATCTGAGGGCAGCCGCGCGACCCGGTCAAGAGCCCTGCACGGAGTCGCCCGGCTCGGACCGGCTCCGGAGCGCGGGTCAGGCGGGCCGGACCGGCTCCTCGTCGATCGGCTGGAGGCCCAACTGGCGTGCGGAAAGCGCCGAGTTGAAGCGGGTCAGCAGCGTGCAGAACGCCTCCCGCTCGTCGGGCGTCCACCCCTCGGTCACCCGCGCCATCAGGTCGCGGCGGGAGCAGCGCACCTCCTCCAGGCGGGCCTGGCCGCGCGGAGACAGCTGGAGGACGACCGCTCGGCCGTCCTCCGGGTGCGAGGTGCGCTTCACCAGGCCGGTGTCCACGAGCGGCGCGACCTGGCGGGTCACCGTGGACGAATCGATGCCCATCCCGGCCGCCAGCGCCTTCACGCCCATCGGCCCTTCCTGGTCGAGGCGGTTGAGCAGCAGGTACGCGGCCCGGTCCATCGAGTTGCGGAGCTGGCCGGTCCCGCCGAGGCGGGTCTGCTCGGCCCGCCGGGCGAAGACGGCCACCTGGTGCTGGAGGGCATCGAGGAGACCGGAGTCAAGATCAGTCGTCATGTCCTGGGAAATGGGCATGGCTGGGGGCTCTCTCGTGCGGCGGTCGGGTTCGGTGGGGGACAGAGTACGCGGAGTGCCGCCCGTCCGTACCGGAGCTGCACGAACCCGTTGCCCTCTTCCCGAGCTGCCAGACTGCTGCCATGAGCTTCCGCACCTTTCGCCCCGCTCGGTCCGTCATGCTCGACGACGTCAGGGGCGCCCAGAAGATGCTGTCCGGGGTCGCCCGGACGACCGCGCTGGAGGGCAGCCGGTACCTCTCGGGTCTGGTCGGCGCCCCCGTGCACCTCAAGTGCGAGAACCTCCAGCGGACCGGCTCGTTCAAGCTGCGCGGCGCGTACGTGCGGATCTCCGGGCTGCGGCCGGAGGAGCGGGCGGCCGGGGTGGTCGCCGCGTCGGCCGGGAACCACGCGCAGGGCGTGGCGCTGGCGTCCTCGCTGCTCGGGGTGCGCTCCACGGTGTTCATGCCGGTCGGCGCCCCGCTGCCGAAGGTCGCCGCGACCCGCGAGTACGGCGCCGACGTGCGGCTGCGCGGGCAGGTCGTGGACGAGACGCTCGCGGCGGCGCAGACGTACGCGCGCGACACGGGCGCCGTGTTCATCCACCCCTTCGACCACCCGGACGTCATCGCCGGTCAGGGCACGGTCGGTCTGGAGATCCTGGAGCAGTGCCCGGAGGTGCGGACGATCGTCGTCGGCATGGGCGGCGGGGGACTGGCGGCGGGCATCGGTGTCGCGGTGAAGGCGCTGCGGCCCGATGTGAAGGTGATCGGCGTGCAGGCCGGGGCGGCCGCCGCGTACCCGGGTTCGCTGGCGGCGGGACGGCCCGTCGCGGTGGACTGCGGGCCCACCATGGCGGACGGGATCATGGTCGGCAGGCCCGGGGACGTGCCGTTCGAGCTCGTCCGGGAGGTCGTGGACGAGGTGCGCACGGTGTCGGAGGACGCCCTGTCGTCGGCGCTGCTGCTGTGCCTGGAGCGCGCCAAGCTGGTGGTGGAACCGGCCGGTGCGAGCCCGGTCGCCGCGCTGCTGTCGGATTCGGAGTCGTTCGACGGGCCGGTGGTGGCCGTGCTGTCGGGCGGCAACATCGACCCGCTGGTCCTCCAGCGGGTGCTGCGGCACGGCATGGCCGCGGCGGGCCGGTACCTGAGCCTGCGGCTGCGCCTTCCGGACCGGCCGGGCGCGCTGGCGAACCTGCTGGGCGTGCTGACGGTGGTGGACGCCAACGTCCTGGACGTCGGCCATGTCCGGACCGACCCGCGCCTCGGCCTGACGGAGGTCGAGGTGGAGCTGCACCTGGAGACCAAGGGCCCGGAGCACTGCACGGAGGTGATGCGCGCTCTGGGGGAGGCCGGTTACACGGTGCTCGGCTGAGCCCGCCGCCCGCCGCCCGCCGCCCGCCGCCCGCCTGCTGCCTGCTGCCCGCCGCCCGCCGGACCCGGGTGGGGCGGGCGGCGGCAGGCTCCCCGGGGCCCGCCCGGGGCGTACGGGCGGAGGCTCCGGCTCCGTATCCGCGTACGAATAAATGCGTTGCGAGACGCGATATATCGCGTTACGGTGTGGCGCAGTTCATAGGTTCACCGGGCCGCGGGGGCATGCCGTCTCTAAGCTGTGGTGGGCCAAACCACATCAAAGACGCCCAACTCGGGAGCGATTACATGCCAGGCGCCATTCACGCGGAAGGTCTGGTGAAGACCTTCGGCGACGTACGAGCACTGGACGGGGTGGACCTCGACGTCCCCGAAGGCACCGTCCTCGGTCTCCTCGGGCCGAACGGCGCCGGGAAGACCACCACGGTGCGCGTGCTCACCACGCTCCTGCGGCCGGACAGCGGCCGTGCGGTCGTCGCGGGGATCGACGTCCTCAAGCACCCCAACGAGGTGCGCCGCGCCATCGGCCTCTCCGGCCAGTTCGCGGCCGTGGACGAGTACCTCACCGGCCGCGAGAACCTCCACATGGTCGGCCGGCTCTACCAGATGCGCTCCCGCGCCGCGAAGGAGCGGGCCGCCGAACTGCTGGAGCGCTTCGGCCTCGCCGACGCCGCCGACCGCCCCGCCAAGACGTACTCCGGCGGCATGCGCCGCCGCCTCGACCTGGCCGCCGCGCTCGTCGTCTCGCCGCCCGTGATGTTCATGGACGAGCCGACGACCGGCCTCGACCCGCGCAACCGGCAGGCCCTGTGGGAGGTCATACAGGAACTCGTCGCGGGCGGCACGACGATGCTGCTCACCACGCAGTACCTGGAGGAGGCCGACCACCTCGCCCACGAGATCTGCGTCGTGGACCACGGCCGGGTCATCGCCCGCGGCACGGCCGACCAGCTCAAGGCCCGTACGGGCGGCGAGCGCGTCGAACTGGTCGTGCACACGCCCGGCGAGATCGCCACCGCCCGGGAGGTGCTGGCCGGGTTCGGCCGGGGCGGCTCCGTCGCCGTCGAGGAGCACACCCGCAAGCTCACCGCGCCCGTCACCGGCGGCGCCAAGCTGCTCGCCGAGGTCATCCGCGAGCTGGACGCGCGCGGTGTCGAGATCGACGACATCGGGCTGCGCCGCCCCACCCTGGACGACGTGTTCATCTCCCTCACCGGCCACGCGGCGGAGCGGAAGAACGACTCAGACGACCCCGACGCGCCCGGCGCCACCGCCGACGCCCGGAAGGAGCCCGTGAAGTGACCGCCGCCACCGAAGCCCCGCGCCTCGCCGCGCCCCGCCCGCGCGGCGGTGTCGTCCAGTCGCTCACCGACTCGCTGGTCGTCGCCCGCCGCAACCTGATCCGCATGTCGCGGATTCCCGAGATGGTCATCTTCGGGCTGATCCAGCCGATCATGTTCGTGGTGCTGTTCAGCTATGTCTTCGGCGGGTCCATGAACATCGGCGGCACCACCGACCCGTCGGTGTACCGCAACTTCCTCATGGCCGGCATCTTCGCCCAGACCGTCACGTTCGCCACTGCCGGCGCGGGCGCGGGCATCGCCGACGACATGCACAAGGGCCTCATCGACCGGTTCCGGTCGCTGCCCATGGCGCGCGGCGCTGTCCTCACCGGAAGGACGCTGGCCGACCTCGTACAGACGGCGCTGACCGTCGTCGTCCTGGTCGTCGTCGCGCTGCTCGTCGGGTGGCGGGCCAGCGAGGGCCTGCCCAAGGCGATGGCCGCGTTCGCGCTGCTGCTCCTGCTGGGCTACGCCTTCTCGTGGATCGGGGCGCTGATCGGCCTGTCCGTGCGGACCCCGGAGGCGGCCACGTCCGGCGGGCTGATCTGGCTGTTCCCCGTCACGTTCATCTCCAACGCGTTCGTGGACTCGGAGCGGATGACGCCCTGGCTGCGGCACGTCGCCGAGTGGAACCCGTTCAGCGCGACCGTCCAGGCGTGCCGCGAGCTGTTCGGCAACCCCGGTGTGACGCAGTCGGACGCCTGGCCGATGCAGAACCCGGTGCTGGCCTCCGTCCTCTGGTCGCTGCTGATCATCGTGGTCTTCCGCACGCTGGCCGTCCGCAAGTACCGCTCGGCGGCCTGACGTGACCTGACCTGGCCCGACGCGTCCGGAAGCGGACAGGACGGCTGGTACGACGAAGGGCCGGGCGGCACCCTCGCGGTGCCGCCCGGCCCTTCGTCGTGTCGTCCGGTGTCTCCGGTACGGGGGGATCAGCCCTGGTACGGCTTGGCGTCCAGGATGCGGACCGACGCCTTCTTGCCGTTGGGCAGCTCGTACTCCGCGTCCTCGCCGACCTTCTTGCCGTTCACGCCCGAGCCGAGCGGCGACTGCGGCGAGTACGTCTCGATGTCGGAGCTCGCGTACTCGCGGGAGGCGAGCAGGAACGTCAGCGTGTCGTCCTCGTCGCCGTCGAAGGCGATCGTCACGACCATGCCGGGAGCCACCACGCCCGACTCGGCCGGGGCCTCGCCCACCTTCGCGTGCTCCAGGAGCTGGGTGAGCTGGCGGACCCGCAGCTCCTGCTTGCCCTGCTCCTCCTTGGCCGCGTGGTACCCGCCGTTCTCGCGCAGGTCCCCCTCCTCGCGCGCCGCCGCGATCTTCGCAGCGATCTCGGTTCGCGCGGGACCAGACAGGTACTCCAGCTCGGCCTTGAGCTGGTTGTACGCCTCCTGGGTGAGCCAGGTGACGTTGTCGCTGGTCTGGGTCACAGGTGCTCCTCGTCGGTGCTGGGTATACAAAGCATCGCCCTACCAGAAGCATGCGGCCTTACCGGGAGGGCGAAACCACGAGCCTAACAATTACGGGCCCGAAGGGGGAGGACGAATGTCACGGAACCCGCGACTCCGCAGGTCGCACGGGCCTGGGCGTGCCGCACCGGCCGCGCGCGGCGGCCCCGGCTCCGGCTTCTGCGTGCGGGTCCGGCCCCTGCGTGTGGCCCCTGCCGAGGCCCGGGTCAGTCGGCCGAGCAGCCGAGCAGCTGGGCGGCCGTGGCCAGCTCGGTCGTACGGATGGTGACCACCTCGTCCACGCGCGCCGCGGCCTGGTCGAAGCGGACCTCCTTGCGGCCCACCTCGGCGCCGCTCTCCGCGAGCGCCCGCACCGTGCAGTACCCGTTCGCGCCGTCCGCCTTGCGCACCTCCAGGTGCGCGTCCACGCGGTCCGCGGCCACCACATCGAACTTGATCAGCTCGGCGCTGACCTTCTGACCTGCGATGTAGTCGTAGCCGAACCAGCCGATCAGCGCGAGCAGCCCGGCCCCGAGGACCGAGCCGACGATCTTGAGTCCGCGGTCCGTGCGCGCCTCGGCGGCACGGCCGTACCGGCCCTCCGGGAGCCGCTCGCCCGTCACGCCCATGATCGTTCCTCTCGTACGCCGAACGACGGAATATCCCCCGCGCCGATTCCGTCACTATAGAAGCCGAGCGACCTGACCAATCATTGAGGACCAGTCTTGACTGAGCAGCTGCGACTGATGGCAGTGCACGCCCACCCCGACGACGAGTCGAGCAAGGGCGCGGCCACGATGGCCAAGTACGTGTCCGAGGGGGTGGACGTGCTCGTCGTGACGTGCACGGGCGGCGAGCGCGGCTCCGTCCTCAACCCCAGGCTCCAGGGCGACCCGTACATCGAGGAGAACATCCACGAGGTGCGCCGCAAGGAGATGGACGAGGCGCGCGAGATCCTCGGCGTCCAGCAGGAGTGGCTCGGCTTCGTCGACTCCGGCCTGCCCGAGGGCGACCCGCTGCCGCCGCTGCCGCAGGGGTGCTTCGCCCTGGAGGACGTGGACGAGGCCGCGGGCCGCCTGGTCAGGTCCATCCGCGCGTTCCGCCCGCAGGTGATCACCACCTACGACGAGAACGGCGGGTACCCGCACCCCGACCACATCATGACCCACAAGATCACGATGGCGGCCTTCGACGGTGCGAACGACGCCGAGAAGTACCCGGAGGCGGAGTTCGGCCCGCTCTGGCAGCCGCTGAAGCTCTACTACAACCAGGGCTTCAACCGCCCGCGCACCCAGGCGCTGCACGACGCGCTGCTGGAGCGCGGCCTCGAGTCGCCGTACGGGGACTGGCTGAAGCGCTGGGACGAGTTCCAGCGCGCGGAGCGCACCCTCACCACGTACGTGCCGTGCGCGGACTTCTTCGAGACGCGCGACAAGGCGCTGATCGCGCACCGTACGCAGATCGACCCGGACGGCGGTTGGTTCCGCGTCCCGATGGAGATCCAGAAGGAGGTCTGGCCGACGGAGGAGTACGAGCTGGCCAGGTCCCTGGTGGACACCACCCTCCCCGAGGACGACCTCTTCGCGGGCATCCGGGACAATGCCTGACATGAGCGCACACCAGGCACTGACCCATCTCGTCCCGCTCGCCGCCGAGCTGGACAAGAACAAGGTGACGCCCGGCGTCCTCGGCTTCATCGTGTTCGCCGTCATGGCCCTCGCCGTGTGGGCCCTGATGAAGTCGATGAACCGGCACATGAACCGCGTCGACTTCGAGGAGGCCCCGGAGCAGCCGCGGACCACGTCGTCCCCGGCGTCCTCGGCGAAGACGGCCACCCAGGAGTGACCCCGGCGCGGCGGAGGGCCCTCACGGGCCTCCGCCGCACCCCCTCTCCGCCGTCCGTGCCGCTCGGTCCCGCTTGCCCGTGCGGAACGGTTGTGCGTCCTGCCTTCGGCGTTCGCCGTCCGCCCCGGCGCGGCCGGCCAACCAAGTGGTCCGAGGCCAAGGGGCCGTACGCCGTCAGCCCGTGACCGGTTGACGCGCCACCGGGGGCCGGGAGGGCGATGCGCGCACCCGGCCCCCGGCTCGTCGGCACGGCGGTGCGGCCGCGTCGCCGTGCGGCGTCCGGCAGGATGGGGGTATGGCGAACCGACTGGCCCGTGAGACGTCTCCGTACCTGCTCCAGCACGCCGACAACCCGGTCGACTGGTGGCCCTGGTCGGCGGAGGCGTTCGACGAGGCCCGGCGTCGCGGGGTGCCCGTCCTGCTGAGCGTCGGGTACAGCTCCTGTCACTGGTGCCACGTGATGGCCCACGAGTCGTTCGAGGACGACACGACCGCCGCGTACCTGAACGACCACTTCGTCGCCGTCAAGGTGGACCGCGAGGAGCGGCCCGACGTGGACGCCGTGTACATGGAGGCCGTGCAGGCCGCCACCGGGCACGGCGGCTGGCCGATGACCGTGTTCCTCACCCCGGACGCCGAGCCGTTCTACTTCGGCACGTACTTCCCGCCCGCCCCCCGCCACGGCATGCCGTCGTTCCAGCAGGTGCTGGAGGGCGTCGCCGCCGCCTGGCGGGACCGGCGCGACGAGGTCGGCGAGGTCGCGGGGAACATCGTGCGCGAGCTGTCCGGCCGCTCCCTGGCGCTCGGCGGCGACGGCGGCGCGCCCGGCGAGCCGGAGCTCGCGCAGGCGCTGCTCGCGCTGACCCGCGAGTACGACGAGCGGCACGGCGGCTTCGGCGGCGCGCCGAAGTTCCCGCCGTCGATGGCGGTCGAGTTCCTGCTGCGGCACCACGCCCGTACCGGCTCCGAGGGCGCCCTCCAGATGGCCGCCGACACGTGCGAGGCCATGGCGCGCGGCGGCATCTACGACCAGCTCGGCGGCGGCTTCGCCCGGTACGCCGTGGACCGTGAGTGGGTCGTGCCCCACTTCGAGAAGATGCTGTACGACAACGCGCTTCTGTGCCGGGTCTACACACACTTGTGGCGGGCCACGGGCAGCGACCTGGCGCGGCGGGTCGCGCTGGAGACCGCCGACTTCATGGTGCGCGAGCTGCGCACGCCCGAGGGCGGGTTCGCGTCCGCGCTGGACGCCGACTCCGACGACGGCACGGGGCGGCACGTCGAGGGCGCGTACTACGTGTGGACCCCGGAGCGGCTGCGCGAGGTGCTGGGCGAGGACGACGCCGCGTACGCCGCCCGCTTCTACGGCGTGACCGAGGAGGGCACGTTCGAGGAGGGCGCGTCCGTGCTCCAGCTGCCGCAGGGCGCCGGGGTCGTGGACGCCGAGCGGCTCGCGGGCATCCGGGAGCGGCTGCTCGCCGCGCGGGACGGGCGGCCCAGGCCCGGCCGGGACGACAAGGTGGTCGCCGCGTGGAACGGCCTGGCCATCGCCGCGCTCGCCGAGACGGGCGCCTGTTTCGACCGCCCCGACCTGGTCGAGCGCGCCACGGAGGCCGCCGACCTGCTCGTACGGGTGCACCTCGACGAGGGCGCGCGGCTGGCGCGCACCTCGAAGGACGGGCGTACGGGCGCCAACGCCGGGGTGCTGGAGGACTACGGCGACGTGGCGGAGGGCTTCCTCGCGCTGGCCGCCGTCACCGGCGAGGGCGTCTGGCTGGAGTTCGCGGGCTTCCTGCTGGACATCGTGCTCGACCAGTTCCGGGGCGAGGACGGCGCGCTGTACGACACCGCGCACGACGCCGAACCGCTGATCCGCCGACCCCAGGACCCCACCGACAACGCGACGCCCTCCGGCTGGACGGCCGCGGCCGGGGCGCTGCTGTCGTACGCCGCGCACACCGGCTCGGAGGCACACCGGACCGCCGCGGAGCGGGCGCTCGGCGTGGTGAAGGCGCTGGGGCCGCGCGCCCCCCGGTTCATCGGCTGGGGCCTGGCGGTGGCGGAGGCGCTGCTGGACGGGCCGCGCGAGGTGGCCGTCGTGGGCCCGGCGGGCGACGCGGACCGGGGCGCGCTGCACCGGGCGGCGCTGCTCGGCACGGCTCCGGGCGCGGTGGTCGCGGCGGGGGAGCCCGGCGGCGACGAGTTCCCGCTGCTGCGGGACCGGCCGCTGGTGGACGGGCGCCCGGCGGCGTACGTGTGCCGCCACTTCACCTGCGACGCCCCGACGACGGACCCGGCGGTACTCGCGGGGCGGCTGGGCGGGCGCTGACAACGCTGACGCGGGGCGCTGGCCTGCGCGCCGGGCGCTGAGACGGGGCGCCCGGCGCGTGAGGTGTGCGACGAGGCGCGAGGTGTGCGAAAGGGCGCCCCGGGCACGGGATGCGCGGGGCGCCCGGAGGCGGTGGGAGGCGCCCGGAAGCGCGAGGGCGCCTGCGGGTCCTGGGCGCGCGCCCGGCGCCCGGGAGCGTGCGGGGGGCGGTTACGCGTGCTGGTACGCCACCAGCGAGATGCCCACGTAGTGCACCACGAACGCCGCCAGCGTCAGGGAGTGGAACACCTCGTGGAAGCCGAACCAGCGCGGCGACGGGTTCGGCTTCTTCAGCCCGTACACCATCCCGCCCACGCTGTAGAGGACGCCGCCGACCACGATCAGGACCAGCACCGCGATGCCGCCCTCGCGCAGGAAGTCCGGCAGGAAGAAGACGGCCGCCCAGCCCATGGCGATGTAGCACGGCGTGTACAGCCAGCGCGGCGCGCCGACCCAGAACACCCGGAACGCTATGCCCGCCGCCGCCGCGGCCCACACGGCCCACAGCAGCACCCGGCCGGTGGAGTCGGGGAGCAGAAGCAGCGTCAGCGGGGTATACGTGCCCGCGATGATCAGGAAGATGTTGGCGTGGTCGAGGCGGCGCAGCACCGCCGTGGCGCGCGGGCCCCAGTTCCCCCGGTGGTACAGGGCGCTCACGCCGAACAGGAGGCACGCCGTGAGGACGTAGATCCCGCAGGCGATGCGGCCGCGCGTCGAGTCGGCCAGGGCGGTCAGGACGAGCCCCGCCACCAGCACGGCGGGGAACATCCCGGCGTGCAGCCAGCCGCGCAGCCGCGGCTTCAGGGGCACGTGCGTCGGGCTGGTCTCTGCGACGGACTGCTCGGTCACGGGCGCGGCGCTCATACCGGAATGCTACCTACGCCCCCGTAGCCGCCGGAACGCAAGTGGCGATGCTCACGTGAGAGGCCCCCTGGACATATGGGCATTCGCGGCGGATGATCAAATGAGTGCGGTCGGCACCGGATGAGCGCGCACACGCAGCGTCCGGGTCGCAGCCCCCACGGGGCAGACAACATGAACCCCTCAACAAGGAGCAACCGTGGCGCGCGAAAACGCGGCTCCCAGCACCGCCCCCACCCAGCACCAGGCTCTCATCGCCTGGGTAGACGAGATCGCGGCGATCACGCAGCCGGACCAGGTGGTCTGGTGCGACGGCTCCGAGGCCGAGTACGAGCGTCTGTGCGAAGAACTCGTGGCCAAGGGCACCTTCAAGAAGCTGGACCCGGTCAAGCGCCCCAACTCCTACTACGCCGCCTCCGACCCGACCGACGTGGCGCGCGTCGAGGACCGCACCTTCATCTGCTCCGAGAAGGAGGAGGACGCGGGCCCGACCAACCACTGGAAGGCCCCCGCCGAGATGCGGGAGATCTTCACCGGTGAGAAGGGCGTCTTCCGCGGCTCGATGCGCGGTCGCACGATGTACGTCGTCCCGTTCTGCATGGGCCCCGTCGGCTCCCCGCTCTCCGCGATCGGCGTGGAGATCACCGACTCCGCGTACGTCGCGGTCTCCATGCGCACCATGACCCGCATGGGCCAGGCCGTGCTGGACGAGCTCGGCGACGACGGCTTCTTCGTCAAGGCCGTGCACACCCTGGGCGCCCCGCTGGAGCCCGGCCAGGCCGACGTGCCGTGGCCGTGCAACTCGACCAAGTACATCTCGCACTTCCCCGAGAGCCGTGAGATCTGGTCCTACGGCTCCGGCTACGGCGGCAACGCCCTGCTCGGCAAGAAGTGCTACGCCCTGCGCATCGCGTCCGTCATGGCCCGCGACGAGGGCTGGCTCGCCGAGCACATGCTCATCCTGAAGCTGACCCCGCCGCAGGGCGAGGCCAAGTACGTCGCCGCCGCCTTCCCGTCCGCCTGCGGCAAGACGAACCTCGCGATGCTGGAGCCGACGATCTCCGGCTGGACCGTCGAGACGATCGGCGACGACATCGCGTGGATGCGGTTCGGTGAGGACGGCCGCCTGTACGCGATCAACCCCGAGGCGGGCTTCTTCGGCGTCGCGCCCGGCACCGGCGAGCACACCAACGCCAACGCCATGAAGACCCTGTGGGGCAACGCGGTGTTCACCAACGTCGCGCTCACCGACGACGGCGACGTGTGGTGGGAGGGCATGACCGAGGACACGCCCGCGCACCTCACCGACTGGAAGGGCAACGACTGGACGCCGGAGTCCGGCACCCCGGCCGCCCACCCGAACGCCCGCTTCACCGTGCCCGCCTCGCAGTGCCCGATCATCGCGCCCGAGTGGGAGGACCCCAAGGGCGTGCCGATCTCCGCGATCCTCTTCGGCGGCCGCCGCGCCTCGGCCGTGCCGCTGGTCACCGAGTCCTTCGACTGGCAGCACGGCGTCTTCCTCGGCGCGAACGTCGCCTCCGAGAAGACCGCCGCCGCCGAGGGCAAGGTCGGCGAGCTGCGCCGCGACCCGTTCGCGATGCTGCCGTTCTGCGGCTACAACATGGGCGACTACATGGCCCACTGGATCAAGGTCGGCAAGAACGCGGACGCGTCGAAGCTGCCGAAGATCTACTACGTGAACTGGTTCCGCAAGAACGACGCGGGCAAGTTCGTCTGGCCCGGCTTCGGCGAGAACAGCCGTGTCCTGAAGTGGATCGTGGAGCGCCTGGAGGGCAAGGCCGAGGGCGTCGAGACGCCGATCGGCATCCTCCCGACGCGCGACGCGCTCGACACGGACGGCCTGGACCTGCCGGAGGAGGACCTCGACTTCCTGCTGAAGGTGGACGCGGACGTGTGGCGCGAGGAGGCGGCGCTCATCCCCGACCACCTCAACACCTTCGGTGACCACACGCCGAAGGAGCTGTGGGACGAGTACCGCGCGCTCGTCTCCCGCCTGGGCTGACCCGGCCCCCGCAGACCCGCGGCCGGGCCGACCGACAACGCCCTGACCTGTGGAGTCATCCCGGCCGGGCCGCGGACGGCGAGAACCCCCGGAACGACACCTCGTCGTTCCGGGGGTTCTTCCCGTGTCGTGCGGCCTCTCGCGGGGCTTCTGGTACGGCCGCTC
This sequence comes from Streptomyces thermolilacinus SPC6, assembly GCF_000478605.2. Taxonomy (GTDB): domain Bacteria; phylum Actinomycetota; class Actinomycetes; order Streptomycetales; family Streptomycetaceae; genus Streptomyces; species Streptomyces thermolilacinus. The sequence continues at coordinate 2,247,476 of NZ_ASHX02000001.1, read as the reverse complement.
AGGCGGTGCCCACCAGCCCCGCCCCGTCCAGGGCGGCGGCGTGGGCGTCCATGCGCTCGGCGGCCAGGATCGCCACGGCCGTGTCGGCGCGGGAGGCCGCGACGACCAGGGCACGCCCGGCCAGGGCGTGGGCGCGGCGGTGCAGCGCGTCCGTGCCGGCGCCGGTCAGTCCGGCGTGCCGGGCCGGCGGGGCGCCGCGCAGCCGGGCCACCTGGCAGGCGATGCGCTCCGCCGCGGCGGTGTCGCCCAGCTCGTCGGTGACCGCCAGCAGCGCCGCCAGGTGCCCGGCGAGCTGGATGTCCAGCTCCTCCTCGCGGGAGCGGTGCGGGAACTGGCTCCGGTCGTCGTCGGCCATCCGGTGGACCGACTTGGTGCGGATCGGTTCGTACATGGGGACGGCCTCCTGCTCTCGAACAGGAGTACATCCTACATTGGAATCAGTCTAAAGTTGATTTGGTTCGGAGCGGCGGCTCTAGTGCTGGCCGTAGCCGTCCAGGAAGTGGCCGATCCGGGTCACCGCGTCGGTCAGGTCCTTCGTGTTGGGCAGCGTCACGATCCGGAAGTGGTCCGGCTCGTGCCAGTTGAAGCCCGTCCCGTGCACCACCATGATCTTCTCCGCGCGCAGCAGGTCCAGGACCATCTGCCGGTCGTCCTTGATCTTGTAGACGGCCGGGTCGAGGCGCGGGAACAGATACAGCGCGCCCTTCGGCTTCACGCAGGTCACACCCGGGATGTCGATCAGCCGCTCGTACGCCGCGTCCCGCTGCTCCAGCAGCCGGCCGCCCGGCGCGACCAGCGCCTCGATGGACTGGCGGCCCTGGAGGGCGGCGGCGATGGCGTGCTGCGCGGGCATGTTCGCGCACAGGCGCATGTTGGCGAGGATCGTCAGGCCCTCGATGTACGACGAGGCGTGCGCCTTCGGGCCGCACACGGCCAGCCAGCCGCTCCGGTACCCGGCCACCCGGTAGTTCTTGGACATGCCGTTGAACGTCAGGCACAGCAGGTCCGGGGCGATGGCGGCGGTCGGGGTGTGCGTGGCGCCGTCGTAGAGGATCTTGTCGTAGATCTCGTCCGAGCAGACGACCAGGTTGTGACGGCGGGCGATCTCGGTGAGGCCGCGCAGCATCTCGTCGTCGTAGACGGCGCCGGTCGGGTTGTTCGGGTTGATGATCACGAGCGCCTTGGTGCGGTCCGTGATCTTGCGCTCGATGTCGGCCAGGTCGGGCATCCAGTCGGACTGCTCGTCGCACCGGTAGTGCACCGGCGTACCGCCCGACAGCGCCACCGACGCCGTCCACAGCGGGTAGTCCGGGGCGGGCACCAGGACCTCGTCGCCGTCGTCCAGCAGTGCCTGCATGGCCATCTGGATCAGCTCGGAGACGCCGTTGCCCAGGTAGATGTCCTCGACGGAGAGCGGGACGCCCTTCGTCTCGTAGTGACTCATCACCGCGCGCCGGGCCGACAGCAGGCCCTTCGCGTCCCCGTAGCCGTGCGCGTCCTTCAGGTTGCGCAGCACGTCTTCGAGGATGGCGGGCGGGCACTCGAAGCCGAACGCCGCCGGGTTGCCCGTGTTCAGCTTGAGGATGCGATGGCCCGCCGCCTCCAGCCGCATCGCCTCGTCCAGCACCGGGCCGCGGATTTCGTAGCAGACGTTGGCGAGCTTCGTTGACTGGATGACCTGCATGCTCGCGAGCTTACGGTCGCCGGGCCCGCCCCGCCTCGTGTTTTGCGCCACGCCGGTTCTCCGGGGCGCTCCCGCTGTCCCGCGTCCCCGCCGGGCGGTGGCTCCGGGCCTCAAGCCCGCACGCGCTCCGCGCCCCTCCCGCAGGAACGCTTGTGCGGCTCCTTCTCACGGGCGGGGACGTATTCCGGGCAGAGGCGTTCCGCGTGGGCGGGGGATTGGCGAGAGCCGGGTGGGTTCCGGGCGGGGGCGGGTAGGTTGGCTCCTCATGTGGTCCTTGAGGAGCGTCGCCGGATGCAGGCGCCTGGGCGCTGTCGGGTCGGTCGGGGTGGCCCTCGGAGGGTGGGCCGCCGGGACCATGCCGGCCCGCGACCCGTGGGGGCTGTGGTTCCACCGGGCCCAGGACACCGCGCGGCCCGGTGTGCTCCTCGCGCTGGCCGGGCTCACCCTGCTGGTCGTCGCCTGGTGGAGGTACGGGCGGCTCGTCGCCGACGGGGCCGCCGTCGGGGGCCGCGCCACCGCCGTCACGCTCGGCTGGTGGGCCGCGCCGCTGCTCCTCGCGCCGCCCCTGTACAGCGCCGACGTGTACAGCTACATCGCGCAGGGCGCCATGGTCGTCGAGGGCCACGACGTGTACCGCTTCGGGCCGTCCGTCCTCGCGCCCGACGGCCTCGGCGGTACCGCCGCCGCGAGCGTCGGCGGGCACTGGACGGACACCCCCGCCCCGTACGGCCCGGTGTTCCTGCTCCTCGCGCAGCTCGTCGCCGTCGCCACCTCCGGGCAGATCGTGCCCGCCGTGCTCGGCATGCGGGCCGTGGCCCTCGTCGCGCTCGCCCTGCTGTTCTGGGCGCTGCTCCGGCTCGCCCCGCGCAAGGCCACCTCCGGCGCGCTCTGGCTCGGCGTCCTCAACCCGCTGCTCCTCGTCCATGTCGTCGGCGGCCTCCACAACGACGGGCTGATGGCCGGGCTGCTCCTCGCGGGCACCGCGCTCGCCGTGCGCCGCGGGCGCTGGGTCGCGGGCAGCGGCCTCGTCGCCCTCGCCATGATGATCAAGTCCCCGGCGGCGCTGGCGCTGCTGTTCATCGGCGTCGTCGTCGGCCGCGAGACGTCCGGCCCGCTGATACGGCGCGTCGCCAAGGGCCTGTTCGGCCCCGGCGCCGTCGCCGCGGCCGTCGCCGTCGGCGCCACGCTGTGCGCGGGCACCGGCTTCGGCTGGCTGCGCACCCAGAGCGTCGCCGGGACCATCCACACCGCGCTCTCCCTCACCAGCGACCTCGGCGTCGCGCTCGGCGAGTCCATGTACTACCTGTCCGGCGCCGACCCGGACCCCGTGAAGCGGGCCGTGCAGGCCATGGGCCTCACCCTGGCGCTCGCCCTCGTCGCGTACCTCGCCTCCTGCGTGGCGCGCGGCTGGCTGGACCCGCTGCACGCCCTGGGCCTCGCCCTCCTCGCGCTGGTCGCGCTCTCCCCGATGGTCCAGCCCTGGTACCTGCTGTGGGCCGTGCCGCCGCTCGCCGCGACCGCCTGGAACGGCCGCACCGGCCGCGCCGTCACCATCCTGTCGGCGGGCCTCGTGTACGTCACGGCGCCGGACGGGCGCACCCCCGCGTACGGCTTCGCCCTGGCCGCCGTCGCGTGCGCGATAGGCGCCCAGCTGCTGCTGCGCCGCTCCGACTTCGCGGGCGGGATGTGGCTGCCGACGCCGCGCGGCGCCGAGGACCGGGAGCCGTCGCGGGCCTGAGCGCGGGCGGGTGGTACGGCACGTACGCCTGAGTCCGGGCTCCTACGTGCTGGGCTCGGGCTCCTACGGCGTGCGCCGTACCGCGCGGCCCGCCAGGACGTCAGTGCGCCGCCCGTCCCGTACCGCGAACCGGCCGTTCACCAGCACGTGCGGGATGCCCACCGGCAGGGTGCGCGGCGCCGCGAACGTGGCGCCCGCCGCCACCGTGTCCGGGTCGAACAGCACCAGGTCCGCCCGGTACCCCTCCCGCACGAGCCCCCGGTCCTCCAGCCGCAGCCGCGCCGCCGGGCGGGACGTCAGATGCGCGACCGCCTCCTCCAGCGACAGCGTGCCCAGCTCCCGCACGTACCGCCCCAGGTAGTGCGGGAACGTGCCGTACGCCCGCGGGTGCGGCTTCGCGCCGTGCAGGATGCCGTCCGAGCCGCCCGTGTGCGCCCGGTGCCGCATGATCGCCCGTACGTTGGACTCGTTCCCCACGTGCTGGAGCACCGCCGTGCCCAGCCGGTCCGCCAGCAGCAGCCGCCGCGCCTCGGCCCACCCCGCCAGCCGCCGCCCCACGTACCCGCCCAGCACCGGGTCCGACACGCCCGACACCTCCACCGTGCCCCAGTCCACCGGCACGCCGTGGCAGCCGTCCGACCCGGTGACCTCCAGCGCGTGACCGATCCGTGCCGCCACCGCGTCGTCCCGCAGCCGCGCGAGCAGCGCACCGGGGCCGCCCTCGTGCGCCCAGCCCGGCAGCAGCGCGGCCAGCGTCGTACAGCCCGGCGTGTACGGGTACGAGTCGAGCGACACGTCCACCCCGTCCGCCAGGGCCGCGTCCAGCAGCGCCAGCAGCTCCGGCGCCCGCCCCTCGTTGACGGCGAAGTTGAGCGTGGCGTGCGCCAGGTGCAGCGCGCAGCCCGTCTCCCGCGCCAGGTCCAGCATCTCCGCGTACGCCCCGAGCGCCCCGGCCCCGTACGAGCGGTGGTGCGGGCAGTAGTAGCCGCCGTACCCGGCGACGACCCGGCACAGCGCGGCCAGCTCCGCCCGGCCCGCGTACATGCCCGGCGGGTAGGTGAGGCCGGACGACATGCCGACCGCGCCCTGCTCCAGGCCCTCGGCGACCAGCGCGCGCATCCGGTCCAGCTCGGCGCCGGTCGGCGGCCGGTCGGCCCAGCCCATGACGTACGCCCGGACCGTGCCCTGCGGCACCAGGTACGCGGCGTTCACGGCGATGCCCTCGCCGCCGAAGCCCCGGTCGAGGCGGTCCAGGTAGCCGCCGACGCTCCGCCAGTCCGGGTCCACGTCCGCGAGGTCGCCGTTCCACCCGGCGATGGCCGCCCGCACCTCGTCCAGCGTCCGGTCGTCCACCGGCGCGTACGACAGGCCGTCCTGGCCGAGCACCTCCAGCGTCACGCCCTGCGCGACCTTCGCCTCGTGCGCCGGGTCCCGCAGCAGCGCCAGGTCGCTGTGGGCGTGCATGTCCACGAACCCCGGCGCGAGCACCAGCCCCGCCGCGTCCAGCGTCCGCGCGCCCGGCAGCGGCCGGCCGCCCGTGCCCTCGCGGCGCACGGCGGCGACGCGGCCCCCGTCTACGCCCACGTCCGCCCGGTACGACGGCCCGCCCGAGCCGTCCACCACCCGCGCGCCCCGGATGACCAGGTCCACCGGGACCTCAGAAGAACGTACGGACGTAGTCGACGGCCGTCCCGTCCGCCTCCACCACCGGGATCAGCGGCCACTTCTCGAACACCGTGCACGGGTGCGCCAGACCCAGTGCCACCCAGTCCCCGACCTCCAGCGCCGCGCCCTCCGGGCCGGTCCGCAGCCACGCGTGCTGGTCCGACAGGGCCGTCACCTCCAGGCCCTCCGCCGCGCGGACCGTACCGTCCCGCCCGGACCGCACCAGCCGCGGCACGGGCAGCGCCAGGTCGTACGACACGTCCCGCTTGCCCGCGTTGAGGAACGCCTCCGTCGGCGTGGGCCGCGACACGACCTGCGCCCACAGCCGGAACGCGGGCTCCAGCGCGCCCTCCTCCGGGACCCGGTTGAACGGCGTCAGCCGCTCGTAGTGCCCGTGGTCGTGGGAGACGTACGCCCCCGACCGCAGCAGCTTCAGCACCGGCGCCGACAGCTGCGGCGCCCCGGCGAACACCTCCGCCACCGCGTCGAACCACTCGCTGCCGCCCGCGCTGAGGACGATCTCCTCCGCGTCCGCGAACAGGCCCTTCCCGTCCAGCTCCGCCGCCAGGCCCACCAGCCGCCGCAGCCACGCCCGTACGGTCTCCGGGGACGCGTCCGGCACCTGCGCCTCGTACCCGGCGACGCCGACCAGCCGCAGCGACGCGGCACGTGCCGCCACCCCGGCGACCTCCAGGGCGGCCGCGTCCGTCCGCACCCCGGTCCTGGCGCCCTCGCCCGCCGCCAGCTCCACCACCACGTCCACCGGCCGCGCGCACCCGGCCAGCGCCTCGTCCATCAGCTCGACGCCGCGCACCGAGTCCACGTAGCAGACGAACCGGAATTCCGGGTCCGCCGCGAGCTGCCCCGCGACCCAGCGCAGGGCCGCCGCGTCCACCAGCTCGTTCGCCAGGAACACCCGCCGCACCCCGAACGCCCGGCACACCCGCACCTGGTGCGGGACGGCCACGGTGATGCCCCAGGCGCCGAGGTCCAGCTGACGGGCGAACAACCCCGGCGCCATCGTCGTCTTGCCGTGCGGGGCGAACGCCAGGCCGTGGCGCGCGGTGTACGTGCCGAGCAGCGCCAGGTTGTGCTCCAGGGCGTCGGCGCAGAGCGTGAGGAGCGGGGTGGTGAAGCCGCCGGTGAACACATCGCGCCGCTGGGCGGCCAGGTCACCGGCCGTCAGGCCGTCCGCGTCGGGCGGGAGCCCCTTGAAGCGGTGGTCGAGGCGCTCGTCCGCGAGCCGGGCGGCGAGGGCCGAGGGCGAGCCGGGGGAGGCGGAGGGTGAGCCGGAGGAGGCCGGGGAGGCGGAGGATGCGGGGGAGGCGGCGGGGGTGCGGGGTGCCGGCGGCTGTTCGGCGGCCATCGGGCCTCCCTCTGGTTGCGCTGTGTGCAACGGTCGTTGCGGATGCTGGTCGTCGGTGTCTAACATCCGGGCGGACGCCGGGTCAATGGCCCCGGCCGGGCGGGCTCCACGGAGCCGATGGACGGGCGGGGAGCGTGATGGCCGACTCTCGGATCGACCCCGCCGTCGCGCGCCCGGGCGGGCGGGCGGAGCCGGACGTCGCGCGCCCGGGCGGGCGGGAGCGGCCGGACGTGGTGTGCCTGGGCGAGTCCATGGTGGCCTTCCTGCCGTCCCGGCCCGGGCGCCTCGCGGACGTGCCGTCGTTCACCCGCGCCGCGGGCGGCGCCGAGTCGAACGTCGCCTGCGCGCTGGCCGCCGCCGGGCACCGGACGCGCTGGATCAGCCGGGTCGGCACCGACGGGTTCGGCGACCACCTGGTGGCGGCGGTCGCCGCGTACGGCGTCGACGTGTCGTCCGTACGCCGCGACCCGCACCGGCCGACCGGGGTGTACTTCCGCACGGCCGCCGACCGGGCCGACGCCGCCCACGAGGTCGTGTACCACCGGGCCGGGTCCGCCGCGTCCGCGATGTCGCCGCGGAACGTCCCGTACGGGCAGGCCATGGCCGGACGGTGGCTGCACCTGACCGGCATCACCCCGGCGCTCTCGCCCGGCTGCCGTGAGCTGGCGGCGGCGCTCACCACGCGGCGCCCGGGCCGGGCCCTGGTCTCCTTCGACCTGAACCACCGCCCCTCCCTGTGGTCCGACGGGGCGAGCGCCCGGCGCGTCCTGCTCGCCCTGGCGCGCGGCGCGGACCTGGTCCTGGCCGGGGAGGACGAGGCCGCCGACGCGCTGGGTCTCGACGGCGGTCCGGACGCCGTCCGCGCGGCCCTGCCGGAGCCGGACGTGCTGGTCGTCAAGCAGGGCGCGGCCGGGGCGACCGCCTTCGCCCGCGAGCCGGGCACCCGGCGTGACGTGCGGATCTTCGTGCCCGCGCCGCCCGTGGACGTCGTGTCGTACGCCGGGGCCGGGGACGCCTTCGCGGCCGGGTTCCTCGACGCGACCCTGCGCGGGCTGCCCGTCGCGGAGCGGCTGCGGTACGGACACCGGGCGGCCGCCGCCGTCCTCGCCGTACCCGGCGACCTGGCGCCCCCGCGGGCACCCGCACCCGATCCCGGTGGCCACGGAGCACCGTGCCGCCCCGCGCGGCCCGGACCGGCGCCGGACGACGACGAGGAGGTACCCGCGCGATGAGCCAGACCGTGGACCGGGCGCTCAGCATCCTGCCGCTGCTCGCACAGGGCCCCGCCGACCTGGGGCAGGTCGCGACCCGGCTCGGCGTCCACAAGTCGACCGCCCTGCGCCTGCTGCGCACCCTGCACGAGCACGGCCTCGTCCACCGTCAGCAGGACCAGCGCTACCGGCTCGGCGCCCGCCTGTTCGCCCTCGCCCAGGCGGCCGCCGAGAACCTCGACGTACGGGAGATCGCCCACCCGCACCTCGTCCGCCTCAACGAGGAGACCGGCCACACGGTCCACCTCGCCGTCCGGGAGGGCGACGAGGTGCTGTACATCGACAAGGTCGAGAGCCGCTACCCGGTGCGGATGTACTCGCGGATCGGCCGCCCCGTCGCGATCACCGTGGCCGCCGTCGCCAAGGTGATCCTCGCCGACCTGCCCGAGCCGGAGCGCCACGCCCTGACCGCCCGACTCGACTACCAGGCCTACACCTCCCGTTCGACGCCCGACGCCGCCGCCTTCCGCACGGAGCTGGCGACCGTACGGGACCAGGGCTGGGCCGCCGACCTGGGCGGCCACGAGGAGTCCGTCAACTGCGTCGCCGCCCCGGTGCGCGGCCCCGACGGCGCCGTCGTCGCCGCCCTTTCGGTGTCCGCGCCCAATGTGGTGGTGCCCGCCGACGGACTCCTCGCCCTCCTCCCGCGCGTGCGCCGCACCGCGCGGGCCGTCAGCGACGACTACTCCGGTACGAACCCTCCCAAGGAGACGTAGATGAGCCAGAAGACCGCCGTCACGCCGCCCGCGCACACCGTCCCGCCCGCCCGGTTCTCCCACGGCGTCCGGAAGGGGCACATCCTCCAGGTCGCCGGGCAGGTCGGCTTCCTCCCCGCCGTGCCGGGCGAGCCGCCGGCCGTGGCGGGCCCCTCCCTGCGCGAGCAGGCCGTCCAGACGCTGAGGAACGTCGAGTCGGTCCTCACCGAGGCGGGCGCGAGCTGGGACGACGTGATGATGCTGCGCGTGTACCTGACCGACGTGGCGCACTTCGCCGAGATGAACGCCGTGTACGACGAGTACCTCGCGGACGTCGCCGTGCCGCCCGCCCGCACGACCGTGTACGTCGGCCTCCCGGAGGGCCTCCTCGTCGAGATCGACGCGCTCGCCGTACTGGACTGACCCGAGGGCGGGCCGGGGTTCTTGACGCCGGTCGCGGTGGTACGGACGACCCGTACCACCGCGCGGGGGGCCCGGCGCCGGGCGGTGCCTCAGGGGGTCGCGCAGTACTGCTGCTGCTTGCCGATCGAGCGGTACATGCAGTCGGCGTTCTCCAGGAGCTGGAGCACCGCGTCGCGGTTGCGGGCGGTCTCGCGCTCGATCACCTCGTCGGGCGGGTAGAAGCCGCCGCCGGAGGAGCCGCTCGGGTACATCTCGAAGGTGTAGCCGAAGATGCGCTGGTCGCCCCACAGCCAGTCGTCGATCGACCCGTCGGTGACGTACAGGTCGCTGGACTGCTCGGGGGTGTAGCCGTTGCTGGCGGCCATCTTGCGGCCGACGGCGGCGAAGGCGTCCCGGTCGTCCTGGGTCATGCCGGGCGCCGTGTCGGCGTAGGTCCAGCCGTACGGCCAGAGGATCAGCTCGCTGTACGTGTGGAAGTCGATGGCCGCCCTGATCTGCTGCTTCCCGCCGACGACCCGGGAGCGGACGAAGTCGGCTACCACCTTCACCTCGGGCGCGGACTCGGGCGCCGAGCCGCGGTAGGTGGAGGAGCTCGGCGAGCCGGAGGAGCCGCCGCAGCAGCCCCACTTGTAGTCCCAGTTCCGGTTCATGTCCGTGCCGACGTACGACGAGCCGGGGTTGGGCTGCCGGTTCTTGCGCCAGCTGCGGTACGAGCCGGAGGCGATGTCGTACTCGCCGCCGTCCGGGTTGAGGTCCGGCACGATCCAGATCTCGCGGCCGTTGACGGCGTTGGTGACGCGGCTGTCGGAGCCGTAGCCCGCGCCGAGTTCGCGCAGCAGGTAGAGGGCCATCTCGACGGTGAGGTGCTCGCGGGCGTGCTGGTGGTGGGTGAACAGCACCTCGGGCTCGTTCTCGTCGGCCGCCACATTGTCGCTGATCTTGATGGCGACGATGTCGCGGCCCTGGTACGACTTGCCGATCACGCGCTTGCTCATGATGCCGGGGTACTGCTGGAGCCGTTGGTTGATCTCCGCCGTCATCTCCGCGTAGTTGTGGTACCGCGAGTCGGCGGGCGGGAAGTCCATGGGCGTGACGGGGCCGCCCGCGCTGCGGTCCGGGGGCGCGGGCAGGGCCTCCAGGCGGTGGCCCTGGGCGCGCAGCCGCTTGGCCTGCTCGGCGTTGGCGCTGACCACGACCGTGTGGTCGTCCACCTCGTCGAGGGAGGCTCCGGTCGCGGCGAGGGCGGCGCGTTCGGCGGGGGTGGACGGGCCGTGGATCTCGTACTGGCGGATGACCTCGTCGGCCGCGGCGGCCGGGGCGGCCGGCGGGGCCGCCGTACCGGGGGTGCTCGCGGCGGCGGTCAGCGGTGCCACGACGGCGAGGGCGAGTGCGGCCGCGAGGGTGACGGACCGTCCGCCGGGGATGCGTAGTCGCATGCTGGCTCCTGGAGTGGGGGTCGGGGTGGGTGTCCCCGTGCGTCGCAGAGTGCGGTCATGGCATGATCGCGTCAAGAGCGAAGTCCGGTCAGGCGGGCGAAGTCCGGTCACGCGAGCGGAGTCCGGTCGCGCGGGCGAACTCCGACCACGCGAGTGAAGTCCGGTCACGGGGGGAAGATCTGCCGCGTCACCGCGCCCCGCCCGCCCGCCCATGGGCGTCCGCGGGTGCCCGGATGACGTGCGCATGATCGGACGGGACGAGGAGAGGGGCGGACGGCTCATGACGGACACCGCGGACACGGCGGAGGGCCCTGGGGCCCGTGACGGGGGCGGTCCGGGAGGGCGTGACGGCACCGGCCCGGGGGCGGGCGCCGGGGGCGGTGCGGCCGCGCCCGCGATGCGGCGGCCGGGCTGGCGGCACATCGGGCCCGGCATCGTGGTCGCCGCGACCGGTGTCGGCGCCGGTGACCTGGTGGCCACGCTCGTCGCGGGCGGCAAGTACGGCTACACGCTGCTCTGGGCGGCCGTGCTCGGCTGCCTCATCAAGATCTCGCTCGCCGAGGCCGCGGGCCGCTGGCACCTGGCCACCGGCCGTACGCTGCTCGACGGCTGGCGCTCGCTCGGCGCGTGGACGACCGTCTACTTCGCCGGGTACGTCGGCGTCTGGGGCTTCGTCTACGGCGCCGCCGCGATGTCCTCGACCGCGCTGCCGCTCGCCGCGCTGTTCCCCGGCGTCATGGGCCTGAAGTGGTGGGCCGTGCTGTGCGGGGTGGGCGGACTGCTGTTCGTGTGGTTCAACCGGTACGCCGTCTTCGAGAAGGTCATGACGGCGCTGGTCGGTGTGATGTTCCTGGTCACCGTGTACCTGGCGGTGCGGGTCGCGCCCAACCTGGGCGACCTCGCGGCGGGGCTCGTCCCCGCCCTCCCGGACGGCTCGCTCCTCTACACCCTGGGCCTGGTCGGCGGCGTCGGCGGCACGATCACCCTCGCCGCGTACGGCTACTGGGTGAACGCCAAGGGCTGGCGGGACACCGGCTGGATGCGGGTCATGCGGCTGGACAACCGGGTCGCGTACCTCACGACCGGGATCTTCGTGGTCGCCATGCTCATCGTGGGCGCCGAGCTGCTGCACTCCTCGGGCATCGCGATCGCCCAGGGCGACAAGGGCCTGATCGACCTGGGCGGGGTGCTGGACGAGCGGTACGGGACGGCCACGGCGAAGCTGTTCCTGGTCGGGTTCTTCGCCGCGTCGGTCACCTCGCTGATCGGCGTGTGGCAGGGCGTGAGCCTGCTGTTCGCGGACTTCGTGGCGCGGCTGCGGGGCGGGGCCGGGGCCTCGGCGGGGGCCGGCGCCGGTGCTGCTCCGGGTGCCGTGCCGGTGGAGCGGTCGGTGCCGTTCCGCGCGTACCTGCTGTGGCTGACGTTCCCGCCGATGGCGCTGCTCTTCCTGGACCGGCCGTTCGTGCTGGTCGTCGTCTACGGCGTGATCGGCGCCTTCTTCATGCCGTTCCTCGCCCTGACGCTGCTGTGGCTGCTCAACTCCTCCCGTACGCCCCGCGCGTGGCGCAACGGGTGGCTCAGCAACGCGGTGCTGGGCGCGGCCGGGCTGCTGTTCCTGGTGCTGTGCGTCCAGCAGGTGCGCGAGCTGCCCTGGTGAGCGCGGGGGCGCCACACCCCCCGGTGCGGCGCCCCCCAACCCGTACGCCCGCGTCTACGGCAGGTTGTGGACGTGCGGGCCGACGGCGTTGGACCAGGCGTTGCCGGCCGTCGCGTCCCAGTTGGTGGACCACGTCATGGCGCCGCGCAGCGACGGCCACGTCTTGGACGGCTTGAACGAGCCGCAGCCGGTGCCGCGCGTCAGGCAGTCCAGGGCGTTCTTCACGATGGACGGGTCGACGTAGCCGCTGCCCGCGCCGCGCGGCGACGCCGGGACGCCGAGGCCGACCTGTGACGGGTCGAGGCCGCCCTCCAGCTGGATGCAGGCGAGCGCGGTGAGGAAGTCCACCGACCCCTGCGAGTAGACCTTGCCGTCGCAGCCCAGCATGGAACCGCTGTTGTAGTACTGCGTGTTGACGACCGTCAGGATGTCCTTCACGGCCAGCGCCAGCTTGAAGTACTCGGTGTTCGTGTTCTGCATGTCGATGGTCTGCGGCGCCATCGTCAGGACCATCCCCGGGCCCGCCTTCGCCGACAGCTGGCGCAGCGCCTTCGTCAGGTACGTGGCGTTGATGCCGTGCTCCAGGTCGATGTCCACGCCGCTGAAGCCGTAGTCCTGCATCAGCGCGTACGCGCTGTTCGCGAACGCCGTCGCGGAGGCGTCGCTGTTGATGATGACGTTGCCCTTCTCGCCGCCGACCGACAGGACGACCGACTTGCCCGCGGCCTTCTTCGCGGCGATGTCCGCCTTGAAGTCGGCGACCGAGGCGTAGCCGACCGCCGGGTCCAGGTTGAAGGTGATCTGGCCGGGCGTCGTCGTGGAGTCCGCGAACGACACGGCGATGATGTCGTACTGGCTCTGTACCTCGCGCAGCTTCTGCACCTTGGCGCCGTTGTCGAAGTTCTGCCAGTAGCCGGTCAGCGCGTGCTTCGGCACGGACGGGTTCGGGTTGGTGCCGCCGCCCGGCGCGGTGCGGGCGGTGACGGTCGCGGAACGGGCCGACTCGCCCGCCGCGTTGGCCGCGGTCACCTGGAACGCGTACGACGTGTCGGCGGCCAGGCCCGTCACGGTCGCCGACGTGCCGGACACGGACTGGACGCGGGCCCCGTCCCGGTACACGTGGTAGCCGGTCGCGCCGCTCACCGGGCTCCAGGAGAGCGCCACGGACGACGAGGTCACCGTCCCGGCGGTCAGCCCCGCCGGCGGCGCGGGCACGACCGGGTCGGGGTCGCCGGCCCCGCCGCCGTCCGGGCCGAAGACCGACACGTCGTCCACGTGGTACGCGGCCTGCCCGTACCAGCCGTGCGTGTAGACCGTGACGGACGTGGTGTTCGCGCCGGTGGTGAAGCTGGTGGTCAGCTGCTGCCAGGCGGAGGAGCCGGGCGTCCAGGTGGACACGTCGGTCGTGCCGGTGCCGGTCGCGCCCAGGTAGGCGTACCCGCCCTGCACCCACGCGGACAGCTTGTACGTGGAGTTGGGCTGGACCTTCACGGTCTGGGAGCAGCGGGCGTTGTCGAGCCCGGCGGGCGTGGCCCTCAGGGCGGCGGCGCCGGTGCGGACCGGCGATGCGACGGCGGCTCCGCTGCCGCCGGAGCAGGTCCAGTCGGCGAGTCCGGCCTCGAACCCGGCGTTCCGGGCGACGTTGCGGTCCTCCGCCTGCGCGGTGCCGACGCCGCCGGCCAGGACGAGCCCGGACGCGACGGCGAGCGCGACGGCGCCGCCGACGAGCGATCTGGTGCGGTCCACGTGCTTCCTCCGGTGGGGAGTGGGGGTGGAGTGGGGGGTGAGGAATGGAGGTGTGGGATGGGGAGTCGGGGATCGGGGAAACGGTGTACGCGTCGGTGGCCACCGCGCTCCCATGCCCGACCAAGTTGGTCCAGACCAATGCGGTTGTCAAGGTTCCGGACCGGTAACCAGGCCCCGGTGATGTGCCCGTGAGTGGGGCGCCGGTCAACTCCTGTCCTGTTCGCCCCGTTTGATGACCCACAGGGAGCGCATGATCCCTCACGAGGAGTCCGAAAGCGGTTCTCCCGTCTCGTCCCCGCGGATAAAGTGCGAGTCAGGAGGACACACGGAACACCAGGCGTCGCAGCCGACTGCGACCCGCCGAGAACAGCCGGTGGCCGGAGCCGAACGGGGAACCAGCGTGCCGACCGCGATTGCCGTCACCAGCGCCGACCAGGTGCTGCCGCCGACCGACCACCACACCCCCGGCGCCGCCGTGCTGCCCCACCCCGACGACCAGCCGCTGGCCGCCGCCCTCGCCGACACGCAGACCCTGCTCGACCAGCACGGGCACCTCGTCGTCCTCTACCCGGCGTCCACACCCGCCGCCCACGTGCGCCGCCTCCACACCGTGCGCGCCCTGCTGGAGAGCGACCGCATCGCCCTGCTGCCGCTGGACCTGCCGCCGCTCGGCGCCGCCGTCCTCGTCCGCCAGCTCCGCCAGCTGTCCGTCTGCGACTTCGCCCCCGGTGTCCTCGCCACCGCCGCCCGGCTCCTCGCCCACTACATCCACGCCGGGGCGGTGCTCAACTCCGTCGCCCGCCTCGACCGCGTCCCCGTCACCCTCAAGGCGCACGCCAAGTCCTGGGTGCCGGGCTCCCAGTTCGCCGTCCTCGCCAACCCGCGGCCGCGCCTCGTCCGGCTCGGCTCCCAGGGCGGCGAGCCGTTCCCCGGGCCCGACTTCGCCACCCGGCTCGCCGTCGCGCGCGGCCCGCTCACCACCGACTGGGTCACCGGCACGCTCGCCCCAGCCTGGCGGGTCCAGGGCGTGGACGAGGTCCAGGGACCCGCCGCGTCCGCCGCCTGGTGGGGCACCGGCAAGCTCGTCGAGTTCGCCGCGTACCTGCCCGACCTGCCCGTACTGCACCAGCTCGTGTCCTCCGTACGGCGCGAGACGTGCGGCTGGTGCGGCGCCGGACTGCTCGGCGACCGCTGCGCCTTCTGCGCCGCCCCGTTCGCCCCGCCCGCCGTACCCGAGCCCCGCGCGCCCGGCGGGCCGGTCGCCGCCCTGCCCCCGGGCGCACCGATGCGGCACGCGTCGTGACCCGCCGCCCCGGGGCCCCGCCCGTACCGCCGTACCCGTGCCCGCGCCCGTCCCCCGCCCGCCACCTCACGAGGTTCTCCCGCCCATGAACGCACGTCAGCGCCGCGGCGTCATCCTGATCGTCCTGTCCGCCCTGTGCGCCCTCGGCGCGTTCGCGGGCGTCGTCGTCATCGTCGGGGACGTCCAGGCGAAGGTCGGGCCCGAGGTCACGGCGTACCGCGTCAAGGCGGACGTACCGGCCTACGCGCCGCTCCGGCCCGGCCAGTTCGAGAAGATCACCATGCCGGAGCGGTGGCTGTCCGCCAACGCCGTACGGAGCCTCTCCGGCGTCCAGGGCAAGATCGCCGTGTCCGACCTGAGGAAGGGCTCCCTCCTCCAGAAGGACATGATCGTCGACCGGCCCGCCCTGGCGAGCGGCGAACAGGAGATCGCCATCATGATCGACGCGTCCACCGGCGTCGCCGGGAAGATCACCGCCGGCGCGCGCGTCAACATCTTCGCCACCTTCGACGACGAGGGCCGGGGCAAGAACGCCGTCGCCGAGTCCCGGCTGATCGTCGCCGGTGCCCGCGTCCTCGACGTCGGCAGGCTCACGCCCCTCGACCAGAGCCGCAGCGGCAGCCGGGGCGGCGGCGTCACCGGCGCCCGCGAGGCCGTGCCGATCACCTTCGCCCTCACCACCGCCGACGCCCAGCGCGTCGCCTACGCCGAGTCGTTCGCCGAGCACGTACGCCTCGCCCTGCTGCCCAAGGACGGCCAGGCCGCCCTGAAGCCCGGCGACTCGACGTACACGCTCGACGAAGACAGGAACAAGTGAGGGCACCGTGACCGTTCGCGTCCTCGCGGCCGTCGGCGACCCCGACGCGGCCCGCGCCATCACCACCCTCCTCGCCCAGCTCCCCGACGCCGAACAGGCCGCGCCCGCCCCGGCCGGGGACTCCACCACCCTCGTGGACACCCTCGCCAGGGCCGCCGCCGACTCCCTCGACGGGCTGCCCGAGGTCGTCCTCGTCCACGAGCGGATCGGCCCCGTCCCCGCCCTCGACCTGATCCGCGAGGTCGCCCTCCGCTTCCCCGCAGTCGGCGTCGTCCTCGCCACCGCCGACACGAGCCCCGGCCTGTACTCGGCCGCCATGGACTCCGGCGCGCGCGGCCTGGTCGGCGTCCCCCTCTCGTACGAGGAACTCGCCCAGCGCGTCCAGTCCGCCGCCGCGTGGGCCGCCGGGGTCCGCCGCCACCTCGGCCAGTCCGCAGACGCCCCGGCCGGTCCGGGCGGCACCGTCGTCACCGTCAGCGGCGCCAAGGGCGGCGTCGGCACGACCGTCACCGCCGTGCAGCTCGCCCTCGCCGCCCGAGCCTCGGGCCGCAGCGTCGCCCTGGCCGACCTCGACCTCCAGTCCGGCGACGTCGCCTCCTGCCTGGACGTGCGGTTCCGCCGCTCCGCCGTGGACCTCGCCACCATCCAGGACATCACGCCCCGCGTCCTCCAGGACGCCCTCTACACCCATCCGACCGGTCTGTCCCTGCTCCTCGCCCCCGCCGACGGCGAACGCGGCGAGGAGGTCACCGACCGCGCGGCCCGCCAGATCGTCAGCGCCCTGCGCCACGCCTACGAGGTCGTCGTCGTGGACTGCGGCACGCAGATGAACTCCGCGAACGCCGCCGCCGTCGAGATGGCCGACACGGCGCTCCTCGTCGTCACCCCGGACGTCGTGGCGGTCCGCGCAGCCAAGCGCATGGTCCGCCTCTGGGAGCGGCTCCAGATCCGCAAGGGCGAGGACACGACCACCGTCGTCAACCGCCACACCCGGCAGACGGAGATCCAGCCCGCCCTCGTCGAGAAGATCACCGGCACCCGCGTCACCCGCACCGCCGTGCCCGCCGCGTTCAAGGAGCTCCAGCCGTCCCTCGACGCGGGCCGCCTGCACGAGCTGGAGGCCAAGTCCGCCGTCAAGCAGGCCCTGTGGGCGCTCGCGGGCGAACTGGGCCTCGTGAAGGCGGCGGAATCGACGGGCGAGCGGCCGGGCAGGCTGCTGAAGGCACGCAGGAAGTAGCGGGGGAGGGGAGGGCGGCCATGGCAGCACACGTCGCACGGACCGCCGCGCCACGCGGCGACGGCAGGCGCCGGTACGGCGACCGGGGGCAGGTGGCGGTGGAGTTCACCGGCATGGTCCCGCTCGTCCTCGGTGTCCTGCTGGTGCTGTGGCAGGCGGCGCTCATCGGCTACACGTACTCCCTCGCGGGCAACGCCGCCGACGAGGCGGCCCGCGCGGGCGCGGTCGGCGGCGACTGCGCGGCGGCGGCCGGGTCGAAGCTGTCCGGCGCCTGGTCGGCGAGCACCTCCTGCGGCGGCGCGGGCGACCTGTTCACCGCCGACGTCAGCATCCGCGTCCCGGCCCTCTTCCCCGGCGCGAACCTCCCCTTCACCGTCCGCGCCCACGCGGCAGCGGCCGACGAACGGGACCCCCGATGAGGCCCGCCCCCGCACCCGGCGCCCGAAGGCGCCCCCCACGCCCCGCTGCCGTCCCCCGCACCCGCCTCCGACCGCCGACCGCCACGCCCCACCGGGCCCCGGCCCCCGCCGACCACCGGGACGCGCACGGGCACGCGTGCCCGGCGGGCGACCTGCCCCTGGCCGCCGCCGACCACCGGCACCCGCCCACGACCCGCGACCCGGCCGGGCACCCGACGCCCATGCCGCACCCGCGTGACTGCGGCGACCCACATGAGTGGCGCGTCCCGCGCGAGTGCCGCGAGCCACGCGGCGGCAAGGCGGGCACGGGACGCGACCGGGGGCAGGCCGCCATCGAGTTCGCTGGGTGGATCGGGTTCCTGCTGATCGCAGCCCTCGCCGCGATT
Source organism: Streptomyces thermolilacinus SPC6 (assembly GCF_000478605.2). Classification (GTDB taxonomy): domain Bacteria; phylum Actinomycetota; class Actinomycetes; order Streptomycetales; family Streptomycetaceae; genus Streptomyces; species Streptomyces thermolilacinus. Next base: position 2,229,633 of record NZ_ASHX02000001.1, on the reverse strand, counting down.
CAGCTCGGCATCGTCGCCTACGCCGCCCAGCAGGCCGGTACCGCCGCACGGGCCGCCGCGCGGGTCGCCTCCCAGGGCGGCGACGGCGAGGCCGCGGGGCACGGCGCGATGAGCGGCTGGCTCGCGGACGGCGCCTCCATAAGCGCCCCGCCCGGCGGCGAGGACGTCACCGCGACCGTCACCGTCAGCATCCCGACCGTCCTGCCCCTCCTCAGCTTCGACCCGGTCACCCGCACCACCACCATGCCCGTCACGACCAGCGAGGGAGGGACCTCATGAGCCTGCGGGCCCGCATCACCAGCTCCGAACCGGCCGGCGGGAGGGACGGCGAGGAGGACCACCTCGTCGGCGTCTACCGCGCCAAGCTCCTGGAGGAGATCGACCTCGCGGAGATGTCCGCGCTCCCGGCCGCCGACCGGCGCGTACGCCTCGAACGGGTCCTCGGCCACATCATCAGCCGCGAGGGCCCCGTCCTCTCCTCCACCGAGCGCTCCCACCTCATCCGCCGCGTCGTGGACGAGGCGCTCGGACTCGGCATCCTCGAACCGCTCCTGGAGGACGCCTCCGTCAGCGAGATCATGGTCAACGGCCCCGACCAGGTGTACGTCGAGCGGCACGGCCGCCTCGAACGGCTGCCCATGCGGTTCTCCTCCACCGAGCAGCTGATGCAGACCATCGAACGGATCGTCTCCACCGTCAACCGCCGCGTGGACGAGTCCAACCCGATGGTGGACGCCCGCCTGCCCTCCGGCGAACGCGTCAACGTCATCATCCCGCCGCTCTCCCTCAGCGGCCCCGTCCTCACCATCCGCCGCTTCCCCCGCGCCTTCACGCTCCACGAGATGGTCGGCCTCGGCTCGCTGGACGAGCACATGGTGATGCTGCTGTCCGGGCTGGTCCGCGCCAAGTTCAACGTGATCGTCTCCGGCGCCACCGGCACCGGCAAGACCACCCTCCTCAACGCGCTGTCCGGCCTCATCCCCGACGGCGAACGCATCGTCACCATCGAGGACTCCGCCGAGCTGCGCCTCCAGCAGTCTCACGTCATCACCCTGGAGTCACGCCCCGCCAACGTCGAGGGGAAGGGCCGCATCACCATCCGCGACCTCGTCCGCAACTCCCTGCGCATGCGCCCCGACCGCATCATCGTCGGCGAGGTCCGCGGCGGCGAGACCCTCGACATGCTCCAGGCCATGTCCACCGGCCACGACGGCTCCCTCGCCACCGTCCACGCCAACAGCGCCGAGGACGCCCTGATGCGTCTCCAGACCCTCGCCTCCATGTCCGAGGTGGAGGTCCCCTTCGCCGCCATCAAGGACCAGATCAACAGCGCCGTCGACGTCATCGTCCAGCTCACCCGGCACGCCGACGGCGCCCGCAGGATCACCGAGATCGCCATCGTCGACTCCCACGGCCGCGAGGAGTACCGCATCGCCACGGTCTGCCGCTTCGAGGCCCAGCCGATGACCCCCGACGGCCGCGTCCACGGCCGGTTCACCCACCACCCGCTGCCCCGCCGCGTCGCCCAGCGCCTCCACATGTACAACGAACCCACCCCCGCCGCGTTCGGCGTCGCCCACAGCGACGCCCAGCTCGCCCTGCGCGGCACCACCGCCGCGTAACGCCCTGACATCCCCTACGGAACCGGAATCGACGGACAGACGACACGATGGACAACCTCCCGCTCCTGACGCTCGGCGTCACCCTCCTGGCCGGCTTCCTCGCCGTCCTGGGCGTGCACGCCTACGCCGCGGGCAGGGCGCAGCAGAAGGCGCTCGTGGCGCGGATGACCCAGACGGGCCCCGTCCCCCTCGCCGGTCGCGGCCGCCCGTTCCGCCGCCTGGACCGGCGGCTGCGCCGCACGCGCCTCGGCCGCCGAGTGGAGCGGAAGCTCGCCGTCACCGGCCTCGACCTCACGCCCGCCGAGTACACCGTGTACGCCGCCGCGGGCCTGCTCGCCCTGTACGTCACGACGACCGCCGTGTTCGCCCCGTTCTTCGGGGTCCTCGCCGTCCTTGCCGGGCTGTGGGGCGCCGACGCGTTCCTCAACTGGCAGCGGCAGCGCCGTACCGAGGCGTTCATCAACCAGCTGCCCGAGCTGACCCGCGTGCTGGCCAACGCCACCCAGGCCGGCCTCGCCCTCCGTACCGCCATCTCCATGGCCGCCGACGAACTCGACGACCCGGCGGGCGAGGAGCTCCGCAAGGTCGCCGACCAGCTCGCCGTCGGCCGCACCCTGGACGACGCCCTCGGCGACCTCGCCGACCGGCTGCCCTCCCGCGAACTCGTCGTCCTCGTCACCACCCTCGTCCTGTCCAACCGGGCGGGCGGGCAGGTCGTCGGCTCGCTGCGCAACCTCACCGGCACCCTCGACGAGCGCAAGGAGACCCGCCGCGAGGTCACCACCCTGCTCTCCCAGGTGAAGGTCACCGCGTTCGCCCTGCCCCTCCTCGGCCTCGGCTTCCTCCTGATGATCAACGGCATGAACCCGGGAGCGCTGGACAAGATGACGGGGTCGTTCGCCGGACAGGCCGGGTCACTGATCGCGTTCGCCCTGTACACGGCGGGCTTCGTGATGATCCGCCGGCTGTCCCGGGTCCGGGTCTGAAGGCGCGGGGGAGAGCATGGTCCTGCTGCTGGCCGCCCTGACCGGCCTCGCCGTGTACGGCGTCCTCCACGGCGTACGCCTCTACCGCGCCGAGGCACAGCTCCCCGGCGACCTGGCCGTCGCCCTGGAGGTAGGCGCCACCCGCACCACCGCCGTCGGCTCCGGCGTCGACCGGCTCGGCATGCGCTGGGCGCCATCCGTGCTGCGCCTGATGGGCCCCAAGCGCGTCGACGCCCTGCGCCGCCGCCTCGACATGGCGGGCAACCCGGGCGGCCTCACCGTCGACCGGTACGCCGCCCGGCGCGCCGTGTACGGCGCCCTCGGCGTGGCCGCCGCGCTGGCGATGCTGCTGCGCGGCCAGCCGGTCGTCGCGGTCATCGTCCTCGCGTACGGGCTGACCTGGACGGACGTGCTGCTGCGCCTCGCGATCCGGCGCCGCAAGGACGACATCGAGCGCACCCTGCCCGACTTCCTGGACGTCCTCGCCGTCGTCGTCTCCGCCGGGCTCGGCTTCCGCCAGGCGCTGGAGCGCGTCGCGGAGAAGTACTCCGGTCCCTGGGCCGACGAACTGCGCATCACCCTGCGCCAGATGGACATGGGCGTCAGCCGCCGCGACGCCTTCGACCAGCTGCGCGAGCGCAACGCGTCCGAGCAGGTGTCGATGTTCGTCACCGCCCTCCAGCAGGGCGAGGAGCTGGGCGCCCCCATCGTGGACACGCTCATCCAGATCGCCAACGACATGCGCCGCACCGACGCCCAGAACGCCCGCCGCGCGGCCGCGAAGGCCGTCCCGAAGACCACGCTGGTGGTGACGCTCGTGATGCTGCCCGCCACGATGATCCTCATCGCGCTGAGCTTCTACTACGGCTCCGGCGTCGACCTGACCGACCTGCTGGGCGGCTAGCGGTGGACACCGGAACCCGAGGACACCAGCCGTCTGCAACCGCATACGCCCCGAGGCGGCTTGAGGCCCACGCCCCGTCAAAGCCCGTACGGACCCGCCCCAATCCGGCCCTCCCCGGATCGGCCGAATGTGCGGAAGAGGCTTCGCTTCCGCAAGCGGATGTGGGACATTCGTTGCCGAGTCAACGGCGGACCACGGGAGCGACGGGGGGCGCGACAGACCATGGATGACCACCGTTTCCGGCCCCAGTCGCCGAATCGGGCCCATGGACGGGCCCTGAGGCCCATGATGAAGGGGGTTCACCCCGAGTACGGTCACGCTCCCACCCGAGTGACCCCCGGGGCACCCCCCGCACCACACGCACCCGGCACCGAAGACCCGTACCATCCCGATCCCGGAGGGGACCGCCATGTCGAACATCGCACTGAAGGCCCTGACTCAGGCCAAGGTGTACGTGGGCACCTGGGCGAACACCACGACAGCGGCCCTGAAACGCCGCGACGACCGCGGCCAGGGGGCGGTGGAGTACGTGGGGGTGATCATTCTTGTGGGGGTGATCATCGCCGCGCTGGTCGGCTCGGGCGTGGGCGCGACCATCGCCACGAACCTGATCGCCCGCGTCTCCGCGATTCTCGGCGGCTGACGGGAGCGGCCGGCCGCGAGTGGGAGTCGGGGCAGGCTTCACCGCTGTACATCTTCATGGTGGTGAGCCTGCTCTTCCTCGCGCTCGCGTTCTTCGCGGTCGGCCAGGCGGGGGCGACCCGCAATGGCGCGCAGTCGGCGGCGGACGCCGCGGTATTGGCGGCGGCGAAGGAGTCGAGGGACCGGTTCGTCTTGGGCGACCTCGACCTCGAAGGCTGGGGAGAATTGTTCGACGGCGCACTGACGGGTGAGAACGGCTGCGGGGCGAGCCACGCGTACGCCGCCAGCAACGGGGCGAGCGTGACCGGGTGTTCGCCACTGGGTGACGGACGGTGGGGCTTCCATGTGTCCGTCCGTTCGGCGAAGCCCGTCGGTGACACGATTCTGCCGGGGACCGAGGGCCAGCACGCGGTCGCCACGGCCACGGCCGTCATCGTGCCTCGGTGCAGTTTCGAAGCCGCCGCCGACGAACCAACGGCCGAGGAGCCTCCGGCTGATGACCCGGCCGGTGACGAAACCTCCGCGGACAAGAAGAAGCCGTCCCCCGGGTCCTTGGATTGCGAGGGCACGCAGGTGGACCTGGACCCCGAAGCCCTCCCCGACATGTCCGACCTCTTCGAGGTGCGGCTGACCGAGGACTGACCGTGAAGGAACGCAGAGGAATGACACGCATGAGTACGCAGTACGGAGCGACCGCACGCGCGGTTCGGGTCGCCGCAACGGCCGCCGCGCTGGCGGCTCTGCTCACGGCCTGCGGCGACGGTGGCGGCGACGACGCCAAGGACGGCGAGCCCGAGAAGGCCGGAGTGGCCAGCTCGGCACCCGCCGGCCAGAGCGCGCCGCCCCAGGAAAGCGGCCCGAGCGGTCCGGACATGAGCACGACGCTGGCCACGATCAGCGGAAGCAACGGCCTGCAGATCGTCATCCACAGCGCCGTCCGCGAGGAGGGAGGCTTCCTCACCGTCAACGGGACGCTGAAGAACACGACGGACAAGCTGGTCGTCACCCCGCCCCAGTGGAGCGGCCAGGAGATCCAGGTCCAGAAGACCGGCCCTTCCCTGGCGGGAGTCACCCTCGTCGACAAGGTCGAGAAGAAGCGGTACTACGTGCTGCGGGACACCGAGGGCTACCCGCTGACGACCACGGGCGTCAACTCCATGCAACCCAACCAGTCGATCTCCGTTTTCGCCCAGTTCCCCGCGCCACCCGCCACCGTGGGGCAGGTGGACATCCAGTTCCCCCTCATGCCCACCGCGACCATCGAGATCTCGTGATGCGCCCCGCCACCCGACGTCCCGTCACCAGCGTCCTCGGCGTCCTCGTCCTCCTCACCGGTGTCCACCTCGCCGCGCCCTCCGCCGCGTACGGTGACGAGACGCCCGGGGCCGTGCCGCCAGGGAGTGAGGCGTCCGCGCCCGTGCCGGAGATCGACCCGACCGCGCCCGGCCTGAAGATGCGCGAGGGCGCCACGCTGGCCGCCGCCAAGGTGTTGCCGATCGTCTCCATCGTGGAGTCCGAGGGCGGTGAGGAGCGCCGTGAGGAGACCAGCACGAACCTGAAGTTCGCGCTCCAGGCGGAGGTTTTGTTCGGCAAGGACAGCGCGAAGCTGACACAAGAGGCGAACTCCCGTATCGCGGCCATCGCCGAGGAGATCAAGAAGCAGAACGCCACCAAGATCCGGGTGTTCGGCTTCACCGACAACCTCGGTTCCGCCGCGCACGGCGACGTCCTGTCCAAGCAGCGCGCCGACGCCGTGCACGGTGTCCTCTCGCCGCTGCTGGCCGCGCAGAACGTCACGTACGAGATCCGCGGCTACGGCGAGCAGTACCCGATCGCGGACAACAGCACGGAGGAGGGCCGCCGCAAGAACCGCCGCGTCGAGGTGTCCTTCCCGACCGGCGGCTAGGCGCGCGACCGGGCGACACGGCGGGCCGGGGGCATGGTGATGCTCCCGGCCCGCCGTCGTCGTCGCGGGACATATAGGCCGACTCCCGCGCCCGGCCTCGGCCTTGGCCGGATATCGATGCACCCGGTTGCGTAATTCGCCCCTTTCGTGACCGAAAAGAGACCCGACGCTACCTAGCGGTAATAACCCGGCGCGTGTGAGATTCCCGCATGCCACCGGCCGGCGGCCCACCCCTCGCCCATGTGCCACAGCGCCATGGGGCGCGCCCCGCGCGTCCTGTGGCGTGGCCGAACGATGGAGTTCGCCGTGCCCGGATTCCGCTCCACCCTCCACCGCAGACCCCCCGCCGGCTGGCCCGACCCCGCCGCCCCCCGTGCCCGCCGCGCGCTGGGCACCGCCCTCGCCCTGCTCCTCGGCGCCACCGCCACCACCACCGCCACCACCGCGCACGCCGTCGAGGCCACCGACCCCCGCCCGACCGCCGTGGTCTCCATGGGCGACAGCTACATCTCCGGCGAGGCCGGCCGGTGGCGCGGCAACAGCCTCAACGACGCGGGCTCCCGCGACGGCACCGACCGCGCCTGGACCGGCACCGCGTACGATCCCGCCCGCGTGTACGGCGCCACCGCCGCCAACGGCTGCCACCGCTCCGACTCCGCCGAGGTCAACGGCGCGTCCGGCACCGCCGACGCCCTGTTCAACCTCGCCTGCTCCGGCGCCACCACCCGCAACGTCCTGCGCGCGGCCAGTGGCGGCGTGGCGTACAAGGGCGAGGCCCCGCAGGCCGACCAGCTCGCCGCGATCGCCGCCCGCCACGACGTGGAGCTGATCGCCCTCTCCATCGGCGGCAACGACCTCGGTTTCGCGTCGATCATCGAGAAGTGCGCCAAGGACTACATCGTCTGGTACTCGTACTGCCACGACGACCAGCAGGTCCTGGTGGACTCCCGCATCGACGCCGTGATGGCCGACGTGGCCAGGACCGTGGACGACATCCGCGCCGTGATGTCAGCCGCCGGGCAGGCCCCGTCCTCGTACCGCCTCGTCCTCCAGTCGTACCCCTCGCCCATTCCGCGCGGCGCCGAGAACCGGTACTCCGAGAGCGGCTGGTCCCGGGTGAGCACCGGCGGCTGCCCGTTCTGGAACAAGGACTCCGACTGGGCCCGCGACTCCCTCGTCCCGCAGCTCGCGAACCGGCTCCGCGCCGTCGCGGGGGCGAAGGGCGCCCAGTTCCTGGACCTGCGCGACATGCTCCAGGGCCGCGAGGTGTGCGCGACCGCCAGCCGCCTGGTCAGCGCCACGCAGCCCGCGTCCGGCACCACCAGCGAGTGGGCGCGCTGGATCGACAGCGACAGCACCCAGGGCCCCGTCCAGGAGTCCATGCACCCCAACCACTACGGCCAGCTCGGCCAGAGCCGCTGCCTCACCCTCCTCCTGGCCAAGCCGACCGGGCACCACACCTGCCGCAACACCCCCGGCTCCGGCCCGACCGGGATGTACCTCACACCGCTCTCCTGACCGATTCCGACCGGTGGCGTCCGGGCGGCGGACATAATCGGCCGATGTCCTTGGACCGAACGGCCCCGCTCGCCCGGACCGCCGCGACGGACGAAGCCCCCGACCGCACAGGCCACCCGGGCCCCGACCGCACAGGCCACCCGGGCCCCGACCGCACAGGCCCCACGGGCCGCGGCCCGCGTGCCCGCCGCCACCGCCTCCCCACCGGCGCCGCGCAGGCGCTCCTCGGGTACGCGGCCGCGCGGCTCCTCGGGGTCGTCGTCCTCCTCGTCGCAGCGGCAGCGAGCGGCGAGGACGCCTGGCACCGGCTCATGGGCCGCTGGGACGCCGTCTGGTACGCCCGCATCGCCGAGCGGGGGTACGGCCACGAGGTCACCCTCCCGGACGGCGCCGTCCACTCCGACCTGGCGTTCTTCCCGCTGTTCCCCGCCCTGGAGCGGGCCCTGTCCACCGTGCTGCCCATCGGCGTGGCCCCCGCCGGGCTGGTCGTCTCCTGGACCGCGTCCCTCGCCGCCGCCTGGGGCGTCCACGCGGTCGGCGCGCACATCGCGGGGTGGCGCGCCGGGGTCGTCCTGGCCGTGCTGTGGGGCGTGTACCCGACGGCGTTCGTGCAGTCCATGGCGTACACGGAGACGCTGTTCACCGCCTTCGCCGCTTGGTCGCTGTACGCCGTGCTGCGCGGCCGCTGGGTCCTGGCGGGCGCCCTCGCGGTGCTCGCCGGGCTCACCCGCCCGTCGGCCGTCGCGCTGATCGCCGCGCTCGGCGTCACCGCGCTCGTCACCGTCGCCCGCGAGCGCCGCGTCACCCCGGGGCTCGTCGCCGGGGTGCTGCTCGCGCCGCTGGGCTGGCTGTCGTACGTCGTGTACGTGGCCGTCCGCACCGGCAGCCCCACCGCGTACTTCGACGTCCAGGCGGGCTGGGGCAACAGCATCGACGGGGGCGTCGCCCTCGCCCGGTTCGTCGGCGCGCAGCTCACCGGGGCGCAGCCGCTCGCCGGGGTGGGCCTCCTGGCGGCGTTCGCGGTGCTCGGCTGGGCGGTGTGGCTGTGCGTGCGGCAGCGGCAGCCGCTCCCGGTCCTCGTCTACACGCTCGCCGTGGTCGCCGTGTCCCTCGTCGGCGCCGCGTACTTCGGCTCCCGGCCACGCCTGATCATGCCCGCGTTCCCGCTGCTGCTGCCCGCCGCCGTCACCCTGGTGAGGCTGCGCGTCCGGTGCGCCGCGACCGTGCTGGCCGTCCTGGCGTCGGCGTCCGCCGCCTACGGGGCCTTCACCCTCCTCGGGCCGGGCCCCCCGTAGACCCGCACCCCGCTCGGCCCCGGCCCCCGTGACCCGCACCGTCACCCCGCTCGGCCCGGCCCCCGTGATCCGCACCGTCACCCCGTGACCGGCGCGTCCACCACGAGCCGTACCCCCGGCCGTACGCCCCACCGCTCCAGCGCCCCGGCCTCCGCCTCCAGTACGTGCCTGGCGCGGGGCCGGGGCAGCCCGAGGCGTCCCGGCCGCATCCCCGGCACGACGGCGATGACCCGCAGGCGGCGGTCCAGGTACGCCACGTCGATCGCGAACCGCATCCGGAACGTGTGGACGCTCCCGCACGGCGTCAGCAGCATCGCCCCGTCGATCCCGTCCCGCCCCAGCAGGCCGCGCGCCCGCGTCCGGTACGAGGCGGCGATCTCCACCGGGACCTCCACCGGAAAAGCCCCCGGGCCTCCCGCCTCACCGTCCCCGACCCGCAGCGTGCCCGTCCCGTCGCGCCATCCCATACCGGCACGGTAGGCCCCCGCCCCGCCCCGCCGCCGGGGTTCGCCGGGACGAGTGGAACCGCGACGCCCCCATAGGCGAGCGGGCCGCGCCCTTCTAGGGTCGGCGTGTGTACGCCACGCTGATCGCCGTCGCCGCCCTGTGGGGTGCCGCCGCCGGGCTGCTCGTCCGGCGGGCCGCGCACCGGCTGGCCGTCGAGCCGGACGAGCCCTGGCGCGACTCGTGCCCCGCCGGGCACCCCTACGCCCCCGGCCCGCGCGGCTGGCTGGGCCCCGCGCGCTGCGCCGCCTGCGCCCGGCGCGACCGGGGGGCGCTCCGCACCGCCGCGCCGCTCGCCGGGGCCGTCGCGTGCGCGCTGCTCGCCGGGGCCACGGGGGCGGGGACGGCAGGCGCCGGTCCGGTCGCCGGGGCCGGGGCGGTGTGGGGCACCGGGTGGCGGCCCGAACTGGTGGTGTGGCTGCTGCTGGCGCCGTTCGCGCTGCTCCTCGCCGCCGTGGACCGGCGGGTGCACCGGCTACCCGACCACCTGACCCTGCCGCTCGCCGGGGCCGTCCCGCTCCTGCTGGGCGCCGCCGCGCTGCTGCCGGGCCACGCCGGGTCGTGGCGCCTGTCCCTGCTGGGCGCCCTCGCGCTGGGCGGCGCCTACCTGGTGCTGTTCCTGGTCAACCCGAACGGCATGGGCTTCGGCGACGTGAAGCTCGCGCTGCCGCTGGGCGCCGCGCTCGGCTGGTACGGCTGGCGGGTCCTGCTGCTGGGCGCCTTCGCGGGCTTCGCCCTGGGCGCCGCGTACGGCCTGGTACTGGTCCTGCGCCGCCGCGCGACCCGCAGGAGCGCCATCCCCTTCGGCCCCTTCATGATCGCCGGGGCGGTGCTGGGCCTCCTCGTCGGCGCCCTCCTCCCCACGTGGAGCCCCACGTGAAACCCCACGTGGAGCCCCACGCCCACGCCCGGGCCCGCCCGGAGGCCGACGCGCGGGCACGGGCGTCAACCGGGCGCCCGCCGGGCGGGGTCACCCCTGCGGAGGACAGCCCAGGCGGGCCGGTTCCGTGTCCGTACCGCAGTCCCGTGTTTCCGGAGCGTAGCGACGGCATGTCTTGGCACCCATCCGCCCTTACAAAGGGTTATGGTGGAAACCCCCCCTCGGGCCGGTCCGTATCCCCCCCCACGGACCGGCCCGTTTTCTTGCCCTCGTCCGGTCAGCTCCGGGCGGCCCAGATGTTGACCCCGGCCGTGTCCACGGCGAACGAGTCGATCTCCCGCAGCTCCTCGTCGGTCAGCGGCGCCCCGCCCAGCGCGGCGACGTTCTGCTCCAGCTGCGCCACGCTCGACGCGCCGATCAGCGCCGACGTCATCCGCTCGTCGCGCAGCACCCACGTGAGGGCGAGCTGCGCCAGCGACTGGCCGCGGCGGCGGGCGATCTCGTCCAGGCCGCGCAGCCGCCGTACGACGTCCTCGGAGATCAGGCCCGGGTCCAGCGACTTGCCGAGCGACGCCCGGGAGCCCTCCGGGATGCCCTTCAGGTACTTGTCGGTGAGCATGCCCTGGGCGAGCGGCGCGAAGGCGATGCAGCCCATGCCCTCCGCCTCCAGCACGTCGAGGAGGCCGTCCTCCTCCGTCCACCGGTTGATCATCGAGTACGACGGCTGGTGGATCAGCGCCGGGACGCCCATCTCGCGCAGCAGCCGCGCGGCCTCGGCGGTCTGCTCGCTCGTGTACGAGGAGACGCCCACGTACAGCGCCTTGCCCTGCTGGACGGCGGACGCCAGAGCGCCCATCGTCTCCTCCAGCGGGGTGTGCCGGTCGAAGCGGTGCGAGTAGAAGATGTCGACGTACTCCAGGCCCATCCGCTGCAGCGACGCGTCGAGCGAGGACAGCAGGTACTTGCGGGAGCCCCACTCGCCGTACGGGCCGGGGTGCATCAGATACCCCGCCTTGGTGGAGATGACCAGCTCGTCCCGGTACGGACGGAAGTCCCGCGCGAGGTGCCGGCCGAAGTTCACCTCGGCGGAACCGGGCGGCGGGCCGTAGTTGTTCGCCAGGTCGAAGTGGGTGACGCCGAGGTCGAACGCCCGGCGCAGGATGGCTCGCTGGGACTCCAGCGTGCGGTCGTCGCCGAAGTTGTGCCAGAGGCCCAGGGAGATGGCGGGGAGCTTGAGGCCGCTGCGGCCGGTCCTGCGGTACTCCATGGAGTCGTACCGGTCGTCGGCAGCGCGGTAGAGAGGGGAAGCGGACATGCTTTTTCCCTATCACGGACTTGTGACACACCGGGTTGGGCCGCTGCCCGTAGCGCGCAGTAATGTGGCGCACCTCGGGGGACGGCCAGCGGTGCCCCCGTATGCGAGAGGTGAGATCGGTGAACTTGCGCGACCTGGTGTACAGGCTCTACGCGCGCCGGGTGGAGGGCCGCCTCGACCACGCCCAGGTGCCCAAGCACATCGGCGTCATCCTCGACGGCAACCGCCGCTGGGCGAAGGCGTCCGGCGGCACGCCCGAGCAGGGCCACAAGGCCGGCGCCAGCAAGATCATGGAGCTGCTCGGCTGGTGCACGGAGACGGACGTCGAGGTCGTCACGCTCTGGATGCTGTCCACCGACAACCTCAACCGCCCGGAGGAGCAGCTGGTGCCGCTCCTCGGCATCATCGAGGACGCCGTCCGCACCATCGCCGCCGACGGCCGCTGGCGCGTCCACCACGTCGGCACCCTGGACCTGCTCCCCGCCCGCACGCAGGCGGTCCTCAAGGAGGCCGAGGAGTCGACGCGGCACATCGACGGGATACTCGTCAACGTCGCCGTCGGCTACGGCGGCCGCCAGGAGATCGCCGACGCGGTCCGCTCCCTGCTGCTGGAGCACGCCGAGAAGGGCACCTCCTTCGAGGAGCTCGCCGAGGTCGTGGACATCGACCTGATCTCCGAGCACCTCTACACGCGCGGCCAGCCCGACCCGGACCTGGTCATCCGCACCAGCGGCGAGCAGCGGCTGTCCGGCTTCATGCTCTGGCAGTCCGCGCACTCCGAGTACTACTTCTGCGAGGTGCACTGGCCGGCCTTCCGCAAGGTCGACTTCCTGCGGGCGCTGCGCGACTACGCCGCCCGCCACCGCCGCTACGGCACCTGACCTGCCGGGGCGCGCACGCCCCCGCCACCGCCGCTACCGAGCCGGGCCGCCGAACGAGGCGGCCCGGCTCCCGCGCGTCCGGGGGCCGCCGCACCCGTCCGACGGGCTGTCATATGCCAGCCGATCACCGGCATGGCGCGGCGGCAACGGGGGCATATCCCTTCCAGAGTGAGCGGTACGGAGCCCGCTCGCCCGGGAGGCCCTTTGCGCCAGGACCACCGCACACCCCAGGTGGGCGGACGAACCGGAGGGCCGGAGTCGCGGCCCGTGCACCGAGGCCCGATCCCGGCCCGCCCCACCGCGACGCCGCAGCCGCCGCAGCTCTCGCGGACGTCGCACCCCGACCTCACGCGCCTCTATAAGAGGGGGTCTGTCCTTCCGTGGTGACCAGCACTAAGCGCCGTCCCGACGACCGGCGCACCTATGTACTCGACACCAGCGTCCTGCTGGCCGACCCCAACGCCCTGACCCGCTTCGACGAGCACGAGGTCGTGCTGCCCGTCGTCGTGGTGACGGAACTGGAGGCCAAGAGGCACCACCCGGAGCTCGGCTACTTCGCCCGCCAGGCGCTGCGCCTGCTGGACGACCTGCGGGTCCGGTACGGGCGGCTCGACGCGCCCGTCACCGTGGGCGACCTGGGCGGGACCCTGCGCGTGGAGCTCAACCACTCGGACCCGGGCCTCCTCCCGGCCGGGTACCGCCTCGGGGACAACGACTCGCGCATCCTCGCCGTGGCCCGCAACCTCCAGGCCGAGGGGTACGACGTCACGGTCGTCTCCAAGGACCTGCCGCTCCGTATCAAGGCGTCCTCCGTCGGCCTCCTCGCCGAGGAGTACCGCGCCGAGCTGGCCGTCACCGACTCCGGCTGGACCGGCATGTGCGAGGTGCCGCTCTCCGCCGATCAGGTGGACCTCCTCTACACCGAGGAGACGCTGTACGTGCCCGACGCGGCCGACCTGCCCGTGCACACCGGCCTGGTCCTCCAGTCCGAGCGCGGCAAGGCGCTGGGCCGGGTCACCGCGGACGGGACCGTACGGCTGGTGCGCGGCGACCGGGAGGCGTTCGGCATCCGGGGCCGCAGCGCCGAGCAGCGCATCGCCCTCGACCTGCTGCTCGACCCGGACGTGGGCATCGTGTCGCTGGGCGGCCGGGCCGGCACCGGCAAGTCGGCGCTCGCGCTGTGCGCCGGACTCGAGGCCGTACTGGAGCGCCGCCAGCACCAGAAGGTGATGGTCTTCCGGCCGCTGTACGCGGTGGGCGGGCAGGAGCTCGGCTATCTGCCGGGCACCGAGGCCGAGAAGATGAACCCGTGGGCGCAGGCCGTCTACGACACGCTGTCGGCGGTGACGTCCCGCGAGGTCATCGAGGAGATCACGGCCCGCGACATGCTGGAGGTCCTGCCGCTCACCCACATCCGCGGCCGCTCCCTGCACGACGCGTTCGTCATCGTCGACGAGGCGCAGTCCCTCGAACGCAACGTCCTGCTGACCGTGCTGTCCAGGATCGGGGCGAACTCCCGGGTCGTCCTCACCCATGACGTGGCCCAGCGGGACAACCTCCGGGTGGGCCGGTACGACGGAGTCGTCGCCGTGGTGGAGAAGCTGAAGGGGCATCCGCTGTTCGCGCATGTGACGCTCGCCCGGTCCGAGCGCTCCCAGATCGCCGCACTGGTCACCGAAATGCTCGAAGACGTTCACATCTAGGTCGAACACGGGCAAAAAGTGACGACGGTGTGATCGGGAAAGTGACCGATCGCCACCCAAAACACCCATAGAGGAGTTGGACCCACGGGCGCCGTCCGGCGAAGCGCGAGAGCTTAGCCGGGCGGCGCCTCTTCGCGCGCCCCTTTCGTCGAAACTCCTGGGACGAAAGGGATGTGAGCTTTCCCACGCGGCGAGGAAGTGCCTTGCGTTGACGCCTTCCCGCTAGAGTCTTGCTTCCGTCAGGCCCCGCATACGGCACAGCCACATCCTCACGGACCCGTGGCGGCACAACTCAACAGTCGTTCGCCGTATGCCGCCCGAGCACCACGCGGCGCTCCCCGAGGGGAGTTGCCCACCGGGCCCGTGTTCCCCGTGACCCAAGCGAGTGGGGGACCAGCGCCAGGGGCACGATCGCGCCCGCGAGGTCACCCGTGCGGGCGATGCTGGAAGGAAACCGTGTGAGCCGGATCTCGGTCCGGGGATTCGCGGTGGCGTCGGCCACCGCGGTCACCACTGTCGGCGCCGTCGTCGGTGTCGCCGCGGGCAACCCGCAGGCGGCGCAGCCGGAGAAGTTCGAGGCGACCGCCGCCGACATGACCCTCCTCGCCGACATACCCGCAGGCCAGCAGGTACAGGTTCAGGTCGCCTCGCTGACGCAGCAGGCCGAGGCGCAGGCCTCGGCGGCCGACACCGCCGCGCAGCAGGCCGCCTGGGAGGACGCGCGCCGCCAGGCCGCCAAGGACGCCGAGGCGAAGAAGGCCGCCGCGGAGGAGAAGGCCGAGAAGGAGCGCGAGGAGCGGGAGGCACGCGAGCGCGCCAGCCGCGACGCCGTCCGCGACGCGTCGAGCTTCGCCGCCCAGTCGTCGTACACCATCGCCGAAGTGCAGGCCATGGCCCGCCAGATGGTGCCGGGCGACCAGTTCCAGTGCTTCAGCAACATCGTGGACCACGAGTCCAGCTGGAACTACCGGGCGCAGAACCCCTCTTCGGGCGCGTACGGCCTCGTCCAGGCGCTCCCCGGGTCCAAGATGGCCTCCGCGGGCGCCGACTGGCAGACCAACCCGGCCACCCAGATCAAGTGGGGCCTCAACTACATGAACGAGCGCTACGGCAGCCCCTGCGGCGCCTGGTCCTTCTGGCAGGCCAACCACTGGTACTGACAGCGGCGCTCAACTCCGCGGAGCCCCTCACCGTCCTACGGTGAGGGGCTTCGTGCGTGTACGGTCGGGTAGCCGGAGAACCGGGGGACTGGTGGGGGGAGCAGGGAAGGTCATGTCGAGAGTGCCAGGGTGGCTCGGCCGGCTGGGTGCCGGACTGAGCCGGATGGGACAGCGGCTGGAGGAGCGCCGCGCACAGGCGGAGGCGGAGGCGGAGGCGGAGACCGACGCCGCGATCGGCGTACCCCCCTCCGGCGCCCTGCCGGGCAAGCCGTCCGCCGCGGCACCGGGCCCCACGGACGCCTCCGGGGCGGTGCCCGCGGACAGTCCAGGGCCCGGCATCGTGCCCGCGCCCCCCGCGTACGCGCCCGCCGTCGCCGCCCGCCCCGACCCCGCGGCCGCCGTCCCCTGGGGGATGCGCGTCGCCGCCGAGGCGGGCTGGCGGCTGCTCGTCCTCGCCGGGACGCTGTGGGTGGTCATGAAGGTCATCAGCGCGGTGCAGCTGGTCGTGCTCGCCTTCGTCGCCGCGCTCCTCATCACCGCCCTGCTCCAGCCGACCGTCAGCCGGCTGAAGGGGCTCGGGCTGCCGCGCGGGCTCGCCACGGCCCTCACCGCCGTCACCGGCTTCGTCATCATGGGCCTCGTCGGCTGGTTCGTCGTCTGGCAGGTCATGGACAACCTCGGCAACGTCTCCGCGCGCGTGCGGGACGGCATCGAGGAGCTGAAGCGCTGGGCGCTCGACAGCCCGTTCCATGTGACCGAGAGTCAGATCAACGAGATCGCGGAGAACCTCAGCGACACGATCGGCACCAACACCGAGGAGATCACCTCCGCCGGTCTCACCGGCGTCACCGTCATGGTCGAGGTGATGACCGGGATACTGCTCGCGATGTTCTCCACCCTCTTCCTGCTCTACGACGGGAAGAAGGTCTGGCAGTGGTTCCTCAAGCTGGTGCCCGCCCAGGCACGCCCCGGCGTCGCGGGCGCGGGGCCGCGCGCCTGGCGCACCCTCACCGCGTATGTGCGCGGCACGGTCATCGTCGCGCTGATCGACGCCATCTTCATCGGGCTCGGCATCTACTTCCTCGACGTGCCGCTCGCCGTCCCGCTCGGCGTGTTCATCTTCCTGTTCGCCTTCATCCCGCTGGTCGGCGCGGTGATCTCCGGCGCCCTCGCGGTGGTCGTCGCGCTCGTCACCAACGGCGTGTTCACGGCGCTGATGGTCCTCCTCGTGGTGCTCGCCGTGCAGCAGATCGAGGGGCACGTCCTCCAGCCGTTCATCCTCGGCCGGGCCGTGCGGGTGCATCCGCTGGCCGTCGTGCTGGCCGTCGCCGCGGGCGGGCTCGTCGCGGGCATCGGCGGCGCCGTCGTGGCCGTCCCCCTGGTCGCCGTCACCAACACGGTCGTCGGCTTCCTGCGCGCGTACAGCGAGGAGCAGGTCCTGCGCCGCCTCGCCACCGTCCCGGCGGTCGGACCCCCGCCGGGCGGGACCGTGACCGGGGGAGGCGCACCGGGCGGAGCCGCGACCGGCGGGCAAGAGCGGCCGGATACCGAGTGATATCCGAACCCGAACTCCTCGACGACGCCGGTGAGCCCCTGCGCCCCGGCACGCCGCACCCGGACCCGCACGGACCGGGCCGGGACGGCATCCCGTACGGCTCGGGCGGCGGCGGTCTTGAGGGCGGCGGCCCGTACGGGACCGGGGGCGGCGCCCCGTACGGCTCCCACCCGCGCGAGGGCGGAGCCCCGGCGGGCGGGGCGCGCTGGGAACGGTACCGGCGGCCCTGGGTGTGGACGCTCGCCGGGGCCCTGGGCGCGTCCGTGCTGTGGGCGGGCGGCCTCGCCGCGTACCGGACGGGCGGCCCGGACCTCGACGGCTACCGGACGGCACCCTCCCTGTGCGCCGAGGCGCCGCTGTCGGCGCTGGTCACCGCGCTCGGCAAGCGCGGCGCCACCACGGACGCGCAGGCGTACACGCACCCGGCGCTCGACCGGTCGTACTGCTCGGTGCACCTGGGCGAGCACCCGACCGCGTACGAGGTGAGCCTCCGCTACGAGCTGCACCGGAAGACCGACCCGGGCCCGGAGTTCGAGGCGCTGCACCGCGAGCCCTACACCTCGGGCGAGCCCGCTCCGGAACCGGTGCCGGGGCTGGGCGAGAAGGCGTACTTCAGCGTCAGCGGCGGAACGTACGCCGATCTCCTCGTCCTGGACGGGCCCGTCGTGCTCGCCCTGTCCGTCAGCACGATCGCGGAGTACGTCGACGACACGGGCCCACCGCCGGGACAGCCGACGCACGCGCCGCTCGACGGGGTGAAGGAGTTCCTGGTCGAGGACGCGCGGGAACTGCTGAAGCGCCTGAGGTCCGCGCCGCCCCCGGACCACCCGGCCACCCCGTCGTCCGGGGCCCGGTAGCGCGGCGGACATGGAAGGGGGCCCCACCGGCAGTCGATGCCGGTGGGGCCCCTTCCATGTCTGTCGCGTACGGCCGGCCGATTACTCGGCGGCGGACAGGACCGCTTCCGCGTCCAGCGTCGCGCCGACCGCCTGGATGACCGCGGCGATCTTGAACGCCTCCTGGATCGTGTCGCGCTCCATACCCGCCTTGCGCAGCACCTGCTCGTGCGAGTCGAGGCACTGGCCGCAGCCGTTGATCGCGGAGACCGCGAGCGACCACAGCTCGAAGTCGACCTTCTCCACGCCCGGGTTGCCGATGACGTTCATCCGCAGACCGGCGCGCATCGTGCCGTACTCCGGGTCGGAGAGGAGGTGACGCGTCCGGTAGAAGACGTTGTTCATCGCCATGATGGCGGCGGCCGACTTGGCCGCCTCGTACGCCTCGGGCTTGAGGTTCTCCCTCGCCTCCGGCTCCAGCTCCGCCAGCACCTTCGGGGAGCGCGAGGCGATCGCGCACGCCAGGACGGTGCCCCACAGCTGCTGCTGCGGGAGGTCGCTGTTGCCGATGACCGAGCCGAGGTTCAGCTTCAGGTCCTTCGCGTAGTCCGGGATGGCGGACTTCAGGGCGTCAAGAGACATGGTGATTCACTCGTTCCGGTTGGTTACTCGCCGGCCAGCAGCTTGACCGGGTCGAGGGTGTCCTCGCCCTTGGTCCAGTTGCAGGGGCACAGCTCGTCGGTCTGGAGGGCGTCCAGGACCCGCAGGACCTCCTTGGGGTTACGGCCCACGGAGCCGGCGGTCACCATGGCGAACTGGATCTCGTTGTTCGGGTCGACGATGAAGACGGCGCGCTGCGCGAAGCCGTCCTCGCCCTCGACGCCGCACGCCTGCATCAGCTCGTGCTTGGAGTCGGCGAGCATCGGGAAGGGCAGGTCACGCAGGTCGGCGTGGTCCTTGCGCCAGGCGTGGTGGACGAACTCCGAGTCGCCCGAGACGCCGAGGATCTGGGCGTCGCGGTCCGCGAACTCGTCGTTCAGCTTGCCGAACGCGGCGATCTCGGTCGGGCACACGAAGGTGAAGTCCTTCGGCCAGAAGAACACCACGCGCCACTTGCCCTCGTAGGACTTGTGGTCGATCTGCGCGAACTCCTTGCCGCTCTCGAGCGACACACAGGCGGTCAGGTCGTACGTGGGGAACTGGTCACCGACAGTGAGCACACGCTCTCCTAGTGGCGGGGACGTCCCTTGTGAGGACATCCGTGGAGGTTGGACGACCGCCAGCATGGCACGGCGTGCATTGATCAGTGAAATAGCTAGACTGGGTCGCGTTGATCGAAGGTGGTTATCAGTGGTCTCCCCCGCACAGTCCGCACATAATTCCGCACAAAAGGGTAAACAGCCGAGTCTGGCGCAGCTCCGGGCGTTCGCCGCGGTCGCCGAACATCTCCACTTCCGGGACGCCGCCGCCGCCATAGGCATGAGCCAGCCCGCGCTCTCGGGCGCGGTTTCGGCTCTCGAAGAGGCACTCGGTGTCCAGCTCCTTGAGCGTACGACGCGTAAGGTGCTGCTCTCACCGGCGGGGGAGCGGCTCGCGGTCCGCGCCAAGGCGGTGCTGGACGCGGTCGGGGAGCTGCTGGAGGAGGCGGAGGCCGTACGGGCTCCGTTCACGGGCGTGCTGCGGCTCGGGGTGATCCCGACGGTCGCGCCCTATCTGCTGCCGACGGTCCTGCGGCTGGTCCACGGCCGGTACCCGGACCTGGACCTCCAGGTCCACGAGGAGCAGACGTACTCGCTGCTGGAGGGGCTGGCGTCCGGGCGGCTCGACGTGCTGCTCCTCGCGGTGCCGCTGGGCGTGCCGGGTATCACGGAGCTGCCGCTGTTCGACGAGGACTTCGTGCTGGTCACGCCCGACGACCATCCGCTGGGCGGCCGTACCGACATCCCGCGCGACGCCCTGCGGGAGCTGCATCTGCTGCTGCTGGACGAGGGGCACTGCCTGCGCGACCAGGCCCTCGACATCTGCCGGGAGGCCGGGCGCACGGACGGCGCGGCGGTCACCACGACGGCGGCGGGTCTCTCGACGCTGGTGCAGCTGGTCGCGGGCGGGCTTGGCGTGACGCTGCTGCCGCGTACGGCGGTGAAGGTCGAGACCGGGCGCAACCCGAGCCTGGTGACGGGCCACTTCGCGGACCCGGCCCCGTCGCGCCGGGTCGCCCTCGCGATGCGCACGGGAGCGGCCAGGGCGGCCGAGTTCCAGGAGCTCGCCGAGGCCCTGCGCGGCGCCCTGGCGTCACTGCCGGTACGGGTGCTGTCGGCGGACGCCCGGTAGGCGCGGGGCGGGTGGACCGACGGGACTCACGCGAGCGGAGGCGGGCGGGGCGTGCCCGGCGTCCGCCCCGCTCACCCGTCGCTACCCGTGGACGAGGCGGGCGGCGACCGGCAGGTGGTCGGAGCCGGTCGGGGGCAGTGTCCAGACGTGGGTGACCTCGCTGCCGCGGGCCAGGACCTGGTCGATACGGGCGAGCGGCGCCGACGCGGGCCAGCTGAACGCCAGCCCCGTGCCCGCCGTGTCGAGGCGCGAGGTCAGGGGCCGCAGCCCCCGGTCGTCCACCGTGCCGTTGAGGTCGCCGAGCAGCACCACCCGGTCCAGCCGTTCGGCGGCGAGGGCGGCGCCCAGCAGCTCCGCGCTCTCGTCCCGGCGGGCCGCGTCGAAACCGTGCCGCGCGGTGAGCCGTACGGACGGCAGGTGCGCCACGTACACGGCGACCTCACCGCGCGAGGTGGCCGCCGTGGCCCGCAGTCCGCGCCGCCACCCCTCGTCCACGCCGTGCGGCCGGATGTCCAGGGCGCGCACGTCGGTGAGGGGGTGCGCCGACCAGAGGCCGACCGTGCCGCGCACCTCGTGGTGCGGGTATTGGGCCGAGAGCGCCGCCCGGTACGCGGGCAGCGCCTCCCGTGTGACCTCCTGGAGGGCTATCAGGTCCGGGCGTGCGGCCGCCAGCGCGCGTGCCGTACCGGCAGGGTCGGGGTTCTCGTCGCTGACGTTGTGCTGGACCACCGTGAGGTCGTGCCGTTCGCCGGGGCCGGGCAGCAGCAGCACCCCGAAGTGCCCGCCCCAGGCCATCAGCGGCAGCAGCGCCGCGAGCAGCGCGGTGGCCGAGCGCCGCACGAGCGCGGCGCCCACGAGCACCGGCACGGCCAGCCCCAGCCACGGCAGGAACGTCTCCAGCAGGCTTCCCGGGCGCCCGGGCAGATCGGGCACGGTCGCGTGGAAGACGATCAGCCAGGCGACGAGCGCGGCGGCCCCCGCCACGACGCGCCCGCGCGTCCAGGCCGACCGCCCCCGGGCGTCCCGCCCCCATCCGACCCCCCGCACCACCGGCCACCCCCGTCCCGCACGTCCGTGTCCGCCGCCGCCCTGCCCCCGCTCACGACGACGCCCCGGCTCCCGGCCCGGTTCCTCCCGCGCCCATGAGCCCCGGCGAACGGCTCACCGACGCCCCGCACCCCGGGTACCTACGCCGCGCCTCACCGGTCCGGCGGAGCCCGGTACACCGACGCGCCGCCCCGCCTCTCGGGCCGCCGAGCCCCGGATGCCGACGCGCCGCAAGCCCGCCGGCCCACAGCGGCGCCCGAGCGGGGCGGGCAGCCTCAGCCGCCCACCCCGCTCGCCCCCCGTACGGCGCTACTCGCCGCCCCCGCGCCGGGGCTCGGGCGGCTCCCGGGCCGGACCGCCCTCCGGCGGCGGGGTCTGTTTCGGCGGGCGGCCCCGGCGGGGCAGGGGCGCCGGGGCGGCCGGGAGGCGGCCGGCCTCCGCCAGGGCCCTGCGCAGCAGGAACTCGATCTGGGAGTTCGCACTGCGCAGCTCGTCCGACGCCCAGCGCGCCAGCGCCTCGTACACCGCCGGGTCGAGGCGGAGGAGTACCTGCTTGCGCTCGCGGCGGGCCGTCACTGGTAGAGCGTGCCCGTGTTGACGATCGGCTGGGCCGAGCGGTCACCGCACAGCACCACCATCAGGTTGGAGACCATGGCCGCCTTCCGCTCCGGGTCCAGTTCCACTATGTCGCGCTCCGCGATCCGGTCCAGGGCCAGCTCGACCATGCCGACCGCGCCCTCCACGATCTTCTGCCGGGCCGCCACCATGGCACCGGCCTGCTGCCGCTGGAGCATCGCCGAGGCGATCTCCGGAGCGTACGCGAGGTGCGTGAAGCGCGACTCGATGACGCGGACACCCGCCGCCTCCACGCGCGCGTGGAGCTCCGCCGCGAGCTTCTCGGTGATCTCCTCGGCGTTGCCGCGCAGCGACAGGCCCTCCTCGTCGTGCGCGTCGTACGGGTACTCGATCGCGATGTGCCGGACCGCCGCCTCCGTCTGCGTGGAGACGAACTGCTCGAAGTCGTCCACCTCGAACATGGCCTGCGCCGTGTCCTCCACCCGCCACACGACGACCGCGGCCAGCTCGATCGGGTTGCCGTACGCGTCGTTGACCTTCATGACGGCCGTCTCGTGGTTCCGCACGCGCGTCGAGATCGCCACCCGGGACGTCAGCGGGTTCACCCAGCGCAGCCCGTCCGTGCGGACCGTGCCCCGGTACCGCCCGAACAGCTGCACCACCCGCGCCTCGCCGGGCGCCACCATGTTCAGCCCGCACATCGCGAACAGCGCCCCGAGGCCCACCACGACCCCCAGCGCGATCAGACCGGCCCGCGCGGCCGTCGACGTGTCCTCCGGGACCGCCGTCCCCGCGACGACGAGGCACACCCCCGCCGCAAGCCCGACCAGGCCGGACAGCAGCGCGACACCCCCGCCCACGCTGTACGCCGTGAACTCCCGCACCCGCGGACGCGCCGCCTCCGCGGCCACCGAACCCGCGGCCCCCGTGGCCGCACCCGCGACCGGGGCCGTGCTCGCACCCGTCGTCTTGGACATGATCCCCCCGTTCCCCATGCTCTCTCCGATGAAGCAAAGTGATATCACTTTATCGCTTCTCGCAACCTTGTCCACCCCCCGTGAGTCGGTTCCTGTGGGAACGGGTGCTGATTCTCACGTCCGGAAAAGACAGGACCCGTTGGTCTACGTCGGCTGCCGCGGGTTAGCTTGCTGAGCTGATCCGGGCGTGGGGACCGGAACGCGACGGACCAACCGGACGAACATCGACCAACGGGAGCGACGGAGCCATGGGCCGAGGGGAAGCGCGACGGTCCCGGCAGCGCGGGGCGCGCCGGGAACAGGGGAGTCGCGGAGGCATACGCCGCTTCTTCACTTGGCGGAAGCTGCTGGGCACGTTCTTCGTGTTCTGCCTGCTGTCGATGGGCGGCTTCTACGCCGTCTACCTGCTCGTACCGGTCCCCACCGCCAACGCCGAGGCGGTGCTCCAGAGCAACGTCTACAAGTACTCCGACGGTTCGATCCTCGCCCGCAGCGGCAAGGTCAACCGCTCCATCGTCGGCCTCGACAAGATCCCCGACCCGGTCGAGAAGGCCTTCGTCGCGGCGGAGAACAAGACCTTCTACGAGGACTCCGGCGTCGACTTCAAGGGCACCGCCCGCGGCGTGATCAACACGGTCACCGGCAAGGGCAAGCAGGGCGGCTCGACCATCACCCAGCAGTACGTCAAGAACTACTACCTGGACCAGAGCCAGACCGTCTCCCGCAAGCTCAAGGAGCTGGTGATCTCCCTCAAGGTGGACCAGCGCAAGAGCAAGGACGAGATCCTCGCCGGGTACCTCAACACCAGCTACTACGGCCGCGGCGCCTACGGCATCCAGGCAGCCGCGCAGGCGTACTACGGCGTCGACGCCGGAAAGCTGACCGTCGAGCAGGGCGCCTACCTCGCCGCGCTGCTCCAGGCGCCCAGCCAGTACGACTGGACGTCCGCGACGCCCACCGGCCGCAAGCTGGTCACCGAGCGCTGGAACTACGTCCTGGACAACATGGTCGAGGAGAGGTGGCTCGACCCGGCCGAGCGCGCCGGCATGGACTTCCCCGAGCCGCAGGCGCCCAGGCCCGCCCCCGGCATGGAGGGCCAGACCGGCTACCTGGTCGCCGCCGCCAACCAGGAGCTGATCCGCCAGGGCGTCCCCGAGGAGCACATCACCGCGGGCGGCTGGACGATCACCCTCACCGTCGACAAGAAGCGCCAGAAGGAGCTCGTCGAGGCCGTCGACGAGCAGCTGGAGAGCAAGCTCGACCGCGACGGCGACAAGGTGGACTCCACCGTCCAGGCGGGCGCGACCTCCGTCGATCCGAAGACGGGGCACGTCGTCGCCCTGTACGGCGGCGTCGGCGCGACCGAGCACTGGATGTCCAACGCCACGCGCCGCGACTACCAGCCGGCCTCCACGTTCAAGCCGCTCGTCCTCGCCTCCGCCCTGGAGAACGCCTCGGAGACGCAGGACGGCCGCCGGATCGGCGTCAACACGGTGTACGACGGCACCAGCCGCCGTCCCGTCGAGGGCAGCGACACCCCGTTCTCCCCGGAGAACGAGGACGACCGCAGCTACGGCCCGGTCACCGTCCAGCGCGCCATGAACAAGTCGATCAACTCGGTGTTCGCGCAGATGATCGTGGACGTCGGCCCGGGCAAGGTGAAGAAGACCGCCCTCGACCTCGGCATGAAGGACAGCGAGGCGTTCGTGGAGGCGCCCGCGATGTCGCTGGGCGTCATGGGCGCCTCCACCTGGGACATGGCCGGGGTGTACGCCACGCTCGACAACCACGGCAAGAAGGTCACACCGTCGATCGTGAAGTCCGCGGAGCACAAGGACCGCGCGGTCGAGCCCGCCGAGCCGATCGGCCCGCAGGTCATCAGCCGCCAGACCGCCGACACGGTCACCTCCGTCCTGACCGGCGTCGTCAAGGAGGGCTCCGGCCGCGCCGCGAACACCTCCGCGTACCAGGCGGCGGGCAAGACCGGTACGTCGGAGAACAACAAGTCCGCGTGGTTCGCCGGGTACACGCCCGAACTGGCAACCGTCGTCGCCCTGTTCGGCGAGGACGCCGAGAAGGGCACCCAGGTCACGCTGACCGGCACCGCCAACTCGGGCCGCGCCAACGGCGGCGGCTTCCCCGCCCGCATCTGGGCCGACTACACGCTGGACGCCCTCGGCGGCGGCTCCGACGCGCGGTTCGACCTGGACGTCCTGGAGGTCGCGGGGCCCGAGCCGGAGCCCAGCACCTCGGCCTCCGAGAGCGCGTCGCCGTCCGCTTCGCCGAGCGACGAGCCGGACGAGCCGACGAGCTCGCCGTCCTCCAGCGCGCCGACCGGTGGTACGCCGACCTCGCAGAGCCCGACGGCCGACGAGCCGACCCCACCCACGCAGTCCCCGTCGTCCTCCGCGTCGGCGAGTCCCGATCCGGGCGGCAGCGGCGACCCGGGCACGGACCCGGTCACGGACCCCGGCTTCGTCAACGACAAGCCCAGGCAGTAACCGAACCGACGAGGGGAGGTGGCCGGAAGCCCGCCAGGGCACCGGCCGCCCCCCTTTCGTCGTTCGACGCCTCAGGACCGCGTCGGCAGCTCGAACCAGACGACCTTCCCGGTGGACAGCCGTGTCGCACCCCACCGGCGCGCCAGCCGGTTCACCAGGAACAGGCCGCGCCCGCCCTCGTCGGTGTCCCGCGCCCGCCGCTGCCGCGGCAGCTGCGGCGAGTCGTCGCCCACCTCGCAGCGCAGCACGTCGGTGCGCAGCAGCCGCAGCGTCACCGGCCGCGACGCGTACCGCACGGCGTTGGTGACGACCTCGCTGACCAGCAGCTCCACCGAGTCGTTGAGCTCCTCCAGGCCCCAGCGGGCCAGCGCCCTGCGGGCCAGCCTGCGGGCCCGGCCCGGCGCCGCGTCCTCCGGCTCCAGGAACCAGTACGCCACGTCGCTCGGCGTTATCCCGTCGAAGCGGGCCGCCAGCAGCGCGATGTCGTCGTCCCGGTCGCCGGGCCCGAGCATGTCGAGCACGTCGTCGCAGAGCGCCTCCAGCGGCGGCGGATGGTCCGGGCCCGTGAGCTGCGCGGTCGCCGCGAGCCGCTCCCGCAGCTGCTCGATCCCGGTCCACACGTCCCGCAGCCGGGACTCGACCAGACCGTCCGTGTACAGCAGCAGCGTCGCGCCCGCGGGGGCGTCCAGCTCGACCGCCTCGAAGTCCACGCCGCCGACGCCGATCGGCGCGCCCGGCGGGACCCGCAGCACCTCCGCCCGGCCGCCCAGGTGGAGGAGTATCGGCGGCGGATGGCCCGCGTTGGCGATGGTGATGCGGTGCGCTACCGGGTCGTACACCGCGTACAGGCAGGTCGCCATGCGGTTCTCGCCGAGCCGCTGCGCCTGCTCGTCCAGGTGGTGCAGGACCTCCTGCGGCGGCAGGTCGAGCCCGGCGAGGGTCTGCGCCGTCGTCCGCAGCTGCCCCATGATCGCGGCCGAGGTCATGGAGTGGCCCATGACGTCGCCCACGACGAGCGCGACCCGGCTGCCGGGCAGCGGGATCGCGTCGTACCAGTCGCCGCCGACCCGCGCGGTCTCCGCGGCCGGCAGGTACCGCGACGCCAGCCGCACCCCGGTCGGCTGCGGCAGGTTCTCCGGGAGCATCGTCCGCTGCAGTTCGTCGGCGATGTACGCCTCCCGCCCGTACAGCACCGCCTTGTCGATGCCGAGCGCCGTGTGCGTGGCCAGCTGCGCCGCCACCAGCAGGTCGTTCGGCTCGAACGGGGCGCGGTCCGGGCGGCGCAGGAACACGGCGGCGCCGATCACCCGGCGGCGGCCGCGCAGCGGCGCGAGGATCGCCCGGTGCCCGGCGGGTACGGAAGGCCCCTCGCCGAGCAGTTCCGGCAGCGCGGCGCGGGCGGCCGCGGAGTCGCCGAACACCGGCCGCACCCCGCGCAGCACCTCCGCCAGGTGCCCGCCGGGGCGGACCTCGCACAGCTCGGCCGCCGGGCTCTGCTCGACGTCCGGCGCCACGGCCGTCCCCGCGGGAAGCAGGCCCAGGTCACCGGGGTCGTCCTCCGTTAAACGCAGCCGGTCCGCGCGGCGCAGCCGCAGTACGAACGGGTCCACGGGCCGCTCGTCGCCGACCGGCAGCGGGTCGCGCAGGTACACCAGGATCGCGTCGGCGAACGTCGGCACGGTCGCCCGGCACAGCCCCAGCACGATCTCGTCCAGGTCGATGCCGCGCGCGATCCGCCGCGTCGCCGCGCCCACGAACCGCAGCCGGTCGCCCTCGCGCCGCGCGGTCCCCACCGGGTCCTGCGGCACACCGGCGGAGGCCGCCGTGCCACCACCACCGGCCCCGCCGCCCCCCGCGGGACCACTGCCCGCCGGGCCGCCACCTGTAGCGCCGTCGCCCGCGGGCGCGTCGGACTGCGCGGGCACGCGGGCGGCGGCACCCGCCGGGGCGCCGCCGCCCGGGGCGCCGCATGTGGCGGGACGTTCCGGCTCGGCGTCCGTACGGGCCCTCGCCTGGGCGTCGCCGTGCGCGGCGCCCGCAGCCCTGCGGGTGGCGGACGCGGACCTGGCCGTACGGGACGCCCCGCGCGCCGCGTTGGCGGTGCGGGGCCCGTCCGGGTCGTCCGGCGGCGCCGCGGGTCCCGGCTGGGCCGGTACGGGACCGGTGCCGGGGTGCGGCCTGCCGTGCGGGGGCGCGGCCACGGCGGCGTCGTCGGCGGGCCCGGGGGCCTCCTGCCGGGGCCGGGTGCGTTCCTGCGGCCGGGCAGCGAGCGGCTGCCTGCCTTCGTGGGAGGTGGGATGCTCCGTCACGCGTGGGATTCCGTCCGTCCGGGCCGGGTGGGCGATGCAATCGCTCTGTCAGGCGCTATACCCGCTCTGAGCGCGGCGTCGACAAGGGACGGCGGACCCGTGCGCACCTCGGGCACGGCTCCACCCCCTCGTAGGTGACTTACGGTCAGTTCCTGTTCCGTACTCGGTCGTTGCTGCTGCGGTGCCTGGTCGGCGCCCGGCGGAGGACGATCCTACGGTTACCCCCCAGGGGCGTATCAAGGGTCTCACGGTGCCATGCGCGCCGGGGTGTGATCCCAGTCGGCCGGCAGCTCGGGAACGGGCCAGCCCGGGTCGGGGCGCCAGTTCTCCCAGCCGTCCGCGAACGGCGGGCCCCACGCCCGGATCACCTCCACGGCCGCCTCGCCCGCCTCCCGCACCCGCCGAGCCTGGGCCGCGTCCATGAGCCCGGCGCGCTGGGCCTCCGCGAACTCGTCCTCGTCCCGCCACAGCCAGCTGCGGTCCGGGTAGACGGAGATGTCGAGGAAGTGGTCCTCGGAGTCCACGCCCCCGGACCACCGCACGCGCGGCGCCTCCAGGTTGACGTACCAGCTGCGGAACTCCCAGCCCTCGTCCCAGAACAGCCACACCGACCACGGGTCCTGGGGCCGGGCCAGCTTCAGCACGCCCATGCCGGCCCACCGGGTGAGGGCGGTGGTGCGGGGCGCGGTGTAGCGGGTGGCCAGCGGCTCCGCGTACACGGGGCTGCCGTCCGCCAGCACGGGCCTGACGCACTCGGTGCCGGGGGCCATCCAGACGGCCAGCAGGTCCGGGGTGTCCTGGACGACGGTCACCGGGCGGCAGATGTGGACGTGGCCGTCGCCGTTGTCCCGGTAGCGCCACAGGATCCGGTCACCGGGCGCCCAGCGCGGCACCCGGACGCGATCGGCGGCACCCGCGCCCGTACCGGCCCCGCCCGGTGCCGGTACGGGGGCGGCCTGCGTCCCCGGGGCCGGTACGGACTGTGCCTGCGGCGCCGCCCCGGCCTCCGGCGCCGAACCTGTCGTCTCCGCTGTCATGCGCAGATCTTAGGGCCGCGCGCGGCGGCGCGTCCGCGATCCAGGTCACGGACGGATCACCGCCCATCCGTTCGACACCGCAGGTCAGAGGCGGTACGGGCAGGGGCGGCGGTCAGGGGCGGGTCATCCGCAGGACGTCGAGAGCCTCGTCGAGCTGTTCGAGCGTCAGATCGCCCCGCTCCACGTACCCGCCCTCCAGCACCACCTCGCGGATCGTCTTCCGCTCGGCCAGCGACCGCTTGGCGACCTTCGCCGCCTCCTCGTACCCGATGTACCGGTTGAGCGGGGTCACCACGGACGGCGACGACTCGGCGTACTCGCGGGCCCGCTCGGCGTTGGCGGTGATCCCGTCCACCGTGCGGTCGGCGAGGAGCCGCGCCGCATTGGCGAGCAGGCGGATGGACTCCAGCAGGTTCTTCGCCATGACCGGGAGCATCACGTTGAGCTCGAAGTTCCCGGCCGCGCCCGCCGTCGCCACCGTCGCGTCGTTGCCCACGACCTGCGCGGCGACCATCAGGACCGCCTCGGGGACGACCGGGTTCACCTTGCCCGGCATGATGGACGAGCCGGGCTGGAGGTCCGGCAGGTTGATCTCGGCCAGTCCGGTGCGCGGCCCGGACGCCATCCACCGCAGATCGTTGGCGATCTTGGTGAGGGAGACCGCGATCGTACGGAGCTGGCCCGACGTCTCGACCAGCCCGTCCCGCGCGCCCTGCGCCTCGAAGTGGTCGCGCGCCTCGGTCAGCGGCAGCCCCGTGTCCCGCGCCACCTCCGCGATGACGGCGGCGGAGAACCCGGGCGGCGTGTTGATGCCCGTACCGACCGCCGTACCGCCCAGCGGCAGCTCCGCCAGGCGCGGCAGGGAGGCACGCAGCCGCTCCACGCCGTACCGCACCTGCGCCGCGTAGCCGCCGAACTCCTGACCGAGCGTCACCGGCGTGGCGTCCATCAGGTGCGTGCGGCCGGACTTGACGACCTCCGCGAATTCGGCTGATTTTCGCCCCAGCGCGGCCGCCAGATGGTCGAGCGCCGGGATCAGCTCACCGGTCACGGCGGCGGTCGCCGCGATGTGGATGGACGAGGGGAACACGTCGTTCGACGACTGCGACGCGTTGACGTGGTCGTTGGGGTGGACCGACCGGCCGCCGCCGAGCCGCTCGGTCGCGAGGGTGGCGAGGACCTCGTTCATGTTCATGTTGGACGAGGTGCCCGAGCCGGTCTGGAAGACGTCGACCGGGAAGTGGTCGTCCCACCGGCCCTCCACGACCTCCGCCGCGGCCGCCCGTACCGCCTCGGCGATGTCCGCGTCCAGGACGCCCAGCTCCGCGTTCACCGTGGCCGCCGCCGCCTTGATCCGGGCCAGCGCCGCGATGTGCGCCCGCTCCAGACGCTGGCCGGAGACGGGGAAGTTCTCCACCGCCCGCTGGGTCTGCGCCCGCCACTTGGCGTGGACGGGGACCCGCACCTCGCCCATCGAGTCGTGCTCGACCCGGGAACCGCCGCTCCCGCCGCCCAGGCCGTCGCCGCTCCCGCCGCCGCTCAGGCCGTCGTCGCGCCGCCCGCTCGTGTCCGTCATCGTCCCAACCTCCCGTAAAAGTTGAGCACTTGTCTTGTTCGCTCTATTCCCAAGTGCTTTACCGGCCAGTAAAAACCGTGGGTAACCCCACTTCCAGGAGGCGCAATGGCGCGCACCAGACTGAAACTCGTATGCGCGGCAGCCGTCGCCGCGCTCGCCGCCACCCTCGGCGGAACCGCCGCCGCCCCGCCCGTGACGGCGGCAGGCACCCCCTCGGCGGCGACCGCCGCACGGACCGTCAGCTCCACGCCGCTCCCCGCGGAGCTGGAACGCGTCCGCGCGGCCGAGGCCACCGCCCTGTACGGCAGCCCCGACGAGCGGCCCCTCACCGAACGCAAGACCGCCCTCGTCTCCCTCGGCGACAGCGAGATCTCCGGCGAGGGCGTCGGCGTGTACGAGCCCGGCACCGACGGCCCCGACAACTGGTGCCACCGCTCACCCGACGCGGCGATCCACCGCACCGGCATCCCCGCCGACGTCACCTACAACGTCTCCTGCTCCGGCGCCGCCACCCCGAACATCCGCGTCGGCGGCACCAAGCAGTACGCCGACGAACTCGTCCAGAGCGACAACCTCGCCGTCAAGGCCCGCAACACCCGCGTCAAGATGATCCTCCTCGTCGCCGGGGCCAACGACGACCTCCAGTTCGGGCCCGTCATGACGGACTGTGTCACCCGGTACGTCCTCCTCCAGGGCCCCTGCGAGCCGAAGTACGCGCCGACCTGGCAGAACCGCGTCGACGGCCTCGTCCCCAAGGTCGAGCAGACCGTCCGCGACCTGCGCACCGTCATGCGCGACGCCGGATACGCCGACGGCGACTACCGGCTCGTGGTGATGAGCTACCCCAGCCCCATCGGCCCCGACTTCCGTGACAACCCCGACTTCCCCGGCAAGCTCGCCTGCGGCGGCCTCGGGTACGACTCCGACACGACCTGGGGCCGCAACACCGCCGTACCCGCGTTCGAGCGCGGCATTCGCACCGCCGCCGCGAACACCGGCGCCGTCTATCTCGACGCCTCCCGCCTCTTCCACGGCCACGAGGTCTGCATGGACCAGGCCTGGGCGCGCGGCTTCTTCGTGGACACGTCCAAGTTCCCCTGGGACGAGAACTCCGTCCGCCAGTCCTTCCACCCCAACAAGGCGGGCCACGCCGCGTTCGCGTCCTGCCTGACCCAGCTGCACGCGGCCGGGGTGCGCGAGGCGAGCTGCGCCGACCCCGCCTCCACCGGCAAGCCGGTCCTCGTCCCCGGCGCCTGGGACGACAAGTTCGCCCCGCTCCGCAACGCCGCCACCGGAACCTGCGTGGACGTCACCGGCGCCACCACCCGCAACGGCACCGCCGTCGTCGGCTGGGACTGCCACGGCGGCCGCAACCAGGGCTGGTGGTACGACCCCGCGCGCGGCTCCGTCCACACCGAGCTCACCCACGACCGCTGCCTCGACGTGCCGGAGTCCCGGTACAGCGCGGGCACGGCCCTGATCGTCTGGAACTGCTCGGGCGCGGGCAACCAGAAGTTCGTCCGCGAGGCGGGCACCCTCCGCCCGGCCGCCGCCCCGCACCTGTGCGCCACCCTCGCGTCCGCCAAGGACCCGCTGCGCCTCCAGCCCTGCACCACGGGCGCCGCGAACCAGCGATTCGCCTGACCCCCGACCGCGTACACCCGTACGCACGCGTACATCCCCGTACGCACGCCACGCCTCCGCCCGGTGCCCGGCACCGCGCGGGGGCGTGCCTCCGTTCAGCGCGCCGCCGCCCGTCGCCGAGGCGGCTCCACCCCTCCCGGGGGAGACGGGAGAGCCCCCGGCGGGCTCGCCGGGGGCTCTCGGTCACGTCACGCGCGCGGGGTCAGCCGAGACCGGGACCGCGTACCGGGATCGACGTGAACGTCGGGGCCGGGGCCGGGTCCTTGAAGAAGTCGTTGCCCTTGTCGTCCACCACGATGAACGCCGGGAAGTCCTCGACCTCGATCTTCCAGACCGCCTCCATGCCGAGCTCCTCGTACTCGACGACCTCGACCTTCTTGATGCAGTCCTGCGCCAGCCGCGCCGCCGGGCCGCCGATGGAGCCCAGGTAGAAGCCGCCGTGCGCGGCGCACGCGTCGGTCACCTGCTGGGAGCGGTTGCCCTTCGCCAGCATGACCTTCGAGCCGCCCGCCGCCTGGAACTGCTCCACGTACGAGTCCATGCGCCCGGCCGTCGTCGGGCCGAACGACCCGGAGGCGTACCCCTCGGGCGTCTTCGCCGGGCCCGCGTAGTACACGGGGTGGTCCTTCAGGTACTGCGGCATCTCCTCGCCCGCGTCGAGCCGCTCCTTGATCTTGGCGTGCGCGATGTCGCGCGCCACGACCAGCGGGCCGGTCAGCGACAGGCGGGTCTTGACCGGGTACTTGCTCAGCTCGGCCAGGATGTCGTCCATCGGCTGGTTCAGGTCGATCCTGACGACGTCGCCTTCCTCGGCGAGCTGCTCGTCCGTCGTGTCCGGCAGGAAGCGCGCCGGGTCGGTCTCCAGCTGCTCCAGGAAGACGCCCTCGGCGGTGATCTTCGCGACGGCCTGGCGGTCGGCCGAGCAGGAGACGGCGATGGCGACCGGGCAGGACGCGCCGTGGCGCGGCAGGCGCACCACGCGCACGTCGTGGCAGAAGTACTTGCCGCCGAACTGCGCGCCGATGCCGATCTTCTGCGTCAGCTCGAAGACCTTCTCCTCCAGCTCCTTGTCGCGGAAGCCGTGGCCGAGGACCGAGCCCTCCTCGGGCAGCTCGTCCAGGTAGTGCGCGGAGGCGTACTTGGCGGTCTTCAGTGCGAACTCGGCGGACGTGCCGCCCACGACGATCGCCAGGTGGTACGGCGGGCAGGCCGCCGTGCCGAGGGAACGGATCTTCTCCTCCAGGAACTTCATCATGGAGGCCTCGTTCAGGACGGCCTTCGTCTCCTGGTACAGGAACGACTTGTTGGCCGAGCCGCCGCCCTTCGCCATGAAGAGGAACTTGTACGCGCCGCCGTCCGTCGCGTACAGCTCGATCTGCGCCGGGAGGTTGGAGCCGGTGTTCTTCTCCTCCCACATGGTCAGCGGCGCCATCTGCGAGTACCGCAGGTTCAGCTTGGTGTACGCGTCGAAGACGCCCCGCGACAGGGCCTCCTCGTCACGGCCCCCGGTCAGCACGTTCTGGCCGCGCTTGCCCATGACGATCGCCGTGCCGGTGTCCTGGCACATCGGCAGGACGCCGGCGGCGGCGATGTTGGCGTTCTTCAGCAGGTCCAGCGCCACGAACTTGTCGTTCGCCGACGCCTCCGGGTCGTCGATGATCTTCCGGAGCTGCGCGAGGTGCGCGGGGCGCAGGTAGTGCTGGATGTCGTGGATGGCCTCCTCGGCGAGCTTGCGCAGCGCCTCCGGCTCCACCTTGAGGAACGTCCGCCCGTCGGCCTCGAAGGTGGACACCCCCTCCGAGGTCACCAGTCGGTACGGCGTGGTGTCCTCTCCCAGGGGGAGCAGATCGGAGTACGCAAACTCTGGCATGACGGCCATTCCTCACTCGGCAGACAGCGGCGCGGCCTCCCTTGGCAACGCGTCCACAAGCGTAGAACGCCGCCGCACGCCCCCGGCTGTGAGGTAAGGCTCATCCAGCCCTAGTCGCGATCTATCGCGTTTCGCTACGCTGAGGCCGTGGACCTCGAGAAGCAGCCCCAGAAGCAGCCCGACCCCCGCGCCCCGCAGTCCGCCGCCCCGGGGTCCGCCCCGGCGATGCGCGCGTCGGACGCCGACCGCGACCGGGTCGCCGACATCCTCGGGAACGCGCTGGCCGAGGGGCGGCTCGACGCCGAGGAGCACGGCGAGCGCATCGACGCGGTGTACCGGGCGAAGACCCTCGCCGAGCTGGAACCGATCGTCAGCGACCTGCCCGCCCAGACCGCCCCCGCAGGGCCCCGCCCCGCCGCGGCGCCCGCGGCGTACGACCCGGCCGGCGCCGCGGGCCAGGAGGACCGGCTGGTCGCCGTCTTCTCCAGCACCACCCTCCGGGGCCGCCGCAGGATCGGGCCCCGCACCACCGCGTTCTCCCTCTTCGGCAACATCGAGATCGACCTCACCGAGGCCACCTTCACCCAGCGCCTCACCACCATCGACGCCACCTCGGTGTTCGGCAACGTGGAGATCCGCGTCCCCGAGAACGTGTCGCTGCGCGGCACCGGCGGCGGCGTCTTCGGCAACTTCGAGGTGAAGACGTCGGAGGCCGAGGACCCGGAGGCCCCCGTCGTGGTCGTCAACGGCTACTCGGTCTTCGGCAACGTGGAGGCCCGCCCCAAGCGCGGCAAGCGCGTCGCCGACCTGCTCCACGACAAGCTCCGCAAGCACCTCGGCCACTGAGACCACCGGGGTCGCGGGGGCGGCCGTCGGCCGACCGTCGAATTTCGGCCGTACCGCGTCCCACCGGCTGGAAGGCCGTGCCACGCAGTGCATAGGCGTGCGCACAGCGGGTAGGGCTTGCTGCATCGTCTCTCTCGCCCGTGTAGGCCGTCGTCAGGAGTAGACCGTGCTGCCACTGCCGCATCAGCCCCTCCAGGTCGCCGCCGTCCCGTCCCAGCGCGTTCCGGCGCGGGAGGACGAGGCGGGCCCCTGGCACACGGAGGCGGTGTGCCGCCGCGACGAGGCGGGACTGTTCTTCGCCCCGTCGAAGGAGCCCACGGCCGCGCGGCTCGCCCGCGAGGAGGCCGCCAAGCGGGTCTGCGCCCGCTGCCCCGTCATGGTCGAGTGCCGCGAGCACGCCCTGCTCCAGCCGGAGCCGTATGGCGTGTGGGGCGGCCTGACCGCCGCCGAGCGCCGCGTGGTGCTGGCCCGCCGCCGGCGCCGCGACGTGGAGCTGAAGAAGGCCGCGTCGGCCGGACAGCAGATCGCCGCCGCCGGCTGACCGCCCGGGCGGCGACGCGGACGGGCACGTAACGGCGGACCCGCGGCACGGCCCGCACGGGAAGGGGCGCTCCCACCGCACTGGGAGCGCCCCTTTTCGTATCGCCGTCCCGGTCGGCCCCGGCCGGAAACCGCCCGTCCCGGGTCCGCCCTCCGGCGTGGCCCTGCCGCCGGGCCGCCGTGCCGAACCGGCGGCCCCGCGGGCTACTTCGCCCGGTCGAAGTCGATCTGGCTGTACGCGCGCAGCTTCGACAGCCGGTGCGTCGAGTCGATCTGCCGGATCGTGCCGGACTTCGAACGCATCACCAGCGACGAGGTGGTGGCCGTCTCGGAGCGGTAGCGGACGCCGCGCAGCAGCTCGCCGTCGGTGATGCCGGTCGCGACGAAGAAGACGTTGTCGCCGCGGACCAGGTCGTCCGTGGACAGCACGCGGTCCAGGTCGTGGCCCGCGTCGACCGCGCGCTGCCGCTCCGCGTCGTCCTTCGGCCACAGCTTGCCCTGGATGACGCCGCCCAGGCACTTGATGGCGCAGGCGCTGATGATGCCCTCCGGCGTACCGCCGATGCCCAGCAGCAGGTCCACACCGGTGCCCTCGCGGACCGCCATGATGGAGCCCGCGACGTCGCCGTCCGAGATGAACTTGATCCGGGCGCCCGTCTCGCGGATCTCCTTGACGATGCCCTCGTGGCGCGGCCGGTCCAGGATGACGACGGTGACGTCCTCGGGCGCGGTGTTCTTCGCCTTGGCGACGCGGCGGATGTTCACGGACACCGGGGCGTCGATGTCCACGAAGTCGGCCGCCTCCGGGCCGGTGACCAGCTTGTCCATGTAGAAGACGGCGGACGGGTCGAACATGGCGCCCCGGTCGGCCGCCGCCAGCACGGCGATCGCGTTCGGCATGCCCTTCGCGGTGAGCGTCGTCCCGTCGATCGGGTCCACGGCGATGTCGCACTCGGCGCCGGTCCCGTCACCGATCCGCTCGCCGTTGAAGAGCATCGGGGCCTCGTCCTTCTCGCCCTCGCCGATGACGACGACGCCGTTCATCGAGACGGTGGAGACGAGGGTGCGCATGGCCCGGACGGCCGCGCCGTCGGCGCCGTTCTTGTCGCCGCGGCCGACCCAGCGGCCCGCGGCCATCGCGGCGGCCTCGGTGACCCGGACCAGCTCCAGGGCGAGGTTGCGGTCGGGGGCCTCGGGCGAGACCTCGAGTTCGGACGGCAGAGCGTGCTCGGTCATCGGAGCGCACCTTTCTGTACGGCGACGGCCGGTGGTGAAGAGGGTGCTGCGACTCTATCGGTACGTCGACAAATTGAGCAGAGGGGCCCACGTATGAGCGGGATGCCCTGATGCGACCATAGGGGGGTGGCAGGTATGCGAGGCAAGCAGACAGTGCGCGGGATGTTCCAGTCGATGGCGGTGATCTGCGCCGCCGCCGGGGTGATCTACCTCTTCGTCCCGCACGACGACACGGCGGACCCGATCAAGCCGGTGGACTACCGCGTGGAGCTGGTGACGGCCCAGCGCGCCGCGCCCTACCCGGTAGCGGCCCCCGAGGGCCTCGGCAAGGACTGGCGGCCGACGTCCGTCTCGTACGACCGCCACAAGGCGGACGCCTGGCACCTGGGCTTCCTGACGCCGGAGCGCGAGTACGTCGCGGTCGAGCAGTCCACCGACGCCCCGGTGAGGCACGTCGTCAAGGTCACCCACGACGCGCGGAACACGGGGAAGACGCAGACGGTCGCGGGGCGGGCCTGGGAACGCTGGGAGGGCCCCAAGTACGACGCCCTCGTGCTGCGCGAGGAGGGCGTGACGACCGTCGTCACCGGCACGGCGTCCTTCGAGCGGCTCGGGCAGATGGCCGCGGCGCTCAAGGCCGAGCAGGGCTGAGCCCGCCCGAACGCGAGCGCGGCGCCCGCCACGGGGCGCCGCGTCCACGCCGTACGGCCGGGTGAGCCCGCGCCGCACCGCCGTCTGCTTCCGCTTCGTACGGCTAGCGGCCCGCCGCGGCCATGGCGGCGCCGACGATCCCGGCGTTGTTCTGGAGCCGCGCGGGGACGATCTCGGCCCGTACGTTCTTGATCAGCGGCAGGAACTTCTCCGCCTTGCGGCTCACCCCGCCGCCCACGATGAACAGCTCGGGCGAGAACAGCATCTCGACGTGCGCGAGGTACTTCCGCACCCGGTGCGCCCACTCCTCCCAGCTGAGGTCCTTGTCCTCCTTGGCCTTGGTCGAGGCGTGCTTCTCCGCCTCCTTGCCGTTCAGCTCCAGATGCCCCAGCTCCGTGTTGGGCACGAGCCGCCCGTCCACGAACAGCGCGCTGCCGATGCCCGTGCCGAACGTCAGCATGATCACCGTGCCGTTACGGCCCCGGCCCGCGCCGTAACGCATCTCCGCGACGCCCGCCGCGTCCGCGTCGTTCAGCACCGTCACCGGCAGGCCGCCGAGCCGCTCGCCCAGCAGCGCCGCCGCGTCCACGTCGATCCAGCCCTTGTCGACATTGGCCGCCGTACGGACCGTCGAACCCGTCACCACGCCGGGGAACGTCACCCCGACCGGGCCCGACCAGCCGAAGTGCGCCACGACCTCCGCGACACAGCCCGCGACGTCCGAGGGCGTCGCGGGCTGCGGGGTCAGTACCTTGTGGCGGGGCTCGGTCAGATCGCCGCGCTCCAGGTCCACGGGAGCGCCCTTGATCCCCGACCCGCCGAACGGGAGCGCCCTTGACCCCCGCCCCGCCGATGTCCACTCCGAAGACGTTCATGGACACCACGTTACGGCGGGGGACCGGCGCTCCGGGGGAGGACGGCGAACGGCCGCCGACGCTCCGGGGAGGACGCGGCTTGCGCGCCGACGCCCGCGGGGAGGACGGCGTACGGCCGCCGCCCTCTCGGTGAGCGGATCAGTCCTCCGACAGCGCGGCGGCCTCGGCGCGCAGGTCGCGGCGGAGCTCCTTCGGCAGCGAGAAGGTGATCGACTCCTCGGCCGCCTTCACGATCTCCACGTCCTCGAAGCCGCGCCGCGCCAGCCACTCCAGGACGCCCTCGACCAGCACCTCGGGCACCGAGGCGCCGGAGGTGACACCGACCGTCGAGACGCCGTCCAGCCAGGCCTCCTCGATCTCGTCGGCGAAGTCCACCAGGTACGCCTCGCGGGCACCGGCCAGCTTGGCGACCTCGACCAGGCGCTTGGAGTTCGACGAGTTGCGCGAGCCGACCACGATGACCAGGTCCGAGTCGGCGCCCATCTGCTTCACGGCGAGCTGCCGGTTCTGCGTGGCGTAGCAGATGTCGTCGCTCGGCGGGGACATGAGCTGCGGGAACTTCTCCTTCAGCGCGTCCACGGTCTCCATCGTCTCGTCCACCGACAGCGTGGTCTGCGACAGCCAGACGACCTTCGACGGGTCGCGCACCTCGACCTTCGCCACGTCCTCGGGGCCGTCCACCAGCTGGATGTGGTCGGGTGCCTCACCGGACGTGCCGATGACCTCCTCGTGGCCCTCGTGGCCGATGAGGAGGATGTCGTAGTCCTCCTGCGCGAAGCGCACGGCCTCCTTGTGGACCTTGGTGACGAGCGGGCAGGTCGCGTCGATGGTCGCGAGCTTCCGCCTCGCGGCCTCCTCGTGGACGATCGGGGCGACGCCGTGCGCGGAGAACATGACGATGGAGCCCTCGGGCACCTCGTGCGTCTCGTCGACGAAGATGGCGCCCTTCTTCTCCAGGGTCTGCACGACGTACTTGTTGTGGACGATCTCGTGCCGCACGTAGATCGGCGCGCCGTACTGCTCCAGCGCCTTCTCGACGGCGATGACGGCGCGGTCCACGCCCGCGCAGTAGCCGCGCGGAGCGGCGAGGAGGACCCGGCGGGCAGGAGGCGTAGGAGTCATGCCCCCCATCGTAAGGGTGGACGCCCGCGCCGAAGATCCGCACGGGCGGACGCGGCGGCGTTGTCGGTGGCGGCGCGTACGCTCGCCGTATGGCTCTGACTACGTCTGCCGAAGCCCCGCTGCCCGTCGGCCAGGTCTCCCGGCTCATCGGGGGATGGATCGACCGGCTCGGCGCCATCTGGGTGGAGGGGCAGATCACGCAGCTGTCGCGGCGGCCCGGCGCGGGCGTCGTGTTCATGACGCTGCGCGACCCGTCGCACGACATCTCGGTGAGCGTGACGTGTTATCGCCAGGTGTTCGACGCGGTGGCGGACGTCGTGTCCGAGGGCGCGCGGGTCGTGGTGCACGCGAAGCCGGAGTGGTACGCGCCACGCGGCCAGCTGTCGCTGCGGGCCGCGGAGATACGGCCGGTCGGCATCGGCGAGCTGCTGGCCCGCCTGGAGCAGCTGAAGCGGTCGCTGGCCGCCGAGGGGCTGTTCGCGATGGAGCGGAAGCGGCCGCTGCCGTTCCTGCCGCAGCTGATCGGCCTCGTGTGCGGCCGGGCTTCGGCGGCGGAGCGCGATGTGCTGGAGGTGGCGCGCCGCCGCTGGCCGGCCGTCCGCTTCGAGGTGCGCAACGTCGCGGTGCAGGGCGTCCACGCGGTGCCGCAGGTGGTGCGGGCGGTGCGGGAGCTGGACCGTATGGACGACGTGGACGTGATCGTCGTCGCGCGGGGCGGCGGCAGCGTGGAGGACCTGCTGCCCTTCTCCGACGAGCAGCTCGTACGGGCTGTCGCCGAGTGCCGTACGCCGGTCGTGTCGGCGATCGGGCACGAGCCGGACTCACCGCTGCTGGACCTGGTCGCCGACCTGCGCGCGGCGACGCCGACGGACGCGGCGAAGAAGGTCGTCCCCGACGTGCGCGAGGAGCTGGAGCGGGTGCGCTCGCTGCGGGACCGCGCGCTGCGCTGCGTACGGGGGCTGCTGGAGCGGGAGGAGCGGGGCCTCGCGCACGCGCTGGCCCGGCCCGTGATGGAGCACCCGCAGCGGATGGTGGAGGAGCGGGAGGCGCAGGTCGAGGCGCTGCTGGCGCGCAGCCGGCGGGTGCTGGGCCATCTGCTGGACCGCGCCGACTCGGAGCTGGCCCACACCCACGCGCGCGTGGTGGCGCTGTCCCCGGCGGCCACGCTGGAGCGGGGGTACGCGGTCCTCCAGCGGCCGGACGGCTCGGTGGTGCGCTCACCGGACGAGGTGGCCGGGGACGAGGAGCTGCGGGCGCGGGTCGCGGCCGGGGCGTTCACGGTGCGGCGCGTGGACGGCGGCGGCGCTGTCGGAACCCGACCGTAGGGTGGAGGACATGGCGAGGGTGGAGGACATGGCAGCGGACACGACGGACGCGGTGACGGAGGCGGGCGCCGGGGCGGCTGACGCGGGCGCCGGGGCGGCGACCACGGTGGCGGTGACGGCAAGCGGCGCGGCCATCGGGTACGAGCAGGCGCGCGACGAGCTGATCGACGTGGTCCGGCGGCTGGAGGCGGGCGGGACGACGCTGGAGGAGTCGCTGGCGCTCTGGGAGCGCGGCGAGGAGCTGGCGAAGGTCTGCCGTCACTGGCTGGAGGGCGCGCGCGCCCGGCTGGACGCGTCGCTGGCCCAGGAGCGGGAGAGCTCCGACCAGGAGGGGTAGGCCTTCGCGGCGGGGCCGCGCGGGGGCACGGGTGCTGTGACGTGGAGCACCACACCGCGCCTTTAGTTGAAGGTTCATCTATCCCGGCGTACCGTGGAGGCATCGCGCGGCGACGTTCCGTCGCGCGGCACCCCTGACTCGTACGTCGGAAGGCACCACCCCATGTCGCTCGTCCTCGACCCCGCCGCGCAGGACCTGCTGTTCCGCGAGGCCCGCACCGCCAACACGTTCACCGACGAGCCGGTGACCGAGGAGCAGGTCCAGGCGATCTACGACCTGGTCAAGTACGGCCCGACCGCGTTCAACCAGACGCCGCTGCGCATCGTGCTCGTCCGCTCGGCCGAGGCCCGCGAGCGCCTCATCCCGCTGATGGCCGAGGGCAACCAGGCGAAGACCGCGACCGCCCCGCTCGTCGCGATCCTGGCCGCCGACAACGAGTTCCACGCGGAGCTCCCGAAGCTGTTCCCCGCGTTCCCGCAGGCCAAGGACGCCTTCTTCGCCGAGCGCCCGGTCCGCGAGGCGTCCGCCGGCATGAACGCCGCGCTCCAGGCCGCGTACTTCATCGTGGGCGTCCGCGCCGCCGGTCTGGCCGCCGGCCCGATGACGGGCTTCGACCACGCGGCCGTCCAGAAGGAGTTCCTGGACGACGACCACACCCCGCTGATGGTGGTCAACATCGGCAAGCCCGGCGACGACGCTTGGTACCCGCGCTCCCCGCGCCTGGCGTACGACGAGGTCGTCACCACGGTCTGACGCCCGGGAAGCCCCCCAGACGGCGGCCCCGCGACACCACCCCCCTGGTGGCGCGGGGCCGCCTTTCATTTCTTGGCTGACCGGCTGCCCGGCACGACACCGGTTCGAAGAGGCGGTACCCGTCATCCCTGCGGGCCGACTACGCGCGACAGCCTCCGCGCGCACCGGCGCCACTCGTAGAGTCGGGCCAGGTGCCGGGTGGAAGGGGCGCGAACGCCTCACGATCCGGGCGAGCCGGCGCGGGACCTCGGCTTCTTCGAGGGGACAGCGCGGTCGCGATCGACGTGGCCCTCGCGGCCCCGCAGGCGACGTACCCGCCTGCCGACTGGAGCGCGTACGCGGAAGAGCGGCCCGCGACGCGCCCGCCTCGGGGAGAACTGGCCAACCGCCGAAGAACGGCACCTGTGGTGCTCGGGGAACACCCCAGGTGCCGCGGGCCCCGGCCGTGCGGGCCCCGGCCTTGCGGGCACCGCTGTGCGGGCCCCGGCTCAGGGGCGCCGTGGGGCCGTGGCCGGAGCGGGGCCTCTGGCGGCTGCCGCGGTGGCCGCCCGCTGGCGGCGCCCCATGAGCCGTACCTTCCGTACGCAGGTGATGAGCCCGGCCACGAGCGTCCCGCCGTACAGCCATCCGGCGTGCACCGCGAGCGCGGTCACCAGGGCCATCGCGTGGCCCCCGAACCCGCCCTCGCCGCCCGCGATCGGCATGACCCCGACGGCGAACGCGATCGGCACGCTGATCGGCGCCGTCACCAGGTCCGCGCTCCGCACCCACAGCGCGGTCGCCGCGCTGACGGGCAGGAACAGCAGCCCGTACACGAACGGCGAACCGTCGAACAGCAGCCAGTCGATGAACCCGACCAGCAGCATCGCGGCGGAGGCGAAGAGTCCGCCGCCGAGCCCGGTCAGCCGGGGGTGAGGCAACCGCCGTACGGCCCGGAGCACCCCGGCGAGCCCCCGCGACGCACCGCCGCCGTGCCGGACGCCGTCACGCCCGCCACCGCGAGGCCCGCCCCGCCCGGCCCCGCCACCCCGGGGCCCGCCCGGCCCACCGGCCCCGGGGCCGCCACCGCGCACCCCTCCGAGGGACCGCCCGCCGCCACCCGGAGCACCGCCCCGGCCCGGCTGGGCAGCGCCCCGGCCGCCCTTGGCACCACCGCCGGGCCCGGCGGCCGTACCACCGCGCGACCCCGCCGCCCGCGGAGCACCGCCGCCGCGCGACCCGGCCGCCTGCGTACCGCCTCCAGGGGCGGCCCGGCCGTCCAGCCGCTGCGGCCGCCCGCCGGGCTGACCCCCGCGCGGCACTCCCGGCCGGGCGTCGAGCCGCCCGCCACGTCGTCCACCGGACTGCCCGTCCATGTGCGCACCCTCCTGGCTGTCGCGCCGGCCGTCGCGGGGGCTCACGCGCCGCGCGTCCGGCCGTACCTCGGGCTGTGCCACCGGCCGCCGGCCGGGCTGGTCGCCGACCGGGGGCCCGTACCGGACCCCCGCGCCCTCGGCGACGGGCTCACCGGCCGCCCCCGCGCCCCCGCCCGTCGGCCGCTCCGCGACGGCGCCCCTGGTCGGGGCGGCCTGCCGCGGCGGCGCCGGGCGGCGAGGGGGACTGCTCCGGTGCTGCTCCACGGTGACAAAGTAGGCGGGGGACGGCCCGAAAACCGGTACGAGACACACCTTTGGGATGACCTTGGCGTGAAGTCCACCGCCCGGACCCGGACCGCCCGCCCGTCGCCCGAGGCGCCGGCACGCCCGTAAACTGGGGGGTCGGCCCACCATCCACACTTCTAGGGAAGTCGCCAACGTGTCGCTCACGATCGGAATCGTCGGCCTGCCGAATGTCGGCAAGTCGACCCTGTTCAACGCCCTGACCAAGAACGACGTGCTGGCGGCCAACTACCCGTTCGCCACGATCGAGCCCAACGTCGGCGTCGTCGGCGTGCCCGACGCCCGTCTGGCCAAGCTGGCGGAGATCTTCTCCTCGCAGCGCGTCCTCCCGGCCACGGTCGACTTCGTCGACATCGCGGGCATCGTGCGCGGCGCGAGCGAGGGCGAGGGCCTGGGCAACAAGTTCCTGGCGAACATCCGCGAGTCCGACGCCATCTGCCAGGTCATCCGCGCCTTCAAGGACGAGAACGTCGTCCACGTCGACGGCAAGGTCTCGCCGAAGGACGACATCGAGACGATCAACACCGAGCTGATCCTCGCCGACCTCCAGACCATCGAGAAGGTCCTGCCGCGCCTCCAGAAGGAGTCCCGGATCAAGAAGGACGTGGCGCCGAAGGTCGCCGCGGTCGAGGCGGCCAAGGAGATCCTGGAGCGCGGCGACACCCTCTTCTCGCAGGGCATCGTCCAGGGCTCGGAGAAGGCGGAGCTGCTGCACGACCTCCACCTGCTCACCACCAAGCCGTTCCTCTACGTCTTCAACGTGGACGAGGAGGAGCTGACGGACGAGGCGTTCAAGGACGAGCAGCGCGCGCTGGTCGCCCCGGCCGAGGCCATCTTCCTCAACGCCAAGCTGGAGGCGGACCTCGCCGAGCTGGACGAGGAGGACGCCATGGAGCTCCTCCAGTCCGTCGGCGCCGAGGAGCCCGGCCTGGCCACCCTGGCCCGCGTCGGCTTCGACACCCTGGGCCTCCAGACGTACCTCACGGCCGGCCCCAAGGAGGCCCGCGCCTGGACGATCAAGAAGGGCGCGACGGCCCCCGAGGCGGCCGGTGTCATCCACACCGACTTCCAGAAGGGCTTCATCAAGGCCGAGGTCATCTCCTTCGACGACCTCGTCGCCACGGGCTCGGTCGCCGAAGCCCGCGCCGCCGGCAAGGCCCGCATGGAGGGCAAGGACTACGTGATGCAGGACGGCGACGTGGTGGAGTTCCGCTTCAACGTGTGAGCGGATGAAGTGACAGCACCTCGCTGACGCGGCGAACACGCAGGTCAGAAGGGGCCCGGCTCGTGGCGGCCAGGCCCCTTCGTCGATCCCGTGCTGGATCGGTGCTGGATTTCCTGACCTGATGTCAGGCTGGCTCAGGTGTCGTAGACGGTGGAGCGATGGCCGACGTGCACCACCCACACCACCAGCTCACCGTTGTCGATCGTGTAGCTCACGCGGTAGTCGCCCACCCGTAGGCGACGCCGGTCGGGCTTGGAGACGAGGGCCGTGGTGTTGAACCCCAGCGGGTCGCTCTCCAGCTCGGTCAGCCTGGCCAGAATGCGGAGGGCCATGTCTCGCGGCACCTCGCGGAGCTCGGCCTGAGCCTCGGGTCGGAAGACGGTGCGGTACTCACTCACTGCGCGCCAGCGTCTCCCTCATGATGTCCTCGATCGGGATGCCGGGAGCCGGGTTGGCCATGCGCTCGTCGATGATCCGGTTGATCTCGCGCTCCTCCCACTCCTGGTATTTCCGGAGCACTTCGATGGACACCACGGCAGCCACCTGCTTGCCTCGGCGCGTGATCACGGTGGGCAGGTCGTCGCGGTCAGCCCTCTCCACGACCTCGGCCAGGTGTGCCCGGACATCGCGGATGGACTCTATGGGCAGTGGCTGTGTCATGCGTCAGGAGTACCGAGTGTCGCATGTGTACACGACGCGGCGACGGAGGGCGCTGCCGGGGCCACG
This sequence comes from Streptomyces thermolilacinus SPC6, assembly GCF_000478605.2. Lineage (GTDB taxonomy): Bacteria > Actinomycetota > Actinomycetes > Streptomycetales > Streptomycetaceae > Streptomyces > Streptomyces thermolilacinus. The sequence goes on along the minus strand of NZ_ASHX02000001.1, from coordinate 2,184,764 downwards.
GCCAGCCAGGGAGTCATGGCACCCATGACTCCCTGCGGTCCGGCATCGGATCTTCGCTGGACCGGGTGTGGGAGGCTGCCGGACCCTGGGGGCGTGTCTGAGAAACCTGTCTCCTTCCGTACACCGCCGTGGCTCGCGCGGACCGGCGGCCGCGACTGGCGGTGTGCGTCCGCCCCCGCCGACGTACGTGGCTTCCATGCCGCGCTGCCCGGCTACGCGCCCACTCCGCTGACCGAACTGCCCGAGCTGGCCGTGGAGTCGGGCGTCGGCCGGGTCTTCGTCAAGGACGAGTCGTGCCGTCTCGGTCTGCCCGCCTTCAAGGCGCTCGGCGCCTCCTGGGCGGTCCACCGCACCCTCACCGAGTGGACCGCACGGGGTGATGGAGCGGGCCCCGTCACCCTGGTGACCGCCACCGACGGCAACCACGGTCGTGCCGTGGCCCGCATGGCGCACCTGCTCGGGCAGCATGCCCACGTCTTCGTGCCCCGGGGCGTGCATCCGCGGGCCGTCGCGGCCATCGCCGCCGAGCACGCCGAGGTCACCGAAGTGCCCGGGCCCTACGACGAGGCGGTGCGCCGGGCGGCCGAGGCGGCCGCCTCGCCCGGCGCGGTCCTCGTCCAGGACACCGCGTGGCCCGGGTACGAGCGGATCCCGGGGTGGATCGTCGAGGGGTACTCCACCCTCTGCGCCGAGATCGACGAGCAACTGGCCGCCGAGGGGATCACCGACGGGCCCGACCTCGTCGCCGTACCCGTGGGCGTGGGGTCGCTGGCGCAGGCCGTGGTCACCCACTACCGCAGCCACCCCGCCGGGCACGCTCCGGCACTGCTGTCGGTGGAGCCCGCCGCCGCGGCCTGCGTCCTGGAGAGCCTCACCCTCGGCGCACCCGTCAGCGTCACCACCGGCGAGACCAGCATGGCCGGCCTGAACTGCGGTACTCCCTCCAGCATCGCCTGGCCCTACCTCCGCGACGGGCTGGACGCCGCTGTCGCCGTCGACGACGCCGACAGCGCCCGCGCGGCCGCCCGGCTGGCGGTCCTCGGCGTCTCCTCGGGCCCGTGCGGGGCCGCGGCGCTCGCGGGGCTGCGCGCGACGCTCACCGGGGCGGGCGCCGACCAGCGCCGTACGGCACTGGGGCTCGGGCCTTCCTCGGTGGTGGTGCTCCTGAGTACGGAGGGCGCGGCGGCCAACCCGTACTCCTCCGCCACCGGTCACTGAGCGCCCGCCGCCACCGCCGCACGGCCGGGAGCCGGGACGGCGTGGGGGCGGGCTACGCGGCGGTCTCCCAGACGAAGCCGTCCGGGTCGGTGAAGGAGCCCGCGCTGCCGCCGAGGACGACGCGGTGCGAGCCGGTGCCGTCGGCGGGGACGCCGAGGTCCTTGGCCAGGCCGCGGCGCTTGTACAGCGCCAGCTTGACGGCACCGGCCGCGCCCGGGGCGAACTCGGCGTACTTGCCGCCGAAGCTCCTGGCCACGGTCAGGCCCCGCTCGACGTAGAACCGCTTGCCGGCCTTGACGTCCTCGACGCCGAGCAGGAGGACGATGTCGTCGATCTCCCGGGTGGCAGGGCCGGCGTCCTTCTTCTCCGGCGTCGCGACCTTCCAGATCGTGCCGTCCGGGGACCGGACGACGCCGCCGTACCCCCACAGCGACTTCGCGGCGGGCTTCAGCACCGTCGCCCCGGCGTCCACGGCGGCGCCGACGAAGCCGTCCACGGTCGCAGGCCCGGACACCGTGAGCGCCAGCGTGAAGCCGCGGAAACCGGTGGACCGCGCGTCGGACGCCCGCAGGCGGATGTGCGTGTCCACGCCCAGGGCGGTGGAGAAGCGATGGGCCTCCTCCAGGTCGGTCACCTCCAGGGTGACGCAGGTGAGGGACGCAAGGGGCGTGACGGGCGTGTGCGATGCGGTGATTGCCATGACCCTCACGCTACGAGCCGACCCTCGGCCGACGCTTCTCGAATCCTGACCGATCCGGCCGGCCCCCGATGTCCATGTGGGGGGGTTCTGCGGGGTGGGCAGGGCGGGGAGTGGATCAGAAGAATCTCTCCGATGCCTACGAGCGCTACCGGCCGCGCTGCCCGCCCGAGTTGTGGCGTCAGGTGGTGCGGCGGCTGCCTCCGGGGGAGCGGCGGCACGTCGTGGACGCCGGGGCCGGGGCCGGGGCCAGCGGGCCAGTCGCCGGTCCCCGGCCCCGGTCGTCCTCGCGCGAGGTCAGGGGGACGGCCGCTGTGACAGGTGGGCGGCCAGCTGTTCGCGGGTGGTGGACGGGTCGGACACCAGGGCGGCCAGTGTGTCGTCCGCCAGGGGCGTGGTCGCCACGGCGGGGCAGCGGTGGCACGCGGCCGTGCCCGTCTGGTGCCACCACTTGCACTGCGGCCGCAGATGGCAGCGCGGCACCGGGTCGGTGTCCGGGGGCGCCGGGAGGGCCAGCATCCGGTCGGCGAGGCCGCAGTCCGTGCCGACGCGGTTGGCGCACTCGCTCACGCAGTGCGACGCGAACCGCAGCACCCGCGTCGGCGGCACGCCGTCCGGCAGGGTCGGTACGACTTCCGCGGCGGCGACCGGCGTGGCCAGGTAGGCGACCTGGCCGTCCGGCCCCGAGCGCACGCCAAGCACCACCGACTCCGGGCGGTCGGGCGCTCCGCTCGGGCACCACCGGACGGCCGGTTCCTCCACGGCCACCGTCAGCAGGGCCGTACGCCGGTGTCGGCCTGGGGCGCGACGAAGCCCACCACGTTGCCCTCCGCGACCGCGCCGCCGTCGCTCAGCTCGCGCTCGACGGCCAGGCGGACGCTGTCCGCGAGCTGCTCCGGCGTGGCGATCCGGGCGACCGCCGTACGCTCGGACGTGCGCGGCGCCGCCGACGCCGTGGTCACCGACGCCGCCGCCAGGCCGGTCGCCAGGGCCGCGGCCGCGGCGGCGGAACGCAGGGTGGACTTCCTCATTCTCAACTCCCAGACGAGACAACGGGGTTCGAGCACCACAACGGTGCCCCGCCGCGTCCGCCACGGCAAGATCCCCGCTCCGCTCTTCCGCCGTCCGGCCGGATCTGCGCCCCGCCGCGGCCGGATCCATACCTGGGCGGGGGCCGTCCTCGGCGGCGGCGTGCGGCGCCCGCCGGCGGGGGCGCCCCCCGCTACGCCCCCGCCGCCAGGCCCGTCTTCGCGCCCGCGCCGCACAGGGGGACCACGGTCTCGCCCCGTGGCGGGTCCGCCGTGACCGCCGCCCAGCACGCCACGCCCGTCGGCTCCACGAACAGGCCCCTGCGCGCCAGGTCGCGCTGAGCGGCCCGGATCTGCTCGTCCGTCACCGTGCGGAACGTGCCGCCCGTCTCCCGTACCGCCCGCAGGATCTGGCGGGCGCGCGGGGGGTGCGGGATGGCGATGCCCTCCGCCAGGGTCGGCGCGGCCGGTACGGGCTCCGCGTCCGCCGCGCCCGCCGCGTACGCCCGCGCCAGCGGCGCCACCGGGCCCGCCTGCACCGCAATCAGCGCCGGGCGCCGCTCCACCAGGCCCGCCGCCAGCAGTTCGGACACCGCCAGGGCGGCGCCCAGCAGCAGCGTGCCGTTGCCGACCGGGACGACGAGCGTGTCCGGCAGGCGGCCGCCCAGGTCCTCCCACAGCTCGTACACGTACGTCTTCGTACCGTGCAGGAAGTACGGGTTGTACACGTGCGACGCGTAGAAGGCGCCGGGCTCGTCCGCCGCCGCGCGCGCCGCCCGCGCCGTCGCCTCCCGGTCGCCCGGCACGACCTCCAGCCGCGCCCCGTGCGCCCGGATCTGCTCCAGCTTCTTCGGTGACGTCGCCTCCGGTACGTATACGACGCAGTCGAGCCCGGCGCGCGCGCAGTACGCGGCGACCGCCGTGCCCGCGTTGCCGCTGCTGTCGGCGACGACCCGGGCGACCCGGTCCGGGCCGATCCGCCGGGCCAGCTCCACGAGGAGCACGGCGCCCCGGTCCTTGAACGACAGTGTCGGCATCAGATAGTCGAGCTTCGCGGAGACGGACTCCGTCAGCCGGACGAGCGGCGTGCGGCCCTCGCCGAGCGAGGCGTACGGGTCGCGGAGCGGCAGCGCCTCCTCGTAACGCCACAACGAGTTCACCCGGCCCGCCAGCGCCGCCCGCGGCACGGGGGCGGCGGTGAAGTCCAGGTCCCAGGGGCCGCCGCAGCGCGGGCAGCTCCAGGTCAGCGATGAAGCGGAGGATCGCACTCCGCATTCCTGGCAGAGGTATTCGGCTTCCTGAGGCATGGCGGCCAGCATGACAGTTGTGCGACGCACTTGTTAACGGCTGTTCAGACCCTTGTGGGATTCCTATGGATCGGCCAACCTTTCGCCTGGCAGGCCAAGGTGGTTGGCGCCGCGCTCCGCGTGGCGCGTTCCGTCGTGCATGCATACATCAGGGGTTGTCATGCACCTGCCGATATCCCCCACAGCAGCGCACCACCGATGAGGAGGACCCCTCACATGCACGTGATGCGTACCTCGCGGCGCAGAGCCGCCGCCGCCAGTGCGATAACCGTCGCCGCCCTCGCCCTCGGCACCCTCGCCGCCTACCCGGCAGCCGCCGCCGGTACGGCCGCGGAAGGCGTCATCCAGTACGCGGACGACCCGAACGCCGTCGAGGGCAGCTACATCGTCACGCTCGACGAGTCCGCCGCCGACTCGGACGCCAAGTCCGGCAAGGCGGTCGCGGCGAAGTACGGCGCCAAGATCAAGAAGACGTACACCGCCGCGCTGAACGGATACGCGGTGCAGCTCTCCGAGGCCCAGGCGAAGAAGCTCGCGGCGGACCCGGCCGTCGAGTCCGTCGTCCAGGACCGCGTCTTCACCATCAGCGGCACCCAGCCGAACCCGACGTGGGGCCTCGACCGTGTCGACCAGCGGAACCTGCCGCTCAACCAGAGCTACACCTACCCCGACCCGGGCGGCCAGGGCGTCACCGCGTACATCATCGACACCGGTGTCCGCATCACGCACAGCGACTTCGGCGGCCGTGCCTCCTACGGCTACGACGCCGTGGACAACGACAACACCGCCCAGGACGGCAACGGCCACGGCACCCACGTCGCCGCCACCGTCGCGGGCAGCGCCTACGGCGTCGCCAAGAACGCCAGGATCGTCGGCGTCCGCGTCCTCAACAACAGCGGCTCCGGCACCACCGCCGGTGTCGTCGCCGGCATCGACTGGGTCACCCGCAACGCGGTGAAGCCCGCCGTCGCGAACATGAGCCTCGGCGGCGGCGCGGACTCCACGCTCGACGCGGCCGTCCGCAACTCCATCGCGTCCGGCGTCACCTACGCCGTCGCGGCGGGCAACGAGAGCACCGACGCCTCCACCAAGTCGCCCGCCCGCGTCGCCGAGGCCATCACGGTCGGCTCCACGACCAGCTCCGACGCCCGCTCCAGCTTCTCCAACTACGGCAGCATCCTGGACATCTTCGCGCCCGGCTCGTCCATCACGTCGGCCTGGCACACCAGCGACACGGCCACCAACACGATCTCCGGTACGTCGATGGCGGCCCCGCACGTCGCGGGCGCGGCCGCGCTGTACCTGGCCAACAACCGCAGCGCCACCCCGTCGCAGGTCGCCACGGCGCTGACCTCCAACGCCACCACCGGCGTGGTCACCAACCCGGGCAGCGGCTCCCCGAACCGCCTGCTGTACGTCGGTGACGGCGGCACCACGCCTCCGCCCACCGGCTCCCGCTTCGAGAACACCGGCGACTACGCGATCAACGACCTCGCCACCGTCGAGTCGCCGGTCACCGTCACGGGCGTCTCGGGCAACGCGCCCTCGGACCTCAAGGTCGAGGTGAACATCCAGCACACCTACATCGGTGACCTGCGCGTCCAGCTGGTCGCCCCCGACGGCACCGCCTACCTGCTGAAGGACTACGGCACGGGCGGCAGCGCCGACAACATCAACACCACGTACACCGTGAACGCCTCCTCCGAGGCCGCCAACGGCACGTGGAAGCTGCGGGTGAGCGACAACTACCGCTACGACACGGGCAAGATCGACGCGTGGGCGCTGCAGTTCTGACGCTTCCGCGGATCTGATCCGACAGCCCGACAAGGGGCGGCCGCCGGTACCGGCGGCCGCCCTTCCGCGTGCCGGGTCCGTGCCTGCCGGTGCCGGGGCCCCGCGTGCCGGGTTCCGAAGCGCGTGCCGGGGTCCGCGCCTGCCGGGTCCGAAGGGCGTGGCCGGCCGGCTACGCGTACTCCTCGTCGTCCCGTTCCTCGTACGGCATCGGCTCCGCGACCCAGCCGGAGGCGAGGACCAGCCGCGACGTGCGGTGGACGGCCAGGAAACCGAAGGGCCTGGCGAAGTCGGCGCTGAGCCGCAGGGACCGGTACCGCCGCTCCGGGACGCCCGCCGCGTACGCGCTGACGGACGTCACGCTCGCCGCGCGGAAGCCGAGCGGCCCGAACACCGCCGTCGCCGTCTGGGCGGCGGCCTCCAGGGCGAGCGGCACCGGACTGATGCCGGGGAAGTGGCCGCGGGTGCCGTCGAGCGCGGCGGCCAGCCCGTACACCTCGGGGAGAGCGGTGAGGTCCAGGTCGGCGGCCAGGTCGAAGGACGGGACGGTCAGGCAGAGCTGCGGGGGAGTGGGACGGGGCTCCCGTACCGCCTCCAGCGTCAGACCCGGCCCCGGGGCGCCCGGGGGCAGCCGGTCGCCGGGCTCCGCGCGCCACCGGCCGGTGAGCAGTCCCGTACCGGCGGCGACGACCTGCCCGGGTGTCATGTGCTCCTCGCCCAGCAGCAGGTGGACGTCGACGCCCGTGTCGCCGAGGACGCGCGCGACGGTCACCGTGCCCGCCCGGGTCGCGGTCACCCCGATCCTGTCCAGGAGGGACGACCAGCGGTACAGGGACGGCACGATCCGGCCCGCCCAGGGACCCGTCCAGACCTCCGCGTACGTCTCCCGGAACGGGCGGAACCAGTCCGCGCGCAGCGACAGCGCGCTCGCCAGGACCGGTTCGGTGTCCGGGCCGACGGGCACGGGGAGGTGCGGGACGCGGCCACCGGTGCGTTCGGCGGCCCAGGTGTCGAGGGCCCGCCGGTCGGCGCCGGGCGCGCCGGTGAGCGTGCCGCGGGCGGGGCCGGGAAGGGTGTCCGTCCACGTGCGGTGGAGGGGCAGGCCCGCGCGGGTCCACAGGCCGAGCGCGGCGTCCACGCCCCGGGCCGCGCCCAGGGCGGTGAGCAGGGCGCGGGCGGCCGGCCCCGCGTCTCGGCGGGCATGCCGAGCGCGTCCTCGAGTCCGGTACGGGCGGGGGGCCGCGCGGCGTGCGCGAGGTGCCCGAGCAGGGGCCAGAGACCGGCCGCCGAGAACACCGACCCGGCCGGACCACCCCGGCTCGCGTCCACCGTCATAGCCGAACCGGCCCCGGCGGCGGGCGGGTTGTCCAGGGTGGACGCCCAGCGGTCCGTCAAATGGGCGACCGCTTCGGCCGTCCGGTCCGTAAGCCGCATTAGGCACCCCGTCCCGCACCGCGTACGATGCGCGCCGCTCATACGTTTGTTCGCATCCCGCCCCCGACAGGAGCACCGTACCCGTGTCAACGTCCCCGCAGGGCTGGCCCCCGCCCCAGCAGCCCTACCCGCCGGTGCCCCCGCCGCCCGGGGCGCCGCGTCCGGCGGCCACCACCAGTGGCCTGGCCATCGCCTCCCTCGTCACCGGCGTCGTCTGCCTCGTGCCGCCGCTCGGCCTGGTGCTCGGCGCCATCGCGCTGGCCTCCATCAAGCGCAAGGGCCAGTCCGGCAAGGGCCTGGCCGTCGCCGGCATGGTCCTGTCGCTGATCAGCACGCTCCTGGTCGCGGTCGGCTTCGCCACGGGCGCCTTCAAGGACCTCGCCGACGGCGCCCGCAAGGTGCGGGAGGACGTCGCCAGCACCAACTCGGCGTTCAGCCTCCGCACCGGCGACTGCTTCAACCAGCCCGGCGGCGCGGTCACCGAGAAGGAGGTCATGACGGTCAAGAGCGTGGACTGCGCCAAGCCGCACGACGCCGAGGTGACCGGGGCCTTCCAGCTCAGCGGCGACGGCGCGTTCCCGGGCCTCCCGGCCATCGAGAGGCAGGCCGACGAGCGCTGCATGAAGATCGGCGAGCAGTACTCGCTCGACTCCTGGGCGGTCCCGGACAACGCCGTCACGTACTACTACCTCCCCACCGAGCAGAGCTGGCGCGAGCTCAAGGACCGCACGGTGACGTGCGCGTTCGCCGCCGAGAAGGGCACGCTGACCGGCTCCCTGCGGGCCGACGCGACCACGCTGGACGCCGACCAGGTCGCGTACCTGAAGGCGATGAACGCGCTGGACGCCGCGCTGATCGCCGCGCCCGAGGCCGACCCGGAGAAGGACCTGGCCGCCAACGTCACCTGGGCCGGTACGGTCGACCAGGCCATCGAGGGGACGATCGCGCGGCTGAAGGGGCACACCTTCCCCGGTGCCTCCGCCGAGCCCGTCGCGGACGTGGTGAAGGAGCTGGAGAAGGCCCGCGAGCACTGGGAGAAGGCCGCGAGGTCCCCGGACGCCGACACCTTCTGGACGCACTACGAGCCCGGCTGGGACGCCCTGCCGCTGGACCTCGGCAAGGACGCGCGCGCCGCGCTGAAGCTGTCCACCAAGGCGCCGGTCGAGGAGCCGGCCGGCTGACACCGCCGTACGGCGGAGACGACCCCCGGGCGCGCGACGGCCACCACCGTCGCGCGCCCGGCCCGTTCGCGGGGCATGTGGACGGGCCCGTTCCCGGCCGCGCGTCGTTCGCGGGGCCGCGCGTCCTACCCGTGGTAAGTCCGGGGCCGTACCGCCGCCACACAGCGGACATCACGATCCGTCAGGTTTTGGCCCATGCTTGCGGGGCCAACGCCTGGTTGTCAGGCTGTCGCTGTCTGTCAACCTGATGGGAGTGGCCTGTGACATTCGGCGAGCAGCCCGCCTATCTGCGCGTTGCGAGCGATCTCCGAAAGAAGATCGTCAACGGCTCGCTGCCCCCGCACACCCGCCTCCCCTCCCAGGCCCGCATCCGCGAGGAGTACGGCGTCTCGGACACCGTCGCCCTGGAGGCGCGCAAGGTGCTCATGGCCGAGGGGCTGGTCGAGGGCCGCTCCGGCTCCGGCACGTACGTGCGCGAGCGCCCCGTGCCGCGCCGGATCGCCCGCTCCGGGTACCGCCCGGCGCACGGGACGGTGAACCCGTTCCGGCAGGAGCAGGCCGCCGAGGGCGCGCGCGGCACCTGGGAGTCCAGCAGCGAGCGGGAGGGGGCGCCGGCGCAGATCGCCGAGCGGCTGGGCATCGCGCCCGGCGACCCCGTGATGCGCACCCGGTACCTCTTCCGGGACGGCGGCGAGCCGATGATGCTCTCCACCTCCTGGGAGCCGCTCGCCCTCACCGGGCGCACCCCCGTCATGCTCCCCGAGGAGGGCCCGCTGGGCGGCTGCGGGGTGGTCGAGCGGATGGCGGCGATCGACCTCGTCGTGGACAACGTCGTGGAGGAGGTCGGCGCCCGGCCGGGCCTGGCGGAGGAACTGCTGGCGCTCGGCGGGGTGCCGGGGCACGTGGTGATCGTCGTCGAGCGCACGTACTACGCGTCGGGGCGGGCGGTGGAGACGGCGGACGTGGTCGTCCCCGCCGACCGCTATCGCGTCGCGTACCACCTGCCGGTGCGCTGACCCGCCGGTGACCGGACGCTGAGGCGGCCCGGAGCGGCGGCGTCCGAGGGGCCGGAGCGGTGCGGTCGAAGGGCCAGCGGCGGCGGGGGCGAGGCGCCGGGAGCGGCGGGGGCCCGAGGGCCGGGAGGGGCGGAGGGGGGCCTGGGGAGGCCGGGGGAGGGGTGGAGGAAAGTACCGGTCCGTGCCGGTTGCCGGGGGCGCATTCGGACGAGTGCGCCCCCATTTTCTGTGGGATTCCTGGCCGGAACCGTATCTCTTTGTGCAAATGCGTATCCGGACCGTAAAGGTCAGGCGTAGGCTCGGGCATATGCGGATTGCGGTTTCGGCGGAATCCTTCGACACAGGCGACCGGGCGGGGGGAACGGCGTGATGCCCGACAGCGGTACGACTCTTCTCTGGCAGGTCATCCGGCAGGACGACAACGGCAACCACTACCGGGTCGGCCGCTACGCGACCCGGGACGAGGCGCAGAAGGTGGCCGACAGCCTCGACTCGGCGGGCCACCGGCAGCTCTACTGGGTCGAGCGGATCGGGGAGCCCGCGCGCTGACCTGTGCGGACCGATACGCTCCGGCGCATGACGGATCGTGTGGTGGTCGCCGGAGCCGTGTACGACCAGGGGCGGCTGCTCGCCGCCCGCCGTAGCGCGCCACCCGAGCTGGCCGGCCGCTGGGAACTGCCCGGCGGCAAGGTGGAGCCGGGCGAGTCCCCGCGCGACGCGCTCGTACGGGAGCTGCGCGAGGAGCTCGGCATCGAGACCGAACCGGGGGAGCGTGTTCCCGGCGCCTGGCCGCTCGGGCGCGGCTACGTGCTGCACGTGTGGACCGCGCGCGTGCTCTCCGGCGAGCCCCGCCCCCTCCAGGACCACGACGAGCTGCGCTGGCTGACCCATGCGGAATGGGACACCGTGGACTGGCTGGAACAGGATGTCCCCGCCGTGGTCGAAGCCCTCCGCCACTTCCCCGGCCCCGACGCGCCGGATGACGCCACGAATGCCGCCCGGTTCGACGATACGACGCACTAGATATCGGGTATGTGCTGATTAAACCCCTCAAATCGGGCACGGGTGTTGTTGGTCCGGGGAGTGATCGGCGTGAGCGACAACGGCGACGCGTGCGCCGAGTGGACCCTGCCCGGACGGCTCGACTCGGTGCGGACGGCCCGCGGCGCCGTCCGCGACACCCTCCGCGACTGGCGGCTCGACCCGGCCCTCGGCGACCTCGCCGTCCTCCTCGTCAGCGAGCTCGTGACCAATTCCCTGCGCTACGCCGACGGTCCCGTCGGCCTCCGTCTCACTCGCATCCCCGCGTCGCACGACTCCCTCCCGCCCCGCCCCACCCTCCTCGTGGAGGTCTCCGACCCGGTGCCCGACCCGCCCCGCGCCCGCGCCGCCGGGCCCGACGACGAGGGCGGACGCGGTCTCCAGCTGGTCGCCTGCTCCGCCCGCCGCTGGGGTACGAGGAAGGGCCGGACGGGGAAGACGGTGTGGTTCGAGCTGCCCTTGCCGGGTTAGAAGAGGGAAGGGACGGCGATCACTTAGGCTCGGCTCAAAACGAACGAGACCACCCTGTGATCGTGAACGGCGTGCCGACGGGGGCCGTAGTGCTGAATACTGCGGGAATGGCCGGTCCGGTGCGGTGAGCTGGAGGGGACGGTCGCGTGAGCGAGATACCTGGAACGGCGGACGGCGTCGTGTGGCAGAGCAACCCGCCCGGCTCGATCTATGACTACATCAGAGTCGCGTCGTTCTCCATCGGCCCCGACGGGCTGGTCGATCAGTGGAGCCTGCGGGCCGCCGAGATGTTCGGCATCCCCGCGAAGGACGTCCGGGGCACCGACCCCGTAGAGGCGTTCATCCCCGCCGAACTGCGGCAGCGCGGCCACCGCAAGGTCGCCGAGATCCTCGACGGCAAGGAGTGGACGGGCCTCGTCCCCTTCCGCGTACCCGGCGAACGGCACGCGCGCGGCCTCGCCGAGGTGTACGTCATGCCGAGCGAGACCGAGGACGGCGCACGCGGCGCCGTCTGCATCGCCGTTGACGTACGCGCCCTGCGCCGGATTGAGACCGACTTGGCCTCATCACAGGCGATATTCGGTCAATCCCCCTTCGGCTTCCTCCTGTTCGGTACGGACCTGACGGTCCAGCGCGCCAACCAGCGCTTCGCCACCGTCTTCGGCGGCACCGCCGAGGACCACCGCGGCCGCACCGTCCACGACTACCTGTCCCACGCCGAGGCCCAGCGGATGACCTCCGCGCTGCGCCGCGTTCTCGACACGGGCGAGGCCGTCACCGACATGGAGGTCACCGGCACCGTCCCGGGCGAGACCGACCGCCGCCACTGGTCCGTCAACCTGTACCGGGTGCACAGCGGTTCGGGCCGTCCCATCGGTGTCGCCGGGGTCACCACCGACGTCACCCGCCGCCACAACGCCGCCCGCGAGGCCGCCAGCGCCCGCCGCAACCTCGCCCTCCTCAACGAGGCCACCGCACGCATCGGCACCTCCCTCGACCTGGAGACGACCGCACGCGAACTCCTCGACGTCGCGGTCCCCGGCTTCTGCGACCTCGCCTCCGTCGACCTGTACCAGGGCCTCCTCACCGGCGACGAGGCCCCGCCCGGCCAGGCCGGCGGCCGCACCGCGCAGCTCCGCCGCGTCGCCTTCGCCAGCGCCGTCTCCGACACGCCGCCCCTCGTGGGACCGCCCGCCGCCGGACCCGACTGCTGCACCACCGGGCCCACCCTCGTCGGCTCGGTGCACCGCTACCCGTTCAGCACGGCCTGCGCCAAGGCGCTGCGCACCGGCCGCCCCGTCCTCGTCCCCGGCGACGACGGCGGCCTCGTCCACTCCACCCTCGCCGTGCCGATGGTCGCCCACGACACGGTCGTCGGGCTCGTCCAGTTCTCCCGTGCCAAGGGCAGCGAGGCCTTCGGCGAACGCGACCGCGCCCTCGCCGTCGAACTCGCCGCCCGCGCCGCCGTCTGCATCGACAACGCCCGCCTCTACCGCCGCGAGCACGAGCGCGCCCTGATCCTCCAGCGCAGCCTCCTCCCGCCCGGCGACCCCGAGGCCGCGGGACTCGACATCGCCTGCCGCTACCTCCCCGGCAACGCCGCCACGGAGGTCGGCGGCGACTGGTTCGACGTCATCGAGCTGCCCGGCCACCGCACCGCGCTCGTCGTCGGCGACGTCATGGGCCGCGGGCTGCGCGCCGCCGTCGCCATGGGCGAACTGCGCACCGCCGTGCGGACCCTGGCGCAGCTGGACCTCGAACCGGCCGAGGTCCTCTCGCACCTGGACGAGATCGCCCGCGGCCTCGGCGCGCCCATCGGCGCCCAGTCGTCGCGCGCCGCCCACAAGACCCGCGGCCCCGAACTGTCCGAGGTGTACCTCGCGACGTGCGTGTACGCCGTGTACGACGCGGTCACCCGGCGCTGCACGTTCGCCAACGCCGGGCACCTGCCGCCCGTGCTGGTCGAACCCGGCAAGGAGGCGCAGCTCCTCGACGTACCGCCCGGGATGCCGCTCGGGGTCGGCGGGGAGCCGTTCGAGGAGGTCGAGGTCGAGCTGCCCGAGGGGGCGCTGCTGTCCCTCTACACCGACGGGCTCGTCGAGTCCCGCGACCATCCGCTGGACGAGGGCCTCCAGGCGCTGCGGCGGGTCCTCACCGGTCCCGAGATGGCCCTGGAGGACGCCTGCGACCACGTCCTCAACACCCTGGACACGCGGCACGGCCAGGACGACATCGCCCTGCTGATGGCCCGTGTCCGGGGGCTGCCCGCCGAGGCGGTCGGCGACTGGCGGCTCCCCCGCGAGCCCCGCTCCGTGGGCCGCGCCCGCGAACTGGCCCGGGCCCAGCTCATCGCCTGGGAGCTGGAGCCGCTGATCGACACGGTCGAACTGCTCGTCAGCGAACTCGTCACCAACGCCCTGCGCTACGGCGAGGGTGAGATCCGGCTGCGACTGCTGCGCGACCGGACACTCGTGTGCGAGGTGTGGGACGCGGGCCTCGTACAGCCCCGCCGCCGCCGGGCCCGCGACACCGACGAGGGCGGGCGCGGGCTCCAGCTCGTCGGACTGCTCAGCGCCGGCTGGGGCTCCCGCCGCACGCCCCGGGGCAAGACGGTCTGGTTCGAGCTGGCCCTCCCCGACGGCGGCGGCACGGCGGAACCCACGGTGGACCAGCTGCTGAGCATGTTCTGACGCGGCCGCTCACGGGGCGGGGCGCGCGGTGGCCGGTGCGGTGCGGCGCGCGTCGGCTGGTACGGGGCGGCCCGCGGTGGCCTTTCCGGGGCGGCGGGCGGTGGTTCACGCGGCGGACTTGAGGGCAGCCAGGCGCGCCTCGATCTCCGCCGCGTCACCCGCCGCGTCCAGCTGCTCGAACTGCGCGTCCAGCGACGACGCGGCCAGCTCCTGCTTGCCCAGCGCCTTCGCCTCCTCGCGGCGCACCTTGTCCTCGAACCGGCTGATCTCGCTCGTCGGGTCCAGCACGTCGATGCTCCGCACCGCGTCGAGCATCCGGTTGCGGGCCTCCGCCGAGCGGGCGCGGGCCACCAGCTCGTCGCGCCGGGTGCGCAGCTCCGCCAGCTTCTCCCGCATCCGGCCCAGGCCCGACTTCAGCTGCTCGACCACCTCCGACTGGGAGGCGATCATCGGCTCGGCCGCCTTCGCCTCCTTCTCCGACTGGAGCTGCCGCCCGAGCGCGACCTTCGCCAGGTTGTCGAACTTGTCCGCCAGCTCGGGCCGCTGCGAGGCGCGCAGCTCATCGGCCTTGGCGCTGGCCGCGCGCGCCTTCTCGCCCCACTCGCGCGCCGCCTCCACGTCTTCCCGGTGGTCCTCCTCCAGGAGGCGGAGGTTGCCGATGGTCGCCGCGATCGCCTCCTCGGCCTCGCCGATGTTCTCCGAGTAGTCGCGGATCAGCTGGTCGAGCATCAGCGCCGGGTCCTCGGCCTGGTCCAGCAGGGCGTTGATGTTGGCCTTCGCCAACTGGCCGACGCGGCCGAGGATGGAGTGTTTGGTCATGGCGCCTCTCCTTGTGCGGTTTCGCGTGGTGCGCGTGGTGCGCGTAGTGGCTGGTCGTGGGGTGTTCCGGGGCGGTACGCGCGCGTGGCCCGTGGTCCCGGGCGCGGGTGCCCCGGTCGTACGTGTCGTCAGAAGCGCCCCCCGCCGCCGAGCCGCCTGCGCGTCCCCCCGCCGCCGAAGCTCGCCGGGCCGCCCGGGAACCCGCCCGGCATCCCGCCCGGCCGCCCGCCGCCCATCAGCCCGCTCAGCAGGATGCCGCCCAGTACGGCACCCCCGAGGCCGCCGGGGCCGCCCGGCCGCCCGCCGAGCGCGCCCCGCATCCGTACGTCCTGTTCGGCCAGCGCCTGCGCCTGCCGGGCCAGCGCGTCCGCCCGCTGCGCGTCCGCCAGCGCGGCACGCGGGTCCGCCCACGCACCGGCGCCCGTACCGGCATCCGGGCCGAGGTCCGCGCCCGCCTCGGCCTCGGCCAGGTGCCGCCGCGCCTCCGCCAGCCGGGTGCGGGCCTCGCTGGCCACGGCGCCCCGGTGCGTCGCCAGGTAGTCCTCCGCCGCGCCCACCGACGACCGGGCGGCCAGCAGCGCCTGGTCCAGGAACGCGCGGGCCCGCCGTACGCCGCCCTCCCGCTCCAGCGCCTCGTCCAGCGCCGCGTCCGCCTCCTCGGTGCGGCGCAGCGCGTCGATCGGGTCATACCGGCCGGCCTCCGTCACGCGCCGCACGTCCCGTACGACGGACTCCAGCCGTGCCACCCGGCCCCGCAGCTCCGCCGCCGCCCCGCCGGGCGTGCCCTCCAGCACCCCGCGCGCCTCCGCGAGGTCCGCCTCGGCCTCCGCCAGCGCCCCCGGCAGCCGCCCGGCCGCCTCCGCCAGCTCCACGGCCCGCCGGTCCACGGCCTCGACCAGCCGCGCGGCCTGCCCCACCGCCCCCTCGGCGGCCCGCAGGTACGGCGCCACGGACACCCGCCCACCGCCCGCGCCGCTCGCGCCGCCCGCCTGTGCCGGGTCGTACGCGGGCCCGGCACCGACATCGGTGCCGCTGTCCGCCCCGCCCGGTACCGCGCCCCCGCCGGGTACCGTGCCCGCCCCGCCCGCCTGTGCCGGGTCGTACGCGGGCCCGGCACCGCCGTCCGTACCGCCCGCCGCCTCCCGGTCCGCGTACGACGGTCCCGTGCCGCCCGCGCCGCCCCCGCCCGGCGCGCCCGGAGCCGACGGGCCCAGGGCCTCCCGGGCGCGGGACAGGTTCGTCGCCGCGAACGCCAGGCGGGCGCGGGCCTGGGAGGGGGCCGTGGCCACCGGGGCCGCCGCGGTGTCCGTGTAGCGGGCCCGCATCGCCGACAGGGCCGCCTCCGCCGTCGTCAGGCGGCCCTCCAGGTCCCGGTGCGCCGCCTCCGCCGCCGCCAGCGCCTGCGGGGCCGTACGCTCCAGGTCGCGCAGCTCGTCGAAGGCCGCCGACTCCTCGTCCAGGCGCCGCCCCGCGTCCGCGCACCGGGTGGTGATCTCCTCCAGCATGGCCCGCCGGGTCACCTCGTCCTCCGGCTCCGCGTCGTCCAGCCGCTGCCGCAGCCGGAACGCCGTCGTCAGCTCGCCCTCCGCGTACGCGACGGCCTCGGCGAACCGTTTCGCCGCCGCCTCCCCGAACTGCGCCACCGCGAAGCCCAGCTCCTCCTGGCTCGTGCGCACCGCGTCGTCCGTCTCCACCAGCGCCCGCCGCGCCCGCTCGTCCAGCTCCTCCGCGTCCGGGACCGGCACCCCGCCGTGCGGGGTCGTGCGCGTCCTGGCCCGCCGACGGCGGCTCACGTACGCGTACCCGGCCACCGCCAGCGCCCCGGCGACCAGCACCACCGGGACGAGCAGGTCCACGCCCGGGCTCCCGCCGCCCCCGGGGTCGGGCACGCCCGAGGTGATCGCCGGTACGGGGACGGGCCGCCCGGCGAGGACCGCGCCGTACCCGTCGGCCGCGCCGATCGCCGCGCCCGCCCAGTCGTCGGCGCGCAGCGCGGGCTCCACGGCGGTACGCGCGACCTCGTCGAGCCGCGCCTGGGTGAGCCGCCCCGCCGCGTCGGCCGTGTACGCGTAGGTCCGCTCCCGCGTGGCCACCGCGAGCAGCACGTCGTCGGTGCCGAGCCCGCCCAGGTCCGCCGTCGCGTCGGCCCAGTCCTGCGGGGAGCGGCCGGAGAAGTCCCGTACGTACACGACGAACAGCTGGAGCCGGTGCTCGTCGTACAGCCGGTCCAGGGCGCGGGCCACGTCGGGGGCGCGCACTCCGAGGGCGTCCACCCGGTCGGTGATCTGGCCCCGCCGGTCCAGCGGTCCCGGCTCCTCGGCGCGCCCGTCCGGGGCGGCGGGCCCCACCAGCCAGCACACCGCCGCCAACAGCCCGGACAGGAGGGCCACGAGGGCCCGGGGGGCTCTGCGCGTCACAGAAGCGAGGCTAGGCCGCGCCCCGCCCAGCCGCGACCGGACGAACGTCCCGGACCCCCGCCGCCCGGCCGGAATGCGTCGGTTCGCGCCACTCCGCCCGGCCGGCCGACGGGTCCCGCCACTCCGTCCCGCCGGAACCCGGCGCCGTCCCCGCGACCGCCCTCCAGGTCCCCGCGTTGGGCCGGACGGGTGGGGTTTCGGGGGCGGTCCGCCGTGTCGCCGCGGGGGCGCGGAGCCCGTCCCTTTCAGTGGACGGGCCATAGGTGTGATCATCGCGAAATTCAAGAATCCGGACGAAGAGGTACAAGCCATGTCCCACGTCGGCGTCCGCGCACTCCGGTCCGCCGCGCTCCTCACCAGCGGGGCGCTCGCCGTATCCGTACTCGCCGGCTGCAGCTCCGGGGACGAGGAGGACGGCGCCCGGGCCGTGCCCGCCGACATCGCGGCCGTCCCGCGCGCCTCGGTCGCGGACGGCGGCACCCTGCGCTGGGCGGTGGACGCGCTGCCCGCCACCTTCAACGCCTTCCAGGCCGACGCCGACGCCGCCACCGCCCGGGTCGCCGGGGCCGTGCTGCCGTCCCTCTTCACCCTCGACGAGCGCGGCAGGCCGCAGCTGAACCGGAACTACCTGGAGTCCGCCGAGATCATCGAGCGCGAGCCCAAGCAGGTCGTCCGGTACAAGCTGCACCAGCAGGCCGTGTGGAGCGACGGCCGGGAGATCGGCGCCCCCGACTTCGTCGCCCAGTGGCGGGCCCTGCGCGGCCGCGACAGCGCGTACTGGACGGCGCGCAACGCCGGGTACGAGCGCGTCGAGAAGATCGAGCGCGGCGCCGACGACCTGGAGGTCCGGGTCACCTTCGCCAAGCCGTACGCCGACTGGAAGTCGCTGTTCACGCCGCTGTACCCGAAGGAGGTCACCGGCTCGCCGAGCACCTTCAACGACGGCGCCCGCACCACGCTGCCGAAGACCGCGGGGCCGTTCCGGCTGAAGGCGCTCGACAAGAAGGCCGGCACCGTCACCCTGGTCCGCGACCCGCGCTGGTGGGGCGAGCCCGCGAAGCTCGACCGCCTCGTCCTGCGCGCCGTCCCGCGCGATCGCCGCGCCCAGGCGCTCACCGCGAACACCGTGGACATCGCCGAGATCGACGCGCCCCTCGCCGCCCGCATCGCCCGCGCCGTACGGGAGGGCAAGGCGGGCGCGCAGGGCAGCCCCGCGCCCGCGCCGGACACCGGGAAGGCGCCCTCGGCCGCCCTGGAGTCCTGGGCCACCGCGCACGGCTCCGACAAGGCGAAGGCGGCGGCCGAGCGCGCCGCGCGGCTGCGCGAGCAGCGCGCCGCCGCCGCGTACGAGGCCGAGCAGCGGGCCCTGCGCGCGTACGTCGTCCGCAAGACCCTGGAGCCCGCGTACACGCAGCTCGCCCTGAACGGCGAGTCCGGGCCCCTCGCCGACGAGCGGGTGCGCCGCGCCGTCGCCCGCGCCCTGGACCGCCGCGAGCTGGCGCAGTCCGTACTCGCCCCGCTGGGGCTCCCGGCCGAGCCCGTCGGCTCGCACCTGGCGCTGGCCGGGCAGGACGCGTACGCCGACAGCAGCGGCGCGCTGGGCGGCCAGGACACGGAGGAGGCCATGGCCCTGCTCGCCGACGCGGGCTGGACGAAGGAGGGCGCCCGGGCGAGCGCCGCGCCGAAGGAGGGCACGAAGGCCGGGGCCGAGGCGTCCGGCGCGCCGTCGAAGGGGACGCCGTCGAAGGACGCCGCGACGGAGGCCGCCCCGTCCAAGGCGCCGTCGAAGGCCGCGTCGCCCGCCGCCGCGCCCGCCCCGGCCGACCGTACGACGACCGGCGGGGCGACGACCGCGGGGGTGGCGGCCGACACCGCGCGGACGGTGGACCTGCCGTCCGACGAGGGCCTGTACATCGTCGGCGACGAGAAGCCCGCCGCCGACAGCAGGCCCGGCACCCGCGTCGTCGCGCCCGCGCCCGCCGCCGCCGTCCACAGCAGGCTCGTCGTCGGCCAGGCCCGCGCCGTCACGGCCGCCCTGACCGCCGAGACGGACGCCCGCACCGACGCCAAGGACGCCACCGGTGCCCCCGAGCGGCCCAAGGCCCAGGGCGGTGCCCCCGGCGCGTACGCCCCCGTCGGCACCGCCGCACCGGCCGCCCCGGGCAAGGGCGCGCCCAGTCCCGCCGCCGGGGCGCCCGTGGGGCCCCTCGGCAAGGACGGGCAGCCGCTGACCCTCCGCTTCGTCCTGCCGTCGGGGCCCGGCTCCGAGTCGCTGCGCGCCGTCGGGGACAAGATCGCGCGGATGCTGGACCGCATCGGGGTGCGCACCGAGATCACCAAGGTCCCCGACGAGAGCTTCTTCAAGGACCACATCGCGTCCGGCGACTACGACCTCGCCCTCTACTCCTGGCCCGGCACGGCCTTCCCCGCCACCGACGGCCGCCCGATCTACGCCAAGCCGGAGCCC
Source organism: Streptomyces thermolilacinus SPC6 (assembly GCF_000478605.2). Lineage (GTDB taxonomy): Bacteria > Actinomycetota > Actinomycetes > Streptomycetales > Streptomycetaceae > Streptomyces > Streptomyces thermolilacinus. The sequence goes on along the minus strand of NZ_ASHX02000001.1, from coordinate 2,165,187 downwards.
GCCACGGACGGCTCGCTGCTGGTGGAGCAGAACTACACGCGCGTCGGCACCGACCACATCGACCAGCTCTTCGAGCAGGCCGCCGCCGAGCTGGACGAGAAGGCCGCCCGCGACCTGGTGCGCCGCGCCGACGCCCGTATCTGGGCCGCCGCCGGATCGATCCCGCTCTTCCAGCGGCCCGAGCTCGTCGCGGTGCGGAAGAACGTGGTCAACGCGGGTGCCTTCGGCTTCGCGACGCCCGCCTACGAGAACATCGGGTTCGCGGCGCCGAAGAAGAAGTGAAGACGTAGCGAACAAGCTCAGAAAGCGCTCAGATCCGTTGCCCGCCGGGCCTCCCGGCGGGCACGATCATGCCCGGGAGGCCGAGTGCGCGCCAGCCCCGTACCATGGACAGAGCCGTGGCGCGTCCGCCCGGCGGGCGTACTGAGGAAAACGAGACGCCGCACCCACGATCCGAGAGAAGCGCCAGCCACCCATGCCCACGCGCCACGACATCCGTAACGTAGCCATCGTCGCCCACGTTGACCACGGCAAGACGACCATCGTCGACGCCATGCTGAAGCAGGCGGGAGCCTTCGCCGCCCACCAGCTCGACTCGGTCGACGACCGCATGATGGACTCGAACGACCTGGAGCGTGAGAAGGGCATCACGATCCTCGCCAAGAACACGGCGGTGAAGTATCACCCCAAGGACGGCGGGTCCCCGATCACCATCAACATCATCGACACCCCCGGCCACGCCGACTTCGGCGGCGAGGTCGAGCGCGGCCTGTCGATGGTGGACGGCGTCGTGCTCCTCGTGGACGCGTCCGAGGGTCCGCTCCCGCAGACCCGCTTCGTGCTCCGCAAGGCCCTCCAGAAGCGGATGCCCGTCATCCTCTGCATCAACAAGACGGACCGCCCCGACTCCCGGATCGACGAGGTCGTCAACGAGACGTACGACCTGTTCCTGGACCTGGACGCCGACGAGGACCAGATCGAGTTCCCGATCGTCTACGCCTGCGGCCGCGACGGCGTCGCCTCGCTGACCAAGCCGGAGGACGGCACGGTCCCCGCCGACTCCACCAACCTGGAGCCGTTCTTCTCCACGATCCTGGAGCACATCCCCGCCCCCGTCTACGACGACGAGGCCCCGCTCCAGGCACACGTCACCAACCTCGACGCGGACAACTTCCTCGGCCGTATCGCGCTGCTGCGCGTCCAGCAGGGCGAGCTGAAGAAGGGCCAGACCGTCGCCTGGATGAAGCGTGACGGCTCGGTGCAGAACGTCCGCATCTCCGAGCTGATGATGACGGAGGCGCTCACCCGCAAGCCCGCCGAGAAGGCCGGACCGGGCGACATCTGCGCTGTCGCCGGCATCCCCGACATCATGATCGGCGAGACGCTGGCCGACCCGGAGAACCCGATCGCGCTGCCGCTGATCACGGTGGACGAGCCGGCCATCTCCATGACCATCGGCACCAACACCTCGCCGCTGGTCGGCCGGGGCGGCACGGGCAAGGGCGCCGACGCCAAGTCCGCCGTCAAGGACCGCAAGGTCACCGCCCGCCAGGTCAAGGACCGCCTCGACCGCGAGCTCATCGGCAACGTGTCGCTGCGCGTCCTGGACACCGACCGCCCCGACGCCTGGGAGGTGCAGGGCCGCGGCGAGCTGGCGCTGGCCATCCTCGTCGAGACGATGCGCCGGGAAGGCTTCGAGCTGACCATCGGCAAGCCGCAGGTCGTCACCAAGGAGATCGACGGCAAGGTCCACGAGCCGGTCGAGCGCATGACGATCGACGTGCCCGAGGAGCACATGGGCGCCGTCACGCAGCTCATGGGCGTCCGCAAGGGCCGCATGGACAACATGTCGAACCACGGCTCCGGCTGGGTCCGCATGGAGTTCGTCGTCCCGTCGCGCGGCCTCATCGGCTTCCGTACGGAGTTCCTGACGCAGACGCGCGGCACGGGCATCGCCCACTCCATCCACGAGGGCCACGAGCCGTGGTTCGGCACGCTGACGACCCGCAACAACGGCTCGCTCGTCGCGGACCGCGCCGGTGCCGTCACCGCGTTCGCGATGACCAACCTCCAGGAGCGCGGCGTCCTCTTCGTGGAGCCGGGCACCGAGGTGTACGAGGGCATGATCGTCGGTGAGAACTCGCGCTCCGACGACATGGACGTCAACATCACCAAGGAGAAGAAGCTCACCAACATGCGCTCCTCCACGGCCGATGTCTCCGAGTCGATCGTCCCGCCGCGGAAGCTGTCGCTGGAGCAGTCCCTGGAGTTCTGCCGCGACGACGAGTGCGTCGAGGTGACCCCGGAGGCCGTCCGCATCCGCAAGGTCAACCTCGACCAGCGCGAGCGCGCCCGCGCGGCGTCCCGCGCCAAGCACGGCTGAACCACCACGCGTACGACGCGGACCGCGTCCGCGCACGCACGCCCCACCGACGGCCGCCGGGTAACCACCCGGCGGCCGTCGGCCGTTGCACGGCCGGGGCACACGCGGGGCAGGGCCCGGGCTCACGCGGGGGTACGGCCGACGGTACGTGCGGGTGCGGGTGCGGGTGCGGGTGCGGGGCATGCCGGGTGCCGTCGGTATGTGCGGGTGGATCATGCCGGGCGCGGCCGGGCGTACGCGCAGCCGCGCCGGCGAGGACGCGCGGACCCGGGCGGTGCGGGCCGCGCACGGTGCGTACCGGGGCGAGCAAGCTCTCGACCGGCGTTTTTCAGCCACCTCGACAGGCCGACAGGAGGACATGTCCGACCCGTCCGCGTCAACGTGTTTTCACCTGCGAAGCGTCCGGTTATCGATCGTCGCTCTCCGGAACTTGTGTTAACAGTCCGTTTCGCGGGTGTCTGTCTGTGCTCATTTTGTCTGGATTTCGGGCAGTGACACTTGGGCGATGTTGTCAAAACGAGACCCTTTAAGTGTGGTTTACAGCCCGGTCGTACTTAATAGTTGGCTCCACTGAGCTCGGGTCGATGGGTCACGCGCTGTGGGGAGCGCCGACTCGCGAGCACACGTGGTACAGCACTTCGCCGTCAGGGGTGTCGGCGGGGTGCACCGTACCCAACCATGCAGTGAATACGTGGACTCATGAGGAGGAACCCATGCGCGGTGCCACGAGCGCCAGTGGGGTCGGGTCGTCGCAGCTGGCTCCAACGGCCGGTCACCCGTGTACGTCAACCGGTCAGGCCGCCTGCAGCGGTCGGCGATTCTGAGACCCGGTCAACCGCTCGGCTCGCGCTCCTCGGGGGGTAATCCTCCCCTGCTGACCATCCTTCCGGCCCATGCCCGCGGGACGCCTCCCGCTCGGCGTGCGGGGCCGCCGTCGTACCCGGCCACGGGTGCCCGGCGTGCCCGGAACGTCCGAGAGGATGTCAGGCAGCGGCCGTGACCGACCGGGTGCCCATCACCCGGCCGTCGCCGCACGCGCAGGACCGCGGGTCATCCGACACCCGTGAAATGGACACACCATGACCAGTCCAACTGAGATCGAGGGCACCGCAGCCTCCGTCACCTTGGACAAAGACACCACGGCCAAGACCGAAGCCGCGGAGGAGACCAAGCAGGGCCACCAGGGCCGATCGCCCAGCCAGCTGATGTGGACGCGCTTCAAGCGCGACAAGGTCGGCGTGGTCTCGGCCTTCGTGGTCGTCTTCTTCTTCGTGATCGGCGCCCTCGCCCCCGTCATCTCCGCGCTCTACGGCAAGGACCCGTACACGCTCTACCCGTCGGTGCCGGGGTACGAGGACATCCTCGACGAGTTCGCCATGCCGTACGGCGTGTTCGGCGGCATGTCCGGCGAGTTCTGGTTCGGCGTCGAGCCGAACCTGGGCCGCGACGTGTTCACGATGCTGCTCTACGGCATCCGCACGTCGCTCTACCTCGCGGTGGTCGTGACGGTGCTCTCCGTCGTCACCGGTGTCCTCATCGGCATGGTCGGCGGGTTCTTCGGCGGCAAGGTGGACTACTGGCTGGGCCGGGTCACCGACTTCTTCCTCGCCTTCCCGAGCCAGCTGTTCTTCATCGCCTTCATGCCCGTCGTGACCGCGCTGTTCGTGGACCCGCGGGAGGAGACGCCGACCTACCTCCGGGCCGTGGCGATCGTCCTCGTGATGTGGTTCCTCGGCTGGATGGGCATGGCGCGCCTGGTGCGCAGCTCCGTACTGACCATCCGCGAGCGGGAGTTCGTCGAGGCCGCGCTGGTCTCCGGCGCCTCTCGCTGGAGGATCGTCCGCAAGGAGATCCTGCCCAACATCGTGACCCCGATCCTGGTGCAGGGCACGTACATGCTGCCCAGCGCCATCCTCTCGATCGCGTTCCTCTCCTACGTCGGTGTCGGCTTCACCGAGGAGACCCCGGACTGGGGCCGCATGTTCGCCATCGGCGCGGACATCTACGAGCAGAACCCGGCGTTCATGTTCTTCCCCGGTATCGCGATGGTGGTCTTCATCCTCGCCTTCAACCTGCTGGGCGACTCGGTCCGCGACGCGTTCGACCCCAAGACCGGACGGTGACGTCCAAGTGCGGGGGAGCTGCCGCCCCCGCACCGGGCAACCGGACGGCAGGCAGCACTTTTCTGGACAACAACTCACAGGTAGGTGCAAAGAGCATCATGAAGTCCACTCGAACGCGCTCCGCGCGCGCCATAGTCGTCGCCCTCGCGGCCGGCTCTCTGGTGCTGACCGGCTGCAGCACCAACGAAAAGGGCAAGGGCGACACGGGCAAGGCCGCGCCGGGCGCCAGCGAGGCCGCGGAGCAGTCGAAGCCGGTCGTCTACGGTGACGCCGCTGCCTCCACCGGTCCCGCCAAGGACGTCCCGGGCGCCAAGTCCGGCGGCTTCATCGAGGTCTACCAGCAGTCCGACCTCAGCCACATGGACCCGGGCCAGATCTACGTCTCCGACGCGGGTCAGTTCTCCAACCTGGTGCACCGCAAGCTGACGAACTACCACGAGGACGCCAAGGGCAACCTGACCGTCGTCGGTGACATCGCCACCGACTCCGGCCAGACCACCGACGGCGGCAAGACCTGGAAGTACACGCTCAAGGACGGCATCAAGGACGAGGACGGCAACGTCATCACGTCCGCCGACATCCGTCACTCCATCGAGCGCCTCTACTCGAAGGTCATCTTCGACGGCCCGACGTTCGTCCAGACCTGGCTGTCCGGCACGGACTACCGCAAGGCTCTGCCGGACGGCCCGTACAAGGGCCAGCACCTGCCGAACACGGTCCTGGAGACCCCGGACCCGAAGACGGTCATCTTCAAGTTCAACCAGCCGCGCCCGGACCTGCCGCAGGCTTTGGCCATGGCCGGTTACGCCATCGTGCCCGCGAAGCAGGACACGAAGGAGAAGTACGACAAGGCGCCCAAGGCCCTCGGCCCGTACAAGATCGCCGAGTACAAGGCCGGCAAGTCCCTCAAGCTGGTCCGCAACACGCACTGGGACCCGAAGACCGACTCGGTCCGCCACCAGTACGTGGACGGCTACAACTTCACCAACACCATCGACCAGGCCAGCCAGACCAAGCGTCTGATCGCCGACCAGGGCGAGGCGAAGAACGCCATCCAGTTCACCGACTCGGTGGACACCACGCTCGTCCGCGACGTCGTCACCAAGCCGGACGTCAACAAGCGCACGGTCAAGGGTTACCAGCCCTACGTCTGGCAGATGACCTTCAACATGGACCGCATCAAGGACAAGAAGGTCCGCGACGCGATCACCTACGCGATCCCGAACGAGCGGATGATCGCGGCCGACGGTGGCAAGTACGGCGGCGAGATCGCCGGCGGTCTGTTCGCCCCGACCCTGCCGGGCCACGACCCGAACTACGACCCGTTCGGCAAGAAGAAGAAGCCGAACGGCGACGTGGCGAAGGCCAAGGAGCTGCTCAAGGAGGCCGGGTTCAAGGAAGGCACCAAGCTGACCTACGCCTACTCCAACACCCCGCGTGGCCAGAAGCAGTCCGTCATCGTCAAGGACGCGCTCAAGGCGATCGGCATCGACCTCCAGCTGAAGGAGATCGAGCGCGCGAGCTACTACGAGCAGATCGGCAAGGTCAAGAACCCGTACGACCTGTACATGACCGGCTGGGGCCAGGACTGGTCCTCCCCGTCCACGGTCGTCACCCCGGTCTACGACGGCAAGCTCATCTCCGACGGTGGCTCGAACTACTCGCACATCAACGACCCGAAGGTCAACGCCCTCATCGAGGAGGCCCTGAAGCTCCAGCCGGAGCAGGCCGCCAAGAAGTGGGAAGAGGCCCACAAGCGGATCGTCGAGGAGATCAACCCGGCCGCCCCGGTCTACTACTCGAAGCAGATGCAGCTCTTCGGCTCGAACATCGGCGGTGCCCGGTACAGCACCAACTCGAGCTACATCAACATCAACGACCTGTACCTGAAGCAGCCGTAACACCGAACATCGGCTGACCCGCGGGGGTGCGCGCCAGGCGGAGCGCACCCTCGCGGGCCCCACCCCTCACCGCCCGCCGCTTCCGAAGAGAGCAGCTGCCCGCCATGCTTCAGTTCCTCATCCGCAGGTTGACCGGCGCCGTCGTGATCATGTTCTTGATCGGCGCCTTCACGTTCTTCCTGTTCTACACAATCCCCCAGGACTTCGCCGCCCTCTCCTGTGGCAAGAACTGCTCGCCGGAGAACCTGGCCGTCATCCGGGAGAACCTCGGCCTCGACCAGCCCATCACCACGCAGTTCTGGACCTTCATGATGGGCATCGTGGCCGGCCGTGACTTCGCGCAAGGGCACTGCGCGGCGCCGTGCCTGGGCATGTCCTTCGACTCGGGCGACTTCGTGTGGGACTCCATCGTGGACCGCTTCCCGCTGACGCTGTCGCTCACCATCGGTGGCCTGATCATCTTCCTGGTGCTCGGCCTCGGCTCCGGCATGCTCGCCGCCTGGAAGCGCGGCACCAAGGTGGACAAGTTCGTCAGTGGCGCCTCGATGGTGCTCAGCTCGTTCCAGATCTACTTCCTCGGCGCCATCGTGCTCGGCATCATGGTCTACTCCACCGGCTGGATGGAGAACCCGAGCTACACGCCGTTCACCGAGGACCCGCTCGCCTGGGCCACCGGCCTGCTGATCCCCTGGGCCGTGATGGCGACCATCTTCACCGCCCAGTACACGCGTATGGCGCGCTCGACCATGATCGAGCAGCTCCAGGAGGAGCACGTCCGCACGGCGCGCGCCAAGGGCATGCCGCAGAAGTACGTGTTCTTCCGGTACGCCTGGCGTGGTTCCCTGACGCCGATCGTGACGATCATCGGCATGGACCTGAGCGCGCTGCTCGCCGGCGCCGTGGTCACCGAGAAGACCTTCGACCTGGCCGGCATCGGCCGTCTCGCGGTCGACGCCTCGGTGAACAAGGACCTGCCGCTGACGATGGGCGTGATGCTGTTCGGTGCGTTCTTCATCCTGATCCTGAACGTCATCGTGGACCTCGCCTACGCCTACATCGACCCGCGCGTGCGCCTCGCCTAGGAGAACGACCGTGACCACACAGACCAAGACCGAAGACAAGCCGGCCCCGACCGGGCCGCAGGCCTTCCTCTCGGTCCGCGACCTGCGCGTGGCCTTCTCCACCGAGGACGGCGTCGTTCGGGCCGTCGACGGGCTCTCGTTCGACGTCGAGCGCGGCAAGACGCTGGGCATCGTCGGTGAGTCGGGCTCCGGGAAGTCCGTGACCAACCTGACGGTCCTCGGCCTGCACAACCGCAAGACGACCGACATCCAGGGCGAGATCAACCTGGACGGCCAGGAGCTCACCACCGCCTCCGAGAAGGAGATGGAGAAGCTCCGCGGCAACAAGGTCGCCATGATCTTCCAGGACCCGCTGACCGCGCTCTCCCCGTACTACACGGTGGGCCGCCAGCTGTCCGAGCCGTTCATGAAGCACCGCGGCGCCTCCAAGAAGGAGGCCAAGGACCGCGCCATCGAGATGCTGACCAAGGTCGGCATCCCCCAGCCGAAGACGCGGTTCGACGACTACCCGCACCAGTTCTCCGGCGGTATGCGCCAGCGCGCCATGATCGCCATGTCGCTGATGTGCGACCCCGAGCTGCTGATCGCCGACGAGCCGACCACCGCGCTCGACGTGACCGTGCAGGCCCAGATCCTGGACCTGCTGCGCGACCTCCAGCAGGAGTTCGGCTCCGCGATCATCTTCATCACCCACGACCTGGGCGTCATCGCCAACATGGCGGACGACCTGCTGGTCATGTACGCGGGCCGGGCCGTGGAGCGCGGCAGCGTGCGCGAGGTGCTGAGCGAGCCGAAGCACCCCTACACCTGGGGCCTGCTCAGCTCGATGCCGCGCCTCGGCGGTGACACGAGCGAGCCGCTGGTGCCGATCCCGGGCACCCCGCCGAGCCTCCTGAACCCGCCGGCCGGCTGCCGCTTCCACCCGCGCTGCCGTTTCGTGGACGAGGTCCCCGGCGGGCTCTGCACGACCGAGCGACCGCTGCTCGCGGACGGCCGCGCCGCGGCCTGCCACCTCACGGGTGAGCAGAAGCAGTCCATCTTCATCGATCAGATCAAGCCCCGGCTGGGCTAGGGAGACGCAGAGACATGAGCGAGAACGTCACTCTGCCGCAGCAGCAGGGAGCGAAGAAGCAGCAGGGAGAACCGCTGCTGAAGGTGGAAGGGCTGCAGAAGCACTTCCCCATCTACGGCGGCTTCCCCTTCAAGCGCAAGGTCGGCGCCGTCAAGGCGGTGGACGGCGTGGACCTCACGATGTACCCCGGCGAGTCGCTGGGCCTGGTCGGTGAGTCCGGCTGTGGCAAGTCCACGACCGGCCGTCTGATAACCCGCCTGCTGGAGCCCACGGGCGGCACGATCGAGTACGCGGGCCAGGACATCACCCACGCCAAGCGCAAGCAGCTGGCGCCGATCCGGTCCGAGATCCAGATGATCTTCCAGGACCCGTACTCGTCGCTGAACCCGCGCCAGACCGTCGGCACGATCATCAAGAGCCCGATGGAGGTCAACGGGATCAACCCGCCCGGCGGCCGCGAGAACCGCGTGCGCGAGCTGCTGGAGACCGTGGGTCTGAACCCGGAGCACTACAACCGCTTCCCGCACGAGTTCTCCGGCGGTCAGCGCCAGCGCATCGGTGTCGCCCGCGCCCTGGCCCTCCAGCCGAAGCTGATCGTCGCGGACGAGCCCGTGTCGGCGCTCGACGTGTCGATCCAGGCGCAGGTCGTCAACCTGCTGCAGAAGGTCCAGGACGAGATGGGCATCGCCTTTCTCTTCATCGCCCACGACCTGGCGGTCGTGCGGCACTTCTCGCAGCGCGTCGCGGTGATGTACCTCGGCAAGGTCATGGAGGTCGCCGACCGCGACTCCCTGTACAACCGGCCCCGCCACCCGTACACCCACGCCCTGCTGTCCGCGGTGCCCGAGGCGTCGGTCGACGGCCCGCAGCGCGAGCGCATCCGCCTCGCCGGTGACGTGCCGTCGCCGATCAACCCGCCGTCCGGCTGCCGGTTCCGCACCCGCTGCTGGAAGGCGCAGGAGAAGTGCGCGACGGAGGAGCCGCCGCTGGTGCAGCTCTCCGGAAACGCCGAGGGTCACCTGACCGCGTGCCACTTCCCGGAGGAGCCCACCATCAAGGCGGGCAAGGAAGTCGTCATGGACCCCGCCCTGGCGTCCCTGGAGTCCGACTCCGAGTGACCGGCGCCGCCACGGCGTGACGAGCACCCGCAAGGCCCCCCGCTCCGGCGGGGGGCCTTCGCGTTTCCCGGCACGCCGCCGGGCCGCGGGTGCCGCGCGGGGGAGTGGTGCGGGGGGAGGCGGGCGTACACCGTTGGGGGTGTGTGGAGTGCGGGGTATCCCGTATGCAGTGATATTTGGGCCTAAGTCCTGCTCATGGCCCGAAAGACCAGGAGGCACCCATGCGCGGAGCCAGCCACCCCACCCGACGGGTCGCCTGCGCCATCGTGGTCGTCCTCGCGGCGACCGCGACCGCCTGCGGCGGCGGAGGCGGCGACAGTGGCGGTGGCGACGGCCTCCTGAGCTCCTCCTGGGGCGACCCCCAGAACCCCCTGGAGCCGGCCAACACCAACGAGGTCCAGGGCGGCAAGGTCCTCGACATGGTGTTCCGCGGCCTCAAGCGGTACGACCCCGAGACGGGCGAGGCGCGGGACATGGTCGCCGAGAAGATCGAGACGACCGACTCGCAGAACTTCACCATCACCCTCAAACCCGGCTGGACCTTCAGCAACGGCGAGAAGGTCACCGCCAAGTCGTTCGTGGACGCCTGGAACTACGCCGCCCACGTGGACAACAAGCAGAACAACGCGCCGTTCTTCTCCGACATCGTCGGCTACGACGACGTACACCCCGAGTCCGGCGCCGCCAAGGCCAAGACCATGCGGGGCCTGGTCGTCAAGGACGAGCGGACCTTCACCGTCGCCCTGAAGGACAAGTTCTCCACCTGGCCCGACACGCTCGGGTACAACGCGTTCATGCCGCTGCCCCAGGCGTTCTTCACCGACCACGCCGCGTGGCTGAACAAGCCCGTGGGCAACGGCCCGTACACCGTGGACGCGTACACCAAGGGCAGCGAGATGCGGCTGCGCCGCTGGGACGGGTACAAGGGGCCCGACAAGGCCCGGAACGCAGGGGTCGACCTGCGGGTCTACACCGACAACAACACGGCCTACCAGGACCTGATCTCCGGCAACCTCGACCTGGTCGACGACATCCCCGCCCAGCAGCTCAAGAACGTGGAGAGCGACCTCGGCGACCGGTACATCAACCAGCCCGCCCTCCTCATCCAGACCCTGGTCTTCCCCTTCTACCGGTCCGAGTGGTCCAGGCCCGGCATGGAGAAGGTCCGCATCGGCATCTCCAAGGCGATCAACCGCGAGCAGATCACCAAGCAGATCTACCAGAACACCCGCACACCCGCCAAGGACTGGACCTCCCCGGCGCTCGGCGACAAGGGCGGCTACGCGGACACGTGCGGCGACGCCTGCACATACGACGCGGCCGAGGCGAAGCGGCTCATCAACGAGGGCGGCGGGCTCCCCGGCGGCAGGATGACCCTCACGTCCAACGTGGACACCGGCTCCCACCGCCAGTGGATGGACGCCGTCTGCAACAGCATCAACAACGTCCTCGGCCGGGGCCCCGTCTGCACCGTCAACCCGGTCGGCACCTTCGCGGACTTCCGCAACCAGGTCACCGGCTTCCGCATGGCCGGCCCCTTCCGCTCCGGCTGGCAGGCCGACTACCCGCTCATCCAGAACTTCCTGGAGCCCCTCTACTACACCGGTGCCTCCGCCAACCACGGCAAGTTCACCAACCAGCGCTTCGACGCCCTCGTCGACCGCGCCAACGCCGAGTCCGACCAGGCCGCCGCCATCAAGCACTTCCAGGACGCCGAGAAGATCCTCGCCGCCCAGATGCCCGCCATCCCCCTCTGGTACCAGAGCGGCAGCGCGGGCTACACCGAGCGGCTCTCCGACGTGAAGCTCAACCAGTTCAGCGTCCCCGTGTACGACCAGATCAAGGTCGGCTGAGCCGCCAACCGCAACCCCGGAGGAGGCCACATGGGGCGTTACGTCATCCGGCGGCTGCTGCAGATGATCCCCGTGTTCATCGGGACCACCCTGTTGATCTTCCTCATGGTGTACGCGCTCGGCGACCCCGTCGCGGCCCTGTTCGGCGACAAGGCGCCCGACCCCGCCACGGTGGCCCGCATCCGCGAGGACCTCCACCTCGACGAACCGCTGTGGAAGCAGTACCTGCTCTACATGGGGGCGATCTTCCAGGGCGACTTCGGCACCGCCTTCAACGGCCAGCGGGTCACCGAACTGATGGCCTCCGCCTTCCCCGTGACGCTGCGGCTCACGATCGTCGCCATCGCCATCGAGATCGTCGTCGGCATCACCCTCGGTGTGATCAGCGGCCTCAAGCGCGGCCGCCCCCTCGACACGGGCCTGCTGATCCTCACCCTCGTCGTCATCTCCGTCCCCACCTTCGTCTCCGGCTACCTCCTGCAGTTCCTCCTCGGCGTGAAGTGGGGGTGGATCAGCCCGTCGGTCTCCTCCGAGGCCCGCTTCGACGAGCTGATCCTCCCCGGCGTCGTCCTCGCCCTCGTCTCCCTCGCCTACGTCACCCGGCTCAGCCGCACCTCCATCGCCGAGAACACCCGCGCCGACTACGTGCGCACCGCCATCGCCAAGGGTCTCCCGCGCCGCCGCGTCATCACCCGGCACCTGCTGCGCAACTCCCTGATCCCGGTCGTCACCTTCATCGGCGCCGACGTGGGCGCCCTGATGGGCGGCGCCATCGTCACCGAGCGGATCTTCAACATCCACGGCGTCGGCTACCAGCTCTACCAGGGCATCCTCCGCAACAACTCGCCCACCGTCGTCGGCTTCGTGACCATCCTGGTGATCGTCTTCCTGGTGGCGAACCTGCTGGTGGACCTGCTCTACGCGGTCCTGGACCCGAGGATCCGCTATGCCTGACCCCTACGAGGGCGGCCCGTACGGGAAGGGCCACCGCGACCGGGGCCGGTACGACGAGGGCCCGTACGAGAAGGGCCCCGGCGACCGGGACCCCTACGAGAGGAGCCCGTACGAGAACCCGCGCGAGGCGATCGCCCCGACCGGCGCCGGCGGCGCCATGGACCTGGCCATGAGCGAAGCCGAGACCCTCGACAGGCCCGAGACCGAACCGACCGGCGAGGAGGGCACCCCGCCGGGCCCCGGCGGCAGGCCCCGCAGCCTGTGGACCGACGCCTGGCACCAGCTGCGCCGCAACCCCGTCTTCCTGGTGTCGTCGCTGCTCATCGCCTTCCTGGTGCTCATCGCGATCTGGCCGCAGATCCTCACCAGCGCCGACCCCCTCCACTGCGACCTCGCCAAGTCCCAGGAGGGCTCCGAGCCGGGCCACCCCTTCGGGTACGACACGCAGGGCTGCGACGTGTACGCCCGCACCGTCCACGGGGCGCGCGCCTCGATCACCGTCGGCATCGCCGCCACCCTCGGCGCCGCCCTGCTCGGCAGCCTCCTCGGCGGGCTCGCCGGGTTCTTCGGCGGCTGGAGCGACGCCCTGCTCTCCCGTACCGCCGACATCTTCTTCGGCATCCCCGTCGTCCTCGGCGGCCTGGTCTTCCTGTCCGTCGTCACCAGCACCACCGTGTGGCCCGTCGTCGGCTTCATCGTCCTGCTCGGCTGGCCGCAGATCGCCCGCATCGCCCGCGGCTCCGTCATCACCGCCAAACAGCACGACTACGTCCAGGCCGCCCGCTCGCTCGGCGCGGGCAGCGGACGGCTGCTGCTGCGGCACGTCGCGCCCAACGCCGTCGCGCCCGTCATCGTCGTCGCGACGATCGCGCTCGGCACCTACATCGCGCTGGAGGCCACCCTGTCGTTCCTCGGCGTCGGACTGCGCCCGCCCACCGTCTCCTGGGGCATCGACATCTCCAACGCCGCCCCCCAGATCCGCAACGCCCCCCACATGCTGCTGTGGCCCGCGAGCGCGCTGAGCATCACCGTCCTCGCGTTCATCATGCTCGGCGACGCCGTACGCGACGCCCTCGACCCCAAGCTGCGCTGAGGAGCCGCCGCCATGCTGCTCGAAGTACGCGACCTCCACGTCGAGTTCCGCACCCGCGAAGGCGTCGCCAAGGCGGTCAACGGCGTCACCTACTCCGTCGACGAGGGCGAGACCCTCGCCGTCCTCGGGGAGTCCGGCTCCGGCAAGTCCGTCACCGCGCAGGCCGTCATGGGCATTCTCGACATGCCGCCCGGCCGCATCACCGGCGGGCAGATCGTCTTCCAGGGCCGCGACCTGCTCACCCTCAAGGAGGACGAGCGGCGCAAGGTGCGCGGCGCGCGGATGGCGATGATCTTCCAGGACGCGCTGTCCGCGCTGAACCCGGTCCTCACCGTCGGCGACCAGCTCGCCGAGATGTACACCGTCCACCGGGGCATGTCGAAGAAGGACGCCCGCGCCAGGGCCGTCGAGCTGATGGACCGCGTCCGCATCCCCGCCGCCCGCGAACGCGTCGGCCAGTACCCCCACCAGTTCAGCGGCGGCATGCGCCAGCGCATCATGATCGCCATGGCGATGGCCCTGGAGCCCGAGCTGATCATCGCGGACGAGCCCACCACCGCCCTCGACGTCACCGTCCAGGCGCAGGTCATGGAGCTCCTCGCCGAGCTCCAGCGGGAGCTGCGGATGGGCCTCGTCCTCATCACCCACGACCTCGGCGTCGTCGCGGACGTCGCCGACCGCATCGCCGTGATGTACGCGGGCCGCATCGTCGAGACCGCCCCCGTCCACGACCTGTACAAGGCGCCCGCCCACCCCTACACGCAGGGCCTGCTCGACTCCATCCCGCGCCTCGACCAGAAGGGGCGGGAGCTGTACGCCATCTCGGGTCTGCCGCCCAGCCTGACGGCGATCCCGCCCGGCTGCCCCTTCCACCCGCGCTGCCCCCGCGCCCGCGACGTGTGCCGCACCGACGTCCCCCCGCTCCACGAGGTCTCCGACGACCGGCGCAGCGCCTGCCACTTCTGGCGCGAGACCCTCCACAAGGAGCCCGTCGATGCCGTCCGCTGAGCCGATCCTGGTGGTACGGGACCTCGTCAAGCACTACCCGCTCACCCGGGGCGTCGTGTTCAAGAAGCAGGTCGGCGCGGTCAAGGCCGTGGACGGCGTCTCCTTCGACCTGCGCCCCGGCGAGACGCTCGGCATCGTCGGCGAGTCCGGCTGCGGCAAGTCCACCGTCGCGAAGATGCTGGTCAACCTGGAACGGCCCACCTCCGGTGCCATCCGCTACCAGGGCGAGGACATCACCCGCCTGTCCGGGCGCGCCCTGAGGGCCGTGCGGCGCGACATCCAGATGGTCTTCCAGGACCCGTACACCTCCCTCAACCCGCGCATGACGGTCGGGGACATCGTCGGGGAGCCGTACGAGATCCACCCCGAGGTCGCGCCGAAGGGCGACCGCCGCCGCCGGGTGCGGGAGCTGCTGGAGGTCGTCGGCCTCAGCCCCGAGCACATCAACCGCTACCCGCACCAGTTCTCCGGCGGCCAGCGCCAGCGCATCGGCATCGCCCGGGGCCTCGCCCTACAGCCGCGCGTCATCGTGGCCGACGAACCCGTCTCCGCTCTCGACGTGTCCGTCCAGGCGCAGGTCGTCAACCTGCTGGAGCGGCTCCAGGACGAGTTCGGCCTGTCGTACGTGTTCATCGCGCACGACCTGTCGATCGTGCGGCACATCTCCGACCGGATCGGCGTCATGTACCTCGGCCGGATCGTGGAGACCGGCACCGACACGGAGATCTACGACCACCCCACCCACCCGTACACCCAGGCCCTGCTGTCCGCCGTGCCCGTACCGGACCCCGAGGCGCGGGAGCACCGCGAGCGCATCCTCCTCTCCGGCGACGTGCCGTCCCCCGCCAACCCGCCGTCCGGCTGCCGGTTCCGCACCCGCTGCTGGAAGGCGCGCGAGCGGTGCGCCCTCGAGGTGCCCCTGCTCGCCGTCCCGGAGGCGTTCCGGGACGCCGGCAGCCCGGCGCGGCACGACTCGGCGTGCCACTTCGCGGAGGAGATCCACGTCGTACCGGGGGAGCAGCCGCCGCCCCCGAGCGGGGCGACGGCGGTGTGACGCGGGGCGATCGGGCGGGGGCCGGGTGACGGGAGGGGCACCGGGCGTGTAACACGCGGGACACCGGGCCGACCCCGTCCCGATATACGGACACGCCACCCTGGATGCCGTACGGCCGTGCGGGTGCCGTGGACCGGCCGGGGCGTGCCATGTGGCCCCGGCCGGTCGCTCCCGCCCCGCACCGGTGACCGCTCAGGTCCCGGGGGCACCCCGCACTCGGTGACCGCTCAGGTCCCGCGGGGGTCACTCCAGGCCCAACGACCGCTTCAGGAAGTCCAGCTGGAGCGTCAGCAGGTTCGCCATGACCGCCTCCTGCGTGGGCATGTGCGTCGCGCCGGTCAGCGGCAGCACCTCATGGGGGCGGCCCGCCGCCAGCAGCGCCGACGACAGCCGGAGGGTGTGCGCCGCGACCACGTTGTCGTCCGCCAGGCCATGGACGAGCATCATGGGCCTGGCCGGTCCGGCCGCGTCCACCAGCCCGTCGTCCCACACGAGCGAGCTCGCCCGGTACGCCTCGGGCACATCCTGGGGGCGCCCCCCGAAGTACCGCTCCGCCCAGTGCGTGTCGTACAGCCGCTGGTCCGTCACCGGGGCGCCCACCACCGCGGCGTGGAACACGTCCGGGCGCCGCAGCACCGCGAACCCGGCCAGCCAGCCGCCGAACGACCAGCCCCGGATCGCCACCCGCCCCAGGTCCAGCGGGAACCGCCCGGCCAGCTCCCGCAGGGCCTCCACCTGGTCGTCCAGCGCCGGAGCGGGCCCATCGGTGAACGCCTTCTCCCAGGCGGGCGACCGGCCCGGCGTGCCGCGTCCGTCCACGACGACGACCGCGAACCCCTGGTCGGCGAACCACTGGGACGTCAGGTACGGGTCGTGCGCGGCCACCACCCGCTGCCCGTGCGGGCCGCCGTACGGGTCCATCAGCACCGGCAGCGGTCCGTCCCCCTCCTCGTACGCGCGCGGCAGCAGCACCGCGCACGGCACCCTCCGCGGCCCCGACAGGGTGAGCGCGACGCGCGGCGAGTGCACCGGCGTCTCGGCGTACGACGCGACCTCCGCGATCCGCTTCCCGTCCCGCAGCACCCGCACCCGCTGCCCCGGCACGTCCGGTACCGCCGACGCCAGCACGGTCACCGGCCCGCCGCGCACCGCCGTGTGCACGCCGGGCCCCACGGAGATCCGCTCCACGCCCCGCTCGCCCACCCGGTACACATGGATTTCGCCAATCTCCGCGTCGGCCGCCGACTCACCCGCCGAGGCCGAGACCAGTACGTCCCCGTCCCCTACGTCCAGTACGCCCCGAATGTGCAACGCCCCGTCCGTGAGCGGGCGGTCACCCATCGCCATGACGCGCGCCCCGTCCTCGTCCGCGACGCGCACGAGCCGCCCGTCCGCCGCCCACGCCGGCGCACCCGGGATCAGTTCCAGCCACCGCCCGTCCTCCTCCGCCCGCACCACACGGGTCTCACCGGACGTCACATCGACGGCCAGGTACCGCTGAGTGCGCTGGTCGCGGGCCTGCACCAGCAGCAGCGGCGCACCCGCCGACGACCAGTGCACCCGCGCCAGGTACGGGAACCGCTCCCGGTCCCACACGACCTCCGTCCGCTCCCCGCCGTCCACCCCGGCCAGGAACAGCCGCACCTGCGCGTTGTCCGTGCCCGCCACCGGGTACGCCACCCGCTGCGGCTCCCGGTCCGGATGCGCCGGGTCCGCGATCCACCACCGCCGCACGGGCCCGTCGTCCACCCTCGCCACCAGCAGCCGGTCCGAGTCCGGCGACCACCAGAAGCCCCGCGAGCGGGCCATCGACTCGGCCGCCACATGCTCGGCCAGCCCGTACGCCACGTCCTCGCCCTCGGGCTCCGCGAGCGCCCGGTCCCGCCCCTCGCCGCCCTCCACGGGCACCACGCGCAGCGCGCCCCGTGCCACGTACGCCACGAGCCGCCCGTCCGGCGACGGCCTCGGGTCCACCACCGGGCCCCGCGCGGGCAGCTCCCGCGCCGTCCCGGCCCGCAACTCCGCGACGAACAGCCGCCCCGACAGGGCGAAGGCCGCCAACTCCACGGCGGCGTCCGTGGCGTATCCCACCACCCCGCCCCCCATCTCCCGGCTGCGCTCCCGCCGCGTGCGCTCCTCGGGCGACAGGTCCTCCCCAGCCCCGCCGAGCAGCACCGCCGGGTCGGCGGCGACCCGTTCGGGGGCCGGCTTGTCGCCGTCCAGGTCCATCACGTACAGCCTGTTGACCGGGTCCGTGCCCGAGGGGGAGCGCAGGAAGACGAGCCGCGAGCCGTCGGGCGCCACGGTGAACGACCGTGGTGCGCCCAGGGTGAAACGCCGCGTACGGGCGTACTGGTGGGGGAAGTTGCTCTGCCGCGAGGTCATGTGACCGAAACTAGCGGCTGTGCGCCCCCCAATGCTGCCGTGCACCGATCGATGCGGGGGAACGGAAAGTTATGATCCGTAGCGCAAGGTGGGTATGAACCTCCTGGCACATGCGCGCTGCCCGTTCCCGACCGACATGTATGGAGGTGAACCGCCGTGGCACTCTCGATTTCGGCGGTGGTGCTGCTGGCGATCGTCGTCTTCCTGCTCATCCGGAAAGCGGGGCTGAAGGCCGGGCACGCCATCGTCTGCATGCTCCTGGGCTTCTACCTGGCGAGCTCCTCCATCGCCCCCACCGTCAGCCAGCTGACCACCAGCGTGGCCGGCATGATCGGCAACCTGAAGTTCTGACCCCCGGCCCGCCTGCGCGCGGTTCCGGAACGCCGCCGCCGGGAGCGGACCTCGTAGGGTGTCCGTATGACGGATCTCCCCGCCCGTCGTCTGCTCCTGGTGCACGCGCACCCCGACGACGAGTCGATCAACAACGGCGCCACCATGGCCAGGTACGCGGCCGAGGGCGCCCTGGTCACCCTGGTGACCTGCACACGGGGCGAGGAGGGCGAGGTCATCCCGCCCGGCCTCGCCCATCTCGCGCCCGACCGCGAGGACCGGCTGGGACCCCACCGCGTCGGTGAACTGGCCGCCGCCATGCGGGAGCTGGGGGTCACCGACCACCGCTTCCTCGGCGGCCCGGGCCGCTTCCGCGACTCCGGAATGATGGGCGTCCCGCAGAACGACCGCGAGGGCGCCTTCTGGAGCGCCCCCGTGGACGCCGCCGCCGCGCATCTCGTCGAGGTCGTCCGGGAGGTCCGCCCGCAGGTCCTGGTGACGTACGACCCCGACGGCGGATACGGCCACCCCGACCACATCCAGGCCCACCGCGTCGCCATGCGCGCCGCCGACCTGGCCGCCGACCCGGCGTACGCGCCCGGCCTCGGCGCCCCCCACAGGATCGCCAAGATCTACTGGAACCGGGTGCCCCGCCCGGTCGCCGAGGAGGGCTTCGCCGCCCTGCGCGCCGCCACCGACGTCACCTTCCCCGGCGTCGCCGACATCGGCGACGTACCGGGCGTGGTGGACGACGAGCTGGTCACCGCCGAGATCGACGGCACCGCGTACGCCGACCGCAAGGCCGCCGCCATGCGCGCGCACGCCACGCAGATCGTCGTACGGGGCCGGTTCTTCGCCCTCTCCAACGACCTCGGGCAGCCCCTCTTCGACCGCGAGTACTACCAGTTGGCGCGTGGCGAGTCGGGCGCTCCGGCGGGGGAGCGGGAGACCGACCTGTTCGCGGGGGTGACCGCGTGAGCGTCGTGGTGAAGGTCCTCACGCACACGGTCCTCGTCGTGCTGGGCGTGCTCGTCGGGCTGGCCGGGGCGCTGTTCCAGGCCGCGTGGCTCCCCGCCGGGCTGCTGCTCGCGCTGCTGGCCACGGCCGCCCTCTTCTACGGAGGGCTGCGCGCCGTCGGCGGCCAGGCGGGCGTCCTGTCGTCCGGCGCGGGCTGGCTGGCCGCCGTCGTGGCGATCGGCTTCGGGCGCGGCGAGGGCGACAAGCTCCTGTGGGGCGGGATGGCCGATCTCGTGTTCGTGCTCGGGGGGATGGCGCTGGCTGTGATGTGCGCCACCCTGTCCGTCCTGCCGCAACAGCGGGGCCCGCGGCGGCCAGTTGACGGGGGACGTGCCCGAACTTGAGTGGCATTGCCCGGTGATGTTCCCCCGGCAGGGGGTGGCGCCGTGACGGTGGCCAGTATGGTGGTGCGCGCCGCCGGGCGCCCGTGGGTGTGAGAGCGGGCGGCGGAGCCAACCGGGAGATCCTGCTTTGAGTCGTGAAACTGACACTTCGTCCTCCGGGCCCCAGGGGCGTGGCGGAGCCGCGTACCCGTCGGGCACCCCGCCGTACGGGTCGCCCCAGTACCAGGACGCCTCCGGGGCCGGCGCGCCCGCGCAGCCGGAGGAGAAGAAGACCGAAACGACCCTGACCACGCGCATCCGGATCAACATTCCGGGTTCGCGGCCCATCCCGCCGGTCGTCGTGCGCAAGCCGGTGAGCGGCGGAGGTCAGGACGCGCCCGCCGACGAGCCCGAGCAGGAGAGCCCCGCCGAGCGGACGGCGCGGACGCCCCGCCCGGACGTGGACGAACCGCAGCCTGCCGCCGTGCGGGACAAGCCCACCAGCGACTGGTTCGCCCCGCGCAAGGCGCCCGCCGCCTCGCCCGCCGGCGCCTCCGCCGACGCCCCGGCCGCGCCCGGCGCGGGCCCCGGCGCCGCGACCGGCCCGGGTGCCGCGACCGGCCCGGGTGCCGGGACCGGCCCGGGTGCCGGGACCGGCCCGGGTGCCGGGACCGGCCCGGGTGCCGGTACGGGCACGGGCCTGGACACGGGCACCAACGGCGCCGGGTACGCGGCGACGGCCGCCGCCCCGCCGCAGGACGGCGCCCAGGGCGGCCCGCAGGCCGCACCGGGGGCCCAGGCCCAGGACGGCGTCGGCGCCCCCGGCCTGCCGTACTTCTCCGACGCGCCCGGCGGCTCCTCCCCCGGCACGTCCGCCCTCTCCGGCCTCGCCGATCTGTCGCGCCCCACCGGCCCCACCGGCCGTACCACGGGACCGGCCTTCGGGACCGCCGCGCTCCACGCCACCTCGGGCTCCGCCACGCGCCCCCAGGCGCCGCAGGCCCAGACCCAGGCGCAGGCCCCGGGTGGCGGGATGTCCGACGACACCGCGATCCTCACGCCGCAGAAGCCGCACCCCGGTCCCGGGCCGCGCCAGGGCCCCCCGCCGGGCCAGGTGTCGGGCGAAACGCTGACCAGCGGCATCCCCGTCGTCCCTCGGGACGACCGTGAGACGGACGCCCCGTCGCCGTTCCCGATGTCCGGCCCGGCCCGCGCCGCCGGGCACCCCGACGCGTACGACGAGCCGTTCGATGCGTACCCGCCGGTCCTGGACGAGCCCGCCCCCGAGGCACCCGCGCCCACCCCGCCGCCGGCCACCCGCGCCGCGCCCGCGCCCGCGAAGAAGGGCCGCTCCAAGCTGGTCCTCCTCGCCGTCGCCGTGGTCGCCGCCGCCAGCGTCGCCTACGGCGCGGGACTGCTCCTCAACCAGGCAGACGTCCCCAAGGGCACCACCGTCCTCGGCGTGGACATCGGCGGCTCCACCAAGGAGGAGGCCGTCCAGAAGCTGGACGCCGCGCTCGGCGCCCGTGCCGCGCGGCCGCTCCAGCTGGAGGTCGGCGGGCAGAACCGCACCCTCGCGCCCGACAAGGCCGGCCTGTCCCTGGACAGCCAGGCGACCGTGCGCGCCGCCGCGGGCAGCGACTACAACCCCGTCACCGTGATCGGCTCCCTGTTCGGCGCCGAGCGGGTCGCCCAGCCGGTGATCCCGGTGGACGAGGAGAAGCTGGGCGTCGCCCTGTCCGGTCTCGGCGGCGGTTCCGGCGCGGTCACCGAGGGCACGGTGAAGTTCGAGCCGGGGAAGGCGGTCCCCGTACCGGGCAAGGCGGGCACCGTGCTGGACGTGCGGCGCTCGATGCTGTTCGTGCGGGACGCGTACCGCGCCCAGGTCGAGACCGGCCGGGCGAACGTCGTGGAGCTGCCCGTCGCCACCCGTGAGCCGATGATCGAGCAGGCCGAGATCGACCGGGCCATGAAGGAGTTCGCCGAGCCCGCGATGTCGGGCCTGATCACCATCAAGGCGGGCGGCAAGCAGATCCAGTTCGGCCCGCAGCGGTCGCTGCCGCAGATCCTGTCGATGAAGGCGGTCGGCAAGCGCCTGGAGCCGTACTACGACAAGGAGGCCATCGACCGCCTCCTCGACGGCACCTTCGACGGCATCATGATCACCAAGGGGGACGGCAAGAAGCACCAGCTGTCCGCCGACGACGTGGCCGCCGCCATGCACAAGGCCCTCGTCGGCAGGACCGAGGCCGAGCGCACCGTCACCATCGAACTGGACCCGCGGGGCTGAGGCCCGCAGGCCAGGACTCGTACGGACACCGGAAGGGCCGTTCCCGCCGCTCGGCGGGGGCGGCCCTGTCCGTATCCCGGCCCAGGACCGGTCATCGGGCAGCGAGCCCCGGTGCACGGCCCCGCGGCCGCCACGCCGACCCGTGCCCCACCCGCCGTGCGGGCGCCGTCAGTTGAGCCGGGCCCGGGCCGCGCGGGCCTGGGCGCGGAGGGTCGCGGCGGTCGTCGGCTCCACCGCGGCGACCACGTCCGCGTACGCCTCCATCTCCGCCGCACCGGCCGTGAAGTCCCCGCGCTCGACGAGGAGCTGCGCCCGCTCGTACCGCAGCCGCGCCGGGTGCGACGGCAGCAGCAGCGCCAGCTCCACCGCCCACAGCGCCACGTCGGAGCGCTCGGGCCGCCCGGCCGCCCAGGCGCGGATGTTGTTGAGGATGCGCAGCACCATGTCCAGCGGGTCGGCGGGCAGCAGCATCGACGGCCGCAGCGGCTCCCCGGTGGCGCCCGCCACCAGCAGCTCCGTGTCGGCCTCCGTCATCGGCCGGCCCCCGGCGAACGGGTCCGCCAGCACCCGCTCGCCCGGGTCCCCGAACCCGACGACGAAGTGCCCCGGCAGCGCCACCCCGTACACCGGCGCCCCCGCCCGCCGCGCCACCTCCATCCACACGACGGACAGCAGGATCGGCAGCCCCCGGCGGCGCCGCAGCACCTGGTGGAGCAGCGACGACTCCAGGCGCCGGTAGTCGCCGGGCGTCCCGTGGAAGTCGTACCGCCCGCCGAGCAGCGACGCCAGTGCCGCCGCCCAGCCGTGCGGGGTCTTCGGCCCGTACGGCAGCAGTCCGGCCAGCCGGTCCAGCTCGATCTCCGCGGCGTCCATCCCCGCCTCGCCGAGCCCGGGCTCCGCCTCGGCGCCGATCAGCAGGCACAGCTCCGCCAGGCCGGGCCGCTCCTCGCGGGCCGCCTCGGCGAACCGGGTCCGCCACCGGCCGGGCTCGGTGTGCTCGTGCATACGCCTCACGTACCCCTCAGGAGACGCGGAAGTGGTGGTAGTGGTGGTGCACCGCGAAGCCGAGCCCGTCGTACAGGGCGCGGGCCGCGTCGTTGTCCGCCTCCACCTGGAGCCACGCCGCCGACGCGCCCTCCTCCAGCGCGCGGCGGGCCAGCGCGGCCATCACCGCCCGGGCGAGCCCCCGCCGCCGGTGCGCCGGGTCCACCTCCACCGCCATGAACCCCGCCCACCGCGCGTCCACCACGCACCGGCCGATCGCCACCGGCACCCCGCCCTCGCCCGCCATCGACGCGAACCACACCGAGGGCCCGGCGGACAGCACCCGCACCACGTGCGGGCCCGGCTCGCCCACGCGCTGGTACCGGCGCAGCCACGCCGCGTCCGGGGTGCGGGACAGCGTCACCCGGGCCGTGTCGGCGGCCAGGTCGGCGACGGGCGCGAGGCCCCCGGTCCGTACCTCCGCCGACACCTCGCGCCGCCAGCCGCGCTCCTGGAGCGCCGCGCACAGCGCCTCCTGGGTGCCCTCCGCGCCGGTCGCGGCCTGCACGTACGGGGGCAGGCCGCGCTCCCCGTACCAGTCGCGCACGCGCGCGAGGGCGTCGTCGAGGGGCATGCCCGGGTCGCCGAGCGGCAGGACGGAGTTGGCCCGGCGGGTGAACCCGTGCGCGGCGCGCAGCGTCCACTGTCCGAGTGGTTCGCTCTCCACCGGCTGCCAGGCCCGCGCCTGGACCCGGGCCAGCTCCTCGAAGCCCGCCGCGGGGCCGCGCCTGCGGGCCGGGGCGGCCGGGACGACCTTGCCCGCGACCAGCGACGACTCCGCGATCCGGACACTCTCGCCGGTCCTTCGTGTGATCAGCAGCACACCTTCTGTCCACGATGTGAGAACCCCGACGGTGTCCGTGAATGTCTCCGTCTGGGAGCCCGGCTCGCCCAGGCGGCGGACAGACACCCGTTTGCCCACGTCAGAGGGTGTGATCTGGACTTCAAGGCGTCCGCCCGCAGTGAACTCCACAGCTCTGTCCGCCCCTCCTGTTCGGTTCGTCTCCAAGAACGGAGATACTAGGTGCGGGCATCGACGACGCCGCGCTCCCGCGCAGAGCCAGCCCTACCAAGGAGGAACGACAGCGTGACCTACGTCATCGCGCAGCCTTGTGTCGACGTGAAGGACAAGGCGTGCATCGAGGAGTGCCCCGTCGACTGCATCTACGAGGGCCAGCGGTCCTTGTACATCCACCCGGACGAATGCGTCGACTGCGGGGCCTGTGAACCGGTCTGCCCGGTCGAGGCGATCTTCTACGAGGACGACACCCCGGAGGAGTGGAAGGACTACTACAAGGCGAACGTCGAGTTCTTCGACGAGCTCGGCTCGCCCGGTGGTGCCTCCAAGCTCGGCCTGATCGAGCGCGACCACCCCTTCATCGCCGCCCTGCCGCCGCAGAACGGCTGATCGCTTGACCTCTCGTCGTCGGTCCCGCACGGCTCTCCCGCCGTGCGGGACCGCGGCGTTCGTGCCCGCGGCGGGCCGTCCGCGAGGCGCCGCACCCACGAGAAAGTGAGCATCGTGTCCGCAGTCTCCTCCCGCCTTCCCGTCTTCCCGTGGGACAAGCTGGAGCCGTACAAGAAGACGGCCGCGGCCCACCCGGACGGGATCGTCGACCT
Organism: Streptomyces thermolilacinus SPC6; assembly: GCF_000478605.2. Taxonomy (GTDB): domain Bacteria; phylum Actinomycetota; class Actinomycetes; order Streptomycetales; family Streptomycetaceae; genus Streptomyces; species Streptomyces thermolilacinus. Next base: position 2,140,537 of record NZ_ASHX02000001.1, on the reverse strand, counting down.
GTCGGTCGGCACCCCCGTGGACCCCGTGCCGGAGCTGATCCGCCGGGCCCTGGTCGAGGCGGCCGACTCGCCCGGCTACCCCACGGTGTGGGGCACGGCCGCCCTGCGGGACGCGATCACCGGCTGGTGCGAGCGCCGCCTCGGCGCCCGGGGCATCGCCCACCCGAACGTCCTGCCGGTCGTCGGCTCCAAGGAGCTGGTCGCCTGGCTGCCGACGCAGCTGGGCCTCGGCCCGGGCGACAAGGTGGCCTACCCGCGCCTCGCCTACCCGACGTACGAGGTCGGCGCCCGCCTCGTCGGCGCCACCCCGGTCGTGTACGACGACCCGACGGAGCTGGACCCGGCCGGGCTGCGGCTGCTGTGGCTGAACTCCCCGTCCAACCCGACGGGCCGGGTCACCGGCAAGGACGAGCTGACCCGGATCGTCGCCTGGGCGCGCGAGCACGGCGTGCTGGTCCTCAGCGACGAGTGCTACCTGGAGCTCGGCTGGGAGGCCGACCCGGTGTCCGTGCTCCACGAGGACGTGTGCGGCGGCTCGTACGACGGGATCGTCGCCGTCCACTCGCTGTCCAAGCGCTCCAACCTGGCCGGTTACCGGGCCGCGTTCGTCGCGGGCGACGCGTCCGTGCTGGGCGAGCTGCTCCGGATCCGCAAGCACGGCGGCATGATGACGCCCGCCCCGGTGCAGGCGGCGACGGTCGCCGCGCTGGGCGACGACGCCCATGTGCGCGAGCAGCGGGAGCGGTACGCGGAGCGGCGGGCCGCGCTGCGGACGGCGCTGGTCGCGCACGGCTTCCGCATCGAGCACAGCGAGGCGAGCCTCTACCTGTGGGCCACCCGCGACGAGCCCTGCTGGGACACGGTCGGGTACCTGGCCGACCTGGGCGTCCTGGTCGCGCCGGGCGACTTCTACGGGACGGCGGGGGAGCGGTTCGTACGGGTCGCGTTCACCGCGACGGACGAGCGGGTCGCCGCGGCGGTCAAGCGCCTCGCCTGACGGCCCGGCACGACCGGGCAGAAGCGCGGTGTGCGGGGCGTACGGAACAGGGGAAGGGCCCGGGTCGCGTGACGCGACCCGGGCCCTTCCCGCAGCCGGAGGGGGCGGGGGTCAGCCGAGCGGCGTGGAGACCGGCAGGCCGCCGAGGAGGCCGTCGCCGGGCAGGCCCTTCTTGGCGGTGTCGCCGACGGCGTGGCCCGCGCCGCGCGCGACCTCGCCGACGGCCTTCTTGGCGGTCGGCGTGGCCTGGTCGGCCGCGCGGCCGAGGGTGTCACCCGCGACCGGTACGGCCTTCTCGACGGTCTCGCCGCCCGCACCGCCCGCGAGGCCCGTGGCGTTCTCCGATGCGGCGCCGACCGTGTCCGTGACCTGCGCGGTGTCGAGGGCGGTGACGCCCCCGGCGAGGTCGCTGGTCTGGGGGAGGTCCACGGCGCTCGCGGAGCCGGCCGCACCGACCACGGAGGCCGCTCCCGCTGCGGTGAGCAGCGCGGCACTGGCGATCCGGCGGGTCAGGGGGAGGGACATGATGCTCCTTCGACGGGGAAGTGTCGTGTGGCTGTGATGCCTGTCCGACGATCGGACGCTGTGACAACCGCTGGGAGGCCGGGGGAGGTTGCGGTGGCGCCGGGTAAAGAGTTGGCAATGCGCCGAATGATCCGCACTGCCCAAAACCGGGCAAACAAAGAGCGGCGCGAGGGTGCGCAGAATCGTCCCTCCGCAGTCCCCACCAGGGAAACGCGCGCCCGGCCGGGAACGGCCGAAGCCCCTGGCGGAACGGGGGTGCGGCGGCGGCGAAGTGGCTCGGGCGAGTGAATCGCCGGACGACTGAGCGAACACCGTGCGCATGCGCCGGGATTACTCAGCGGCAAGAAACGACTACTATGCGGCGTCGCTTCCGGTCCTCCGCGCACGCGGCCCATCAAACGCGTGTGGCCTACCGCGAACGCCGCTTCACCCGGCGACGCGTATGACGACCTCGGTCGTGTCCGCCTTCGCGTCCGGCCCGGCCGCGCGCCACCCCTCGTCGGCCTCGCGGGCGCTCCACACCCGGCCCGCGTACGAGACCTCGGCGACGCCCAGCGCCTGCGCCTGGGCCACCGCCCACTGCGCCAGCTCCCAGCCGCGCCGCGACCCGTCGCCCGCAGCGCCGCCCTCCGGCCCTGAGGACTCCGCCTGCGGGGGCACGGGCAGCGCCACCGTACGGGCGTCACCCCCGTCCCCGGGCCGCCCGGACGCCGTACCGCCGGAGGCCGCCGTACCGCCGCCCGGCTCCCCGCCGCCCTTGCCGTCATCGGGCCCGCCTCCGGACCCGTCCTCCGCCCCGGCGCCCGTCGGCGCCCCGCCCAGCACGCCCGCGCCGAAGGCCCGCACCAGCTCGCCCCGCACCCGCTCCGGGTCGCCGGGCTTCGCCCCGCGGATCGGCGCGCACGTCAGCGACGCCGCCGAACGGCCGGTCAGCGCCGCCGCCAGCAGCGCCGCGTCCGGCTCGTGCTTGGCGTACGCCTGCGGGAAACCGCTGCGCTGCACCCGCTGCGCGGCCACCGTCAGCGGCAGCCGCGAGTACCCGGGCACCTCCGCCAGCCGGTCGTAGAAGATGCCCGCCGAGTACACCGGGTCCATGATCTGCTGCGGCGTCCCCCAGCCCTGCGAGGGCCGCTGCTGGAACAGGCCCAGCGAGTCCCGGTCGCCGTAGTCGATGTTGCGCAGCGCCGACTCCTGGAGCGCGGTCGCCAGCGCGATCGTCACCGCCCGTTCGGGCATCTTGCGCGTGGTGCCCACGGCGGAGATCGTCGCGGCGTTCGCGGCCTGCTCGGGGGAGAGCGTGTACGTGTGGCTTCCGCTGCCGACCACGCAGGCCGGGGTTCCGCCGCCGCTCGACTCGTACCGCATCGCCACATAACCGGCGACGGTCAGCAGGACGGCGAACGAGGCCGCGACCCGGACACGGCGGCCGCGGCGGGGACGGGAGGCAGGAGCGGCGGACTCGGACACGCGGACAACCGTACTAGGGGCCGGGATAGGGTCGTCACATGCCCGACTCCACGCCCGAAGCGCCCCTCCGCACCGCTCTGGACCTGACGCTGGACGGTCCGGCACTGACCGCCGCGCTGGTCGACTTCCCGTCCGTCAGCGGCACCGAGAAGCCCCTCGCGGACGCCATCGAGGAGGCCCTGCGCGCCCTCCCGCACCTCACGGTCGACCGCTACGGCAACAACGTCGTCGCCCGCACCCACCTCGGCCGCGCCGAGCGGGTCGTCCTCGCCGGGCACATCGACACCGTGCCGATCGCGGACAACGTCCCCTCCCGGCTGGACGAGAACGGCGTCCTGTGGGGCTGCGGCACGTCCGACATGAAGTCCGGCGTCGCCGTCCAGCTCCGCATCGCGGCGACCGTGCCCGAGCCCAACCGCGACCTGACGTTCGTGTTCTACGACAACGAGGAGGTCGCCGCGCACCTCAACGGGCTCGGACATGTGGCCGCCGCCCACCCCGACTGGCTCGCGGGGGACTTCGCCGTCCTGCTGGAGCCGTCCGACGGGGAGGTCGAGGGCGGCTGCCAGGGCACCCTGCGCGTCCACCTGACCATGCGCGGCGAGCGCGCCCACTCCGCCCGCTCCTGGATGGGCTCCAACGCCGTTCACGCCGCCGCCCCCGTGCTGGCCCGCCTCGCCTCGTACGAGCCGCGCCGCCCCGTCATCGACGGTCTGGAGTACCACGAGGGCCTCAACGCCGTCGGCATCACCGGCGGCGTCGCCACCAACGTCATCCCCGACGAGTGCACCGTCGTCGTGAACTTCCGCTACGCCCCCGACCGCACCCCGGAGGAGGCCGAGAAGCACGTACGGGAGGTGTTCGCCGACTGCGGCGTGGACGAGTTCGTCGTGGACGACCACTCCGGCGGCGCCCTGCCCGGCCTGTCCCACCCGGCCGCGGCGGCGTTCATGGAGGCCGTCGGCGGCACGGCGAAGCCCAAGTTCGGCTGGACCGACGTCTCCCGCTTCAGCGCCCTGGGCGTGCCCGCCGTCAACTACGGGCCGGGCAACCCGATCTTCGCGCACAAGCGGGACGAGCACGTCGTGACCGAGCGGATCACCCACTGCGAGCGACGCCTGTACGACTGGCTCACCGCCTGACGACCACAATTTCGCCACTCGTCACATTTCCCGCCCTACGCTGACCCTGGCAAACGATGTTCAGCGGAGGGAGCAGATCATGGGGAACCCCGAGGCCGAGGGACTGCGAGCACTGGCGGAGCAGCGGCTGGGGCCGGTGCTCCGCCGCAGGGAGCAGGTCCAGCCCGGCACGACCGATCAGCGGCTTCTGGACACGGCGGGCGACTCGAACTGGGTCCACACGGACCCCTGGCGGGTCATGCGCATCCAGTCCGAGTTCGTGGAGGGCTTCGGCGCGCTCGCCGAACTGCCCAGCGCGATCAGCGTCTTCGGCTCGGCCCGCACCCCGGCCGGCACCCCCGAGTACGAGGCCGGGGTGAAGCTCGGCCGGGCCCTCGTGGAGGCGGGCTTCGCCGTCATCACCGGCGGCGGCCCCGGCGCGATGGAGGCCGCGAACAAGGGCGCGCGCGAGGCGAAGGGCGTCTCCGTCGGCCTCGGCATCGAGCTGCCCTTCGAGCAGGGCATCAACCCGCACGTCGACATCGGCATCAACTTCCGCTACTTCTTCGTGCGGAAGACGATGTTCGTGAAGTACGCGCAGGGCTTCGTGGTCCTGCCGGGCGGCCTCGGCACGCTGGACGAGCTGTTCGAGGCGCTGACCCTCGTGCAGACCCGCAAGGTGACGCGCTTCCCGATCGTCCTGTTCGGCACGGAGTACTGGTCGGGCCTGGTCGACTGGCTGCGCGACACGGTCATCGCTCAGGGCAAGGCCGCCGAGCGGGACCTGATGCTGTTCCACGTCACGGACGACGTGGACGAGGCAGTCGCCCTGGTCAGCAAGGAAGCGGGCCGCTGACCCGCGGCGCCCGCCGGGTGCGGGCGCCGCGGCGGGCACGCGCCGGGGGGACGGGCCCTGACGGCAGGGACGTGCCAGGGGGCCGGCGTGGCCGGACCGGTCGCGCCGGCCCTCATCGGGCTGGGCGGGCCGGGACCGGTCAGGCCAGCCCCCGGCGGGCCACGGCGGGCTCCCGGTGGCCCGCGATGCTCGCCACCATGTCCAGCACCTGCCGCGTCTCGGCGACCTCGTGGACCCGGTACACCTGGGCGCCCAGCCACGCCGACACCGCCGTCGTCGCCAGCGTCCCGACGACCCGCTCCTTCACCGGCCGGTCCAGCGTCTCGCCCACGAAGTCCTTGTTCGACAGGGACACCAGCACCGGCCATCCCGTCTCCACCATCTCCCCGAGCCGCCGCGTCGCCTCCAGGGAGTGCCGGGTGTTCTTGCCGAAGTCGTGCCCCGGGTCGATCAGCACCGACTCGCGCGGCACGCCCAGCGCCACGGCCCGCTCCGCGAGACCGACCGTGACGCGCAGGATGTCCGCCATCACGTCGTCGTACGTGACGCGGTGCGGCCGCGTGCGCGGCTCGGCGCCGCCCGCGTGGGTGCACACGAGGCCCGCCCCGTACCGCGCGGCGACCTCCGCGAGCTTCGGGTCCACGCCGCCCCACGCGTCGTTCAGCAGGTCCGCCCCGGCCTCGCACACGGCCTCGCCGACCTCGTGCCGCCAGGTGTCCACGCTGATCACCACATCGGGGTGGCGGCGCCGCACCTCGGCGACGAAGCCGACCGTGCGCCGCGCCTCCTCGTCGGCGTCCACCTCCTCGCCGGGGCCGGCCTTCACCCCGCCGATGTCGATGATCGCCGCGCCCTCGGCCACGGCCTGCTCCACCCGGGCCAGCGCGGGCTCGTCGCGGAACGTGGCCCCCTGGTCGTAGAAGGAGTCCGGGGTCCTGTTCACGATCGCCATGACCACCGGCTCGTGCGCGTCGAATTCGCGTCGTCCCAGGCGCAGCATCCCGTAAGTCCTCCTCGCGTAACGTCCCTGCGACCCTAACCGCCGTGACCGCATGGCACGATCGGCACCGGACGTTCTACGCTCCATGTTTTCCGGCTCCGGGAGAGGCGCACTGTGTTCTGGTTCTTGGCTGTAGCGATGGTCGTCGTGGTGGCCGCGGTGACCCTCGCGGTGGTCGGCGGCGCGGAGAACGAGGTGCTGCCCGAGGCGCCGCCGGAGCACGTGGTGGACCCGCTGCCGCTCACCCGGCCGGTGACCCGCGCCGACGTCGAGACGCTGCGGCTGCCGCTGGCGCCGCGCGGCTACCGGATGACCGACGTGGACGACGTACTGGACCGGCTGGCCGCCGAGCTGGCCGAGCGGGACGCCCGGATCGCGGAGCTGGAGTCCGCCCTGGCGGGTGCGCAGGCCACGGCCTCCGGCCGCACGGACCTCTTCGCCGAGCACCCGGCGCCCGAGGCTGCCGCGTCCGAGGCCCCCGCGTCCGGTGACACCGCGGCGTACGGCGAGGGCGCGGCGTACGGCGACACGGCCCCGCGCGGCGGCCGGGACGCGTACGGTGACCGCGAGACGCACGGCGAGCGCGACGTGCGGGACCAGGAGGGGGACCGATGACCGGTGGAGCCGCGCCCGGGCCGGACGGCGCGCCGCGCTGTCCCTGGGGCTTCTCGACGCCCGACTACATGCCGTACCACGACGAGGAGTGGGGCCGCCCCGTCCACGGCGACGACGCCCTGTTCGAGCGGCTCTGCCTGGAGGCCTTCCAGTCCGGCCTGTCGTGGATCACGATCCTGCGCCGCAGGGAGGGCTTCCGGCGGGCCTTCGCGGGCTTCCGGATCGCCGCAGTCGCCGCGTTCACGGACGCCGACCGGGAGCGGCTGCTCGCCGACGAGGGCATCATCCGCAACCGCGCCAAGGTCGACGCGACCCTCGCCAACGCGCGCGTGCTCGAAGGCTGGGAGCCCGGGGAGCTGGACCGGCTGATCTGGTCCCACGCCCCGGACCCGGCGAACCGCCCGGCGCCGCGCACCCTCGCGGACGTCCCGGCGGTCACCCCCGAGTCGACGGCCCTGGCGAAGGCCCTGAAACAGCGCGGCATCCGCTTCGTCGGCCCGACCACGGCGTACGCGCTGATGCAGGCGTGCGGCCTGGTGAACGACCACCTCGCGGGCTGCGTCGCCCGCGCGCCGCACCAGGCCCCCACGGCCCCCGCGAATCCGGCCGCGAAGAGCCCCGCCCCGGCGACGGCCTAGCGGCCGACGTACTTGGGCTTCTCCTTCGCGAGGAACGCGTCCACCGCGATCCGGTGGTCCTCGGAGGCGCCCGCGCGGGTCTGGAGCTCGTCCTCCTTCTCCAGCGTCTCGGCGAGGGTGTGCCCGGCGCCGTACGCCATGGCCTCCTTGATCGACGCGTACGCGACGGTCGGGCCCTCCGCCAGGGCGCGGGCGGTCTTCTCCGCCTCGGCGGCCAGGTCTGCGGCCGGGACCAGCCGGTTCACCAGGCCGAGGTCGTACGCCTCGCTCGCCGACAGGGAGCGCGGGAACATCATCAGGTCGGCGGCCCGGCTGGCGCCGATCAGTCGGGGCAGCGTCCACGAGATGCCCGAGTCGGCGCTGAGCGCCACCCCGGCGAACGAGGTGTTGAACGACGCCGTGTCCGCGACGACCCGGTAGTCCGCGGCCAGCGCGAAGCCGAACCCGGCGCCCGCCGCGACGCCGTTCACGCCGGCCACCACGGGCTTCGGCATGCCGGTGATCGCCCGGACGATCGGGTTGTAGTGCTCCCGCACGGTCCGCATGGCGTCCTCGCCGGTCAGCGACAGCACGTGCTCCTTGAGGTCCTGGCCCACGCAGAACGCCCGGCCCGTGGCCGTCAGCAGCACGGCGCGCACGGCCGGGTCGGCGCCCGCGGCCTGGAGCGAGTCCCGCAGGGCGACCTTCGCCTCGGTGTTCATCGCGTTCATCGCGTCGGGCCGGTTGATGGTGACGGTGGCGAGTCCGTCGTTCACCTCGTACAGCACGGTGTCGGCCATGGCAGGGTCCCCTTTGCGGCTCCGGCGGGTGGTGTTCCCGCCCAGCATGGCGGAGATCATCGGGCTCCGGCATGTGACCTGCGTCAAACGACGGCCCCCCGCTCCGGACGCCGCGACGGCGAAGTATCGCAGGAGGATCGCCGAAATGAGGGGTTTTGCGTGATCGCGTTGCGCAAGCGATGCGGCCCGATGTTGGTCATCGGGTGTCGCCATGCGGGATAATGACCTGGAAGCAATGTGTTCGACGCCGGTCCGTGCCCTCCCATGGGGCAATCGGCTGATCGATGAGCTGGTTTCAGGAAGGGGAACGAGCATGGCGGCCATGAAGCCGCGGACGGGCGACGGCCCGCTCGAGGTGACCAAGGAGGGGCGGGGCATCGTCATGCGCGTTCCGCTCGAAGGCGGCGGTCGGCTTGTCGTCGAGCTGACCCCGGACGAGGCCGTAGCCCTCGGCGAGGAGCTGAAGAAGGTCACGAGCTGACGCTTACGCCCCACGTTTTCCCGATCGCCCCGGCCGGTGTCCACACCGCGCCGGGGCTTTCGTTCACCCGGCCACTCGGTCCGGTACGCGCGCGGGGCCCCGTGCCCCCGTACGCGCGGCCGCGTTCGGCCCGACTGCGCGCGCGTGGAGCCCGTTCAGCCCCGGCGTACGGCGCAGAGCAGCCCGTCGCCCACCGGCAGCAGCGACGGCACCAGCGCGTCGCTCTCCCGCACCGTGCGCAGCAGCTCGCGCAGCGTCAGCACTTCCACCGGCTGGACGCCCGAGTCCACCGTGCGGCCGTCCGCGAACACGCCCTCGAAGCACACGAGGCCGCCCGGCCGCAGCAGCCGCAACGATTCGTCGAGGTACGCCAGGTACTCGGTGCGGTCGCCGTCGCAGAAGACCACGTCGTACCCGCCGTCGGCCAGCCTCGGAAGCACGTCCAGCGCCCGGCCGGGGATGAAGCGCGCCCGGTTCCCGGCGAAGCCCGCCGCCCGGAACGCCTGCTTGGCGAACTGCTGCCGGTCCGGCTCCGGGTCCACGGTGGTCAGCACCCCGTCCGGCCGCATGCCCAGCAGGAGGTAGATCCCGGAGACACCCGTCCCCGTGCCGATCTCCGCGACGGCCTTGGCGTCCGCCGTGGCGGCGAGCATCCGCAGCGCGGCACCGGTGCCGGGGGACACCGAGGGCACCCCTGCCTCCCGGGCCCGGTCCCTGGCCCAGTGCAGAGCGTCGTCCTCGGCGGCGAAGGCGTCGGCGAAGGCCCAGCTCGTCTGCCGGTTGGCGGTAATGACCCTCTCCTGTTCCCGTAGTTGGCAACGGTGACTGTAGCCGCTCGCGGTCGGGAACCCGCAGATGGGACCAGGCGTTGGGAAGGAGTGGGGGCGGCCGGGGAACCCAAGACCCGAAGTCGGTCCCAAATTCTCGTAAAGATTCTTATCCGGAGCTAACGGGCGAGGTGGCTATGGTAGGGGCTCCACTGGACACCACCAGAGCCGACAGGGGAGGTGCGGCTGCGCCTGTGGATCGGAGAGGAGCGCGTTTGCGGCGCTTCCTCAGGTCGGCGGGTGAGCCGAAATCCGTGACCGACACCGCTGACAGCACCCATGCCGCCACCGAGACCGCAGCCACGACGGCGACCTTCGCATCGGATGCGGAATCGCAGGCGTGGGCTCCCCCGACCTGGGAGGAGATCGTCAGCACGCACAGCGGCCGCGTGTACCGCCTCGCCTACCGTCTGACGGGCAACCAGCACGACGCGGAGGACCTCACGCAGGAGGTCTTCGTCCGCGTCTTCCGCTCCCTGTCCACGTACACGCCGGGCACATTCGAGGGCTGGCTGCACCGCATCACCACGAACCTGTTCCTGGACATGGTGCGGCGCAAGCAGCGCATCCGGTTCGACGCGCTCGGCGAGGACGCCGCGGAGCGGCTGCCCAGCCGTGAGCCGTCGCCCCAGCAGGCCTTCCACGACACCCACTTCGACGCGGACGTGCAGCAGGCGCTGGACACGCTGGCGCCGGAGTTCCGCGCAGCCGTCGTGCTCTGCGACATCGAGGGCCTGTCGTACGAGGAGATCGCCGCGACGCTCGGTGTGAAGCTCGGCACGGTCCGCAGCCGTATCCACCGCGGCCGGTCGCACCTGCGCAAGGCGCTCAAGCACCGGTCGCCCGAGGCGCGGGCCGGGGCGCAGCGCGTCGTCGCCGAGCCCGAGCGCGCGTTCGTCGCCGTGGGGGCGGAGGGCGGAGCCGCGTGAGTGGCACACATCCGACCCCGGCGGAACAGCACCTGGGGGACCGGCTCGCCGCGCTGGTGGACGGCGAGCTGGGTCACGACGCCCGCGAGCGGGTCCTCGCCCATCTGGCGACCTGCGCCCGCTGCAAAGCCGAGGCCGACGCACAGCGCCGCCTCAAGAGCTACTTCGCCGAGTCCGCCCCGCCCCCGCCCCCGGCGGGGCTGCTGGCGCGCCTCCAGGGGCTGCCCGCGGGCGCCGTGGAGGACGGCGGCCCGCCGTTCGGGGGCCGCCGCCTCGGAGGAGGCGCGCTGGGGGCGGGCCCCGGGCACGCCCAGGACGCCGCGCGGCCCGGCTCCGGGCCCGGACTGTTCGGAGTGAGGCCAGGAGGCTTCGGCTACGTCCCGTCCGACGAGCACGCCCCCGCCGACCGTGCGGGCTTCCGCATCCACGAGGTCGGCCGCGAGGCCGAGCGGTCCCCGTGGCGCGGCCGCAGGTTCGCGTTCGCCGCGGCCAGCGCCGTGTCGTTCGCGGCCATCGCGCTGAGCGGCGCGGTGCCGACCGGCACGATCGTGGAGGCGCGCGGCGAGGGCTCGGGGAACAACGTGACGCCGCTGCGTTCGCCGTCCGCGGGGCAGCCCGCCACGACGGAGAACAGCCGCCGCCGCTCCGCCACGGGCGTCGGCGCGGGGGCGACCACGGGACGGATCGCGGACCGGCCCGGCATCCTGGCGCCCGGCGGCGTCCAGGCGCGGGCGCACCACCCGGCGGCCCCGCCGTTCCTCCACGCGGCCACGCCGCTGATCGGCGCGAACACCCTGCCGCTGATAGGCGCCCCGGTACCCCTGCGGTCGGCGCACCCGTCGCACAAGGCACCCCCGATACCCTGAACGGCGCCCTGGCCCACCTGGTTGAATCCGTGGTCAGGGGCGCCGGAGGGGCGCTGAGTGGCCAGTAGCGGGGAGAACATGGACGACGGGAAGCCCACGCAGCCCAAGCGAAACTGGTGGAGCCGCCCCACCCCGCCCGGGGCGGCCGCCGTTCCGTCCCCCGCCGGGGCCCCGCAGCACCCGCCCGCCCCGACGGCGGCCCCCGAGGTCGCGGCACCGTCCCTGACGAAGCCGTCCACCGAGGCCGTCGGCGCGTGCACGGCCGGGCCGGTGCCCGCCGACGCGCCGGACCCGGTGGCCGCCACGGCTGCGGCCCGGTCCGAGGACGGGGAGTCCGGTCCGGGGCTGTCCCTGACCAAGGGCGGTACCGCTCAGGCGACCGACACCCGGACGCCGGACCCCGCGCCACAGCCGCCCGCGCCCACCCCGACGGAAGCCGCGCCCACCAGGGCGGAAACGCCCACCGCGACGGAAGCGCCCGCCGGGTCCGTGGCCCCGAGCCGGCCCGCCGCACCGACCGCCCCCGCAGTCGACGCCGTCGCGGGGACCGCGCCCGCTTCGCCCGAGGCGCCGGCCGGGGCGCCGAGCGGGGCCGGACCCGTACCGGAGCCCCCGGCCGCGGGCGGCCACGGGGTGACCGGTGCCGACGCGCGGGGCGCCAGGACCGGCGGGCCGCTGCACGCGCCCGACGAGTACCGCACGCCGCCCTACGGGGAGCCCGGCCCCTGGGCGCCCGCCCCGCCCGTACAGCGCCCCGTGCTCGGCCGGACGCCCGCCTACGGCACCCCCGCGCCCGCCGTCCCGCACGGCCACCCCACCGCGCCCGCCGCCCCCGCGCAGCCCCAGGTGCCCGTGCAGTGGGGGCAGTACGACCCGTGGAACCGGCCCGCGGCCCCGGCGCACGCCCAGCAGCCGCTCACCGGCGGCGGCACCGGCCACGGCGGTCCCGGAGGCACCGGCGGCGTGGGCGGCGGGCGGCCCCGCGGATCCCGCAAGGGCCTGGCGCTCGTCGGCGCGCTCCTGTTCGCGCTGCTCACCGGCGTCCTCGGCGGTGCCGTCGGCGCGTACGTCGAGCGCAACGGCGGGCTCACCACCGTCGAGCTGCCCCAGGCCGGCGCGGGCGCCCAGGACCGCGCGCCGGACAGCGTCGCCGGGATCGCCGCCCGCGCCCTGCCCAGCGTCGTCACCCTCCACGTCAGCGGCGGCGGCGCGCAGGGCACCGGCACGGGCTTCGTCCTCGACAAGCGCGGCCACATCCTCACCAACCACCACGTCGTCGACTCCGGCGAAGGCGGCGGCGACATCACCGTCACCTTCAGCGGCGGCGAGACCGCCCGCGCCACCCTCGTCGGCGGTGACAGCGGCTACGACCTGGCCGTCGTCCGCGTCACCGGGGTGAGGAACCTCCAGCCCCTGCCGCTCGGCAACTCCGACGGCGTCCGCGTCGGCGACCCCGTCGTCGCCATCGGCGCCCCGTTCGACCTCCAGAACACCGTCACGTCCGGCATCATCAGCGCCAAGGGCCGCCCCATCACGGCGGGCGGCGAGAAGGGCGACGGCAGCGACATCAGCTACGTCGACGCGCTCCAGACCGACGCCCCCATAAACCCGGGCAACTCCGGCGGCCCCCTCCTCGACGCGCAGGCCCGGGTCATCGGCATCAACAGCGCCATCCGCGCCGCCGACAGCGGCTCCGGCATCGACGACGGCCAGTCCGGCTCCATCGGCCTGGGCTTCGCGATCCCCGTCAACCAGGGCAAGCGCGTCGCCGAGGAGCTGATCAACACGGGGAAGGCCACGCACCCCGTCATCGGGGTGAGCCTCGACATGAAGTTCGCCGGGGACGGCGCCCGCGTCGCGGACAAGGCGCAGGACGGCGGCGCGTCCGTCACCCCCGGCGGCCCGGCCGCCGAGGCGGGCATCCGCCCCGGCGACGTGATCACCAAGGTCGACGGCGAGCGCGTCCACAGCGGCGAGGAGCTGATCGTGAAGATCCGCGCCCACCGCCCGGGCGACGAGCTGCGCCTGACCGTGCGGCGCGGCACCGCCGAGTCGGCGAAGACGCTCACACTCGGCTCGTCGGCCGACGGCTGACGGCCGAACGGCTGAGGGTGCCGGGGCGGTCTCGCGACCGCCCCGGCGCCAGTCCCGCCACGGCGGGGAAGCGGGTACCTTGGTGCAGCGGAGACCTGAGGAGGAGCAACAAGGTGTTCAGTGACATAGGCGCACTCGAGGTGGTGGCGCTGGTGATCCTCGCCGTGCTCATCTGGGGTCCCGACAAGCTGCCGCAGCTCATCCAGGACGTCAGCGGATTCATCCGCAAGGTCCGGAACTTCTCCGAGAGCGCCAAGCAGGACATCCGCAGCGAGCTGGGCCCGGAGTTCAAGGACTTCGAGTTCGAGGACCTGAATCCGAAGACGTTCCTCCGCAAGCAGCTCGCCGACAACCCGGACCTCAAGGACCTCCAGGAGCTGCGCAGCAGCTTCGACCTCCGCAAGGAGATCGACGAGGTCGCCGACGCCGTCAAGGGCAACGTCTCGGGCACGGCCGTCGCGGGCTCCGCCTCCGGCGCGGCCGCCGCGGCGGGCTCCGCCACGCCCGACCTCCTGAAGAAGCGCGACACGTCCGGCTCGTACGACCGGCCGCCGTTCGACGCGGACGCCACCTGAGCGCGATGGGCCACCCGGAGCATCCGGTGGCCCTCAAGGCGCGGGACTTCCCGGACGAGTCCCGCCCCGGTGGTTATTCTCTCCCTCTGTCCGAACGGATCGAGGAGGCGGCCGGGCAGATGGAGACCACGAGTCGGGTGGGGGCGCAGGTACAGCCGACGCCCAGCACCACACCCACGTCCGAGGGGGTGCCTCCGTCCCGTCGCGCCGTCGACGGGTACCTGCGGGCCCCCTTCCCCTGGTACGGGCTGGACGAGGCGTTCACCGGCCCGCGCTGGCTGATGCAGGTCGGCACCGCGGCGGACGGCAGCGTCCAGCACGGTTCGACCGGCCACGGCGAGGAGCCGTCGATACGGCCGGAGGTCGCCGGCCAGGACCGCGGCGCGTTCGCCGTCGTCGTCACCGTCGCCGCCCACCCGATGCGCGGCTCGGGCGACGGCACGGGCGTCCTGGACGCCACGGGCGTGTCCTCCGCCGCCTGGCTGGCCGGGTCGGGGCTGCTCGCGTACACGTGGCCCGCCCAGCTCGACCACGCGCTGCGCGGCGAGTGGCTGGACCAGCAGACGGAGACCGCGTTCGAGCTCGCCGACGACCTCGAAGGACCGGCCTGGACGACACTGTCGCTGCCCGTGGACGGCGTGCCGAGGCCGTTCCACTACCGCGAGTCCGAGTTCGGCTGGGTCCTCGCCGGCACGACGGGCGGCGTCCACCTGGGCGCGTACGGGCGGGGGATGAGCGCGTACGGGCTCGGCTTCGCCGTCGTCCCGGACATCGAGTCCTACGCCTGACCCGCGGGCATTCCGCAGGCGTACGGCGCCCGCGGGCGTCCCGCAGGCGCACGGAGAAGGGGCGCCGCTCACACGGAGCGGCGCCCCTTCGCCGTAGGCCGTACCGGGCCTCAGAACTTGTTGCGGGGCGTGATGCCCAGGGACATGCCCGACAGGCCGCGCTGGCGGCCGCCGAGCTTGCCCGCGATGGCGCGCAGCGCCGCACCGGCGGGCGAGTCCGGGTCGGTCAGGACGACGGGCCTGCCCTCGTCGCCGCCCTCCCGCAGGCGCACGTCGATCGGGATGGAGCCGAGGACCGGGACCGTCGCGCCGGTCGTCCGGGTCAGCCCGTCGGCGACCTTCTGGCCTCCGCCCGTGCCGAACACGTCCACCATCTCGTCGCAGTGCGGGCACGGCAGGCCCGACATGTTCTCCACGACGCCGACGATCTTCTGGTGGGTCTGCACCGCGATCGAACCGGCCCGCTCCGCCACCTCGGCCGCCGCCTGCTGCGGCGTCGTGACGACGAGGATCTCGGCGTTCGGCACCAGCTGTGCCACGGAGATCGCGATGTCGCCCGTGCCCGGCGGGAGGTCGAGCAGCAGCACGTCCAGGTCGCCCCAGTACACGTCCGCGAGGAACTGCTGGAGGGCGCGGTGCAGCATCGGGCCGCGCCACACGACCGGTGCGTTGCCCGGGGTGAACATGCCGATGGAGATGACCTTCACGCCGTTCGCGGACGGCGGCATGATCATGTTCTCGACCTGGGTGGGCCGCCCGTCGGCGCCCAGCATGCGGGGCACGCTGTGGCCGTAGATGTCGGCGTCCACGACACCGACCTTCAGCCCGTCGGCGGCCATCGCGGCGGCCAGGTTCACCGTCACCGACGACTTGCCGACGCCGCCCTTGCCGGACGCGACCGCGTACACACGGGTCAGCGAGCCGGGCTTCGCGAACGGCACCTCGCGCTCGGCGGTCGTGCCGCGCAGCGCGGCGGCGAGTTCCTTGCGCTGCTCGTCGCTCATCACGTCCAGCGACACGTCGACACGGGTGACGCCCTCGACGCGGGCGACCGCATCGCTCACGTTCTTCGTGATCGTCTCGCGCATCGGGCAGCCGGAGACCGTCAGGTACACGGTCACGGCAACTGCGCCGTCCGCCCCGATCTCGACCGACTTGACCATGCCGAGTTCTGTGATCGGCCGGTTGATCTCGGGGTCGTTCACCGTCGCCAGTGCCTCGCGCACCGCGTCTTCCGTCGTCATACGGACGATGGTACGGCGCCCACCACGGGCGCCGGAAAGCCCGTCAGCGGTCGCCTTCGTCACGTCCGGGCGTTCCGGGGGGCGGCAGCACCGAGCCGCGCTCCTCCAGCTCGCGCACCAGGTCCTCCAGCTCCGAGCGGATCCAGTCGCGGGTGGCGACCTCGCCGAGGCCCATCCGCAGCGCGGCGACCTCCCGTGTCAGGTACTCGGTGTCGGCGATGGACCGCTCGTTCTGCGCCCGGTCCTGCTCCAGGTTGACCCGGTCCCGGTCGTCCTGCCGGTTCTGCGCGAGGAGGATCAGCGGGGCCGCGTACGACGCCTGGAGCGACAGCATCAGGGTCAGGAAGATGAACGGGTACGGGTCGAAGCGCAGCGCGTCCGGCATGACGACGTTCCAGATCAGCCATGTGATGATGACCACCGTCATCCACACGATGAACCGGCCCGTGCCCAGGAACCGGGCGATCCGCTCCGACAGCCGCCCGAACGCCTCCGGGTCGTACTCCGGCAGCAGCCTCGGCCGCCGGACGCGCGGCTGGTCCAGCGGCTGGTCGAGCCGGGTGCGCGGCGCCGTACGGTCACGCCCGCCGGCCCGCTCCCGCCCCCCGGCCCGCTCCCGCCCGCTCGTACGGTCGCGTCCGTACCCCCACTCCGGGCCGCGGTCAGGCACCATGCGCGACCTCCCGCTCCGCTTCCGGTCCGAACTCGGTCTCCCGCCAGTCCTCCGGCAGCAGGTGGTCCAGCACGTCGTCCACGGTGACCGCGCCGAGCAGCGACCCGCTGTCGTCCACCACCGGGGCCGCGACCAGGTTGTACGCGGCGAGGTGGCTGGTCACCGCCCGCAGCGGGGTGTCCGGGGGCAGCGGCTCCAGGTCCGTGTCCACGATCGCCGAGACCAGCGTGAACGGCGGGTCGCGCAGCAGCCGCTGGAAGTGCACCGTGCCCAGGAACTTGCCCGTCGGCGTCTCGTCGGGCGGCCGGCACACGTACACCTGAGCCGCCAGCGCGGGAGAGAGGTCCTGCTGCCGGACGCGCGCGAGGGCGTCCGCGACCGTGGCGTCCGGGCGCAGCACGATCGGCTCCGTCGTCATCAGCCCGCCGGCCGTCCGCTCCTCGTACGACAACAGCCGCCGCATGTCCGCCGCGTCGTCCGGACGCATCAGAGTGAGCAGCCGCTCCTTCTCGTCCTCCGGCAGCTCCGAGAGCAGGTCGGCGGCGTCGTCCGGGTCCATCGCCTCCAGCACGTCCGCGGCACGCTCCGCCTTGAGCTTGCCGAGGATCTCGATCTGGTCGTCCTCCGGCAGCTCCTCCAGCACGTCCGCCAGCCGGTCGTCGTGGAGCGCCACGGCGACCTCGGCGCGGCGCTTGGGCGTCAGATGGTGCAGCGCGTTCGCCAGGTCGGCCGGGCGCATCTGGTCGAACGTGGCGACCAGGTTCTCCGCGCCCTGCCCGACCTCCTCCAGCGAGAAGCCGGTGACCGCCGACCACTCGACGGTCAGCGTCTCGCCCCTGCGGCGCAGCGCCCCGCCCCCGCCGCGGCGTACGAAGACCCGGTCGATCTCCCAGTCGCGGCGGGCCGGCAGCTGGCGCATCGCCACGTCGAGGACGGTCACCTCGTCACCGCCCTCGACGAGCGTGACCCGCCGGTCGAGGAGCTCGCCGAGGACCAGGCGCTCGGTGGGGCGCTGTTCGAAACGGCGTACGTTCAGCACCCCCGTGGTGATGACCTGGCCGGACTCGATGCCGGTCACCCGGGTCATCGGCAGGAAGATCCGGCGGCGGCCGATCACCTCCACGACCAGGCCCAGCACGCGCGGCGGCCTGCGCCCCACGCGCAGCATGGCGACGAGGTCCCGCACCCGGCCCACCTGGTCGCCGCTCGGGTCGAAGACCGGCGCCCCGGCGAGGTGCGAGACGAAGATCCGGGCGGCGCCTCCAGCCATTGCCCCGCGCCTCCTCCCATCCGCGCAAACCGTCAACCGACATGCCGCTTATGCCCGCAGTCCGGTGATTCAGGCTAGCTTGATCTGCTTCGGGTCGCCCGGGCAGGGCGTCCGTCCGGCTCCGTTCGGAGCGCGCGACGTGGCCCCGGTACGCTGCGGTGCCGTCCCCCACGTGAAATACGAGAGGCAGCGCTGGTGACCGCTCTCCCCCCGGTTCGGCGTATCCGACGCGTCGCGCTCCCCGTCGCCCTCTGCGTCGGTCTCGCCGCGGCACTGTCCGCCTGCGCGGAGGATCCGGACGAGGGCACCAACGGGGTCGGCAGACTCCCCGCGAACGAGATCGAGAAGAAGGCCCGCGCCGCCGCCGACGGCGCCGTGTCCGTACGGCTCACCGGCAACCTGGTCAGCAAGTCCGGCACGTACCGGCTGAACATGCGGCTCAAGGCGCAGGGCGCGACCGGCTCGGTCACCACCCGCAAGTCCACGTTCGAGCTGCTGCGCGTCGGCGACGCCCTGTTCCTGAAGGCGGGCGCCGCGTTCTGGAGGCACGCGGAGGGCTCCGCCAAGCCGGGCGGGTCCTCCGGGTCGTCCGAGTCCTCCGGGACCTCCGAGTCCTCCGGGTCGCCCGAGTCGTCGAAGCCGTCCGAGCCGGACATCGACGTGGCGGAGAAGCTGGACGGCAAGTACGTGAAGGTCCCGCAGGACGACCCCTCGTACAAGCAGC
Source organism: Streptomyces thermolilacinus SPC6 (assembly GCF_000478605.2). Lineage (GTDB taxonomy): Bacteria > Actinomycetota > Actinomycetes > Streptomycetales > Streptomycetaceae > Streptomyces > Streptomyces thermolilacinus. The sequence goes on along the minus strand of NZ_ASHX02000001.1, from coordinate 2,122,068 downwards.
TGCGCGGCTTCACCGAGATGAACGTGCTGCTGAAGGGGCTCCTCGAACTGCACGGCGAGGTGCGCAAGGGCGACCGGGACAAGGTCGGCGGGGTGCGCACCATCGAGGTCGTGGGCGGGCAGCACGGCGAGGGCGGCACCCTCGACGTGGCCCTGGAGGGCACACCTTTCCCGCTCCAGTTCGCCCGGGGCGGCGGCGGGGGCGTGGTGGCCCTGTCCGACTGGAACAAGGACTTCCCGCTGGTGGAGCCGGAGAAGGAGGACATCCTCGACTACGGCCGCCAGCTGCCCCGTACCAACGACTGAACGGTCAGCGGCGCTTCCTGCGCTTCAGCAGCAGCCGGGGGAGCGCCGCAGGGACCGGCTGCCGGGTGGTCGCCGGGGTGGGCAGCGGCACCGCCGCCAGGGACCCCTGCGGCAAGTCCGTGACCGGCTCGCGGGGCGTCAGCCGCAGCACCCGGCACTCCCGGGCCCACCGCTCCGTCATCGTCTCCGCGTCGGGCGCGTTCAGCCGCTTGCCCTTCAGCTCGTCGGCCGCCGCCCGCCACTCCTCGGAGCCGGGCGCCAGCTCGGTGACCGCCGCCGTCCAGGCGACGACCCGGCCGCCCTTGTCCTTGCTGCGCACGGTGACCTCGGCCGCCGCCCCGTCGGCCAGGCCGGACGGCAGCGGCTGCTCGCCGGGCCCGTCGCCGACGATGTGCGCGGCGCCCTCGTGCCAGACGTGCCACAGCGCCCGCGCCGGCCCGTCGCCCCGCACCCAGATCAGGCCGGACTTCTTGGTGGCCTCCTCGACCAGGGCGAGGGCGAACAGCGCGTCGTCAGTCATGCCCGCAGCTTAGCCAGGCCCCCGGGGCCTACAGCCAGCCGTTGCGCTTCAGGGTGCGGTGGATCATGAAGCAGGTGCCGATGATCGCGGTCAGCACCATCGGGTAGCCGTACTTCCACTGGAGCTCCGGCATGTGCTCGAAGTTCATCCCGTACACCCCGCACACCGCCGTCGGCACGGCGATGATCGCCGCCCAGGAGGTGATCTTGCGCATGTCCTCGTTCTGCGTGACCGTGGCCTGCGCCAGGTTGGCCTGGAGGATCGAGTTCAGCAGCTCGTCGAAGCCCACGACCTGCTCCTGGACCCGGGCCAGGTGGTCGGCGACGTCCCGGAAGTACTTCTGGATGTCCGGGTCGACCAGCCGCATCGGCCGCTCGCTCAGCAGCTGGAGCGGCCGCGCCAGCGGGGTCACGGCCCGCTTGAACTCCAGCACCTCGCGCTTCAGCTGGTAGATGCGGCCGGTGTCCGTACCGCGCGTGCCGCCCTTCGCCGGGGGCGAGAAGACGTCGATCTCGATCTGGTCGATGTCGATCTCCACGGCGTCCGCGACCGCGATGTACCCGTCCACGACGTGGTCGGCGATGGCGTGCAGGACCGCCGAGGGGCCCTTCGCCAGCAGCTCCGGGTCGGCCTCCAGCCGATGCCGCAGGTTGCGCAGGGAGCCCTGCCCGCCGTGCCGGACGGTGATGACGAAGTCCCGGCCGGTGAAGCACATCAGCTCACCGGTCTCCACGACCTCGCTCGTCGCCGTCAGCTCGGCGTGCTCCACGTAGTGGATCGTCTTGAAGACCGTGAACAGCGTGTCGTCGTACCGCTCCAGCTTCGGCCGCTGGTGGGCGTGGACCGCGTCCTCCACGGCCAGCGGGTGCAGCCCGAACTCGGCGGCGATACCGGCGAATTCGGCCTCCGTCGGCTCGTGCAGCCCGATCCACGCGAAGCCGCCGCCCTCCCGGACGCGCCGCATCGCCTCGCGCGGGGTCAGGCAGCCGCCGCTCTCCATCCGCAGCCCGTCCCGGTACACGGCGCAGTCCACCACGGCGGTGGACGCGGACGGGTCGCGGGTCGGGTCGTAGGCGTTGTACGGCTGGTACGGCGAGGCGCTGCGCTTGCGCAGCGACGGGCGTACGACGGCGCGCAGGTCACGGATCATCGACATGGCGGGCTCCTTCACGCAAGAAGCCGTCGGCGAGGCGTGGCACAGCCCGGAATGGGGACGTGGCGTTGCGTACGTCCGCAAAGCGGGCGGCACCGCGGATCGCGGGACGGTGTTCGCGGTTCGCGGTTCGCTACAGGGAGGCAAGGACGACGTGCTCTTCCGTCGTGCGCGGTGCCCGGCGTGCGGAATACGGGCTACGAACGCCTCAGACGCCCGGACGGGAAGCCGTACGGGAGGCGCGGCGTGCGCGATGGGTGCGCGGCGGGAGCTGCCCGCGCGGCGCGGAAGAGCGGCTGGTACTGCACGATCGACTTCGATCCACCGCAGCCCCACCTCCTCCGGCCGGTCCCCCGTGGGGGATGACGTGACGTCGGGACCGGAAAGCACATCACCGGCTCTCACCGGCGGGCGGAGAAAGACTCCACCGCGTACTGTCCCGACCAGCGGCCCACCCTATCAGCCGACTGAGGGTCAATCCCTTTCCTTGCCCGTTGGATACGCGCTTTATGCTCGCCGCATGGAAAAAGTTCTCGCGCTCGTCGAGGCGCGGCTCCGCTCGGCGCTCGGCGAACCGGACGCGCGGGCTTCCGTCACCTTCCTCGGTACGGACCGGATCGAGGTGCTGCGCTTCACCGGCGCCGAGAACGGCGAGAGCCGCCCGGTCGTCCGGTACGCCACGCTCGGCATGGCGGCGCGGCCCATGACCGACCCGACGGACCTGGTCGCCGACCCGGTGCGCGGGCCGCGCGCGGAGCTGTTCCTCACCGTGCGGGCCGGGCTCGCCGACACGGACAAGGTGCTCCGCCCGCTCGCCGTGCTGGCCGCCTCGCCGCAGGTCGAGGGGGTCGTCGTGGCGCCGGGCGCGTCGCTGGACGTGGGCGAGCCGCTGTGGCCGGGCGCGCCGTTCACCTCCGTACTGGTCGGGGAGCCCGGCGGGCTGGTGGAGGACCTGGAGCTGGACGGCGGGATGGACCCGGTGCGGTTCCTGCCGCTGCTGCCGATGACACCGAACGAGGCCGCGTGGAAGCGGGTGCACGGGGCGCAGGCGCTGGAGGAGCGCTGGCTGGCCGCCGGGACCGACCTGCGGGACCCGCTGCGGGCGTCGGTCCGTCTCGACTGAGCCATCCGGGGGCCGGGGTGCCGGGGAGGGTGGCGGCACACCGGACGGGTGATCGTCCTTGACGCGGCGGCGGTGGCGGAGGACCGTTGAACGCTATGAGGGGCGAACCCAGTTGCCCGAAGTGCGGAGGCCGGGTCCGGGCGCCTGGTCTCTTCTCCGATCGCTGGCAGTGCGGGACGCACGGCCCGGTGTTCCCGTTGCAGCCCGTGGTGCCGCCGAGCCTGGAGGCGCTGCACGTCGCGGTGAACCGGGCGAAGGTCCCCGTGTGGATGCCGTGGCCGCTGCCCGTCGGCTGGCTGTACACGGGCGTGGCGTACGCGGGTGACGACCGCAGCGGCGGCCGCGCCACCGCCGTCGCCTGCTCGGGCCCCGGCCCGCTGGGCGGCGTGGGCGAGCTCCTGCTGGTCGCCGAGGAACTGGGCGTCGGCCTGGGCGCGCGGTACGCCGGGCTCGACGGCCCCGACCCGGGCCCGCACCTGTGCATGGACAAGGCGCCGCACGCCAAGGTCCTGGTCGGCGGCCGCCTGACGCCGCTGTGGCACGTGGCGGGCGTCCCCGAGGGCCGGGCGGCCTTCGCGGGCGAGGCGCGCGGCCTGTGGCTGTGGGCCGTCGCCTGGCCGGAACACGCGGGCCTGCTTCTCTACGACGAACTGGTCCTCACCGACCTCCGCGAAGCGGGCCCCGAGGTGGACATGGTCCCCTGCGGAGCCCTCTCCCCGCGCCTGCTGGCCTGACGGGCCGGTCGCTCCAGGGGCGCCCCCGGGGAGGCACGGTGTACCGGCGGGGGAGCGGGGTCCGGCGGGTGGGGTGTTCGTCCGGTCCTGGTGGGTTTCGGGGCCGGTTATCCTTGGGTGTCCCCTGTCCGCAGCGACCCCTGGAGCCTGTGCCGTGCGCATCGACCTGCACACCCACTCCACGGCGTCGGACGGTACGGACTCCCCCGCCGAGCTGGTGCGCGGCGCCGCCGCCGCCGGGCTCGACGTGGTCGCGCTGACCGACCACGACACGACGCGGGGTCACGCCGAGGCGCTCGCCGCGCTGCCCGAGGGGCTCACGCTGGTCACGGGCGCCGAGCTGTCGTGCCGTGTCGACGGGACCGGCGTCCACATGCTGGCGTACCTCTTCGACCCGGAGGAGCCCGAGCTGGCGCGCGAGCGTGAGCTGGTGCGCGACGACCGGGTGCCGCGTGCCCGCGCCATGGTCGGCAAGCTCCAGGAGCTCGGCGTGCCGGTCACCTGGGAGCGGGTCGCCGCCATCGCGGGCGACGGCTCCGTGGGCCGCCCGCACATCGCGGAGGCCCTCGTCGAGCTGGGCGTCGTGCCGGACGTGTCGTCGGCGTTCACGCCCGAGTGGCTGGCGGACGGCGGACGCGCGTACGTCGAGAAGCACGAGCTGGACCCGTTCACCGCGATCCGCCTGGTCAAGGCGGCCGGCGGGGTGACCGTCCTCGCGCACCCCGGCGCCGTCAAGCGCGGCCGCACGGTGTCCGACTCCGTACTCGCGGACCTCGCCGCGTACGGGCTCGACGGCATCGAGGTGGACCACATGGACCACGACGAGGCCACCCGCGCCCGGCTGCGCGGGCTCGCCGGTGAGCTCGGGCTCCTCACCACCGGCTCCAGCGACTACCACGGCAGCCGCAAGACCTGCCGGCTCGGCGACTTCACCACCGACCCGGAGATCTACGGCGAGATCACCCGCCGGGCGACCGGTGCGTTCCCCGTGCCGGGCACGGGCGGACGCCCGTAACCGCGACACCGCTTCCACCCCTCACCCCCGTCCCACGGCCCCGCCCCCCACGCGGCGCCGTGCGACACCACGCGCGGTCGACGCCCCCCAGCCGCCGCGCGACCGCACCCCACACCCCTCTTCCGCAAGGCCACACCGTGTTCGACGTCGCCGTTTTCGGCTCTCTCTTCCTGACCCTCTTCGTCATCATGGACCCCCCGGGGATCACCCCGATCTTCCTCGCCCTGACCTCGGGGCGGGCCACCAAGGTGCAGCGCCGCATGGCCTGGCAGGCCGTCGCCGTCGCCTTCGGCGTGATCACCGTGTTCGGCATCCTGGGCCAGCAGATCCTGGCGTACCTCCATGTCTCCGTACCGGCACTGATGATCGCGGGCGGGCTGCTCCTGCTGCTCATCGCGCTGGACCTGCTCACCGGCAAGACCGACGAGCCCAAGCAGACCAAGGACGTGAACGTCGCCCTCGTCCCGCTCGGCATGCCGCTGCTCGCCGGGCCCGGCGCGATCGTCTCCGTGATCCTCGCCGTCCAGCACGCGGACGGCGTGAGCGGCCAGGTGTCCGTGTGGGCGGCGATCGGCGCGATGCACGTGGTGCTGTGGCTGACCCTGCGGTACTCGCTGGTGATCATCCGTGTGATCAAGGACGGCGGTGTCGTGCTGGTGACGCGCCTCGCGGGCATGATGCTCTCCGCCATCGCCGTCCAGCAGATCATCAACGGCGTGACCCAGACCATCCAGGCCGCCTGACCTGCCGGGCCCGGACAGCACCGCGCCCCCGTACGGAAGATCCGTACGGGGGCGCGGTGCTTCGCGAACGCTACGACGCGGCAGCTTCCGTCGGGCGGATGTAGAGCCGCTGGCCCATGGCCGCGGCCTGCTGCACGATGCGGTTGACGGAGGCGGCGTCCACGACGGTGCTGTCCACGGCGATGCCGTCGACGTCGTCGAGTCGCATGATCTCGAAGCGCATGGCTTCTCCCTTCGTCGAGTGGTGTTGTTACATCTGCAACGATGTACAGCCGTTGAAACATTCCCTACGCTAAGGAAATTTTTTAGCATCTAAAGAGCCTGGGCCCGGGTGTGAGGACGCGGCTGGCGGTCCGGTCCTCCGAGGCGGACAATGAGGCCCCTATGAACGCCCCCATCGACGGCGACGACATCGCCCAGCGCCTGGAGCGCACCAATGAGCTCCTGCGACGCATGCTGGCCGAGGTGGCGAAGACGCCCTCGACGCACGCCATCTTCGTCGACGCCGGTTACGTCTATGCTTCCGCCGGGTTGCTGGTCGCGGGCACCGAGGACCGGCGCTCCTTCGACCTCGACGCCGAGGGCCTGATCGACGCCTTCATCGACACGGCCCGCACGATCTTCGCGGACAGCCGGCTGCTGCGCGTCTACTGGTACGACGGCGCCCGCCGCCGCATCCACACCGCCGAGCAGCAGGCCATCGCCGAACTCCCCGACGTGAAGGTCCGCCTCGGCAACCTCAACGCGAACAACCAGCAGAAGGGCGTGGACTCGCTCATCCGCTCCGACCTGGAGTCACTGGCCCGGCACCGCGCCATCAGCGACGCCGCGCTCGTCGGCGGCGACGAGGACCTCGTGTCCGCGGTGGAGGCCGCGCAGGGGTACGGGGCGCGCGTCCACCTGTGGGGCATCGAGTCCGCGGAGGGCCGCAACCAGGCGGAGGCCCTGCTGTGGGAGGTGGACAGCTCCCGCGTCTTCGACCTGGAATTCTGCCGCCCGTACATCACGCGGCGCCCCGTGACGACGTACGAGAACGAGGGCGAGCCGCCGCCGTCGCGCGACGAGGTCCGGTTCGTGGGCGCGCAGATCGCCGCGACGTGGATGGCGGAGCGGGGCGCCGACGCGCTGGCCGAGCTGCTGCCCGGCCGCCCGTACCTGCCCGGCCCCGTGGACCAGGACCTCCTCGTGGACGCCGAACGGCTGCTGAGCCGGTCCCTCCGCGGCCACGCCGTGCTGCGCCGCGCCCTGCGGGACGGCTTCTGGCAGCACCTCCAGTCGCGGTACTGAGGGTCCCGGAGCCGAGGGCCCGGCACGAGGGGCTGTCGCGGCACTGAGGGTCTTACGCGTCCACCGGGTGGGCGTCCCAGAACGCCGCGACCGCCGCCGCAGTCTCCTCCGGCTCGTCGGTGTTGGGGGAGTGCTCGGCGCCGCCGATCCTTGTGCGGTGCGCGCCCAGGCGTTCGGCCATCGCGTCCAGCAGCGGCACCGGCCACGTGTCGTCCCGCTCACCGGACAGGACGTGCACGGGCAGTGGCGGGTGCAGCGCGGCCAGCTCCCCGACCCGGTCCGGCTCCGTGCTGAGCTGCCGGCCCGTCGCCAGGAGCTGCGCGGGGTTGTGGCGCAGCCAGCGGCGGCGCAGGTCATCCCGGTCGCCGCGCCACGGGTCCCCGGCGTCCTCCGGCGGGTCCAGGGCGCGCATCGCCTGCCACACCTGGTCCATGTCCATCACGCCCAGCGCGTCGCTCAGCAGCTTGATCTTCTGCCGCTGCTCGGGCGTGACCTCGGCGGGCCCGGACGACATCAGCGTGAGCGTACGGAACGGCGCCGCGTCCTCCAGTACGGCCGCGCGCGCGATCTGCCCGCCCAGCGAGTGCCCCAGGAGGTGCACCCGCCGCCCCTCCCCGACGGCCTCCGCCTGCGCCAGCACGTCGAGGGCCAGCTCGCGGCGCGCGTACGACTCCTGGTCGCTGGGCCCGGACGTCTCGTACTGCCCGCGCCCGTCGACGGCGACGACCCGGTACCCGGCCGCCGTAAGGGGCTCCAGCATGGCGATGAAGTCCTCCTTGCTGCCGGTGTACCCGGGCAGCAGCAGGGCGGTGCCCTTGACCGGACCGGACGGCACGGCGTCGAGCACGGCGAACGGGCCCCGCACGGTCCGCAGCGGGCGGGCGTGGGCGCAGGAGGGCGGTACGAAGGTGGGCGGGCGACTCATGCCCCGAGGCTAGCGGGCGGACCCGCCGCCCCGGCACGCGGAAGGCCCCGCCACCCGACGGGGGTGGCGGGGCCTTCCGGCGTACGGCTCACGCGTCGGCGGTCGCCGTGGCCCTCACCGTGCGGCGGCGCCGGGGCTTGGCCTCGGCGGCCTGCTCCGGGACGGCCACGATCTCGGCGGCCTTGCGGGTCCGGCGGCGCGGCGCGGCGGCCTCGGGGGCCTCCACCGCCTCCGCCGGGGCGTCGGCGGCCACGACGGCCACGGCCGTCTTGCGCGTGCGGCGCCGGGGCTTGGCCTCCGCATCCGCCTCGGGCGACGAGCCCTCGGCGGTGGCGGCACCCTCGGCGGTCTCCACGGCCTCGGCGGCCTTGCGCGTACGGCGGCGCGGCTTCGCCTCCGCCTCGGGCGCCTGGCCCTCGATGGTGGCGGCACCCTCGGCGGTCTCCACGGCCTCGGCGGCCTTGCGCGTACGGCGGCGCGGCTTCGCCTCGGTGACGGGAGCCTCGGCGGCAGGGGCCTCGGCCACCGGCGCCTCGACCGTCGCGACCGCCTCGGCGGTCTTGCGGGTACGGCGACGGGGCCTGGCCTCCGCCTCGGGCGCATGGCCCTCGGCGGTGGCGACGGCCTCCACGGCCTCGGGCTGCGGCTGGGCCACGGCCTCCGGGGCCTGAGCGGCGACCGCGTCCGTCGTGGGCGCCGCGCCCGCGCGGGTGCGGCGACGGCGGCGCGGCGTGCGGCGCTCGGCCGGGGCCTCCTCGCCGTCCATGACGGCCTCGGCGGCCGGCGCCTGCGGGGTCACCGCACCGGCGGCGGCCTCGTCCAGCGGCGTCCCACCGCGCGTACGGCGGCGCTGGCGCGGCGTACGGGTGTGCTCGGCCCGCTCGGTGCGCTCCGGGCGCTCGTCCTCGCGGCGGCGGCCGCGCGGCTTGCGCCCGCCCGGCTCGCCCAGGTCCTCCAGCTCCTCCGCGTCGAGTCCGGCGCGGGTCCGCTCGCCGCGCGGCAGGACGCCCTTGGTGCCCTCGGGGATGTCCAGCTCGGCGAAGAGGTGCGGAGACGTGGAGTACGTCTCCACCGGGTCGTGGAAGTCCAGCTCCAGCGCCTTGTTGATCAGCTGCCAGCGCGGGATGTCGTCCCAGTCCACCAGCGTGATCGCCGTACCGTGCGCCCCGGCGCGGCCCGTGCGGCCCACGCGGTGGAGGTACGTCTTCTCGTCCTCCGGCGACTGGTAGTTGATCACGTGCGTGACGCCCTCGACGTCGATGCCGCGCGCGGCCACGTCGGTGCAGACCAGCACGTCCACCTTGCCGTTGCGGAACGCGCGCAGCGCCTGCTCGCGGGCGCCCTGGCCCAGGTCGCCGTGGACGGCGCCGGACGCGAAGCCGCGCCGCTCCAGCTGCTCGGCGATGTCGGCCGCCGTGCGCTTCGTACGGCAGAAGATCATCGCCAGTCCGCGGCCGCGGGCCTGGAGGATGCGGGCGACCATCTCCGGCTTGTCCATCGAGTGCGCGCGGTAGACGTGCTGCTTGATGTTGGCGACGGTCGCGCCCTCGTCGTCCGGCGCGGTGGCGCGGATGTGCGTGGGCTGCGTCATGTAGCGGCGGGCGAGTCCGATGACGGCGCCCGGCATGGTCGCCGAGAACAGCATCGTCTGGCGCTTCGCCGGAAGCATGTTGATGATCTTCTCGACGTCGGGCAGGAAGCCCAGGTCGAGCATCTCGTCCGCCTCGTCCAGCACCAGCGTGCGGATGTGCGACAGGTCGAGCTTCTTCTGCCCGGCCAGGTCGAGCAGGCGGCCCGGGGTGCCGACCACCACGTCGACGCCCTTCCGGAGGGCGTCCACCTGCGGCTCGTAGGCACGGCCGCCGTAGATGGCGAGGACGCGGACGTTGCGCACCTTGCCGGCGGTCAGCAGGTCGTTGGTGACCTGGGTGCACAGCTCGCGCGTCGGGACGACGACGAGGGCCTGCGGCGCGTCCGTCAGCTGGTCGGGGCGGGCCCGGCCGGCCTCGACGTCGGCGGGGACGGTGACGCGGTCGATGAGGGGGAGGCCGAAACCGAGGGTCTTGCCCGTGCCGGTCTTGGCCTGGCCGATGACGTCCGTCCCGGACATGGCGACCGGGAGGGTCATCTCCTGGATCGGGAACGGCGTGACGATGCCGACGGCCTCCAGGGCCTCGGCGGTCTCGGGCAGAATCCCGAGCTCTCGGAAAGTCGTAGGCTGCGTAGTCAGGGTGTTGCCTCTTCTGTGAGACGCGGCATGAGGCGAACGCTGGGGGTCTTACCGCGCCGGTCACTGTCCGGCCGCAGACCGCGAGATCACAGCCGGGTGGCGCGGGACCACTGCCGTCGCTCGAGCGTCATACCGCTGAGGGCCCCTCATGTGCGATGACGCACCGAGGGCTGTCGGGTCGGAGCCGATCGGGCCACCGACCGGGCATCCTCATTCATGAAACGGCCCCTCGAGTACGTACGAGATGTGTCCGCATACTCGACAGGCGCTTTATCACTGTACCCCGGAATCCCGCAGGTGTGTCGGGTCGATTCACAAGGAGGGGGAGGTCACACTCGTTGACCAGGCCCTTACCGGGTGCGGTCGGCGGGCTATTGTGCGCTCCATGGAGACGCCTGACAACGCCACTGCCGCCGAAGAACCGACCGGGATCGCCGCCCTCGACTGGGCCGGGGCCTCCGCCGACCCGCAGTACCGCGCGGCCGTCGTGGACCTGCTCGGCGCGCTCGCCTACGGGGAGCTGGCGGCGTTCGAGCGCCTCGCGGAGGACGCGAAGCTCGCGCCGACACTCGCCGACAAGGCGGAGCTGGCGAAGATGGCGTCCGCCGAGTTCCACCACTTCGAGCAGTTGCGGGGCCGGCTGGCCGCGATCGACGTGGAGCCGACCGCCGCGATGGAGCCGTTCGCGAAGGCGCTGGACGACTTCCACCGCCAGACGGCCCCGTCGGACTGGCTGGAGGGCCTGGTCAAGGCGTACGTGGGCGACTCGATCGCCAGCGACTTCTACCGGGAGGTCGCCGTCCGCCTCGACTCCGACACGCGCGCGCTGGTGCTGGCCGTGCTGGACGACACGGGGCACGGGAACTTCGCCGTGGAGAAGGTGCGCGCCGCCATCGAGGCGGACCCGCGCGTCGGCGGGCGGCTCGCCCTGTGGGCGCGGCGGCTGATGGGCGAGGCCCTGTCGCAGGCGCAGCGCGTCGTCGCGGAGCGGGACGCGCTGTCGACGATGCTGGTCGGCGGTGTCGCGGACGGCTTCGACCTGGCCGCGGTCGGCGAGATGTTCTCGCGGATCACCAAGGCCCACACGAAGCGCATGGCGGCCCTGGGCCTCGCGGCCTAGCCGTTGTCGCCGGGGGGTCGATCGCCGTCGGGGGGGTGTCTGTCGTCGGGCGGCCCGCTGTCGTCCGGGGTTCGCCTGTCGTCGTTCGGCCGGCTGTCGTCCGGGGGTCGGCGGCGGCGCGGATCACGCCGCCGCTGATCGGCGCAAGCGGCGCGCCGCAGGCCTGATCAGCAGGGACAGCAGTACGGCGCTGACGGCGGCCGCCCCGAGGAGCGTGCCCAGCACCAGGCCGGGGCCCAGCGCGGCGTGCGTGACGAGCGCGCCGAACAGGGCGCCGAGCGTCCCGGTCACCAGCACCGTACGGCGTGGTGGGAGCCGGTCGGCCAGCCGGTGGAGGGCGGCCCAGGACAGGGCGAGTCCGAGCAGGACGGAGCCGAGAGCTTCCCAGAACACGGCATCACCTCGCGGGTCGGCGGGGCGGGCAGAGCGGTCGTACCCCGTCCTACCCGACCCATCCGGAGGGCAACCCTCCCGGACGGTCATCGCCCGCGCCCGCCGCGCCTGCTCCAGCGCGGGTCAGGGCTGGCTTGAGGGTGCGTTGGAAGTGCGTGGTCCTGTGGTCCGGGCGCCGACGGCGCGGGCTGTGCCCGTGCGGCGGGGAGCCCGGGTCCGTACCGACGGGGCCCGGCTCCGTACTGCCGGGGGCCCGGCTCCGTACCGTCGAGAGACCCCGGTCAGTACGGCGGGAGCCCCGGGGCGTACGACGGGCGGCGGCAGCCCCCGGGGGCATACAGCGAGAGGCCCGGCGGGGGATCGCCCCCGCCGGGCCTCTGCCACTGCTGCGCTACGTCGTCACAGGGGGCCGAAGCCGACCCGGCGCACCGACGGCTCGCCGATCTCCACGTAGGCGAGCCGGTCCGCCGGGACGAGCACCTTGCGGCCCTTGTCGTCCTCCAGGCTGAGCAGCTGCGCCTTGCCGGACAGCGCCTCGGCCACCGCGCGCTCGACGTCCTCGGCGGACTGCCCGCTCTCCAGAACGATCTCCCGGGGCGCGTGCTGCACGCCGATCTTGACCTCCACGGCTATGTCCCTCCGAACGGTCAGCGTTGCGCGATCACCGCGCCGTACGCTGCACACATTAGCCCGGAGAGGCGACCCGCCATGGTCCGGCGCCGCACGCCAGGAGCGAACAGCGCCCGGCCGTCCCGCTCCGGGCGGCCCGGCGCCCGCCGCCCGGCGTCGTCAGTGGCCCTCGGCCCCGTGCAGCGGGAAACCGGCGATGCCGCGCCACGCCAGCGACGTCAGCAGCTGTACGGCCTTCTCGCGCGGGACCGGCGAGTCGCTCGCCAGCCAGTGCCGCGCCACGACCTGCGAGACGCCGCCCAGACCGACGGCGAGCAGCATCGACTCGTCCCGCGACAGGCCCGTGTCCTCGGCGATCACATCGGAGATCGCCTCGGCGCACTGCATCGAGACCCGCTCGACGCGCTCGCGGACGGCGGGCTCGTTCGTCAGGTCCGACTCGAAGACGAGCCGGAACGCGCCGCCCTCGTCCTCCACGTACGCGAAGTAGGCGTCCATCGTTGCGGCGACGCGCTGTTTGTTGTCCGTCGTCGAGGCCAGCGCCGTACGGACGGAGTGCAGCAGCGACTCGCAGTGCTGGTCGAGCAGCGCCAGGTACAGCTCCAGCTTGCCGGGGAAGTGCTGGTAGAGGACCGGCTTGCTGACGCCGGCCCGCTCGGCGATGTCGTCCATCGCCGCCGCGTGGTACCCCTGGGCGACGAAGACCTGCTGGGCCGCGCCCAGCAGCTGGTTGCGTCGGGCTCGGCGCGGCAGGCGTGTGCCCCTCGGGCGCGCCGCCTCTGTCTGCTCGATGGCTGTCACGCCGCCTCCCAAAATCGATCCAAGTGCGCTGTGCACCGCGCCCGCCATCGTACTTTCGGGTAACCCGGGCGTGCGGGGTGCGAGCGCAGAATTTCACGTACCGGACGGCGGCGGTAGCCGGAGCTTCAAACCTGAACGATCCGGCCACCGTCAATCCCGTCAAACCCGGAAATCCGCCGGAACCACCGAATCGCCGAATCCGTCGGACCTGCCGGACCCGCGTGAACGGCCGCTCCGGACCGTCGCCGCTGCTCCCGCCGCTCCCGCCGCTTCGACCGCCGCTGCCGCGCGATTGGCTCCGCGGCTTCGACGGTTCCGCGGCTTGTCCGGCGGCTCCGGCGGCCGGTGAGCTGCTGCTAGCCTCTGCGAGCCTCTGCGAGTTCCGGTTCCAGTGTCTTCGGCGGCTCTTGCGCGCTTCTGCTGTTCGGCGGTACTGCCGTTTCCGCGGCGGTGTCTACTCGCCGTCGCGGTAGTCGTCCTCGTCCAGCGCGACCACGCGCGCCTGTTCCACCGCGTCCGCCTCGTTCGCCGCCGCGGGGTCGATGCGCGGGAGCGGATCGTCGGACTGCTGACGGAGCTCCGCGTGCTGCTCGGCGGCGTCGGCCTCCGGGGTCTCCTCGCCCGGCACGGCGGTACCTGCCGCGCCGTTCTCCCGGGCCAGCTCCGCCAGCGTCTCGGGGTCCGTGGGGTCAACGGTCATGAGCTCCCCTTCCTCATCGGGCGTCTGCCCTCGCTATGAGCCTAGAAGGTCCCCCAGATCGGCGCTATGCGATCCTGTGACGGCGAACACACCGTTGCGGGCGTGATCGTCTCGTAACATTGCCGCATGTCTTCGACCGAGCTGCCCGCGTCCCCCACCGCCGCCTCGGCGGCGACCCGCGTGCATGCCGTACGGGTCGCGGAGGGCGAGCGTCTGCGCTGCGTCGAACTGCCCGGCCTGACGCTGAACGTGCGCTTCCGCCCGTCCGGCGCGACCGGCAGAGCGCCCGCGCTGTACGTGCACGGGCTCGGCGGCTCCTCGCGGAACTGGTCGGCGCTGATGCCGCTCCTGGAGGACGTCCTGGACGGCGAGGCCGTGGACCTGCCCGGCTTCGGCGACTCGCCGCCGCCCGACGACGGCAACTACTCGGTGACCGGCCACGCCCGCGCGGTCATCCGCCTCCTGGACGCCGAGTCCCGCGGCCCGGTCCACCTGATCGGCAACTCGCTGGGCGGCTCCGTCGCCACGCGCGTCGCCGCCGTCCGCCCCGACCTGGTGCGCACGCTGACGCTCGTCTCGCCCGCGCTGCCCGAGCTGCGGGCCCAGCGCACCGCGTTGCCCACGGGCCTGCTGGCGGTTCCCGGGGTGGCGCGGATGTTCGCCCACCTGACCAGGGACTGGACGCCCGAGCAGCGCGTACGGGGCGTGCTCGCCCTCTGCTACGGCGACCCCGGCCGGGTCACGGACGAGGGACTGCGGGTCGCCGTGGAGGAGATGGAGCGGCGCCTGAAGCTCCCGTACTTCTGGGACGCGATGGCCCGCTCGGCGCGCGGCATCGTGGACGCGTACACGCTGGGCGGCCAGCACAACCTGTGGCGGCAGGCCGAGCGGGTGCTCGCGCCGACGCTCCTCGTGTACGGCGGGCGGGACCGGCTCGTGTCGTACCGTATGGCGCACAAGGCCGCCGCGACCTTCCGGGACGCGCGGCTTCTGACGCTTCCGGACGCCGGGCACGTGGCGATGATGGAGTACCCCGAGGCGGTCGCCCGGGCGGTACGCGAACTCGTCGCCGACCGGGGTGGCGACGGTCGCGGCGACGGCGCGAGGAGCTGATACGGGGCGTGGGACGACATAGCCGCAAGGGCCCCGCGCCCACCGGCCGGGGGGCGGACGACAGGACGACCACAGCGGCACCCGCCGCCCCCGCGGCCCCGGGCACCCCCGGCGCCCCGGGAGGCGGCCGCCGCCGCAGGACGGCCCCGGAGGCGGGGCGCGGCACACGGGATCCCCAGAGCCAGCAGGCCCGGCAGGCGCAGCAGGGCGCGGGGGACGCTCGGGATGCGCAGGGCTTTCGGGCGGGGCAGGCGCCCCAGGCCCCGTGGGACCCGCAGGCCCCGCACGGTCCGGCCCCGCAGCAGTACGGGTACGGCTACGGCTTCGGCACCCCGGCGCAGGGGGCGCCTTCGTACGGGACTCCTGCCCACGGCACCCCGGCGCACGGCACGCCTCCGCACGGCACCCCGGCCCACGACGCGGCGCGTGATGTGCGCGGTGGGCACCCGGAGCAGCGGGAGCCGGGTGGCGCCTGGGGCACCGGTCCGTACACCGCCGCCGGAGCGCCCCAGGCGGCCGCCCCGCAGCCGCGCATCGCCCAGGGGCCGCCGCGCATACCGGGACCGCGCCGCGAGTTCGTCGAGGCGTTCGACGCCCCGGACGGGCAGGGCGCCCAGGGCGGTGCCAGCGGTGCCGCCGATGCCGCCGGTGACCGTGCCGGCGGGACTGGCGGGCCTGGCGTGGCGCAGAGCTCCCCGGCCGGACCCGGCGACGGCCGCGAGGGTGTGCGCGACGCGCAGGACGTAGACGATGACCGCGACGACCGCGAGGACCGCGACGAGACCAGGCGGGGCGGCAAGGGCCGTACCTTCACCGGGATCGCCGCGGCCGCCGTCACCACCGTCCTGGCCGTCGTCGTCGCCGGTCAGGTCGGCGAAGCGCGGCAGCACGACCGGGCCGACCGGGCCGCCGACGCGCCCGAACGGGGCGCGGCCGAGGACGCCGCCTCCCGCTCCGTCCAGCGCGCCACCCCACCGCAGAGCGCCCCGTCCCGGCCCGCCGCGCCGCCGCCCGCGTACGAACAGCTGATGGCCCGGCAGTTCCCCCTCGACCCCGGCCTGACGGCGTCCGGTGACTTCGCGGCCATCCCCGGGGTGGACCCGGCGCCCGGCAAGGGGCGGAAGATCCGGTACCGCGTCGATGTCGAGAAGGGGCTCGGGCTCGACGGCAAGCTGTTCGCCCGGGCCGTGCACGAGACGCTCAACGACGACCGCAGCTGGGCCCACGGCGGCGCCATGGCGTTCGAACGCGTCTCGACGGGCAAGCCGGACTTCGTCATCACCCTGGCCAGCCCCGGCACCACGGGCGTCTGGTGCGCCAAGTCCGGGCTGGACACGACCATCGACAACGTCTCCTGCGACTCCGCCTCCACCGACCGCGTGATGATCAACGCCTACCGGTGGGCGCAGGGCGCCGAGACCTTCGGGCCCAAGGCGATGCTCGCCTACCGGCAGATGCTCATCAACCACGAGGTCGGCCACCGGCTCGGGCACAACCACCGCACCTGTCAGACGCCCGGCGCGCTGGCGCCCGTGATGCAGCAGCAGACCAAGTCCCTGGAGATCGACGGCATCAAGTGCCGCCCGAACCCCTGGGTGTTCCCGGGCGACGACTGACGGCCCGGCCGCCCTTCCGGTCACCCCCTGTCGCCCGCGCACCGACCCACGCCCCATCTGGCCGAAGCCTGACGGAGCGTGATCGAAGCATAGCCTAGCGCAACGGAACGCGACCGGTGCGTGAAAGTTACGTGTATTCACCCCTTCCGGTGGCGCGATGGACAACCGTCCATCGCGCCACCCGTTCATCCGCTTACGGTCGTCCCGCCGCGAGTCGCCGGACCAACGGCGGCCGCACACAAGGGAGATCGGGGGTGTACTCGTGCGGATCGGACTGCTCACCGAGGGTGGGTACCCGTACGCCTCGGGTGAGTCCAGGCTCTGGTGCGACCGGCTCGTGCGCGGGCTTCCCCAGCACGAGTTCGACGTCTACGCGCTGGGCGTCGACGCCCGCCGGGAGGACGCGGGCCGCCCGCTCCGGCTGCCGTCGCACGTACGGCGGGTGCGCACCGTGCCGCGGTGGGACGCCCTGGACGCCGGCCGCCCGGACGCCGCCCGTCAGGACCGTGCGCCGCGCCGGACGCCCGGCGGCACACCGGACCGGAGCCCGACCCGTACGCCGGTCCCGACCCGTACGCCGGCCCGGACCCGTACGCGGGTCCCGCTTCGCACGCCGGGCCCGCGGGCGTACGGGCGCCGCGACCGCCGCCGCTTCGCTGAGCACTTCGAGCAGCTCGTCACCGCCCTCTGCCGCACGGGGCCGACCGGCGACGCCGCCTTCGCCGACGGCCTCTACGGCCTCGCCGAACTCGCCGTCGAAAGCGGCGGCCTGGGCGGCGCGCTCCGCTCGGAAGGCGCCGTGCGCGTCCTGGAGGCCGCCTGCCGCGCGCCCGGCGCGCGCCGGAGCGCACACATCGCGACGGTGGCCGACCACCTGGCCGTCGCCGAGCGGCTGGAGCGCGCCCTGCTCCCGCTGTCGCTCGACTGGTACGGCACGGACGCCCTCGGCGCCGCCGACCTGTGCCACGCCGCGTCGGGTGGCGCGGCGGCCCTGCCCGGCCTGGTGGCCAAACGCTTCTTCGGCACTCCGTTGCTGGTCACGGAGTATGGCGTCCATCTGCGCGCGCACTACCTGGCGGCCGCGGTCAGCCCGCTCGCCGCGCCCGTGCGGACGCTGCTCGCCGCGTTCCACGGGCGGCTCGCCACCGAGGTCTACCGTCAGGCGGCCCTCGTCACGCCCGGCCACGCGCACGCCCGTCGCTGGCAGGAACGGTGCGGCGCCGACCGGGCCAAGCTGCGGACCGTCTACCCCGGAATGGAAGCGGAACGGTTCGCTGCCGTGGGGGAAGGCCCCGACCAGGGCGATCCCCGTACGCTCGTCTGGGTCGGCCGGGCCGAGCCCGGCAAGGACCTCGTCGGCCTGCTGCACGCCTTCGCGGAGGTGCGAAGGGCGGAGCCCGGCACCCGGCTGCGGATCGTCGCCGCGCCCGTACGGGACGCGCAGGCCGCCGCGTACCTCGCGCACTGCCGCGCGCTCGCCGAGCAGCTGTTCCCCGACGAGGCGGCCACCGCCCACGCCGTGGGGGACAACCCGGTCTCGTTCGAGGAGATCGGCGGCCCGGAGGTGCCCCGGCTCGCGGACGCGTACGCCGCGGGCTGCGTGATCGTCCTCTCCAGCGTGGTCGAGGGCTTCCCCGTCGGCCTCGTCGAGGCGATGCTGTGCGGCCGGGTCACCGTCTCGACGGACGTCGGCGCGGTGGTCGAGGTCATCGGCGGCACGGGGCTCGTCGTACCGCCGCGCAACCCACGGGCGCTCGCGGAGGCGTGCGTGGCGCTGTTGCGCGACCCGGACCGCAGGGCCCGACTGGGGGCCGCCGCGCGCGCCCGCGCGCTGGAGCTGTTCACGGTGGAGCAGAACGTCGCCGCGTTCCACGCCCTGTACCTCGAAGCCCTGTCGACGGCGCCGGTGCGGAGGGAGGCGGAGGCGCTCGACCCGTACGGCGACCCGCTGCCCTTCGCCCACCCGGCGGAGGCGTACGTACCGGGCCACTGGACGACGGCCGCATCCGGGTCCGCGGCGGCCCCCGACCGCCCCGCACCGGCCCGCCGCGCACCCGCGTGGGCGACGGCGGCGGGCACGGCGCCGGTCTCGGCGCCGGTCACGGCAACCGCTTCGGCGGCGAGCGGGGGCGGCCATGGCTGACCACCCAGAACCCCGGCCCACCCGGAGCACCGCGCCTGCCACGCCCGGGGCGGCTCCGGGTGCGGCGTCGGCCACCACGAGGACGGCCCCGGTCGCGGCGGGTGCCGCCCCGGCCGCCCCGGCCGCCGCCCCGGCCGCCGCACCGGCCGTGACCACCGCCCCCGGGGACGTGCGCCGGGGGCCCGCCGATCCCGTCAAGGTGCTGCTGCACCGGCATCGGCAGCTGTGCGAGCGGGCCGTTGACCCACTGGAGATCGCCGCCGGACTGGAGGCGCACGGGGTCACCGACCGCACCGCCGCCAGGTTCCGGCACCGCGACGTGTTCTCCCTGGCCGACGAGCTCTACGCGCGCGTGCCGCGCGACGAGGACCGTGCCCCGGCACCCGCCGCGACACCGCCCGACGCGGGCGCGGAGGACCGCCGCGGCCGGTGGCAGGGGGCGGTCCGGTCGCTGACCGCGCTGCTGCCCGGCGCCGTGTGCGCCCTCGTACTCGCCGCGCACGCCCGCGCCTCCGGCCCGCTGCTCCTCGCGGTCACCGCCACGGGTGTCGCCGCCCTGGCCGCCGCGCTCGTCGCCGCCGTACGGAGCGGGCCGCTGCGCGCCCCCACGCGCGCGCCGCTCGTCACGTACGCGGCGACGGCCGTGCTCGTGCTGTACGCCGCGTACGGCGACGGGCTCCTCGACCAGCTGATCCGCGGCGGACTCGACGCGCCGTGGCCGCCCGTGACCGCCCCGCTGCTCGCCCTCGCCGCCGCGGTGGCGCCCGCGGCCCTCTGCGCCCGCCTGTTCGCCGTGCGGGCCCGGCGCCTGCTGGCCAGCAGTCGCGGCCTGGACGACTTCACCGCCCGGGCCCGGCCTCTGCTGCTCGTCGTCGTCGCCGTGTACCTGGCGGCGCTCACCGGACTGGTCGCCGCGGCCCCGCTGCTGCCCGGCACACGGCCCGGCGCGCTCGTACCGGCTGTCGCGCTCGGCGCACTGCTGTTCCTCGCCCGGCTGCTCGCCGTACACGGATTCCCGTACGCGGGCTCCGCCGCGCTCGCGGCCGCCGCGGCAGCGCAGGTGCTGGCCTGTCTCTCGCTCCTCATCGGCTGGCTGCCCGGCTGCGGCCTCGTGGCCCTGCCGGCACGGCGGATCGTCGAGACGTGGGGCGCCGCGGCCGTACCCGGTGCCGTCTGCGGAGCCGCCGCCCTCGCGCTGCTGGTCCATGCGACGGCCGCACTCGGGCGGGCCTCCGCGCACGCCCGTACCTGACCGCCCCTCCGCAGCGCCCCGCTCACGGCCTGCGGCGCGGCCCCCGCACCCCACCCAGCCCGTCCAGCCCACCCACCTCCACAGACCGCACAACCCCACGAACCACAGCGACGCCCCGTATCCCACACCCCGCACCCCGGACCCCCAGGCCCCCGGAGACCCCGGACCCCGCAGACCTCGTACGCCCCATCGACCCGGCTGACCCCATCGGCCTCACCGGCCTAGCCGACCAAACCACCCCACTGACCTACCGACCTCACCGACCCCGTCGACCCGAGATCCGACACCCCCGCGGAACCCGCCGGCCCCACGAACACCAGCGGTGGCCACCGGGCGCTGCGCATCCACGTCACATCACCGAGGAGACACACGACATGACCCCCCAGACCCCGACCACGGCCGCACGGCGCGAAGGGGGCGCGCGATGAGGGTGCTGCTGCTCGGCGCCACGGGATTCATCGGCCGCTTCGTCGCCGACCGGCTGCTCGCCGACCCGGCGGTGCACCTCACCGCACTGGGCCGCCGCGACGACGCCGACGTGCGCTTCGACCTCGCCAACGGCAGTCCCGGGGCGCTGACCCGGTTCCTGGACGCCGTCCACCCCGGAGTCGTCATCAACTGCGCCGGGGCCACCCGCGGCGGCGCCCGCGAGCTGACCCGGCACAACACGGTCGCCGTCGCCACCGTGTGCGAGGCTCTGCGCCGCAGCCGCTGCGGGGCCCGCATGGTCCAGGTCGGCTGCGCGTCCGAGTACGGGCCGTCGCAGCCCGGCTCGTCCACCGCCGAGGACGCGCTGCCCCGGCCCGGCGGCCCCTACGGGGTGTCGAAGCTGGCGGCGACCGAACTGGTCCTCGGCTCCGGCCTGGACGCCGTCGTCCTGCGGGTGTTCTCGCCGGTCGGCCCCGGCACCCCCGCCGGTTCGCCCCTCGGCCGCCTCGCGGAGGCCATGCGCCGCGCCATGCAGTCCGGCGACCCGGAACTGAAGCTCGGCGGGCTCGGCGTGCAGCGTGACTTCGTGGACGTACGGGACGTGGCCCGCGCCGTGCACGCCGCGTCCCTGTCGGCGGCGCAGGGCGTCGTCAACATCGGCACCGGCCGCGCCGTACGGCTCCGCGACGCGGCGTCCCTCCTCGCGCGCGTAGCCGGGTACACGGGCGCCCTCCACGAACTGGACGGCCCGCCCGCGCGGCCCGTCATCGGCGCCCAGCGGTCCGAGTCGCCCGGCGACCACATGCCGCCGGTCACCGCGCACCCGTACCCCGACGGGTGCGGCGCCTGGCAGCAGGCGGACGTGCGCACCGCGCGCGACCGGCTCGGCTGGCGGCCCCGCATCAACCTGGAGGAATCCCTCGCGGACATCTGGATGGAGGCGGCATGCCGCATCTGACCAGCACCGGCGTCGGCCTCTCGGCGACCGGCGCCGAACGGATCGGCTTCGGAGTCCCCGGCTACGCCCACCCGCTGCTCGCGCCCGTCGAGTGGGCCGAACTGGCCCGGCCGGGCGCCCCCGTCCACTGGGTGGTCCTCAATGTCGCGGAGGGCCCCGGTGTGCGGCCCGACCCGCACTGCCTGGAGGCGGCGGGGCGGCTGCGGAACGCCGGGGTGCGGGTCCTCGGCCACCTCGCCCTCCGCCAGGCCGCCCGCCCCTTCGGCGACCTGGTGTCCGAGGCGCACCGCTACCTCGACTGGTACCGCGTGGACGGCTATTTCCTGGACGGCTGTCCCACGGAGTGGAAAGACCTGCCCGCGGTGCGGAAGCTCACCGCCACCCTGGAGGCCGTACTCGACCGCCCGGACGGCGGGCATCTGGTCCTCGGCCACGGCGGCCACCCGCACCCCGGCTACGCGGACGTCGCCGACCAGTTGGTGACGTTCTCCGGGCCCTGGGCGGAGTACCGATGGTCCCAGGCGGCGGAGTGGACGGCCGATCATCCGCCGGAGCGGTTCGCGCATCTCGTCCACGGTGTGCCCAGGACCCATCTGGAGGAGGCGATGCGGATCGCGCGGTGGCAGGGAGCCGGAACGATCTTCTTCACCGACCGCACGGGACAAACCAACCCGTTCGCGGCCCTGCCCGGCTACTGGGACGAAATCGTCTCGCACATCGGACCAGGTGTCTCGGAATGAGAAGGGCCGTGGCAGTGTTACGGGACATGTAGTCCCCGCCCGCGCGGGGGTAGTCCCGTACTGACATACGACCAACGGAGTCCCCGTGTCGCTGCCACCCCTGGTCGAGCCGGCCGCCGAGCTCACCGTAGACGAGGTCCGCAGGTACTCCCGCCACCTGATCATCCCGGACGTCGGGATGGACGGACAGAAGCGGCTGAAGAACGCCAAGGTGCTGTGCGTGGGCGCCGGCGGGCTCGGCTCGCCGGCCCTGATGTACCTGGCCGCGGCGGGCGTCGGCACGCTCGGCATCGTGGAGTTCGACGAGGTCGACGAGTCGAACCTGCAGCGCCAGATCATCCACAGCCAGGCCGACATCGGCCGCTCCAAGGCGGAGTCCGCCCGCGACTCCGTCAAGGGCATCAACCCGTACGTGAACGTGGTCCTTCACCAGGAGCGGCTCGAGGCCGACAACGTGATGGACATCTTCAGCCAGTACGACCTCATCGTGGACGGCACGGACAACTTCGCCACGCGCTACCTCGTCAACGACGCGTGCGTGCTGCTGAACAAGCCGTACGTGTGGGGCTCCATCTACCGGTTCGACGGCCAGGCGTCGGTCTTCTGGTCCGAGCACGGTCCTTGCTACCGCTGCCTCTACCCGGAGCCCCCGCCGCCGGGCATGGTCCCCTCCTGCGCCGAGGGCGGCGTCCTGGGCGTGCTGTGCGCGTCCGTCGGTTCCATCCAGGTCACCGAGGCGATCAAGCTCCTGGCCGGCGTGGGCGACCCGCTGGTCGGCCGGCTCATGATCTACGACGCCCTGGAGATGCAGTACCGCCAGGTCAAGGTCCGCAAGGACCCCAACTGCGCCGTCTGCGGCGAGAACCCGACCGTCACCGAGCTCATCGACTACGAGGCCTTCTGCGGTGTCGTGTCCGAGGAGGCCCAGGAGGCGGCGGCCGGTTCGACGATCACTCCCAAGCAGCTCAAGGAGTGGATCGACGACGGCGAGAACATCGACATCATCGACGTCCGCGAGGTCAACGAGTACGAGATCGTCTCGATCCCCGGCGCCCGTCTGATCCCCAAGAACGAGTTCCTGATGGGCACCGCCCTCCAGGACCTCCCGCAGGACAAGAAGATCGTCTTGCATTGCAAGACGGGTGTCCGCAGTGCGGAAGTCCTGGCGGTGCTGAAGTCGGCGGGCTTCGCCGACGCGGTCCACGTGGGCGGCGGCGTCATCGGCTGGGTCAACCAGATCGAGCCGCACAAGCCGGTCTACTGATCCCGTTCTTCCCCGCCGCCCGGCGGGAACTCGAAGGCCCACGGCCCAACGGCCGCGGGCCTTCGCGGTGTCCGGCGACGTTGGGATACGACCCCAGCCGCCCCGGCACGCCGCCGGAACGTCACGCGGGGCGGGGAACGATGGAGAGCGCTCGGAAGTCGTAGCCGTCCTGCCGGAAGCCCGGGGCCTCCCAGGTCAGTTCGACCCGCTGGCCGGGCGCCAGGGTGCGGAAGCCCGTCATTCGGATGACGGAGTAGTGGCCGAAGCAGCCCCCGGGGGTCTCGGGGGAGTCCAGCACACCCCACCCTTCCTCTTCGCGCCACTCGCGGACAGTCGCCGTCACCATGGGCGCCAACCTAGCGGCCTGCGGGCAGCGCGGCGAGGCCGGGACGGCAGGCCGGGGGGCTGGGGCGGCGGCCGGGTCCGGGCCGGGGAGGTCCGGGGCCGGGTGAACCGGGCGGGGGGCCGACCGGGCTGGCCGGCCCCCTCCCGGTCACGAGCAGGTCGTGCCGTCCGACGGGACCTTGCCGCGCAGCAGGTAGTCGTCCACCAGGCGGGTCACGCAGCGCGACGTGCCGTACGCGCCGTGGCCCTCGCCCTTGTTGGTGATCAGCACACCCACGCCCTCACCCAGGCCGTCCGCCATCTTCTGCGCGCCCTCGTACGGCGTCGCCGGGTCGCCGGTCGTGCCCACGACCAGGATCGGGCCCGCGCCCGGCGCTGAAACGTCCTGCGTCGCCGCCTCGCCCTTGACCGGCCAGTTCACGCACCAGCCGGCCGTGTCCCAGGCGAGGAACTCCCCGAACACCGGCGATATCCGCCGGAACTCCGGCAGCAGCGCCTTCGCCTCGGCCGCCGTGGGCCGCTGGTCGGTGTCGGCGCAGGAGATCGCCCGCTGCGAGTGGCTGTCCGTGCCGTAGTGCCCGCTCGGATCGCGGTCGTTGTACATGTCGGCGAGCTCCAGCAGGGCGTCGCCCCGGCCGTCCTCCGCGTCCTTCAGGGCCTCCGTCAGCAGCGGCCAGCTGCTCTCCGAGTACAGCGGGAGGACGATGCCGGTGAGCGCCAGGCCCTCCGTCAGCTTGCGGCCGTCGCCCGTCACCAGCGGCTGCGCGTCGAGCCGCTTCAGCAGCCGCGCCACCCGTGCCGTGCCCGCCTCGGCGCCCTCGCCCGTGGACTCGAAGTAGTTGTTCAGCGCCCGCTGGAAGCCCGTCGTCTGGTGCCGCGCGTGCCCCTTGCTGTCGGCGGTCGGGTCGACCACCGCGTCCAGCACCGTACGCCCCGTGTTCTTCGGGAACAGGTGGGCGTACGCCGCGCCCAGCTGCGTGCCGTACGAGATGCCGAAGTAGTTCAGATCGGCGTCGCCCAGGACATGGCGGATCACGTCCATGTCGCGGGCCGTGTTGCTGGTGGTGACATGGGGGATCAGCTTGCCGGAGCGGCGGGCGCAGCCCGCTCCGAAGGCGGAGCCGTCCTCAAGGTAGGCGGCCTCCTCCGTCGGCGTGTCCGGCGTCAGGTCGATCCGCGCCTCCGCGCTCGCCATCTCCTCGTCCGACCGGCACACCACCGCCGAACTGCCGCCCACCCCGCGCGGGTCGAAGGAGACCAGGTCGTACCGGCCGTTCAGACGCTCGTAGTCCGGCGCGAAGCCCGGCAGCATCTCCACCCCGGACGCGCCGGGGCCGCCGAAGTTGAACAGCAGGGAGCCGACGCGGCCCTTCTTGTCGCGGGCCTCCTTGCGGATCAGCGCCACCGACAGCGTCTCGCCGTCCGGCTTCCGGTAGTCCAGCGGCACCTTCACCGACGCGCACCGCCAATCCGGACCGGGCTCCTCACCGTCCTCCGGCGCCTCGCACCGCTCCCACCGCGGCTTCTGGCCGGTCAGCGCCGCGGGAAGCCCCGGCATGCCCGCCGTGCTCCCCGGCTCGCCCGGCATCCCCGACGCGCCGCTCCCGGCCGACGGCCCGCCGCTCCCGCCTGTCGCCTCGTCACCCTGACAGCCCGTGACCAGCCCGGCCACCAAGGCCGCCGTGGCCGCGGCCGCCACGGCCCGCATCCGCACCCGCTTGGACATGTGTCCCCCAGAACTCCCCCGGACGTACCCGGCATCCCGCCGTTGGACAGCCATCGTAGGCGCCACCTCCCACGGCCCTCCCGGACCTGTGGACAACCTCACGGCCCGACCTGTGGACAACGTGACGGCCCGACCTCTCGGCACGCCGACTGCCCGGCTCGTGGAAGGGCCGACGCTCCGGCTCGCCGACAGGCTGGCTGCCCGGCCTGTGGCCCGTTCACGGGCAGACCGTCCCCGACTTCGGAACCCGGCCGTCGAGCAGATACGCGTTCACCACGCGCTGCACACAGGCGTCGCCGCTGTTGTACGCGCCGTGCCCCTCGCCCCGGTACGTCACCTCGATGCCGACGCCCTTGCCCAGCGCCGACGCCATGGCCTTGGCGCCCTCGAACGGCGTCGCCGGGTCGCCCGTCGTGCCGATCACGAGGATCGGCGGCGCGCCGGGCGCGCTCACGTCCGGGTGGTCCGTCTTGCCCGCGACGGGCCAGTGGCTGCACCAGAGCATGCCCCAGCCGAGGAAGTCCCCGAAGACGGGCGACGCCTCGCGGAACTCGGGGAGCTTCGCCTTCACCTGCCGCAGGGTGAACCGCTGCTTGTCGTCCACGCAGTTGATCGCCGCGTTCGCCGCCTGGAGGTTGCTGTAGTTGCCGTTCTCGTCGCGGCCGTTCATCGAGTCGGACAGCGCCAGCAGCAGCGCGCCGTTGCCGCCGTCCGCCTCGTCGAGGCCCTGCTCCAGGTACTGCCAGTACTCCTTGGAGTACAGCGCCTGCGCGATGCCGTTGGCGGCCTGCGTCTGGGTCAGCTCGCGGTCTCCGATGCCCCGGATGGGGCGCTTGTCGAGCCGCGCCAGCAGACCGGTGATGAACCGTTCGATGTCCGCCGGGGTGCTGCCGGGCAGCGCGCACTTGTCGCCCCGCCGCACGCAGTCGCGGGCGAAGTTCCGCAGCGCCAGCTGGAAGCCCTTGGCCTGGCCGATCGAGCCCTGCTCGGGAGTGCCGCTCGGGTCCACCACCGCGTCGAACACCGCCCGGCCGACCCGGCGGGGGAACAGGTGCGCGTACACGCCGCCGAGCTCCGTGCCGTACGAGATGCCGAAGTAGTGCAGCTTGTCGTCACCGAGGACCTGCCGCATCAGGTCCATGTCGCGGGCCGCGTCCTCCGTGCCGACGTGCGGCAGCACCTTGCCCGAGTTCTCCTCGCACGCCTTCGCGTACTTCTTCAGCTCTTCCTGGTACTTCTTCTCCTCGGCGGCGTCGTCGGGCGTCGCGTCCTGCGCGAAGAACGCGTCCAGCTCCTTCCGGCCGAGGCACTCCACACCGTCGCTCTGTCCCACGCCGCGCGGGTCGAAGCTGACCAGGTCGTAGCGGGCCCGCAGCTTCTCGTAGTCCGGCGCGAACGACGGCAGGGCGGTGATCCCCGAGCCGCCCGGGCCGCCGAAGTTGAAGATCAGGGAGCCGATCCGCTTCGCCCGGTCGCGGGCCTTGGCGCGGATCAGGGCCAGCTCGATCGTGTCGCCGCCGGGATCGGCGTAGTCGAGCGGGGCGTCCATGAACGCGCACTCCCAGCGGGTGCCGTCCGGCAGCGGGCTCGGCGGTGTCGCCTCGCCCTCCGCGGCGGCGGACGGCGAGCACGCCTTCCACGACAGCTTCTGCGCGGCCAGCTCCCGCATCGCGGTCCGGCCCGACTCCGTGCCCTTGTCCCCGTCGTCGCCGCACCCGGCGACGGCACCGGACAGGAGGGCGACGACGGCGAGGACAGCGGTACGCCGGTGGGCGGTCCTCCGCCGGGAGAGCGGCCGGGAAGGGCGAGTGATCGGCATGCGTCCATCGTCGGCGCGCCCCCGCCGCCGCGCCCGCGACATGCCCCCAAGCGGGTGGTCCCCCTGCCGGGCCCATGCCCGCAGCCGACCACGGCGGCCCTCGCCGGGGCTACAGCGGTACGACGGTGATCTCGGTCGCCTTCACGCTCACCCACACCGCTGCGCCCTCCGCGAGGCGCAGGTCCGCCGCTGCCGCCGGGGTCACCTCCGCGACCACGTCGGGCGGTGCGCCCGGGTCGCCCACGACGAGGACCCGCAGCCGCGCCCCGTGCGCGGTCAGCTCCCGTACGGTGCCCCGCCAGACGTTGCGAGGGCTGCCCGACGGGCGGGCGCCGTGCAGCGACACCGCCTCGGGGGCGACCACGGCGAGCGCTGCCGTACCGTCGGCGGGCGCGGAATCGGCGGCGGTCACCAGCCGGGCGCCGCCCGCCGTGTCCAGGCCCCCGTCCCGTACGGTGCCGGGCCAGGCGTTGCGGCCCAGCATCCGGGCGACCCACGGCGAGCGCGGGTGCCGGGCCACCTCGGCGGGCTCCGCGTACTGCACCAGGCGGCCGTCCTCCAGTACGAGGACGTGGTCGGCCAGCGACACGGCCTCCACCGGGTCGTGCGTGACGATCAGGCACACGCCGGGGAACCCGGCCAGGTGCTGCCGCAACGCGTGCCGCACGCGCGCGCGGGTCGTCTGGTCCAGGGCGGCCAGCGGCTCGTCGAGCAGCAGCAGCCGGGGCCGCGCGGCGAGCGCCCGTGCCAGCGCCACCCGCTGCGCCTGCCCGCCGGACAGCTGGCCGGGCCTGCGGTCCGCCAGCTGCCCCACTCCGAGCCGCTCCAGCCGTTCTTGGGCCTCCACGCGCGCGCGGGCCCGGGGAACGCCCTGCGCGCGCAGCCCGTACGCCGTGTTCGCCAGCGCTGACAGATGCGGGAACAGCGCCCCGTCCTGCGGCACCCACGCGATACCGCGCCGGTGCGGCGGCAACCCGGTCAGCTCCCGCCCGTCGAGGCGCAGCGTCGTGGCCGTCGCGCGCGGGGTGAGGCCCAGCAGGGCGCGCAGCAGGGTGCTCTTGCCGGCCCCGTTCGGGCCGACGACGGCGACCGTCGTCCCGGCGGGCACGTCCAGGCCGAGGACGGTGGCCCCGCGCACCCGCGCCGACAGCGGCCACGCCGCGCCCGGCGCGTAGTCGCCGCCCGCCGCCACCCCGGCACCGCCTGCCGCATCGCCCGGCTCACCCACGACAGTATCCTCCGAGCCCGCGACAGTCCCCGCGATGCCCGCGACCGGCCCCGCGACGCCCGTGTCGGCGCCCTCCCGCTCGTCCTCGGGGGCGGCGGGCGCGGGACGAGCCTCCCGGACCGCCGCGTGCCCCAGCCAGCGCCCCCGCAGCGCGACCAGCACCGCCGCCGCCGTGACGAGCAGCAGCAGCGACACGGCGACGGCGCCGTCCGGGTCGTTCTGGAGCAGCAGGTACACCTGGAGCGGCAGCGTCTGCGTCGTACCGGGCAGGTTCCCCGCGAAGGTGATCGTCGCGCCGAACTCGCCCAGCGCCCGCGCCCAGCACAGCGCCGCCCCCGCCACCAGCCCGGGGCCGACCATCGGGACGGTCACCGTGAAGAAGGCCCGCAGCGGCGAGGCGCCCAGCGACGCCGCGGTCTCCTCGTAGCGCGGGTGCAGGCCCGCCAGGGCGCCCTCCAGGCTGATCACCAGGAACGGCATCGACACGAACGCCGCCGCCACCACCGCGCCCGCCGTCGAGAACGGCAGCGACACCCCGAACGAGTCCGCGAGGACCCCGCCCAGCAGCCCGCGCCGCCCGAACCCCTGGAGCAGCGCCACCCCCGCCACCGTGGGCGGCAGCACCATCGGCAGCATCACCACCACCCGCACCATCGCCTTGCCGGGGAAGTCCACGCGGGCCAGCACCCATGCCAGCGGGACGCCCAGCAGCAGCGACAGGCCGAGCGCCCACGCGGACACGACGAGCGAAAGGCCGAGCGCCTCCCTGACGGCGGGCGCGGTCAGCCGCTGTCCGAGCGTGCCCCACGGGGCGTGGGCCAGCACCCCCGCGAGGGGCAGCAGCAGGAACACCACCGCCAGCAGCGCGGGCACGGCGAGCGGGACGGGCGCCCGCCGGACGCGGATCACGGCGTCTCGAAACCGGCGGCGGACAGCAGCGCACGCGCGCGCGGCGACCGCAGCCAGTCCACGAACCGCTGCGCCGCCCCGGCGTCCGCCGTGGAGTCGAGGGTCGCTGCCGGGTAGGAGGCGACGGCGTTCTGCGCGTCCGGTACGGCGACCGTGTCCACGGCGTCGCGGGCGGCGGTCGCGTCGGTGACGTACACGAGTCCGGCGTCCGCCTCGCCGAGCTGGACCTTGCCGAGGACGGCGCGGACGCTCGGCTCCTCGGAGACCGGCCGCACGTCCACCCCGGCCTTGTCGAGGATCTGGCGGCTGTAGCGGCCGGCGGGCACCTCGGGCGCGGCGAGAACGACCTTCAGCCCCTTCCGGGACAGGTCCTTGAGGCCGGTGATCCGCTGCGGGTTGCCCTCGGCGGTGACGATGGCGAGCCGGTTGCGGGCGATGACGACGGGCTCGCCGGTTCCTTCGGCCAGGCGGTCCATGGTCGGGGTGTCGGCGGTGACGAGGACGTCCGCCGGAACGCCCTGGCGCACCTGGGAGGCCAGCTCCTGCGACCCGGCGAAGGAGAACACGACGTCCGTGCCGGCGTGCTGCTGCTCGTAGGCGGCGCCGACGTCCTCGAAGACGTCCGTCAGGGACGCGGCGGCCAGCACGGTCAGCTTCTTGTCCCCGTCCGGCCCGGCCGACCCGTCGGCGGGCTTCTCGGAGCCGCCGGTGCCGCCGCACGCGGCGAGCGGCAGCAGCAGGGCCGAGGACAGCAGGGACGCGATCACAGGGCGGGCGGTACGGCGCACGGGGGCCTCCGGGCGGGACGGTCGTACGGGCGGCGGGGGAGCGGGCCGTACGGGCGGTCAGAGGCGGTCGATGTGGACGTTGGTGGACTTCACCCGTGCCACCGCCTCGACGCCGACCTCCAGGCCCAGCTCCTCCACGGCCTCGCGGGTCAGCAGCGACACGAGCCGGTGCGGCCCGGCCTGGATCTCGACCTGGGCGGCCACGTCGCCGAGCTTCACGGCCGTGACGATCCCGGGGAACGCGTTGCGGGCGCTCGTGTACGGCACGTCGGCGCCCTCGTCGGACTGCGCGGCCAGCTCCACGGCGAACGCCGCCAGGTCGGGCCCGTCGATCAACCGCCGCCCGGTCTCGTCCCGGCGCGTGGGCAGCCGCCCGGCGTCCGCCCAGCGGCGTACGGTGTCGGCGCTCACGCCCAGGAGACGTGCCGCCCGCTGTGAGGTGTAGGACCGCATGTGCGGCAATGTAGGCACGAGCGTCTCGCAGCCGCAAGCAGGATCAGTCGATCGTCCTGGCAGCTGCGGGCCCCACCGTACGAACCGACTACGCGCGCGGAGTGGCCCGCGCGAACCGCGACGCGGCCGGTCCGAACCCACGCGCGCGCAGAAGCGGCAAGCCCGGACCAGCGACGCTCTACAGGGCGCCCTTACGTGTCAGGTGGTTGAACGACACCCAGCCCGGCAGCACCGGCAGCCACAGCGTCAGCAGCCGGTACAGCAGCACCGCGGGCGCCGCGACTTCCTTCGGAACGCCGGTGAGCACCAGACCGGCCAGGAGCGCGCCCTCGACCGCGCCGACACCGCCCGGCGTGGGCGCCGCCGAGCCGAGCGCGTTGCCCGCCAGGAACACCACGGCGAGGCTCGCGTACGACAGCGGCTGGTGCCCGCCGTTGAAGGCCCGGATCGACGCGTCCAGGCACAGCACGAACGTCGCCGTCAGCAGCAGCATGCCGCCGATGCCCGTCAGCAGCTTCCCGGGCCGCTGGAGGACGTCCAGCATGCGCGGCACCACACCCGCGAACAGCGACCGCAGCCGCGTCGAGACGAACTTCCGCAGCACCGGGACCGCCGTCACCACCAGCAGCAGCACCGCGATCGTCAGCAGGCCGGCGATGACCGTCCGCGAAGGGGTGAAGTCGTCCTGCGACCGCTCCGTCCCGGTCAGATAGCCGAACGCGAGCAGCAGCAGGATGTGCGCCCCCAGGCCGAACAGCTGCGAGGCGCCGACACTCGCCACCGCCAGACCCGGCCGTACCCCGGACCGTTGAAGGAACCGGGTGTTCAGCGCCACCCCGCCCACCGCGGCGGGCGCGACGATCTTCACGAAGGATCCGGCGACCTGCGCCACCACCGTCCGCAGGAACGACACCCGCTCCGGTACGAAACCGAGCAGGCTCATCGCCGCCGCCACGTAGCTGAGCGCCGAGCACGCGGCGGCCACGGTCACCCAGCCCCAGGCCGCGTCGCTGATCGTGGAGAGCGGGATGCTGGCGATCTGCGACAGCAGGAAGTACGCCGCGATGGCACCGGCGATGAGACTGATCAGCGTGCGGGGCCTGATCCGCTCCAGGCGCACCGGCTCCACCGGCGCCTGCGGCCTGATCCGCAGCACCTGGCGGCGGATCTGCGCCAGCAGGTCCTCCTCGCGCGCCTCGTGCAGCGCGTCCTCCAGGGCCCGCTTCTCGGCCTGCTTCTCCGCCCTGACCGCCTTGCGCTCCGCCTTGGACCCGGCCTGGCCGGCCTCGCGGGCCGCCTCCAGGCGGGCCTGCTTCGCCGCCTCCGACGCCTCCAGCACCGCCTCGCGCTCCCGCTGCGACCGCTCCCGGGCCAGGCGTCGCAGCGTCGCGCGCGTGGACCGGCTCAGCGCGATCGGCTGGAGCAGCGGCAGACAGTCCGCCACCTTGTCGGGGCCCAGCACCCGCACAGCGGCGGTGACCGCCCGCTCCGCGCCGACCCGCAGGCCGAGCGTGGTCAGCAGCTGCGCGATGTCCATCCGCAGAACCAGATCGCCCGCCGCGATCTCCCCGCCCCGCAGATCGGTGATCACGACATTGCGGGAACGATCCACCAGCAGGGCGTCGCCCGTCAGCCTGCGGTGCGCGATGCGCCGCGACTGCAGGGCCCGTACCTGCTCCCAGCAGCCGCGCACCACCTCGTCGGTGAGCTCGTCGTCGGCGAGCGCGTCCAGGGAGCGGCCCCCGCGATGCTCGTACACCAGCATCACGGCGTCCGGGCCCAGCTCCGACGTGGCGATCAGCTTCGGCGCGTTCGCCCCGGCGGCGATCGCCGCGTACGCGAGGAGCGCCTCCTGCTCCAGGGCCTGCCGCAGCGACTGGATCGAACGGCGGGTGGTGATGCCCCGCAGCGTCAGCCGCCGCCACACCCGGTAGAAGAAACCCTGCGCCTGCTGTTCCCGGTCCACCACCGTCACGTCGAGCGGCGAACCCTCCTCCAGGGTGACCAGATAGCGCCTGCCCCGGTCGCCCTGCTCGGCGGTCTCCGGCAGGCCCTCCGCGCGCATGGCGGACACGGGGCGGAACCCGACGTGCCGCAGGCCCGCCAGCAGCGTCTGGCCCGTGGGCCGCACATTGGGCGAGCCGACCGTGTACAGCGTGCCGTAGGCGACCGTCCAGCCGATCAGGATCGTCAGCATGATCGACAGGGGGGTCGTGTAGCCCGCCACCAGCATCGTGAACGCGTCCAGGAGCAGCACCACCCACAGCACGACCCGCCACCGCGGCCGCCGTGCCATCCCGACCGCCGACATGTACGCGATGACCGGGGCCAGGTAGCCGTGCACCGGGTCCGTCAGCCCGCCGCCGCTCTGCGGCTGCGTGAGCGCGTCCTGGATCGTCGCGGGCGCCCCCCGCGCCACCCACAGGTCCGTCGCCAGGGTCACCCCGTGCGCCAGTACGGCCGCGAGGACACCGTCCGCGATCCGCAGGCCGTCCCGTTTGATCAGCCGCTCGATCGCGAACGCCACCGGCACCAGCAGCACCGCGATGCTGGAGACGAGCCCCGCGACCTTGACGAACACGTCGGGCGCCTGGCCGGTGCCCTTGTTGATGTCCTGTTCCAGCCCGGAGGTGGTGCCGCTGGCGAAGGCGGCGATGCCGATGACCACGATGATCGCGAGCAGACCGACGAGCAGGCGCAGCAGGTCGGAAGGGCGGTGCACGCGCGCGGCGAGCAGCGGCTCGTCACCGGAGAGGTCGTTGTGCTGCTCCCCTGAGGCGCCGGACGCGACCGTCACGGCCCGCGCCCCGGTGTCGCGGTCCGGCTCGTCACCGTGACCTGCGGCACCGCTGCCGGAGTCGGCGGCCTCAGCGGTGCTGCCGGTGCCCGCGGCTCCGCCGGAGTCCGCCCTGCTGCGAACGTCCGCGGCGCCACCGGCGTCGGCGACGGTGCCGGAGGTGTCGGCGGTGTTCGAGGCGTCACCGCGGGCAGGTCCGCCACGGGCCTGTCCGCCGCTTCGCGGGGCGGTGTTGGGGCGCGGCTCACCGCCAGGAGCGCTCGCCACGTCGGGAGGCCGCACGTCCTGTCCCTTCGCCTTCTCTGTTTCTTCTTGATCTCGTATCACCAATCACCGCCCGGAAGATGGTGGCACGGCGGGGAGGGGGGCGACGGCAGCAGGGTGTAATGCCCGCGTTGTCGGACCCGTGGTGCAGGATGGAGCGGATGACTGCTGAGGAGCACCCCGACCGGCTTCCGGAGTACGCGGAGCGCGTGCTGGAGGTCGCCGAGCTCATCCCGCCCGGCCGGGTGATGACGTACGGGGACGTCGCCGAATGGCTCGGCGACGGCGGCCCCCGCCAGGTCGGCCGGGTCATGGCGCTGTACGGCGGTGCCGCGCCCTGGTGGCGCGTCGTACGGGCCGACGGCCGACTGCTGCCCGGGCACGAGCGGCGCGCGCTGGCCCACTACCGTGAGGAGGCCACCCCGCTGCGGGAGACCGCGTCGGCGCACGGCGCCGCGCCCCCTGTGCCGCGCCTCGACATGAGGCGGGCCCGCTGGGACGGGAACGGCGGCGCCGGCAGCGGTGACGCGGACGACACCGGGCGTGCGATGGCTCACAATTGACAGCTTCCGCCATCCGGCGGGGCCGCGCCCCTTCTCCACCGCACTCTCACCCTCAGCACACCCCCCAGGACCGGCGATCCACGTGAGTTCCTCCTCCACCACCCGGCGCGCGCCGCACCAGGACCCGGCACGGCCGGGGCCCCCCGGCGCGTACCGGCTGGTGCGTACCCCGCCGGCCCCGGTGGCCCCTCCTTCCCTGGACGCAGCACAGCGGGCGGTGGTTGATCACACGGACGGACCGCTCCTCGTCCTCGCCGGGCCCGGCACCGGCAAGACCACCACGCTCGTCGAGGCGGTCGCCGCGCGGATCGAGCGGGGCGCCGCCCCGGAGCGGCTCCTCGTCCTCACCTTCAGCCGCAAGGCCGCCGTCGAGCTGCGCGACCGCATGGCAGCCCGGCTGCCCGGCGCCCGCGCCCCGCAGGCGACGACGTTCCACTCGTACTGCTACGCCCTCGTACGCGCCCACCAGGACGCCGACCTGTTCGCCGAGCCGCTGCGCCTGCTCTCCGGGCCCGAGCAGGACGTCGCCGTACGCGAGCTGCTCGCAGGCCAGCTGGACCTGGAACGCGAGGGCCTTGCCCGCATCCACTGGCCCGACGAACTGCGGGCCTGCCTCACCACACGCGGCTTCGCCGACGAGGTGCGCGCCGTGCTGGCCCGCTCCCGCGAGCTGGGCCTCGGCCCGCGCGCCCTGGCCGCGTTCGCCGCGCGCACGGGGCGGCGCGACTGGTCGGCGGCGGCCCAGTTCCTCGCCGAGTACCTGGACGTCCTCGACATGCAGGGCGTCCTCGACTACGCGGAGCTGGTGCACCGCGCGGTGCTCCTCGCCGAGCGCGTCACCCTGCCCGCGTACGACGCCGTGTTCGTGGACGAGTACCAGGACACCGACCCGGCGCAGGTACGGCTGCTCCAGGCACTCGCGGGGCGCGGCAGGACCCTGTACGCGTTCGGCGACCCCGACCAGTCGATCTACGCGTTCCGGGGCGCGGACGTCAACGGCATCCTCGACTTCCCGCACATGTTCCGGCGGGCCGACGGCGACCCCGCGCCGGTCGCCGTACTGCGGACGGCACGCCGCTCCGCCGCGGCGGTCCTGGCCGCGAGCCGACTGCTGACGGCGCGGATGCCGCTGCCGCGCCTGCCCGCCGACACCGTGAAGGCCCACCGCGACCTGACGCCGGTCCGCGAGGGCGGCCGGGTGGAG
This sequence comes from Streptomyces thermolilacinus SPC6, assembly GCF_000478605.2. Taxonomy (GTDB): domain Bacteria; phylum Actinomycetota; class Actinomycetes; order Streptomycetales; family Streptomycetaceae; genus Streptomyces; species Streptomyces thermolilacinus. The sequence goes on along the minus strand of NZ_ASHX02000001.1, from coordinate 2,086,778 downwards.
ACGTACACCTTCCCGACCGCGTCCACGGAGCTGGACAACATCGCGGACATCCTGCGCCGCGCCCACCTGGAGGACGGGGTGCCGTGGAGCGACATGGCCGTCCTGGTGCGTGCGGGCGCGCGCTCCCTGCCGTCGCTGCGGCGTGCCCTGACATCGGCGGGCGTGCCGCTGGAGACGGACGGCGCGGATGTCGCGCTGCGCCACGAACCGGCGGTCGCCCCGCTGCTGACGGCCCTCCGCGCCACGGCGACGGCGGCCCTGCGACCGGTGGCGACGGCCCCGGAGGAGACCGCCCGCGAGGATGCCCCCGCCCCCGCACCGGCCCTTGCGGGCACCGCCGAGGCCCCGGCCGACGAACCCGCCTCCGGCGAAGCCCTGGACACCCCCGCCGAAGCGCCGACACCGGATCCACCTGCCGAGGGCCCCGCAGCGGACCCCGCCGACGCCCCGGCAGCGGACGACCCGGCCGAGGCGCCCACAACGGACGACCTCATAGCGGACGGCACCACCGAGGCCCCCACAGCGGACGACCCCACCGACGACCCCGCAGCGGACGCCGCCGCCCCCGCCCCCTGGCTGGACACCGAGACCGCGCTCACGCTGCTCACCTCGCCGCTCGGCGGCATGGACGCGGCCGACCTGCGGCGCCTCGGGCGTGCCCTGCGCGACGAGGAGCGGGCAGCGGGCAACAAGGTGCCCCCGCCCTCCGACACGCTGCTCGCCCGCGCCCTCGCCGAACCGGAACGGCTCATCGCCCACGACTCGTCCTACGCGCGCGGAGCGCAGCACCTGGGCAAGCTGCTGCGCGACACGCGTGACCTCCTCGCCGCGGGCGGCACCGCCGAGGAGGCCCTCTGGCACCTGTGGAACGGCACCAACTGGCCGACCCGCCTCCATCGCGCCGCCCTGCGCGGCGGGCCCGCGGGCCGCAACGCCGACCGGGACCTCGACGCGGTGTGCGCCCTGTTCGACACCGCCGCCCGCGCCGAGGAGCGCACCGGCGGGCGCGGCGCCCTGAACTTCCTCGCCGAGCTGGAAGCGCAGGACATCGCAGCCGACACGCTGTCCAAGCGGCAGGCCCGCCCCGACGCCGTACGCCTGATGACCGCCCACCGCGCCAAGGGCCTGGAATGGAGCCTCGTCGTCGTCGCGGGCGTCCAGGAGGGCCTCTGGCCGGACCTGCGGCGGCGCGGCTCCCTCCTGGAGGCCGACCGGATCGGCCGCGACGGACTCGCCGAACCGCTCAGCCCCGGCGCCCTCCTCGCGGAGGAGCGCCGCCTCTTCTACGTCGCCGCCACACGCGCGCGGGACCGGCTCGTCGTCACCGCCGTCAAGGCACCCGCCGAGGACGGCGACCAGCCGTCCCGGTTCCTCGCCGAACTGGGCGTCGAACCGAAGGACGTCACCGCCCGCCCGCGCCGCCCCCTCGCCGTCGCCGCGCTCGTCGCGGAGCTGCGCGCCACCACGGTGGACCCGGACGCGTCACCCGCCCTGCGCGACGCGGCGGCCCGTCGGCTGGCCCGGCTCGCCGCGCTCACCGACGACGACGGGCAGCCGCTCGTCCACGCCGCCCACCCCTACCGCTGGTGGGGCCTGGACGACCCCACGCACGCCGCCGCCCCGCTCCGGGACCGCGACCGGCCCGTCGCCCTGTCCGGCAGCGCCCTGGATCAGCTGGTCAACACGTGCTCCCTCCAGTGGTTCCTGGGACGTGAGGTGAAGGCGGACGCCCCGGCGACGGCCGCGCAGGGCTTCGGCAACGTCGTCCACGTCCTCGCCGACGAGGTGGCCTCCGGCCGCACCCCCGCCGACCTGGCGGTCCTCATGGAACGCCTCGACTCGGTGTGGGACGCCCTCGCGTTCGACGCGCCCTGGAAGTCGTCCCAGGAGAAGGAGCACGCGCGCGTGGCGCTGGAGCGCTTCCTGCGCTGGCACGTCATGGACCGGGGCGGCCGCACCACCGCCGCCACCGAGCACGGCTTCGACGTGACGCTGGAGGCGGGGGAGTACCAGGTGCGCATCCGGGGCTCCATGGACCGCGTCGAACGGGACGAGCGGGGCCGCGCCTACGTCGTGGATTTCAAGACCGGCAAGCAGACCCCCACCAAGGACGAGGTCGCCCGCCACGCGCAGCTCGCCGTCTACCAGATCGCCGTCCGCGAGGGCGCCGTGGACGAGGTCTTCGACGGCCGCCGCCCCGAACCGGGCGGGGCCGAACTGGTCCACCTGCGCCAGGCCGCGCCCAAGAAGGAAGGCGGCGAGGCCCTGCCGCGCGTCCAGTCGCAGGAGCCGCCGTCCGAGGAGTGGGTGACCGGCCTGCTCGCCACCGCCGCGGGCCGCGTACTCGACGAGCGCTTCACGCCCAGCACCGGCCAGCACTGCACCACCTGCGCCTTCCGCGCTTCCTGCAGCGCCCTCCCCGAAGGCCGCCACATCGTGGAGTGACCCCGGGCACAGGCGACGGGGCGGCGCGGGTGCGGGAAATGAGGGGTTTTCCACAGGCTGCCCGGACTGTCAGCGCGCCCGGCTAGCCTTCTTCGAGTGACCGCACGCATCACCGACCCCGAGCAGCTCAAGGAGCTGCTCGGCATCCCGTTCACCCCGGAGCAGACGGCCTGCATCACCGCGCCGCCCGCCCCGCAGGTCATCGTGGCCGGAGCCGGGTCCGGGAAGACGACGGTGATGGCCGCCCGCGTCGTGTGGCTGGTCGGCACGGGGCAGGTCGCGCCCGAACAGGTCCTCGGTCTGACCTTCACCAACAAGGCGGCGGGCGAGCTCGCCGAGCGGGTCCGCACGGCCCTGGTCCGCGCCGGCGTCACCGACCCCGACGTCATCGACCCCGACAACCCTCCCGGCGAGCCCCGCATCTCCACGTACCACGCCTTCGCCGGCCAGCTCCTCACCGACCACGGCCTGCGCATCGGCCTGGAGCCCACCGCCCGCCTCCTCGCCGACGCCACGCGCTTCCAGCTCGCCGCGCGCGTCCTGCGCGAGGCCCCCGGTCCGTATCCGGCGCTCACCAGGTCCTTCCCCACCCTCGTCAGCGACCTCCTCGCCCTCGACGCCGAGCTCGCCGAGCACCTCGTCCGCCCCGAAGATCTCCTTTCGTACGACTCCGCGCTGCTCACCGCCCTCGCCTCGGCCCGCCTCAGCAACGCCGACCTCCGCAAGGTCCCCGAAGCCTCCGCGGCCCGTCGCGAACTGCTCGGACTGGTCGTCCGCTACCGCGCCGCCAAGCGCGAGCGCGACCTGCTGGACTTCGGCGACCAGATCGCCCTCTCCGCAGAGCTGGCCCTCACCCGCCCCGAGGTCGGCGCACAGCTGCGCGACGAGTTCCGGGTCGTCCTCCTCGACGAGTACCAGGACACGTCAGTCGCCCAGCGGCTCCTGCTGTCCGGACTCTTCGGCGGCGGCACGGGCCATCCCGTCACCGCCGTCGGCGACCCCTGCCAGGCCATCTACGGCTGGCGAGGCGCGTCCGTCGCGAACCTGGACGACTTCCCCGAGCACTTCCCGTACGCGGACGGCCGCCCCGCCTCCCGGTACGCGCTCAGCGAGAACCGCCGCAGCGGCGGGCGGCTCCTCCAGCTCGCCAACGGCCTCGCCGAGCCCCTGCGCGCCATGCACGAGGGCGTGGAAGCGCTGCGGCCGGCCCCCGGCGCCGAACGGGACGGAGTCGTACGGATCGCGCTGCTGCCGACGCAGGCCGAGGAGATCGCCTGGCTCGCGGACTCCATCGCGCACCTGGTCCGCACGGGCAAGGAGCCGGGCGAGATCGCCGTCCTGTGCCGCACGGCCACCGACTTCCCGGAGATCCAGGCGGCCCTCGTCGCGCGTGACGTGCCCGTGGAGGTCGTCGGCCTGTCCGGGCTGCTGCACCTGCCGGAGGTCGCCGACCTGGTCGCCGTGTGCGAAGTCCTCCAGGACCCCGGCGCCAACGCCTCGCTGGTACGGCTCCTCACCGGCCCCCGCTGGCGGATCGGCGCCCGCGACCTGGCCCTCCTCGGCCGCCGCGCCCGCCTGCTGGTGGACCGTCCCGGGGACGAGGCCGCCGACGCGGACGAGCGCCTCGCGGCTGCCGTGGAGGGCGTCGACCCGGCCGAGGTGATCTCCCTGGCGGACGCGCTGGACACGTTCCTGGAGACCGGCGGCCACGACGACGGGCTGCCGTTCTCGGCGGAGGCCCGCCTCCGGTTCGCCCGCCTCGCCGCGGAGCTGCGCGACCTGCGGCGCTCGCTGGCCGACCCGCTGATGGACGTCCTGCACCGGATACTCGCCACCACCGGCCTGGAGGTCGAGCTCTCCGCTTCGCCGCACGCCCTGGCGGCCCGCCGCCGCGAGACCCTGTCGAACTTCCTGGACATCGCCGCCCGCTTCGCGTCCCTCGACGGCGAGGCCACCCTCCTGGCGTTCCTCGGCTTCCTGCGCACGGCCGCCCAGTACGAGAAGGGCCTCGACAACGCCCTGCCCGGCGGCGAGAACACCGTGAAGGTCCTCACCGCGCACAAGTCGAAGGGCCTGGAGTGGGACGTCGTCGCCGTCCCCGGCCTGGTCACCGGCCAGTTCCCCAGCAGCAGGGCGCGCGAGGCGTGGACGGCCCAGCCGCAGGTCCTGCCGCACGCGCTGCGCGGCGACGCCGACACGCTGCCCGCGATCGACACCTGGGACGCCGCGTCGCTGAAGGCCTTCAAGGACGCCATGCGCGACCACCAGCACACCGAGGAGCTGCGCCTCGGCTATGTGACGTTCACCCGCCCCCGCTCGGTGCTGCTCGGCTCCGGCCACTGGTGGGGCCCCTCCCAGAAGCGCCGCCGAGGCCCCTCGGACTTCCTGCACGCCCTGTACGACCACTGCGCGGCAGGGCACGGGGAGATCGAGGCGTGGGCCGACGAGCCCGACGAGGACGCCGAGAACCCGGCGCTCCAGGCCGCCGCCCAGGAGCAGGCGTGGCCCCTGCCCCTCGACCCCGACTCGCTGGAGCGCCGCCGCACCGCCGCGAGGACGGTCCTGGCGTACCTCGAGAACCCGCCCGCCTACCCGGCCCCCGCCTACGCCGAGGACCCTGAGGCCCCCGACGAGCCGCTGTGGCCGGACGACCTGGACGCCCCCTGGCCCGACGACGTCCCGCCCGAGCACGCCTACGACGACTACGACGCGCCCCCGCCCGACGAGGCCCCCGGCCCCGCCCCGTACGAGCCGCACGTCCCGGCCCCCGCCGACGCCTCCGCGCACGACCACCCGGGCCCGCCCGGCACGTCCGGGAAGCCCCCTGCCCCGGAGTCCCCCGCCGCGGAGTCGCCCGCCGCGGGCGATCCCGCGCCGCACGGGGACGCCCCGGCGCCCACCCTGCCCCCGCAGGCCGTCCCGCACCAGCGCCCCGCCCCCGCCGACGCCGGGGCCGACCCGGCGACCCCCGCCGACCCCGCAGCCGGCCCGGCCACCCCCACCGACCACCTCACCCCCGAGGAGGCCCGCACCGTCGCCTCCTGGGACCGCGACCTGGACGCGCTCACCGGGGAGCTGCTGCGCGCTCGCGCCACCACGCGCGACGTGCCCCTGCCCGCCTCCCTCTCCGCGTCCCAGCTGCTGCGCCTCGCCGCCGATCCGGACGGCTTCGCGGCGGAGCTGGCCCGCCCCATGCCCCGCCCGCCGCAGCCCGCCGCCCGTCGCGGCACGCGCTTCCACGCCTGGGTGGAGTCCCGCTTCGAGGAGCTGCCGCTGCCCATGCTCGGCCCCGACGAGCTGCCCGGCGGCGAGGTGTACGCGGACGAGCCGGAGATCACCGACGAGCGGGACCTGGCCGCCCTCAAGGAGGCGTTCGAGAACACGCCCTACGCCCATCGCACCCCGTACCGCGTGGAGGCCCCCTTCCAGATCACGCTCGCGGGCCGGGTCGTCCGCGGCCGGATCGACGCCGTCTACCACGACCCCGCCACCGGCACGTACGAGATCGTGGACTGGAAGACCAGCCGCCACCGCACCGGCGACCCGCTCCAGCTCGCCGTGTACCGGCTCGCCTGGGCCGAGCTGCACGGACTGCCCCTCGACGCCGTCACCGCCGCGTTCGTCTACGTCCGCACCGGCGAGGTCGTACGCCCCGAAGCGCTGCCCGGCCGGGCGGACATCGAGCGGGTCCTCCTCGGTGAGACGGCCGACGGCACACCCACCCCCGCCGGATAGGCTCAGGAGCATGAGCGACACCCCGGACAGCGCCGTCCAGACCGTACGGAAGTACATAGAGCAGCACCGCGCCGCCTTCCTCGACGACCTCGCCGAGTGGCTGCGCATCCCCTCCGTCTCCGCCCAGCCCGAGCACGCCCCGGATGTCCGGCGCAGCGCCGAGTGGCTCGCCGCCCAGCTCGCCCGGACCGGCTTCCCCGTCACGGAGGTCTGGGAGACGGACGGCGCCCCCGCCGTGTACGCGGAGTGGCCCTCCGCCGACCCGGACGCCCCCACCGTCCTCGTCTACGGCCATCACGACGTGCAGCCCGCCGCCCGCGAGGACGGCTGGCACACCGACCCGTTCGAGCCGGTCATCCGCGACAACCGGCTCTACGCGCGCGGGGCGGCCGACGACAAGGGCCAGGTGTTCTTCCACACCCTCGGCGTCCGCGCCCACCTCGACCTCACCGGCCGCACCACCCCGGCCGTCACGCTGAAGCTGCTCGTGGAGGGCGAGGAGGAGTCGGGGTCCGCCCACTTCCGCGCCCTGGTCGAGGAGCGCCGCGACCGCCTCGCCGCCGACGCCGTGATCGTCTCCGACACCGGCATGTGGTCCGAGACGACCCCCACGGTCTGCACCGGCATGCGCGGCCTCGCCGACTGCGAGATCGAGCTGTACGGCCCCGACCAGGACATCCACTCCGGCTCCTTCGGCGGAGCCGTCCCCAACCCGGCCACGGTCGCCGCCCGCCTCGTCGCCGCCCTGCACGACGAGGACGAACGCGTCACCGTCCCCGGCTTCTACGACGGCGTCGCCGAGCTCACCGACGCCGAGCGGGCCCTCATCGCGGAGCTGCCGTTCGACGAGGCCGCGTGGCTCGCCACCGCCCGCTCGCACGGCACGCTCGGCGAGGCCGGCCACTCCACCCTGGAGCGCGTCTGGGCCCGCCCCACCGCCGAGGTCAACGGCATCGGCGGCGGCTACCAGGGCCCCGGCGGCAAGACGATCATTCCGTCAACCGCGCAGCTGAAGCTGTCGTTCCGCCTCGTCGCGGGCCAGGACCCGGACCGGATCGAGCAGTCCGTACGGGACTGGGTCGCCGCCCGCGTCCCCTCCGGCATCCGTCACAAGATCACCTTCGGGGCGGCCACCCGGCCCTGCCTCACGCCGCTCGGCCACCCGGCGCTCCAGGCCGTCGCCCGCTCCATGAGCCTCGCCTTCGACGGCGCGAAGATCCGCTACACGCGCGAAGGCGGCTCGGGCCCCGCCGCCGACCTCCAGGACGTGCTGGCCGCGCCCGTGCTGTTCCTCGGCATCTCCGTACCGTCCGACGGCTGGCACGCGCCGAACGAGAAGGTCGAGCTGGACCTGCTGCTGAAGGGCGTGGAGGCCACCGCCCACCTGTGGGGCGAGCTTGCCGCCGCGCTCCGCCGAACACGACGCTGAACGACGCTGAACAGACACCCAGACACCCGGGGGAGTTGGAAGCAACAGTGAGCACCATCAGCAACGAGGCCGGTCCCCGCCCGATCGGCTTCACCGCCCCGAGCGGTATCGACCGTGCCGCCCACCACCGCCTCGACGAGGCGTGGCTCGCGGCGGCGTGGAGCCACCCGACCACGCGCGTCTTCGTCGTGTCGGGTGGCCAGGTGCTCGTCGACGACACCCCCGACGGGCGCACCGAACTGGTCATGACCCCCGCCTTCGAGGCACCCCCCACCGAGACGCACCGCTACTTCCTCGGCACCGACGGCGACGGGGTCAGCTACTTCGCGCTCCAAAAGGACTCGCTGCCCGGCCGCATGGACCAGTCCGCGCGCCCCGCCGGGCTGCGCGAGGCCGGACTGCTGCTCGACAGCCGCGACGCAGCCCTGATGGTCCACGCGGTCGCCCTGGAGAACTGGCAGCGCCTCCACCGCTTCTGCTCCCGCTGCGGCGAGCGCACCGTCATCGCCGCCGCGGGCCACGTCCGCCGCTGCCCGGCCTGCGGCGCCGAGCACTACCCGCGCACCGACCCCGCAGTGATCATGCTGGTCACCGACGACCAGGACCGGGCGCTGCTCGGCCGGCAGGTGCACTGGCCCGAGGGCCGCTTCTCGACGCTCGCCGGGTTCGTCGAGCCGGGCGAGTCCATCGAGCAGTCCGTGGTCCGCGAGGTGTACGAGGAGGCCGGTGTCACGGTCGGCGAGGTCCGGTACGTCGCCAGCCAGCCGTGGCCGTTCCCGTCCAGCCTGATGCTCGGGTTCATGGCCCGTGCCACGTCGCCCCACATCGAGGTGGACGGCGACGAGATCGAGGAGGCCCGCTGGTTCTCCCGCGACGAGCTGACCGCCGCCTTCGACTCCGGCGAGGTCCTCCCGCCGTACGGCATCTCCATCGCCACCCACCTGATCGAGATGTGGTACGGCAAGCCGCTGCCCAGACCCGGCGGCATCGGCTGACCGGCCCCCGTACGCGAACGCCCCCACCGGTCCACCGGTGGGGGCGTTCGCGTACGGGCGCCGCCGCCCGGGGCCGGGCCGCGCGACGCGCTAGAGGGTTCAGCTGGCGAGCGCCTGCTGCACCTGCATCAGGCTCGGGTTGGTCATCACGACGTTCTCGCCGCCGCTGTTCGGCGTGACGAGCACGGTCGGAACCGTCTGGTTGCCGTTGTTGACCTTCTCCACGAAAGCGGCGGACTCCGGGTCCTGCTCGATGTTGATCTCGGTGTACGCGATGCCCTCGCGGTCCAGCATGCTCTTGAGCCGCCGGCAGTACCCGCACCAGGTCGTGCTGTACATCGTCACAGTTCCCTGCATCGTCTCTTCCGCTCCTCGGATGACTGGAGTGTGGCTGGAGTGCCTGATCGCACCCGGGAGAACGTACGCCGACCGTCCCCGCATTCCCCACCCCGGTATGACCGGCGCCCCACCCCTGTGGACGACCGGCACGGCCCGCCCCGCCGACCTGGCAGCATGGCAGGGTGACACCAGCGACGCACTCCACCCTCTTCCCGCAGGTCCCCGACTCGGCGGACGCGGTGCTCGACGGGCTCGACCCCGAGCAGCGCGAGGTGGCGACGGCCCTGCACGGCCCCGTATGCGTCCTGGCCGGCGCCGGCACGGGCAAGACCCGGGCGATCACCCACCGCATCGCCTACGGGGTCCGCGCCGGCATCCTCCAGCCCGCCAGCGTGCTCGCCGTCACGTTCACCAACCGCGCCGCGGGCGAGATGCGCGGCCGCCTCCGCCAGCTCGGCGCCGGAGGCGTCCAGGCCCGCACCTTCCACTCGGCGGCCCTCCGACAGCTCCAGTACTTCTGGCCGAAAGCCGTCGGCGGCGACCTGCCCCGCCTCATCGACCGCAAGGCCCAGCTCGTCGCCGACGCCGCCACCCGCTGCCGCATCCGCCTCGACCGCACGGAGCTGCGCGACGTCACCTCCGAGATCGAATGGGCGAAGGTCACCCAAACCGTCCCCGCCGACTACCCCGCTGCCGTCGCCAAGGCCCAGCGCGACGCCCCCCGCGACCCGGCGGAAACCAGCCAGATCTACGCCATGTACGAGCAGCTCAAGCGGGAGCGCGACGTCCTCGACTTCGAGGACGTCCTGCTGCTCACCGTCGGCATCCTCCAGGACCGCCACGACATCGCCGAGCAGATCCGCCGCCAGTACCAGCACTTCGTGGTGGACGAGTACCAGGACGTCTCACCCCTCCAGCAGCGCCTCCTCGACCTGTGGCTCGGCGACCGCGACAGCCTCTGCGTCGTCGGCGACGCCAGCCAGACGATCTACTCCTTCACCGGCGCCACCCCCGACTACCTCCTGGACTTCCGCACCCGCCACCCCCACGCGACCGTCGTCAAACTCGTCCGCGACTACCGCTCCACCCCGCAGGTCGTCCACCTCGCCAACGGCCTCCTCGCCCAGGCGAGCGGCCGCGCCGCCGACCACCGGCTGGAACTGGTCTCCCAGCGCGACCCCGGGCCCGAGCCCGTCTACATCGAGTACGGCGACGAACCCACCGAAGCCGAGGGAACCGCCCGCCGCATCCGCGACCTCATCGCCTCCGGCGTCCCCGCGGGCGAGATCGCCGTGCTCTACCGCGTCAACGCCCAGTCCGAGATCTACGAACAGGCCCTCGCCGACGCCGGAGTCCCCTACCAGCTCCGCGGCGCCGAGCGGTTCTTCGAACGCCAGGAGGTACGGGAGGCCGGCGCCGCCCTGCGCAGCGCGGCCCGCTTCGGCGCGAACGACCCCCTCCTCGACGATGTGGTGGACCTGCCCTCCCAGGTCCGCGCCGTCCTGTCCACCAAGGGCTGGACCACCGAACCCCCCACCGGCTCCGGCGCCGCCCGTGACCGCTGGGAGTCTCTCGCCGCGCTCGTCCGCCTCGCCGAGGACCTCGCCCGCGCCCGCCCCGCCGCCAGCCTCGCCGACCTCGTCACCGAACTGGACGAGCGCGCCGCCGCCCAGCACGCCCCCACCGTCCAGGGCGTCACCCTCGCCTCCCTCCACGCGGCGAAGGGCCTCGAATGGGACGCCGTGTTCCTCGTCGGCCTCACCGACGGCACCCTCCCCATCACGTACGCCCGGACCGACGAGCAGATAGAGGAGGAGCGGCGACTCCTCTACGTCGGCGTCACCCGCGCCCGCCGCCACCTGGGCCTGTCGTGGTCCCTGTCCCGCTCGCCCGGCGGCCGGCCCCACCGCGAGCCGTCCCGTTTCCTGAAGGGCCTGCGCCCCGGCAGCGGCAGCCCCACCGCGCGAACCGTCCGCGCGTCCGGCGGCGTCGAGCGCGCCGCCGGACCCGCCCGCACCCGGCGCGCCCGAGGCCCGGTCCGCTGCCGTGTGTGCGGCACGACACTCACGGCCGCGGGCGAGATGAAGCTGATGCGCTGCGAGGACTGCCCCTCGGAGATGGACGAGGGCCTGTACGGGCGCCTCCTCGAGTGGCGCGCCGCCCAGGCCCGCCGACTGGGGCAGCCCGACTACTGCGTCTTCACCGAGAAGACCCTCATCGCCATCGCGGAGACCGTTCCCTCGACCGACGCGGAGCTGGCCGCGATCCCCGGCGTGGGCATCCGCAAGCTGAACCGTTTCGGAACGGACGTCCTCGCCATCTGCGCAGGTGAGGACCGGGCGGACAGTGAAGGCGACGACTGATCAGAACTCGTCGGAAAAATAGTTTGCGCCCGCCCCACGAAGCCCCATAGGTTCTTAACCACGCGAACAGCGGCTTCCTTGAACCGCTGTTGTCGTGCTGTACTTATCCGAATACACGCGGGTCCGGCCCCTGGCCAGTCCCCCCGAGACGCCGAGAGGAGGCGATTCCAGTGATCAGCATCAAGACCAGCTTCGTCAGCACCGCCAAAATGACCGATCGCTCGGTCGTCTCCGCCTGCTCGCTCGGCCTCTCCGGTTCGGCGTTCCTTGGCAGCGGTCTGTCCGGCTTCCGTGCCTTCCGACTGCTGTCCTCCCCGCTGGCTCTCCCCGTCATCGAGGGCTTCGAGGGCAATGAGCGACCGACCAAGGCACTGGAAGCGGGAGTAGCAGCGGCGCAGGCCCCGGCCTATGTCATTGCGGCGACCGGTGCCGAGCACAAGACGAAGCAGACGCAGCAGCACCACACGATGTGGGCCTTCCGTGGGCTCGAACCCTGGAGTGATCCAGCCTGATCCAGGATCAGGTCGGCGCCTTCAGGGCCGCGGAACCCCACAGGGGTCCGCGGCCCTTCTGTTTTGCCCGACCGGGCGGAACGGAGCGAAGGGGCCCCGGGACCAGCAGAAACCCGGTACCAGCCCACCGGCCAACCCGCCGGACCGACCAGACGAGGAAAACACCACCGTGCAACTCGAAGCGCACGCCCCGTCCGTACCGCCTTCCCAGACGCTCCCCCCGCCCGGCCTCACGGAGGACCACGACGTGACCGCCCTCACCGCGCTCACCGCGCTCGACGACGCCATCGAGAACCTCGGCGTACCCGTCCCCTGCCGCTCCTACGACCCGGAGGTCTTCTTCGCCGAGTCGCCGGCGGACGTCGAGTACGCCAAGTCCCTCTGCCGCACCTGCCCCCTCATGGCCGCCTGCCTCGCCGGCGCCAAGGAGCGGCGCGAGCCGTGGGGCGTCTGGGGCGGTGAGCTCTTCGTCCAGGGTGTGGTCGTCGCCCGCAAGCGGCCCCGTGGCCGCCCGCGCAAGAACCCGGTCACGGCATGAACACCGTCACCGGAACCATCGACCGCCCCCTCACGCACGACCCCCAGAAGCAGGCCCCGATGACCTCTTCCACGAGCGAGCCCATCGGCTCCGCGACCCCTGACGTCACCACCCTCGGCGCCCACGCGGCGCGCCAGAACAGGACCCGAGAGATGCAACTCATCCCAGAAGCCCTGGCCCGTGCCCATATGCACGAGCGCCTCAGGCAAGCCGACGAGCAACGCCCCGGCGCCCGGCTGATCGCCGCCCGCCGGATGCAGCGCCGCGCCGAACGCGCCTCGATGCGCGCCCGCCGCGCGCTCGCCATGGCGGTCATGCAGTAACCGACCCCGGCGCTCACCATCGCTCTCCCCGCGGGGGCCGGTCCACCCGGACCGGCCCCCGCGGGCGCTTCCGGGCGGCAGCCGGAACACGGAGTTATCGTCGCGAGGTGAACGACCGGACTCCCGAACCCGAAGGCACGCACCCGCGGCCCGTGGTGTGCTCCCGCTGCGGCGCGACCGCCGAGTGCCTTCCCCTGACCTGGACGTACTCCCTCGAGAACGACACCAGGCACTACCTCTGCGAGCCCTGCGCCCGCGACCACATCCGCTCCATCGAGGGCCGACTCGACCCCACCTGGTGGTGACCGCCGTCCCGCCGGGGCCCCGCCCCCCCGCCCCCCCCACCTCTCCCCGCTCCCAAGACCGTTTCCCCGGTCCGGACTTGGCTCCGGACTGCCGCCGGACGGGCGTACCGAAGCTGTCAGTCCGAGTTGCGCCACAGCAGCACGCCGGGGCCGTCCGGCGTGAGGACAGGGACCCATGCCTCGTCGGCCTCGTCGGCACGGTCCTCGTCCAGGCGCAGGTCGTGCGGCTCCTCCACCCGCCCGTCGCAGGCCCAGTAGGGGGTGGTCCCGACGATCTGGCGGAGTCGCTCCCACTCGGCGTCCGCCCACGTGCGGTTGCGAGTGCCGGCACCGAGGAAGTCCTGCTCGAACAGGCGGCGCAGAGCTTCCAGTGCGTCATCGGCGGCCACCGGGACGAGGAAGCCCTCCACCTGGCCCTGCCTGCACGCCGTACCACCGTATTGCTGCTGGTAGTACACGCCGGTGGCCGCCTCCACCACCACATACAGCCAGGTGTCGCCGCCACTGCCGTCGGGATCGAGGAAGACATACCGCCGAGCGCTCATACGGTCAGTCTTCCGGCCCGTCGGCCTGTGCTCAACGGCATTTGCACCGAACCGATCCGGCACGGGCCGCACCGGCAGGCGGGCACCGGGTGGGGGCGTCCTGCGCCTGCGGGTCGCCAGGGTCCGGACATAACGCGCTCGAAGATCGAGATATCCGTGCCCGAGAACCATGCGGAGGCTGTGATCGAGGCCCTCCACGCGGCCGGTGCGGGACGGGTGGGCGACTAAGCACGGTGATCCAGCATCCGGAGGTGACCGGCACGTGGCAGGCTCTGCCCGGCGCGTAGCCGTACGACGGTGACGTGGGCGCCGTACAGCACAGCGAAGAGTGCCGGATCGAATCGGTCTGCGACGAGGAGCAGGCCGCCGCCGTCCAGCAGGCGGTCCGTGCCGCCCATCCCCACGAGGAACCGGTCATCCACTTCCTGCCGCTGTTCGAGGCGTAGGCGACCAGGCAGGCCCCGCCGCCGAGACGGCCGTGCCACGGTCGGCCGGGAGGTCCGGTCCGCAGACCGACGAAGCTCCCGCCCGGGCTCAGGCCGGTTCCTCCTCCATGTAGTCCTCGGGGAGGAAACCCGGAAGCCACTCCTCCAGTTCGTCGCGGAGGCGTACGGACGCGTTCAGCTGGCACAGCACGCCGATCGTGCTGAGCGTCACCCGGTGGATCAGCAGGTACGCGGGCGGCAGGTTCATCTGCTTGCCCAACTGGTGGGCGGGGGAGCGGGGGTCGGCGATGCGGGCCGCCTGGGTGCGGATCCACTCCCGGGTGAACAGGAACTCGTCCACCTCGGCCGGTTCGATGATCGGCAGCAGGTAGTCCAGTACGGCCTCCGGGTCGAGTTCTATGGAGTCCTTCACGAACCCCTCGTCGCACAGCAGCTCGTAGACCGTCTCCGCCTCGCCCTCCAGCGCCATCCGCAGACAGACACCGATCGTCTCCGGCAGCCCGCCGGGCAGGCGGTCCACCGTGCCGAAGTCGAGCACGCCGAGCCTCGCGTCGCCGCCGTCCTCACCCGGCAGCAGACGGAAGTTGCCCGGGTGCGGGTCGGCGTGCAGCAGTCCCGTCCGCGCCGGGCCCGAGAACAGGAACCGTGCCAGCAACTGGCCCGCCCTGTCCCGCTCCTCCGGCGTGCCACCGGATATGACCTCCGACAGCGGCACCCCGTCGATCCACTCCGTCACCAGCACCTGGTCCGACTGGTGCACCACGTCCGGGACCACCACGTCCGGGTCGTCGGCGAACTCCGCGGCGTGGTCCCGCTGCGCCCGGGCCTCCAGCTCGTAGTCCAGCTCCTCCGACACCCGCTCACGCATCTCGGCGATCAGCGGCTTGATGTCCATTCCCGGCACCAGCGGCCCCAGCAGCCGGGCGAACCGGCTCAGCTGCGTCAGGTCCGACAGCAGCGCCTCACCCGCCCCCGGATACTGCACCTTCACCGCGACGGAACGCCCGTCGTGCCACACCGCCCGGTGCACCTGGCCGATCGACGCCGCCGCGGACGGCTTGTCGTCGAACTCCAGGAACAGGTCCCGCCACTCGGCGCCCAGGCGTTCCGCGAGCACCCCGTGCACCGTGCGCGTCGGCATCGGCGGCGCCGCCTCCTGCAGCTTCGTC
Source organism: Streptomyces thermolilacinus SPC6 (assembly GCF_000478605.2). Classification (GTDB taxonomy): domain Bacteria; phylum Actinomycetota; class Actinomycetes; order Streptomycetales; family Streptomycetaceae; genus Streptomyces; species Streptomyces thermolilacinus. Next base: position 2,071,634 of record NZ_ASHX02000001.1, on the reverse strand, counting down.
AACGCCGCCCGGTACGGCCCGGCGACCTCCTCGGGAAGCGCCGACTCGAAGACGGACAGTGCCTGTCCGAGCTTCATCGCGCCTCCCTTCAGCTCGCCCAGGACCTTGAACAGCTGGTCGGCCGTGCGCTGTTGCAGCTCCCGCGCCACGATCTCCGCCGACTTGCCCCCGATCCGCTTGCCGAGCCCCCACGTGGCCCGCCCCGCGAAGCCCAGGGGCAGCGCGGCCAACTTGGCGGTACGGGTGACCGCCTTCCGGGGAAGATCAGACATGCGCCCCTCCAAAACCCAGACTGCCGTGCCGCGTTGCCTGACACGCGCCGCCGACGGCGGTTACCCCGCCATTGTGTCCTGCCCGCCCCGGACCCCCGAGGCCCGCTCCCGTTCCGCCCCGTCCGCCTCCCATCCGGCCCGCACCTCCACCTGGTCGGCCGCCCCGCACGGGCACTCCCCGTGCGGCCGCAACCGCCGCGACCGCCACTCCAGCAGCGGTGACGCCACCTCCCACCGGGCGCCCACGCTCGCCGGGGCGCCCCCGTCGAGGAACGCCAGCGCGTGCGCCGCCGTGAGCCCCGCCACCGTCGCCACCAGCCCCGCATCACCGGTCGGCACCGCACCGCCCTGCCGCCCGGACCGCCACTGCGCCAGCAACCGGGGCCACGCGGGGTCGGCGTCCACCCGGCCCAGGTCCACGCACCGCGCGCACGCCGACCCGCCCGGCAGCACCAGCGGGCCCACCACGCCCGTCGCCTCCAGCACCCCGGCGAACAAGTGGGGTGTCCCCGTCCCCACCCACGCGTCGGCCGTCGCCGGATCGGGGGCGTACGCCGCCAGACCGTCCCGCGGCGCGACGACCACCAGCGACAGCGCGGGCTCCGGCCCGCCGCCGGAGCGGCCCGCGCGGTCGTCCCGGCCCGGGCCGTGGGCGCCGGCCCCCGCGCCACCCGGCGCCGCCCGGGCCACCAGTCGCCGGGCCGCCACCGCCCGCCCCTCGCCGACCGACTCGGGCGGCAGCCCGCCCGGCGCCACGTCCCACGGCCGCACCCGGCCCCCGTCCAGTACGTCCACACGCCCCACGCCCGCCGACGACAGCAGCGCCGCGACCGCCGCCCCCACCCGGCCCGCTCCCCGCACCTGCACCCGCATCGCGCCCCGCGCCGCCAGGCGCCGCAGGGGCTCGCCCGGCCCCCGGTGCACCACCGACAGCGAACCCGCGTCGGCGCGCAGCCGGTCCGGCACCACCACCTCCCGCGCCGCCCCGCCCTCCGCGCGCCCCGTCGCCCCCCGCGCCGTGTCCTCCAGCAGCCCCGCCCGCGCCAGCCGGTTCAGCAGCCGCTCCAGCCAGTCGTCCGGCACGCCGAGCCTGCGGGCCTCCTCACGCAGGCTCGGGACATCCCGCGTGCCGTCCAGCAGCTCCAGCAGGCTCCCGGTCGTCGCGTCCACCGGGCCCACCACGACCGCGTGTGCGGGCGCCACACCGAACTGCACATACCGAAGATCACGCCAGGCGCGCCGCAGCGCGGGCCTCACCATCGGACGCATACCGACCCCCATGCCGTATCCCGTCATCGGTCACACGCGGACAGCATCACGCGGACGCCACGATCCCTGCCGAGCGCCGTCCACAGAGCCGGTCCTCTCGTCGTACGAATGCCTCGGCCTGTGGACAAGCGGTGTGCGTCATCCGCCGGGGACGGGGCTTCGACCGGTCCGCCCGGTACGGTCGTGGGGTGCCCGCCGACCCGCAGACCAGTTCCGCCAGCCCCACCAGTTCCGCCGGCCCGTCTCGCCCCACGGGTACGAAGAGTCCCGCCCCGGACCCGTCCGGTGCGCAGCGGACGCACGCCGTCGAGGTGCGCAGAAGCTCACGGCGCCGCCGCACCGTCTCCGCGTACCGGGAGGGCGACCGGACCATCGTCCTGATCCCCGCCCGGATGTCCGAGGCGGAGGAGCGGCGCTGGGTCGGCCTCATGCTCGACAAGCTCGCCGCCCAGGAGAGCAGACGGCGCCCCGGCGACGCCGAGCTGGCCGAGCGCGCCGAGCGGCTGTCCGGCCAGTACCTCGGCGGGCGCGCCCGGCCCGCGTCCGTGCGCTGGGTCACCAATCAGAACACCCGCTGGGGCTCCTGCACCCCCGCCGAGGGCACCATCCGCCTGTCCCACCGGCTCCAGGGCATGCCCGAATACGTCGTCGACTACGTGCTGCTGCACGAGCTGGCCCATCTGCTCGTCCCCGGACACGGCCCCGACTTCTGGCGGCTCCTGGAGCCGTACCCGAGGACGGAACGCGCGCGGGGATACCTGGAGGGCGTGGTCGCGGCCGACCGTCTGCCACACCCACCGCGCACGGCCGGCGACTGACGATCACCGGCCTTGTACCGAGTCCGTACCGAGCCGGTCGCCGACGTGTCCCGTGTCGGACCCAGCCGTTAGCCTGGCGCGACGCACACCAATCCGGGATGGGGGACGGTCGTAACGCATGTCCAGGGAATTCCAACGGGGCCACAAGGCCCGGATCAGTGATCTCACAGCCGGGACCGATCTGTACGTCGGCGTGCAGATCGCGGGCCCTGGGCTGACCTTCGACATCAGCTGCTTCGGCCTCGACGCCGACGAGCGGCTCTCCGACGACCGGTACTTCGTCTTCTTCAACCAGCCGAAGTCCCCCGAGGAGTCCATCCAGCTGCTCGGCGCGCAGGCCGGGGACACCGAGTCGTTCCGCGTCACGCTGGACCGCGTGCCCGAGGCGATCCACAAGCTGTCCTTCACGGCCACGATCGACGGCGCCGGACAGATGTCGCAGGTGGGGCCGGGGTACATCCGGATCGTCGCGGGCGGCGAGGAGGTCGCGCGCTACGCGTTCAGCGGCGCCGAGTTCTCCACCGAGCGCGCCGTCATGCTGGGCGACTTCTACCGCAAGGACGGCTGGCGCTTCGCCGCTGTCGGCCAGGGCTTCGACGGCGGCCTGGAAGCGCTGCTGAAGAACTTCGGCGGCGAGGTACTGGAGGAGGAGCAGCCCCAGCAGGCGCCGCAGGCCGTGGTCCCGCAGCAGGACGCACCCGGCTTCGCGCCGCCGCCCGGCGGTTCCGTGCCGCCCCAGCAGGCCCAGCCCGCGCCCGGCTTCGCCGCCCCGGCACCGGCCCCCGCGCCCGCACCGCCCCCGGCCGCCGCGCCCGCCCCGGCACCGGTGCACACGCCGCCCCCGGCGCCCGCCCCGGCGCAGCCGCAGCAGCCGCTGCACGCCCAGCCCACCATGGTCGGCCCCGTGACCCCGCAGGCCCCGCCCGCGCCCCACGCGCCCGCGCCCCAGGTCCCGTCCGCGCCCCAGGCCCCCACGCCGCCCCCGGCCCCGTACCCGCAGCAGCACCCGCACCAGCCGCACCACCCCCAGCATCCGCACCAGCCGGGGGCGCCGTACGGCCACGTGCCGGGGCAGACACCGCCGCACGGCGCGCCCGGCCCGTACGGGCAGCCCGCTCCGTACGCCCAGCCGGCCCCAGGCCCGTACGGCCAGCAGCCGCCCATGGGCATGCCGCCCGGCGCCCCGCACGCCCCCGCCCCACACGGCGCCCCGCAGGGCGCCGGGCTCGCCGCCGCGCTCCAGAAGTACCGGGAGACGCCCACCGGCCAGCGCTGGACCTCACAGAACGCGCAGCTCATGCGGGTCGATCTGGCCATGGGCCAGACGCCCGTGCTGGCCCGCCAGGGCAGCATGGTCATGTACCAGGGCAAGGTGGACTTCGGCTACAAGGGCGCCGGGTTCGCCGGGCGCATCGTCGGCAACGCCACGGGCCAGGAGATGCAGCTGATGCGCTGCACCGGCCGCGGCCAGGTGTTCCTCGCCGAGAACAGCGCCCATCTGCACCCCATCGAGCTCCAGGGCGACGGCATCTGCGTGTCCGCCGAGAACGTCCTCGCGTTCGACGAGTCGCTGCACCACGAGGTCCGCCGCGTCGAGGGCCACGGCATCCCCGGCGGCGCCCTGTTCACCATGCTGTTCCAGGGCACCGGCACCGTCGTCGTCAAGACGCAGGGCATCCCGGTCGTCCTGCCGGTCACGCCGACCACGTTCGCCGACTGCAACGCCGTCGTGGCCTGGTCGGCCGCCTCGCAGGTGGTGCTTTCCAGCCAGGTCCGGCTGCGCCGCAACGCCTACCCGGGGCACAGCGGCGAGACCGTGAACCTCCAGTTCCGGGGCGCCCCCGGAAACTTCATCGTCGTCCAGCCGTACGAGGTCTGAGGGAGCCCGAAGAATGAACCAGCAACTCGCGGGCTACGCCCCCACCGCGGTGACCGCCCGCATGGAGAACCACGGCAGCGCCATGCTGAAGGTCGCCATGGCCACCGGCCAGGACCTGTTCGCCCGCACCGGGTCCGTCGTCGCGTACGAGGGCTTCGTCCAGTACGAGCCGAACCCGCCCGCCGTGCGGCAGATCGCCTCCGCGTGGGTCACCGGCGAGGGCGCGCCCCTGATGAAGTGCTCCGGCGACGGCCTGCTGTACCTGGCCGACTACGGCGCCGACGTGGTCGTCGTCCACCTCGACAACGACGCCCTGTCCGTCAACGGCACCAATCTGCTGGCCTTCGACGCGCACCTCCAGTGGGGCGTCGAGCGGGTCAAGGGCATGGCCAAGTTCGCGGGCCAGGGCCTGTGGAACGTGCAGGTCACCGGGACGGGCTGGGTCGCGCTCACCTCGCGCGGCACGCCCATCGTCGTCGACTGCGGCCGCGGCGACGACGAGACGTACGTGGACCCGGACGCGCTCGTCGCCTGGTCGCCGGCGCTGAAGGTGAAGGGCAAGCGCAGCTTCAAGGCGGGCTCCCTGATCGGCAGGGGCAGCGGCGAGGCGTACCAGATGGCCTTCTCGGGCCAGGGCATCGTCGTCGTCCAGCCGAGCGAGGACAGTACCGACCGCCTGCGGATCCGGCACTGAGCCAGGGGGAGCGAAACAGATCATGCAGAGCCCGCTTTTCAGCTACACGGAACAGCAGAGCCAGGACCGGTACACCGTGCAGAACCCGCAGCTGCTGCGGGTGGCGCTCACCGGCCACGACGACGTCCTCGCCCGAAAGGGCGCCATGGTGGCCTACCAGGGCCTGATGGACTTCGACGGCGAGTACCAGAACCAGAATCAGCGCACCGCCCGCGCCCGCACCGGCGAGGGGCTCGACCTGATGCGCTGCTCCGGGCAGGGCACCGTCTACCTCGCCAACCTGGCGCAGTACATCCACGTCGTGGACGTGGACCAGGACGGGCTGACGGTGGACAGCGCCTATGTGCTGGCGCTCGACTCGACGCTGCACACCGAGGTCATCGCCGTGGACAGCCAGTACGGCATCTCCGGCTCCGGCAAGTACCAGCTGAACATCTCCGGCCGCGGTCAGGTCGCGCTCATGACGTCCGGCCAGCCGCTGATGCTCCAGGTCACCCCGGACAAGTACGTCAACGTGGACGCGGACGCCGTCGTCGCCTGGTCGTCGTCGCTGCGCGTCCAGATGCAGGCCCAGACGCACTCGTCGAACATCCGCAGGCGCCGGGGCAACACGGGTGAGGGCTGGGAGCTGAACTTCCTCGGTCAGGGCTTCGCGCTGGTCCAGCCCAGCGAGGTCATGCCGCCGCAGAACGCCCAGATCGGACAGGGCGCCGCCGCCCAGTTCGGCGTCGGCCAGCACGGCGCGCACGGCCAGAACCAGAACAACGCCTGGAACTGACCGGCCGAGACGGCAGGTGAGGGGTGGCCTCCCCGGAGGCCGCCCCTCACCCGTGACCGAGGCCCGGGCCGAGTCGCCTACAAGCGGGCCCGCGTCCGCTCCAGCAGCCGGACCACCGACTCGTCGGCGACCGAGGCCACCTCGTCGTACGCGAACCAGCGCAGGTCCAGCGACTCGTCGCTGATCGCCTCCACCGCGCCCGGCGGGGCCACCGCCGCGTACTGCACGTCCAGGTGCCAGGCGCACGGCGTCAGGTGCCGGTCCAGCCGCACCGGGCCGCCAGGCAGCAGCGTCAGACCCGGGATGCCGGACTCCTCCGTGCCCTCACGCAGCGCCGCCAGGGCCATCGTGCGGTCCTCGGGCTCGCAGTGGCCGCCCATCTGGAGCCACATGCGCAGCTTCCGGTGCAGGGTCAGCAGCACCCGGCCGCGCTCCGGGTCCACTACCAGCGCGCTCGCCGTCAGGTGCCCGGCGGCGCAGGGCTTCCACATCGCGTCGTCCCCGTGCGCCGCGAGGTGGTCCAGGTACAGGTCGCGCAGCTCGGCCTGGTCCTCGTACCCCTTCAGGACGAGGACCGCGTCGTCGTACAGGCTCACTCGCCGCTGCCGCCGTCCTTGCCGTCCTTGCCAGGACCGCCGTCGCCGCCGCCCTCGCCGTCCGAGTCGCCCTCGCCGTCCGCGTCGTCCTCGTCCGGCCGGTTGGCGGCCTCGCCGAGCATCTTGTCCAGCTCGGAGAAGTCCAGGTGCTCCCGGTGCACGAAGCCGTCCGGGTCGTCCAGGTCCGTGGCCGTCGGCAGCATGTCGGGGTGCGCCCACAGGGCGTCCCGGCCGTCCACGCCGCGCGCGTCGGTCAGCGACGCCCACAGACGCGAGGCGTCCCGCAGGCGGCGCGGCCGCAGCTGGAGGCCGATCAGCGTCGCGAAGGTCTGCTCGGCGGGGCCACCTGAGGCGCGGCGGCGGCGCAGCGTCTCCCGCAGCGCGTCCGCCGAGGACAGCCGGGAACCGGCCGCCGCGTGGACCACCGCGTCCACCCAGCCCTCGACCAGCGCGAGTGCCGTCTCCAGCCGGGCCAGGGCCGCCTTCTGCTCGGCCGTGTCCTCCGGCTGGAACATGCCCTGCTGAAGTGCTTCCTGGAGCTGCTCCGGATTCGACGGGTCGAGCTGCGCGACCGCGTCCTCCAGCTTGGACGTGTCTACCTTGATCCCGCGCGCGTAGCCCTCGACCGCGCCGAACAGGTGCGAGCGCAGCCACGGCACATGGGCGAAGAGCCGCTGGTGGGCGGCCTCGCGCAGCGCCAGGTACAGCCGCACCTCGTCCAGTGGGACGCTCAGGTCACGGCCGAAGGCGGTCACGTTCAGCGGGAGCAGCGCGGCCTTCCCGGCCGGGCCGAGCGGCAGGCCGATGTCGGTCGAACCGACCACCTCGCCCGCCAGCACGCCCACGGCCTGGCCGATCTGCTGGCCGAACATGGCGCCGCCCATGGAGCGCATCATGCCGATCAGCGGGCCCGCCATGGCCTGCATCTCCTGCGGCAGCACATCGCCCATGGCCGTGCCGACGCGCTCCGCGACCGGATCGACCAGCTGCTGCCACGCGGGCAGCGTCGCCTCGACCCACTCCGCGCGCGACCAGGCGACCGCGGTGGCCGAACCGGAGGGCAGGGACGTCACGCCGTCCAGCCACAGGTCGGCCAGGCGCACGGCCTCCTCGACGGCCTTCCGATCGGCGGGGCCGACGCTGGCGTCCTTCGTGCCGTCCGGGGTGCCCTGCGAGACGGCCTGGCGGGCGATCTGCTTGGCCATGTCCCAGTTCACGGGACCGCCCTCGTAGCTGAGCATCTGGCCGAGCTGCTGGAAGGCGGCGCCCAGGTCCGCCGGGTTGAAGGACCCGAACATCGCGGCGAACGGGTTGTCCGCGCCGCCGGGGCCTCCGGGCAGCCCGCCGAACCCGAAGGGGTTGGCACCACCCTCGGGCTTCTTCTTGCCCTCGTCGCCGTCGTCCGGCTCCTCCGGCGGAAGGCCGAATCCGAATGGGGTGTCGCTCACGGGTTTCCTCGGCTCGTTGGGCCGCCGGCCTTGTGCCGACGGCGGTTGCCCGACATCACACCCAGCGTAGACATCCCGGCCGGGTCTGGGGCTCGGTGCTCCGTCCGAGCACCGCCTGCGGCAGGATGGACGCACCTGGTACGTGCGCGTTGTCCGCGTACGTACTGAAGACAACCGCTGGAGACGCCTGGTGAGTTCCCCAGATCCGCAGGTTCGCGCAGCGCGAAACCGTTCAACCCCCTCCGCCGCCCGGGGCCCCGTCGTCGCGGTCACCGGAGCCGCGTCCGGCGTCGGCGACCTGCTGACCCGGCGCCTCGTCGCGTCCGAGGAGATCAAGCAGGTCGTAGCCATCGACGAGCGCCGCGGCGACGTGGCGGAGGCCCGCTGGCACATCCTCGACGTGCGGGACCCGGCCATCGCCGAGAAGCTGCGCGGCGCGGACGTCGTGGTGCACCTGGCGCTCGACCTCGACCTGGAGACCGACGCCGCCGCCCGCACGGCGTACAACGTACGCGGTACGCAGACGGTGCTCACGGCCGCCGCGGCGGCGGGGGTACGCCGCGTCGTCCTGTGCACCTCCGCCATGGTGTACGGCGCCCTCCCCGACAACGACATCCCGCTCTCCGAGGACGCCGAGCTGCGGGCCACCGCCGAGGCGACCGGGGTGGGCGACCTGATGGAGATCGAGCGCCTCGCGCGCAGGGCGCCCCGCGCGCACCCGGGGCTCAACATCACCGTCGTACGCCCCGCCATCCTCGTCGGCGGCACCGACACGGCCCTGACCCGCTACTTCGAGTCGCCGCGGCTGCTCGTCGTCGCCGGATCGCGGCCCGCCTGGCAGTTCTGCCACGTCGAGGACCTGGTCAGCGCGCTGGAGTACGCGGCGCTGGAGAAGGTCGACGGCGAGTTCGCGGTCGGCTGCGACGGGTGGCTGGAGCAGGAGGAGGTCGAGGAGCTCAGCGGCATCCGGCGCATGGAGCTGCCGTCGGCGGTCGCCCTGGGCGCGGCGGCCCGGCTGCACCGCATCGGCCTCACCCCGTCGCCCGCGGGCGACCTCGCGTACACGATGCACCCCTGGGTGGTGAGCGTCGGGCGGCTCCACGACGCGGGCTGGCGGCCGTCCTGGACCAACGAGGAGGTGCTGGCCGCGCTCCTGGAGGAGGTCGCGGGACGGCACACCGTCGCGGGCCGCCGCCTGGGCCGCAAGGACGCCACGGCGGCGGGAGCGGCGGGCGCCACGGTCGCGCTGCTCGGCACGGCGGCCCTCGTCCGCCGGGCCCGCCGCCGCAGGGGGCTGTAGGAGGCTCCAAGACGGGGGCGGTGTCCGCCGGGTGAACCGGCAATTCCATGGAGCGGGGGCGTGCGGCACGATGGGGGCATGGCTGCCCTCTACGACCACCCCGGCGAGCGCGCCGCCGACCAGCCGGTCCGGCTGCTGGCGATCCGCGACACGCCGCTCTCCCTGGACGAGGTGTTCCGGGCCGTCGGCGACGACGCCGCCGGCGGCACCGCCCTCTTCGTCGGGACCGTCCGCAACCACGACGGCGGCGCCGACGTGGACGCCCTCGGCTACTCCAGCCACCCCACCGCCGAGGCCGAGCTGCGGCGCGTGGCGGAGAAGGTCGTCGCCGACTTCCCCGTACGCGCCCTCGCCGCCGTCCACCGGGTGGGCGACCTGGCCGTGGGGGACCTCGCCGTGGTCGTCGCCGTGTCGTGCCCGCACCGCGCGGAGGCGTTCGCGGCGTGCCGGAAGCTGATCGACGACCTCAAGCACGAGGTGCCGATCTGGAAGCACCAGCGCTTCTCCGACGGCACCGAGGAGTGGGTCGGCTCCTGCTGATCCGCGCAGCCCGCCGCCCCGCCCCCGATTTGCGTAACCGTCTCCCCGGCAGCAGCGTTGAGACGACAGCTGGTTAATCTGCTGATCAGCCAGTCGCTTTCACTACGGGGAGGTTGTGATGGCAGCACTCGCCTGGTTGCTGATTCCGCTGTCGGCTGCCGTCGGCGCCGCGATATGGGGCGGCTGGGCCGCGCGGAGCCGTACCACCGAGGACATAGCCGAGCTGGACGGCTACGCGCGTTTCCGCGACGCGATGGACAAGACCCACGCCAGCCGCGAATCCGTCTGACGATCACCCCGGACGGCGGCCCCGAGGGTGCACTGACGGACCGGTCCCGTACTGTCGTTCCATGCCACGCCGCACCGCGACGCTGCTCGCCGCCACCCTCTCCCTCATCGCGCTGCTCTGCGCGGGAGTGCTCATCCCGGTGCCCTACTCCGAGATGAGCCCCGGGCCGACGGTCAACACGCTCGGTGACTCCGGCGGCGAGCCGGTCCTGCGGATCTCCGGCCACGAGACGTACCCGACGTCCGGCCACCTCAACATGACGACCGTCAGAGTCACCGGTGCGGAGTACAGGATGAACATCGTCGAGGCCGTCGCCGGATGGCTCGCCGACGACAGCGTGGTCGTCCCGCACGAGACGCTCTACCCGAACGGCAAGACCGAGGAGCAGTCCACGCAGGAGAACGCCGAGGAGTTCAGCCAGTCCCAGGAGAGCGCCCGCGTGGCCGCGCTCCGGCAGCTGCGCCTCCCCGTGGCGACGCGCGTGGTCGTCTCGTCCGTCCAGAAGGGCAGCCCCGCCGAGGGCAGACTGCACGCGGGGGACGTGATCAAGTCGGTGGACGGCGTGCCCGTACGGGAGCCCAAGGACGTGGCGGCCGTCGTCACCAAGCGGAAGCCCGGCGCCCCCGTGGACTTCACCATCGTCCCCGCCAAGGACGCCGCCGCGGCGGAGAAGGCCGGCCGTGAGCCGACCACCACCGAGGAGATCACGGTCAGGACCAAGCGGGCGGGCGACGCGGACCGGGCGATCGTCGGCATCCAGGCCGGCACCGACCACACGTTCCCGTTCCAGATCGACATCAAGCTGGACGACGTCGGCGGGCCGAGCGCCGGACTGATGTTCGCGCTCGGCATCGTGGACAAGCTGACCCCCGGCCCGCTGACGGGCGGCCGCTTCGTCGCCGGTACGGGCACGATCGACGAGACGGGCAGGGTCGGCCCCATCGGCGGCATCGAGATGAAGCTGGTCGGCGCCCGCCAGGCCGGGGCCTCGTACTTCCTGACCCCCGCCGCGAACTGCCCGACGGCCGCGGCGGCCACCCCCGACGGGCTGACGCTGATCAAGGTGGACACGATCGCGGACGCGGTGAAGTCGCTGGAGAAGGTCGGCAAGGGAGACACGGCGGGGCTCCCCAGCTGCTCCCGGAGCTGAGCCGGGGGCGGCCCAGGAGAACCTGAGCCGCCTGGCCGCCTGGCCGCCTCACCGCCTGGCCGCAGTCCGGCCGCCGCGTCGCAGCCGGGCACCCCGGCCCAGGACCCAGGCCGCGCAGCCGGGGGCACCCGCCCTGGGCCGTATCAGCCCTCGAACGTCGCCGACAGGGCCTCCGCGAGCCCCGGCACCAGGTCGGAGCCGGTCAGGACCTCCGTCGGGGAGTCCTTCTCGCGCAGCCGGATCGCCGACTCGCGCGCCCCGTCCCGCAGCACGGCCACCGTCATCCGCACCTCCTGCCGGTCCGGGTGGGCGGCCACCCATCTGGCCAGCCCCGCCTCGTCCAGGCCGTCGGGCACGGAGCCCTCGGCGGACGGCGGGAGCATCAGCCGCTCCACGGTGAGGGCGCAGCCGGTGACCGCGTCGGGCCAGGCGACCGTCGCGAGGAACTCGTCCAGCGGGGCGCCGGACGGCAGCTCGTCCTGCTCGATCGGGGTGAGGGGCGCGGCCGCCTCGTCGGAGTCGAGCCCGAGCTGGGCGGCCAGCTCCGGCTCGTCGGCGCGCAGCCGCGCCGTGTCCACCAGGGCGAACAGGCGGGCCGGCTGGTCCCAGCCGAGCCCCGCCGCGTACTCGTCGATTTCGAGGACCGCGCGTGTGAGCGGACTGGCGGCCATCGGAGGGCCGGAGGGAGAAACATTGGACATGGTCAATATCCTGCCTCTTCTCGACCCGAAGACGGGAACCAGGTAAAGCCTTAGTAAGTTGCATCAGTGGGGCCCCGTGTTCACCGGGGCGCCATCGCACCACACAGGCAGCACACACGACCGCGAACTCGAGGGGCGCACGTTGGCTTTCCAGATGCCGGACCGCGGCGGAGGCCCGACCGGGCCACGGATCAGAGTCGGCCGGCCGTCCCGGCGGGCCCGCACCCTGCTCATGACGCTGGGGGTGCTGGCCGTCCTGGCCATGCTCTTCGTCATGTTCGCCGGGTTCTGGACGGACTGGCTCTGGTACCGGTCCGTCGAATACTCGTCCGTCTTCACCACGACGTTGTGGACCAAGGTCGGCATGTTCGCCGTCTTCGGTCTCCTGATGGGCCTCGCCGTCGGGCTGAACATCTGGCTCGCGCACCGGCTGCGGCCGCCGCTGAGCGCGATGTCGCTGGAGCAGCAGAGCCTCGACCGTTACCGCATGGGAGTCGCCCCCTACAAGAAGTGGGTCCTCCTCGCGATCACGGCGCTGGTCGGCCTGATCGCCGGCGCGTCCGCCTCGGGCCAGTGGCGCACCTGGCTGATGTGGATCAACGGCGTCCCGTTCGGTGAGAAGGACCCGCAGTTCGGGATGGACGTCGCGTTCTACGCGTTCGACCTGCCCTGGTACCGGTTCCTGCTCGGGTTCGGCTTCGCGGCCACGGTGCTGTCGCTGATCGCGGCGGCGCTCACCCACTACCTGTACGGCGGGCTGCGCGTCACCAGCCCGGGCGCCCGCGCCACGGCCGCGGCCACGGGCCACCTGTCGGTGCTGCTCGGCGTGTTCGTGTCGCTGAAGGCCGTCGCGTACTGGCTCGACCGGTACGGCCTGGCGGTGAAGTCCAGCGACTTCAAGGCGACGGGCAACTGGACGGGCCTGCGGTTCGTCGACGCCAACGCCTACCTGCCGGCCAAGACGATCCTGTTCTGCATCGCGGTGATCTGCGCCCTGCTGTTCTTCGCGACGCTGTGGCGCCGCACCTGGCAGCTGCCGGTCATCGGCTTCGGCCTGATGGTCCTGTCGGCGATCCTGATCGGCGGGCTGTACCCGGCGATCGTGCAGAAGTTCCAGGTCCAGCCGAACGAGCAGGCCAAGGAAGCGCCGTACATCAAGAAGAACATCGAGGCGACGCGCAAGGCGTACGCGATCGACACGACGGTCCCCGAGAACTACTCGGGCAAGGCGACCGTCAAGGCGAAGGAGCAGCTGCGCAAGGACTCGGACGCGGCGGCCAGCTACCGGCTCGTGGACCCGAACATCGTCTCGCCGACGTTCCAGCAGCTGGAGCAGAAGCGGAAGTACTACCAGTTCCCCGTCACGCTCGACGTCGACCGGTACCAGGGCAAGGACACCGTCGTCGGCCTGCGCGAGCTGAACATCAAGGGCATCCCGAAGCGGAACTGGATCAACGACCACTTCACCTACACCCACGGCTTCGGCGCGATCATGGCCACGGGCACCTCGGTGGACGCCACGGGCTCCCCGGTCTTCACCGAGAGCGGCCTGCCGACCACCGGCCAGATGCCCAAGTACGAGCAGCGGATCTACTACGGCGAGAAGACCGAGCAGTACTCGATCGTCGGCGGCCCGCAGAAGGAGCTCGACTACGAGGCCAACGGCGAGCGCACCACCAGCTACCGCGGTGACAGCGGCGTCAGCCTGTCCAACGCCTTCAACCGCGCCGCGTACGCCGTGGCGTTCAGCGAGCCGCAGATCCTGTACTCGGGGGCCATCGGCGACGGTTCGCGCATCCTCTACAACCGCACGCCGAAGCAGCGCGTCGAGGCGGTCGCCCCCTGGCTGACCATCGACGGCGACGCGTACCCGGCCGTGGTCGGCGGCCGCATCCAGTGGATCGTGGACGCGTACACGACGACCAACGGCTACCCGTACGCCTCCCGTACGACCCTCGGTGACAGCACGGCGGACTCGCTGACCGCGGGCAACCAGACCCGCACGGTCGTCGCCCAGCAGAACCAGGTCAACTACATCCGCAACTCGGTGAAGGCCACCGTGGACGCCTACGACGGCACGGTGAAGCTGTACCAGTGGGACACCAAGGACCCGGTCCTCAGGACCTGGATGAAGGCGTTCCCCGGCACGGTGCAGCCCAAGAGCGCCATCAGCGACGAGCTGAAGTCCCACCTGCGGTACCCGCAGGACATGTTCAAGGTCCAGCGCGAGCTGCTCACCCGGTACCACGTGCGCGACGCCGCGCAGTTCTACAGCGGCTCCGACGCCTGGCAGGTGCCGGCCGACCCGACGAAGAAGGACGGCAACGCGGTCCCGCCGTACTACCTGAGCATGAAAATGCCCGGGGACACGCAGCAGCGGTTCTCGCTGACGACGACGTTCACCCCCAACGGGCGGCCCAACCTGGGCGCGTTCATGGCCGTGGACGCCGACGCGACCAGCAAGGACTACGGCCGGATAAGGCTGTTGAGGGTCACGTCCGAGGTGCCGGGCCCCGCGCAGGTGCAGAGCAAGCTCAACAGCCTCCCCGACGTGGCGACGTTCGTCCGCGACATGAAGGGCGCCGACTCGGAGATCGAGTACGGCAACCTGCTCACCGTGCCGCTGGACGGCGGGTTCCTGTACGTCGAGCCGGTCTACGCCCAGGGCCGCAGCGCGCTCTACCCGCTGCTGAAGAAGGTGGCCGTCTCGTACATCGACGCGAGCAAGCCTGAGGGCGACGCCACGAAGGACACGACGGTGTTCGAGAACAGCCTCACGGACGCGCTGAACGCGGTGTTCGGGGTGGAGGGCGAGACGCCCACGACCCCGCCGTCGGACACCCCGCAGGAGCCGAGGCCCCCGGCCACCGGCGAGGAGGGGCTCAAGCGGGCCATCGCGGACGCCCAGAAGGCGTTCAACGACGGTGAGGCGGCGCTGAAGAAGGGCGACTGGGAGGCGTACGGCAAGGCGCAGCAGGCCCTCCAGGAGGCGCTGGAGCAGGCCGCCAAGGCCGACGCCGAACGCAAGGCCACCGACCAGAAGCCAGCACCTGGCCAGCAGCCGTCACCCGCCCCGTCGGCACCTGCCGCCCCATCGGCACCGGCCACTCCGTCGGCACCTGCCGCCCCATCGGCACCTGCCGCGCCGGGCGGTACCGGCTGACCGGTCGCGGCCCCCGGGCCGGGCGGCCCTCGTGGGTCAACCCACGAGGGTCACCCGACCAGGGCATTCGCGCGGGTGTCCGGCCAGGGCACCCGCGGGGGAGCCCGACGAGGGGCCGCGCGAGGCTCCTCCCGCGCCGTGGTACGGTTGGTAACACAACGGCGCGGGGTGGAGCAGCTCGGTAGCTCGCTGGGCTCATAACCCAGAGGTCGCAGGTTCAAATCCTGTCCCCGCTACTGAAAAACCAGGGCCCGGATCTCCTTCACAGGGGATCCGGGCCCTGGTCATGTGCGGACTCCGTTTCGTCCGTCCCAAAGCCGTGTCCGGCTAGGGGAGTTGGCGCGCGACGTGTTTGACTTGTCTCTCTGTGGGCATGTCGACAAAACGCTGAAGTGACCTCACTGGCTGCGGTATACCAGGGGTAGGCGGGACGCGGGTGGTGCGACGATGGAATGCATGGGGGACAGGGCGACGCTGTTGGAGACTGGGCGGTTCGAGCGACAGCACGCCGGAGGGGCCGCGGAGGCGATCGACCACGCCGACGCCGCACCGGAGACCACGGGGGGATGGAACGCCGCCGCGATGGACGCCGCGATGGACTTCGCGGAGGCCACCGCCGACACCGTCGAGACCGAGGCGCGGCACCGCAGCGCCGCCGACGACGGGGACACCGCGTCGATGAGCGTCCTGGGCGCCATGCTGCTGCGCCGCGGCGACCTGGACGGCGCCGAGCCCTATCTGCGCGCCGCCACCGCCGCGGGTGACCGCGCCGCCGCCAACAATTTGGGTGTCCTCCTCCACCAGCGCGGCTACCCCGACGAGGCCGCCGGCTGGTGGCGCGTCGCCGCCGTCGCCGGTTCCGCCGCCGCCGCCCACGCGCTGGGCCGCCACCACCGCGAGCGCGGCGACGAACCGGCCGCCGAGTACTGGCTGCGCCAGTCCGCCGAGCAGGGCCACGCCCTCGGCGCGTACGCCCTCGCCGACCTCATGGAGCACCGCGGCGACAGGGGCGCCGAGCGCTGGCTGCGCGTCGCCGCCGAGCAGGGCCACCGCGAGGCCGCGTACCGCCTCGCGCGCGCCCTGGAGCGGCAGGCCGCCAAGGACCCGACGGACACCCTCACCGGGATGGTCGTCACCGGCGACGCCGTGCCGCCGGACGAGAGCGCCGACACGGACGACAGCGTCGAGCAGTGGTACCGCCAGGCCGCCGCGCGCGGCCACCGCAGGGCCGCGCTGCACCTCGGCGCCATCCTGGAGAAGCGCGGCGAGGTCAAGGAGGCCGGCCGCTGGTACCTGATGGCCGCCAAGGACGGCGAGCCGCGCGCGGCGTGCGCCCTCGGCTTCCTGCTGCGCGACGCGGGCGACGAGGAGAGCGCCGCCGTGTGGTGGCTGCGCGCCGCCCAGGACGGCGACGGCAACGCCGCCAACGCGCTCGGCGCCCTGCATGCCGCGCGCGGTGAGTACCAGACCGCCGAGCGCTGGTACCGGGCCGCCACGGACGCCGGGGACGTGAACGGCGCCTACAACCTGGGCCTGCTGTTCGCCGCCCAGGGCCGCACCGCCCAGGCCGAGCAGTGGTACCGCCGCGCCGCCTACGCCGGGCACCGCGAGGCCGCCAACGCCCTGGCGATCCTCCTGCTCCAGGCGGGCGACCCGCACGGGGCGGAGCCCTGGTTCTCCAAGGCCGCCGAGGCGGGCAGCGTCGACGCCGCGTTCAACCTCGGCATCCTCTACGCGGGCCGCGACGACGACCGTACGGCCCTGAGCTGGTACGAGCGCGCCGCGGCGGCCGGGCACACCGAGGCCGCCCTCCAGGTCGGCATGGCCCGGCTCCGCGACGGCGACGAGGAGGAGGCCGAGCGGCACCTGCGGTGCGCGGCGGGCAGCGGCAGCGCCGAGGCGGCGTTCCGGCTCGCCACCGTGCTGGACGCGCGGCAGCCGCCGCCCGAGCCGCACACGCTCGGCCAGCCGCAGCTGCCGAAGACCGAGTGCGAGGAGTGGTACGAGCGTGCCGCCGAGCAGGGCCACCGGCGCGCCCAGGTGCGGGTCGGCATGCTCGCCGCCGCGCGCGGCGACGTGGCGGAGGCCGCCCGCTGGTACCGGGAGGCCGCCGAGGCCGGCAGCCGCAACGGCGCGTTCAACCTGGGCCTGCTGCTCGCCCGCGACGGCAACGAGCGGGAGGCCGCCCTGTGGTGGAGCCGCGCCGCGCGGGCCGGGCACGGGCGTGCCGCGCTGCGGCTGGCGCTGCTGGCCGCCCGGCGCGGCGAACTGGCCGAGGGGCGGCGGTGGTGCGCCCGCGCCGTGGAGCTCGGTCCGGCGGAGGTCGCCGAGCGGGCGGCCCGGCTGAGCGAGGCGCTGCACCAGGAGCTGACCGCGTAGTGAGTGATTTGCGCTGGTCCACGCAGTCCCGTAAGGTGGTGTTCACCGACGCGGGGTGGAGCAGCTCGGTAGCTCGCTGGGCTCATAACCCAGAGGTCGCAGGTTCAAATCCTGTCCCCGCTACTGAAACCGAAGGCCGGGCCCTATGGGTCCGGCCTTCGGCGTTTCTCCCGTCGCCGCCCACGCTCCGGCGGTTGCCGAAAAGGCCCGTACAGCGAGAGGCCCCCGGTGCGCGATGCGCGCCGGGGGCTTCGTGCGTCGTGTTGTACGCCGCTGTCAGGCGCCCGCGCAGGACGGGCAGAGGCCGCGGTACGTGACCTCCACGTCGGAGATCGTGAAGCCGAAGCGCTCCGAGTCCGGCAGGTCCGACAAGGGGTTGCCCGTCGGGTGGACATCGCGGATCGCGCCGCAGCGCGCGCACACCAGGTGGTGGTGCGGGCGGTGGGCGTTCGGGTCGTACCGCTTGGCGCGGCGGTCCGTGGACACCTCGAGGACCTCGCCCAGGCTGACCAGCTCGCCGAGCGTGTTGTACACGGTCGCGCGGGAGATCTCGGGCAGTCGCTCGGCCGCGCGCGCGTGGACCTCGTCGGCGGTCAGGTGGACATGGTCTCCGTCCAGGACCTCGGCCACGACGCGACGCTGCGCGGTCATCCGCCAGCCGCGGCCGCGCAGGCGTTCCAACAGGTCACTCATGCGTTTCAGCCTAACAGGCGGGGGACCCAAGTCCCGAACGGGTGTGGCTTTGGATGTGGGCTTGACTTAGACAATGTCCATTGTAGGATCGGGAACGGCTTTGGCCAAGGGACAGGACTTTTTGCCGCTACGCAGGAGGCGCACGTGACGCAGGGACCGCTCACCACGGAGGCCGGGGCGCCGGTCGCCGACAACCAGAACAGCGAGACCGCGGGCATCGGCGGCCCGGTTCTGGTCCAGGACCAGCTCCTGCTGGAGAAGCTCGCCCACTTCAACCGCGAGCGCATACCGGAGCGGGTCGTCCACGCGCGCGGCGCCGGCGCCTACGGCACGTTCACCGTGACCGCCGACGTGACGCCGTACACGCGGGCGCGCTTCCTCTCCGAGATCGGCAAGGAGACCGAGGTCTTCCTGCGCTTCTCGACCGTCGCGGGCAACCTGGGCGCGGCGGACGCGGTGCGCGACCCGCGCGGTTTCGCGGTGAAGTTCTACACCGAGGAGGGCAACTACGACCTCGTCGGCAACAACACCCCGGTGTTCTTCATCAAGGACGCCATCAAGTTCCCCGACTTCATCCACACCCAGAAGCGCGACCCGTACACGGGCTCGCAGGAGGCGGACAACGTCTGGGACTTCTGGAGCCTGTCGCCGGAGTCCACGCACCAGGTGACGTGGCTGTTCGGCGACCGCGGCATCCCGGCCAGCTACCGCCACATGGACGGCTTCGGTTCGCACACGTTCCAGTGGAACAACGAGGCCGGCGAGGTCTTCTGGGTCAAGTACCACTTCAAGACCGACCAGGGCATCAAGAACCTCACGCAGGCCGAGGCCAACAAGCTGGCCGGTGAGGACCCGGACTCCCACCAGCGCGACCTGCGTCAGTCGATCGAGCGCGGCGAGTACCCGTCGTGGACGGTGGGCGTGCAGATCATGCCGGCCGCCGACGCCGCGACGTACCGCTTCAACCCGTTCGACCTGACCAAGGTGTGGCCGCACGCGGACTACCCGATCCACTGGTTCGGCAAGATGGAGCTGAACCGCAACCCGGAGAACGTCTTCGCCGAGGTCGAGCAGTCGATCTTCTCCCCGGCGCACTTCGTGCCCGGCATCGGCCCGTCGCCCGACAAGATGCTCCAGGGCCGCCTCTTCGCGTACGGCGACGCCCACCGCTACCGCGTCGGCATCAACGCCGACCACCTGCCGGTGAACCGCCCGCACGCCACCGAGGCGCGCACCAACAGCCGGGACGGCTACCTGTACGACGGCCGCCACAAGGGCGCCAAGAACTACGAGCCGAACAGCTTCGGCGGCCCGCACCAGACCGACCGCCCGCTGTGGCAGCCGGTCCCGGTGACCGGCGTGACCGGCGACCACGCGGCGCCCGTCCACGCCGAGGACAACGACTTCGTCCAGGCCGGGAACCTCTACCGGCTGATGACGGAGGACGAGAAGAACCGCCTGATCGAGAACCTGGCCGGCTCGATCTCCCAGGTGTCGCGCGAGGACATCGTCGATCGCGCGATCAACAACTTCCGTCAGGCCGACGGAGACTTCGGCAAGCGGCTGGAGGCCGCGGTCCAGGCCCTGCGCGGCTGACAGCACTGGACCGCTTGTCGTTGACCGAGGGCCGGCTCCCTGTGGGGGAGCCGGCCCTCCGGCGTTCCCGCCCGGCCGTCGTACGAACCGGACGGGTGCCGGGATCAGCCGGCCGCGGGGGCCGCGGCGGCCGCGGCCGTGCGCCGACGGGCCGGGGCCCAGCAGCGCAGCACGTCGCGTACGGACACGACCCCGACCGGACCGCGCCCGTCGAGGACGATCAGGTGCCGGAAGCCGCCGTGGGCCATCGCCTCGGCCGCCTCCTCCAGCGTCCAGTCCGGCGCCGCGAACACCACGTCCGTGGTCGTGTGGGCCCCGGCGGTCTCCAGGTCCGGGTCCTGCCCGGCGCCCAGGGAGTTGAGGATGTCGCGCTCGGTGAGGATGCCGAGGTGGTGCGCGTCGGGGTCGAGGACGACGGCGGAGCCGACGCGGCGCGCCGACATCAGCGTCGCCGCCTGTCGCAGCGTGTGGGCGGGGCCGATGGTGAGGACCAGGGAACTCATGGCGTCGCGGACGAGCATGGGGGTGCCACCTCCTTGGTGAACGACTTCGAGAAGTCGTTCACAAGCGCACAAGCGGGGGGAGTCTCAGAGTGGCAGCGGCAGGGGACCCCGGCAAGGGGCCGCGCGGGTGGTCCCCGCGGGCGGTCCCTTGACGGGGTCCCGGCTCCGTACGCGTGGCCCGGCTGTCCGCCCGGGGCCTCAGTCCCGCGCGCCCAGGTACTCCAGCAGCTCCTTGTGGAGCAGCCCGTTGGACGCCGCCGCGTTGCCGCTGTGCGGGCCCTCCCGGCCGTCGAGCCCGGTGAACGTACCGCCCGCCTCCTGGACCACGATCGCGGTCGCCGCCATGTCCCACAGCGACAGCTCGGGCTCGGCGCAGATGTCCACCGAACCCTCCGCGACCATCATGTACGGCCAGAAGTCGCCGTACGCGCGCGTACGCCAGCACGCCCGCGACAGGTCCAGGAAGCCGTCCAGGCGGCCCCGCTCCTCCCAGCCGGTCAGCGACGAGTACGCGAACGACGCGTCCGACAGCTTCGCCACCTTCGACACCTGGATGCGCGACGCGGAGGTGAGGCTGCGTCCGGTGTACGCGCCCAGGCCCTTCGCCGCCCACCAGCGGCGGCCCAGCGCCGGGGCCGACACGACGCCGACCACCGGCTGGTAGCCGCCCTCGCCCGCCTCCATCAGCGCGATCAGCGTCGCCCACACGGGCACGCCCCGCACGTAGTTCTTGGTGCCGTCGATCGGGTCGATCACCCAGCGGCGCGGGCCGGTGCCCTCCACGCCGTACTCCTCGCCGAGGATCGCGTCGCGCGGCCGCGCCCGCTGGAGGTGGCCGCGGATCAGCTCCTCGGCTGCCCGGTCCGCCTCGCTCACCGGCGTCATGTCGGGCTTCGTCTCGACCTTGAGGTCCAGGGCCTTGAACCGGTCCGTCGTGGCGGCGTCGGCGGCGTCCGCGAGTACATGGGCGAGGCGCAGGTCATCGTGGTAATCGGCCATGCGGCCGACTCTATCCCCGCGCGCGGCGGGCCGAGGGGGCGCGCCCGGCGTGCACGGGGCCGACGAGCACGCGGCCCGGTGGGCGGGGGCCCCGCGGCCCGGCGGGGGTGCGCTCAGTGCGAGGAGCCGGAAAGCTGGAGCCCGATCACGCCCACGATCACCAGCGTGATCGAGACGATCTTCAGCGTGGAGACCAGGTCCCCGAGGAACACCATTCCGTAGATCGCCGTGCCCGCCGCGCCGATCCCGGTCCACACCGCGTACGCGGGGCCGATGTCCAGCTTCCGCAGCGACAGGGTCAGCAGCCCGAAGCTGCCCAGCGCGAACGCCGCGAAAGCCACCGTCGGCCACAGCCGCGTGAAGCCGTGCGACAGCTTCAGACAGACCGCGAAGCCCGTCTCCAGAAGGCCGGCGACCACCACCAACAGCCACGCCATCGTCCGTGCCTCCCACGCCATCGCCACCGGCAGGTGACCGGGCCGCCCCTGCGCGCCGCGTCCGGTGCATTATGCCCGCACCAGCCTCAAGCCCGGTCAAATCGGACTTATCAGTCTCCCTCGCGTCGCTCCCGCGTGGCCAGCAGCCGCCGCAGCGAGTAGAGCCGCGCCTTGTCCGCGTGCCCCTCCTCGACCCATGTGTCCAGCGCGCAGTCCGGCTCGTCGTGGCTGCACGCGCGCGGACAGCCCTCCGTGCCCGGCTCCAGGTCGGGGAACGCGTGGATCACCCGGGACGGGTCCACGTGGTTCAGCCCGAACGACCGCACGCCCGGCGTGTCGATCACCCAGCCTCCCCCCGCGCCCGCCAGCGGCAGCGCCAGCGCCGATGTCGTCGTGTGCCGCCCGCGCCCCGTCACCGCGTTCACAAGGCCCGTCGAACGCCGCCGCTCCTCCGGCACCAGGGCGTTGACCAGCGTCGTCTTGCCCACGCCCGAGTGCCCCACGAACGCCGTCGTCCGGCCCGCCAGGTACTCCCGTACCCGGTCGGCCGCGCCCCCGTCGTACAGCTCGTCACGGTTGGTCACCACGTACGGGATGTCCAGCGCGCCGTACAGCGCCAGCACCTTCTCGGGCGGCGCCAGGTCCGACTTGGTCAGCACCAGCAGCGGTTCGAGGCCGCCGTCGAACGCCGCGACCAGGCACCGGTCGATCAGGCGCGGCCGGGGCTCGGGGTCCGCGAGGGCCGTCACGATGGCCAGCTGGTCGGCGTTGGCCACCACCACCCGCTCGTACGGGTCGTCGTCGTCGGCCGTGCGCCGCAGCACCGACGCCCGCTCACCGATCCGCACGATCCGGGCCAGCGTGTCCTTGTTCCCCGACAGGTCGCCGACGAGGGACACCCGGTCGCCGACCACCGCCGCCTTGCGGCCCAGCTCCCTGGCCTTCATCGCCATGACCGTGCGGTCCTCGACGAGGCAGGTGATCCGGCCGCGGTCCACGGTGAGGACCATGCCCTCCGCGGCGTCCTCGTGCTTGGGGCGGATGCTGGTGCGGGGGCGGTTCCCCTTGCGGTTGGGACGGACGCGTACGTCGTCCTCGTCGGCGTTCTTGCCGTAGCGGCGCATGTCGTTCAGGCCTCGATCGCGAGCATTTCGGTCCACATCTGGGGGAAGTCGGGCAGGGTCTTGGCGGTCGTCGCCACGTTCTCGACGCGGACGCCCTCGACGGCGAGGCCGAGCAGCGCGCCCGCCGTCGCCATCCGGTGGTCGTCGTACGTGTGGAAGATCCCGCCGCGCAGCGGGCGGGGGCGGATGTGGAGACCGTCCTCGGTCTCCGTCACATCGCCGCCCAGACCGTTGATCTCCTTGGTGAGCGCCGCCAGCCGGTCGGTCTCGTGGAGGCGCAGATGCGCCACCCCGCGCAGCGTCGAGGGGGAGTCCGCGAGCGCCGCGACGGCCGCGATGCCGGGGGTCAGCTCGCCCACCTCGCCGAGGTCCACATCGATGCCGTGGATCCGACCCGAACCGGTGAACGTGAGACCGGCGTCCGTCAGCTCGCAGGAACCACCCATCTCGGTGAAGATCTCCCGCAGCGCGTCGCCCGGCTGCGTCGTCCGCGCGGGCCAGTCGGGGATCGTGACGCGGCCGCCCGTCACCAGCGCCGCCGCCAGGAACGGCTGCGCGTTCGACAGGTCGGGCTCGATCACCAGGTCACGGCCGAGCAGCGCCGACGGGGACACCCGCCACACGTTGGGCTCGCCGCCCGTCTCCGGCTCGTCCACCTGCGCGCCCACCGCGCGCAGCATGTCCACGGTCATCCGGATGTGCGGCATCGACGGCAGCCGGGGCCCCGTGTGCCGTACCTCCACGCCCTGGTTGAAGCGCGGCGCCGACAGCAGCAGCGCGCTGACGAACTGCGACGACGACGAGGCGTCGATGTCCACCTTGCCGCCGTCCAGGGCGCCCCCGCCGCGCACCGTCATCGGCAGCGCGCCCCGCCCTTCGTCGTCGATCCGGGCGCCCAGCACGCGCAGCGCGTCGATCACGCCGTGCAGCGGACGCTCGTACGATCGGGCGTCGCCGTCGAAGTGGACCGGGCCGTCCGCCAGCGTCGCCACCGGGGGCAGGAAACGCATGACCGTGCCCGCGTTGCCCACGTCCACCGACGCCGGACCGTGCAGCCCCGCCGGGATGACCCGCCACGCCTCGCCGCGCCCGTCCGGGGCGCCCGCCGCGGTCGAGCTGGACGACACGGTCTCCTCGATGCCGACGCCCAGCGCGCGCAGCGCCTCCGCCATCAGCAGCGTGTCCCGCGACCTCAGCGGGCGGCGCAGCCAGCCCGGCTCGGAGGCGAGGGCGGCCAGTACCAGGGCGCGGTTCGTGACCGACTTGGAACCGGGCACGGAAACGGTCGCGTCGACCGCGCCGCTCGCGTACGGGGCGGGCCAGAGGTCAAGGTGCGCGGGGGTATCGGTCATGCCCTTCACTTTAGTGGGCCGGGCAGGTCACAGACCGAGCAGCCAGCGGCCCCCGCCGATCAGCGAGGACAGCGACACGGCGTGGAAGAGGAACACCCACACGGCCGCCGGGGCGTGCGTCAGCCGGGCCAGCTGGTCCGCGTCGGAGTCCGCCGCCTCCCCGCGCCGCCGCTTCGCCTGGAGCTCGAACACCGGCCGCACCCCGCCCAGCAGCAGGAACCACACCGCCGCGTACGCGAACGCCGCCTGCACCTCCGGCTCCGTCAGCCACGACACGAGCAGGAACGCCCCGCCCGTGACCAGGACCGTCAGCACCCCGTACGCGTTGCGGACCATCAGCAGCATCGCGATCAGCAGTGCCGTCGCCACCCACAGCAGCAGCGTGATCCGGTCCGCCGCCAGCAGCCACGCCCCGCCCAGGCCCAGCAGCGAGGGCGCCGTGTAGCCGGCGGCGGCCGTCAGGATCATGCCGAGCCCGGCCGGCCTGCCCCGGCTGACGGTCAGCCCGCTCGTGTCCGAGTGCAGCCGGATAGCCTCGAGGCGCCGCCCGGTCAGCAGCGCCACCAGGCCGTGGCCGCCCTCGTGGGCGATGGTCACCGCGTTCCGCGCCGTCCGCCACAGGGCCCCCGGCACCGTCACCAGCAGCGCCGCCACTGCGGTCACGACCACCAGCCACAGCTCGGGCGCGGGCTGGGTGCCCAGGACATCGTTGAGGATCTTCGTGGTGGCCATCTCGCGAACGGCTCCTGGTACGACTCGGGGACATGGCAGGGTGGGCAGTATGTGCGGACGTTACGCGGCCAGTCGAAAGCCCGAGGACCTCGCCGGGATCTTCGGCATAGAGAAGTGGGAGCCAGAGGAGACTCTGGAGCCCGACTGGAACATCGCCCCGACCAAAGAGGTGTACGCGGTACTCGACCGTCCCTTGAAGGACGCCGCCGCGCCCCGCCCGGTTCGCCAGCTGCGCGCCCTGAAGTGGGGACTCGTGCCGTCCTGGGCGAAGACCCCCGAGGGCGCAGCGCGGATGATCAACGCGCGGGCCGAGACCGTCCACGAGAAGCCCGCCTTCCGCCGGGCCTTCGCCTCCCGCCGCTGCATCCTCCCCGCCGACGGCTACTACGAGTGGGTCACCGGCGACGACGAGCGGCGCCTGGAGGTCGAGGGCAAGAAGAAGCGGCCCCGCAAGCAGCCGTACTTCGTCACCCCCGCCGACGGCTCCGTCTTCGCGATGGCCGGGCTGTACGAGTTCTGGCGCGACCCGACGCTGCCGCCGGACCACCCCGCCGCATGGTGGGCCACCTGCTCGGTGATCACCACCGGGGCCGAGCGCGAGCCCCTCGGTGTCGCCCCCGCCGAAGGCCCCGGCTCGCTGGCCGACATCCACCCCCGGATGCCGCTGATGCTCACCGAGGACCGCTGGGACGCCTGGCTCGACCCGGCCCGCACCGACGTGGACGAGCTGCGCGCCCTCCTCGCCCCGCCGCCCGGCGGCCTCATGCGCGCGTACCCGGTCTCCACCGCCGTCAGCAACGTCCGCAACAACGGGCCCGAGCTGCTCACGGAGCTGGAAGCCCCGGAGGAGAGCACCCTCTTCTGAGTGCCCGGCCGCCGTGCGCGCGCAGCGACGGCCCGCGCGCGAGGATGGCCCCGTGACCAAGCGCGTGACCAAGACCGAGACCATCCCCACCGGCTCCGGCGACGCCCGGATCACCTGGTACGACGCCGGGCCCGCCGCCCGGTTCACCGTCGCCCTCGGCCATGGCGCCGGGGGCGGCGTCGAGGCCCGCGACCTCCAGGCCCTCGCCGCGCACCTGCCGGACGCCGCCGCGGCCACCGTCGCCCTCGTCGAACAGCCCTGGCGGGTCGCCGGGAAGAAGCTGGCGCCCGCCCCGAAGACCCTCGACGCCGCCTGGCGCGACCTGTGGCCCGCCCTGCGCGCGCCCGGCCTGCCCGTGGTCGCCGGAGGCCGCAGCGCCGGGGCCCGCGTCGCCTGCCGCACCGCCCGCGACCTGGAGGCGCACGCGGTGCTCGCCCTGGCGTTCCCGCTGCACCCGCCGGGCAGGCCCGAGAAGTCCCGCGCCGACGAACTGCTGGGCGGCGGCCTGCCCACGCTCGTCGTCCAGGGCGGCAACGACGCGTTCGGGAAGCCCGCCGAGTTCCCGCGCGGCGCCCACCGGGTGGTGGAGGTGCCGTTCGCCGACCACTCCTTCGCCGTGCCCAAGCGGGCCTCCACCACCCAGGAGGACGCCCTGAGGACCGTCACCGAGGGCGTCGCGGAATGGCTCGCGAGCCTTTCGGCGTAACGGCGCCGGACTCCCGTACGACCGGGAAACCGGACCGGGAGCCCGCACCGGGAATGGGGGACCGGGCCCCGCTGTTGTGCTGACCGTCGGTGAACGACATCAGGCCAGGAGAGGGAGTCCGTCGCATGGGTTCGACCATCTGCCCCAACCGGTCGCGCGCCACTGAGCTGGACTGGACGGTGCTGTCCGGGCCCACGACCGGCTCCGGGCGGGCGACGGGCGACAGGAATCGAAGGGGAAGGTCGGCGGACGGTCGACTATTCTCCGATTCGAGCGGGTCCGCACTCGGTCTCGCCGCGGCGCTGGAGGAGGTGGGTCCGGTCACTGGGACCGACAGGGGGGCCGGCGAAGGCCCCGAGGAGACGACCGCCGAGCGCAACGCGCGCTTCGAACGGGACGCCCTCGGCTACCTCGACCAGATGTACTCGGCCGCCCTGCGCATGACGCGCAACCCGGCGGACGCCGAGGACCTGGTGCAGGAGACGTTCGCCAAGGCGTACGGCTCGTTCCACCAGTTCCGCGAGGGCACCAACCTGAAGGCGTGGCTGTACCGCATCCTCACCAACACCTTCATCAACTCGTACCGCAAGAAGCAGCGCGAGCCCCAGCGCAGCGCGGCCGAGGAGATCGAGGACTGGCAGCTCGCCCGCGCCGAGTCGCACATGTCCACCGGTCTGCGGTCGGCCGAGTCCCAGGCGCTGGACCACCTTCCGGACTCCGATGTGAAGGCCGCCCTCCAGGCGATCCCGGAGGAGTTCCGCATCGCCGTCTATCTGGCCGATGTCGAGGGGTTTGCCTACAAGGAGATCGCGGACATCATGGGTACACCCATCGGCACGGTGATGTCGCGACTCCACCGTGGGCGCCGCCAGCTGCGCGGCATGCTCGAGGACTACGCCCGCGAACGCGGGCTGGTTCCCGCGGGCGCCGGAGAGTCCACGAACGATCGGAAAGGCTCGGGCTCATGAGCTGCGGAGAGCCGCACGAGACGGACTGCTCGGAGGTCCTGGACCACCTCTACGAGTTCCTCGACCGCGAGATGCCCGACAGTGACTGCACCAAGTTCGAGACGCACTTCGAGGAGTGCTCGCCCTGCCTGGAGAAGTACGGGCTCGAACAGGCCGTGAAGAAGCTCGTCAAGCGGTGCTGCGGGCATGACGACGTACCGAGCGACCTGCGTGCGAAGGTCATGGGGCGGATCGAGATGATCCGCGCCGGGGAGGCCGTCCCCGGCCCGGACGTCCCGGCCACCGCCCAGGAGTAACAGCACAAGGCACGCGCGCGTACCCGCGCGCACATGACGAAAGGACGGGGCGCCGTCGCGGGACACACCGCGGCAGCGCCCCGTTTCGCGTCTGTTTTCACCCGAAGGTGCTAATCGGTTCCGTCCCGCCGCCCCCGGCGCACCCGCTCGTTAGCCTGCCGGACAGGCGCTCGGTCGGGCGAACGGGAGGCGAACGGAAGGCGGCGGGGTCGTGGCGGGCATTCCGGGAGCGGCGCGCGCGTACATCGCCTGCGCCGCGCTGGGCGCCGCCGCGTGCGCCCTCCCCGCGCTGGGCCCCGCGGCCGCGACCCCGTGGGGCACCGTGGCGCTCCTGGCCGGGCTGTACGCGCTGTGCGAGTGCCCGGCCGGCAGCAGGATCATCGCCGGATCCGGCGGCGCCCCCGCCGGATGCTCCTTCCCCGTCCTCCTCGCCGCCGCGCTGCTGCTGCCGCCTGCCGCCGCCGCGCTCACCGCCGTGCCCGGCGCGCTGCTCTCGCAGGTCGGCGACCGGGTCCCCGCCGCGCCCCGGCGCGTGTGGCGGGCCGGGCAGCTCGCCCTGGCCGTGTGGGCCGCCGCCCATGCCGCCGCGCTCCTCGACGGGCCGGCCGCCGTGGGCCCGGCGCCCGACCTGCCGTACGCGCTGCTGCCCGCGGGCGCGGCCGTCCTGGCGTACTGCGGCGTCCTCACCGCCCTCGACGGCGGGGTCCTCGCCACCGCCGAGCGGGTGCCGCCGCGCACCGCCTGGCGCGGCCTGCTCGGCCGGTCGCTTGCCGCGCACGCCGTGCACGGGCTCGTCGGGCTGATGGCCGCGGTGCTGTGGCGCAGCCCGTACGGACGGCCCGCCGCCCTCCTCGCGCTGCTGCCGATGTACGTCACCTGCTGGGTGTTCGCCCAGTACCACCGCGAGCGCGCCGCGCACCGGGCGACGATCCGGGCGCTCGTCCAGGCCGTGGACCTCAAGGACACGTACACGCGCGGGCACAGCGAACGCGTCGGCCGCGCCTCTGTCATGATCGGCCGGGAACTCGGCATGGACGACGACCGGCTGGAGGTCCTCCGCTTCGCCGGCACCCTCCACGACGTGGGCAAGATCGGCGTCCCCACCCGGGTGCTCCGCAAGGACGGGCCGCTCACCCCCGAGGAGCGGCGGACCGTCGAACTGCACCCGGAGTACGGCCACGAGATGGTGCGCGGCATCGGCTTCCTCGGCGAGGCCCGCGCGGCGATCCTCCACCACCACGAGCGCCTCGACGGCAAGGGCTACCCCTACGGCCTCCAGGGCGCCGAGATCCCGGAGCTGGCGCGGGTCGTCGCGGTGGCCGACGCGTTCGACGCGATGACCTCCACCCGCTCGTACAGCCGCGCCCGGCCGGTGCCCACGGCCCTCGCGGAGCTGGCCCGCTGCGCCGGGAGCCAGTTCGACCCCGCGATGGTCGAGGCGCTGGCCACCGCGCTGACCCGGCACGGCTGGCAGACGTCCGCCACCTCCGGCGAACCGCTGCCCCCGCCCCCGCCCCCGCCCGCCCCGGCGCCCGGGCCCCCGCACGGGCGGGGCGGGCACGTCGGCTGCCCCTTCTGCCCGGCGGACCCGGCGGACCTGGAGGACAGCGGCGCGTACAGGGGCGCGAACGGGGGCGCGGACGACCGGACGGACGCGCCCCGCTCCACCGCCGTGACCGCGCCCGGCACGGTACGCGGGACCGGCACCGTACGCGGGACCGGCACCGTACGCGTGCCGGGCGCCGTACGCGGGCACTCCCCGACGCGGGAGCGGTGAGCGTGCCGACAGCGGTGGCATGGGTGCGGGCGTGCGCCGGGGCGGTCGTCGCGGGGAGCGTCGCCGTCACCCTCGCGGACGGCGTCCACCGGCCCGGTCACGCCCTCGCCTTCGGCCTGCTCGTCGCGCTCGGGGTGCTCGCCCGCCGGCTCGCCGGGCCGCCCGCCGAGCGGGAACCCGCGCCGCTCGGCGCCGCCGGGGCCCTCGCCTACGCCCTCCTGCCCGGCGCCCACGGCGTCGGCCAGATCGTCACCGTCGTCGTGGCGGGCGCGCTCGCCGGGGCCGTCCCGCACATCGCGCGCGGCCGGGGCCCCGACCCGGACCACGTCGCCCGCCGGGTGCTCACCCTCACGTTCGCCGCCGTCTGCGCCCGCCCCCTCCACGCCGTGACCGGCCCCCGGCACGTCGCCGCCCTGCTGCTCGTCCTCGCCCTGACCGCCCTGTGCGACGCCGCCCTGGCCGCCCTCCTCCGGCGCGCCCGCCTCCGGGAGCCGGGCGGCGCCCCCGTACCGTACGGGCCGCTCCTTCGCGACGGGCTGCGGAACCTGCCCGGCGTCGGCTCCGCCGTGTGCGCGTCCGGCGTCGTGCTGGCGCTCGCCGTGACCGTCGCCGGGCTGTGGGCGCTGCCCGTGCTGTGCGTACCGCTGCTCCTCACCCAACTGGCCTTCCGCCGCTGCGCCGCCGTCCGCCGCACCTACCGGCAGACCATCGCCTCCCTGGCCAGGGCCACCGAGGTCGCCGGGTACACCCCGCCGGGCCACGCGCACCGGGTCGCCGCGCTCAGCCTGGCCGTCGGGCGGGACCTGGGCCTCACGGGGGAGGACCTGACCGTCCTGGAGTACGCGGCGCTCATGCACGACATCGGGCAGCTGTCCCTGGTGGACCCGGTCCCCGGGGGCGCCACCGCGCTCCTGCCGGGCGCCGAGCAGCGCCGTATCGCCCTGCTCGGCGGCGCCGTCGTCCGCCAGACCGGTGTGCCCCCGGCCGTCGCCGTGGTCGTGGAGCGGCAGGCCGACCCGTACCGGGAGCAGCCGCTCGCCGCGCGGATCGTCCGGGCGGCCAACGCGTACGACGACCTGTCCGGGGAAACCGCCCAGGGGGCCCTCCGGGCGCTGGAGCACCTCCGCCTCGGGACCGCCCGGGACTACCACCCGGCCGTGGTGGAATCCCTCGTCGGGGTCGTCGCCCGCGGCGGCGTCGAGGGGCCGGTGCCGGGGTAACCCATGGGTAATGAGCGGGCGTGCGACCGGGCATGGTTGGATGCCAACGAGAGGGTGTCCGGGGGCAGTGACCTTCAGCGACCGGCAGGCGGGAATCGTGAGGATCTTCGGGAAGGTACGGCATCGGCCCTCCGCCTCGTGGCGGCAGGCCACCGACCGCGCGTTCACGCTGATCGGGGACGGGCGGTACGAGGACGCGGGGGCGCTCCTGACGCGCGCAGCCGATCTGGAGCCCTGGCTCTCCGAGTCCTGGTTCAACCTGGCGCTGCTGCACAAGTTCCGGCACGACTGGGAGCAGGCCCGCGCGGCCGGGCTCCGCGCGGTCGCCCTGCTGGACAAGGAGACCGGGGCGCCCGACTGGTGGAACGTCGGCATCGCCGCGACGGCCCTCCAGGACTGGCCGCTGGCCCGCCGCGCCTGGCAGGCGTACGGGCTGAAGGTCCCCTCGGGGGACGCCCCGGGCGGGGAGCCGGTCGGCATGGAGCTGGGCAGCGCCGCCGTGCGGCTGTCGCCGGAGGGCGAGGCGGAGGTCGTGTGGGGCCGCAGGCTCGACCCGGCGCGCATCGAGGTGCTGTCGATTCCGCTGCCGTCGTCCGGGCGCCGCTGGGGCGAGGTCGTCCTCCACGACGGGGTGCCCAACGGCGAGCGGACCACCGCCTCGGGCCACAGCTTCCCCGTGTTCGACGAGATCGAGCTGTGGGCGCCGTCGCCCGTACCGACCTGGGTGGTCCTCCTGGAGGCCGCGACCGAGGCCGACCGGGACGCCCTGGAGCGGCTGGCCGCCGACGCCGGGTTCGCCGCCGAGGACTGGTCGTCGTCCGTACGGCTGCTGTGCCGCACCTGCTCCGAGTCGCGGATGCCGAGCGCCGAGGGCGACGGCGAGCACCTGGACCCGCACGACCACAGCGAGCCCGGCCACCCCGGCCCGCTCGGCCACCGCACCGCGGGCGACCTGTGGGTGCCGGAGCGGGAGTGCGGGATCGCCGCGCCCGCCGGGCTCGTACGGGGCCTGCTGGACGGGTGGGTCGCCGACAGCCCGGACAGCCGGGAGTGGCGGGATCTGGAGGAAGTCTGCTGAGGCCCGCCGCACCGGGCCCGTAGGCTGTACGGGCACATCGCAACGGGTACTTCAGGGAAGGCGCGAAACCGGACATGGCGCAGCAGGAGACGGACCAGCAGGGCTACGACGCCCTCCCCGTGGACGACGAGGGCTTCATCGTGGACACGGAGGACTGCGAGGAGCGCGAGCGGGCGTACCGCGAGCGTGGCACGTCGCGTCCGATCACGGTCGTCGGCAACCCCGTGCTGCACAAGGAGTGCAAGGACGTCACCGCGTTCGACGACGAGCTGGCCCGGCTCGTGGACGACATGTTCGCCAGCCAGCGCACCGCCGAGGGCGTCGGCCTCGCCGCCAACCAGATCGGCGTGGACCTGAAGGTCTTCGTCTACGACTGCCCCGACGACGAGGGCGTGCGCCACGTCGGCGTCGTGTGCAACCCGGTCCTGGAGGAGCTGCCCCCGGAGCGGCGCGTCCTGGACGACTCCAACGAGGGCTGCCTGTCCGTCCCCACCGCGTACGCCTCGCTGGCCCGCCCCGACTACGCGGTCGTGCGCGGCCAGGACGTGAAGGGCAACCCGATCAAGGTGCGCGGCACGGGCTACTTCGCCCGCTGCCTCCAGCACGAGACGGACCACCTGTACGGCTACCTGTACATCGACCGCCTGTCGAAGCGCGACCGCAAGGACGCCCTGCGCCAGATGGCCGAGGGCACGCCGCGCTACCCGGTCGTCCCGAACGAGTAGATCTGTCCGCCAGGGCCTCCGGCCACGGGTGCGCCCCGTGCCGGAGGCCCTCGGCGTTTCTTCACCGTTCCGTCATTGGGCGGACAAATGGCGGTCGCGCACAGCCTGTTGACGCGCGTTGAACGTCACGCCAGTCTCTGGCGTACACCGATCTCACAGCAGGGAGACGCAATGCTGAGACGCACGGCACGCCTTCTGTTGTCCATGGTCATGGTCGCCGTCGCCGGGCTCGCCGGGGTCGTCGCGACCGCGGGGCCCGCCCAGGCCGACGACTGCTACACCTGGTCCCGCACCCTGCAGCAGGGTGCGACCGGCTCCGACGTCACCCAGCTCCAGATCCGCGTGGCCGGTTACCCCGGCTACGGCGGGGTCCTCGCCATCGACGGCTCGTACGGCCCCGCGACCACCGCCGCCGTGAAGCGCTTCCAGGCGGCGTACGGGCTGACCGCCGACGGCGTCGCCGGACCGGCCACCTTCAGCAAGATCTACGCGCTCCAGGACAGCGACTGCACCCCGGCCCACTTCAGCTACGCCGAGCTGAACCGCTGCAACTCCACCTGGTCCGGCGGCGCCGTGAGCGCGGCGACCGCCAAGGCCAACGCGCTGCGCACGATGTGGAAGCTGGAGGCGCTGCGGCACGCCCTGGGCGACCAGCCGATCACCGTGACCAGCGGTTTCCGCTCGTACTCCTGCAACAGCGCGGTCGGCGGCTCGTCCAGCAGCCGCCATCTGTACGGTGACGCGGCCGACCTGGGCGCGGGCCCGCACTCGCTGTGCAAGCTGGCCCAGGCCGCCCGCAACCACGGCTTCAACGGGATCCTCGGCCCGGGTTACCCCGACCACAACGACCACACCCACCTCGACCACCGGCCCAGCCGCTTCTGGTCGGCCCCGAGCTGCGGCATCTGACCCGCCCGCCCGGCACGCCGACGGCCCGCACCCCGCCCGCGAGGGAGGGGTGCGGGCCGCCGCACAGCCGGAGGACGGGACCGTCAGAAGTCCTCGTCCAGGTCCACCGAGCCCTCGACGGCCACCTGGTACGCCGACGGGCGGCGCTCGAAGAAGTTCGTCAGCTCCTGCACGCCCTGCAGCTCCATGAACGCGAACGGGTTCTCCGAGCCGAACACCGGGGCGAGGCCCAGGCGCTGGAGGCGCTGGTCGGCGACGCACTCCAGGTAGGCGCGCATCGACTCGGTGTTCATGCCCGGCAGGCCGTCGCCGCACAGGTCGCGGGCGAACTGGAGCTCCGCCTCCACGGCCTCCTTCAGCATGTCCGTGACCTGCTGCCCCAGTTCGTCGTCGAACAGGTCGGGCTCCTCCTTGCGGACCGTGTCGACCACCTCGAAGGCGAAGCTCATGTGCATCGACTCGTCGCGGAACACCCAGTTGGTGCCGGTCGCCAGGCCGTGCAGCAGACCGCGCGAGCGGAACCAGTAGACGTAGGCGAACGCCCCGTAGAAGAAGAGGCCCTCGATGCACGCGGCGAAGCAGATCAGGTTCAGCAGGAACCGGCGCCGGTCGGCCTTGGTCTCCAGCCGGTCCAGCTTCTCCACGGAGTCCATCCACTTGAAGCAGAAGGCGGCCTTCTCGCGGATGGACGGGATGTTCTCGACGGCGGCGAACGCGGCGGCCCGGTCGTCCGGGTCGGGCAGGTAGGTGTCGAGCAGCGTCAGATAGAACTGGACGTGCACGGCCTCCTCGAACAGCTGACGCGACAGGTACAGCCGCGCCTCCGGGGAGTTGATGTGCTTGTACAACGTCAGCACCAGGTTGTTCGCCACGATCGAGTCGCCCGTCGCGAAGAACGCCACGAGCCGCCCGATCAGGTGCTGCTCACCGGGCGTCAGCTTCGCCAGGTCGGCGACGTCCGAGTGGAGGTCCACCTCCTCGACGGTCCAGGTGTTCTTGATGGCGTCCCGGTAGCGCTCGTAGAAGTCCGGGTAGCGCATGGGGCGCAGGGTGAGCTCGAAGCCCGGGTCGAGGAGGTTGGTGTTACGGGTGGTGCTCATTACTGGCAGGCCTCGCAGGACTCGGGGTTCTCAAGGGAGCAGGCGACGGCGTCGGGCTCGGACACCTGCTGGACGGGCACGGGGGTCGCGGACGCGGCGCGGGCGATGCGCGTCGCGGGACGGGAGCGCAGGTAGTACGTGGTCTTCAGGCCCTGCTTCCAGGCGTACGCGTACATCGACGACAGCTTGCCGATGGTGGGCGTCTCCAGGAACAGGTTCAGCGACTGCGACTGGTCCAGGAACGGGGTGCGCGCGGCGGCCATGTCGATCAGGCCGCGCTGCGGGATCTCCCACGCCGTGCGGTACAGCTCGCGCACCTCGGCCGGCACCCAGGTGAAGCCCTGCACCGAGCCGTTCGCCTCGCGCAGCGCCTCGCGGGTCTGCGCGTCCCACACGCCGAGCCTCTTCAGGTCGTCCACCAGGTAGGAGTTGACCTGGAGGAACTCACCCGACAGCGTCTCGCGCTTGAACAGGTTGGACACCTGCGGCTCGATGCACTCGTACACACCCGCGATGGACGCGATCGTCGCGGTCGGCGCGATGGCCAGCAGCAGCGAGTTGCGCATGCCGACCGACGCGATCCGCTCGCGCAGCGCCGCCCACCGCTCCGGCCAGGTCAGCTCCACGTCGTAGTGGTCCGGGTGCAGCACACCGCGCGCCGTGCGGGTCTTGTCCCAGGCGGGCAGCGGGCCGCTGCGCTCGGCGAGGTCGGCCGACGCCTCGTACGCGGCGAGCATGATCCGCTCGGCGATCCGCGTGGACAGGGCGCGCGCCTCCGGCGAGTCGAACGGCAGCCGCAGCTTGAAGAACACGTCCTGGAGGCCCATCGCGCCCAGGCCCACGGGCCGCCAGCGGGCGTTGGACCGGCCGGCCTGCTCGGTCGGGTAGAAGTTGATGTCCACGACCCGGTCGAGGAACGTCACGGCCGTACGGACCGTCTCGTCCAGCCGCTCCCAGTCGATGCCGTCGCCGACGACGAACGCGCCGAGGTTCACCGAGCCCAGGTTGCAGACGGCGGTCTCCCCGTCGTCGGTGACCTCCAGGATCTCGGTGCACAGGTTGGACGAGTGCACCGTGCGGCCCGGCTCGGCGGTCTGGTTGGCGGTGCGGTTCGCGGCGTCCTTGAAGGTCATCCAGCCGTTGCCGGTCTGGGCGAGGGTCCGCATCATCCGGCCGTACAGGTCGCGGGCCGGCATCGTCTTGCGGGCCAGGCCCTTCGCCTCGGCGGCCCGGTACGCGGCGTCGAACGCGTCGCCCCACAGGTCCACCAGCTCGGGCACGTCCGACGGGGAGAACAGCGACCACTCGCCGTCGTCGTTGACGCGCCGCATGAACTCGTCCGGAATCCAGTGCGCCAGGTTCAGGTTGTGGGTGCGGCGGGCGTCCTCGCCGGTGTTGTCGCGGAGCTCCAGGAACTCCTCGATGTCCGCGTGCCACGTCTCCAGGTACACGGCGGCGGCGCCCTTGCGGCGGCCGCCCTGGTTGACCGCGGCCACCGAGGCGTCGAGGGTCTTCAGGAACGGCACGATGCCGTTGGAGTGGCCGTTGGTGCCGCGGATGAGGGAGCCGCGGGCGCGGACGCGGGAGTACGACAGGCCGATGCCGCCCGCGTGCTTCGACAGCCGCGCGACCTGGTGGTACCGGTCGTAGATGGAGTCCAGCTCGTCCTGCGGGGAGTCCAGCAGGTAGCAGGAGGACATCTGCGGGTGGCGGGTGCCCGAGTTGAACAGCGTCGGGGAGGACGGCAGGTAGTCGAGGCGGCTCATCAGCCGGTACAGCGCCTCCACCTCGCCGAGCGCGCGCACCGAGTCGTCCTCGGCCAGACCGGCGGCGACCCGCAGCAGGAAGTGCTGGGGCGTCTCGACCACCTTGCGGGTGATCGGGTGCCGCAGCAGGTAGCGCGAGTACAGCGTCCGCAGCCCGAAGTAGCCGAACCGGTCGTCGCCGTCCTGGTCGATGACCGCGTCCATCCGGTCCGCGTGGAGCGCCACGAACGCGGCCGTGCGGTCCGCGATCAGGCCCTCCCGGTGGCCGACGGCGACCGACGCCGAGAACGACACGGCGCCCTGGCCGGCGGCCTCGTCGGTGATCGTACGGGCCAGCAGGCGGGCGGCGAGCCGGGAGTACGCCGGGTCCTCGGCGATCAGACCGGCCGCCGCCTCGGTGGCGAGCTCCCGCAGCTCCGCCTCGTCCGACCCGGCGTGCCGGCCGCGCAGCGCGGCCGCGGCGACCCGTCCGGGGTCGGCGTCGGGAAGGTCCGCGGTGAGGTCGGTCAGGGTCCGCAGCAGCGCGGTCCCGGGAGCGTCGGTCTCGGTGGCTGAGGCCGGATCCGCTGGCGCGATGGTCACGTGGAGGCTCTCCCTCGCTCGGCTCGGGGCGCACACGGCGGGCGGCGGGGGAGCGGGCGCACCTCGCCCCTGGGCACGGGGGCGTGCGTGACCGCGTCCGCCGGCCCACTCCGCGAGGCCCGGACGTCTGGGCACCCGGGCCGGACGGTCCGAGTGCGCTGTCGGCAGGTCGTCGGACTTGCGGGGTACGCGAAGGGCACACCGGTACACCGTTGCGGGACAGTTCCGGACTCGCACCGGATTCCCCTGCTGCGACAGCGAGGACGAGCATACATGTGGGGGGCGTCCCTTACGGCACCCCCCACATGTTGTGTCAGAGTGTCAGCTCGTACGCGAGGAGGGTCACACCGGGCAGAGGCTGCCAGTCCCGTCGCGGGGCCCTCGCGAAGCCCATCCGGTCGTACAGCCGCCGCGCGGAGGCCGCCGCGGGCAGCACCGACAGGACGAGCCGCAGGCACCCCTCGCGGGCCCGCGCCCGGTCCGCGCAGGCCCGTACGAGCGCCTCGCCCACGCCCCGCCCGCGCGCCGCGCCGGACACGGCGAGGACCCGGAACTCGGCTTCGTCGGGCCCCGCGATGTCCGCCCACGGGGTGCCGCCGCACGGCACGAACGTGACCCCGCCGAGGAGCGTGCCGTCCGGATCGGCGGCGACGAGCACCTCGGCCTCGGCGGCCCGCCGCGCCACGTCCCGCAGCACGTCCAGGTACGGATCGTCGGCCCCGCGCGTCAGCAGCCCGCCCTCCAGGTAGCCCCGGGCGCTGATCTCCCCGAGCGCGTCGTGCTCGTCCGGCTGTATGTGCCTGATGGTGAAGTCCATGGTGAGGCAGTCTGCCGTGCGGAGGGGCCGACCGCTCGCATCCTCGTCGTTGTCGGCACAGAGGGCCCCCGCACCGCCGGGTGCGGGGGCCCTGGGATGGCCGGAGTGCCGTGCCTCAGTGGCCCGTTCCGACCTTGGGCAGCTCGGGGCTGACGCCCGGGTCGCCCGCGTCGGCCGTGTAGTCGGACTCCGCCGTCTCGTCCACGCCGTCCGGCGCCTTGACCGCCCGCAGCACGAACGTCAGGGCGACCGTGACCAGCAGGTTCAGCGCGAACGCGGTGAGGCCGATGTAACCGATCTCACCGATGCCGGGGATCTCCGCCGACGAGCCGCCGAAGTGCTTCTGCGTCGGGCTCGCCACGTTGTACGCGGTCCACGTGCCGTACACCATGCCGACCGCCCAGCCGCCGAGCAGCGCCCAGCGGTGGAACCACCGGGTGAACAGGCCGCCGACCAGCGCGGGGAAGGTCTGGAGGATCCAGATGCCGCCCAGCAGCTGGAAGTTGATGGCGACCGTCTTGTCCATCGTCAGGACGAACGCGAGCGCGCCCACCTTCACCAGCAGCGACACGGCCTTCGACACCTTGGTCTCCTGCTCCGGCGTGGCGTCCGGCTTCAGGAAGTCCTTGTAGATGTTGCGGGTGAAGAGGTTCGCCGCGGCGATGGACATGATCGCGGCGGGGACGAGCGCGCCGATACCGATGGCGGCGAAGGCCACGCCCGCGAACCAGTCGGGGAACATGTTCTCGAACAGCTGGGGGATCGCCAGCTGGCCGTTCTCCACCGTGATCCCGGCGGCGATCGCCATGAACCCGAGCAGCGCCAGCAGGCCCAGCATGACCGAGTACAGGGGCAGGATCGTGGTGTTGCGGCGGATCACGTCACGGCTGCCGGACGACAGCGTCGCCGTGATCGAGTGCGGGTACATGAACAGCGCCAGCGCCGAGCCGAGCGCCAGCGTGGCGTACGTCCAGTGCGCCGCCTCGCCCGGGACGAGCGCCCCCTTGCCCGTGCTGCTGAACTTCTCGCCCGCCGCGCTGAAGATGGCGTCGAAGCCGCCCAGCTTGATCGGGATGTAGATGATGGCGACCGCGATGACCAGGTAGATCAGCGTGTCCTTGACGAACGCGATCAGCGCGGGGGCGCGCAGCCCGGAGGAGTACGTGTACGCGGCGAGCACACCGAACGCGATGAGCAGTGGCAGGTCACGGATGAACCAGTGGGTGGACTCGCCGCCGCCCACGCCCATCACGTCCAGCACGGCCTGGATGCCGACCAGTTGGAGCGCGATGTACGGCATGGTGGCGAGGATGCCGGTGAGGGCGACCGCCAGGGACAGGCCCTTGGAGCCGAACCGGCCGCGCACGAAGTCCGAGGTGGTGACGTATCCGTGCTTGTGCGACACCGACCACAGGCGGGGCAGGAAGGTGAAGATCAGCGGATACACGAGGATCGTGTACGGCACGGCGAAGAAGCCGGCCGCGCCCGCCGCGTAGATGGCCGCGGGGACGGCGACGAAGGTGTACGCCGTGTAGAGGTCACCGCCCAGCAGGAACCAGGTGACCCACGTGCCGAACGAGCGGCCGCCCAGGCCCCATTCGTCGAGGCTGTTCTCGTTCTCGGCCCGGCGCCAGCGCGCGGCCATGAAGCCGAGGACCGTGACGACCAGGAAGAAGAAGATGAAGACGGCGAGCGCGACGCCGTTCACACCGTCGTTCATCGGTCCGCACCACCCTTCCGGGCGGCGGCGCGGGCGCGCTGCTCACGGTGCCACAGCTTGTACGCGACCATCGTCAGTCCCGTGGACACGACGACCCACAGCATCTGGTACCAGTAGAAGAACGGGATCCCGGCGAGCACGGGCTCTGTCCGGGCGTAGGAACTCACCCAGAGCATCGCGACGAACGGGGCGACGAGACAGAGCGTGATCACCACCCTGGCGGGTGTGACGACCGGTTGTTTCCCTTGCGTGACCTCGGACATGGCGAACCGTCCCCTCACTGATCAGCCGAAGATGCGGTGAATCTAGGGGACGGTCCGGCCACAGGGAACCCGTTGTCGGATAACGGTGTGACTGCGGTGACTGCTGTGACGGGAGTGGCTGCCCGGAGTGGGGCGGCCGCCCGCACCCCGGTGGCGCGCGGCTACTCTGACGCCGGCCGCTTCAGGCGCGCCACGAACTTGTAGCGGTCGCCCCGGTACACCGACCGGACCCACTCCACGGGGGCGCCGTTCTCGTCGATGGAGTGGCGGGAGAGCAGCAGCATGGGCAGGCCCACGTCCGTGCCGAGCAGCCCGGCCTCGCGCGGGGTGGCCAGGGAGGTCTCGATGGTTTCCTCCGCCTCGGCCAGCCGCACGTCGTACACCTCGGCGAGCGCCGTGTAGAGGGAGGTGTACTTCACCAGGGAGCGGCGCAGCGCCGGGAAGCGCTTGGCCGACAGGTGCGTCGTCTCGATGGCCATGGGCTCGCCGCTGGCCAGACGCAGGCGCTCGATGCGCAGGACGCGCCCGCCGGCCTGTATGTCGAGGAGCCCCGCGAGGGTGTCGTCCGCGGTGACGTACCCGATGTCCAGCAACTGGGAGGTGGGTTCCAGGCCCTGGGCGCGCATGTCCTCGGTGTACGAGGTGAGCTGGAGCGCCTGGGACACCTTCGGCTTGGCCACGAACGTGCCCTTGCCCTGGATGCGCTCCAAGCGGCCCTCGACGACCAGTTCCTGGAGGGCCTGGCGCACGGTGGTGCGGGAGGTGTCGAACTCGGCGGCGAGGGTGCGCTCCGGCGGCACGGGCGTGCCGGGGGGCATCGTCTCGGTCATCTCCAGCAAGTGGCGCTTGAGCCGGTAGTACTTGGGCACGCGAGCCGTGCGGGTCGCCGTTCCGTTCTCGGACGGGAGTCCGCCAGCGGTCTCCGTACCGCCACTGTCCGTGGCCATGATCTGCCTCTCCGACTCCGTCGCTGCTGCCGTCACCGGCTCCTCCGTCTTTCGCGGCTCACATGGTGGCACGGACCGGTCACGGGTCGTCGCCCCTCCTCAGGTGTCGGTCCGATAACGGACGCAACAGCCCCTCTTATACACCCTTGACACCCCCAAAGGTCTAGGCCAAGCTCCGGGTTACTGGTCTAAACCATTAAAGACCAGGTCCCAGCCCCACGAGCAGTGTTCGTCGTTCGGTCGTACGTATGTCTTCGCGGTGGGCGGGGTTGCAGGCATCCCTGAGGAGGGTGGCGTGAAGCGCAAGCTCATCGCGGCGATCGGCGTCGCGGGCATGATGGTCGGCGTCGTCGCGTGCGGCGGTTCGGACAAGGGCGGGGACGGCAAGGCGGCCGGGGCCAAGGAGCTGCGCGTCTGGCTCACCGTGGACGCGCAGAACAACTGGCCCGAGCTGGTGAAGGCCGCCGACGACGCGATCGCCAAGAAGTACCCGGGCATCAAGATCAAGCACGAGTACTACGGCTGGCCCGACAAGAACACCAAGCTCGACGCCGTCCTGGCCACCGACAAGGCCCCCGACGTGGTCGAGATGGGCAACACCGAGATGATCGGGTACATGGCGAAGGGCGCCTTCGCCGAGGTGGACCCGAAGAAGTTCACCAACTCGGACCAGTGGCTGGACGCCCTCAAGCAGTCCGTCACCTACAACGGCAAGACCTACGGCGTGCCTTACTACGCCGGTGGCCGCGTGGGCACCTGGCGCAAGGACATCGCCGCCGAGGCCGGCGTCAAGACGCCCCCCAAGACCTGGGCCGAGCTGACCTCCGCGCTCGACAAGATCCAGGCCAAGAAGGGCGACAAGTTCAGCGCCTGGTACCAGCCCTCGCCCGACTGGTACGGCGCGATGGCCTTCGTCTACGGGGCCGGCGGCTCCATCGCCAAGCAGGACGGCGAGACCTGGAAGGCGAACCTCTCCTCGCCCGAGTCCATCAAGGGCCTCACCGAGTACAAGAACATCCTCGACAAGTACATGCACGGCGACAAGACGAAGGACGAGTCCGACCGTCCCGTCGTCTTCGGCCAGGGCAACGCCGCCACCATCTTCGGTGCCGGGTGGGAGGGCGCCACCGCCGCCGACCCGAAGAACGACAAGGTCGGCGGGCTGAAGGACAAGCTCGAGAACTTCGTCATGCCCGGCCCGTCCGGCCAGGCACTCCCGGTCTTCCTCGGCGGCTCCGACCTGGCCATCCCGGTCAAGTCGAAGAACCAGGACATCGCGGCCGAGTGGATCGCCGTCTTCACCGGCGCCGAGGGCCAGAAGGGCCTCGCCGCCAAGGGCAACCTGCCCAACAACAAGGTGGACCTGGCTCCGCTGAAGTCGGACCCGGCGACCGCCGTCCCGGCCACCGCCGCCGAGAACAGCTGGTTCGTCCCGACCGCGCCCGGCTGGGGACAGGTCGAGAAGGGCCAGGTCCTCAAGACGATGCTCATCGAGATCGCCAACGGCAAGAAGTCGGTCGAGGCCGCCGCGAAGGACGCGGACGCCGCGATCGACAAGGTCATCAACACCAAGTGACCTGTGGGCGGGGCCCCGTCGCACGGCGGGGTCCCGCTGCCCGTACGCACGAGAGGGATCGCTGAGGAGCACGGGATGAGTGCCGCTGAGACAACCACCGCGAAGGCGCCGCCGGTGCGCCACGCGCCACCGCCCGGCCGGGGTGCCGGACCCACCGACGTGAAGACGGCCGGGAAGCGGACCGGGGGAGGTCCCGGCGCCGGAGTGCCGTGGCTGCTCCTCGCCCCTTGCCTCACCGTCCTCGTCCTCGTGCTCGGCTATCCGCTGGTACGGCTGGTCACCCTCTCCTTCCAGAAGTTCGGCCAGCCCCAGCTGTGGGGCTTCCAGGAGGCCGAGAGCGCCGGCCTGGACAACTTCACCCGCATCCTCGGCGACGGCGAGTTCTGGGCCGTCGTGCTGCGCACGGTGCTCTTCGCCGGCGGCGCCGTGATCCTCACCATGGTCCTCGGCATGCTGATAGCCCTGCTGCTCCAGCGGGTCTCGACCTGGGTGAAGGCGCTCGTCAGCATCGTCCTGGTGGCCAGCTGGGGCATGCCGATCATCGTCGCCACCGCCATCTTCAAGTGGCTGTTCGACGCGGACTACGGCGTCCTCAACTGGCTCCTCGACAAGCTGCCCGGCGTCGAGATGATCGGCCACAACTGGTTCGCCAGCGGCCCCCAGGGCCTCGCCGTCATCATGCTGCTGGTCGTCTGGGGCGCCGTGCCCTTCGTGGTCATCACGCTCAGCGCGGGCCTCACCCAGGTCCCCAAGGAGCTGGAGGAGGCCGCCCGCCTCGACGGCGCGGGCGCCTGGGGCGTCTTCCGCTTCGTCACGCTGCCGATCCTCAAGCCCATCATCGTGATGCTGACGACCCTCTCCGTCATCTGGGACATGGGCGTCTTCCCGCAGGTCTACGTGATGCGCAACGGCCACCCCGAGCCCGAGTTCCAGGTCCTCACCACCTACTCCTTCGACAAGGCGTTCGTGGTCAACGACTACGGCACCGGCTCC
Organism: Streptomyces thermolilacinus SPC6; assembly: GCF_000478605.2. Classification (GTDB taxonomy): domain Bacteria; phylum Actinomycetota; class Actinomycetes; order Streptomycetales; family Streptomycetaceae; genus Streptomyces; species Streptomyces thermolilacinus. The sequence goes on along the minus strand of NZ_ASHX02000001.1, from coordinate 2,028,614 downwards.
GCCATCGCCCTCGTCACGGTCTTCCTGCTGCTCGGCGCGGTCGCCGTCTACATGCGTCAGATGCTCAAGATCGGAGAGGTGGAGTGACCACCAAAGTCGCGGCCGCCCCGGCCGCCGCAGCCCCGGCCGCCCCGGCACCCCAGGCCGCCCCGGCCGCCGCTCCCCGGCGCCGACGTGACGGCAAGATCGGCTGGAACGCGCTCGGCCTCCTCGTCTTCGCCGTCCTCGGCTTCCCCGTCTACTGGATGGTGAACACGGCCTTCAAGCCGGCCAAGGACGCCATCGACCCGGACCCGCACTTCTTCCCCTCCACCTTCACGCTGGAGAACTTCAAGCGCGCCCTGGAGATCGCCGACTTCTGGGGCCCCGTCGGCCGCAGCCTCGTCGTCTCGCTGGTCGTCGTGATCATCGGCATCGCCGTCGGCATGCTCGCCGCGCTCGCCATCTCCCGGTTCGCCTTCCGCGGCCGCAAGATCGTCATCGTCGGCATCCTCGCCGTCCAGATGGTCCCGCTCGTCGCCATGATCATCCCGGTGTTCCTGCTCCTCAACGACCTGGGGCAGTACGACAAGCTCACCGGCCTGGTCATCACCTACCTGACCTTCATCCTCCCGTTCACGGTCTGGACGCTGCGCGGCTTCATCGTGAACATCCCCAAGGAGCTGGAGGAGGCGGCCATGGTCGACGGCTGCACCCGCACCGGCGCCTTCGTCCGCGTCGTCTTCCCGCTGCTCGCGCCGGGCATGGTCGCCACGTCCGTCTACGGCTTCATCCAGGCCTGGAACGAGTACCTGTACGCGCTGATGCTGATGAGCCAGCAGAACCAGACGGCCACCGTCTGGCTCGGCAACTTCATCACGAAGAACGGCACCGAGTACGCCCCGATGATGGCGGGCTCCACCATGATGGCCGTCCCGATCGTGATCCTCTTCCTCCTCGTCCAGCGCAAGATGGCCGCGGGCCTCACGGCCGGCGCAGTGAAGGGATGACCAGTCCCATGACCACACTCGTACGCGGCACGTCCGACACCCTCACCCGGGACGCCCTCACCGTCCTCCAGCCCGGCTTCGTCGGCACCGCCCCGCCGGACTGGCTGCTGCGCCGCATCGGCGACGGGCTGTCCTCGGTCGGCCTCTTCGGCCGCAACATCCACACCCCCGAGCAGCTGGCCGCCCTCACCGCCCGGCTGCGCGCCGAGCGCGAGGACGTCCTCGTCGCCATCGACGAGGAGGGCGGCGACGTCACGCGGCTGGAGGTCCGCACCGGCTCCTCCTTCCCCGGCAACCTCGCGCTCGGCGTCGTGGACGACACGGAGCTGACCCGGGCCGTCGCCCACGAGCTGGGCCGCCGCCTCGCCGACTGCGGCGTGGACCTCAACTGGGCGCCTTCCGCCGACGTCAACTCCAATCCGGACAATCCGGTCATCGGCGTACGGTCCTTCGGCGCCGACCCGGGACTCGCCGCCCGGCACACCGTCGCGTACATCGAGGGCATGCAGTCCGCGGGCGTCGCCGCCTGCGTCAAGCACTTCCCCGGACACGGCGACACGAGCGTCGACTCGCACCTGGCGACGCCCCGCATCGATGTGGACCTGGACACACTGCACGCCCGTGAGCTGGCACCTTTCCGCGCGGCCATCGCGGCGGGTTCCAAATCGGTGATGAGCGCGCATATTCTGCTGCCCGCGCTCGACCCCGACCGCCCCGCCACCCTGAGCCCGCGTGTCCTGACCGGACTGCTGCGTCAGGAGCTGGGATTCGAAGGGCTGATCGTCACCGATGGCATGGAGATGCAGGCCATCGCCTCGACGTACGGCATCGAGCGCGGCTCCGTCCTCGCGATCGCGGCGGGCGCCGACGCCATCTGCGTCGGCGGCGGCCTGGCGGACGAGAAGATCGTACTGAGCCTGCGCGACGCGCTGGTGGAAGCGGTACGAACCGGTGAACTGCCCGAGGAGCGGCTGGCGGACGCGGCGGCGCGGGTGCGCGCCCTCGCGTCCTGGACCCAGGCGCACCGGGCCAGGGGGGCCGGCTCGGAGCCGGGCGCGGCAGTGCAGGAGGGGACCGCGCCCGGCACCGGCATCGGCCTGGTGGCGGCGCGCCGCGCGCTGCGCGTGACGCCGGGGCACGAGCCGTACACGCCGCCGAGCGCGGCGCCGTACGTGGCGTCCTTCGCGCCCGTCGCCAACATCGCCGTCGGCGACGAGACCCCGTGGGGCGTCGCCGCCGAACTGGAGCGGCTCCTGCCGGGCACCAGGACCGGGGCGTACGGCCCCGAGGACGCCGCCGACGACGTGCTGCGGGCGGCGGGGGAGCGCCGGATCGTGGCCGTCGTGCGCGACGCGCACCGTCACGCCTGGATGAGGGAGGCGCTGGACGGGCTGCTCGCCGCCCGCCCCGACACGGTCGTGGTGGAGATGGGCCTGAACCAGGCTCCGCCGCGCGGGGCCCTGCACATCGCCACGCACGGCGCGGCGCGGGTCTGCGGGATCGCGGCGGCGGAGGCCGTCGCGGGGGTGTAGCGGGGGTGTAGCGCCCACGCGCGTACGCGCACACGGGAAGGGGCCGGGCACACATGGTGCCCGGCCCCTTCTTCCGTGCCCTCCGGCGCCGCTACTACAGCCCCTGCCAGGTCGGCTTGTTCGCGTACGTGTGGCGGAAGTAGTCCGCGAGCTTCAGCTTGGAGGCGGCCGCCTCGTCCACGACGACCGTGGCGTGCGGGTGCAGCTGGAGCGCGGAGGCCGGGACCAGGGCGGCCACCGGGCCCTCCACGGTCGCCGCGACCGCGTCCGCCTTGCCCTCGCCGGTGGCCAGGAGCACCAGGTGGCGGGCCTCCAGGATGGTGCCGATGCCCTGCGTGATCACATGGTGCGGCACCTGGTCGATGTCGCCCTCGAAGAACCGGGCGTTGTCGATCCGGGTCTGCTCGGTGAGCGTCTTGATGCGGGTGCGGGAGGCCAGCGACGAGCAGGGCTCGTTGAAGCCGATGTGCCCGTCGGTGCCGATGCCGAGTATCTGGAGGTCCACGCCGCCCGCCTCCGCGAGCGCCCTGTCGTACGCCTCGCAGGCCGCCTGTACGTCATCGGCGGTGCCGTCCGGGCCCAGGAAGGAATCCTCGCGGAGCCCCAGCGGCTCCACGACCTGGCGCAGCACGGTCGAGCGGTACGACTCCGGGTGCCCGGCGGGCAGCCCCACGTACTCGTCGAGCTGGGCGATCCGGGCCCGCGACACGTCCACGGCGCCCGCGCGGACCTTGGCGGTGAGCGCGTCGTAGATGGGCAGCGGCGTCGAGCCGGTGGCCACGCCGAGCAGAGCGTCGGGCTTGCGGCGCAGGAGGTCCGCGATGGCCTCCGCGATGAGCTCGCCGCCTGCCTTGGCGTCCTGGACGATGACAACTTCCACGCTGGGCCTGCCGTTCTGGAAGGAGGGGGAAAGGGAGTCACACGGAAGGTGGTATAGACCAATCTAGCAGAATGCCGTTGTCGCCCCCACGCCTTCGCGTGCCCCGTTCGCGGGCCTCCAGACAGCTCGCGGGGGAGCCGGGCGGGGTCGGCGCGAGCGGTGCGGGCGGGCGTGGTGGCGGGCTCGCCGCGGCGAGGCCGTGGCGGTGGCTCCCGTGCGGCGGGGCGGCTCGCGGTGGCGGCCCGGCGGGGCGGTGAGGGGGTTCGCGACGGTCCGTGCGCGACGCGGCTCGCGGCAGGCGCTTCGTGCGCGGCGCGACCCGCGGCAGTGGGACCGGTACGCGGAAACGGTCCCCGGAAACACCCGCGGGCCGCGGCGCCGCGACGGGACCCTCAACCCGTCCGGCACCGCAGCCCGGAGTTGCAACGGCCGAGGGTGTGCGGTCCCGCGGCCGTGGGTGAGGCCTCGGCGCAGTCAGGGCAGAGAACGCCGGAGCCTCGGTCCACCCTCCTGTGCGGGGAGGGCGGAGGCCTTTACCATCCATTGTGGACTAGACCAATTCGGTCTGTCCATCCACTGGCGGAGGACGGTCGGGACCCATCCTCCCCCAAGGACCGGCAAAGCACCAGGTTCGGCCACACGGGTACGCTCGCAGATGTGCCGTCCATGAACGACCTCGTACGCCAGCACACCGCCCTCGACGAGTCCGACCTCGAGTGGCTCCACCTGCTGGTCTCGGAGTGGCAGCTGCTCTCCGACCTCTCCTTCGCCGACCTCGTGCTGTGGGTCCCCACCCGCGATGGCACCCGCTACGTCTCCGTCGCGCAGATGCGCCCCAACACCGGCCCCACCTCCTACCAGGACGACATGGTCGGCCACCTCGTCCCCCGGGGCCGCCGCCCCCTCCTGGACGCCGCCCTGGACGAGGGCCGCATCGTGCGCGAGGGCGACCCCGAGTGGCGCGAGGAGGTCCCCGTACGGGTCGAGTCCATCCCCGTACGGCGTGAGGGCCGCGTCCTCGGCGTGATCGCCCGGAACACCAACCTGCTCACGGTCCGCACCCCCTCCCGGCTGGAGCTCACCTACCTCCAGTCCGCCTCCGACCTGGCGCAGATGATCGCCGCGGGATCGTTCCCGTTCCCCGAGCAGCAGGTGGACATGGACGCCTCGCCGCGCGCCGGCGACGGGCTGATCCGGCTCGACGCGGACGGCTTCGTCCAGTACGCCTCGCCCAACGCGCTCTCCGCGTACCACCGCCTCGGCCTCGCCGCCGACCTCGTGGGCCAGCACCTCGGCCAGATCACCGCCGAACTGGCGCCGTCGCGCGGCCCGGTGGACGAGGCGCTCGTCAAACTGGCCAGCGGCTACGCCCCGCGCGAGACGGAGGTCGAGGGCAACGGCGGCGTCATCCAGCTCCGCGCGATCCCCCTCAAGCCCAAGGGCACCCGCATCGGCTCGCTCGTCCTGCTCCGCGACGTGACGGAACTGCGCCGCCGCGAACGTGAGTTGATCACCAAGGACGCCACCATCCGGGAGATCCACCACCGGGTGAAGAACAACCTCCAGACCGTCGCCGCGCTGCTGCGCCTCCAGGCCCGCCGGATGGACTCCGACCGGGGCCGGGAGGCGCTGAACGAGGCGGTCCGCCGGGTGGGCTCCATCGCCATCGTCCACGAGACGCTGTCGCAGAACCTGGACGAGCGCGTCGAGTTCGACGACATCGCGGACCGGGTGATCTCGATGGTGGCGGAGATCTCCCCGGGCAAGGTGGTCTGCCGTCGCAACGGCCGCTTCGGCATCCTCGACGCCGAGGTCGCCACACCCCTGTCGATGGTGCTCACCGAGATCCTCCAGAACGCCCTGGAGCACGCCTTCGCCCCGGCCGAGCGCGGCACGGTCGAGGTCACGGCCGTACGCGGCGACGGGCGCGACGCCCGGCTGCTGATCACCGTCCAGGACGACGGCCGCGGCCTGCCCGACGGCTTCGACCCGCAGCGCGCGGGGAACCTGGGGCTCCAGATCGTACGGACGCTGGTGGAGGGGGAGTTGGGCGGCTCGTTCGACATGCGCCCGGCGCCCGGGCGGGGCACGCGCGTCGTCCTCGACGTCCCGGTCCGCGCCCAGAAGTAGCCGCCGGCCCGCACCCGCCGGACGTGCGGCCGCACCCGCCGGGCGCGAACGGACAGCAGCGAGCCCCGGACCGTAGAAACGGTCCGGGGCTCGAACGCTGTGGGTTACTGCTGCGCGCTGCTACTCGGGAGGCGCGGTGGCGGTGCTCAGGCGCTGGCGTTGCGCGCCCGGTTACGGGCGGCGCGGCGCTTCATCGCGCGGCGCTCGTCCTCGCTGAGGCCACCCCAGACGCCGGAGTCCTGGCCGGACTCGAGCGCCCACTGCAGGCACTGCTCCATCACGGGGCAGCGACGGCAGACGGCCTTGGCTTCCTCGATCTGCAGCAGCGCAGGACCGGTGTTGCCGATGGGGAAGAACAGCTCGGGGTCTTCCTCACGACAAACGGCGTTGTGACGCCAGTCCATGGCTGCTACCTCTCCTTGGTGTTGCATGCAAGTTGCTTGTGAATGTGAACGCTTTCACGAATCCCCCCGCAAGGGAAGGGCCGACGGCCAGATGAACTGGTGTGGTCCTGTGATTGAGGAGGGGTTCTGGCTTTCGCTGGAGGCCGGTGCTGCGGGCCGTCTCGATCGCCACGTAGAGATTCGCAAACCTCGGCGGCGGATACAACCCCTTCTGGAAAGTTTTTTTTGATTCCTCGGTGTCGGCTAGGTCACAGCCGTACTTCTATGGGGTGGAACCCAGCCCATACGTTCGAGATAAAGGGCCAAGGGCCCTTCTCCTCACACAATCACACCCAGTGCACGGCGAACGCCTGTGAACGTCACGCTCGTGCGCAGCCCCAGGTGGTCACCGTCCATCTGGAAGGGCAAGGGGACCTTGGAATGCAAGGCGAAGTCGATCTGGTCGTGCAGGGAGACCGCGTGCCTTCCCCGGGGGCCGCGCTCCGGGCTGGACGTCAGCAGCTGCGTCCCGTACCAGGCGACGGCGGGCCCCGACAGCCGGCTCAGCCCCAGGACGTCCAGCCCCTTGTCGAACGACGCGTCCGGCGACGCGTACACCGGCTTGTTGCCCAGGTACGTCCACGGGGAGGTGTTGCAGATTATCGACAGCACCAGGTCCTCGACCGGGTCGTGGCCCGGCCGCTCGAGTGTGATCGTGCCGTGCCGCCGGTGCGGGTCCACCAGCAGCTGGCGGACGACCTGGCGCAGGTACAGCGCGTGCGTCGAGCGCTTGCCGCGCTCCCGCTGCTGCTCCACCCGGCCGATGACGCCCGCGTCGAACCCGAGGCCCGCGCAGAACGTGAACCAGCGGGCCGGTGCCGCCTCGTCCTCCGTGCCCGGCGTCCCGGCCGCGAGGCCGAGACCGACCGTCCGGCTCCGCTGCTCGCGCAGGGCGTCCAGGATCGCGCCGGTCGCCTCCACCGCGTCGTTCGGCAGGCCCAGCGCGCGGGCGAACACGTTCGTGGACCCGCCGGGCACCACCGCCAGGCGCGGCAGCCGGTCCGGGTCGGGGCCCCGGTGCAGCAGGCCGTTCACGACCTCGTTGACCGTGCCGTCCCCGCCGAGCGCGACCACCAGGTCCACGTCCCCGGCGTCGGCCGCCCGCCGGGCGAGGTCGCGGGCGTGGCCCCGGTACTCCGTCGTCACCGCGTCCAGCTTCATCTCGCTGGCCAGCGCGTGGATCAGCACGTCACGGGTGCGGGCACTCGTGGTGGTGGCTGCCGGGTTGACCACGAGAAGTGCGCGCATGCCCGCCAGGTTACCTACCGCGCGGTACCGCGCCCAGGGGGCCGGGGCGCGGGCGGCTACCCTGCAAGGGTGAGCAGCAGCGAACCGAACCCCGCCCCGACCTCGCGTCCCACCCGTGTGACGGCCGCCGCGGCGGTGGCCGGACTGGAGGCGCTCGCCCTCTTCGCCGGGGGCCTGTACGTCCTCGTCAACACCCTGACGGGCACCCCCGACGGCTTCACCCAGGCCCTCACGGGCGGTGCCACGCTCATCGCGCTGGGTGTCATCCCGCTGCTCGCGGCGCGGGGACTGCTCCTGTGCCGCAGCTGGAGCCGGGGTCCGGCGATCATCACCCAGCTGATGGCGCTGCCGGTCGCGTACACGCTGCTGACGGGCGTCGGCGCGGCGATCCCGGCGGGCGTGGTGCTGGCGGCGGCCGCGGTGGCGGGCCTCGTCCTGCTCCTCCACCCCGCCACCACCGCGGCCCTGGGCATCACCCGCCCCTGAGCGGCTCCGGGCGCCACCGCCCCCGCAGCTCCCGGACGCCCTGGCCGCGGGCGCTCCCGCCGTCCACGAGTCGTCGGGTCTCGGCAACCGCCACAGGCGGCAGCGGCGGCCCGCAGGGGGCTACTCGTCCACCAGGAGCTTTTCGCGGAGCTGGGCGAGCGTACGGGCCAGCAGGCGCGAGACGTGCATCTGGGAGATCCCCACCTCCTGCGCGATCTGCGACTGCGTCATGTTCCCGAAGAACCGCAGCAGCAGAATCCGCTTCTCTCGCGGCGGCAGGTCCTCCAGCAGCGGCTTCAGCGACTCCCGGTACTCGACGCCCTCCAGCGCCTCGTCCTCCGCGCCCAGCGTGTCCGCGACGGCCGGCGACTCGTCGTCCGTGTCCGGCACGTCCAGCGACAGCGTCGAGTACGCGTTCGCCGACTCAAGGCCCTCCAGGACCTCCTCCTCGGAGATCCCCAGCTTCTCCGCCAGCTCGTGCACGGTCGGTGACCGCCCGTGCCGCTGGGACAGCTCCGCCGTCGCCGTCGTCAGCGACAGCCGCAGCTCCTGGAGCCGCCGCGGCACCCGCACCGCCCAGCCCTTGTCGCGGAAGTGCCGCTTGATCTCGCCCACGACCGTCGGCGTCGCGTACGTCGAGAACTCGACGCCCCGCTCGGGGTCGAACCGGTCCACGGACTTGATCAGGCCGATCGTCGCGACCTGCGTCAGGTCGTCCAGCGGCTCGCCCCGGTTCCGGAACCGGCGCGCGAGGTGCTCCACGAGCGGCAGGTGCATCCGGACCAGCCGGTTGCGCAGCTCGGCCTTCTCCGGCGAACCGTCCGGCAAGCTCCGCAGCTCCACGAACATCGCCCGCGCGCCGCTCCGGTCCTGCGGATCGTGCCGCTGGGCACCGCCCCGCTGCTCGTTCACGTTCTCGCTCATCCGCGCCGCCCGCTCTGCCCGCGCCCGCTCCGGCGCCTCCACCAGGCCGTCCTCCGGGTGCGGCCGCGCCTGCTGTTCCGGGATGCCCGCGATGCCCTCCGCCGCGCTCGTGGCCCGCGGGCCGCGCTCCTCGTTCCGCACCGGACCGTCCCCGTCCCTCACGCCGGCCCGGGTCCCGCGCCGCGCTGTTTGTACAGGCTGATGGAGACCGTACGGTCATCGGCGACCGACGAGTCCACCTTGCCGGCCAGGGCCGACAGCACCGTCCACGCGAACGTGTCCCGCTCGGGAGCGCGGCCGTCGGTCGTCGGCGCCGACACCGTGACCTCCAGTGAGTCGTCGATCAGCCGGAACACGCAGCTGAGGACCGAGCCGGCCACGGCCTGCTGGAGCAGGATCGCGCACGCCTCGTCCACCGCGATGCGCAGGTCCTCGATCTCGTCGAGGGTGAAGTCCAAACGCGCCGCCAAACCGGCCGTGGCCGTACGCAGCACGGACAGGTAGGCACCCGCAGCGGGCAGCCGGACTTCCACGAAGTCCTGGGTCCCGGGCTCGCCTGCGATCTGGGACACCCTCACCTCCAAGGTGGCACAAACTCGTTCGGGGACCGGGAGGAGCGAGATCCCCCCGGAACCGTGCGGTACGCAGGAATGCGTAGTCGCCGTGACGCTATCGCGATCCATGCCGCCGTGTCGCCGTGGCCCCCGAGCCGACGTGCGTCACCCATCGTAAACACATCGGTACGCACAGTGGCTAGAGGTCTGCGGCATCCAATCCTGAGGACTCGGCGGAGGGTTGACGTACCCACCCGCCGGGCGGTCGAACCTTCCCCGTCTCACGCGCGCCGCCCGCTGTCCTGATCCGGTCGTCCGGTCACCACCGCTGCGATCGTCGTGCCAGGGGCGAAGGCGCCCTCCTCGGCCAGCGCCACGAGCGCGTACAGCATCTTGGCCACGTACAGCCGCTCCACCGCGAGGCCGTGCCGCGCCGAGAAGTCCTCCGCGAACGCCTCCAGCTCCCGGGTCGTCCGCCCGTACCCGCCGAAGTGGAACCGCTCCTCCAGGCTCCACTGCCCGGCCGGCCCGCCGAAGGCCGCCGTCTGGAGCGCCCGCACCTCGCCGCCCAGGAAGCCGCCCTTGAGGACCGGTACGCCCAGCGCCCGCTGCCCCGGCGCGAGGCCCGCCGCCAGTCCCGCCAGCGTCCCGCCCGTACCGCACGCCACCGCCACCACGTCGGCCCGGCCCCGCAGTTCCCGGCCCAGCTCCGCGCAGCCGCGCACCGCCGCCGCGTTGCTGCCGCCCTCCGGGACGACCACCGTGCCGTCCGGGGCGTCCCGCAGCAGCCGCGCCACGACCGCCGGGTCGCCCTTCGCCCGGTACGTCGCCCGGTCCACGAACACGAGCCGCATCCCGTCCGCCGCGCACCGCTCCAGCGACGGGTTCAGCGGCCGCCCGGCCAGTTCGTGGCCCCGCACCACGCCGATGGTCGGGAAGCCCAGCAGCCGCCCGGCCGCAGCCGTGGCCCGCAGGTGGTTCGAGTACGCCCCGCCGAAGGTCAGCACCGGCCGCCCGGCCGTCCCGGCGAGGTTCGGCGCCAGCTTCCGCCACTTGTTGCCCACCAGCTCCGGGTGGATCAGGTCGTCCCGCTTCAGCAGCAGCCTCAGGCCCCGCCGCGCGAACCGGTCGTCGTCGGCCGGACGCAGCGGCGAGGGCAGCCGGGGCCCCGGCCCGGCGGCGGTGCCGAGGGCGGCGGTGGGGCCGGGAGCGGCGGGGCGGACGGAGCCCGGGGCGGCGGGGTCGAGGGCGGCGGGGTCGGAGGACGTCACCTGCCCATTGTGCGACTTCGCACCGACGTGCGAATCGATCCGGACAGACAGGCGGATTCGTGAAAGTTGCGCGTCGCCGGGAATCGAAAATCCCGCCCCTCTTCCCCCTCTGGACTGTTCCATTCCCACTCTTTTGTGTAATGGCGCCGTGACGGAGAGTGCTGAAAGGCTTCCTGGCGGACAGTCAGATCATCGAGAGGGACATCATGTCGGTTGGTTCGGTTGGCTCGGTCGGCGACGACGTCCGGGCCGAACAGGCTTCCCCGCAGAAGAGCCTCGGCACTGACGCGGCGCGGAAGCTTGCGACCACCACCAAGTCAGCACCCCAGATGCAGGAGATCACCTCCCGGTGGCTCCTGCGGATGCTGCCGTGGGTGCAGGTCCAGGGCGGCACGTACCGGGTGAACCGCCGGTACACGTACGCAGTGGGCGACGGGCGCGTCACGTTCGTGCAGACCGGCGAGCGCGTCGAGGTGATCCCCGCCGAGCTGGGCGAGCTTCCGCCCCTGCGCGGGTACGACGACGAGCACGCGCTCCGCGAGCTCGCCCAGCGGTGCTCGCAGCGCACCTTCGAGCCCGGCGACGTGATCGCCGAGGCCGGGACGCGGGCGGACCGCGTCTACCTGCTGGCGCACGGCAAGGTCGAGCGCGTCGGCTCCGGCCCGTACGGCGACGAGGCCGTCATCGACGTCCTCGCGGACGGCGGCTACTTCGGCGACTCCTGCCTCCTCGACGGCGAGGCCACCTGGGAGCACACCCACCGCGCCGCCACCGCGTGCGTGATGCTGGAGCTGACCCGCGCGGACGTCCTCAACCTCGCCGAGCGCGCCGGGTCCCTCTCCGCGCACCTGGCGGGCATGGCCGCCATCCCGCAGCAGCGGACCAACAAGTACGGCGAGAAGGCCATCGACCTCTCCGCCGGCCACCGCGGCGAGCCGGTCATCCCGCAGACCTACGTGGACTACGACCCCGCCCCCCGCGAGTACGAGCTGAGCGTCGCCCAGACCGTGCTGAAGGTCCACACGCGCGTGGCCGACCTCTACAACCAGCCGATGAACCAGACCGAGCAGCAGCTGCGGCTCACGGTCGAGGCGCTGCGCGAGCGCCAGGAGCACGAGCTGATCAACAACCACGAGTTCGGCCTCCTCGCCAACTGCGACTACGGCCAGCGGATCACCCCCCACGCCGGTGCGCCCACCCCGGACGACATGGACGAGCTGCTGTCCCGCCGCCGCGGCAACAAGCTGTTCCTCGCCCACCCGAAGGCCATCGCCGCCTTCGGCCGCGAGTGCAACCGGCGCGGCCTGGTCCCCGAGAGCATCGACGTCGCCGGGCACCGCATCCCGACCTGGCGCGGCGTCCCGATCTTCCCCTGCAGCAAGATCCCGATCAGCGACACGCGCACCACGTCCATCCTCTGCATGCGTACCGGCGAGGCCGAGCAGGGCGTCATCGGCCTCCACCAGACCGGCATCCCCGACGAGATCGAGCCGAGTATGTCGGTGCGCTTCATGGGTATCGACGAACAGGCCATCATCTCGTACCTGGTCACGGCCTACTACTCCGCGGCGATCCTCGTCCCGGACGCCCTCGGCGTCATGGAGAACGTCGAGATCGGCCGCTGGAGCTGAGGACCGGTACGGGCGGGGCGTCCTGCACCGGCGCCCCGCCCGTACCCCTGCCGGGAGGTACGCGCACGAGCGGAGGAGAAGACCGTGACGATGACCGACACGGGCAGGACCGGCACCCGGTCCGGGAGCGGCGGGCCGGACGCGGCGGCGCTCCTGGACCGCGCGCACGCCGTCGTCGCCCCCCGGCTGCGCGCCGACCTCGCCACGCTGCCCGCCCCGCTGCGGCGCGTGGCCATGTACCACTTCGGGTGGGAGCACGCCGACGGCACGCCCGCCGCCGGACGGGCCGGGAAGGCCGTCCGCCCCGCCCTCGTCCTGGCCGCCGCCCGCGCGATGGGCGGTGACCCGGACGCCGCCGTACGGGCGGCCGCGGCCGTGGAGCTCGTACACAACTTCACGCTGCTCCACGACGACATCGTGGACGAGGACCGCACCCGCAGGAACCGGCCCACCGCCTGGGCCGTCTTCGGCGTGCCCGACGCCCTCGTCGTGGGCGACGCCCTCCAGGCCCTCGCCCTGCCCGTCCTCGCCGCCGACCCGCACCCCGCGTCGGCGGCCGCCGCGGCGCGGCTCGGCGCGTGCGTGGTCGAGCTGTGCGCGGGGCAGCAGGCCGACTGCGCCTTCGAGCGGCGGGACCCGCTGGACGTGACGCTCGACGAGTGCCTGGCCATGGCCGAGTCCAAGACCGGCGCGCTCCTCGGCTGCGCCTGCGCCCTGGGTGCCCTGTACGCGGGCGCCGGGGAGGCGGAGGTCGCGGCGATGGACGCGTTCGGGCGGGAGGCGGGCCTGGCGTTCCAGCTGATCGACGACCTGATCGGCATCTGGGGCGACCCGGTGCGGACCGGCAAGCCGGCGGGGGCGGACCTGGCGGCCCACAAGAAGTCGCTGCCCGTCGTCGCGGCGCTCACCTCCGGGACCGCGGAGGCCGCCGCGCTGGCGGAGCTGTACGGGCGGCCGGTCCTGGGCGACAAGGACGTGGCGCTCGCCGCCGACGCGGTCGAGCGGGCGGGCGGCCGCGACTGGGCGCAGGCGGAGGCCGCGGACCGGATGGCGCGGGCGGTGCACCAGCTGTCCTGCGCGGTGCCGGACCTCGCGGCGGCGGAGGAGCTGCTGGCCCTGGCCGAATTCGTGACACGGCGCAGCCACTGAGGCGCACAAACGCCTGTCCGAAAATCGCCCTTGCCTCGACCACTATGGCCGTAGCACTCTGGTCGTAGTGGTCGAGCCGCGAACGGTCCGGCCCTCCCTGACCCGCAAAGGACACGGTTTGCGCACTCTGACGTACTTCGTCGCCTGCTCGCTCGACGGCTTCATCGGCGACCCCAAGGGCGACGCCTCCTCGATGTTCCGGTTCCTGGACGAGGAGTACGTCGGCTACCTCGCCGCCGAATACCCCGAGACCCTCAGCGTCGAGGGCCGCCGGATGGTCGGCATCGAGGACGCCCCCGGCAAGCACTTCGACACGGTCATCCAGGGCCGTGCCAGCTACCAGCTCGGCCTGGACGCCGGCATGCCCAGCCCGTACGGCCACCTCCGCGAGATCGTCGCCTCCCGCACCATGGAGACCTCCCCGCACCCGAACGTGGAGATCATCTCAGGCGACCTGGCCGCCCATGTCCGCGCCCTGAAGGCGGAGGAGGGCCCGCTCGGCATCTGGCTGTGCGGCGGCGCCGTCGTCGCCGGGGAGCTGATGGACGAGATCGACGAGCTGGTGATCAAGTCGTACCCGCACATCTACGGGACGGGGATGCCGATGTTCGGCGGAGCCTCCTTCGCGGTGGCCGACTTCACGCTCCAGGACACCCGCGCCTTCGGCAACGGCGTCGTCATCCGCCGGTACAGCCGGAATCGCTGAACCGCAATACCCTGGAGGCATGGCCAGCGAAGGACGCCGAACCGTCCGCCGCCCGCAGGAGGGCACGGCCGATGAGCCCGTGTGCCCCGCCTGCGGACAGCCTGTCGGCAAGGCGATACATCGACGCAAGGTGCTCGGCGCGTGGGTCCCCTCCTGGGAGCCCCGCCCGTGCCACAACCCGGAGTGCGAGCTGTTCGGCAGGACGCCGCACGGAGCGGAGGCCCGACCGTCCGGCAAGCCGGGCGGAGGGCCGGGGAACGAGCCGGGCAACCACACCGAGACCGGCTGAAGTCAGGCTCCGGGGGTGTCCGGCGTCACCCCCGGACATGGCGTGCCGCTACAGTCCGCGCCATGTCAACGGAGTCATCGGAGTCGAGCGAAGTCTGGACCGGCTGGTACCGGGACCGCCGAGGGGCGGAAGCCATCCACATCACGTCGGACGGCCGGAGCGTCAGCACCCGCATCAGGGGTGTGCGGTACACGGGCGGCGGTTTCGCCGCGCTGCGGGCGGCGGAGGAGAACGGCGGCCTCCCGCTGGCGGGCTGCGTGCTGGAGTGGGACGTGCCGCTGCCGGTCCTCGCGGCCGACGGCGCCGCCCAGCCGGGCACGCTCAGCTGCCTGTTGACGATCGGTGAGGCCCTGTCCGACGGGACGCCCGAGCGGGTGGACCTGCAGCTGACCCTGCACAGCGGCGGAGCGGCGTACGAGTCGGGTGTCACGGGCGGCGACTTCGACCAGGCGCTCGGCCGCATCCTGCGGCAGCTGCCGCGGGGCGCGCGGTTCGCCCGCGAGCTGATCCAGGCGGCGTAGGCGCGCGCCCTGGGCGGCACCTGGCCTTCTTCGCCGCCGTACGGGCCAGGGGGTGCCCTGGGCGTCGGGGGCGGCGTCGCGGCCGCACGAACGAGGGCGCCCCGCGGGTGAACGCGGGGCGCCTCGGTGTGCGCGTACTGCGGGCTGTCCGATCCTCAGGAGGCCGGGGCGAGCGCGGCGGCGAGGCCGTAGCGCCACAGGTAGTCCACGCGGGCGCGCTCCTGCGAGTTCGGTGTCGCGTTGGTGCAGGACGGGCCGGGGCCGCCGCCGGACATGAGCTCGCTGCACGGGCCCGAGTAGTGGTCCGGCAGGCCCAGGACGTGGCCGGTCTCGTGGGCGGTGACCCGGGTGGAGTTGTAGATCTGGTTCTGCCGGTAGTCGAGGAAGATGTAGCCGCGGCCGTGGCCGTCGGTGCTGGCGTACGAGCCGCGCGAGTCGTTCCCCTCGTAGTAGCGGAAGTCCGGGTTGCTGCCCTCCTGGAGCTTCACATTGCTGACCGAGCTGTTCCAGATCTGTGTCGAGCGGGCTATCTGGGTGCGGAAACTGGGCGCGTTGGCCGCCGAGTAGACGACCGTGACGGCCTGGGTGCCGGGGACGGCGGCGCGCTTCTTCGCCACCGACTCCATGACGGCCTGGAAGAAGGCCCTGTTGGCCGCCGCGTCCTGTGCCGAACCGGCGTACGCGGTGTACCCGGCCGTCGCCGCCTGGCCCGCCGATGTGGTGGATGCCGGTGCCGGAGCGGCGGTGGCGGTGGCTGCGGGTACGGCGGCGAGCGCGGCCGCGGCGCTCAGCGCGGCGGCCAGTGCGGCCCTGCGGTACTTCGCGCGGGACCGCACGGGGGACTGCGTGGGGGGCTTCATGGGGGGCTCCTACTCGTCCTGAACGGTTGGGTGGACGCGTTCGGTTGGACAGAGTGTCGGGGAGCCCCGGGCCCGTACGGATGATGGCAGAAGGCGATAGCACCAGTGCATCACCCGAGACAACTCCCTTCGAAATGCAGGGAATTCCGCCGCTCACGGCGTCTGGTGCGGTGCGCGGGGCCCGTCCTACGCTCGAGGCATGGAGCTGGAGGTGAGGCATCTGCGGGCGCTGTGCGCCATCGCCGACACGGGCAGCCTGCACAAGGCCGCCCGCGCCCTCGGGATGAGCCAGCCGTCGCTCACGACCCAGCTGCGGCGCATCGAGAACGCCCTCGGAGCCGAGCTGTTCACCCGTGAACGCACCGGCTGCCGCCCCACCCCGCTCGGCCGGGACGTCCTCAGCCGCGCCCGTCCCCTCGTCGCCCAACTGGCCCTGCTGGTCAGCGAGACCCGCGCAGCCGCCGCCCGCGCGGACGGCGCCCGGCTCCGCATCGGCTCCACCGCGAGCCGCGCCCTCGCCGGATGGCTGCGGCGGTTACGGCAGCGGCTGCCCGGCACGGACATCACCCTCCACATGGACGTGTCCGCGGGCGCCCTGCTCCGCGCCCTCGCGGCTGGGCAGCTCGACGTGGCGTTCGTCCACGAGGTGGAGGGCTGCCCGCTGCGCGTCCCCGACGGGCTGGAGCGGCGCGTCCTGGTGGACCGGGAGCCGCAGTTCATCTCCATGGCCCGCGACCACCCGGCGGCCTCCGCGCCCGTGGTGGACGTCGCCGACCTGGCGGAGGACCGGTGGATGGTCGATCCGACCGTCGACGGCGAGTGGGACGGGCTGCGGCGGGTCCTCGGCGCCGCCGGGATCGACCCGCCGGTCCTGCACGCCGACTACCACACGGCCGCGTCGCTGATCGCCGTCGGCGAGGCCGTCGCACCCTGCCAGCCCACGTCGGGCCCGCGCGACGACATGGCGATACGCCCACTGCGCGACGACCCGCTCGCGGTACGGCTCCTGCTCTACCACCGCCCGGACGGCGGACCGCTGCACGAGGCGGCCTACGCGGAACTGGCCGCCGCCTACCGCGAGGCCGCCCTGCGCACCACCGCGTACCGCCACTGGCTCCTCCGCCACGACAGCCCCTTGCTGCGCGCGGGGTGAGGGGGCGGGGGCATGGGGTCGAGAGGAGGCGGGTGGTCAGCCAGTCGGTGGTCGGCGCGAGCCAGTCGGGGCGGCTGTTGCCCACCAGGTGGACGCCGTGCGGGACGGACAGCAGTGTGGCGTTCGGGGGCGGCCGCGGCCAGCGCGGCGGCTGCGTTTCCTCCCGCTCACCGACCCGGTCCCGCTCTACGCCCGGTCGCTCGTCCGGCGCGGCTGCCCGGAAGGGACGCCCGGACCGCGGCCGCTCGACGTGTTCGACCGCACCGGCCGGGCCCGGCGCCGGCTGGAGTACGAACCGGGCCGCGACTGGCTGCCGGAAGGTGGACTTTCGGCAGTGTCCTGACCACCCGTGACCTGCGTACGGTCACCACATGGAGAACACAGCGGCGAGGGTCCCCGCCGCCTGGACGACGGGTGCGCCGCTGGCGGCGGCGGTCGCCGGGGCGGGGCTGAGCGTACTGAGCGACTGGTGGGCGCTGCCGACGGCGGCGGCCGCGTTCCTGGCCGGTCGGCGGCCCGGAGCGACATGGCCGGGCGCGGGCGTGCTGGGCGGCGTGGTCGTCGCGGGGGCGCTGGCGGTGCTGCTGGTGCCGTCGTGGTTCGTGCACGCCACGTTCCTCGTGGGCGTGGTGGTGATGGCCGGGATGCTGCCGTGGTTCGCGGGGCGGTTCTGGTGGCAGTACCGGGAGCTGGTGCGGGCCGGCTGGGAGCGGGCCGCGCATCTGCAGCGGGAGCAGCGGCTCGTCGCCGAGCAGGCCAGGCTCCGCGAACGGGCCCGTATCGCCCAGGACATGCACGACCTGCTGGGCCACGACCTGAGCCTGATCGCGCTGTCCGCAGGGGCACTCCAGCTGGCGCCGGGCCTCGCCGACGAGCACCGGGCCACCGCCCGGGACATCCGCGCGCGGGCGGGCGCCGCCGTGGAACGGCTCGGGGAGGTGGTCGGCCTGCTGCGGGAGGAGGGCGCCGCGCCGGAGCCCCCACCGGGCGGCGACGCCCCGGACGCGGGGCTCGCGGGGCTGGTCGCGTCGGCGGCCGCGTCGGGGCTCGCGGTGGAGCTGGGCGTCGAGGGGGTGCCGCCGGGGGAGGGCCTGCCGACCGCCGTGGGGCGCGCGGCGCACCGCGTGGTGCAGGAGGCGCTCACGAACGCCGCCAAGCACGCCCCGGGCGCCCCCGTGGCCGTACGGCTCGTCCACGGCGACGGCCGGACGGCGGTACGGGTGGAGAACGGCCCGCCGACCGGCGACCGGCCCGGCGCGCCCTCGGGCGGCGGGCACGGGCTGATCGGGCTGGACGAGCGCGTACGGCTGGCGGGCGGAACGCTCCGGTACGGCCCGGGGGACGGCGGCTTCACGGTCACCGCGGAGCTCCCGCACACCCCTACGGGCGCCCACCGGGAGCCCGTAGGGGAAGACGCCGCCCCCGTAGGGGATATGGGCTCCGCCCCCGTAGGGGAGCCGGGCCCGCGCCCAGGAAGCGTAGGGCAGCCGCGCCCCGCCCCCGTAGGGGAACGCCCCGGGCTTCCGCAGGAGCACCGCTGGGCGCGGCGGCGGGTGGGGCGGGCGCTGGCGGCGCTGGCGCTGGTGCCGCTGGCGACGGGCGCGGTGCTGACGACCGCCCTGATCGGCTGGGAGGCGGTCACCGCGAACCAGGCCGTCCTGGAACCCGCCGCCTACGAGCGGCTGCGGGTCGGGCAGGATCGGGCGGAGGTGGCGCGGGTGCTGCCGGAGCGCCAGCTGGTGAGCAGGCCTGCGGTACCGGAGCCGGAGGGAGAGGGCATCAGGTGCGAGTACTACGCCGTCACGGCCGACCGTTTCGACGACCGGTCGGGCGACGCGTACCGGCTCTGCTTCCGCGACGGGACGCTGTGGTCCCGCGACCTGGTCGGCTCGTGAGCGGGGGTGCGCGGTGATCCGGACGCTGATCGCGGACGACGAGCCGATGGTCCGGGCCGGTGTGCGCGCCGTGCTGGCCACCGACCCCGGCATCGAGGTGGTGGCCGAGGCGGGCGACGGACGCGACGCCGTGGAACTGACGCTCCGTCACCGTCCGGACGTGGCCGTGCTGGACATCCGCATGCCCGGCATGGACGGCATCCGCGCGGCGGGCGAGATCCGGCGGGCGGCGCCCGGCACCGGGGTGGTCGTCCTGACGACGTTCGGCGAGGACGAGTACATCCTGCGGGCCCTCGGCGGGGGCGCGGCCGGGTTCCTGATCAAGTCCGGGGAGCCGGAGGAGCTGATCGCCGGGGTGCGGGCGGTGGCGGAGGGCGCCGCGTACCTGTCACCGAGGGTAGCCGCGCGGGTCGTCGCGTACCTCGCCTCGACCGGGGCCGGTGACCGGGCCGCCCGGCGCGGTACCGCCCGAGAACGGGTCGGGGCGCTCACCCCACGCGAGCGGGACGTGCTGGCGCTGATCGGCACGGGCCTGTCCAACGGCCGGATCGCCCGCCGGCTGCACGTCGTGGAGGGCACCGTGAAGGCCCACGTCAGTTCGATCCTGTCGCGCCTGGGCGTCGAGAACCGGGCCGCCGCCGCGGTCGTCGCGCACGAGGCGGGCCTCGTGGCGGCCCCGCCGGAGCGCCCGTGACACCGGGGGCGAGGCGAGGACCCGCGCGGTGACGTGGCGCGCGGGCGGCCCGGCGAGCAGCAGCACGGCCGCCACGACGGCCGCGCCCAGGACGGCGCCCGCCGCCACGTCGTGCGGATAGTGCACGCCCACCAGGACCCGCAGCAGCGCGGCGGCCACCGCGACGGCGAGCGTCAGCGGGGCGAGGCGGGGCCGTACGAGGGCGAGGCCCACGGCCAGCGCGGCGGCGAGGGTCGCGTGGTTGCTCGGGAACGACCAGTCACCCGGCTCGGGGCACTGGGCGACCGCCCGTACGGCAGACGCTCCGAGCGCCCGGCAGGGCCGCTGCTCGTCCACGACGAGCTTGGCGGCCTCGCTCATCCCGTACGCGGCGACGGTCCCGGCCCCGGCCAGCACCGTCCCGGCGACCCGCCGCACGTCCCCGGCCCGCAGCGCCACCCACCACACGGCGACCAGCAGCACCCCGAGCACCACGAGCGTCCCCTCGGTGGCCACCTCCAGCACCCCGCCGAGCCACCAGGGCCCGTCGGCGACCGCCCCGGTGAGCGCCCGGTACACCTCGACGGAGGCCCCCTCGGTCACCACCGTCGGCGCCGCGTCACCCAGTCCGCCGGGCGAGAGCCACAGGAAGACACCCCCACCGACCCCCAGGGCACCCCCGCCCCCGGCCACCCGAGCCGCCCGACTCCGCTTCCAAGATCCCTTGTCCATGCCCCGAACGTAGAAACCGCCCAGGCCCCCGGACCTCCCCCGATCAGCACCCCCACCCCCCGACGAAAGTCGGGGTTGACCCCGCCTCGCAACCGGCCGCGCATCGCCCGGCCCCACAGGGCGCGGAGCCCGGGCGGCAGGATGTCCCCGTGACGGACAGCGCGGTCCCGCATCCCGCCCGGCTGCCGGGGTGCGGCGGCGGCCCCCTCACCCACCGGCCCGGACTCCTGGAGGAGCCCCTGTTCTGGCTGGGGCACCTCTCCTCGTGCGTCCACAGCGACGAGACGGGGGAGCTGCTGTGGGGCGCGGACCACGACGCGGCCGGCGACTTCCAGGACGGCCTGTGGACCCGGGCCGACTGGCCCTCCTTCACCGTTCCCCTCGCCGACGAGCACCGCCTCCACGTCGTCTACCGCACGCTCGCGGACGACATGGGCATCGACTACCTCCTCCACCACCCCGACCGGGATCAGGCCGAGCTGCTCGCCCGGGACGACGGGCACTTCATGGGGCCGGGTCTGTCCCGGCCCGAGCACCGACGATCCGCACGCCCGTCTGCTGCTCCCGCTGCCCGCGTCCGGTGACGCGGAGGTGCCCGACGACGCCGTCGACCGCCTGGCGGCCGCGCTGCGGGCCCGTACCGGCGTGGAGGACCCCGAGCGCCTCGCCGCCGCGCTGCTGGAGGAGCAAGGGGCTCCGGGCGTCGCGAACTGGACGACGGCCGGGGCCGGTTTCCCCGTCAACGACGGCGCCTGCTCCTTCCGGAACCCCGCCAACCCCTTCGCGCTCCCCGCCGACCGCCTGGCCCGCGCGGCCGCCGCGCTCGCGCCGTGAGCGGCGCCCGGGGTTCGCGTGAGGCCGTGGCAGGACGGCCCGGCGTACCGGGCGGCGCGGCGGGCGTTCGCGGACGGTGACCTGGAGCGGGAGGGCGGTCCCCTCGACGTACGCGCGGTGGTGGCGGGTATTCCCGCAGAGGCCAAGGACGGGTCCCGAGCGAGGAGTTCCCACTGGGAGCGCTTCTGCGTCTCCCAGACGGTCATGAGGACGCGCGAAGGCCCGGCCGTCACGGACGGCCGGGCCTTCACCCGTGCCTGTTGACCTGCGGCTCCTCGAAGGTGCCGCGGGGCGTGGCTCAGGCCTTCTTGGTCTCCCAGAAGATGCGGTCGATCTCGGCGATCAGCTCCAGGGCCTTCTCACCGGTCTTCGGGTCCGTGGACGCCTTGGCGGCCGAGAGGGCCTTCAGGGTGTCGTTGACCAGCTGGTGCAGCTCCGGGTACTTCTCGAAGTGCGGGGCCTTGAAGTAGTCGCTCCACAGCACGGAGACGTGGTGCTTCGCCAGCTCGGCGCGCTGCTCCTTGATGACCGTGGCGCGGGCCTGGAAGTGCGGGTCGTCGTTCGCGGCCATCTTCTCCTGGACGGCCTTGACCGACTCGGCCTCGATGCGGGCCTGGGCAGGGTCGTAGACACCGCACGGCAGGTCGCAGTGGGCGCTGACCTTCACCTTCGGGGCAAACAGGCGGGAGAGCATGCAGCTGTCCTTCCTCGTGATCGTCTTCTCAGGTGGGACATTACTCGGTGGGAGACCGGTTTTCGCGAGTGCCCCCTGCGGCTTAGGACAAAAGTCCGGGGCGATCATGGGGCTAGTGGAGGAATCACAGGTGGACAGCCCGGCGGGTGGTGGACGCTGATGACGGAACGAGGGCGCGGGCCCTTGCTGCCCTTCGGGGTCGCGGAGGTGACGGGGCCGTCCATGGTGCCCACGCTGCACCACGGCGACCGGCTCCTGGTGCACTACGGGGCGCCGCCGCGGCCCGGGGCCGTGGCCGTGCTGCGGCATCCGCTCCAGCAGGACCTGCTGATCGTCAAGCGGCTGGTGGAGCGGCGCGACGGCGGCTGGTGGGTGCTCGGCGACAACCAGGCCGCCGAGGCGGTGGACAGCCGCTCCTTCGGGACGGTGCCCGCCGAGCTGGTACTGGGCCAGGTCCGGGCGCGGTACCGGGGCATCCGGCCCGGGCGTCAGCGGTCCGTGGGCGTCGTGGTGGCGTGGCTGCTCTCGGCCGTACGGCCCGTGCTCGCCGACCGCTCGGTCTCCAGGCGCTTGCGGGCCCGGTAGGCGGCGACGTTCGCGCGGGTGGCACAGCGGTCGGAGCAGTAGCGGCGGGAGCGGTTGGTCGAGGTGTCCAGGTACGCGTTGCGGCACGGGGCCGCCTGGCACAGGCCCAGCCGGTCCGCGCCGAACTCCGTCAGGTGGAACGCCAGGCCCATGGCGGCGATCGCGGCGTACCCGGCGGTCGCGTTCGACGGGTGCTCGGCGAGGTGCATGTGCCAGCGGGGGCGGCCCTCCTCGTCCAGCACGTCGTGGCCGGAGATCTGCGGGCTGACCGGGAACTCCAGCAGCAGCGAGTTCAGCAGGTCCACCGCCCGCCCCTGGTCGTCCTCGTCGGCGGAGGTGAAGACCGCCCGCAGCCGCGCCCGTACCGTACGGAAGCGGGTCACGTCGGCGTCGGTCACCCGCCGGGCCATCTGCGACATCTCGCCGAAAAGGTCCCGGACCGCCTCGACGGACGTGAGCGCGTCCTTGCCGCGCGCCGGTTCCTCGGTGTTCACCAGACGTACGGCGTAATCCGAGTAGTAGGCCAGTTCCACGTGAAGGTCCTTGGTCTGAGGGGTCCATCGGGAGACAACTCCAGCGTAAGGGGTTTGTCGCCCATCTGGCCATTACGATTGTGATGCACAACCTTCGTGGCGGGAAATTTCCGCGGAGGCGGATATGGCGGGGGAGAGGGAAAGGGAAAGCGGGTGGTGCGTGTTGCCGCGGGCGGGTCCCGGAACCGGGGTTCGTATTCGGGATTCCGGCCGCCGCCGCTGTGCTCCCCGTGCACCTCTCCGACCAGGCCATGAGGGGTGCCGGTCGTCCCATCGACCCAGGACGCCTGCCGTACCGGCGGCATTCCGGGGCAGCCGGTACGGCCGCGTGACGCGTTCTCCGGCACGCCGCTGTCCCGGTGCGAAACGGGCCCGCAAAAGAGTCCGGGCGGAAAGCCGCCGTACGAAATCGTGCGGAAATCCGACGTGCGAAAGCGGGCGAGAACCGTGCGTGGAACACTCCGGCGTGGCGCCGCGCAGGGAAATTCGCCGCGCCGCGGACTCCTGCGGGGCGCCGACCGCGTCACGGACCCGGGCGGCGGCGGCCACCGTGTCGTGGTCCCCGGGCGGGAGCGGCGCCGTGTCGCGGACCCGGGTGAGGGGCGCCGCCCGCCAGGACGGACCTGGTGGGCGGCGCCCCTCGGGGGTTCACGCGGCCGCTACAGCACCTTCGACAGGAACGCCTTCGTCCGGTCGTGCTGCGGGTTGGTCAGGACGTCGCGCGGGTTGCCGGACTCGACCACCACACCGCCGTCCATGAACACCAGCGAGTCGCCGACCTCGCGCGCGAAGCCCATCTCGTGCGTGACGACGACCATCGTCATGCCCGACTCGGCGAGGTCCCGCATGACGTCCAGGACGTCACCGACCAGCTCCGGGTCGAGCGCCGACGTGGGCTCGTCGAACAGCATCAGCTTCGGCTCCATGGCCAGCGCGCGGGCGATCGCCACGCGCTGCTGCTGGCCGCCCGACAGCTGCGACGGGTAGTGGCCGGCGCGGTCGCCGAGGCCGACCCGGTCCAGCAGCTTCAGCGCCCGCTCGCGGGCCACCGCCTTGGACTCGCCCTTGACCTGGACCGGTGCCTCCATGACGTTCTCGACGGCCGTCATGTGCGGGAACAGGTTGAAGCGCTGGAACACCATGCCGATGTCCCGCCGCTTCAGCGCGACCTCACTGTCCTTGAGCTCGTACAGCTTGTCGCCCTTCTGGCGGTAGCCGACCAGCTCGCCGTCTACGTACAGCCGCCCGGCGTTGACCTTCTCCAGGTGGTTGATGCAGCGCAGGAACGTCGACTTGCCGGAGCCGGACGGGCCGATGAGGCAGAAGACCTCGCCCGGCGCGACCTCCAGGTCGATGCCCTTCAGGATGTGCGCGGCGCCGTAGGACTTGTGGACGCCCTCGGCCTTCACCATGGCGTTCGCGGTCATGCCTTGCCTCCCTGCCGGCTCGAGAACGACATCAGGTGCGTCTTCACCTTCTGCCACGGGGTGGCCGGAAGCGAGCGGGAGCTGCCGCGCGCGTAGTACCGCTCCAGGTAGTACTGGCCGACGCTGAGGACCGAGGTCATGATCAGGTACCAGGTGGCCGCCAGGAACAGCATCTCCACCGGGGCGCCGGAGGTCTGCCCGATGTCCTGCGCGTTGCGCAGCAGTTCGTAGTACTGCACCGCCGCCACCAGCGAGGTCGTCTTCAGCATGTTGATGACCTCGTTGCCCGTGGGGGGCACGATGACGCGCATGGCCTGCGGGATCACGATGCGGCGCAGCGTCTTGCCGTGGCTCATGCCCAGCGCGTGGGCGGCCTCGGTCTGGCCCTCGTCCACCGCGAGGAGACCCGCGCGGCAGATCTCCGCCATGTACGCGGCCTCGTTCAGGCCCAGACCCAGGAGCGCCGTGAGGAACGGCGTCATGAAGTCGGACCACTCGTCCTTGTAGAACGGGCCGAGGTTGATGTACTCGAAGACCAGCCCCAGGTTGAACCAGACGAACAGCTGGACCAGGACCGGGGTGCCCCGGAAGAACCAGATGTAGAACCAGGCGATCGACGAGGTGACCGGGTTCTTCGACAGCCGCATGACGGCCAGCAGGATGCCGCCGACGATGCCGATGGCCATCGACAGGATGGTCAGGAGCAGCGTCTGGCCGACGCCCTCGATGATCCGGTCGTCGAAGAAGTAGCCGGGGATCGCGTCCCAGTTGATGTTGCCCTGCGCGAACGCGTAGACGATCGCGGCGAAGGCCGCGATGGCGACGACGGCGCTGATGTACCGGCCGAAGTGGCGGACCGGGATCGCCTTGATCGCTTCGGGGCCGGACGGCGGGACGGCGCCGTCCGGGCCCTTCTTCTCGATGTCAGTTGTCACAGTGGTGGTGCCTCTCAGTGGCCTGTCGGTGCCCGGCCGGGGATCAGGAACCGCCGTTGATCTTGGCCTCGGTCACGGCGCCCTGGGCGACGCCCCACTTGTCGAGGACCTTCTTGTACTCGCCGTTGGCGATGATCGCGTCCAGGGCGGCCTTGATCGCGTCGCGCAGCTGCGTGTTGTTCTTGGCGACGGCGATGCCGTACGGGGCGGCCTCGACCTGCTCGCCGACGATCTGGAAGTCGTTGCCGCCGCCGGAGGTCTTCACGGTGTACGCGGCGACCGGGAAGTCGGAGGAGCCGGCGTCGGCGCCGCCCGCGCGCAGGCGGGTCTGGGCCTGCTGGTCGGTGTCGAAGGCCTCGATCGTGATGGCCGGCTTCTTGCCGTCGGTGCACTTCTTCGACTCGGACTTGGCGAGGTCCTCCGAGACCGTGCCGCGCTGGACGACGATCTTCTTGCCGCAGAGGTCCGACCAGGACTTGATGCCCTTGTCGTCGCCCTTCTTGGTGTAGATGGAGACACCGGCGTTGAAGTAGTCGACGAAGTCGACGCCCTCGCCGACCTTCTTCTTCGTCTCCGAGTCGATGCCCTCCTGGCGGTCCTTCGTGTCCGTCATGGCGGACATCGCGATGTCGTACCGCTTGGCGCGCAGACCGGTGATCAGGGTGTCGAAGGTGCCGTTCTCGAACTGGAACTTCACGCCGAGCTGCTTGCCCATCGCGTCGGCCAGGTCGGGGTCGATGCCGACCGTCTTGCCGTCCTTGTCCTTGAACTCGACAGGGGCGTACGCGATGTCCGAGCCGACCTTGATGACGCCCTTGTCGCGGATGTCCTTCGGCAGCTTGTCGGCCAGCGGGGCGGAGGCGACCGCCGAGCCCTTGGTCTCCTTCTCGGAGGCGCCGTTCTGCGTCTGGTCGCCACACGCGGTGAGCAGCATGGCGCCGGCGACCGCGGTGGCCGCGACCGCGACGGTCCGGGACGCCCGCGGCGTCCGGGGCTTCGCGACGGTCGGGCGGTGGGTGGTGCTTGCGGTCATGGTCGGGTTCCTCCGGAGGGTGAAAGGAATGCCAAGGGGTCGGGCACGCACCTTCGGGTGTCGCGACCTCGTGTGATTACGGCATCTTGCCATTCGGACCACCTCTAACAAGGGGCCCAGCATGTCAAAATCGGGTAACGGGTGACCCCTGAACCTCAACAGCCCGGCCCACCATGGCCGGACCTTCTGCGGACACATCGGAGACGCGCCGGAAAGTCTCCTGCCGATCTCGCCATCCGGACGGGATTGGGGTGGCAATCCGGCGCCGGAGAGGACTTGTCCAGACATTCGCCTATGAGTCATGTCACCGGACCCCGGGGCGCTCTGGGCCGTATGGCCGGATACGTGATCCCGCGGTCACCGGGCGCGGTGGACCGTTTCGCCCGATGGCCGGGCGACTCCGGAGGCCGCCCCGCGGGGCACCGGCGGGGGACGCTTCCGCGACTCGTACGGGGCCGGATCGGCTTGTACGGGACCCGGGGCCGGTGGCTCGTACGGAACGGGGTCCGCGACCCGTACGGGGGATCGGTTCGACCGCCCTTACGGGATGGCTGCGCGGCCTTTACGGGACTGGACCAGGCACCCGTACGGGACCGGCTCGGCGCGCTTGCGGGGTGGCCGGCTGCCCCTGCGGGGTGGCCCGGCGGCTTCTGCGGGCCCGGTCGGCGTCCCTGCGGGACGGCTCGGCGACCTCCAGGGGACAGCCCCGTGTCACCTACTGGCCGGTTGGACGCCCCTTACAGGCCCTGGGCCTGCGGGCCCGTCGGGCGGCTGTCGGCACGGGTGACGGTTCTCGCGGCGAATCCGACTCGTCTGGCGGGCCCTCCGTCAGGTAAGAAGGATCCTTACACCCCTCATCCGGGGCTCAGGGCGCGTTGTGCGGCGCGCCCGCGCGTTCGTACCAGTCCCCGCGGGGGCGGGCCAACCGCCTGCCGCGTGGCACGGACGCGGTGCCCGCCTACCCCTCCTCAACCAGGAGTGGCCACCCTCAGACCATGAAGAATTAAGGGGTCAACCCAATGGCAGCGGAGATCGTCAACCCTCGTAGCGACAGCGATACCGACGGCGGTACGCGCGGCGCTTCGGACGAACCCTTCGATCCGGCATTCGCCCTCCACCGGGGCGGCAAGATGGCCGTGCAGGCCACCGTCCCGGTCCGCGACAAGGACGACCTGTCCCTCGCGTACACGCCCGGCGTGGCGAAAGTGTGCAGCGCCATCGCCGAGCGTCCCGAACTCGTCCACGACTACACCTGGAAGTCCCAGGTCGTCGCCGTCGTCACGGACGGCACCGCCGTCCTGGGCCTCGGCGACATCGGGCCCGAGGCCTCCCTCCCCGTGATGGAGGGCAAGGCCATCCTCTTCAAGCAGTTCGGCGGCGTGGACGCGGTGCCCATCGCGCTCGCCACGACCGACGCCGACGAGATCGTCGAGACCGTCGTCCGGCTCGCCCCCTCCTTCGGCGGGGTCAACCTGGAGGACATCTCGGCGCCGCGCTGCTTCGAGATCGAGCGGAAGCTCCAGGAGCGCCTCGACATCCCGGTCTTCCACGACGACCAGCACGGCACGGCCATCGTCACCCTGGCGGCCCTGCGCAACGCGGCCAGGCTCACCGGTCGCGGTCTCGGCGACCTGCGCGCCGTGATCTCCGGCGCGGGCGCGGCTGGTGTGGCGATCGCGAAGTTCCTGCTGGAGGCCGGTCTCGGCGATGTGGCGGTCGCCGACCGCAAGGGCATCGTCAGCCGGGACCGGGAGGACCTGACGCCGGTCAAGCGGGAGCTCGCCGAGCTCACCAACAAGGCGGGCCTGTCCGGCTCGCTGGAGTCGGCCCTCGCCGGCGCGGACGTCTTCATCGGCGTCTCCGGCGGTACGGTGCCGGAGCCGGCGGTCGCGTCGATGGCGCCGAACTCGTTCGTGTTCGCCATGGCCAACCCGAACCCGGAGGTCCACCCGGAGATCGCCCACAAGTACGCGGCGGTCGTGGCCACCGGCCGGTCGGACTTCCCGAACCAGATCAACAACGTGCTGGCCTTCCCCGGGATCTTCGCGGGCGCCCTCCAGGTGCGGGCGTCCCGCATCACCGAGGGCATGAAGATCGCGGCGGCCAACGCGCTGGCGGACGTGGTCGGCGACGACCTCGCCGCCGACTACGTGATCCCGTCGCCGTTCGACGAGCGCGTGGCCCCGGCGGTCACCGCGGCCGTCGCGGCGGCCGCCCGCGCGGAGGGCGTCGCCCGCCGCTGAGCGTGCGAGCCGGGCGCCCGCACCCCGCGGGCCCCGGCCCCGCGCTGACATGAGCCTGAAGGGCCGCGCTCCCTCCCCGTGCGGGGGAAGGAGCACGGCCCTTCGGCATGCGGGACCCCTCGAGCGGCGGCCGGGGCTGTCGGCCCGCCGGTACCGCCGTACCGCCGCCGTCATACCTGCGGACGCGTGGGGCGGCCACAGCACCGCTTTCCTAAAGCGGGTGTCGTAGGTTCGAATCCCGCCGGGGCACAGCGAGAAGGGCCAGCTCAGGAAGGGCTTGTGTCCGAAGTCGTGCTAGGCACGTGCCTCTGCATCCAAGCCTCACCGACCTGACAGACTGCGACTATGGAGCAGTCTGCTCGTCAACCTTTAAGCCCGCGACCCATACCCCCGCTCCGCGGGGACGAGTCAGTCGTCGGCGTCCCGGACGCAACCGTGGTCGACTTCTGGCGGTTCGCCATGCCGGACCTCCGTATGAACAACACACGTGGTCTGTTCGCCGAATTCCTGATCCACCAGGCGGTCGGCTCCAGCGAGCCGCGGGTGGAGTGGGCAAGCCACGATGTCGAGACTGACGACGGACTGCGCATCGAGGTCAAGGCCGGCGCCTATCTGCAAGCCTGGGAGCAGCGCACGCACTCTCAGATCCGCTTCAGTGGGCTCCGGGCTTGCACGTGGTCATCCGAGGGCGGCTACTCGGAGGCAAAGTCGTACAACGCCGACGTCTACGTGTTCGCCGTCCAGACCTCCCGTGAACACGCTGTCTACAACCCACTCGACACGGCCCAGTGGGAGTTCTACGTACTCCCCCGCCCAGCAGTCGCTGCCCTGGACTCGGACAGCGTCAGCCTGAGCACCGTTCGCGCGGTGGCCGGTCCGCCAGTGTCCTTTGCCGCCCTCAATGACTGCATCCGAGCGGCCGATCCTCGCCCCGGAACGAACGACAGTTGACGAGCGAAGTCCGTGCCACAATCGTGTCGGATCCAGGGGTCAGCCATGGGCAGCACCAGTGTCCGGCGGTTTAGTATTCGCCTGCTGCCTCGGCCGGCGAAGTCGCAGCTCAGCCACCAGATTGCCCAGCCTCTCTCCTGAAGCGGGTGTCCAGCCAGCTCAGCGAGTCCACACCCGGTGGAACTCCTCGGCCGGGATGGCCTCCAGTGGATCTTCGCAGGGTCGATCGCCTGGTCCGTGAGGAATCCGTGCTCGTCCTCCAGGTGCTTCCAGCCGTACCGGTGGAGTCGGCCGCTCGGAGTCAGCTCGGCTTGCTTGACGATCAACTCACCGCCGTCGGGTACGGCCTCGAAGTACCACAGGCCGCCGTCCTCGTCAGCATGGCCCGTGCCCGCGACCGTGACGGTCGCCCGCCGGGCGGAGGACTGGCTCGGTCCTTGGCGGCGGGCCGCGGGGGTGTGCGGGGTGCGGGGACGGCACCGTACGGCCCCTGAGGGCCGCTCCGGGGGGCCTGGGCGGCGGGGGAGGGACGCGCGTCACATGGGGGTGTGGTTCCTTCCGGTGACCCGACACGCCTAGTCTCAGGGCCATGTTCGCTGCCTATGCCGCACGTATCGACCGCGATCAGCCCCTCAACGGCCTTGAGCTGGGTGACCGCCCGGAGCCCGAGGTACGGCCGGGCTGGACCACCGTCACCGTCAAGGCCGCCTCCCTCAACCACCACGACCTGTGGTCCCTGCGCGGGGTCGGCCTGCCCGAGGACAAGCTGCCGATGATCCTCGGCTGTGACGCCGCCGGCCTCGACGAGGACGGCAACGAGGTCGTCATCCACTCCGTCATCGGCCAGACCGGCCACGGCGTCGGGCCCCGTGAGCCCCGATCCATCCTGACCGAGCGCTACCAGGGCACGTTCGCCGAGCGGGTCGCCGTGCCCGCCTGGAACGTGCTGCCCAAGCCGAAGGAGCTGAGCTTCGAGGAGGCCGCCTGCCTCCCGACCGCCTGGCTCACCGCGTACCGCATGCTGTTCACCAACGCCGGGGTCCGCCCCGGCGACTCCGTGCTCGTGCAGGGCGCGGGCGGCGGTGTCGCGACCGCCGCGATCGTGCTGGGCAAGGCGGCGGGCCTGCGGGTCTACGCCACCAGCCGCGACGAGGCGAAGCGGAAGCGGGCCGTCGATCTGGGCGCCGTGGACGCGTTCGAGCCGGGCGCGCGGCTGCCGCAGCGCGTGGACGCCGTCATCGAGACGGTCGGCGCCGCCACCTGGTCCCACTCGGTCAAGTCGCTGAAGCCCGGCGGCACGCTGGTCATCTCCGGCGCGACCAGCGGCGACCGGCCCTCGCACGCAGAGCTGACCCGGATCTTCTTCCTGGAGCTGAAGGTCGTCGGCTCCACCATGGGGTCCAAGGACGAGCTGGAGGACCTCCTCGCCTTCTGCGCCGCCACCGGTGTCCGGCCCGTCATCGACGAGGTGCTGCCGCTGGAGCGGGCGCGGGAGGGCTTCGCCAAGATGGAGTCGGGCGACCTGTTCGGGAAGGTCGTGCTGACGCCCGGTTCCTGACCGGCGCCCGCTTCCCGCAGTCCGTGAACCCCGGTTCCTGAAGTACGGTCCCGACGGGCTTTCCCGTACGGGTACTTGAGGGTTCGTCGGTTCTGGGGTGGGATCTCCGGCATCGCGTCGCGTACGAGCGTCACGTCACGCCTGCCGGAGGTCCACCATGCGTACCCCCACGCGTACCACCGTCTGCGCCGCCACCCTCGCCGCCCTGCTCGCCGGGGCCAGCCCGGCGGCCGGGGCGACGCC
This sequence comes from Streptomyces thermolilacinus SPC6, assembly GCF_000478605.2. GTDB lineage: Bacteria > Actinomycetota > Actinomycetes > Streptomycetales > Streptomycetaceae > Streptomyces > Streptomyces thermolilacinus. The sequence goes on along the minus strand of NZ_ASHX02000001.1, from coordinate 1,997,512 downwards.
CCCGGAACCGGAACCCCGGGACGCCGTCGCCGCCGGTGACGGCATCCCCGCGCTCACCGACGACCGCGGGCGCGTCCTCACCCTGCGCGGCTGGAACGTCGAGGACAAGGCGAACCGGGGCGACGCCGCCCTGTCCGCCGTCACCGAGCGCCACTTCCGCGACCTGGCCGCCCACGGCTTCGGCTTCGCGCGCCTCCTGGTCTTCTGGGACGACCTGGAGCCGGTGCGCGGCCGGTACAGCGAGGCGTACCTGCGCAGGATCGAGCGGGTCCTCGGCTGGGCGCACAAGCACCGCGTCCAGGTCGTCATCGACGCCCACCAGGACGTCTTCGGCCCGGCCTTCGGCCACCGGGGCGTACCGGAGTGGGCGACCCGCACCGACGGGCTGCCGTTCACCCCGCACCCCGACGACTGGTTCTCCGAGTACTTCGAACCGGCCGTCCAGCGGGCCTTCACCCACCTCTACGAGGACGAGGACCTGCGCCGCGCCCAGGCCGCGATGTGGCGGGTCCTGGCCGGCCGGTTCGCGGACCACCCGGCCGTCCTCGGGTACGACCTGATCAACGAGCCGATGGGCGAACTGCGCGAAGGTGAGGACCTGGCGGCCGCCGCCCGCCGCATCGAGACCGAGCAGCTGACGCCCATGTACCGTCGGCTCGCGGCGGCCGTACGGGCCGTGGACCGGGACAACTGGCTGTTCGTGGAGCCGACGCCCATCGTCGGCGAGGGCGTGCCGACCGGGCTCGGCCGGATCGACGACCCGAAGGTCGTGTACGCGCCGCACTTCTACAACACGGCGATGGAGGCGGGCGCCGACTACGACCCGGCGGCCGGGTGGATCGAGGCGTACGAGACGGCGGTCGTGGAGTACCCGAAGCGGTACAAGACGCCGGTCGTCGTGGGGGAGTGGGGCCCGCTGAACAACTCCCTGCCGAACATGGGCCGCTTCTACCGCGACGCGCTCGCCTCGCTGAACCGCTACAGCTCCGGCTGGGCGGGGTACGTGTGGTGCTACGGCGGCGGGTACTGCGCGCTGGACGCCGAGGGCCGGTTCCGTACGAACAAGGGGCAGACGGCCGCGCCGTACGCCCCGGCGGTGGCGGGCGCGGTACGCGACGAGGCCCACGCGGCGGACGCGTACCGGGTCACGTACACAGCCCGCCCCGGCGTCACCGAGCTGTCCCTCCCGCCGTCCGCGCGCGGCTGGCGCGTGCGGGCGGAGGGGCGGGCCCGTCCCGACCGGACGGAGGTGGCGCCGGGCGGGCGGGCGACGCGGGTGACGGTACGGGCGGTGCCGGGCGCGACGGTCACCCTGCGCGTCACCCCGCGCTGACGGCCCCGCACGGCGCCCCCCTGGCTTCCGGTGGCCGGCGGCGTCCCCCGGCTTCGGGCGGCCGCGCGGCGCCCGCGCGTGATGGCCCCCGGGCCCCTCAGTCCTCGTCGGCGGGGCGGAGCAGGGACGTGAGGCGGGTCGCCGCCGTGGCCAGGTGGTGGCGCGCCTCGGCCAGCTGCGCGGCCGTGACGCCATGGTCGCGGGCGGCGTCCCGCACGTCGTCGCGGAAGCGGTCCAGCAGGCGTTCCAGGTCGCGGGCGGGGTCGCCGCTGGTGCCGGTGTCCCGCGCCCAGTCCGGGGTGTGCTCAGGGCCGGGCTCGTCGGCCGACGGCCAGGGGCCCGGCGACGTGCCCGGCGAGGAGCCGGGAGCGCCCGCGCCGAAGAGGCCGCCCAGGCCGCCCAGCCGCCCGGTCAGATCGGCGAGCCCCTCCCGCACCCCCGCGGGCCAGTCGCCCTGCGCCAGGTGCTCCTGGACCTGCTGGGCGACCCGGCGCATCTCCTGCTGGGCCCGCTCCTGGGCCTCCTTCGCCTGGCGGCGGGCGTTCTGTGCCTCTTCGCGGGCGCGGCGCGACTCGTCCTTGGCGCGCCGGGCCTGCTCCCGCCACTCCTGCTTGGCCCGCCGCAGCTCCTCCTTCGCGGTGCGCCACGCCTCCCAGTCCTGGCCGCCGCCCGGCCGGTCCGCCGTACGGCGCGTCTCGCTCGCCGCCGCACGCATCTCGCTGCGCAGCCGGCCCGCCGCGCCCCGTACGTCGTCGCGGATCTCGGCGGCCAGCTCGGACACCGACTCGCGGATCTCCTGCTCCAGGTCGGCCAGCTCGCCGCTGCGCGCCGCCAGCTCCGCGCGGCCCGCGTCGGTGATCGAGTAGACCTTGCGGCCGCCCTCGGAGGTGTGCCGCACCAGGCCCTCGGCCTCCAGCTTGGCGAGCCTCGGGTAGACCGTGCCCGCGGACGGGGCGTACAGGCCCTGGAAGCGCTCCTCCAGGAGGCGGATCACCTCGTAGCCGTGGCGGGGCGCCTCGTCGAGCAGCTTCAGCAGGTACAGCCGCAGACGGCCGTGGGCGAAGACGGGGGGCATGTCAGAGGGCCTTTCCGGAGGGTACGTCGTGGGCCGCGGCGGTCCGGGGGCGCTCGGGGCGGCGCAGCAGGGCGATGGCGCCGGTCACGGTCGTCGCCTTCAACGTGCCCGTACCGGCTCCGAGCGTGCCGCTGATCCGCCTGGTGCCCCACAGGCCGTCCACGCGCAGCCCGTCGAACGCGCTGGCGACGGCGCCGCTCGTCGTGTTCGCCTCGACGCTAGCGTCCGTGCGGTGCGGCAGCCGGATCGCGACCTCCCCCGAGACGGTGGCCACCTGGATGTCCGTGGGGTCGTCGGCCGGGTCCACGTCCACCACCACGTCCCCGCTGACCGAGTCGGCCCGTACGGACGCCCCCGAGCCGTCCACGACGGTCAGACCGCCCGACACGGACTGGAAGCGCAGCTCCCCGGTGACCGCCTGGGCCTCCACGTCACCCGACACGGTCTCCGCCCGCACCCGGCCCGAGAGCCCGACGAGGGTCACGTCGCCGCTGACGCCGCTCACCTCCGTACGCCCCCGCATGCCCGACACGACGGCCGCGGCGCCGACCACGCCCACCTCGGCTGAGGCGTCGGACGGGACGGCGAGCGAGACGACGGCGCTGCGGTGGCGGGCCTTCGCCAGCAGCCGGGTCAGCAGGCCGCTCCCCGGGAGGTCGGGGTAGGTGACGGTCAGCGTCCCGTCGCGCAGGGTGACGGACAGCGGCGGGCCGTCCAGCTCCGTGACCTCCAGGCGGGCGGGGCCACCGTCCGTGCCGACCACGTTCACCGCGCCGTTCACGACGCGCACGGCGAGTGCTGTCACGGGGTCGTCGAGGGTGAGCCTCATCGGCTCGCTGACGGACCACTCCGGCATGGTGATGCCCTCCTCGGGTCTCGGCCGCCCGGCGCCCGCGCCCCGGGCCCGTGCCCCGCGCGTCCGGCCCCGCCGGGGCACGGAGACGCGGCATATCGCGTTTGCGACTCGCATACACGATATATCGCGGCTGGGGGAAGTCAAGACGGCCCCGAAGCCGTCATAAGTGGGCGAATTGCCCTAGCGTATGGCTCATGAACGCGACATCGACCGGTGCGCTGCTGCTCTGCCGAGCCGACCCCGACGCGGTCGCCGCCCCCGCCCGCCTGCTGCGCGAGCACGTCGTCCTCGCCCCGGCGGGAACGGACTGGAGCGTCCTCGTCCCGGAGGGCCGCCCCTGGCTCGACGGCTCCGAACCGGTCGAGCGGATCGCCACCGGATGGGCCACCGCCCTCGCCGTCGGCGCGCCCTGGCCGGTCATCGCCCTGTGGTGGGACGGCGAACGGGCCGGTCACACCCTCGCGTACGGATTCCGCCGACCGGTGGACTACACCTGGCTCGCGGACGGCACGCCCGTCGGGATGGACGAGGCCATGCTGACGTTCGCCGAGCGGCTCGGCCTCGACCCCGTCATGGACGTGCAGGACCTCCAGACCCTCACCCGCCCCGACCCGGACGCCGACGCCCGCGCCCGCCTGCTCGGCCTCGTCGCCGTGCTCGCCCGCCTCGGCCTCGAACTGCCGCCCGGCGTGCAGCCCGGCGAGGCCACCACGCATCTGCGCGCCGCCGCCCAGGCCCATCCGGACGCCCGGAGCGTCGAGGGCCACGGCTGGCGCGACGCCGTACGGGCCGAGCTGAGCGTCCCGGACGGGCCCCTGGCCCGCTTGCCGCGCGTGCTGGCCGGGCTCCAGGTGGCCGTGGGGCTGCCGCTGCTGGCCTGGGCGCTGTCCCGGCGCCCGCCGAGCCCCGGCTGGGTCACCGCGGGGGCGCTGCTCACCCTCCAGGGCGCGGCAGGGCTCGCGTATGAGCGGTTCCGCACCGGGGAGCGGCGCCCGGGGCCGTAGGGGTGTCTGGGGCCCGCAGGGGTCCCATCGGCCCCTGACGGTGCCCGCGGGCCCGGAGGGGGCGCCCCGGGACGCCCGCAGCGGGCTCACCGGCCTCCAGAGGGCCGCCGCCCCGCACCCGTCGGGGCCGCTGGGCGCCCCGTTACTCCTCGTCCTCGTCGTCCAGCCGCGCCAGCCACGTGGCCAGGCGCTCGACCGGTACCTCGAAGTCCGGGTTCAGGTCCACGAACGTCCGCAGCTGCTCGGCGAGCCACTCGAAGGTGACCTCCTCCTCGCCACGCCGCTTCTCCAGCTCCTCGATGCCACGATCGGTGAAGTACAAGACACGTCTCCTGAATCCTGCCGGGGCACTCCCCGGGTGTTCCCTCCCAGGGTAGGGCGCCCGGTACGCCGGAGGGCCCGGCACCCCCTCGGGTTCCGGGCCCTCCGCTTACGCGCGTACGACCGCCGGTCAGGCGTCGAACACCTCGTTGACCAGCTGGATCTGCTCCGCCTGGTGGCGCTTGGCCGAGCCGACCGCCGGGGAGGAGCTGTGCGGCCGCGAGATGCGGCGCAGGCGCTCGCCCTGCGGGATGTCGGCGCCGACCGCCAGGTCCAGGTGGTCGATCAGGTTCAGCGCGATGAACGGCCACGCACCCTGGTTCGCCGGCTCCTCCTGCGCCCAGATGTACTTCTCGGCGCCCGCGTACTTGGCGATCTCCGCCTGGAGCTCGGCGCCCGGCAGCGGGTACAGCCGCTCGAGGCGGATGATCGCCGTGTCCGTGGCGCCGCGCTTCTGCCGCTCCGCCTCCAGGTCGTAGTAGACCTTGCCGGAGCAGAAGACGACCTTGCGGACGGCGGCCGGGTCGGCCGTCGTGTCACCGATGACCGGGCGGAACCCGCCGGTGGTGAACTCGTCCATCTTCGACGCGGCGGCCTTCAGACGCAGCATCGACTTCGGCGTGAAGACGACCAGCGGCTTGTGGTGCGGGTTGTGCACCTGCCACCGCAGGAGGTGGAAGTAGTTCGCCGGGGACGTCGGCATCGCGACCGTCATGTTGTTCTGCGCGCACATCTGGAGGAAGCGCTCCGGGCGGGCGGACGAGTGGTCCGGGCCCTGGCCCTCGTAGCCGTGCGGCAGCAGCAGCGTGACGCCGGAGGTCTGGCCCCACTTCTGCTCGGCCGAGGAGATGAACTCATCCACGACGGTCTGCGCGCCGTTGACGAAGTCGCCGAACTGCGCCTCCCACATGACCAGGGCGTCCGGGCGGGCCAGCGAGTAGCCGTACTCGAAGCCCATCGCCGCGTACTCGCTGAGCAGCGAGTCGTAGACGTTGTACCGGGCCTGGTCGTCGGCCAGGTACAGCAGCGGCGTGTAGTCCTCGCCGGTCACTTGGTCCACCAGCACCGCGTGGCGCTGGCCGAACGTGCCGCGGCGGGAGTCCTGGCCGGCGAGGCGGACCGGGACGCCCTCCATCAGCAGCGAGCCGATGGCGAGGGTCTCGCCCATGCCCCAGTCGATCGTGCCGTCGTAGATCGACTGCGCGCGGCGCTGGAGCTGCGGCATCAGGCGCGGGTGCACCGTGATGTCATCCGGGATGTTGACCTGCGACTCGGCGACCCGCTTGATGACCTCCTGCGGGACGGCCGTGTTCACGCCCTCCGCCGGGAAACCGGCCTGCGGGTCGACACCGGGGGCCGGGCTGGGCTGCGCCGTGGCCTCGCGGACCTCGGTGAAGACCTTCTCCAGCTGGCCCTGGAAGTCCTGGAGCGCCTGCTCCGCCTCCTCCAGCGTGATGTCGCCCCGGCCGATCAGCGACTCGGTGTACAGCTTGCGCACCGAGCGCTTCTGGTCGATCAGCGTGTACATCTGCGGGTTCGTGAACTGCGGGTTGTCGCCCTCGTTGTGACCGCGGCGGCGGTAGCAGATGAGGTCGATCACGACGTCCTTGTTGAACGTCTGGCGGAACTCGAAGGCGAGCCGCGCCACGCGGACGCAGGCCTCCGGGTCGTCGCCGTTCACATGGAAGATCGGCGCCTCGATCATGCGGGCCACGTCCGTGGCGTACATCGAGGAGCGGGAGGACTCCGGGGCGGCGGTGAAGCCGACCTGGTTGTTGATGACGATGTGGACCGTGCCGCCGGTGCGGTAGCCGCGCAGCTGCGACATGTTCAGCGTCTCGGCGACGACGCCCTGGCCCGCGAAGGCCGCGTCACCGTGCAGGGCGACGGGCAGGACGGTGAAGTCCGTGCCGGCCTTGCCGATGATGTCCTGCTTGGCGCGGACGACACCCTCCAGGACCGGGTCCACGGCCTCCAGGTGGGACGGGTTCGCGACCAGGCTGACCTTGATCTGCTCGCCGTCGAGGCCGGTGAAGGTCCCCTCGGCGCCCAGGTGGTACTTCACGTCGCCGGAGCCGTGCATCGACTTCGGGTCGAGGTTGCCCTCGAACTCGCGGAAGATCTGCGCGTACGACTTGCCGACGATGTTCGCGAGGACGTTCAGGCGGCCGCGGTGGGCCATGCCGATGACGACCTCGTCGAGGCGGGACTCGGCCGCCGAGTCGATCACCGCGTCGAGCAGCGGGATGACGGACTCGCCCCCCTCCAGGCTGAACCGCTTCTGCCCGACGTACTTGGTCTGGAGGAAGGTCTCGAACGCCTCCGCCGCGTTCAGCCGGCGCAGGATGCGCAGCTGCTCCTCGCGCTCCGGCTTGGAGTGCGGGCGCTCGACGCGGTCCTGGATCCACTTGCGCTGCTTCGGGTCCTGGATGTGCATGAACTCGATGCCGGTGGTGCGGCAGTACGAGTCGCGCAGGACGCCGAGGATGTCGCGCAGCTTCATCATCGACTTGCCGCCGAAGCCGCCGACGGCGAACTCGCGCTCCAGGTCCCACAGGGTGAGGCCGTGCTCGGTGATGTCCAGGTCGGGGTGCTTGCGCTGGCGGTACTCCAGCGGGTCCGTGTCGGCCATGACGTGGCCGCGCACCCGGTAGGAGTGGATCAGCTCGAAGACGCGCGCGGCCTTGGTGACGTCGTCGTCGTGCGACGCGTCGATGTCCTTGAGCCAGCGGACCGGCTCGTAGGGGATGCGCAGCGACTTGAAGATGTCGTCGTAGAAGCCGTCCTCGCCGAGGAGGAGGTTCGACACGATCCGCAGGAACTCGCCGGACGCGGCGCCCTGGATGACGCGGTGGTCGTACGTCGAGGTGAGGGTCATCACCTTGGAGATGCCCAGCTTGTTCAGGGTGTCCTGCGACGTGCCCTGGAACTCGGCCGGGTAGTCCATCGAGCCGACGCCCATGATCACCGACTGGCCGGGCATCAGGCGCGGCACGGAGTGGACCGTGCCGAGGCCGCCCGGGTTGGTCAGGGAGACCGTGACGCCGGTGAAGTCGTCCATGGTGAGCTTGTTCGCGCGGGCGCGGCGGACGATGTCCTCGTACGCCTGCCAGAACTCGAAGAAGCCCAGCGTCTCGGCCTTCTTGATGGCCGCGACGACGAGCTGGCGGTCGCCGTTCGGCTTCACCAGGTCGATGGCGAGGCCCAGGTTGACGTGCTCCGGCTTCACCAGGGTCGGCTTGCCGTCCTTGATCTGGTACGACCAGTTCATGGAGGGCATGGCCTTGATGGCCTGCACCATCGCGTAGCCGATGATGTGCGTGAAGGAGATCTTCCCGCCGCGGGCCCGCTTCAGGTGGTTGTTGATGACGATGCGGTTGTCGAACAGCAGCTTCACCGGGACGGCGCGGACCGAGGTGGCGGTCGGCATCTCCAGCGAGGCGTCCATGTTCTTCGCGACGGCACCGGCGGGGCCGCGCAGCGCCACGAACTCCGGACCGGCCGGGGCCTCGGCCGCCGGCTTGGCGGGCGCGGGCTTCGCGGCGGCGGGCTTCGCGGGCTGCGCGGCGGGCTTCACGGGCGCGGCCTCGGCGGGCGCCGCGGGGGCGGCCTGCGCCGGAGCGGGCGCCTGGGCCTGCGCGGGAGCGGCGGGCTGCGCCGGGGCCGGCGCGGGGACCTGTGCGGCGGGCGCGGCCGGGGTGGCGGGGGCCTGTGCGGTGGCCTCCGCGGCCGGGGCCGGCTGCGTCACGGTGCCCGCGGCCCCCGAGGCCGCGGGGGCCTCGCCTGCGGGCTTGTCCGCCGAGCCGGAGGCACCCGGCTTGTAGTCGGCGAAGAAGTCCCACCAGGCGCGGTCGACCGAATTCGGGTCCTGGAGGTACTGCTGGTAGATCTCGTCGACGAGCCACTCATTGGCTCCGAAGGCGGCCGCAGGGCTCTGGCCCTGGCCGTCTTGGTCGGTCGAGATGCTCGAGTTACTGGGGGACTGAGACGACACGGCGGCAACCGCCCTCTTCCGCTTCACAAGGTGATGGACAGCGGAAATAAAGGCTACGCCTCTACGAGCGGAAGGTGCAGGCGGGGCGTGCCATCGTCGCGTACATCACATCGAACGGCGGGTTTCACGGGCAGAAATGGCGGGAAACAAGCGTGGTTCGACGACGACCGGCTGTGACCGGGTAGCGCGCGGCGGAGCTGCGACCTGCGTGGTCCGCACCCCTGAACGGTTCCGCCCCCGCTCCGGACGTGTACCCCGTACACGTACACGGACACCTGACGTCTCCGGTTCGAACCCTATGTCAACCGCGCTGCCGTGGAATCCCCGGAAGGGTGACGAGAATGCGGCAGCCCCGTGCGGATTCGGCCACACCTATACGGCCACCGTGGAGATCCACGCACCAGCGGGCGATGGCGAGGCCGAGGCCGGTGCCGCCGTCGCTGCCCGGGCCGTGCGGCGAGGGGACGCTGCCCCGGTTGAACCGTTCGAAGACCTTGTGCCGCTCCGACTCGGGGATGCCGGGGCCCTCGTCCAGCACCTCCAGGCGCAGTGACTCGGGGAACGGGCCGCGCCGCGCCCGTACGGTGACCCGGCCGTGCGGCGGGGAGTGCTTCACCGCGTTCTCCACGAGGTTCGCCACGACCTGGTGGAGCCGCTCCACGTCCGCGTGCGCGGTCAGCTCGGGCGGCGACACGTCCAGGTGCAGGTGCACGTCCGTACGCGCGTGGGGGCGCGCCCCGGCGCCGACGGACCGGTGCGAGGCGGCCAGGCTGGCCTCCTTCAGCACGCCTGACAGGTACGGCCACACCTCGAAGCGGCGCGAGCGGAGCGGTACGACACCGTTGTCCAGGCGGGACAGGTCGAGCAGGGTCTCCACGAGGCGGCCCAGGCGCTCGGTCTGCGCGAGCGCGGTGCGCATCGTCTCCGGGTCGGCCGCCGACACGCCGTCCACGACGTTCTCCAGGACGGCCCTGAGCGCCGCGATGGGGGTGCGCAGCTCGTGGGAGACGTTGGCGACCAGCTCCTTGCGGTGCCGGTCCACGGCCTCCAGGTCGTCCGCCATGCGGTTGATGGTGGAGGCGAGGTCGCCCAGCTCGTCGCGGCGGCCGGCGCCCCGGACGCGGCGGGTGTAGTCGCCGTGCGAGATGCCCTTGGCGACCTTGTTCATCTCGTCGAGCGGAGCGGTCAGGCCGTGCGCGACGAACTGGGTGAGCAGCAGGGTCGCGATCACCGAGAAGACCGTGATGAAGCGCAGCTCGGTCTCCGTGCGCAGCGCCACCAGCAGCAGGCCGGTGGTGATGAAGACGGAGACGACGACGAGGCTGCCCAGCTTCGTCTTGATGGAAATGGTGACGGAGGGGAGGCGTCCGCGCAGCCCGCGCCGGGCGGGGCGGGGTCGGCGGCGGCCCGCGCGGCCGCCGCCGTGCGCGGCCGGGCCGCCGTCACCCGCAGGCGGGTCGCCGTCGCCCGCGAGCGCGGTGCCGTCGTCCGCGAGCGGGGCGCGGTCGTCGTCCGGGAACGGGTCGCCCTCCACCGTACGGCCCTCCGTCCGGCCGCCTCGGGGTTCACTGTCCGGTCGCGGACTTCCGCCGGGGTCGCGGTCCCGGGTCCCGGGGCGCCCGGGGCTCACGGCGCCGGGGTCTCCAGGGCGTACCCCACGCCGTGGACGGTACGGATCCGCTCGGCGCCGATCTTCCGGCGCAGCGCCTTGATGTGGCTGTCCACGGTCCGCGTGCCCGACGCGTCGGCCCAGTCCCACACCTCGGCGAGCAGCTGCTCACGGGACAGGACCGCGCGCGGCGTGTTGGCCAGGCAGACCAGCAGGTCGAACTCGGTCGGCGTCAGGTGCACGTCGTCGCTCTTGACGCGGACCCGGCGCTGCGCGTGGTCGATCTCCAGTTCGCCCAGGCGCAGGATGCCGCTGCGGGGGGTGACCGCGGCCAGCGCGGCCCGCTCGACCCGGCGCAGCAGCACATGGACCCGGGCGACCAGCTCGCGCATCGAGAACGGCTTGGTCATGTAGTCGTCGGCGCCGACGCCGAGCCCGACCAGCATGTCCGTCTCGTCGTCGCGCGCGGTGAGCATCAGGACCGGCACGGGCCGCTGCGCCTGGACGCGGCGGCAGACCTCCAGCCCGTCGAAGCCCGGCAGCATGACGTCGAGGACCATCAGGTCCGGCTGCCACGCGTCCGCCGCGTCCACCGCGGCCGGTCCGTCGGACGCCGTCTGCACGAGGAACCCCTCGGCCCGCAGTCGCGCGGAGATGGCCTCCACGATCGTCGTGTCGTCCTCGACGACCAGGACCCGGCGCTGGGTACCCGGCGTGACCGCGGTGCCGGTGTGGCTGGTGTGTGCGTGCTCCATGCCCCGCCCCTGTCGCGTCCTGCGCGAGCTGTAGTTCCGTGCGCTTTACGTCAACAACATAAAGGCAGCGACCATGCCGCGGCTACGCGGGTCGAATCCCGAGGTGGACCACGTCCGGTACGCCCCGGGCAACCGGGATCTCTTCCGTCCGTACCCCGCTGAAACCGGCATTCCGCAAGGACTCTTCGAAATCGGCGGACGGCCGGGCGGACCAAACCGCCAGTACGCCACCGGGGTTGAGGCGGCGGGCGCAGGCCGCGAGGCCGGACGGCGAGTACAGGCCGTCGTTGCCCTCGGTGACCGTCCAGTCGGGGCCGTTGTCGATGTCGAGGCAGAGCGCGTCGTAGGTGTCCGGGATGTCCGGGGCGTGGACGTACGCGACGAGGTCGGCGTGGATCAGCGCCGTGCGCGGGTCGGCGAGGGCGCGGGCGGAGAGGGCGGCGAGGGGGCCTTCGCGGTGCCAGTCGATGATGGCCTGCTCCCGCTCCACGACGGCGATGCGGCCCCAGGCGGGGTCGGCGGCGGCGTGGGCGAGGGAGAAGCCGACGCCGAGCCCGCCGATGAGGACGGAGGGGCGGTGGGCGTCTTGACGGGTGCCCGCGGAACGGGCGTCCGCGGCGCCGCCGGTGCGGGGGCCGCCGAGGGCCTGGAGGGCGGCGTCGACGAGCAGCCGCTCGGAGCGGCCGTCGGAAGTGTCCATGAGGAAGGTGCCGTTGGCGATGATCTCGAAGTGGTCGTCGCGCTGCCGCAGCACGACTTCACCGTACGGGCCTTCACGTCGGTCGAGCGTCAAGGGCATGCGCTCCACCTTATGCAACGCCCTCTCCGCCGCACGCGGTTCCCCTGCGTGGTTCCTGTGTGCGGTTCCTCTGTGCGGTTCCTCAGGCGGGGCCGTCCGCGCCCGGGCTGCCGTCGCGTACGACTCCGGTGAGCGGGCCCTGGTACCGCCAGCCCAGTGCCGAGTACAGCGCGCGGCCCTGGACGGTGGCGCTCAGCACGCCGGTGGTGGCGTGGGCCTCGGCGGCGGCGTTGTGGAGGAGGCGCATGACGGCGCTGCCGAGACCGCGCCGCTGGTGGCCCTCGTACGTCTCGATCTGGTCGAACACCGCCGTGCGGCCCGTGGGGGCGACCTGGCCGCGCGCGGCGAGGGAACCGTCCTCGGCGAGGAGGCGCACGAGGTGGACGCCCTCGTGGGCCTCGACGTCGAGCCCGTACCCCGCGGGCAGGCCGGGCGCGGGGCCGGGGCGCAGGGCGGTGTACATCATGAAGCCGGGGTCGTCGGGGACCGTCCACGCGGGGGTGATCCACCGGGCGACCTCCTCGGGCTCGGCGAGGACCTTCAGCCAGGCGTACGGCTGGTCCACGGTCTCGCAGAGCTTGCGGACGGTCGGCTCGTCCGGTTCCGGCAGCACGTGCCGGAAGACATGGCGGCCGAGGCCCACGTCGATGCGGTAGCCCCACGGCTCGTCCACGGGCGGCGGCGTGCCCCGCGAGACGGCCCAGCCCCGCACCCAGGCCGCCGTAATAAGTGCGTTGTCCACGTGGCCATTACATGCCAGGTGCTCGGCGTGCGCAAGGAGATAACGGACGGTGCGGGTGGGGTGACAAGGCTGTCGCGTGACATGCGGGGCGGCGGCGTGGGGGACGGTGTAGGGGCGCGGGCTCCGGCCACGGGCCGGGCCCCCGCTCCAGGCCGCCCCCGCAGCGGGCGGTGCCCGGCCCGCGTCGTTCAGTCAAGCCACATGAGCATGCCGTCCCCGTCGCGGGCGGCGGCGGCGAAGAACGGCACCAGCGCCTCGTAGTACGCCGTCGCGTACTCCAGCGACTCGCCCCGCTCCCACACGATCACCGGGTACACGTCCGCCCTCGCCAGGTCCTCGGGCGTGACGCCCTCGACCAGCCGCTCGACGGGCGTGGTCCGCAGCGCCTCGGCGGCGGCCCGCACCCGGTCCGGCGCCAGATAGCGCGGCGGGGTGTACCCCCAGTCCTCCGCGCCCGGTATGGACCCCTCCCCGAAGACGATGTCCACGGGGAAGCCGATCCGGCTCAGCAGGAAGTCCAGCGCGTGCCACGCCTTGTCCGTGTCGAGGCACCGCGCCTCGCGGTCGCCGCGGCCGTCCAGCTCGGCCTCGACCAGTTCGTCCACCCGCTCCTCGGCCCACTCCGGGTCATCCAGCGCCCGTGTGAACTCGTCGGCGGTCAGCCTCGCGTACTCCCCGATCATGCTCATGAGCGGATCGTAGGCGCCGCCACTGACAACGGGCCGGGGCCGGACGGCCGTTGTCATGCCGGGCGCGGCCGCTCGACCCCGGCGTGCCGGGGCGGGCCGTGCCTCACTTCTCCGGCGGGGCCCAAATCCCCCGGCGACGGGTCGACCAGCGGGCCCCGGCAGGCGGGCCGGTTCCCGTAGGGCTCGGGCCGTGGTCGGCGAGCATCGGGAACGTCGGCCGCAGCCAGACGACCAGTGCCAGGGCCGTCCACCCGATCGACCACGCCTCGGCGCGGCGCGCCCGCCGGCGTTCCGGTCCGCCGTGCGCGGAAGCGTCTGGTGCGGCTCCGGGTGTCTGCGGGGACGGTGCGTCGGCGGTCATGTCTCATGGCCAACGATGACGCAGCGGGGGCGGCTGTTCGCTGGGGGTGAACGCGGCGTGGGGAACACCGGGCGGCTCAGGTGCATTGAGTGTGTGTAGCTCAACTTGACTGCCGAAGGGGAGATCATGGGTTCGACGTCCACACCGCTCACCCTGCCCGTGCTGCCGCTCGACGGCGAGGTCGTCCTGCCGGGGATGGTGGTGCCGCTGGACCTGTCCGACAACGAGGTGCGCGCCGCCGTCGAGGCCGCCCAGGCCGCCGTTCGGGAGGGCAGCGGCAAGCCGCGGGTGCTGCTGGTGCCGAGGGTGGACGGGACGTACGCCGCGATCGGCGTCCTCGGGACCGTCGAGCAGGTCGGGCGGCTGTCCGACGGCGACCCCGGGGCGCTCATCCGGGGCCGCGCGCGGGTACGGATCGGGGCCGGGACGACCGGGCCGGGCGCGGCGCTGTGGGTGGAGGGCACCGAGGTCGAGGAGGCCGTGCCCGACCCCCTGCCCGGCGCCGTCGCGGAGCTGGTCAAGGAGTACAAGGCCCTCGCCACCAGCTGGCTGCGCAAGCGCGGCGCCTGGCAGGTCGTGGACCGCGTCCAGCAGATCGACGACGTCGCCGCCCTGGCGGACAACTCCGGGTACTCCCCGTTCCTCACCACCGCCCAGAAGGTCGCCCTGCTGGAGACCGTCGAGCCCGTCGCCCGGCTGAAGCTCGCCACCGAGCAGCTCCGCGACCACCTCGCCGAGCAGGACGTCGCCGAGTCCATCGCCAAGGACGTCCAGGAGGGCGTGGACAAGCAGCAGCGCGAGTTCCTGCTGCGCCGCCAGCTCGAAGCCGTACGCAAGGAGCTGCGCGAGCTGAACGGCGAGGACGCCGACGGCGGCACGGACGACTACCGGGCCCGCGTGGAGGCCGCCGACCTGCCCGAGAAGGTCCGCGAGGCCGCGCTCAAGGAGGTCGACAAGCTGGAGCGGGCCAGCGACCAGTCGCCCGAGGGCTCGTGGATCCGCACCTGGCTGGACACGGTCCTGGAGATGCCGTGGAGCGAGCGGACCGAGGACCAGTACGACATCCGCGGCGCGCGCGAGGTCCTCGACGCCGAGCACGCCGGTCTCGACGACGTGAAGGAGCGCATCACCGAGTACCTCGCGGTCCGCAAGCGCCGCGCCGACCGGGGCCTCGGCGTCGTCGGCGGGCGGCGCGGCGGCGCCGTCCTCGCGCTGGTGGGCCCGCCCGGCGTCGGCAAGACCAGCCTCGGCGAGTCCGTCGCGCACGCGATGGGCCGCAAGTTCGTGCGCGTCGCGCTCGGCGGCGTACGGGACGAGGCGGAGATCCGCGGCCACCGGCGGACGTACGTCGGCGCCCTGCCCGGCCGGATCGTCCGCGCCATCAAGGAGGCCGGGTCCATGAACCCGGTCGTCCTCCTGGACGAGATCGACAAGGTGGGCTCCGACTTCCGGGGCGACCCGGCCGCCGCCCTGCTGGAGGTCCTCGACCCGGCGCAGAACCACACGTTCCGCGACCACTACCTCGAAGTCGAGCTGGACCTCAGCGACGTCGTGTTCCTCGCCACCGCGAACGTGCTGGAGGCCATCCCCGAGCCGCTCCTCGACCGCATGGAGCTGGTCCGCCTCGACGGCTACACCGAGGACGAGAAGATCGTCATCGCCCGTGACCACCTGCTGCCCCGCCAGCTGGAGCGGGCCGGGCTCGGACGCGACGAGGTGGTGATCGAGGAGGCCGCGCTGCGCAAGCTCGCCGGGGAGTACACCCGCGAGGCCGGAGTGCGGAACCTGGAGCGGTCCATCGCGCGGCTGCTGCGGAAGGTCGCCGCGCAGGCGGAGCTGGGCGACCGCGAGCTGCCGTTCACCGTCGGCGAGGACGGCCTGCGCGACCTCGTCGGGCGCCCGCACCATGTGCCCGAGTCCGCGCAGGATCCCGCCGAGCGCCGTACGTCCGTGCCCGGTGTGGCCACCGGACTGGCCGTCACGGGCGCGGGCGGCGACGTGATGTTCGTGGAGGCGTCCCTCGCGGACGCGGAGACCGGCGCGGCGGGGCTCACCCTCACCGGGCAGCTCGGTGACGTGATGAAGGAGTCCGCGCAGATCGCGCTCTCCTTCCTGCGCTCCCACGGCGCCGAGCTCGAACTGCCCGTGACCGGCCTCAAGGACCGGGGCGTCCACATCCACTTCCCGGCCGGGGCGGTGCCGAAGGACGGGCCGAGCGCCGGTGTCACCATGGCGACCGCGCTCGCCTCCCTGCTCAGCGGACGGCTGGTGCGGACGGATGTCGCGATGACCGGCGAGGTGTCGCTGACCGGCCGGGTCCTGCCCATCGGCGGCGTCAAGCAGAAGCTGCTCGCCGCGCACCGGGCGGGGATCACCACGGTGGTCATCCCGAAGCGGAACGAGGCCGACCTCGACGACGTGCCCGCCGAGGTCCTCGGCAAGCTGGAGGTTCACACCGTGACGGACGTCCGCCAGGTCCTGGACATCGCCCTCACGCCCGCCGGGGCGGCGGACATGGTGAAGGAGGCGGCCACGGCGGCCCCTGTCGCCGCCTGATCCCCCGGGCCCTGGGTCCGCCGGGCCTTTGGTCCGCCGGGCCGTTTGGTCCGCCGGGCCCTGGGCCTTCGGGCCTTGGTCCTGGCGGGCGGGGGGTGGGGCCGGGCGGTGAGGTGGCGGGCTGCCGTCCGTCACCCGGACCCGTCGACCGCGCGGCCTGCCCGGGTGAGCCGTTCGGGCAGGCCACGCCGCCCGGGGCCGTGGCTCGGGTCACCAGGTGTC
This sequence comes from Streptomyces thermolilacinus SPC6, assembly GCF_000478605.2. Taxonomy (GTDB): domain Bacteria; phylum Actinomycetota; class Actinomycetes; order Streptomycetales; family Streptomycetaceae; genus Streptomyces; species Streptomyces thermolilacinus. The sequence goes on along the minus strand of NZ_ASHX02000001.1, from coordinate 1,981,196 downwards.
CAGCCAGCCTCTGGCCGTTGCCCGGGCGCCGGCCTGGAAGCGGGTGCGGGCGTCCAGGGTCTCCAGGAGGCGGCTGATACGGCGGCGGGCCGTGTGGACGTGGACGCCCAGGCGGCGGGCGATGGCCTCGTCCTTGAGGCCCGCCGCGAGGAGCCGCAGCAGTTCCCGCTGCTCGGGGCAGCCGTCTCCGCCGCCGTCGCCCGCGCGGTCCTGGTCCTGGCCGCCGTCGTGGGTACGGCCGTCCCGGCGGCCGCCGTCCTCGCGCCCGCCCGCACCTTCCCGGTGGCCGTCGCCCTCCCGGTGGCCTTCCCGGTGGCCGTCGCCCCACGGTGCGGACCGGGTCCATGCCGCGTCGAACAGCGGGAGCAGTGCCTCCAGGAGTCTGGGGTCGGACACCACCAGGGCGTGGGGCCTCGGGTCGGCGGGGTCCGACGGCGGCAGCAGCGTCACCCGCCGGTCCACCGCCACCAGCCGCGTCGGCACCCCGGCCGCGACCCGCACCCGCAGCCCCCGCCGCGCCAGGGCGGCCACCGCCCGTGCCCGTACCGGCGACACGAGGCCCGCCCGGTCCAGTACCGCCCGCACCTCGACGCCCCGCGCGAGCAGCCCGCCCACGTCCAGGCCCGCGCCCACGCCCCCGTACGGCGCCCGGTCCATCAGCAGCACCTCGCGTTCCGCCCCGGCCAGCAGCCGGGCCGCCCGTTCGTCGGCCGCGCCCCCGCCCGTGACGACCTCCACGGCGCACCCGCCGCCCGCCCCTCCGGTACGCCGTGCGGCAAGCCGTTCCGCCGTCAGCCGCAGCCGCTCCAACTCCGCCGCCCGGCGGTGCAGTTCGGCCTGGCGCCGGTCGATCAGCGTGCGGAGGGCGGCCGCCGGGGCCGCCGGGTGCGGCAGTCCGCCCCCGTCCGCCGGGTCCGCCGGGTGGGCGAAACCGTGCTCCACCAGCCGGTCCAGCGCGGTGTCCACCCGCTCCCGCGGAAGCCCCAGGAGCCGCGCCAACTCCTCCACCCGATCGGCCCGTTCCAGCAGCAAAGCCTCATATGCCCGCTCCTCGGCCTCCCCCAGGCCAAGTGGGGGCAATCCCCCCTTGATCATGCGTGGGATTCTCACCGCGCCCTCGGCGGACACACAAGTGTGCGTGTCCACTTCTCGGGACGGTTGGCTCATTGCCCACCGGCGCCACCCCCCGCTTGCATGGCCCCGACCACCCGAAACGGCTCTGACCAAGCACGTAGGAAGGGGTAAGCGACCGTGCGCGAACCAAGGAAGACTTCGGCGCGAACCGGCAGGCGGAGGGGGGCGGCCGCGACCGGGGGAGCGGCGCTCGCCGCCGCCGGGCTGCTGATCACCGCGATACCCGCGGCCCACGCCACCGACGCCACCCGGCACCGGAATCCGCAGGCCACCGCGGCCCATGCCACCGAGGCCGGGGCCACCGGCGGCCTGTCGGCCCGCCCCGCGGGCCCCGGGGGAACCACCCCGCCCGCAGCCGGGACCGACATCATCCCGCTGCCCGGGACGGACACCCCGGCGCTCGTGGACGGCCTCCACGACCCGGTGGACGCCAAGGCGGCGCCCGCCGACGCGGCCCGCGCCCATCTCGCCGCCGAGCGGGGCCGGTACCGGATACCGGAGCCGCACCGCGACCTCGCCCCGGCGCAGACCCTGCGGCACGGCGGCGACGAGACGGTGCGGCTCCAGCAGAAGCACCGCGGCGTGCCCGTGCTCGGCGGGCAGTACGTCGTCCGGATGGAGACCGACAAGGGGCTGCGGGCCGTCACCGGCACCTCCGGCAAGTACTTCACCGGACTGACCGTCGGGACGAAGCCGGCCGTCAGCGAGGAGACCGCCGTACGCCGCGCCGTCACCGCGACGCTCACCCGGCTCTCCGGCGACCGCCTCACCCGCCCCGCCCGGGACGGCGCCGGGACCGGGGGCGACGACGCCCGGCGCGGCACGCGGGCCGAGAGCCGGGCGTTACGCGGCGCCTCCGCCGGGCTCGTGGTGATCCCGCGCGGCGAGGGCGTGCTCACGTACCACGTGACCGTGCGCGGCGCGCACCCCCTGAGCGGCGAGCCGGTCCTCCAGAACGTGTACGTGGACGCCCGCGCGGGCTACCCCGTCCTCCAGTACAGCGGCATCAAGACCCTCGCCCCGACGGCGGGCAGCGCCCCCGCCGCGCGGCCCGGCAGCGTCCCCGCCGCCCGCCCCGGCACGAGTGCCCCGGCCCGCGACACCGCCCCGGCAGCCCCCGGGACCCCCGTCACCGGCTCCGGCGTCCGCCTCGACGGCGGCAAGGTCCCGCTGGCCGTGCACCGCCCGGCCCCGGACGGCCCGTACGTCCTGTCCGACCACACCCGCATGGCCGCCACCACCGGCAACACGCTCACCACCTGGGACGCCCGCGACAAGGACGTCTTCGAGGTGCTCGGCACCTGGCCCGACGGCCTGAAGCCCTTCGCGTCCGCCACGCCCGACTTCGGGCAGGACGCCACCGACTCCGGCGCCGTGGACGCGCACTGGGCCGCCGCCCAGGTCTTCGACTACTACAAGGAGCGTCACGGCCGCACCGGCCTCGACGGGCGCGGCTCGGCCGTCAACTCCCTCGTCGGCGTCACCGCGTTCGGGGAGCCGTTCGTCAACGCCTTCTGGGACGGCACCAAGATGGTGTACGGCTCCGGGGACGAGGAGTTCCGGCCGCTCTCCGCCGACCTGGACGTCGTCGGCCACGAGATGACCCACGGCGTCGTCGAGAACACCGCGAACCTCGTCTACGCGGGCCAGTCCGGCGCCCTCAACGAGGCCGTCGCCGACTACTTCGGCAACGCCATCGACGTGGACCGCTCCGGCCGCGCCATGGACGACCCCGACGCCGGGCTCATCGGCGAGGACCTCTGCCGCACCGCCGCGCCCCGCGACTGCGCGCTGCGCGACCTGGACGACGGCGCCACCACAGCGAAGGACTTCCTCGGCGTCACCTTCGGCGTCGACAACGGCGGCGTCCACCTCAACTCCACGATCTTCTCCGGCGCCCTGTGGGACCTGCGCCAGGACCTAGGGCCCGAGCTCGCCGACAGGATCGTGTACAAGGCGCTCTCCGAGTACCTCACCCCGCTCGACGGCTTCACCGAGGGCCGCGAGGCCGTCGTCGCCGCCGCCCGCGCGCTCGGCGCGACCGCCCGGCAGGTGGACACCGTGAAGCGGTCGTTCAACGCGCACGGCATCGTCCGGGGCTGGGAGAACGCCCTGGGCGCCGACTCCGACACGCTGCTGCGCAAGGTCAACACGGATGGCACCGACGTGCAGGCCGGGGGCGGCCGGTGGACCGCCGCGACCTCCAACGACGACGGTTCGGAGCCGTACTCGGTGTACGCGGGCCGGATCGACGGCAAGGGCGCGCCGAAGCTGATGAGCCCCAACGACGGCCGATTCCACGTGAACCCGGCGACCGACGGCCGGACCGTCGTGTGGGTCGCGTACGGCGCGGAGAGCGTCGAGATCCTGTCCCGGCCGCTCGCGGGCGGGCCCGTCAAGCGGCTGCTCACCACCCAGGCCGATGTGCTGGGCGTGCGCGTGGACCGGGGCGTGACCGTCTTCGACCTGTACGACCTGTTCGGCGACGGCCGCCACGTCGGCGTGCTCAGGCCCGGCGACCCCCGGCCCGCGTACGTGGACGGCGGCCGTCCCGACACGCTCACCGGACTGCCGTCCATCGGTCACGGCCGGGTCGCCTACGCCAAGCTGTACCCGGCGGGCGACAAGGCCGGCGGCAGGGACGGCGGTACGGACGGTGACCGGCTCGGTGTGGAGATCCTCGACCTGGCCACCGGGAAGGCCGTCCTCGCGGAGCAGCACGGCGAACCCCGGTCCGTGGGCCGCACCGGCGTCAACGCCACCCATGTCTTCTGGCTGAACGACGAGAACCTGGACGACCAGGGCCAGACGACCATCCGCAGGACCGGCGCGGACGGCACCGGCACGTACGACATCAGCAGCGAGTACAAGCCGGGCGCGCTCGTCGCCACCGACCTCACCGTGTCCGACACGGCCGTCACCGTGAACGGCACCCGGCCCGGCACCGGCGACGGGTCCGGCGGCCCGGGCGGTCCCGCCAACGCCGACCTGCCGAAGATCTGGCAGCTGACCACCGACGGCTCCCGCGTCCAGCGGATGTCCTGCGACCGGGGCATGCAGCTCTCCCCGGCCGCCGACTCCGGCACCCGCGTCGTCTGGCTGGACGGCACCAGCGGCTGGACGAACCTCGTCACCCGCTCCCGCCCGGCGGGCAAGTGCGGCTGACCGGCGACGAGCCGGCGGACCCGCGCCCTGACGGAAGGCCCCCGGCGCCCCCTGGTGCCGGGGGCCTTCCCCCGTCGCGCTCACGGGTCCCCGTCGGAGCGGGCAGCGCCTATGCTGAGGGCGCTCCAGAACGCCTGAGTGGGGTCCGGCCGTATGAACCGTTCAGCAGTGCACGTGATGATCGTCGATGACGAGGTCCTGATCAGAGAGGGTCTCCGGCGGATCATCGACGGTTTCGACGGCACACGCGTCGTCGCGGTGTGTACGGGCTCGGAGGCGGTCGGTGAGGCGCGCGAGCACCGGCCCGACGTGGTCCTCCTCGACGTCCGCATGCCCGACCGGCACGGCCTGTGCGTCCTCGCCGACCTGCGGGCCCTGCCCGAACCGCCCGTGGTGGCGATGCTGACCACGTTCGACGCCGACGAGCACCTCTCTGCGGCGCTGCGCGGCGGGGCGGCCGGGTTCCTGCTGAAGGACACCGCGCCCGAGCAACTGGAGTACCTGATCAAGGAGTTGGCGGCGGGCGGCCGGGTCATCGCGCCGAAGGTCGCCCGTACGGTGGTGGACGGCTATCTACGCGCGCAGAGCGGGGAGCCGGAACACCCCGGCGGGTCCGTGGAGGACCGGGTGCGGGCCGACGACCTGACGCCGCGCGAACGCGAGGTGCTCGCCCTCCTCGCGGAGGGCCTGTCCAACGCGGAGATAGCGCGGCGGCTGCTGATCGGGACGACCACGGTGAAGGACCACGTCAGCACGGTGCTCGGCAAGCTCGGCGTGACGAACAGAGTGCAGGCGGCGGTACGGGCGCATCAGCTCCGGCTCGTACGGTGAGGTGGCGCCGCCCGGCCGCCGAGGTCCTTCTCGTGGTCGTCGCGGCGGCCGAACTCCTCACCGTGGAGGAGGACTTCACCGCCCTTCCGCTCGCCGTGTGCGCGGCGGCGGTGCTCTTCCTGCCGCTGCGGCGGCGCCTGCCGACGGTCACCCTGTGCGCGACTCTGCCCGCGATGCTGACCGGGTTCCTGTGGCTGCCGCCCATGGTGGCGATGTTCGAGGTGGCGTCCGGCCGCTCCCGGCACCGCACCGCCGTGGCCTGCGTCCTGCTGTTCGCGGTGACCGCCTGCCCGTGGCCCGTCGGCGACCTGCTCACCATGACCCGCCAGGAGGTCCTCACCTCCGTCGAGGCGGGCGTCCTGATGAGCACCGGCCCCACCGCGCTGGGCCTGCTCGCCCGCACCCGAGTCGAACTGCGCGCCCGCCTCGCGGACCTCACCGCCACCCGCGAACGCGAGCAGCGCCTGGAGGCCGAGCGCGCCGTCATCCGCGAACGGGCCCGGCTCGCCCGCGAGATGCACGACACGGTCGCCCACCACGTCGGCATCATCGCCGTCCAGTCGGGCGCCCTGCGCGCCGCCGAGACCGCCGACGCGTGGAAGCGCGACACCGCCGAGAGCATCCGCCGCCACAGCGTGCAGGCGCTGGAGGAGCTGCGAGACATGGTGGGCGTCCTGCGCGCCTCCGACGCCGGGGCCGCCCGCGCCGCCGTCCGCACCGGACTCGACGGGCTGCGGGACCTGACCGACGACAGCCTCCTGGACGTCACCGCGGAGGTGACCGCGCCCAAGGCGGCGCCCTCGGCGGAGGTGGAGTGCACGGTGTTCCGCATCGTCCAGGAGTCCCTGAACAACGTCCGCAAGCACGCCCCGAACGCCCGCGTGTCGGTCCGCGTCGCCCCCGCGGCGGACGGCCGCGCCCTGACGGTGGAGGTCCGCAACACGCCCCCGCCGGGGCCGGGCCGCCCGCCGGAGCACGTACGCCTGCCGGAGCCGCGCCCGGAGCCCGTACCCGAGGGGGAGACGGTGGCCGAGGGCGCGCTGCCCGGTGGCGGGTACGGGCTCGTGGGGCTGCGGGAGCGGGCCGAGCTGCTCGGCGGGTCCCTGGCGGCGGAGCGCTGCCCGGACGGCGGGTTCGTCGTACGGGCGGTCCTGCCGCTGTGAGCCGTCCCACCGGTCGGAGGGGGCCGACCGGTCGGAGGGGGCCGACCGGCGGTTCCGCTTGCCGCTCCCGCCCGGCAGGATGGGCTCGCCGGACCCCGGCGGGACATGACCAGGCCCGCCGGGCTCGCAGGGGGAGCTTCCGCGGTCGCGTTCTTGAACGCACCCGTGGAACGGCACCGGTAGCGCGGTTCCGGCGTACCGGGGCACCGGGGCAGCGGTGCCCCGGCGCGCCGGAACCAACCGCCGCGTAGGTCAACTCCGTACCCGCCCGGCCTCCGTACCCGCCCGGCCTCCGTACCCGCCCGGCCTCCGTACCCGCCCCGCCTCCGTACGCGCCGGAACCGCTCCGTAGCAGACTGACCGGATGCGCATACCGAGGAAAGCCGCTCGCGTCGCCGTGTTCGACGCCGAGGGCGCCGTTTTCATGTTCCGCTACGACAACGAGGAAGTCGGCGTCCACTGGGCGATGCCCGGCGGCGGTACCGAGCCGGGGGAGACCCCCGTCGAGGGCGCCCTGCGCGAACTGCGCGAGGAGACCGGCTGGACCGACATCGAGGTCGGCCCCCTGCTGTGCCTGTGGGAGCACGACTTCACCCGCGCGGGTGTCCCCGTCCGCCAGCACGAGCACGTGTTCCTCGCCGCCGCGCCCGCCCCGCGCCGCGACCCGTCCGGCGACCTGACCGCCGCCCACGCCGAGGACGGCATCCTGCGCTGGCGCTGGTGGACCCCGGACGAACTGGCCGCCGCCGACGAGCCGCTGTGGCCACCGCGGCTGCCGGATCTCCTCGCCGCCGTCCGCCGCGACGGCCCGCCGGCCCACCCCGCCGACCTGCGCTGACGTCCGCCCCCTGCGGAATACTGGCCGTACCACGGGACACGCCGCGGTACGGCGGTCAGGACGCGCGAGAGGTGCGGACATGCGGGCAGGCGGCACGGGCGAGGAGCCGGTACCCGACGGCGGGCACGGCCCCGGCGGCGGTACGGACGCCGGTACGGACAGCGGGCGCGACTCCGCGGCGGACGGCGGCGCGGGCGACGTCCCCGACCAGGCGTACCTCGCCCTCGAACGCGAGCTCGCGGTCTTCCTGCGCCGCGCCCGCGCCTCGTCCGGCGAGATGGCGCGCGAGGTCCACCCGGAGCTGGAGCCCGCCGCGTACGGGCTGCTCGTCCGGCTCGACGAGGCGGGCGGCCAGCGGGCCACCGAACTCGCCGGGTACTTCGGTGTCGGCAAGGGCACGATGAGCCGCCAGCTGCGCGCCCTGGAGGAGCTGGGCCTCATCGCCCGCGAGCCCGACCCCGCCGACGGGCGCGCCTCGCTCGTCCGCCTCACCGGCGAGGGCCGGGACCGGTTCCGCCGGGTACGCGACGCCCGCCGCGCCCGGTACGTGCGCAAGCTCGCCGGGTGGGACCGCGCCGAGGTCGCCGAACTGGCGCGGCTGCTCCACCAGCTCAACACCGGCTCCGACGGCCGCGACCCGGGCGGCACCGCGCGGCCCTGAGCCGCCCCGCCCCGGGCCGGGTGGCTCCCGGCCGCCGGGAGCCACCCGGCCCGGGAGCCGCCTGGCCCTGAGAGCCGCCCAGCCCCGCCGAAGGCCGCCCCCGTGGCGCGCCCGCCGCCCCGGCGCGGCTCACAGCTCCGCGTACACCGCCGTCGCGTCGTCGTGGAGCTTCCAGCGGCGCACCCCGCCGGCCCGCGCGTCCCGCAGCTCCAGCGCCCGCACCCGGTCGAGGAGGCCCCGCGCGCCCTCCTCGCGCAGCACGCCCACGCAGTCCGCCCAGTCGCCCTCGCCGAACAGCTCAGCCCAGCGCGCCGCCCCGTCCGTCAGCGCGGCCACCGCCCGTACGGCGGACCTCGGCGTCACCCCGGTCACCGCCCGCGCGGCCACCGCCGGGTCGGCGGCCGCCGTGAAGAAGCCGCCCTCCGCGTTGCGCAGCCGGTCCGTCGCCGCGTGGGAGCACAGCACCTCGGGCGGCACCAGGTCGAGCCGGTCGTCCCGTATCGCCCGGACCCGCCCGTCCGGGGACTCCAGCAGCAGTACGGAGTCGGACAGCACCAAGTGCTCCACGACGTCCGCGTCCCACCGGGCGAGGACCACCGTCGCCTGCGGTGTACGGATGTGAGAAAGGTCACACGACTCGGAGTGGGAGTTCGCGGTGCGCCGGATTGCCGCCGCCAGGACCTCCGCCAGGGTCAGGTCCCGCCGCGAAGCGGACAGTTCGGTCAGCGCGCCGCCGAGGGAGGCCGTGTACCAGGGCACCGGGTGCACACAGCCCACGTCCACGGACGGCGGCGTCACCCCGTCCAGAACCACCAGGACCCCGCCCAGACCGGACGCCGGAACCGCCGTGGCGGCCCAGTCCTCGTTGGGGCGTTCGGGATCGCCGGGCAGGGAGGCGGTTTCCACGTACATGCTGTTCAGTCTGCATGACTCCTTCACCCCGCGCACAGACGGCGTGAAGGCGCCTACCGGCAGGTCAGCGGCGTGCGGGCGGTCGGCGGCGGGCGACTTCGAGGGCCGTGCCCCGAGATGCGGGCGCGCATATTGCCAAAGCCCGCGCGGAAGGTCCAACCCGGCGCCGCCCGGGCCCCCGCCGCGCCCCGGGGCAGAAGTTGTTAGCCAACTCCGGAGTGTTGTTCACTCGTTCGGGTGGCGGAGCGGCCGAGGGGTGCTCGCTTCCCAAAAGGGCTGGAATGGTCGGAAGCCGTACCAGGGGTGGGAGCGCTCTCCTTGTGTGACCGGTCGTCACCTCTGCTTCATGGGCGAACGAGTTCAAGAATGTGAGCACCGGTGCAGAAGCGCAGTGACACTCCCGGCGATCCCCATGTTCCGGGCGGCCGCAGCGTACGGGTACGGAACCGGCTCGTGGCCGGTGTCGCCCTCGTCGGCATCACCGTCATCGGTGCCGGGGCCCCCGGCGTGCTCGCCACCTCCGCCGACCTGACGGAGTCGCAGCGCCTGGTCACCTTCGCCGAGCTGAACCGGCAGGCGGTCACCCTCGCCCACTCCCTCGCCGACGAACGCGACGAGGTCACCGCGTACGTCGCCGCCGGCCGCGACGCCGCCCCCGGGAACGGCCAGGACGGCCAGGGCTCGCAGGACGGCGCGGACGGCACGGAGGGGACGGACGGCGCGAGCGGCGCCGGGGAGACCGGCGGGCGCGCCAAGCCCGCCCTCTCCACAGCCCACAGCGCCCGCGTCGACCGCCAGATACAGGAGATCCGCGACGCCGCCCCCGACGACGTGCGCCGCGCCCTCGCCGACGTGCCGTCCCTCCGCCGCACCGCCCTGACCGGCGACGGCACCGCGCTCGCCGCCCACCGCGCGTACACCGAGGTCATCGACAAGCTGCGGGCCCTCGCCGCGCGGCTCGCCGACCGCACCCCCGCCCGCGCCGCCGACGGCCCCGGCCGCGCCCCCGCCGAGCTCGGCCAGGCCGTCGAGCAGGCGTCCGCCACCCGCGGCCTGCTGCTCGCCGCCCTCGCCGTGCCGACCCCCGGCGGCGGCGGACGCACCGTGTACGACCCGGTCAGCGGCCGCTATGTCACCGAGGAGGACCCCGGCGCCGCGACCGCCGCGCGCTCCCGCGACGAACTCAGCGCCGCCGCCCACCGGGCCCGCGTACGCGAACAGGTCGCCCTCGCCGACTTCGGCAGCACCGCCGACGCCGCGAGCCGGGAGTCGCTCGCCGCGACCGTCACCGGACCCGAGGTCAAGGCCGCCGAGGACTACCTCGGCAAGCTCGCCGACGGCCCCACCCTGACCCGCGCCGAGCGGAAGACCGACCCGGAGCGTCTTTCGGCCGCGCTCACCGCCCGCATCGAGCAGATGCGCGGTGTCGAATCGACCCTCGCCACCCGCCAGGTCGAGCGCATGGAAGGGCTCCGCGACAGCGACGTCACCACCCTGGAGCTGCGGATCGCCCTGCTCGGCGGCTGCCTCCTCGTCGCCATCGGCGTCTCCACCGCCGTCGCCCGCACGCTGACCCGCCCGCTCGCCGTGCTGCGCCTGGGCGCCGCCCGCGTCGCCGCCGCTCCGGAGAGCGAGGAGCCGGTCCGGTTCACCGGGCGCAACGACGAGTTCGCCCAGGTCGTACGCTCCCTCAACACCCTGCAAGGCAAGCTCCTGGAGCTGAGCACACGGGCCGCGCGGGACGAGCGCCGGGAGAGCGCCACCGCCGAACTGGCCGCCCACCACGCGGAGCTGCGCGCCGAGACCGAGCGGCTGACCGCCGAGCTGGAGCGGCAGCGGCACAGCGTCCACCACACGTTCGTCAACCTGTCCCTGCGCACCCTCGGCCTCGTCGAACGGCAGTTGACCGTCATCGAGAAGCTGGAGGACCGGGAGCAGGACCCGGAGCGGCTCGCCACGCTGTTCAAGCTGGACCACATGGCCACGGTCATGCGCCGCCACAGCGAGAACCTGCTGATCCTCGCCGGGCACGAGCACAGCCACGCCCACCAGGGCCCGGTCCCGCTGGTGGACGTGCTGCGCGCGGCCGTCAGCGAGATCGAGCGGTACGAGCGGGTCGCCATCCAGTCGCTGCCGCAGCACGCGTACGTGGCCGGGTTCGCCGCCGACGACATCAGCCACCTGCTGGCCGAACTGCTGGAGAACGCCACGTCGTTCTCGCCGCCGGACGCCACGGTCCAGCTGTCCGGCTGGCTGCTGGACGGCGGCGACGTGATGCTCTCCGTACGGGACAAGGGCATCGGGATCACCCCGGCCCGGCTCGCCGACCTGAACGCCCGCCTCGCGGACCCGGCGCTCGCCGAGGCCGCGGCGGTGCCGTCGCGGGGCGGGGCCGCCGGCCAGGAGGGCGCCCCCGAGGGCGAGGGCCTCGGCCTGCGGGTGGCCGCGCTGCTCGCGGCGCGCCACGGCGCGCGGGTCGAGCTGCGGGCGGAGCAGGACGGCGGGGTGACGGCCGTCGTCGTCCTCCCGCAGGCCCTCCTGCCGGACGCGCCGCCGACGGCCGGGCCACCGGCGGTCGCGCTCGCGGAGGGCATGCCGACGGTGTCCCTGCCGGGTTCGGTGGCGGAGGCCAACTCCAACGCGCTGCCGCCCCGGAGGCCCGAGCCGGAGGAGCCCGTACGGGACACCGCCCCGGAGGCGGCCACCGAGCCCGTAGGGGTGGAGGAGCAGCCTGCGGGGGACGCCGCCCCCGAGCAGGCCGCCGAGCCCGTAGGGGACACCGCGGAGCCCGTACGGGACGCCGCTCCCGTACGGGAGGACGAGAACCAGGACCAGCAGCCCCGTGCGGGCGAGCGGGACCAGGACGAGGACCGGGACCACCCGGCGGACCGGCACGGCGCGCCCGACGAGCACGCCCCGGCCGCCGACGCCGCGGACGACACCCCCCAGGACGGGCCCGCCGTCCACGAGGCCACCCTCCAGGTGCGGCTGCCCGCGCCGGGCGGGGGGTCCGAGCACGCGCGGGCCGCGGACGACGGGCCCACGGCCGAGCGCGTCACCGACAAGGGCCTGCCGAAGCGGACGCCCCGGATCGTCGACGCGGGCCTCCCCCGCGCCGAGCGGTCCGGCGGGGTGAACGCCGAGGAGCTGCGCCGCCGGCTCGGCGGTTTCCACAAGGGCGCCAAGGAAGGCCGCCGCGATGTGGAGGCCGAGCTGTCGGGGGTAACGGAAGAAGCGGCACCAGGAACGGGGGACACAGTCGAGGAGGCACACAGTTGAGTGCGACGACCGGCACCGGCACCCAAGGACTGAGCAGCGAGGCGCGCAACCTGCACTGGCTGCTGGGCAATCTCGTGGAGGAGGTGCCTGGCGTCCGGTCGGTCGCCGTGGTCTCGTCGGACGGCCTGCTCCTGCTCTCGTCCGACCCCGAGGCGGCCAACACGGCCCCCGCTGACCCCGGCGCGGCCGACGGCGACGCGGCCCGGCCGCGCGGCCCCCGTGGCTCCAGCGCAGACCTCGCCACCATCGTGTCCGGCATCGCGAGCCTGACCGTGGGCGCCGCCCGCCTCATGGACGGCGGCGCCGTCAAGCAGACGATGGTCGCGATGGAGGAGGGCAGCGTCTTCGTCATGTCGATCAGCGACGGCTCGCTCCTCGGCGTGCACGCCGCGCCCGACTGCGACATGAGCATCGTCGCGTACCACATGGCGCTGTTCGTGGGCCGTGCCGGACACGTGCTCACCCCGGAACTGCGCAGTGAGCTGCGCCAGTCGATGGAGGGCGGACGATGACGGCGCTGTCGGCCAAGCTGCCGGTACGCGGAGAGGGCCGCAGGCCCGCCCGCGTCCGCCCGTACTCGCTGACCGGCGGACGGACCCGCTTCGGGCACGTCCTGCTGGTCGAGACGTTCGTCGCCGCCCCCGCCGCGGCCGCCTCCGAGGCGGGCGAGGGGCGGACCGCCAGGCCCGGCGGGCGGCTCATGCCGGAGATGCGGGCCATCGTCCAGGTGTGCCGCCGCATGCGGACGGTCGCCGAGGTGTCCGCGCTGCTGCGGATGCCGCTGGGAGTCGTACGGGTGCTGATCAGCGACCTGGCCGACCAGGGAAAGCTCCGTGTGTACGGGACCGGGCACGCCTCCGGTCAGCCCGACCGCGCACTGCTGGAAAGGGTGCTGAGTGGACTTCGCCGTCTCTGAACTGCCGGACGAGGAGGTCCTGGCACCCTGGCAGCTCGACCCCGAACGTGCCCCCATCGCCACGAAGGTCGTCGTCGCGGGCGGCTTCGGCGTCGGCAAGACCACGTTCGTCGGATCGGTCTCCGAGATCACCCCGCTGCGCACCGAGGCCCTGATGACCCAGGCCAGCGCGGACACCGACGACCTCTCCGCGACGCCCGACAAGATCACCACCACCGTGGCGATGGACTTCGGGCGGGTCACCCTGGACGACGACCTCGTCCTGTACCTGTTCGGCACGCCCGGCCAGGAGCGCTTCTGGTTCATGTGGGACGACCTGGTGCGGGGCGCGATCGGCGCCGTCGTCATGGCCGACACCCGGCGGCTAACCGACTGCTTCGCTGCGCTCGACTACTTCGAGAGCTGCGGCATGCCGTACGTGGTGGCCGTCAACCAGTTCGAGGGCACCGAGCGGTACGAGGTGGCGGACGTACGGGACGCGCTGACCGTCCCGGAGGACGTACCGATCGTGCTCATGGACGCGCGGGAACGATTCACCGTCATCGAGTCGCTGCTGGCCCTCGTCATGCGCGCCCTGGAGAAGACCCCCGCCTAGCGGCCCCCGCCCGGGCGGACCCGCGTCCAGCGGCCCCCGCCCGGCGGGCCCGCGCCCACCGGCGCACCGCCCCCGCCATCCCGCCACCCCCGCCGAACCCGCGCCCACCACGGCGCCACCCAAGGGAAACCCAAGGAAAGAGGCCCCCTCTCGATGCGGAAGATACTCATCGTCGGAGCCGGCCAGTCCGGGCTCCAGCTCGCCCTCGGACTCCAGGCGCAGGGCTACGAGGTCACCCTGATGTCGAACCGCACGGCCGACGAGATCCGCTACGGGCGCGTCATGTCCACGCAGTGCATGTTCCACACGGCGCTCCAGCACGAGCGGGACCTCGGCCTCAACTTCTGGGAGCCGCAGGCGCCCCGCATCGAGGGCCTCGGCATCTCGGTCGCGGGCCCCGACGGCAGCCGGGCCGTGGACTGGGTGGGCAGGCTCGACGGCTACGCCCAGTCCGTCGACCAGCGGGTCAAGATGGCCGGCTGGATGGACACGTTCGCCCAGCGCGGCGGCCAGCTCGTCATCCACGGCGCGGCCGTCTCCGACCTGGACTTCTTCGCCCGCACGTACGACCTGGTCCTCGTCGCCGCGGGCAAGGGCGAGCTCGTGTCGATGTTCGAGCGGGACGCGTCCCGGTCGCCGTTCACCGAGCCGCAGCGGGCGCTCGCCGTGGCGTACGTGCACGGCCTCGGCCCGCGCCCCGAGCACCCCGAGTACGACGCGGTCCGCTGCAACCTGGTGCCCGGCGTGGGCGAGCTGTTCGTGATGCCGACGCTCACCACGAGCGGCCGCGCGGACATCCTGTTCTGGGAGGGCGTCCCCGGCGGCCCGCTCGACGTGTTCCGGGGCGTCAAGGACCCGGCCGAGCACCTGGCGCTCACCCTGGAGCTGATGGAGCGCTTCACGCCGTGGGAGTACGCCCGCGCCACCAAGGTCGAGCTGACCGACGCGGGCGGCACCCTCGCGGGCCGGTACGCGCCGACCGTCCGCAAGCCCGTCGGGCGCCTCCCCGGCGGCGGCCTGGTCCTGGGCGTCGCGGACGTCGTCGTCGCCAACGACCCCATCACCGGGCAGGGTTCGAACTCCGCCGCCAAGTGTGCCGCGAGCTACCTGGCGTCCATCGTCGAGCACGGCGACCGGCCGTTCGACGAGGAGTGGATGCGCGCCACGTTCGACCGGTACTGGGACACCGCCCAGCACGTCACCAAGTGGACCAACGCCATGCTGGGCGTCCCGCCGGAGCACGTCCTCCAGCTGATCGGCGCCGGGCAGGAGTACCCGGCCGTCGCCCACCGCTTCGCGAACGGCTTCAACGACCCGGCCGACTTCGAGAACTTCCTGTACGACCCGGACAAGACCGCCGCCCTGCTGAAGGAGGCCGCCGCCGGGGCGTGACGTCCTGCCGGAGGCCGCCGCCGGGACCGTCCGTCACACCCCGCCGCGTTCCAGGTCCGGCGGGGTGTACGCGGCCAGCGGCGGGGCGTCCGCGTCGGGCCGTACGGCGCCCAGCACCGGGAGCGCGGCGAGCGGCGACACGGCCACGGCGGCGCCGGGGCGCGGCGCGTGCACGACCCGCCCGCCGCCCGCGTACAGCGCCACGTGAGTGGCCTCCGGGAAGTAGACGACCAGGTCGCCGGGGCGCAGCGACCGCAGCGGCACCCTGGGCAGGGTCCGCCACTGCTCGCCGCTGGTGCGCGGCACCGGCCTGCCCGCCGCCGCCCAGGCCCGAACGGCGAGCCCCGAGTCGTCGAAGGCGCGCGGGCCCGAGGCACCAGCCTCGTACGGCTTGCCGAGCTGCTCCGCCGCGTACGCCACGGCCTCGGCGCCCTGCGGGGACGGGGCGCCCTCCTCCGCCAGGGCGCCGCCGTCGAGCAGTTCCCGCTGCGCTTGGCCGGTCTGGTCCCGTTCCAGCGCGGCGATCTCCGCGAGGCGCTGCGGCGACAGCCCGGCGAGGGCCTTCTCGACCTCCCGCAGCCTGGCCAGGGCGCCGTCGCGGGCCCGCTGCCGTGCGGCGATCAGCGCCTGCTTGCGGTCCAGCGCCCGGCGCGCGGCCGTCGCCACCGCGTCCGCCCGCTTCTCGCCGCCCTCCAGCCGGGCCACCGTCACCGCGTACTCGCGGGCCAGGCGACGCAGCACCAGCGCCTCGTCCAGGGCGTGCTCCGGGTCGCCCGCGAACAGCAGCCGCAGGGCGGGGGAGAGGTCGCCGCGGCCCTGGTACTGGGCCCGCGCGAGGCGCCCGGCGGCGTCCCGCGCCTTCGCCAGCGCGTCCCTGGTGCGGGTCAGGTCCCCGCCGAGCCGCCGGACCTCGGCGCTCTGCGCGGCCAGCTCGGCCCCGGCGGCGTTGTACGCCTCCCCGGCGGCCTCGGCGTCCCGGTAGAGCCGCTGGAGGCGGGTCAGCAGCGCGGCCACCGACTCGCCCTCGGCCCGGGCGGGGGGCGGCGGCGGCACGGGCCAGGGCGCGCCGAGGACCAGCGCCGAGGCGAGCGCGAGCACGGCCGCGCCCCTGCGGAACGTCATGGACCACCACCTCCGGTTCGACGGGGAGATGTTGGCTCGTCGGACAAGGTGACGAAACGACGAATGAGCGAACCGGCCCAACCGGGTCGCCCGGCCGGGCTACACGGGGCCGCGCCGCGCTACGCCGGGTGCCGCTCCCGGCCCTCGCCGCCGCCCTCGCCGCCGCCCTCGGCGTCGCCCCGGCCCGTGTCCGGCTTGGACCAGGGCCATTTGGGGGCGCGCCGTTCGCGGCCGGCGGGCTCGTACACGTACTCCCAGCCCCGCTGGAGCCCGAGCCGCTTCGTGTAACCGGCCGGTACGCGGCGGTACGCGTGGACCGTGGGCGGGCGGCCGTCATCGTTCGGGACGGGGACCTCGTACCACTTCGGCGGGTGTCCCGTCGGGCCGGTCAGCACCGGCAGGACGCGGCCGTCGAGGGGGCCGCCGGTGAAGGGGGTGTTCTCGGTTCGCACCCCACCAGTCTCACACCCGGCCCGCGTCACAGCAGGTGTACGGCCCCGCCCACCACGGGCGCCACCCGGCGGGCCAGCGTCCCCACGGGCCCGTCGGGCTTCTCCAGCGCCAGCATGGCCTCCACCACCCGCGCGGTCTGCGGGTCCGTCGCGGCCGTGGCGGCCAGCAGGGCCACCAGGTGGTCGACGAGCCAGTCGCGCAGGTCCCGGAGCGGTGGGCGCTTGTCCTCGTCCAGCCAGATCAGCGAGGCCGCCTCGACGGACGCGATCCAGGTGCGGACCATCATCCGCAGCCGGGGCCCCGGCTCGGGGACGCTCAGATGGACGAGGATCTGCTCGGCGGCGGCGCGCCGCACCTCGTCCACGATGGCCGTCGTCCGGGACGTCTCAGCGACGCTGCCGCCCTGGAGGAGCGCGGCGAACCCGGCGTCGTGCTCGTCCACGAACGCCAGGTACCGGTCCAGGACCCGGGCGAGCCGCTCGGTCGGCGGGCCCTCGGGCGGCTCGGTGAAGCACAGCTCCAGCCGGTCGGCGGCCGACCGCAGCGCCGCCTCGTACAGCTGCTGCTTGCCACCGGGGAAGTACCGGTACACGAGCGGCCGGGACACTCCCGCCGCTTCCGCGACGTCGTCCAGCGACACGTCCTCGGGCGCCCGGTGCGCGAACAGCGACAGCGCGGCGGTGAGCAGCTGGGCCCGCCGCTCCTCGACGCTGAGCCGGCGGTACGCGGGCGTGGCGGCACGGGTCATGCCCGAGAGCGTAACCCCGCCGGGTGTACGAGGACCCGGGTCCCCGGCCGCCACCGGCGCCCGCCCGGCCGGGCACGGCCCCCGCCACGCGGAGATCCGCACCGCCCTACGCCAGCAGGCCCGAGCTCTTCCACAGGCGGCGGCCCGCGCCCCGCAGCACGCCGATGTCGTCGAGGAAGTCCGTGAGCCGCTTGGCGCCGCTCCGCATGACCTCCCTGCGGTGGCCGCTCGCCCTCACCTGGGAGACGGCCTCGCGGCGGTCGAGACCCACCTGCTCGTACACCTGCGGGTTGACGAAGCAGACCGAGAAGACCCGGGCCGCCTCGCCGCAGCTGAGCCGGGTGAACTCCTGCTCCCAGCGCGGCGCCGTGACCATCTGGCGGCGCAGCTCCTCGCGCGCGTAGCGGACGTGCCGGGCCTCCTCCACCACGTGGATGCGGGTCACGCCCCGCACCAGCGTCTGGACGCGCTCGTCCGGGAAGGTCAGCCGCTGCATCCAGTCGAGGATCTCCTCGCCCAGCAGCGTCGCCGCGAACGAACCCGGCGTCGTGGACACGGTCTTCAGGAGGCGTGCCATGTTGTGGTAGACGCGCGGCACCGGGTACGCGGGCGACCCGGACTTCTGGATCATGCGCGCGAACATCATGGAGTGGCGGCACTCGTCCGCTATCTCCGTGAGGGCGTACCGGACGTGGTTGCTGGTCAGCGGCTTGTCGTAGATGTGCCGGACCAGCAGCTGCATCAGGATGATCTCGAACCAGATGCCCAGTGACGCGAGCGACGCGGCCTCGTGCCGGGCGAGGTCCATGCGCTGCTCCTCGGACATCTTCCGCCACAGCGGTGTGTCGTAGAGGGAGACCAGCTCCGGCGGCCAGAACCACTTGCCGCCCTCGAACGGCGCGTCCCAGTCGAGCTCGGTGTCGGGGTCGAAGGAGTGCTTGGCGGAGGACTCCAGCAGCCGCGCGGCGACCTGTTCGCGGTCCCGGAGCGGACCCAGCGCGTCGCGGAGCAGGCGCAGATCGGGTTCGGACACGGTCGTCATGGTCTCGGCCACCTCGCAGTCGGCTTCGGGGTTCTGCGGTCGCACCCTTATGAGACTGCCTGTCAGTAAGCCCGTCAATCCCTCCGGCAGGACTTGTTGACCCAGCGTCTAACAGGATGGACCCTGCCAGGGAGGGCCGTGTCCGGCGCGGCCCCGTGCCCGGCGGCGCGCCGCTGCCGGGAGGTGCCCGTGCCGGGAGGTGGTTCCCGTGCCGGGAGGCGCCCGTGCCCGGGACGGGCCCATGCTCTTGAATGTCCTCTGCCGTCCGACGACCTCCGCCCACGGCCCCTCCCCAGGGGACGTGCCCCCGCCGCAGCCGACGCGAAGGAGCCCGACCGTGTCCACGCTGGACCTCTACGCCAATCAGCCGGGACCCGTGACCTGGCAGGTCCCCGCCTCCGGTGCCGCCCGCTTCTCCTGGGAGTACGACGAGGGCCGCGACCGGCTGCTCGCCCTGTACCAGAAGGGCAAGGACAAGCAGTGGGACGGCGCCCGCCGCATCGACTGGGACCTGGAGGTCGATCCGTACGACCCGCTCGGCACACCCGACGAGGCGATGACCGTGTACGGGACGCGCCACTGGGCGAAGATGACCGAGAAGGACCGGGGCGACCTGCGCCGCCACTACGCGTCGTGGCAGTTCAGCCAGTTCCTCCACGGCGAGCAGGGCGCCATGATCTGCGCGGCCCGCATCATCGAGGCCGTCCCCGACATGGACGCCAAGTTCTACTCCGCCACCCAGGCCATGGACGAGGCCCGGCACGCCGAGATCTACGGGCGCTTCCTCCACGAGAAGGTCGGGATGCTGTACCCGATCAACGACAACCTCCAGGCGCTGCTCGGCGACACCCTGCGCGACTCCCGCTGGGACATGCCGTACCTCGGCATGCAGGTGCTCATCGAGGGCCTGGCGCTCGCCGCGTTCGGCATGATCCGCGACACGACGAACAAGCCGCTGCCCAAGCAGATCCTCGCCTACGTGATGCAGGACGAGGCCCGGCACGTGGCGTTCGGCCGGATGGCGCTGCGCGACTACTACCGGCAGCTCACCGACGCCGAGCTGCGCGAGCGCGAGGAGTTCGTCATCGAGGGCTGCTACCTGATGCGCGACCGGCTGCGCGGCGTCGAGGTACTGGAGAACTTCGGCATCCCGAGGCGCGAGGCCGAGGAGATGTCGGAGCAGTCCGAGTTCCTTCGCCTCTTCCGCAAGCTGCTGTTCAGCCGGATCGTGCCGTGCGTGAAGGACATCGGCCTGTGGGGCGAGCGGCTCCAGAAGGCGTACGTGGACATGGGCGTCCTCGACCTCGGCGACTCGAACCTCGACGCGCTGATGGCCCAGGACGAGGAGATCGCCGAACAGCTCGACGCGGAACGCTTCGCCCGCGAGGAGGCCGAACGCGTCGCGGAGGTCACGGACGCGATCACGGAGGGGCGGGAGGGGTAGCGGCCGGACTCCGGCCCCGGCCACCGGCGCGGCCCGGAGTCGGCGCCTGGCCGCTTCGCTCGTCAGGGCGGCGTTCCGCCGTACGGGCAATGACGACGCGGACCCGTTCGCGCCGCACCCCTCGGCGTCCCCGAACGCGCTGGTTCCGAGGCCGGTCGAGGTCATGCGCGGCCGTGGCCCGGTTCCGGCCGGGGGCGTCCGGGCATGAACCGCGTCAACCGACGGGACGTGGGCCGGTCGCCATCCGGTCGCCCCGGTCCACGATTCGACCGGTCCAGAGAGGAGAGGTGACCGTGGCTGAGCGGGACTGGGAGCTGTCCAGGATTCGTGAGGGGTGGTCGCTCACCAATACGAGCGACAGGACCGCCCGGAACGTCCACGTCGAATTCGAGGGCGTCATGAACGGACGACCGTGGCGGGAGGGTGTCACTCCGGTCGGTGGTCTGGACGCGATCGGAGTCATTCCGCCCCGCCGGACGGTCCGGCTCGTCATCGCCAATCCCGAGACCGCTCACAAGGTGAGCGTGCGCTGGAGGTCCAGGCTCCGTACGAAGACGTGGGAGAAGAACGTATGAGCAGACCGGCCGCCCGCCGGCTCTGAGAGCGCGACTCAGGACAGGCCCTGGCGGCCGTCATCCTTCCCCCGCCTCCGGTCCGCCTCCAGGGCCGCTTCCATGACCGCGCGGGCGATGGGGGCCGCGCTGCCGCCGCCGCTGATCTCCTCGCGCCGGGCCGCCGCGTCCTCCACGACCACCGCCACCGCCACCGCCGGGCGGGGCGCCCCCGCCGCGCGGGCCCAGCCGATGAACCACGCGTACGGGGTGCCCTGGTTGCCCACGCCGTGCTGGGCCGTGCCCGTCTTGCCGCCGACCTCCGCGCCGTCGATGCCCGCGTTGCTGCCCGACCCGCGCTCCACCACGTCCACCATCAGCTCCCGCAGCCGCCGCGCCGTGGACGGGGTCATCGCCTGGGCGTACGTGCGCCGGGGCGTCCGCCCGACGAGCCCGCCGCCCGCCGTGGTCACCGACTCGACCAGGTACGGGTGGGCCACCTCCCCGCCGCCCGCGACCGCCGCCGCGACCATCGCCATCTGGAGCGGCGTCGCCCTCGTGTCGTACTGGCCGATCGCCGAGAGCGCCAGCCGGTCCGGGGACATGTCCGTGTCGAAATTTGACGGCGCCACCCGCGACGGGACGCGCAGGTCCGGGTCGTTGAAGCCGAACGCCCGCGCCGTGCGCACCATCCGGGAGAGGCCGACCTCCACCCCGAGGCGGGCCAGGACCGTGTTGCACGACCAGCGGATCGCGTACGCCAGGGAAGCGTCGTCGCAGCCCTTGGCCTCGTTCGGCAGCAGCGTGCGCGTGCCGGGCAGCCGGTACGGGTCGGGGGTGCCGCTCGGCGCGTGCACGTTCGTCACGACGCCCGCGTCCAGCGCCGCCGCCGCCGTCACGATCTTGAACGTGGAGCCCGGCGGGTACGTCTCGCGCAGCGCCCGGTTCAGCATCGGGCGGCCCGGCGCCGTGTTGAGCCGCGCCCACGCCGCCGCGACCGGGCCGCCCGTGCCGGACAGCACACCGGGGTCGTACGAGGGGCTGGAGACGAGGGCCAGGACGCGGCCGCTCGACGGGTCCAGCGCGACGACCGCGCCCCGCCGCCCCGCCAGCCCCTCGTAGGCGGCCCGCTGGAGCGCGGCCCTGATGGTCGTGGCGACATGGCCGCCGGGGCGCCGGCCCGGGTCGAGGCCGGCGAACAGGGGCAGCGCGGACAGGCGCGGACTGGTGCCGGACAGGATCGCGTCCTCGGCGTCCTCCACCAGCGTCGTGCCGTACGTCTGCGAGGCGTGGCCGGTGACCGGCGCGTACAGGGGGCCGTCGGTGTACGTGCGCTCGTACCGCAGCGGCTGCCCGGTGTCGGCCGAGCCGGTGACGGGGCGGCCCTCCACCAGGATGTCGCCGCGCGGCTCGGCGTACCGGGCCAGTACGGTGCGGCGGTTGGCCGGGTTGGCGTCGAGCCGGTCGGCCTCGACGACCTGGACGCGCACGGCGTTGACCATCAGGGCGACCAGGAGGACCAGGCACAGGGCGGCCGCGCGGCGGATGTACCTCGTCACCGGGCGTCCTCCCGGGCGGGCGGCGGCAGCAGCGGCACGCCGCCGGGCACCCCGGGCGTGGCGGGTGCGCCGGTGGCCCGGGGTGCGGAGGGGCCGCCGGCCGCCGGGTGGCCGTCGGCGGCCTGGTCGTCGTCAGGGTCGTCGTCCGGGCCCGGGGCGCGGGCCGAGTCGCTCACCCGGATCAGCAGCGCCACCATGATCCAGTTGGTGACGACCGACGAGCCGCCCTGCGCGAGGAACGGCATCGCCATCCCGGTCAGCGGGATCAGCCCCATCACGCCGCCCGCGATCACGAACACCTGGAGCGCCAGGATCGACGCGAGGCCCGTCGCCAGCAGCCGCCCGAACGGGTCGCGCAGCGCGAGCCCGGCGCGGTAGCCGCGCGCCACCAGCAGCGCGTACAGCAGGAACAGCGCGGACAGCCCGGCGAGGCCCAGCTCCTCCCCGGCCGTGGCGAGGATGAAGTCCGACTTGGCGGCGAAGCCGATCAGCGTCGAATGGCCCAGCCCCAGACCCGTGCCGAACATCCCGCCCGCCGCGAACGCGAACAGGGACTGCGCCAGCTGCCCCGGCCCCTGCCCCGCCTCGATCGACGCGAACGGGTGCAGCCAGTCCTCCACCCGCCCGTGGACGTGCGGCTCCAGCGCCCCCATGGCGAACGCGCCGACCGACGCGAGCAGCAGCCCCACCGCGATCCATCCGGTGCGGCCCGTCGCCACGTACAGCAGGATCACGAACAGGCCGAAGAACAGCAGCGACGTGCCGAGGTCCCGCTCCAGGACGAGGACGCCGACGCTGATCAGCCACACCGCGACGATCGGCCCCAGCACCCGCCCGGCGGGCAGCCGCACCCGCCACAGTGTGCGGCCCGTGTGCGCGAGCGCCGTGCGGTTCGCGGCCAGGTACGCGGCGAAGAACACCGCGAGCAGGATCTTGGCGAACTCGCCCGGCTGGAACGACAGACCGCCGAGACGGATCCAGATCCGGGCCCCGTTCACGGCGGGGAAGAAGATCGGCACGGTCAGCAGGAGCAGCGCGGCGGCCACCGACAGGTACGCGTACCGCTGGAGCAGCCGGTGGTCCCGCAGGCACACGACGACGGCCGCGAACAGCCCCACGCCCAGCGCCGACCACACGAGCTGCGTGGGCGCGGCCTGGTCGGCGGGGGTCTCCAGGTCGAGGCGGTAGATGAGGACGAGCCCGAGGCCGTTCAGCAGGACCGCGATGGGCAGGAACAGCGGGTCGGCGTACGGGGCACCGAACCGCACCGCCAGATGACCCGTCAGCGCCAGCAGCCCGAGCCCGGCGCCGTACCCGGCGACGTCGTGCGGGACGGCCCCGCTCCGGGCGAGGCCCACGGCGGCGTACCCGAGCATGGAACACAGGACCGCGCAGACCAGCAGCGAGAACTCCACCCCCCGCCGCCGGGGGAGACGCACCTTGGGCGGCGGGGCGTCCGTCGTCGCTGCGGTCATGCCCCGCAACGTAGCAAGCGATGAGTGATATGTCCCTTATGTCACACTGTGCCGCGCCGCCCGAGGGGGCCGACCCGTACGGGCCCGGGTCGCCCGTACGGGGGCGGGGTCCCGTACGGGTCAGGGGCGTCGGGGTCGGGTGCCTCTTCGGGGCAGGGCGCCCGTAGGGGTCGGGACTGCCCGTACGGGTCGGGTGCCGCAGCGGGGCAAGGGGCAGGGGCCGGGCCGTCACGCCGGGGTCCCGTCGTCCTCCTCGCCCGTGAGGTCCACGTACTCCGGCAGGGTGAGGCGGGCCTCCGCGCCGCCGTCCGGGGCGTTCGCGAACACCAGCTCGGCGCCGATCACCACCGCCTGCCCGCGCGCGATGGTCAGTCCGAGCCCGTGCCCCTTGCCGCCGCTCTCCGTGCGGAACCGCTGCGGCCCGTGCTCCAGCAGGTACGCCGGATACCCCTCCCCGTGGTCCCGGACCGTCACCACCGGCCCGTCCACGGTCAGCTCGACCGGCGGCGCGCCGTGCTTGTACGCGTTGGCCAGCAGATTGCCCAGGACCCGTTCGAGACGGCGCTTGTCGGTCTCCACGCGCGCGTCCCGCACGATCCGCACCCGTGCCCGCCCGCCCGACACCGGAACCACCCGTTCGACGAGCGGGCCCAGCGCGTACACGTCGAGGTCCACCCGCTCGCGGCCCGCGTCCAGGCGGGAGATCTCCAGCAGGTCCTCCGTCAGCGCCCGCAGCGCCCGCACCCGGTCCTGCACCAGCTCCGAAGGGCGCCCCGGCGGCAGCAGTTCGGCCGCGGCGGACAGGCCGGTCAGCGGGGTCCGCAGCTCGTGCGCCACGTCCGCCGTGAAGCGCTGCTCGCTCAGCAGCTTGCCCTGGAGCGTCGACGCCATCGTGTCCAGCGCGCCCGACACGGTCGCCACCTCGTCCTGCGGGCGCGAAGGGTCCTTCGTACGGGGGTCGTTGACCCGCGCGTCCAGGTCGCCCGCGCTGATCCGCCGCGCCACCCGGGCCGTCAGGTGCAGCCGCCGCGTCACCCGGGTCACCGCGAACCAGCCGACCAGCAGCGTCGCCCCGATGGCCAGCACCGAGGAGCCAAGGATCGCCTGGTCGAGGCCGCTGATGGTGCGGGCGCTCTGCGAGTAGTCCACGCGCACGGCCAGTGCCCGCCCGTCCGCCGGTCCGGCCGCCCACATCGTCGGCCGCCCCTCGTGCTCGGCGACCACCGTGCCCCGGCTGCCGCGCGTCGCCAGGTCCCGCAGCGACCGGGGCAGGCCCACCGGATCGACGCCCGCGAACGGCGGGAGCGGTTCCCCCGCCTCGTACGCGCGCGTCACGTCCTCCAGCCGGGCGAGCGCCTTCTCGCGGGACGCGTCCACGGTCTGCCGGGTCACCGACACGTGCACCAGCGCGCCCAGCAGTGCGGCGAGCGCGCAGCACATGAGCGTGATGAAGACGGCCGCCTTCCAGGTGAGCGTCGCCGTCCAGGCGGGGCGGCGCGGCACACTCGGCACCCGTCGGCGGCGGCGCGGGCGGGCGCGGCCGGGGCTCACCGGGCGCCCACCCCGGCACCGGCCCCGCCGCCCGTACCCGGCTGCCCGGCGTCCGTACCGGAGTCGGCTGCCCCGTCCGGCCCGGCGGGCGGGGAGGGGAGCGGGCCCGGCCGGGGCGGCTTCGGCTTGACCCGTACGATCTCGTCGCGCGCCGGGAGCATGGTGCCCTGCTGGGCGTCCCACGACCAGGCCGTGCGGTACTCGTAGCCGGGGATGCCCGCCGAGACCGCCCGCAGGATCAGGTCCCGGCCCGCCAGCTCCACGCTGACGAGCTGCTCGACGGTGGACATCACACGCGTCAGCCCGCCGCCCTCCGCGCGGTAGCAGCGCACCGCCACGAGCTGGTCCGCCATCCGCACCGCGACGATCAGCTCCTCCTCGCCGTCCCCCGTCAGGTCCCGGTGGTACGGCCGCAGGACGGGGCACGCCTCCGGCTCGGCAGCGCACCGGCGGACGGCCCGCGCGGTGACGGCGTCCATGCCGTCGCCGCCGCCCGCCCCGTCGGGGTCGGCCGCCAGTTCGGCGCGGACCACCGCCACCGGGTCCACCCGCCGTACACCGCCGCCGGGCACCCGGAGGCCGGGCACCCGCCGCGTGTCGCTCTCGCCGTAGTCGAGGGGCGGCGCGGTCACCGGCGGCAGGTCGGGCCACAGCCGTACCGGGCCCACGGCGGTCGGTGTGGCACCCGCGCTCCGCAGCCCCCCCGCGTCATCGCACGCCACCAGCGGCAACAGCAGCGCGGCGGCCGCAACCAGACGGGCCGCGCGGCGCACGGCGGGACGACGGCGATCCGGGTTCACGGTCTTCGGCGCTCCTGGCGTTCGGGACGATCTGCGCAGACCCTACGCCGCCCGGAGCGCCGTCGGCGGCGCCGTCGCACGTGGTCCGCGTCCCGCGTGACGCGTACGGCGGGTCCGGCCCCGCCGTAAGGGGAGGGCGTCCGGCCGCTCAGGCGCGGGCGGTGTCGTCCAGGGCGCGGCGGCACAGGGCGAGCAGGCGCTCGTCCTCGTGGACGTCGTGGTCGCCGGTCACCCCGGCCGACACGTTGTGCCGCCGCGTACGGGCGAGTTCGGCGCGCAGCAACGGTTCGGCGTCCGGTGCGAGCCCTCCGACCTGGCCCAGTTCGGCGAGGCACTCCGCGATCTCCACGCGCGTGTGCCGGTTCTCCCGCCACGCCGCCAGCAGCACCGGCAGCGCCTCCCCGGCGTCACCGGTCACCCGGCACAGCGCCGTCCCCGCGTCCACGCGCAGCCACACGTCAGGCGCCGTCAGGCACGCCCGCAGCTCCGGCGCCGCCGCCCGCGCCGACCCGCCGAACGCGCCGACCGCCCACGCCGCCGACCGGCGCCCGTGCGCGTCCGGCGCCCGCAGCAGCGCCCGCAGCCTCGGCAGCACCGCCCCGGCGTCGCCCTCCACCGCCCACAGCGCCCGCG
The DNA here is from genome assembly GCF_000478605.2 of Streptomyces thermolilacinus SPC6. Classification (GTDB taxonomy): domain Bacteria; phylum Actinomycetota; class Actinomycetes; order Streptomycetales; family Streptomycetaceae; genus Streptomyces; species Streptomyces thermolilacinus. The sequence goes on along the minus strand of NZ_ASHX02000001.1, from coordinate 1,954,932 downwards.
CCGCCGCCGTCACCGTCCCGGCCGACGCGTCGTCCAGCAGCACCCGCACGTCCGCCGCCGCCTCCCGCGCGGCGGGGCCGAACGCCGCGACGGCCCGCAGCGCGGACTCCAGCACCCAGTCGCGGCGGAACACCGGTGCCCCGCGCAGCACCCGCAGCACCTCCGGCAGCGCCTCCACCGCCCGCAGCTTCGCCAACGCCAGCAGCAGCGGCCCCGACTGCTCGCCGAGCTCGTCGTCGAGCGGCAGCGCGCCGAGTCTGCGGCGCAGCAGCGGCACCAGGGGGGTGCCCGCCTCCGCCAGGTGCGGGATCGCGTACAGCAGCTTGCCGTCGGGTTCCGGCTGCTCCAGCGCCCTGGCCAGCGCGGGGACCGCCCGCGCGTCGCCCGCCCGGGTCAGCGCCAGGAGCGCGCTCGCCGTACCGGGCCGGCCGCCCACCCACTCGGGCGCCCACGGGGCCGGGTCGGCGGCCACCCGCGCGGCCAGGTCGTCCGCGGCGGGCGCGGCCAGCGAGAACAGGCCCTCCAGCCAGTTCGCCGCCGCCGCGCGCAGCCTCGGCTCCGGGTCGCGCAGCTGCGCCCCCACGAGCCGCACCAGCTCGTCGTACGCGCCCCGCCATGTGCGCACGAGACTGCCGGACATCCACACCGCGTCCGTCCGCTGCGCGCTGTCCGGGCTGCCCAACTGGGCGATGACCAGGGCGATCCGGTCGTCCACCCGGTCGTCGAGCGCGCTGTGGAGGGTACGGAGCAGCTCGTCCGCCCACGCCGTGCCGCGCCCGGCCCGCTGCTCCTCGCGCAGCTCCCGCAGCTGGCCGACGAGCGTCGGCGCGACGGGCCGCAGCTCGGCCGGTTCCGCCGGTGGCACGGAGTGCACGGGGCTTGTCGTCGCGGGTGTGTCCCACCCGCCCTGGGTCCCCCAGGAGTTGGCTGAATTCCACGGGTTCGCCGGGCTGTTGGGACCTCCGGCGACCATCCCGCCGCCCGCGCCGAGACCGGTGGCCGCGCCGAAACCGGTACCGGTGCCGATACCCGCACCCGCACCGATACCCGCACCCGGTCCCGTACCCGTCCCCGCCCGCCCGCCCGGGCCCGCGCCCGGTCCGGTGCCGGTGGCGGACCCCGGAGAGCGCGGCACCGACCGGCGCAGCTCCGCCAGCAGCCGGGTCACGGTCGGCACGACGTCGCCCGGCAGCCGCCCCGGGGCGCACCGGGCCAGCTGGGTCAGCGCGGCCAGCCGCAGCGCGGGGTCCTGGGCGGCACCGGACAGCCAGGCCAGCCAGCCCGCGGTCTCCTCGCGCAGGGACTCGTACCGCAGCGCGATCCTGCCGACCGCCTCCACCAGCGCGAGCCGCACCTCCGTGTCCCGCTCCACGGTCAGCCGCTCCCGCAGCAGGTCACGCACCCGCACCGGGTCGCCGTGCAGGGACGCCAGCGCGCCGGGGACCGCGAGCCGCACCTCCCGGTCCTCGTCCCCGACCAGGCCCAGGAACACGTCGGCGCCCGCGGCCACGGCGGCTGCGGCCATGGCGTAGTTGGCGGCGTCCTCGAACTCCTCGTCGTCCGGGTCGAGTTCCTGCAACTCGTCGTCGCCGGACAGGTCGATCCCGCCGATACTGGCGAGCAACTCCACGACGCAGCCCCGGTCCTGGACGTCCGGGCACGCCACGAGCTCCAGCAGGAACGGGATGCAGGCCAGCGTCGAGTCGTACACATCGCCCTGGTGGTGCACCGTGCCGTACATCCCGTCCAGCGCCCGCTCGCGCTCCGCCGGGTCGTCGGACGCCAGGCCGCGCAGCAGCGCGGGCACGTCGTCGGCCGGGCCGTAGGCATGACCCAGTGAGGCCCAGTCGACCTCCTCGATCCCCGTGAACATGCCTTCCCTCCCCGTGAACCCTGCACTTGGGGGCAATAGTGCACCACACCGGGGTCGTCGATGCCCCGGCAATCGGACACGCCCAGGACACGCATCGGACACGTCTTCGTACCCCCGTTTCCCCGATTCCTGCCCGCTCGCGGGCCGCCCGGCAACCGGTCGCCGGTGGGTGGCCCGAGGGGACGTGCGGTTTGGGCGGGTCCCTTCTGCACGCCGTGCCACTCCAGACCCGCACGCGTCGTGACGTAACGTCAACTCGCTGGCGCCGACCGTTCCTTGAGACGCAGGACCGTGGTGACCGTGTGCCGGGTGGTGCCCTGCGCGACCTCCGCCTCCAGCGCGGGCGGCACCGACCGGTACGCCACTTCGCCCAGTCCGACCGCCGTCGCCGTACCGCCGCCCCCCTCCGGCTCCGGCAGGCCGCGCAGGACGGCCCCGGCCTCGGCGCGCAGCCGGGGGGCGAGCGGGCTGGACACGACCGGGGTGTCGTCGTCCGGGAGGACCAGGACCAGTGCGGCCGGGCGCTCGCGCGGGCCGGTGAAGCCGATCACCACCGCGTCCCGCGTGTCCGTGTGCCGCAGCTTCCGCCATGCGCGGCGGCCCGGCTTGTACGGCTCGTCGAGCCGCTTCACCATCAGCCCCTCGATCCCGGCGGCCGTCAGCGTCCCGAACCAGACCTCCGCCACATCCGGGTCCGTCGTCATCGGCACCGCCTGGATCGGCGGGCCCAGCTGGGCCAGCAGCTCCTCCAGCCGCGCGCGCCGCCGGGTGTACGGGGCCGGGCGCAGGTCGTGGCCGTCGGCGGCGAGCACGTCGAAGGCGGCGTACGAGGCGGGCAGCCGCCGCGCCAGCGCGGGCGCTCGGCCGGGGGTGGCCGCCGCGCGCCCCTGTACGGCGGCGAAGTCGATCCGGCCGCCCGACCAGACGACGACCTCCCCGTCCAGCACCGTGCCGTCCGGCAGGGCCAGCGCGGCCTCGGCGAGGTCCGGGAACGCGGCCGTGACCAAGCGCCCCGACCGGGCCTGGAGGACCACATCGCCGGGCGCGCCACGGAACATCACCATGCGGTGTCCGTCGAACTTGGGTTCGTACGCGAGGCGGCCCGGGTCGCGCGGCAGGGCGCCCACCGTCTCCGCGAGCGCCACCCGGACGGGCGGTACGACGGGCCCCTTCACGCCGGGGCCCCGGACGCCCCCGGCACCGGTCCCGCGCCCTCGTGGTCCACCAGCGGCCGCAGCAGGTCGCCGTACCGCTGGAGGCGCGGCCCGAGGTCGTCCAGCAGGAACACCAGCTGCCCCGGGTCGCCGCACGCCTCGACCTCCTCCCAGGTCAGCGGCGTGGACACGGCCGGCAGGCGGCGGGCGCGCAGGGTGTAGGGGGCGGCGGTGGTCTTCGCGGCGGCGTTCTGGCTGTGGTCCACGAACACCTTGCCGGGCCGCAGCGCCTTCGCCATCCGGTGCACGACCCGCTTCGGGTGCTCGGCCTCCGCCTCGACGGCCAGCCTCCTCGCGTACGCGGACACCTCCTCCGACGGGGTCGGCTCGACCGGCACGTACAGGTGCAGGCCCTTGGCGCCGGAGGTCTTCGCGTACGCGGTGAGGCCGTCGGCCGCGAGCCGCTCCCGCAGCCACAGGGCGACCCGGCAGCACTCGACCACGGTGGCGGGCGGTCCCGGGTCCAGGTCGAAGACGAGCCGGTCCGCGACGGCCGGGGCGGCGGCCCGCCACTGCGGGGTGTGGAACTCCACGACCAGGTTCGCCGCCCACATCAGCGAGGGCAGGTCCTCGACCACCACCTGCCGGGCACGCGGGTCCTCCGTCCGGGGGACCGGCGCCGTCTTCACCCAGTCGGGCGTCCCGGGCGGCGGGTTCTTGGTGAAGAACAGCTGCCCGTCGGGGCCGTCCGGGTAGCGCAGGAACGACAGCGGCCGGCCTTGCAGGTGCGGCAGCAGCGCCTCGGCGACGACCGCGTAGTAGTGCAGGATCTCGCCCTTGGTGGTGCTCGTGGCCGGGTGGATGACCTTGTCCAGGTTGCTGAGCGCGAGGCGCCGCCCCTCCACCTCCGTGATCGGCGTCATAGGATGAGAATCCCACGATTTCGGGACGAAAGGGATGAACCGTGCGATCCATCTGGAACGGCGCGATCTCCTTCGGCCTTGTCAGCATCCCCATCAAGCTGGTGAACGCGACCGAGAACCGCTCGGTCTCCTTCCGCCAGATCCACACCGCCGACGGCGGCCGCATCCGCTACCGCAAGGTGTGCGAGCTGGACGGCGAGGAGGTCTCGACGGCGGAGATCGGCAAGGCGTACGAAGAGGCCGACGGGACCATGATCCCGATCACCGACGAGGACCTGGCCGCGCTGCCGCTGCCGACGGCCAAGACGATCGAGATCGTCGCGTTCGTACCGGAGTCCGAGATCGACCCGCTCCAGATGGACGCCGCCTACTACCTCGCGGCGAACGGCGTGCCCGCCGCCAAGCCGTACACGCTGCTGCGGGAGGCGCTCAAGCGCAGCGAACGCGTGGCCATCGCCAAGTTCGCGCTGCGCGGCCGGGAGCGCCTCGGGATGCTGCGCGTCGTGGACGACGTGATCGCCATGCACGGCCTGCTGTGGCCGGACGAGATCCGCCAGCCGGAGGGCGTCGCGCCCGACACGGCGGTCACGGTCCGCGACGCCGAGCTGGACCTCGCGGACGCCCTGATGGACACGCTCGGCGAGGTGGACATCAGCACCCTCCACGACGACTACCGGGAGGCGGTCGAGGAGCTGATCGCCGCCAAGGCGGAGGGCGCCCTCGAAATCCCGGCGGAGGCCAAGCCGGAGAAGGGCGCGCAGGTCATCGACCTGATGGCGGCGCTGGAGAGCAGCGTGAGGGCGGCCCGCGAGGCACGCGGCGAGGAGGCCCCGGCAGGCCAGGCCGCCGAGGGGGCCGCAGCAGGGGAGGACGCGGCGTCCGTCACGGAGCTGCCCCGCCGTACGCCCCCGAAGGCCCCGGCCGCGCCGAAGGCGAGCGGCGGCCGGAAGTCCACGGCCAGAACCGCCGCGAAGACGGCCGACGAGGAACCGGCCCGCAAGTCCACGGCGAAGAAGACCACCGCGAAGCCGGCCGCCAAGAAGACGGCGGCGAAGTCCGCCTCCAAGTCCACGGCGAAGAAGACCGCCGAACGCAAGACGGCGACGGGCACGGCGAAGAAGACGACGGCGAAGAAGTCCACCACCCGCAGGAAGTCCGCCTAGACCGGCCCGTTCGCCCCGCCCCCGCCCCCGCCCGGTCCGGACCCGGGATTTGGCCTTGGCCGGGCTCAGTCCCTGGTGACGGGGAACATGTGGGCGTAGGGGCAGGGCTCACCGGTCTGCGGGTCCAGTCCGGCCAGCAGCCGCCGCTCCTGTTCCCGCCAGCTCACGAACGTGCCCGTCCGCTTCCAGAGGGACGCGTCACCGAGCGGGCAGTCGTCGAACCGGCCCAGCATCATGCGCGTGATGAACTCGGCCATGCCGCAGTCGAACAGCGCCCAGGGCGGCTCGCCCCACGCGTGCTGCCGCCGCCAGGCGACGACGGGCCACGTGTCCGGGTCGGGGCCGTCCATGAGCCAGGCCATCTCGTTGCAGTTCATCCCCGTGCCCCAGGGCAGGACGGCGTCGGCGCCGAGCGGCACACCGGGGACGCCCCCGCACGCGTCCCAGAGGTCGCGTATCCCCGCCGTACTGCTGCCCATGTGGCACTCCTCCCATCCGGGGAGGTCGCTGGGGAGCGGGGGCAGGATGACCAAGTCCCCGATGCTCCCCACACCGTACGTGTCGAGCACCGCCCTGTAGTCGCTCGGCAGCCTCGTGCCGAGGGCGGCCTCGGCGGCGGCCCAGTCGATCCGCTCGCCGCCTGCGAAGTCCTTCGGTACGAGATCGAGCAGCTCGGCCACGTCGGGATGAACGTTCACGGCGCGGTCCCCTCCAGGTCGGTGTGCGGCCACCGTAATCAGGGGGACTGACATCGCCGCTCCGGAAGCCGGGCCTGTGCGGCTCCGCCGACCGTACGGGAGGAACGGCGCGGCGGCGCCGGGGAGATCGGCCGGTGGAAGCCGCGGCGACGGTCACGCGCTGCAAGGCACGGCGGCGGTCAGGCGGTGGAAGGGCGCGGCGGTGGCGCGCCGCGGCCGACGCGGACCCGGCCGCCCTCGTACTCCGGCACCAGCTCCACCTGGACCTGATGGGTCGTCTGCCGGTCGACCTGGCCGCCCAGTTCGGCCGTGACCACGCCGATGCGCAGCCCGCCCCGGCCCGAGGCGGCGCGGTGCACCTGCACGGTGAACTCCAGGTTCACCCGCTCCACGGTGAAGCCGAGCGCCCGGCCCTCCGCCTCGTCGCGGGCCTTCTCCAGCTCCCCGCGGATCTGCCGCACCACCTCGGCCAGCCCCACGAAGTCCTGTCCGTCGGCCATCGCGCAACCCCCGCCCCGTCGTTGTGCGAACGTCGAGCATGCGCGACAAGTATGGGGCAGAACGGGCCCCGCGCGTATAGTTCCGACCATGGTGGCCGACGGGGGTATCAGCGCCGATCCTTCCTCGAAGACCCCGCCGTGGGCGGTCCGCATCCGGTGGGCGGACGGCGAAATCGCGGGAGCGGGCGTCCTGTTGAGCCCCGACCGGGTCCTCACCTGCGCCCATGTCGTCACCCCCGGCTCGCACGTCACCGCCGAGTTCGTCGGCGCGCAGGGACGCCAGGTCCCCGCCGTCACCGCCTGGGTGGACGAGGACGCGTACGTACCGGAGACCCGCGACGCGGACGACGACCCCAGCGGCGACGTGGCCCTCCTGCGGCTCGAACGCCCCAGGCCCGCCCACGAGACGGTGTTCCTGCGCCGACTGTCGGCACCGCACCGCACGGTCCGCATGTACGGCTTCCCGTACGAGCACAACGGCGGCATCTGGTTCCGCGCCACCATCATCGGCGGCTGCGGACGCGACGGGCAGGTCCAGCTCGGCCCGCAGACCCCGGGCGAACTGGCGAGCCCCGGATGCAGCGGCGCGGGAGTCGTGGACGACCTGACCGGCGAGGTCATCGGCATCGTCCTCACCGGCATGCGCGACCGGCACGGCAACGCGTTCTCGTTCATGAGCCCCGCCGAGACGATCGTGCAGCACCTCCCGAAGGCCGCCGCCTGGACCCGCGGCCCCACCGCCGTGGACGAGCGGCTCCGCTCCCGCACCGGCGGCGCACCGCCCGCACCGGCCCTGGACGAGCCGTACGCGCAGCGTCTCGCCGCCTGGCTGCGCGGCGACGGCGAACAGGTGAGGATCAGCGTCGTACGCCCCGGGGACCACGCCCGCGCGGCGACCCTGCTGCGCGCCATCACCCTCGCCGACCGGGAGTTACGCACCCGCGCGTCCGTCGGCCGGGCCTCGCTCGACGCGCCCGGCACCGTCCCCTCCGCGGGCGGCCACGACCTGGCCGTGGACGCCACCGGCGCCACCGCCGCCGAGGTCGCCGAACGCGTCGCCGAGCGCATGGGCCTGTGGCAGCACCCCGCCGACCCCGCCGTCGAACGGATCAGAACCGGCGGCGTCCCCCTCACCCTGGTCGTCGTCGGCGTGGACCGGGCCGCCGACCCGCCCGCCCTCCTCGACCTCCTCACCGTCCTGAGGGACCGCGGCAGCCGCCTCCTCCTCGTCTTCCGCGAGCGGGGCCGCGTCCACGAACAGGCCCGCACCGCGCTCGTCCTCGGCCCCGTCCGGGAGCGCCACGCCCACCTCGTCGCCCGGCTCCGCGAGCTGACCGGTCCGCTCGCCGCGTCCCTGGGCGACGCCATGGCGACCGTACGGGCGGACGACCCCGCCGCCGTGCACGACGCCCTCTACCGGGCCGGCGGCGCCCTCCACCTCCTGACCGCCGCCGGACAGCGGGCCGAGCCCGGCGCGGGCCCCGACCTGGCCGCGTACGAACGGCTCACCGACCGGCTCGGTGCCCGCCTGCACGCCGCCGCCGCCCGCCTCGACGCGCTGCGCCGCCGCCGCGGTGAACTCGCCGGCCGCCTCGACGCCTACCACGCCCTCCACCGGAGCCTCACCGACGGCGCCGAGGACCTGGACGCCGACACCCTGTACCGGCACGCCCACCAGCTGCTGCGCGCCCGCCCGTGCGACGTGGCCGCCGCCGCGGAGGCGGTCGAGGCGTACACCGCCCTGGTCGAGCGCGCCGACCCGGCCGTACGCCACGCCGCCGGGCGTGACCCCGGCTTACGCGACGCCGCCGCGCGCGACGACCGGGCCGTACCGGACGGCGCCGTACGCGACGGGACCGGAGCCGTGCGGGAACCGGCGGGGCGCGACGGGACCAGAGCCGGGCGGGACCGACGGGAGCGGGGAGGTGCCGCGCCGTCATGACGAGACCCGCGCCCACACCCTGCGGCAGACCCGGCTGCACCGGCACCCTCATGGTCACCGGCTTCTGCGACACCTGCCACCGCCTGCCCCCGGCCGCATCCGCCCCGGCCACCCCCGCCCCGGCCGCCTCCGGACGGTCGGCGCCGACCTCGCCCGCGGCACCGCCCACCGGGCCCGCCTCCACCACCTCCCCGGCCGCGCCCGCCCCGCTCGACCGTGACGGCCTCGTCCTCCTCCCGCACATCGACGCCCCCGCGCCCGGTGTCGCCGCGAGCACCACCGCCCGCCCGCCCTCCGGCGGCCGCCGCTGCGGCTTCGAGAACTGCACGGGCACCATCGGCGTCGGCTACGACGGCGGCCCCGCGCCCGACCACGGCTTCTGCCCCGAGTGCGGCCGCCCGTACTCCTTCGAACCGCGCCTGCGCCCCGGCGACACGGTCGGCGGCCACTACCGGGTCCTCGGCTACCTCGCGGCCGGCGGGCTCGGCTGGGTCTACCTCGCCGAGGACACCAAGGTCCCCGACCACCTCGTCGTCCTCAAGGGCCTCATCAACACCAGCGACGCCGTGGCCCGGCGCTCCGCCGTCGAGGAACGCCGCTCCCTCACCACGCTCCACCACCGCGACATCGTCCGCATCATCACGTACGTCCAGCACCAGGCGCCCGGCGACGACGAACCGACCGGCTACATCGTCATGGAGTACATCGCCGGCCGCTCCCTCGCCTGGCTCCGCCACGCCTCCGACGCCGAGCTGACCGGACTGTTCGGCAGGCCCTTCGGCATCGACCATGTGATCACCTACGGCTGCAAGATCCTCGGCGCGCTGGAGTACCTCCACGAGCAGGGCCTCCTGTACTGCGACATGAAGCCCGACAACGTCATCCACTACGGCCGTGACATCAAGGTCATCGACCTCGGTGCCATCCGCCGCGCCGACGACCGCACCTCCGGACTCGTCTACACCCGCGACTACGCCCCGCCCAAGCGGGAGCGCGACCAGCGCGGCTTCCACGTGGACAGCGACCTCTACACGGTCGGCCGCACCCTCCAGGCCCTCGCCACCCGCGCCGCCCCCGCATCCGGGCTCGCCGCCCGCTCCTTCGACGCGCTGATCCGCCGCGCCACCCACCCGGAGCCCGCCGCCCGGTTCGCCTCGGCCGCCGAGATGTCCCGCCAGCTGTGGGAGGTGCTGCGCGAGCACCAGGCCCTGACCTGGCACGAGCCGTACCCGGAGCGCTCCACCCGTTTCACGCCGACGGGCACGCTGTTCGGGGCCGCGCTCGGCACCGTCCCCGACCTCGCCCACTGGGCCGCCGCGCCGGACGGCCCCCGCACGCTGCCCGTCGCGGCGCCGGAGCCCCGGGAGACCGCGCGGGGCCTGCCCGTACCGATCCCGGACCCGGACGACCCGGCCGCCGTACTCCTCGGCGGGCTCGCCGCGCGCAGCCCCGAGCGCGTCGCCGAACAGGTCGCTCAGGACCCGGAGTTCGGCACCGTCGAGACGGCGCTGTGGCTGTGCCGCGCGTACGCGAACGGGGGCGGGCCCGAGGAGGCCGGGCGCTGGCTGGAGACGGCCCGGCGGCTCGGGGCGGGCGAGTACGACTGGCGGGTCTCCTGGCACCGGGGGCTCGTACGGCTGGCGGAGGGACAGGTGCGGTCGGCCGAGGAGGAGTTCGCGGCCGTGTACGCGGCGCTGCCCGGCGAGTGGGCGCCCAAGCTGGCGCTCGGCTACTGCGCCGAGCACCTCGGCGCCGACGAGCAGCGCACCCGCGACTACTACGAGGCCGTGTGGCAGCGCGACCGTACACAGGGCAGCGCGGCGTTCGGCCTGGCGCGGGTCCATCTGAGGGGCGGCGACCGGGAGGGTGCCGTCGCCGTACTGGACGGGGTGCCCACCACGTCCCGCCACCACGACGCGGCCCGGGTCGCGGCCGTACGCGTCCTGGCCGGGCGGCTGCCGTACCCGGCGGGCGCGCCCGGCCCGGCCGAGGCGCCGGGTGCGCCGGGTGGCGCGGGCGCGCGGGGAGCCGGGCCCGCCGCCGCCCGGCTGCGGGAGGCGGCCGAGCGGTTCGCGGAGCTGGCCCGCACGGGCGAGGGCGGCGAGTCCAGGGACCGGCTCCTCGCCGAGCTGCGGGAGAGCGCGCTCGCCAACCGGCCGCCCGGCGGATGGGGGCCAGGGTTCCCGGCGGGGGAGGTGTTCGGCACGGACGACACGGTCCCGGCGCTGAGCCGGCTGCTCTCCCGCTCCCTGCGGGCGCTGGCCGACCAGGCGCGCGACGCCGACCCGTCGGGCGGGGGCGATCTGCGCGGCGACCTGCTCGACCGGTCGTACGCGGTCCTCCCGCCGCCGCGCCTGAGGCTCGTACCGGCGGGGCGGCGGGGGAAGAGACAAGGCTGAGGGCGCGCACACGCGACGAGGGGGACGCGAGGACATGACGCCGGAAAGCGGTGGGGACGGCATGGCGCGCACGGCCGCCGGCCTGGAGGTCAGCCAGTGGAAGTACCTCTCGACGGAGTCCCGCGAGCAGGAGATGCACGTGGTGCTGACCGTCCGCGTGGACGGCGCGGCGGCCGCCGGGACGGGCGGCACCGGAGCCGGTACGGGCGCCCGCGCCGACGCCGGAGCCGGTACGGACGGCACAGGCACAGGACCCGGACATGGACCGGGACCCGGGCCCGGTTTCGGCCCCGGCCACGGCCACGGCAAGGCCAACGACACCGGCCCCGGCAGAGCCGACGACACCGCCCCCGCGGCGGCCCTCCTCGCCCAGGTCCTCGTCGTGGACTGCTCCGGCTCCATGACCTGGCCGCAGGAGAAGTTCCGCGCCGCCCGCCAGGCCGCCGCGGCCGCGATCCGGATGCTGCCGCCCGGCACACCGTTCGCCGTCGTCCAGGGCACCGAGGCCGCCGTCATGGCCTACCCGACGCGCGAACGGATGGCCCTCTCGTCCGAGAGCCGGCGCCGCCGCGCCGAGTCCGCCCTGCACCGCCTGGTCGCGGGCGGCGGCACCTGCATCGGCGCCTGGCTCGACCTGGCCGGGCGGCTCCTCGCCGAGCAGGGCGCGCCCATCGGCCACGTCCTGCTCCTTACGGACGGCAGGAACGAGCACGACAGCTCCATGCCGCTCGACGCCGTACTGGACACCTGGGAAGGACGGTTCGTCTGCGACGCCTGGGGCATCGGCGACGGCTGGGACGCCCGCGAACTGCTGCGCGTCACCCGTCGGCTGCACGGCAGCGCCGGAGCCGTACGGGAGGAGTCCGCGCTGCCCGGCGAGTACGAGAAGCTGACGGCCCGGCTCCTCACCAAGACGGTGCCCGAGCTGACCGTCGAGGTCACACCCGTGCCGGGGGCCCAGGTCCGGTACCTGAAGCAGGTGTTCCCCACCGAGGCGGACCTGGAGCCCGCCGGGCCGCCGGGGCCGGACGGCACGTACCGCTTCACCACCCGCGCCTGGGGCGACGAGACCCGCCGCTACCACCTGTGCATCGCCGCCGACCCGACCGGCCGTCCCCGCCGCGAGGACCTCCAGCTGGCCGTCGTCGCGCTCGCTTCGGCCGCCGCCGGCCCCGGCCCGCGGCTGCCGCCGCCGCGCCCCTGCGTCGTCCACTGGACGGACGACCCGGCCCTGTCGCGGCACACCGACACCCAGGTCGCCCACTTCCAGCTGTACGGGGAGCTCGGCCAGGCCGTCGCCGCCGCGGCCGACGCCTACCGCAGGGGCGACCGCGAGGCCGCCGAGCAGCACCTCGGCCGGGGCGTCCGGCTCGCCCACACGGTCGGCGCCGCCCGGCCGCTCGCCGACTTCCAGCGGCTGGTGGTGGTCGAGGACGCGGCCACCGGACGGGTACGGCTCCGCCCCGACCTGGCCCCGGTGGACTTCGAGCACCTGATCACCGCGAGCAGCCACAGCACGTACGGGCCCGAGCAGGACGACGGCGACACCCCCGACGGCCCCGGCGCGGGCCCCGCGCCCGCCACCGTGGCCTGCCCGGCGTGCGACGGCCGGGCGCCCGCCACCGCCCGCTTCTGCCCCCGCTGCGGCCACCGCCTCCGGGAGCGGCCGTGAACAGCGACGCGTACGGCCTTGGCCTCCGGGAGCGCCCGTGAGCACCACCGCGTACGACCTCCGTCTGCGGCTCGCGGTGCTGGTGGCGCTGGGCCTGGCGGCGACGCTCGTGCTGTTCGCGGCGTACCGGTCCGTCCACGACGACGCGGCGCGGCTCGCCGAGGCCAGCTCGCCCGGCGTCCTCGCCGTGGACACGGCCAGGTCGGCGCTGGTCCTGGCCCGCGAGGCGGTGCCCGAGGCGGGCCTCGAAGGCGCGGGCACGGGCGCCTTCCAGACCCGGGTGTCCGTCGCCCACCAGGCGCTCGCCCTGGCCGCGTCCGAGAACGTCACCGGCATCGAGGGCCGCCGCACCCTCCAGACGGTCACCGGACTGATCGCCGTCTACGCGGGCTGGGTCGAGCAGGCCCACCGCGAACCGGACGGCTCCCCGCTGCGCACCGCGTACCTCCACTACGCCGACCGCGTCCTGGACGCGCCCGGCACGGACGAGGACATCATGGGCCGCCTCGCCGAACTGCGCGCCCAGCAGCTCGCCGTGGCCGAACGGCAGGCGGAGCCCGGGCGGCCGCTGACCCTCGCGTGGGTGGCCGCGGCCGTGCTGTTCACCGCCCTGTGCGCGGCGCTGTGGGAGGCCCAGCGGTTCACCCGGCGCCGGTTCCGCCGCCTGGCCGACCCGCCGCTGCTGGCCGCGACGGCGCTGTGGACGGCGGGCGCCGCGACCCTGGCGTGGCACACCTTCCGTACGCGCGAGGGAACGGCGCAGGCGCTGCGCGAACTGCGGGGCACCCCGACCGGCGACGGCATCGCGACGGCCGGGGCGCGGGTCGCCCGGCACCTGGCCGACGTGGACGTACGGGCCGCCGCGTCCGACTGGATCCTGGTGGGAGGGGTGGCCCTGGTGGCCCTGTCCGTGAGCGGTCTGCTGCCGCGCATCGCCGAGTACCGCTCCGGGACGCGCCGATGAGCGGCGGGGGACGGGGGCCGCTGGTGGGCGGCCGGCAGGGCGCGGGCACCCCGGTGAGCGGTGGCCGGCACGGCGCGGGCGCGCTGCCGGGCGGCCGGGGGCCGCGCGGTGGGCCGCTGGGCGGCCGGGGGCGTGCGTACACGATCGTGGCGCTCTGCCTGGCGCTGCTCGCCGCCGGTGTGGTCGCCGGGGTGGAGTGGGCGCGTCGCTGGGAGGGCTCGGTGACGCTGCTGGGCAACTGGACCGGCGGCGACGAGGACCGGTTCCGGCGCGAGGTGCTGGAGCCGTTCGAGCGGGAGCACCGCATCCGGGTCGTGTACCAGGGCAGTTCGGCCGAGAGCCAGGTGCTGGCCGCCGACGTGGAGGCGGGCACACCCCCGGACGTGGTGGTCATGCCCGGCCCGGGGGAGCTGGCGGCGTACGCCGGGCAGGGCAGGCTCGAGCCGCTGGACGGCCTGTTCGACCCGGACCACTACGACCCGATGTGGGCGCCCGAGGTGGCGGGCGCCGTCCACTGGGTGCCCGTGAAGGCGGACCTGAAGAGCATGGTGTGGCACCCGGGCGCCCTCCCGGAGGCCGAGGTGGCCCGCATCGCCAGGGACCCGGGGGAGTGGTGCCTCGCCCTGGAGTCCGGCGCCACGTCCGGCTGGCCGGGCACCGACTGGGTGGAGGACGTACTGCTCCAGCAGGCGGGCTGGGAGACGTACCAGAAGTGGGCGACGGGGCGGCTGCCGTGGACGGACGGGGCCGTACGGAAGGCATGGACGACGTGGGGCGCCCTCGTCGGCGCGGGCGACCGGCAGCGCGTCCAGCGGGCGCTGCTCGCCAACTACGCCGACCCGTGGGGCGGTTCGGACCCGGCCTGCGTGAAGGAGCGGCTGGAGCACCAGGCGTCGTTCGTCCGGTCCGGCGCGCACTGGATGGCGGTGCGGGGCCGGTACGCCCACGCCAAGGCGGTGATCCCCGGCGCCCGGCGGGACGCGACGGCCTGGGAGGTGGCCGGCGACCTGGCGGCGATGCTGCGGGACACCCCTGGGGCGCGGGCACTGATCCGGCACCTCGCCGACCCGGGCACCGCGCAACTGGGCTTCACCGCCAACAGGGCGGTGCCGACGGCCACGTACGACGCGGACCCGATGACCGGCCGCGTCGACGCGACCCTGCGGGCCCGGGGGACGATGCGCTGCTGGGACGCCAGCGACGCGATGCCGCCTGCGATGCGGGACGCGTTCCACCAGGCGGCGCTGCGGTTCCTGGCGGCCCCGGACGAGCTGCCGCAGCGGCTGGCCGTGCTGGAGGAGATGCGGGCCCGGCACAGGGACGCCGCGTGGCTGCCGACGGTGTGCGGCAACGGCTGAGGGTGCCGGCGGCTACCGCATCCCGAGGGCGCGGCGCAGGGCGGTCCCGGCGAGCTCGACGGCGGCGTCCTGCGTGGCACCGGCCAGCATGGAGGGATGGATGGGGCCGCCCTGGGCGAGGTGCCGGTCGTACGGCAGGGGCAGCACGGTCACGCCGGGTTCGCGCAGATGGGCCACGGCGGTCTTCAGATCGAGGGTCATGTCCGGAGCGTTGGACGTCAGGACGACGACGGTGCTGTCGATGGCGCGGCGCTGCGGCAGTCCGCCGAGCCAGTCCAGTACGACGCGGGTGCCGCCCACGCCCTCGGCGGTGCGCGGCGCGACGATGACCCGCGCGTTCGCGGTGTCCATGGCGGTACGGGCGACCTCGCCGGGCAGGGTCTCGCAGTCCACGACGGTGACGGCGAAGTGGCGGCGCAGCGCCAGCGAGACGGTCCGGTACGTGGGCACGTCCAGCGGCGGCCCGACGCGGCCCTGGCTCGCCGGGAGCAGCCAGCCGCCGTCGGTGACGGGGACGAGGTACCCGGTGATGTCGTTCAGGTCCATGCGGGGCGTCAGGATGCGGGCGAGCTCGGGACAGGACCACCGTACGGACGGGGCGCCCATGCGCACGGCGAGCGTGCCGAGCGCGGCGTCGGCCTCCAGGGTCAGCACCGGGTCTGGCCGGAGCCGGGTGAACGTCCGGCCCAGGAGCGCGGCGACCGTCGACTTGCCGACGCCGCCGCGGATGGACGTCACGGCGATGACCCGCCCGCTGGGCACGGGCAGCCGGACCTCGTGCCCGGGGCCGCCGTGCTGGTCGGCGGCGTTCCTGGCGGCGGAGGAGGCGAGCCCGCGCAGCGACTCCGCGACGCGCCGCGCGGCCGAGTCGCCGTGCTGGGGGCGCCCGAGGGCGGAGGCGAGCCGCGCGTCGACGGTGGGCACGGACTCGGGCGCGGGCAGCGGCACGTAGGGCCTGCGCACCAGATGGTCGCCGTGCGTCATGCGGCACCCCCGGCGAGCGGCGCCCGCGGGGGACACGGCCCCGCACCACCTGGAAGGCAACCGCCCATCCGCCGCCCGCCTCCCGGCTCCAGTCCGCGCGCACCCCGTATCAGGCCCACTGCACTCACGCGTTCGAACCTACCATCGGGGACGCGCGGTTGAACGGCGCGGAAAAAGCCGCCGCCGACCACAGCCGACGACGGCGCTTCCCCCACACCCCACTCGAACCTCACGCACCCCCCGCCCTCCAACGACAACCCCACGCACCCACAGACCGGAACCGACCCTCAGCTGCCGCCCCCGGCCTCCCGGACCTGCTCCTCCAGCTCGTCCTTGCTCATCTGGGACCGTCCCTCTACGCCCAGCTCGCGGGCCTTCTCGTACAGCTCGGCACGCGTCATCCCGCTGCCGCTGCTGCCGCCCCGCTGCTTGGAGGGCTGCCCGTCACCGGTGTGGACGGCCGTCCCGGCGAGCTCCTCGGACCGCTGCCCGGCGAACTCCAGCCCCAGCTGGTGCAGCCGCTCGGAGTCGAGGGCCTCGCTGAGCGCGGGCAGCAGCTCCTGCTCCTCCTCCTGGACGTGGTGCCGCACGGCGCTGATCCACTTCTCCAGCTCCCGGTCGAACTCGGAGCTCTCCCAGTCCAGCTCCAACAGGTGCTTGCCCATGTGCTCCGCCTCGTGGTGCTCCTCGGCGGCGTGCTCGGCCTCCTCCTTCTCGCCGGCCTTGGCGAGCGCCGGGTACACGTACTCCTCCTCGGCCCGGCTGTGCGCCTCCAGCATGGCCACGGCCAGCGGCAGCGCCAGCGGCCGCGAGCTCTTCTCCTTCTTCATCATCTCGAAGAGGCGCTCCAGTTCACGGTGGTCAGTCTTGATCATCGTGATGACGTCATCGGCCATGGCGAAACCTTTCACGTTCAACGATCCAACGGTGCCGAAACCGGGTTTCCCGAAAACCCCACAGAATGCACCCCTCGGTCGCCGGTCCGCCCGAACGCACCACAGACCGTCCGCCTGCCAGGCAATGACCACTCGGCACCGTCCAGGCGAATCAGAGGCTTGCTTTCGCTCGCCATACGCCATTGGTCGGCCGTCGAAATCGTGGTCGCGATCCTGCTGAAGAGGACGGAGCCGACCGCACCGCCGACACGCTGGTCCTGTTCACGCTCGTGCAGGCGGCCGAAACTCTTCCGGCGTGGGGCGTCGAAGCTGAGGTCACCGGGGTCCCGGCCGCAGCGGCGCCGCCGAGCGGGTCGGGTACTCACGGGCCTGTAGGCGCAGCCGCAATCGCCGGGACCGGCGACCGGGTCGGTGGTGAGCCGGACATGGGTGGTGACGCCGCGGTCGACGACGTGCACCGCCAGGTGGCAGGGCCGAGCGCAGGCCAGGCATGCCACGACGACACGAAGCCACCCCGACAACGATCCAGCCCGAATCCTGGACGCACGCCGGCGATCGACGATCAGACCATCACGGTGGCCACCGCCCCGATAAGGTCAGAACTGTCGAGCGGAGCCGAGTCGGAGCGCGGGAAATCGCGGACGGCCACACCGAGGGGCGCACTTGCTTTCCCACCTCCACTCGGCCAAGGCGACCTCTACCGCGTTCCCGGTGCCTTCCCCGTCGCCGAGCGCAAGGATCAGCCGGTGCCGACATCCGCCAGTGTCATGTCCCACCCTCGCCGAGTACGACCCCACTGGCGGTCCTGCCTCAACTTGATCATGTACCGGATGGCCGACGAGAACCGCACCTGCGTGCTCACGCCGCCCCCGTGCCCGGGGTGGCGGTCCGGAAGCCTGACGCACACCACGCCCACGCGGCCTGGAGAGGAGAGCCCCGGTCCTGGCCGCGATCCGAACGGAGTGACCATGAATAACGAGATCCAGCTGATCAGCGACGGCGATGGCCTGGCGGTCATCGGGGATTCAGCGACGGTCGAACGCTTCCTCATCTCTGAAGGGCTGCCTTCGAAGGTCCTCGGACCGCGACGGCTCCGGTCCGCCCTCGGCAGCGCGGCCGGAGTCGCGCAGGCGGGTTCGGATATCGCTGCGGACTCAGGTCGCTGGGTGAAGCTGACCAAGGAGTCCGCTCGCCGCATCGACACGTATGGACTCCGGGAAAGTGCCACGACAGGTCTCAGTACAGGCGTGCTGAAGGGGGACCGGGGTCAGATCAAGGGGTTCGTCGAATTCGGGAAGGGGTCGGGACCGCTTCGGTCCAACCCGGCGGCTCTGGCCAATGTCGCGGCGGTCATGGCACAGCTCGCGATGCAGCAGACCATGGATGAGATCACCGATTATCTCGCCACGATCGACGAGAAGCTTGACGATGTGCTCCGCGCCCAGAAGGACGCCGCGCTGGCGGACATGATCGGAGGGGAGCTCGTGATCGAGGAGGCCATGACCATCCGGGAGGAAGTTGGGCGCGTCTCCGAGATCACCTGGTCGAAGGTGCAGAACACGTCGCAGACGATCGCGCGAACCCAGGTGTACGCACTGCGTCAACTTGACGGACTGGCAGACAAGATGGAGCGCAAGGCCAAGATCGGTGAGCTCGCCGAGGCGGCCAAGGAAGCCGAGTCCAAGACTCAGGAGTGGCTCGCTGTTCTCGCCCGGTGCTTCCAACTGCAGGACGCGGTCGCCGTGCTCGAACTCGACCGGGTGCTGCACGCGGCTCCGCAGGAGCTGGACCGCCATCGCATCGGGATACGGATCGCCCGCCAGAACCGGCTGGAGCTCATCTCGCGCAGCACCGAGCGTCTGGTGGCCCGAATGAATACGGCTGCGGGAGCGGCCAAGGGGAAGGTGCTGCTGCACCCGACCAAGTCCCCGGCCGTGGTCCAGTCGAGTAACCAGGTCGTGACCGGAGTGCATGAATTCCACACGCGGCTCGGGATCGGGTCCGGTCACCAGCCGTCGGAGGCTAAACGGTGGGCGGCCGCGGCGGCGGAGGTGAGGGACAAGGCGCTTGAGACAGGAGCGAAGGGGGTCGGTGCTGCCAAGAGCCTCGGCAACGAGACCCTGGACCGGGCCGGTTCGGTGAAGGACAAGCTTGCCGGCGGCATCGCCGAGCGAGTGCGCCGTCTGCGCGGGGACGCGGAGGGAGGCGACGCGGAAGGCTGAACAGCGCCGGTCGGCAGCCCTGTGCTTCCGCCATACCGCGTCAGCGAGTCCGTCGGCTTCGTCGTACGGCCTGTTCGGCGATGGACGCGGTTGACGGGGTTTCGCCGCGGCAAAGGTGGCCGTCGAGACGATCGCGCAGGTCGTGTGCGCCGGCCGGGGGCAGCGAATTACCACCTGCCTCTCGGCCTGAAACAAGAAAGGCGCCGACCGGCATTTCTGCTGGTCAGCGCCTTGGTGGCATTTCTCGCGAAGTGCCCCCGGCAGGATTCGAACCTGCGCACACGGCTCCGGAGGCCGTTGCTCTATCCCCTGAGCTACGGGGGCGTTCGCCGGTGTTTCGCGGCGACGGGTAGAACCCTACCAGCTCTCGGAGGGTGCCTGTGAACAGGGATTTCCGTCTGCCGGGTGGTCCCGGTCCCCCGCAAGGGGCAGAAGTGGCGAAAACCGGGACGCGGGGGTGCGGCGGGACCTACTCTCGAGTTGTGTCAGGCGTCTCCGGTCGGGTGCTGGTTGTGGACGACAACCGGGTCATCCGGCAGCTGATCAGGGTCAATCTCGAGCTTGAGGGCTTCGAGGTGGTGACCGCGGCCGACGGTGCCGAATGTCTGGAAGTCGTCCATCAGTTCCAGCCCGACGTGATCACGCTCGACGTGGTCATGCCGCGGCTGGACGGGCTGCGCACCGCCGCGCTCCTGCGTGCCGACGAACGGACCCGCCATCTACCGGTCGCGATCATCAGCGGGTGCGACCAGGACGAGGTGGCGAAGGGGCTGGAGGTCGGTGTGGACGCCTTCCTCCCCAAGCCCTTCGAGCCCACCCAGCTCGTCGAGCTGGTGCGCGGGCTCCTCCTGCCCCCCATAGACGGCCGCCCCGGCACCGGACGGACTGGTACCAGCCAGGGGTGAGCGGGCGAGTCGTCGTGTCGGTGGGTGTTGGGTGGGTGTCCTGGCTCCGGCAGCGCCATGACACCGGGTAGAGCCATGGGTCCGGGCCGTGCCGTGGTGCCGGGCGCGGAAGCGGGGTGTGCCGCCGGGCCTGGTCCCGTGAGGGCGCGTGCGGCGTCGGTGTGTGCGTCGGCGTCGGGTGCCGGAGGGTGGTACGGGGGGTGGCGGGTGACCGCATCGCGAAACCGGTTCGCGTTCCCTCCCCCCTCCTCGCCTACGCTTGTCCCGTGACCCCCGCTGACCTCTCGCTCACCGTGTTGCGCGCCGTGCGGCGTGCCGTCGGTGACGGGGTCCTGCCCGTACGGGAGCTGCCCTCCCGGGTCACCGTCGAGCGGCCCCGCCCCGGTGGCCGCGGGGACTGGGCCACCAACGCCGCGCTCCAGCTCGCCCGCCCCGCCGCACTCCCGCCCCGGCAGGTCGCCGAGGTCCTGCGCGAGCGGCTCCTCGACGTACCCGGCATCGAGCGCGTGGACATCACCGGGCCCGGGTTCCTCAACCTCACCCTCCGCCCCGACGCCCGCGCCGCGGCCGGCCGCCTCCTCGTCCAGCGCGTACGGGAGGAGGGCCTGCGGTACGGGTACGGGGACGCCCTCGCCGGCCTCCCCGAGGAACAGGTGCGTTTCCTCCTGCCGTACGGCGCCGATCCGCGGCAGCGCGTACTCACCCGTACCGTCGTCGCCCTCCTCCGCTCCCAGGGCGCCCCCGCCTGCCTCGTCCAGGCCGACGCACCCGAGGCCGACGAACCCCGGCTCGGCACCCCACAGGACCGCACCCGGCAGCCCGACGCCCCGCAGGTCCGCACCCCGCAGGTCCGCACCCCCCAGCCCGGCGCCCCGCAGGTCCGCGCCCCCCAGCCCGACGCCCCGCAGAACACCGCCCCCCGCGCCCTCCCCCCGCACTACGACGTCGCCGCCGTCCTCCCGCCTGACGCCCAGCGGTGGGCCATGCTGCGGCCCGCACCGCACGACCGGGTCCTCGACCCCGCGCCGCTCCTCCGCCTCACCGAGTCCGGCGGCAACGGCCTGTTCACCGTCCAGTACGCGCACGCCCGCGCCGCCGCCCTCCTGCGCAACGCCGCCGACCTGGGCTTCGGGCCCGCGTACGACGAGGACGTCCACGCCCCGGAGCTGCTCGCCGCGCTCGGCGACCACCCCGGCGTACTCCTCGCCGCCGCCCGGCAGCACGCCCCGGACCGGCTCGCCCGGCACCTGGAGGCGCTCGCCGACGCGTTCCTCGGGTTCCAGCACACGGTGCTGCCCCTCGGTGACGAGAAACCCTCGGCCGCCCACCGCTCCCGGCTCGCCCTCGCCGAAGCCGCCGGGACGGTGCTGGCCGGCGGCCTGTCCCTGCTCGGCGTCAGCGCCCCCGTTCACCTCTGACCGCAGTGAGAGAGACATGAGCCGTTCCGCACACCCCGCCGGGCCCCGCCACGCCGACGTCCTGCCCGAGGGCCACTACAGCGCGCCGCCCGCCGACCTCAACCACCTGGACGAGAAGGTCTGGTCCCGCACCGTGCGGCGCGGCGACGACGGCGTCCTCACCGTGGGCGGCATCCCCGTCACGACCCTCGCCGAGGAGTTCGGGACGCCCGCGTACATCCTCGACGAGGCCGACTTCCGGGCCCGCTGCCGCGCCTGGGCCGACGCGTTCGGCGCGGACGCCGACGTGTTCTACGCGGGCAAGGCGTTCCTCTCCCGCGCCGTCGTGCGCTGGCTGCACGAGGAGGGGCTCAACCTCGACGTGTGCTCCGGCGGCGAACTCGCCACGGCGCTCTCCGCCGGAATGCCCGCCGAGCGCATCGCCTTCCACGGCAACAACAAGACCGAGGCCGAGATCCGGCGGGCCGTCGAGGCCGGTGTCGGGCGGATCGTCCTGGACTCCTTCCAGGAGATCGTGCGCGTCGCCCACGTCGCGCAGGCCCTCGGCAGGCGGCAGCGCGTGCAGATCCGCGTGACGGTCGGGGTCGAGGCCCACACCCACGAGTTCATCGCCACCGCGCACGAGGACCAGAAGTTCGGCATCGCGCTGGCGGGCGGACAGGCCGCCGAGGCCGTGCGCCGCACGCTCCAGCTCGACGGGCTCGAACTGGTCGGCATCCACTCGCACATCGGGTCGCAGATCTTCGACATGGCCGGTTTCGAGGTCGCCGCCCGCCGCGTCGTCGCGCTCCTCGCCGAGGTGCGCGACGAGCACGGCGTCGAGCTGCCCGAGATCGACCTCGGCGGCGGCCTCGGCATCGCGTACACCCCGGACGACGACCCGCGCGAGCCGCACGAGATCGCCAAGGCGCTCGGCGAGATCGTCCGCCGCGAGTGCGACGCCGCCGGGCTCGCCACGCCGCGCATCTCCGTCGAGCCGGGCCGCGCCATCGTCGGCCCGACCGCGTTCACCGTGTACGAGGTCGGCACCATCAAGCCGCTGGAGGGGCTGCGCACGTACGTCTCCGTCGACGGCGGCATGTCCGACAACATCCGCACCGCGCTGTACGACGCCGAGTACACCGTCTCGCTCGTCTCGCGCACGTCGGACGCCGAGCCGGTGCTGTGCCGGGTCGTCGGCAAGCACTGTGAGAGTGGCGACATCGTCGTACGGGACGCGTTCCTGCCCGCCGACCTCGCGCCGGGCGACCTGATCGCCGTGCCGGCCACCGGCGCGTACTGCCGGTCCATGGCCAGCAACTACAACCACGCGCTCCGCCCGCCCGTCGTGGCCGTCGCCGACGGTGCGGCGCGGGTGATCGTCCGGCGGGAGACAGAGGAAGATCTTCTGCGTCTCGATGTCGGCTGATGAAATAGATGTCTCAGAATTCGGACGAAGGACAGAAAGTCCCGTTCGGTGAGTGAGACTGGACCACCGTAGAAATACGCGGAAAGACAGGAAACGAGGTCGGATGATGCGTACGCGTCCGCTGAAGGTGGCGCTGCTGGGCTGTGGTGTGGTCGGCTCAGAGGTGGCGCGCATCATGACGACGCACGCCGACGACCTCGCCGCCCGCATCGGCGCCCCGGTCGAACTGGCCGGGGTCGCCGTGCGCAGGCCCTCCAAGGTCCGCGAGGGCATCGACCCGGAGCTGATCACCACCGACGCCACGGCGCTCGTCAAACGCGGCGACATCGACGTGGTCGTCGAGGTCATCGGGGGCGTCGAGCCCGCCCGTACGCTGATCACCACCGCGTTCGAGCACGGCGCGTCCGTCGTCTCCGCGAACAAGGCGCTCCTCGCCCAGGACGGCGCGGCGCTGCACGCCGCCGCCCAGGAGCACGGCCGGGACCTGTACTACGAGGCGGCCGTCGCGGGCGCGATCCCGCTCATCCGGCCGCTGCGCGAGTCCCTCGCCGGTGACAAGGTCAACCGCGTCCTCGGCATCGTCAACGGCACGACGAACTTCATCCTCGACAAGATGGACACGTCGGGCGCCGGTTACTCGGAGGCGCTGGACGAGGCCACCGCCCTCGGATACGCGGAGGCCGACCCGACCGCCGACGTGGAGGGCTTCGACGCCGCCGCGAAGGCCGCCATCCTCGCCGGCATCGCCTTCCACACGCGCGTGCGCCTCGACGACGTGTACCGCGAGGGCATGACGGAGGTCACCGCCGCCGACTTCGCCTCCGCCAAGCGCATGGGCTGCACCATCAAGCTGCTCGCGATCTGCGAGCGGGCCGCGGACGGCGAGTCCGTCACCGCGCGCGTGCACCCGGCGATGATCCCGCTCAGCCACCCGCTGGCCTCCGTGCGCGGCGCGTACAACGCCGTGTTCGTGGAGTCCGAGGCGGCCGGGCAGCTCATGTTCTACGGTCCGGGCGCCGGCGGTTCGCCGACCGCGTCGGCCGTACTCGGCGACCTGGTCGCCGTCTGCCGCAACCGCCTCAATGACGCGACGGGCCCCGGCGACTCCGCGTACACCCAGCTGCCCGTGAGCCCCATGGGCGACGTGGTGACGCGGTACCACATCAGCCTCGACGTGGCCGACAAGCCGGGCGTGCTCGCCCAGGTCGCGACGGTCTTCGCCGAGCACGGCGTGTCGATCGACACCGTCCGCCAGCAGGGCAAGGACGGCGAGGCGAGCCTCGTGGTCGTCACCCACCGCGCACCCGACGCCGCCCTGAGCGGGACGGTCGCGGCGCTGCGCCAGCTCGACACCGTGCGCGGTGTCGCCAGCATCATGCGTGTTGAAGGGGAGTAGAGGACCCATGACCAGCAAGGGCACCCACCAGTGGCGCGGCATCATCGAGGAGTACCGGGACCGCCTCCCGGTCACGGACGCGACGCCGGTCGTCACGCTCCGTGAGGGTGGTACGCCCCTCGTCCCCGCGCAGGTCCTCTCCGAGCGCACCGGCTGCGAGGTGCACCTGAAGGTCGAGGGCGCCAACCCCACCGGGTCGTTCAAGGACCGCGGCATGACCATGGCCATCACCCGGGCCAAGGAGGAGGGCGCCAAGGCGGTCATCTGCGCCTCCACCGGCAACACCTCCGCCTCCGCCGCCGCGTACGCGGTGCGTGCCGGGATGGTCTGTGCCGTCCTCGTCCCGCAGGGCAAGATCGCGCTCGGCAAGATGGGCCAGGCGCTGGTCCACGGCGCGAAGATCCTCCAGGTGGACGGCAACTTCGACGACTGCCTGACGCTCGCCCGCGCGCTCTCCGACAACTACCCGGTCGCGCTGGTCAACTCGGTGAACCCGGTGCGCATCGAGGGCCAGAAGACCGCCGCGTTCGAGATCGTGGACATGCTCGGCGACGCCCCCGACATCCATGTGCTGCCCGTCGGCAACGCCGGGAACATCACCGCGTGCTGGAAGGGGTACACCGAGTACGCCAAGGACGGCGTCGCCTCGCGCACCCCGCGCATGTGGGGCTTCCAGGCGTCCGGTTCGGCGCCGCTGGTGCGCGGCGAGGTCGTCAAGGACCCGTCCACCATCGCCACCGCGATCCGCATCGGCAACCCGGCGTCCTGGAGCTACGCGCTGGCCGCGCGGGACGAGTCGGGCGGCTTCATCGACGAGGTGACGGACCGTGAGATCCTGCGCGCCTACCGGCTGTTGGCCGCGCAGGAGGGCGTCTTCGTGGAGCCCGCGTCCGCCGCGTCGGTCGCCGGTCTGCTGAAGGCCGCCGAGCACGGCAAGGTGGACCCGGGCCAGACCATCGTCTGCACGGTCACCGGCAACGGCCTCAAGGACCCCGACTGGGCGGTCGCCGGGGCACCGCAGCCCGTCACGGTCCCGGTGGACGCCGTCGCCGCCGCCGAGCGCCTCGGCCTGGTCTGAGCCGTACGGCGTCCCGGGGCCCAGGCCCCGCGGGCCCGGCCGCCACCCGGCCGGGCCCGCACCGGGCGCCCCCGCCGCCCCGGCCGCCCGTAGCGCCCCGCCGCCCGAAGCGCCCGGCCCCCGGCGCGCACCGTCCTCGACGGAACGTCCTCGCCGAGTACCACCTCGACGAGGACCGCCCCCGACCAGGACCGCGAGGTTCCCGAGGAGCACGGCCCCGCATGCGACACGCATCGTGCGCCTCCCGTGCGCCCTATGTCGCGGCAGAACCTTCCTTCGATAGGCTGTACCGAACCCACCCCGCCGCATCTGCCGCGGGTGACGCCGCCGTTGGTGACCGCCGAAACGGCCCCGGGTCCCCGTACGTCTGACGCCAAGCCCTCGCAGTCCCCCGCCCATCCCCACCCCGCAGGTCACCCCCGCAGGTCCAGATCCAAGGAGAGTCAACGAGCGATGGCCGGTCCCGCGTTCCGCGCCGCCGCCGTACGGGTGCGCGTCCCCGCCACCAGCGCCAACCTCGGCCCGGGCTTCGACGCCCTCGGCCTCGCGCTGGGTCTGTACGACGACGTCGTCGTCCGGGTCGCCGACTCCGGGCTGCACATCGACATCGCCGGCGAGGGCGCCGACACGCTCCCGCGCGACGAGAGCCACCTCCTCGTACGCTCCCTGCGCACCGCGTTCGACCTGCTCGGCGGACAGCCCCGCGGCCTCGAGGTCGTCTGCGCCAACCGCATCCCGCACGGTCGGGGCCTCGGCTCCTCCTCCGCCGCCATCTGCGCCGGCATCGTCGCCGCCCGCGCCGTGACCATAGGCGGCGACAGCCGGCTCGACGACGCCGCGCTGCTGGAGCTCGCCACCGAGATCGAGGGGCACCCCGACAACGTCGCCGCCTGTCTGCTCGGCGGCTTCACCCTGGCCTGGACCGAGGCCGGCGCGGCCCGCGCCATCCGGATGGACCCGGACCACTCCGTCGTCCCGGTGGTCTTCGTCCCGTCGAACCCGGTCCTCACCGAGACGGCCCGCGGCCTGCTGCCCCGCACCGTCCCCCATGTGGACGCCGCCGCCAACGCCGGTCGCGCCGCGCTGCTCGTCGAGGCCCTGACCAGGCGCCCCGAGCTGCTGCTGGCCGCCACCGAGGACCGGCTCCACCAGGAGTACCGGGCTCCCGCGATGCCGGAGAGCATCGCCCTTGTGAACCGGCTGCGGGCGGACGGCATCCCCGCGGTCATCTCCGGCGCGGGCCCGACGGTGCTCGCGCTGGCCGAGGACGGCGCGGCGGACAAGGTCGCGCTGCTGGCGGGAGAGGGCTGGGCGGCGAACCGGCTCGCCCTCGACGCCGCCGGTGCGAGCGTGCTGCCGCTCGCGCCGTAGCGCCGCCGGGCGGGACCCCGCCGCGGCGTGGATCGCCGGATACACGGATTGCCGGTGTGTGAGAGGGGGAATGTTTGTTGGAGCCGGTAGTGTTAACCTCAAGTCTGCACCCGACGTCTTTGTGGCGCGGTGCTGCGTGTCCCCATCAGGGACCACCCTTCTTCCGGGAGCCTCCCAAACTGCCTGAGCAGCCTGCCTGAGCAGTTTCGAGCACGCTCCGGAACCGGCGCGCGTCCCCCCTCGCTTTTCCCGCGAGAGGGCCGAGCAGGGGGCCTCGGGCCGGACCCACGCACGTTATTTCTTCCGCCGCCGAATTCCCGGCGGAACCACCGCCCCGGCACGGACCCCCATCAGGGCCGAGGCCGGACAGCACAACCGGTCGCCGAGCCAGAAGGCCGACGTCCGCTCCAGGGAAGGACCCTTCGTGAGCGACACCACCGATCTGATGGGCGTGACTGCCGACAAGACTGTCGACACGACCGCGCCCGCCGCAGGTGCTGCCACTGGCACCACCTCACGGCGCCGCCGCTCCGGCACCGGCCTCGAGGGCATGGTCCTGGCCGAGCTGCAGCAGGTCGCGTCCGGCCTCGGCATCAGGGGCACCGCGCGCATGCGCAAGAGCCAGCTGATCGAGGTCATCAAGGAAGCGCAGGCCCAGGGCGGCGCGGCCGCGCCGAAGGCCGCCGAGTCCGGCACCGCCGAGACCAAGCCCAAGCGCCGCGCCACCTCCCGTACCCGTACGGGCGAGGAGGCCGGCGGCAAGACCGCCGAGACCGCGGAGGCGACCGACGCCGGTTCCGCGAAGACGGAGAAGGCCGACAAGGCCGAGAAGAGCGTCGCGCAGCAGCAGATCGAGATCCCCGGCCAGCCGTCGCCGAAGCAGGAGCAGGGCGAGGAGGTCACCGGCGAGCGCCGCCGCCGCCGCGCCACCGCCCCGGCCGGCGCGCCCGCCGCCGAGGCCGAGGGCCGCGCCGAGGCCCGTGCCGACGTCCGTACGGAGACCCGCCCCGAGGGCCAGGAGGCCCGTACGGCCGAGTCCGACACCGCCGAGGGCCGCCGCGAGCGCCGCGAGCGCCGTGACCGCGACCGCGGTGAGCGGGGCGACCGGGGTGACCGCCAGCGCGACCGCCGCGACCGCGGCAAGGGCGACGACCAGCAGGGCGGCGGCCAGCGCCAGCAGCGCCAGGGCGCCCCGCAGGGCCAGACCGGCCCGCAGGACGACGACGACTTCGAGGGCGGCCGCCGGGGCCGTCGCGGCCGCTACCGCGACCGCCGCGGCCGTCGTGGCCGTGACGAGTTCGCCAGCGGTGAGCCGCAGGTCTCCGAGGACGACGTCCTGATCCCCGTCGCGGGCATCCTGGACATCCTCGACAACTACGCGTTCATCCGGACCTCCGGCTACCTGCCCGGCCCGAACGACGTGTACGTCTCCCTCGCCCAGGTCCGCAAGAACGGCCTGCGCAAGGGCGACCACGTCACCGGTGCCGTACGCCAGCCGAAGGAGGGCGAGCGCCGCGAGAAGTTCAACGCGCTGGTCCGCCTCGACTCGGCCAACGGCATGGCCGCCGACTCCGGCCGGGGCCGTCCCGAGTTCAACAAGCTGACCCCGCTCTACCCGCAGGACCGGCTCCGCCTGGAGACCGACCCGGGCGTGCTGACCACGCGGATCATCGACCTCGTGTCGCCGATCGGCAAGGGCCAGCGCGGTCTGATCGTGGCCCCGCCGAAGACCGGCAAGACCATGATCATGCAGGCGATCGCCAACGCGATCACCCACAACAACCCCGAGTGCCACCTGATGGTCGTCCTCGTCGACGAGCGTCCGGAAGAGGTCACCGACATGCAGAGGTCGGTGAAGGGCGAGGTCATCTCCTCGACCTTCGACCGCCCCGCCGAGGACCACACCACCGTCGCCGAGCTGGCCATCGAGCGCGCCAAGCGCCTCGTGGAGCTGGGCCACGACGTGGTCGTCCTGCTCGACTCGATCACCCGTCTGGGCCGCGCGTACAACCTCGCGGCGCCCGCCTCCGGCCGCATCCTGTCCGGTGGTGTCGACTCGACCGCGCTGTACCCGCCGAAGCGCTTCTTCGGTGCCGCGCGGAACATCGAGGACGGCGGCTCGCTGACCATCCTCGCCACGGCGCTGGTCGACACCGGCTCGCGCATGGACGAGGTGATCTTCGAGGAGTTCAAGGGCACCGGCAACATGGAGCTCAAGCTCGACCGGAAGCTCGCCGACAAGCGCATCTTCCCGGCCGTCGACGTCGACGCGTCCGGCACGCGCAAGGAGGAGATCCTCCTGGGCAGCGAGGAGCTGGCCATCGTCTGGAAGCTGCGCCGGGTGCTGCACGCGCTCGACCAGCAGCAGGCGATCGAGCTGCTGCTCGACAAGATGAAGCAGACCAAGTCGAACGCCGAGTTCCTGCTCCAGATCCAGAAGACGACCCCGTCGTCCGGCAACGGCAACGACTGACGTCGCCTCAGCGGTACGCGCCGCCCCCCGGTCACCTCGGTGACCGGGGGGCGGTTTCGCGTTGTACGATCAGCGCGTCGTAGTGGGGGGGAACGTATTTGCGAATGCGCCCACTGAGTTGGCGGAGCCGTGCCCTGAAACACCGGGCCGCTCCGCGCCGTTGCGTGGGCCGTGCCGTGTGCGCTTTCACCCCACCCGATGCGTGCCAGTGGTCCGACTCCTCCCCGCTCACACACCGAGAGGAGTTCTGAGTGACATCTGCCCAGCGGAGGGCGCGCATCGCCCTCCCCGCGGCCGCCGCGGCCCTCGCCCTGAGCGGCGCGCTGCTCGGCGCCGCGCCCGCCCAGGCGGCGGACGTGACCCCGGCCCCGGCCAAGCAGAACGCCGGGAAGGCCCAGGGCCCGTCCAAGACCGACCTGCTGGGACGCGTCAAGGGCTCGGTCGCCGACGTCAACGACGGCGAGGCCGACCCGAACCCGGCGCAGGAGAAGGAGGCCGAGCAGGCCGCCCCCGCCTCCGGCACCAAGGAGTCGTACATCATCGGCGGCACTCCCGCCACCAGCACCGAAGCGCCGTGGATGGTGCAGCTGCACTACTACGACGACAAGGGCACCGTCGAGGAGACGGACGACGAGGGCTACTTCTGCGGTGGCTCCCTCGTCGCCCCGAACAAGGTCCTGACCGCCGCGCACTGCGTGTACGGGCTGGACTGGGTCAACAACGGCGTGATCGTCGCCGGTACCAACCAGGTGCCGACCGAGACCGCGACCGGCGTGGACCTGCACGGCGGCCGCGTCGCGGGCATCGAGCGCACCTGGATCAGCCCGACGTACAACGACTACGACCTCACGGGCGGCGACGTCGCGGTCCTCACGCTGTTCGAGGCGCTGCCGTACAAGTCGCTCCAGCTCACGCAGAGCGGTGACACGGCCTCGTACCGCGAGGGCACGCAGGCCACGGTCTACGGCTGGGGCCGCACCAGCTCCACCAGCCAGGACGGCGCGCAGACGCTGCAGAAGGCCGTCGTGCCCATGCGGAGCGACGCCACCTGCTCGTCGTACTTCCAGGGCGACTTCGTCGCCGGCCAGATGACCTGTGCGGGCAACCCGGCCAGCGGCCAGGACGCCGGTACGGTCTCGCCGTGCAACGGCGACTCGGGTGGCCCGCTCGTCGTGGGCGGCCGTATCGCGGGCGTCGTCTCGTGGGGCGTCCCGGACTGCGTGGAGAGCGGCGCGTACGGGGTCTACGCCAAGACCAGCACGTACGTCGGCCAGGTCAACGCGCGGATCGACGACACCGACCTCAACTACGACGGGCGCGCGGACCTGTTCGCCCGCACGTCCGCCGGTGACGCGTGGGAGTACTACTCGCGCGGCACCGCGCTCGGCGGCCGCGAGTACATCGGCGACTACAGCCCCTACAACCTGGTCCGCCAGGCCGACCTCGACCGGGACGGCGTGCAGGACTACCTGTACCGCACCACCGGCGGCGTCCTGAAGTGGTTCCACTTCAACGGCGTGGACGGGTACGACGAGTACACCGTCGGCTCCGGCTGGGGCGCCATGAAGAACATCCTGGTCACCGGTGACATGACCAGCGACGCGCTGCCCGACCTGCTCGCGCAGGACAAGAACGGCTACCTGTGGCTGTACCCGGGCCGCGGCAACGGCACCTTCGGCACCCGCGTCAGCGTCGGGTCCGGCTGGGGCGTCATGACCATCACCGGCAAGGGCGACTACACCGGCGACGGCAAGCCCGACATGCTGGCCCGCGACACCTCGGGCCGCCTGTGGGTGTACCCGGGCCGGGGCACCGCCACGGCGACGTTCACCAACCGCGTCCTGGCCGGCACCAGCGGCTGGAACTTCACCGCGTACGCCGCCACCGGCGACATCAACGGCGACGGCAGGGCCGACCTGCTGGCCCGCGACTCGGGCGGTGTGATGTGGCTCTACCAGGGCCGCGGCTCCTCCACGGCGCCGTTCGTCCCGCGCGTCAAGATCGG
This sequence comes from Streptomyces thermolilacinus SPC6, assembly GCF_000478605.2. Taxonomy (GTDB): domain Bacteria; phylum Actinomycetota; class Actinomycetes; order Streptomycetales; family Streptomycetaceae; genus Streptomyces; species Streptomyces thermolilacinus. Next base: position 1,924,130 of record NZ_ASHX02000001.1, on the reverse strand, counting down.
CTCCGGCTGGAACGCGTTCAACCTCTTCGGCTGAGCGGGACCTGATCCCGTCGACGCCGGACCACCCCTGTGCCCGCCGTGCCCCGCACGGCGGGCACAGTCGTCCCCGCACGAGCCCGCAGACCCGCACACCCAAACCCGCCCGTGCGCCGTGGCCCGCACCCGCCCGTGCCGGGCCGCCCGCAGGCGCCGTGCAACCCTTTCCGCCGGTCCGCCGTCTGACCGGATGCCGCCCGGGGAACCCGGGGCAGTGCACGGGGCGAGGGGAACGAGGAGACCATGGGCGAGCAGGGCACGGACGGCATACCCGCCGCCGCGAGCGCACCGGGCGGGCGGGCGGCCGTCAGACGCGGCCTGGTCCTCGCCGCCTGGGCGGTCGCGGCCGTGACGGTCCTCGGCGGGGGCGGCGTCGGGTACGCGTACCTGAAGCTCGACGGCAACATCGAGAGCGTGGACATCAACACGCAGCTCGGCGACGAGCGGCCGATGGACGTGGAGGACGGCTCCCTCGACATCCTCGTCCTGGGCTCCGACTCCCGCTCCGGCGCCAACCGCGCGTACGGCCGCGACGAGGGCGCCGCCCGCTCCGACACGGCGATGGTCGTCCACGTCCACGAGGGGCGGAAGAAGGCCAGCGTCGTCTCCATCCCGCGCGACACGCTCATCACCCGCCCCGAGTGCGCCCGCCGCGACGGCGGCAGCGAGCCCGCCGCGTACCGGGCCATGTTCAACACCGCGTACGAGGTCGGCGGCCCCGCCTGCGCCGTGAAGACCGTCGAGCAGATGTCCGGCATCCGCATGGACCACTACATCGAGGTGGACTTCACCGGCTTCAAGCAGCTCATCGACGAGCTGGGCGGCGTCGAGATCACCACCACGCGGCCCATCGAGGACGGCGCGAGCCACCTCGACCTCGCCGCGGGGACCCACACCCTCGACGGCGAGCAGGCCCTCGGCCTCGTCCGCACCCGCAAGGGCGTCGGCGACCAGAGCGACCTCGGCCGCATCCAGCTCCAGCAGGCGTTCGTCAAAGCGCTCATCGAGCAGGTCCAGCGGGTCGGCGTCCTCACCAGCCCGCAGAAGCTCTGGGGCCTCGCCGACACCGCCACCAGGGCGATCACCCCGGACTCCGAGCTGGACAGCGTCAAGGAGCTCGCCGACCTCGCGCGCGGGCTGTCCGGCCTCGGCTCCGACGACATCCACATGATCACGATGCCAGTCCAGTACGACGCGATCGACCGCAACCGCGTCGTCCCCGTCGACGCGCAGGCCCAGCAGGTCTGGCAGGCGCTGCGCCAGGACCTGCCCATCCCGGCCGCCGCCACCCGCGACACCGCCACCGGACACGCCGCCGACGTCATCCGCTGAACCGGGGCCGGAACGGCGGAATACCCGGCGCCCCACCCCGGTTTTGGGAGATACGGCCGGTCCTGGCAGACTGGTACGTCGGCCCCGGTTCACGCACCCGCATCCCGCGGGGGCGACCCGGAGCCCTCCCGAAACTAGGAGACACCTTGAAGCGCGACATCCACCCCGAGTACGTCGAGACCCAGGTCAGCTGCACCTGCGGCGCGTCGTTCACCACCCGTAGCACGATCGAGGGCGGCACCATCCGTGCCGAGGTCTGCTCCGAGTGCCACCCGTTCTACACGGGCAAGCAGAAGATCCTCGACACCGGTGGCCGTGTGGCCCGCTTCGAGGCCCGCTTCGGCAAGGCTGCCGGCTCGAAGAAGTAGCGAGCCGTACCGCCGGTCTCCGGTCGTCCCTCGGACGGCCGGGACCGGCTTTTTGGTCGGGGGTCCGGGGTCACCCCCCGGACCGTCCCGTATCCCGCAGCAGCCCCTCATCTACACCCCACTCCAGGAGCCCCCGATGTTCGAGGCGGTCGAGGAACTGGTCGGCGAGCACGCCGACCTCGAGAAGAAGCTCGCCGACCCTTCGGTCCACGCCGACCAGGCCAACGCGCGCAAGCTCAACAAGCGCTACGCCGAGCTGACCCCGATCGTCGCCACGTACCGCTCCTGGAAGCAGACCGGCGACGACATCGAGACCGCCCGCGGGTTCATCGCCGACGACCCCGACTTCGCCGCCGAGGTCAAGGAGCTGGAGAAGCGCCGCGAGGAGCTGACCGACAAGCTGCGGCTGCTGCTCGTCCCGCGCGACCCCAGCGACGACAAGGACGTCATCCTGGAGATCAAGGCCGGCGCGGGCGGCGACGAGTCCGCCCTCTTCGCCGGCGACCTCCTGCGGATGTACCTGCGGTACGCCGAGCGCGTCGGCTGGAAGACCGAGATCATCGACGCCACCGAGTCCGAGCTGGGCGGCTACAAGGACGTCCAGGTCGCCGTGAAGACCAAGGGCGGCAACGGCGCGACCGAGCCCGGCCAGGGCGTCTGGGCGCGGCTGAAGTACGAGGGCGGGGTGCACCGCGTGCAGCGCGTGCCCGCCACCGAGTCGCAGGGCCGCATCCACACCTCCGCCGCCGGTGTCCTCGTGACCCCCGAGGCCGAGGAGATCGACGTCGAGATCAACCCCAACGACCTGCGCATCGACGTGTACCGGTCCTCCGGGCCCGGCGGCCAGTCCGTCAACACGACCGACTCCGCCGTCCGCATCACCCACCTGCCGACCGGTGTCGTCGCCTCCTGCCAGAACGAGAAGAGCCAGCTCCAGAACAAGGAGCAGGCCATGCGCATCCTCCGCTCCCGGCTCCTCGCCGCGGCGCAGGAGGAGGCCGAGCGGAACGCCGCCGACGCCCGCCGCAGCCAGGTGCGCACCGTGGACCGGTCGGAGAAGATCCGCACGTACAACTACCCGGAGAACCGCATCTCGGACCACCGTGTGGGCTTCAAGGCCTACAACCTGGACCAGGTGCTGGACGGGGACCTCGACGCCGTGATCCAGGCGTGCGTGGACGCCGACGCGGCGGCGAAGCTCTCCGCCGCGTGAGCCGGGCGCCGCGCGCCGGTGCCCGCCCCTTCTCCGTGACCCCGTCCCCGTAACCCCGCCCTCGTACGACCCAGCAGCCCGGAGGACCACGTGCAGCAGAATTTCGGGGGGAGAACCCCGAGCCCCCGCAGCCTGCTGCTGGCGGAAGTCGCCCAGGCCACCCAGCGCCTGGCCGACGCCGGCGTGCCGTCGCCGCGCTTCGACGCGGAGGAGCTCGCCGCGTTCGTGCACGGCGTGAAGCGCGGCGAGCTGCACAACGTCAAGGACGCCGACTTCGACGCCCGCTACTGGGAGGCCGTCGCGCGCCGCGAGGCCCGCGAGCCGCTCCAGCACATCACCGGCCGGGCGTTCTTCCGCTACCTGGAGCTCCAGGTCGGCCCCGGCGTGTTCGTGCCGCGGCCGGAGACCGAGTCGGTCGTCGGGTGGGCCATAGACGCCGTACGGGCCATGGACGTCGTCGAGCCGCTCATCGTGGACCTGTGCTCCGGCTCCGGCGCCATCGCCCTCGCCATGGCCCAGGAGGTGCCGCGCTCCCGCGTGCACGCCGTGGAGCTGTCCGAGGACGCCCTCGTGTGGACCCGGCGCAACGCCGAGGGCACCAGGGTCACCGTCCACCACGGCGACGCCCTGACGGCCCTGCCCGAGCTGGACGGCCAGGTCGACCTGGTCATCTCCAACCCGCCGTACATCCCGCTCACCGAGTGGGAGTACGTGGCGCCCGAGGCCCGCGACCACGACCCGGAGATGGCGCTGTTCTCCGGCGAGGACGGCCTCGACGTGATCCGCGGCATCGAGCGCACCGCGCACCGGCTGCTGCGCCCCGGCGGCCTCGTCGTCGTGGAGCACGCCGACACGCAGGGCGGCCAGGTGCCCTGGATCTTCAACGAGGAGGCCGGCTGGACCGACGCGGCCGACCACCCCGACCTGAACAACCGCCCCCGCTTCGCGACCGCCCGCAAGGCGACGCCATGACGGCGGTACGGCAGGGGCACGACGCCCGCACGCGGGCGTACCACACGGCGCCGAAGGCGCCTGCGACGACTGAGCCGAAGGGCGGCGGTGCCCGCAGCGTCCCGGAGGCGAACCGAGAGACCGAAACTGGGAGGGCCCGCTGATGGCACGGCGATACGACTGCAACGACGCGACCGACCGCTCGACGGGCCTGCGCGAGGCCGCGTCCGCCGTCCGCCGCGGCGAGCTCGTCGTGCTGCCGACGGACACGGTGTACGGCATCGGCGCGGACGCCTTCAGCCCGGAGGCCGTCGCCGACCTGCTGGACGCCAAGGGGCGCGGCCGCAACATGCCGACGCCCGTCCTCATCGGCTCGCCGAACACCCTGCACGGCCTCGTCACGGACTTCTCCGAGAAGGCGTGGGAGCTCGTCGACGCGTTCTGGCCGGGCGCCCTCACGCTGGTCGCCAGGCACCAGCCGTCCCTCCAGTGGGACCTGGGCGACACGCGTGGCACGGTCGCGATCCGCATGCCGCTCCACCCCGTGGCGATCGAGCTGCTCACCGACGTCGGCCCGATGGCCGTGTCGTCCGCGAACCTGACGGGCCACCCGTCGCCCGAGGACTGCGACGCCGCGCAGGGCATGCTCGGCGACTCCGTCTCCGTGTACCTGGACGGCGGCCCCACGCCGGGCATCGTGCCGTCGTCCATCGTGGACGTCACCCGTGACGTGCCGGTGCTGCTGCGCGCGGGCGCGCTCTCCGCGGAGGAGCTGCGCACGGTCGTACCAGACCTCGAGGTGGCCAATTGACCGCCCCTGAGGGGCGTGGCATAGGCACGGCGAGCACGTTCCGCATCCTCCACGTCAGCACTGGCAACGTCTGCCGCTCGCCGATCACCGAGCGGCTGACGCGGCACGCCCTGCGCGACCGCATCGGCGACCCGGCGGGCTGCGGGCTGATCGTGGAGAGCGCCGGGACGTGGGGGCACGAGGGCGCGCCGATGGAGGCCAACGCCGAGACGGTCCTCGCGGACTTCGGCGCGGACACCAGCGGCTTCGTCGGCCGGGAGCTGATCGACGAGCACGTCATCCGCGCCGACCTGGTGCTCACGGCGACCCGTGACCATCGCGCCCAGGTCATCTCGATGGGCCACAGCGCGGGCCTGCGCACCTTCACCCTGAAGGAGTTCACCCGGCTCGTACGGGCGATAGACCCCACCACGCTGCCCGACCCGGAGGCCGACGGCGTGGTGGCCCGCGCGCACGCCCTGGTGCAGGCCGCGGCGGCGCTGCGCGGCTGGCTGCTGGCGCCGAACGCCGAGGCGGACGAGGTCAACGACCCGTACGGCGCGCCCATCACGTTCTTCCGCTCCGTGGGCGACGAGATCAACCAGGCCCTGGAGCCCGTGGTGACGGCCCTCACCGGGGTCCCCGCACGCCGCTGAGCGGCCCGGAGCACGCCGACGGGCGGCCCGCCGGGCCCCGGCCTACAGTGGAGGGGATCGGGGGCCCTGCCCACGCCTGAAGCGCCTGGAGCGCCCGGAGCGCCTGGAGCCACTGATGCCGCTCACCGCCGGATCCGCCGGAACCACAGCGACGGCCGGAACAGCCGGTACGACCGAACCCGCCGGGGCCGCCGGCACTCCCGGGCCCGCGGGGACCACCCGGCCCGGGCACACCGCCACCGCCGTGCCCGCCACCGGTACCGACCAGGCGCCGCACGGCCCCTACGGCCCCGACCCCGACGCCCTGCGGCGCCAGGACCCGCAGATCGCCGACGTACTCGACGGCGAGGCACGGCGCCAGGAGGACGGCCTCCAGCTGATCGCCGCCGAGAACTTCACCTCCCCGGCCGTGCTCGCCGCGCTGGGCTCGCGGCTCGCCAACAAGTACGCCGAGGGCTACCCGGGCCGCCGCCACCACGGCGGCTGCGAGTACGCCGACGCGGCCGAGCGGCTCGCCGTCGAGCGGGCGTGCGCCCTGTTCGGCGCCGACCACGCGAACGTGCAGGCCCACTCCGGCTCATCGGCCGTGCTGGCGGCGTACGCGGCGCTGCTGCGCCCCGGGGACACCGTCCTCGCCATGGGCCTCGCCCACGGCGGCCACCTCACGCACGGCTCCCCGGCGAACTTCTCGGGCCGCTGGTTCGAGTTCGTCCCGTACGGCGTGGACGCGGAGAGCGGGCTCGTCGACCACCACCAGGTGCGTGCCCTGGCCCGCCGGCACCGGCCGAAGGCCATCGTGTGCGGCTCGATCTCGTACCCCCGCCACATCGACTACGCCGAGTTCCGCGACATCGCTGACGAGGTCGGGGCCGCCCTCGTCGTGGACGCCGCGCACCCGATCGGCCTGGTCGCCGGGGGAGCGGCGCCCAACCCCGTCCCGTACGCGGACGTCGTCTGCGCGACGACCCACAAGGTGCTGCGCGGGCCGCGCGGCGGGCTGCTGCTGTGCGGGGACGAGCTGGCGGAGAGGATCGACCGGGCGGTGTTCCCGTTCACGCAGGGCGGCGCCCAGATGCACACCGTCGCCGCCAAGGCGGTCGCCTTCGGGGAGGCCGCGACCCCGGCGTTCCGGCAGTACACGCACCAGGTCGTCGCCAACGCGCGGCTGCTGGCGGAGCGGCTGGCCGCGCTGGGCTTCGCGGTGACCACCGGCGGCACCGACACGCACCTGATCACCGCCGACCCGGCCCCGCTCGGCGTGGACGGCCGCACCGCACGCGCCCGGCTGGCCGCCGCGGGCCTGGTCGTGGACGTCTGCGCCCTGCCGTACGGCGACGGGCGCGGCATCCGGTTCGGCACGGCCGCGGTGACCACCCAGGGCATGGGCGCCGCGGAGATGGAGCAGATCGCGCGGCTGTTCGCCGACGCCCTGCGCGAGGACGCCGACTCGGGCGCCGTACGGGCCGAGGCACGGGCGCTCGCGGGCCGGTTCCCTCCGTACGGACGCTAGCCGTTCGCCCGGTGGCGGGTTCCTGGACGGCTTCGTGCAACCGTGCGGGGCTCCCCGGTGTCCCACACCATGGAGGCGGCGCGACTAGGGTGTGGGGCTGAGATGGCCAGCTATTCCTGTGGGGCAGCCCGTGCGTGATTACCTGCTGACGCTCTGCATCACGGCCGCGGTGACCTACCTGCTCACCGGGCCGGTGCGGAAGTTCGCCATCGCGGCGGGCGCGATGCCCGAGATCCGCGCGCGCGACGTGCACCGAGAGCCCACGCCCCGGCTGGGCGGCATCGCCATGTTCTTCGGGCTGTGCGCCGGACTGCTGGTCGCGGACCGCCTGGAGAACCTCAACAGCGTCTTCGAGCTGTCCAACGAGCCGCGCGCGCTGCTCTCCGGCGCGGCCCTGATCTGGCTGATCGGCGTCCTGGACGACAAGTTCGAGATCGACGCGCTCATCAAGCTGGGCGCGCAGATGATCGCGGCGGGCGTCATGGTGGTGCAGGGTCTGACGATCCTGTGGCTGCCCATCCCCGGCGTCGGCACGGTGGGCCTCACCCAGTGGCAGGGCACGCTGCTGACCGTCGCCCTGGTCGTCCTCACCATCAACGCGGTGAACTTCGTCGACGGCCTCGACGGCCTGGCCGCCGGCATGGTGTGCCTCGCCGCCTCCGCGTTCTTCCTGTACGCGTACCGGATCTGGTACGGCTACGGGATCGAGGCCGCCGCGCCCGCGACGCTGTTCGCCGCCGTGCTGATGGGCATGTGCCTGGGCTTCCTGCCGCACAACATGCACCCGGCGCGGATCTTCATGGGCGACTCGGGGTCGATGCTGATCGGCCTGGTGCTGGCCGCGTCGGCGATCTCCATCACGGGCCAGGTGGACCCGGACTCGCTGGCGCTCTTCGAGGGCTCGACCCGTGAGGCGACGCACGCCGCGCTGCCCGTCTTCATCCCGCTGCTGCTGCCGTTGACGATCATCGCCATCCCCATGGCGGACCTGTTCCTCGCCATCGTGCGGCGCACCTGGAACGGTCAGTCGCCGTTCGCCGCCGACCGCGGTCACCTGCACCACCGGTTGCTGGAGATCGGCCACTCGCACAGCCGAGCGGTGTGGATCATGTACTTCTGGTCGTCGCTGATCGCGTTCGGCACCCTGACGTACTCCGTTCACTCCGCGTCCATGTGGATCATGCTGCCGATCGTGGCGCTGAGCGCGGTGGGCCTGGTGCTGCTGCTCCTGCCCCGGTTCCAGCCCCGTGCGCCCCGCTGGGCGGAGTCGTTCGTGCCGCCCCGGTACCGGCGCCGGAAGGTCGCCCCGCAGGCCGTGGACGGCTCCCTGGGGGCCGCCGAGGGCAGTGCCGGCACGCCCGCCGCCGACGGGGCCGACGGGACGGGCAGGACGGGCGGGACGGACAGGTCGCACGGGTCCGGCGGGGCCGACGTGGTGCCGGGGGAAGGTGAGCCGGGGGAGCCGCGGAACGTCCCGGCGGGGGTCAACGGTGCGACCGCGATCGGCGCCCGATCCCACCTTCCCGAACGGCGGAAGGCCGGAACGCCGAGTTGACGAACGGCGCACTCGCGCGCATTACCAGACAAAGCCCCCGCTTGTCGTGCACACACGCGCGGGACCACTCTCATGTGTGAGCGTCAGCACACCTTCGGGTAAAGACCTCTTCAAATAGTTTGTGATACCGTTCACGAGACCCGGCGACAGTGCCGAAGGGCCGCAGTGCGACGGCCCATTGGCGTCGAGATCTGACTCGGACCGGGCCTACGCTCGTCCATGACGACACCACTGCCCCCACCAGCAAGCGGAGATGCCGCCATGCCGTCCAACGACATCCGCACCGTCCTGCCCGCCGCCGTACCCACGCTCGTCGTCGGCGCCGTCGGCACCGCGGTGAGTGCGGTGGTCGCCGGCGGCAAGGGAGCCATCGGAGGCGTCGTCGGAACGCTCGTCGTCGTCCTGTTCATGGGTGTCGGACTGGTGGTGCTGCACCGCACGGCCAAGTCGCTGCCGCAGCTCTTTCAGGCCATGGGCCTGATGCTCTACGTGGCTCAGCTGCTTCTGCTCTTCGTGTTCCTGACCATGTTCAAGAACACGACGCTGTTCGATTTCAAGGCCTTCGCCTTCACCCTGCTCGCGGCCACGATCACGTGGATCACCGCGCAGGCGCGGAGCTGGATGAAGGCCAAGATCCTCTACGTCGACCCGGCCGCAGGGCAGGGCGGAACGCCCGCCAAGAGCGGGTCCTCGGCGTGAGAGGTAGGGCCGGGATAAAGAGCCCCTCGCGATGCTGCTATCGTCCGATGCCAAATGCGGCACTGCGGGCGCGGCCATCCGAGCAGGCGCCTGTCCCAGCGCGACGCTCGACGCCTAGCCGCCGCCCCCTTATCCGTAAGACCAGTCCAGTGCCGACCCGCGGCTGCGTGCCGCGCCGACACAACGAGGTTGCCGTACCTATGCGCCACGCTGAAGGAGCCCGCGGTGAGTGCTGACCAGACGCTTGCCTTCGACCCGAGCTGTCATCTGTTCACCGGATGCGGCTTCCCGGCTCCGGGCCTCCACTCGTTCCTGTTCGAGCCCATCGCCACGGTCGGCGGCTTCGAGATCGACAAGCCGATGCTGCTGGCGCTCCTCGGCTCCGTGATCATCGTCGGCTTCTTCTGGGCCGCCTTCGCCAAGCCGAAGGTCGTTCCCGGCAAGCTCCAGATGGTCGGCGAGGCCGGGTACGACTTCGTCCGTCGTGGGATCGTCTACGAGATCATCGGCAAGAAGGACGGCGAGAAGTACGTCCCGCTGATGGTGTCGTTGTTCTTCTTCGTCTGGATCCTCAACGTCTGGTCGATCGTCCCGCTGGCCCAGTTCCCGGTGACGTCGATCATCGCGTACCCGGCCGCGCTGGCTCTGATCGTCTACGTGGTCTGGGTCGGCCTCACGTTCAAGAAGCACGGCTTCGCGGGCGGCTGGAAGAACATCCTCGGCTACGACAAGAGCCTGGGCGCCATCCTCCCGCTGGTCATGGCCCTGGAGTTCCTCTCCAACCTGATCATCCGGCCCTTCACCCACGCGGTCCGTCTCTTCGCGAACATGTTCGCCGGTCACATGCTGCTCGTGATGTTCGGCCTGGCGAGCTGGTACCTGCTGAACGGCCTCGGCGTCATCTACGCCGGCGCCTCGTTCGTGATGGTCGTCGTGATGACCGCCTTCGAGCTCTTCATCCAGGCCGTCCAGGCGTACGTCTTCGTGCTTCTGGCCTGCAGCTACATCCAGGGCGCGCTCTCCGAGCACCACTGAGCCAGGCCCGCATCCACAGAACCGCAATCGTCCGGTGGCCAACCCCCACCGGGTCATTGAAAGAGAAGGAAGATCCGGCATGTCCGTTCTCCAGACCCTCGCCGCCGAGAACACCGTCTCCGGCAACGTCAACGCCGTCGGTTACGGTCTCGCCGCCATCGGCCCCGGTGTCGGCGTCGGCATCATCTTCGGTAACGGCACCCAGGCCCTCGCCCGTCAGCCCGAGGCGGCCGGCCTGATCCGTACCAACCAGATCATGGGTTTCGCCTTCTGTGAGGCGCTCGCCCTCATCGGCATCGTCATGGGCTTCGTCTTCCAGTAAGCCGGATTCGACAGCCCCACACCATTCACGGAAGGCACTGATGTGAACGCTCTGTTCCTTGCGGCGGCGGAGGAGCAGCCTCCGATCATCCCGCATCTCGACGAGCTCGTCGTCGGTCTGATCGCCTTCGCCATCGTCTTCGGCTTCCTCGCCAAGAAGCTCCTCCCGAACATCAACAAGGTTCTGGACGAGCGTCGTGAGGCCATCGAGGGCGGGATCGAGAAGGCCGAGTCGGCCCAGATCGAGGCCCAGAGTGTGCTTGAGCAGTACAAGGCTCAGCTCGCCGAGGCCCGCCATGAGGCCGCGCGTCTGCGCCAGGAGGCACAGGAGCAGGGCGCCGCGATCATCGCCGAGATGAAGGCGGAAGGCCAGCGTCAGCGCGAGGAGATCGTCGCCGCCGGTCACGCGCAGATCGAGGCCGACCGCAAGGCGGCCGCCGCCGCCCTGCGGCAGGACGTCGGCAAGCTCGCCACCGACCTGGCCGGCAAGCTGGTCGGCGAGTCCCTCGAGGACGTCGCCCGCCAGAGCCGCACCATCGACCGCTTCCTCGACGAGCTCGAGGAGAAGGCCGAGGCCGCCCGATGAACGGAGCGAGCCGCGAGGCACTGGCTGCCGCGCGCGAGCGTCTCGACGCGCTGACCGACAACACGTCGGTCGACGCGGGGAAGCTCGCCGAGGAGCTGGCCGCCGTCACCGCGCTGCTCGACCGCGAGGTGTCGCTGCGTCGGGTCCTCACCGACCCGGCGCAGGCCGGAGAGGCCAAGGCCGACCTGGCCACGCGACTGCTGAGCGGTCAGGTGGGCGGGGAGACCGTGGACCTGGTCTCCGGCATGGTCCGTTCCCGCTGGTCCCAGTCGCGCGACCTGGTCGACGCGATCGAGGAGCTGGCGGACACGGCGGACCTCACCGCGGCACAGAAGGCCGGCGCCCTCGACGACGTCGAGGACGAGCTGTTCCGGTTCGGCCGGATCGCGACCTCCAGCCCCGAGCTGCGGGCCGCGCTGACCGACCGTGCCGCAACGGCCACCGCCAAGGGCGACCTGCTGCGTCGCCTCCTCGGCGGCCGGGCCCACGCGGCGACCGAGCGGCTGATCATCCGCCTGGTCACCCAGCCGCGGGGACGTAGCCTGGAGGGGGGACTCGAGTCCCTGTCCAAGCTCGCCGCGGCGCGCCGGGACCGCATGGTCGCCGTCGTCACGTCGGCGGTACCGCTCACGGACCAGCAGAAGCAGCGCCTCGGCGCGGTGCTGGCCAAGATGTACGGCCGCAAGATGCACCTGAACCTCGACGTGGACCCCACGGTCCTCGGCGGGATCTCGGTGCGGATCGGCGACGAGGTCGTCAACGGCACGATCGCCTCCCGCCTCGACGAGGCGTCGCGGCGACTGGCCGGCTGACCCGCGGATCAGGTCACCAAACCCAACAAGCGTTACCTACGGCCCGGTTGGGCCGTGCACAGGATGCAGAAGTTCTGGGGGGAGCCCCCAGATCCCCCAAAGAGACTTCGGGCCCAACAAGGAGAGCAGGGAACCCAGATGGCGGAGCTCACGATCCGGCCGGAGGAGATCCGGGACGCGCTGGAGAACTTTGTCCAGTCGTACAAGCCGGACGCGGCCTCGCGCGAGGAGGTCGGTACGGTCAGCCTTGCCGGCGACGGCATCGCGAAGGTCGAGGGCCTGCCCTCGACCATGGCCAACGAGCTGCTGAAGTTCGAGGACGGCACCCTCGGCCTCGCCCTCAACCTCGAGGAGCGCGAGATCGGTGCCATTGTCCTCGGTGAGTTCAGCGGTATCGAGGAGGGCCAGTCGGTCCAGCGCACCGGCGAGGTCCTGTCCGTCGCCGTCGGCGAGGGCTACCTGGGTCGCGTGGTCGACCCGCTCGGCAACCCGATCGACGGCCTCGGCGAGATCGAGACGTCCGGCCGCCGCGCCCTCGAGCTGCAGGCCCCCACGGTCATGCAGCGCAAGTCGGTGCACGAGCCGATGGAGACGGGCTACAAGGCCGTCGACGCGATGACCCCGATCGGCCGTGGTCAGCGTCAGCTGATCATCGGCGACCGCCAGACCGGCAAGACCGCCCTGGCCGTCGACACGATCATCAACCAGCGCGACAACTGGCGCACCGGCGACCCGAAGAAGCAGGTCCGCTGCATCTACGTCGCCATCGGCCAGAAGGGCTCCACCATCGCGTCCGTCCGCGGCGCGCTGGAGGAGGCCGGTGCCCTGGAGTACACGACCATCGTCGCCGCCCCGGCGTCCGACCCGGCCGGCTTCAAGTACCTGGCGCCCTACACCGGCTCCGCCATCGGTCAGCAGTGGATGTACGAGGGCAAGCACGTCCTCATCGTCTTCGACGACCTGTCGAAGCAGGCCGACGCCTACCGCGCCGTGTCGCTGCTGCTGCGCCGCCCGCCGGGCCGCGAGGCCTACCCGGGTGACGTCTTCTACCTGCACTCCCGTCTGCTGGAGCGCTGCGCCAAGCTCTCCGACGAGATGGGCGCCGGTTCGATGACCGGTCTCCCGATCGTCGAGACCAAGGCCAACGACGTGTCGGCGTTCATCCCGACCAACGTCATCTCCATCACCGACGGCCAGTGCTTCCTGGAGTCCGACCTGTTCAACGCCGGTCAGCGCCCGGCCCTGAACGTCGGTATCTCCGTGTCGCGAGTCGGTGGCTCCGCCCAGCACAAGGCCATGAAGCAGGTCTCCGGCCGGCTCCGTGTCGACCTGGCCCAGTTCCGTGAGCTGGAGGCGTTCGCCGCCTTCGGTTCCGACCTGGACGCCGCGTCGAAGGCCGCCCTGGAGCGCGGTAAGCGCATGGTCGAGCTGCTGAAGCAGCCGCAGTACCAGCCGATGTCGACCGAGAACCAGGTCGTCTCCGTCTGGGCCGGCACCACGGGCAAGATGGACGACGTCCCGGTCCAGGACATCCGCCGCTTCGAGACGGAGCTGCTGGACTTCCTGCACCGCGAGCACAAGTCGCTCATGACGTCGATCCGCGAGGGCGGCAAGATGTCGGACGACACGCTCGACAAGGTCGCGGAGTGCATCGCCGACTTCAAGAAGCAGTTCGAGACCTTCGACGGCAAGCTGCTCGGCGAGGATGCCCCGGCCGCCGTCAACGTCTCCAAGTGACGACGGAAGGGACCTGATCCATGGGAGCGCAGCTCCGGGTCTACAAGCGTCGCATCCGGTCGATCACCGCGACGAAGAAGATCACCAAGGCGATGGAGATGATCTCCGCCTCGCGCATCGTCAAGGCGCAGCGCAGGGTGGCGGCCTCCACGCCGTACGCGACCGAGCTCACCCGCGCGGTCACGGCGGTGGCGACCGGATCGAACACCGACCACCCCCTCACCACGGAGGCGAAGTCCGCGACCCGCGCCGCGGTCCTGCTCATCACGAGCGACCGCGGTCTGGCCGGCGGGTACTCCGCCAACGCCATCAAGCAGGCCGACCGGCTGAGCGAGCGGCTGCGTGGCGAGGGCAAGGAGGTCGACACCTACATCGTCGGCCGCAAGGGTGTCGCCTACTACGGGTTCCGTGAGCGCAAGATCACGGACTCTTGGACCGGCTTCTCCGACAACCCGACCTACGCGGACGCCAAGCAGGTGGCCGCCCCGCTGATCGCGGCAGTCCAGAAGGACACCGCGGACGGTGGTGTCGACGAGCTGCACATCGTCTTCACGGAATTCGTGTCGATGATGACGCAGACGCCGGTGGACAACCGGATGCTGCCGCTCAGCCTCGCGAAGGCCGAGGAGGAGGCGGGGACGAAGGGCGAGATCCTTCCCCTGTTCGACTTCGAGCCGTCGGCGGAGGACGTCCTCGACGCCCTTCTGCCGCGCTACGTCGAGAGCCGTATCTACAACGCCCTGCTGCAGTCCGCCGCCTCCGAGCACGCGGCCCGCCGTCGGGCGATGAAGTCGGCGACCGACAACGCGGGAGAGCTGATCAACACGCTCTCGCGCCTTGCCAACGCGGCCCGCCAGGCCGAAATCACCCAGGAAATCAGCGAGATCGTCGGTGGCGCCAGCGCCCTGGCCGACGCGACCGCGGGGAGTGACAAGTAATGACGACCACTGTTGAGACGGCCGCCGCCACGGGCCGCGTCGCCCGGGTCATCGGCCCGGTCGTCGACGTGGAGTTCCCCGTCGACGCGATGCCGGAGATCTACAACGCGCTGACGGTCGAGGTCGACGACCCGGCCGAGGAGGGCAAGCGCAAGACGCTGACGCTCGAGGTCGCGCAGCACCTCGGCGACGGCATCATCCGCGCCATCTCCATGCAGCCCACCGACGGTCTGGTCCGCCAGGCCCCGGTGACCGACACGGGCAAGGGCATCTCCGTCCCGGTCGGCGACTTCACCAAGGGCAAGGTGTTCAACACCCTCGGTGAGGTGCTGAACCACCCCGAGGCGAACGCCGAGGTCACCGAGCGCTGGCCGATCCACCGCAAGGCCCCCGCCTTCGACCAGCTCGAGTCCAAGACCGAGATGTTCGAGACCGGTCTGAAGGTCGTCGACCTTCTCACCCCGTACGTCAAGGGTGGAAAGATCGGTCTGTTCGGTGGCGCCGGTGTCGGCAAGACCGTGCTGATCCAGGAAATGATCATGCGTGTCGCCAACCTCCACGAGGGCGTTTCCGTCTTCGCGGGCGTCGGTGAGCGCACCCGTGAGGGCAATGACCTGATCGCGGAGATGGAGGAGTCCGGCGTTCTGGACAAGACCGCCCTGGTCTTCGGTCAGATGGACGAGCCCCCGGGCACCCGTCTGCGCGTCGCCCTGGCCGGTCTGACGATGGCGGAGTACTTCCGCGACGTCCAGAAGCAGGACGTGCTCTTCTTCATCGACAACATCTTCCGGTTCACCCAGGCCGGTTCCGAGGTGTCCACCCTGCTCGGCCGTATGCCGTCCGCGGTGGGTTACCAGCCGAACCTGGCCGACGAGATGGGTCTCCTCCAGGAGCGCATCACGTCGACCCGCGGTCACTCGATCACCTCGATGCAGGCGATCTACGTCCCCGCCGACGACCTGACCGACCCGGCCCCGGCCACCACCTTCGCCCACCTCGACGCGACGACGGTTCTCTCCCGTCCGATCTCCGAGAAGGGCATCTACCCGGCCGTGGACCCGCTGGACTCCACGTCCCGGATCCTGGACCCGCGCTACATCGCGCAGGACCACTACGACGCCGCCATGCGCGTCAAGGGCATCCTGCAGAAGTACAAGGACCTCCAGGACATCATCGCGATCCTCGGTATCGACGAGCTGGGCGAAGAGGACAAGCTGGTCGTCCACCGCGCCCGTCGCGTCGAGCGCTTCCTGTCCCAGAACACCCACGCGGCGAAGCAGTTCACCGGCGTGGACGGTTCGGACGTGCCGCTCGACGAGTCGATCGCCGCGTTCAACGCGATCTGCGACGGTGAGTACGACCACTTCCCCGAGCAGGCCTTCTTCATGTGCGGTGGTCTCGAGGACCTCAAGAAGAACGCCAAGGACCTCGGCGTCTCCTGAAGGTCGCGTGACGTGTGAGGGGGCGGGCGCGTCCCGCCCCCTCACGCTGCACCCCCTTCCGGGGCCACCCGCCCCGGACCCCGGCCGCCCCGGCGGCCGGCCCCGGCCGAGCCGGCCGGTCGGGTCCTCGGCGCTCCGGCGCCGACGGCCCTACTAGACTTATGACCCAACACCCGGCAAGACCCGCCGGGTGGTGACCCGAGGAGCCACCCTTGGCCGCTGAGCTGCACGTCGAGCTGGTCGCCGCGGACCGGAGTGTCTGGTCCGGCGAGGCCACCATGGTCATCGCGCGCACCACCTCCGGCGACATCGGCGTCATGCCCGGCCACCAGCCGCTGCTCGGTGTGCTGGAGTCGGGCCCGGTGACCATCCGTACGAGCGAGGGGGGCACGGTCGTCGCCGCTGTGCACGGCGGTTTCCTCTCGTTCGCGGACAACAAGCTGTCGCTGCTCGCGGAGATCGCCGAGCTTGCGGACGAGATCGACACCCAGCGCGCCGAGCGTGCGCTGGAGCGTGCGAAGTCGGAGTCGGACGCCGCCGCCGAGCGGCGCGCCGAGGTCCGGCTCCGCGCGGCGACGGCGGGCTAGTCCCACCGCCGCTGATCAACCTCGCCGGGCGCCCTTCAGGGGGCGGCCCGGCCCCTCAGCCGCGGCTCGGCCTGGATTCTCCAGACCGGGCCGCGGCTGAGGCGATGCAGATGCAGGTCGTATTCGGTTACAGGACGAGGCGAGGAGGTCGGTGGAGATGTTCCTCGCTCTGCTGGTGAGCGCACTGGTCGTCGCGCTGGTGGTGATCGGGCTCTTCGTCTTCGGCCTGCGCCGGCGGCTGATCCAGCGGTCGGGCGGCACGTTCGACTGCAGCCTCCGCTGGAACGTCCCCGAGGAGGGCGACACGTCCGGCAAGGGCTGGGTGTACGGGGTGGCCCGGTACAGCGGTGATCAGATCGGCTGGTTCCGGGTCTTCTCGTATGCGCCCCGGCCGCGCCGCATCCTGGAGCGCTCCTCCATCGAGGTCCTGGACCGCCGTATGCCGGAGGGCGAGGAGGAGCTGGCGCTCCTGTCGGACTCCGTCGTGCTGGGCTGTCTGCACCGCGGGACGCGCCTGGAGCTCGCCATGAGCGAGGACGCCCTCACCGGTTTCCTCGCCTGGCTGGAGGCGGCGCCCCCCGGCCAACGGGTGAATGTGGCGTAGTCTTCCTTGCCCGTTGGTGGGGGTCCCCCCGGACGGAGTCTGGGGGAGGGTGAACATCGCGTAGACCTCGCGTACGCGGGCCACGTACACACGGATCGAGCCGCACCGTCTGACGGTGCGGCTCGATCATTGTGCGGGGGGTGGTGCGGGGTGGTTATCCGAGGCCGGAGTGGACGGCCGTGGCCAGTTCACCGTTGGCCGTGTCGCCGCTGAACTCCCAGTAGAAGGCGCCGCCGAGGCCCTGGCCCTTGGCCCAGGCCATCTTCGACTGGACCGTCGCCGGGGTGTCGTAGCTCCACCAGTTGGTGCCGCAGTGGGCGTACGCCGTGCCGGCCACGGTGCCGTTCGCCGGGCAGGTGTTCTTGAGGACCTTGTAGTCCTCGATGCCCTGCTCGTACGTGCCGGCCGCCGGGCCCGTGGCGGTGCCGCCCGGCTCCTTCTGGGTGACGCCGGTCCAGCCGCGCCCGTAGAAGCCGATGCCGAGCAGCAGCTTCTTGGCGGGCACGCCCTTCGCCTTCAGCTTGGCGATCGCCTCGGCCGAGGTGAAGCCGGACTGCGGGATGCCCGGGTAGGTGGTCAGCGGCGAGTGCGGGGCCGTCGGGCCCTTCGCCGCCCAGGCGCCGAAGAAGTCGTACGTCATCACGTTGTACCAGTCGATGTACTGCGAGGCCGGGCCGTACTCGGCGGCGTCGATCTTGCCGCCGGGGGAGGCGTCGGCGGTGATCGCCGCGGTGACCAGGTTGTTGGCGCCGAACTTGGCGCGCATGGCCTGCATCATCTTGGTGAACGCGGCCGGGCCGCTGGTGTCGCAGGTCAGACCGCAGGCGTTCGGGTACTCCCAGTCCAGGTCGATTCCGTCGAAGACGTCGGCCCAGCGCGGGTCCTCCACCAGGTCGTAGCAGGACTGGGCGAAGGCCGCCGGGTTCTGCACGGCCTGGCCGAAGCCGCCGGACCAGGTCCAGCCGCCGAACGACCACAGCACCTTGATGTGCGGGTACTGGGCCTTCAGCTTGCGCAGCTGGTTGAAGTTGCCGCGCAGCGGCTGGTCCCAGGTGTCGGCCTTGCCGTCCACGGACTGGTCGGCGGTGTACGCCTTGTCGTAGTCCGCGTAGGCGTCGCCGATGGTGCACTTGCCGTTCTGGACGTTGCCGAAGGCGTAGTTGATGTGCGTGATCTTGCTGGCCGTACCGGACGTCACCAGGTTCTTGACGTGGTAGTTGCGGCCGTAGACGCCCCAGTTGGTGAAGTAGCCCATCTTGACGGTGGACGACGGGCCGGGGCCAGGGCCGGGGCCCTGGTCGCCGCCGGTCGTGCGGACCGCGACGGAGCCGCTGGCCGGGCCGGTCTGGTCGGCCGTGTCACGGGCCTGGACGCTGTACGAGTAGTCGGTGCCGGCGGTCAGGCCGGTGTCCGTGTACGTCGTACCGGTGACGGTGGCGACCTTGGCGCCGCCGCGCAGGACGTCGTAGTTCTTGACGCCCTTGTCGTCGGTGGCCGCGGACCAGCTCAGCTTCACCGACGTGTCGGTGACGCCCGAGGCGGTCGGGGTGCCGGGCGCCGACGGCGGGTTGTCGCCGGGCTGGCTCGGGCCGCCGTCACAGGACTCGCCGTTCAGCTTGCAGCCGGTGGGGGAGCCGGTGCCGGTGCCGTTGAACCCGAAGGAGACGGACGCGCCGGGGGCGAGCGTGCCGTTCCAGGAGAGGTTCTTGGCGATCCAGTGGTTGCCGCTGCCGGTGACGGTGGCGTCCCAGGCGGAGCCGACGGACGTGCCGGTGGGGAAGTCCCACTCGACGGTCCAGGAGGAGAGCGTTGTGGTGCCGGTGTTCTTCACCGTCCACTTGCCCTCGAAGCCGCCACCCCAGTCGGAGACCTTGGTGTAGGTGGCGGTCGCCGAGGCGGCCGCCTGGGCGGGGGTGGCGAGGCCGACCATCGCGGCCAGCGGAAGCAGCAGGGCGGTGGCTCCGGCCGTGGCTCTGGCCAGGAGACTCCCTCTGCGCGGTGGTGCTTGAGTGCTCGTACTCAACGGTGCTCCTCAAGGTGCGGACGGACATGGTGGGGGTCCGTGTGTCCGTGATTGGTGCGCGCCGTGAGCGTAGGAAGGTCTGGACCAATCGTCAATAGGTCCAGACCACTGTGGGGAGTTATCGGGTCAGAGTCCCAACTCCCGGGCCAGCACGGCCGCCTGCACCCGGCTGCGCAGCCCGAGCTTGCCCAGAAGCCTGCTGACGTGCGTCTTCACCGTCGCCTCCGCCATGTCCAGACGTACGGCGACCTCCGCGTTCGACAGGCCCTCGCCGAGGCACGACAACACTTCCCGTTCCCGCCGCGTCAGCGGGTCGAGCACGCTGCGGTCGGGCGTCCCGGGACCCTCCGAGCGCGCCGCCCCGCCCGACCCGGAGGCCCGGCCCGGCCGGGGCGACGCGAACTCGGCGATGAGCCGCCGGGTCACCGCCGGGGCGATCAGGCCCTCGCCGCGCGCCACCGTCCGTACGCCCTCGATCAGGTCCCGCGCCTCGGTGTTCTTCAGCAGGAACCCGGCGGCGCCCGCGCGCAGAGCCCCGAAGACGTACTCGTCCAGGTCGAAGGTGGTCAGCACCAGCACGTCGGCGAGGCCCTCGGCCACCACCCGCCGGGTCGCCTCCACCCCGTCCAGCAAGGGCATCTGAACGTCCATCAGCACCAGGTCGGGCCGCAGTTCGCGGGCCATCCGCACGGCAGCCTCGCCGTCCCCGGCCTCGCCGACGACCTCGATGTCCGGGGCGCTGCGCAGGATGAGCACCAGACCGGCGCGCACCGCCTTCTGGTCCTCCGCGACCAGGACCCGCACGGGACGGCCGGGCGCCCCGGTGCCGCCCGCGGTGTCGCTCGAGCTCATGTCTCCGGCTCCTTGTCGTACTCCGCCACGGGCAGCACCGCCCGTACCCGCCATGTCGTGCGCCCCGCCCCGGCCTCCTGCGGGCCCGCCCCCGCGTCCCGCGCCGGGTCGTGCGGGCCCGCCCCCGCGTCCCGCGCCGGGTCGTGCGGGCCCGCCGTGAACTCGCCGCCCAGCAGCGCCACCCGCTCCCGCATGCCGACCAGACCGGCCCCCGCCCCGGGCGCCCTCGGGCCCGCCGCCCGCTGGTCGTACGGGCTGGCCACGGTGACCGTCAGCGCGTGGCCGGCCCGCTCGACCCTGACGGTGACGTGGCCCGCGTCGGCGTGCTTCAGCGCGTTCGTCAGCGACTCCTGGACGATGCGGTACGCCGCGAGCTCCACCGGCGCGGGCAGCTCCCCGTCCGGGGGCGGGGCGGTCAGCGTGAACGTCAGCCCGCTCGCCGTGCCGCTCGCCGCGGCCTGCCGTACGAGGGCGGCGAGCCCGGCCAGGGTCGGCGCGGGCGCCGGTTCGTCGGTGCCGCCGTCCCGCAGCAGGGAGATCAGACGGCGCATCTCGGCCAGCCCCTCCACGCTGTTCTCCCGGATCACGCCGAGCGCCTCCCGGCTCGTGGCCGGGTCGTCCAAAGAGAGCGCGGCGGTCGAGTGGATGGCGATCGCGGAGAGGTTCCCCGCCACCATGTCGTGCAGCTCCCGCGCCATCCGGGACCGCTCCGCGACCACCGCCTCCCTGCGGTCCATCTCGGCCAGCAGCGCCGTCTGCTCGGCCCGCAGCCGGGCCGCGTCGGCGGCCTCCCGGTGGTTGCGGACGACCGCCCCCGTGGTGGCCGGCACGAACGACACCATGCCGGTCATGATGCCGAGCAGCAGCGCCCACGGCTCCCGGTACCAGGCCAGCGTGGCGATCGCGACGACGACGGTGATCGACCCCGTGACGACCGGGATCCGCCGGGCGGAGGCGGGCGGGCCGTACACCACCGCCGCGTACACGAGGTCCGTGAACATCAGGAGCGTCGCCAGGCTGCCGCGCGTGAACTGGTCCGCGACGACCGCGACCGTCCCGGCCAGCAGCACCGTGCGCGGCATGGTCCGCCGCAGGAACTCCAGGGCCGTCATCACCGCCAGCGGCAGCAGGACGACCCACGTCGTGTCGACGATGGCGTGTTTCGCACCCTGGTTGAACACGCCGAGCGACCACAGCACCAGGCCGCCGACGAAGCCGGTGGAGGCCAGGAAGACGTCGCTGCGGTGGGGGCGGGGGAGTGTCACGGTCCCATCCAACACGGCCCCGCGCCCCGGTCGCCTCCCCGTGCGGACGGAGCCTCGACTACATCGAAGGATGCAGAGCGGATTCGTCATCGGCGACGACGCCCCGGGCGCGCGAGGGCGACAGGCTTGAAGGCATGGTCGTCACCTTGATCGTGATCTGCGAAGTCGGCTTCTGGGTGCTGCTGGCGGCGGGCCTCGCCACCCGGTACCTGCTGAAGATGCCGCGTACGGGCGCGGCGCTGCTGCTGTGCGAGCCGCTGCTGGAGGTCGTCCTGCTCGTGGCGACCGCCGTCGATCTGCGCGGCGGCGCCGAGCCGAACTGGACGCACGGCCTGGCGGCGCTGTACATCGGCTACACGGTCGGCCACGGGCACCGGACCGTGAAGTGGCTGGACGGGCACGCCGCGCACCGCTTCGGCGGCGCGCCCCGCCCGGCCGGCCCGCCCCGCTACGGCCTGGCCCGCGCCCGCCACGAGGGCCGCGTGTGGCTCGGCACCTTGCTCGGCGCGGTCGTCGCGACCGTCCTGCTCCAGGCCGCGATCTGGTACGTGGACGACCCGAGCCGCGTGGGGTCGCTGGAGAGCTGGATGGGCGGGGCGTGGCGGGCGGTGGCCATCCACGGCGTGATCGCCGCGTCGTACGCGATCTGGCCGAAGAAGCCCCCGAAGGAGCCCGCCGCCAAGGACGAGCGCACCCCGGCGGGCACCCAAGCCTGAGCCCCGCCCCGGCGGCCTCGGCGCTCCCCGTGCACCCCCGGCCGGGCGCTGGGTGGCTCAGCGCTCCCCGCCGGGCACCCACAGCACGTCGCCGACCTCCTTGTTCGCCGTCCTGGCCAGGATGCTGTGCTGTCCCGGGGGCAACCCCCGGACCCCCGGCCGGGCGCGCGGTGGCCTCAGCGCTTCCCGCCGGGCACCCACAGCACGTCGCCGACCTCCTTGTTCGCCGTCCTGGCCAGGATGAACAGCAGGTCGGACAGCCGGTTGAGGTACGTGGCCGTCAGGGCGTTCATCGTCTCGCCGTGCACCTCCAGCGCGGCCCACGTCGAACGCTCCGCGCGGCGGACCACCGTGCACGCCTGGTGCAGCAGCGCCGCGCCCGGCGTGCCGCCCGGCAGGATGAAGGAGCGCAGCTTCTCCAGGTCCTCCAGGAACCGGTCGCAGTCCGCCTCCAGCTTGTCGATGTACGGCTGCTCGACCCGCAGCGGCGGGTACTCCGGGTTCTCCACCACGGGGGTCGCCAGGTCCGCGCCCACGTCGAACAGGTCGTTCTGCACCCGTACGAGCACCTTGACGACCTCCTCGGGCAGCTCGCCGAGGGCGATGGCGGTCCCGATCACGGCGTTCGCCTCGTTGGCGTCGGCGTACGCCGCGATCCGGAGATCCGTCTTGGCGGTACGGCTCATGTCGCCGAGCGCCGTGGTGCCCTTGTCGCCGGTGCGGGTGTAGATGCGCGTCAGATTGACCATACGGCCAGCCTAGTGAGGTAACGGCGCGCCGGAAGGCCCGTACTCCCCTCGGACATGGCGCGCGGCTCACCTGACGCGGCGTCCCGATGTGATGTCCGTCATCTGAGACGTGACGCGCATCTCTTCATCGCCACAGGGACCCTCCCGGGCAGTAACCTCCCGCCGGAGAACCGAAAAGCGGACGCGTGTGAAGGGGAATGATCGTGGCCAGGAAGCTCGCCGTCATCGGCGCCGGACTCATGGGGTCGGGCATCGCGCAGGTCTCGGCCCAGGCCGGTTGGGACGTCGTGCTGCGCGACGTCACTGACGCCGCCCTCACGCGCGGTACGGACGGCATCAAGGCGTCGTACGACAAATTCGTCTCCAAGGGCAAGCTCGACGCCGCCGACGCCGAGGCCGCCCTGGGCCGCATCACCGCGACCACCGACCTGGACGCCGTCGCGGACGCCGACATCGTGGTCGAGGCCGTCTTCGAGAAGCTCGAGGTCAAGCACGAGATCTTCCGCGCCCTCGACAAGCTCGTCCGGGACGACGCGGTCCTCGCCTCCAACACGTCCGCCATCCCGATCACCAAGATCGCGGCGGTCACCGAGCGCCCCGAGCGCGTCGTCGGCACGCACTTCTTCTCGCCCGTCCCCATGATGCAGCTGTGCGAGCTCGTCCGCGGCTACAAGACGAGCGACGAAACCCTCGCCACCGCCCGCGAGTTCGCCGAGTCGGTCGGCAAGACCTGCATCGTCGTCAACCGCGACGTCGCCGGGTTCGTCACCACCCGCCTCATCTCGGCGCTGGTCGTCGAGGCGGCGAAGCTGTACGAGTCGGGCGTCGCGTCCGCCGAGGACATCGACATCGCCTGCAAGCTGGGCTTCGGTCACGCCATGGGTCCGCTGGCCACCGCCGACCTGACGGGCGTCGACATCCTGCTCCACGCCACCAGCAACATCTACACCGAGTCCCAGGACGAGAAGTTCGCGCCGCCGGAGCTGATGCGCCGGATGGTGGACGCCGGTGACATCGGACGCAAGAGCGGGCAGGGCTTCTACAAGCACTGAGCCCTCCACACCAAACCGGCCTCACCCTCCGGGGTGAATTTGGTATCGGTTCGCTTACAACACGCAACTGCTCAGGTGATGCGGCAGTCACTTGTTGCAACAGAAAGACGTGGCAGAACACGAACAGCACTCTCGGGGAGCGCATATGCACATCAGGGGCGACCACACCGAGCTGGTCGTCGGGGGCCGCCTCGACGTCCGCAGCGCGGCGGACGCCCGTACGATCCTGCACTCCGCGGTGGACGACGGAGCCGGGGACCTCGTGCTCGACCTGACGGGTCTCGACTCCTGGGACGCCACGGGGCTCGGGGTCATCATGGGCGCACACCGCCGCGCGGGACGCTGCGGCCGCCGTCTGGTCCTGCGCGGTGTACCGCCCCAGATGCAGCGCCTCCTCGTGGCGACGCGGCTCCACCGCATCCTCGCCATCGAGGGCGGCCTCGCCGCGGAGTCCCTGCCCCGCGTCTGAGCGACCCCGAGCCGTTCCCGCCCGAGGTGGTGGACGGCGGCTCCGGCGGTGCTACGGCGGGCCGGGCCGGTGGGTGCTTCGTACGTGCCCGCCGGCCCGGCCGTCTTGTACGGGCGGCGACGCATGCGAGCGGGGTGCGCGGGGGTCGGACGGGCGTGGCGTGCCGGTCCCGGGCGTGTGGCGTACGGGTGGCTTGTGCGGGTGTCCTGCGGGTGATTCGTGGGGGCCTTGTGGGCGGGCGGCGCGGGCGTGCCGTACATGCGGTGGCAAAACGCCCCAGGCGGTTCCAGCCACCCATACTCACAAGACCGTGACGTCTGGGGCGGCCGGTACCCCGGCTGTTTCCCCCCACCCGGGGAGCGTCTAGGGTCTTGGACGTCTGCCCACGACGGACCCACACGGCGGGCACCGGACCAGAAGCGACACGCGCGTGCAGATCGGCCGGGAGGGGCTTCGCCGCACCACGCTTTTGGGGGCTTTCACCATGGACCCGATGAACCCGCAGCCGGACGACCCCGGCCACGACGGCGACGGCGCCGCCCACAGGAGCGGCGACGCCGCTGGCTCCCGCGCCTCCCGGGACGACCTGCCCGCCCCGGTCGGCGCGGGCAAGACCCCCGCCCCCGCCCGCACCGCCCAGCTCGTCGCCGGGGACTTCCTCCTCACCGTCAACCCCGTCGACGGCAGCGAGATCGAACCCTGCCCGCCCGGCCGCCAGCCCGAGCCGCCGGTCCGCCGCACCCCCGGGCAGCGCGCCGAACGCGACCGCGCCGCCGCCCCGCCCGTGCCCACCGGGCCGGCGGCGCCGCACCCGCCGCTGCTCCAGCGCGCCGAGGAGCGCGAACGGCTCGTCCAGAGCCTCTCCCGCGGCCGTTCCGTACGCCTCACCGGGCCCGCCGGTTCCGGCCGCACCCGACTCCTCGACGCGGTCGCCGCCGGCTGCGCCGACCTCGCGCCCGACGGCGTCATCCGCCTCTCCGGTCACCGCCGCACCGTCGGCGAGGTGCTGTACGAGCTGTTCGCCGCCGTCCACCACGCGCCCGGCCACCGCCCCGACCGCGCCGGACTGCTCGCCCACATCCGCGAGATCGGCGCCGTCGTCGTCGTGGACGACCTGGAGTTCGGCGGCGCGGCCCTGGACGAGCTGCTCGACGCGGCCCCCGAGTGCGCCTTCCTCCTCGCCGCGACGCCCGCCACCCCCGCGCCCTCCCCGGACGCGTCCGTGGACGAGGTGGTCCTCACCGGCCTCGACCGCTCCACCACCCTCGAACTCCTCGAGCACGCCGTCGACCGGGCACTCACCGACGACGAGGCGAACTGGGCGGGCGACCTCTGGTTCGAGTCCGAGGGCCTGCCCCTCCGCTTCGTCCAGGCCGGTGCCCTGCTGCGGCAGCGCGACGTCCTGCGCGCCCCCGCACCGGCGGGCGACGACACGGACCCGGACGACAGCGTCTTCACCGACGTCCGCGACGCTCCCCTGCCGAGCCTCGGTGAGGCCGCCGCGCCCGCCGCGCTACTCGCCTCCCGGCTCTCCGAGGCCGCCCGCGACACGCTCCGCTTCGCCGTCGCCCTCGGCGGCGAGGTCCCCCACCAGGCGCATCTCCCGGCCCTCGTGGGCGACACCCACGCCGACGCCGCGCTCGGCGAGCTCGTGCGCTGCGGGCTGCTCACCCCCGTCGGCCCCCGCCACCGCCTGGCGGCCGGTGTCATCGAGCAGCTGGCCGAGCACGGCTACGACGAGGGCGCCCTGGGCCGCGCCCACACCGCCGCCCAGCACTACGCCTGGTGGGCCGGTCACCCCTCCGTCGCGCCCGAGCGGGTCGCCGCCGAGGCCGACGCCGTACTCGCCGCACTCCACGTCCTCGCCTCCAGCCAGGAGGCCGGGCACGCCAGCGCCGCCGTCCTGCTGGCCCGCAGCGCGGCGCCCGCCCTCGCCGCCGCGCTGCACTGGGGCGCCTGGGAGCGGGCGCTGCGCTCCGGCCAGGCCGCCGCGCGGCTCGCCGGTGAGGTCGCCGAAGAGGCGTACTTCCACCACGAGTTGGGCGTTCTCGCCCTGTGCAGGGGCAATCTCGACCGGGCGCGCGCCGAGCTGGAGGCGTCCATAGCCATGCGCGGCGCCCTCGCCGACAAGCGCGGCACGGTCGCCGGGCGGCGCGCCCTCGCCCTGGTCGCCGACCGCGAGCGCGGCGCCGCGTCGTACGAGGAGCCGGCCACGCCCCCGCCGGGCAGCCTTCGCGCGAGCCCGGCGCCGGTCACGGGCCGCGCGGGCACGACGGGCCCCGGCGGTGTCGCACCCGGCGGCGCACCGGGCGGCGCACCGGGCGGAGCGGGCGGAGCGGGTCGTACGGGCGGCTCCGGTACGGGCCCGGGCGCGGCGGGCGGCCTGGGCGCGGGTACGGGACTCGGCGCGGGTACGGGCGCGGGGACCGGACCGGGCGGCCCGGCTTTCGGCGCCTCCACGCCGGGCGGCACGGCTTTCGGCGCCTCCACGCCGGGCGGTTCCTCCTCCGGCGCGGACAGCGACACGGGCTCCGGGGCGTACGGCTCCACCGCCGGGACCGGGAGCCGTACGGGCTCCGCGACCGGCCCGGGCACCGGCACGGGAACCGGCTTCGGCACCGGGACCGCCCTCGGGCTCGGCGCCACGGCCGGTGCGGGCGCCGGTTCCCCCTCCAGCTCCGCCGCGGCGGACTTCGACCGGACGTACGGCGCGTCCGGCGCGGGCGCGGGCGGCGGCAAGTACGCCTACCCGCAGGCGGAGCGGCCCGCGCACAAGGGGCTGCGGGGCCTGATGCTCAGCGGCGCCCGGCGCAACCTCGTCGCGGCCGGGGCGGGCGCCGTGCTCGCGGCGGTCCTCGGCACGGTCGTCACCATCGGCGCGACCTCCGGCGACGGCGACCCCGGCCCCACCGGCGACCGGGTCGTCACCGAGCACTCGACGGACGCCGACGGCACCGGCGGCGGCTTCGGCGACGAGACCCCCGACGAGGACGGCGCCACCGGCACGTCCGGCGGCGGCACGGGCGACCCCGGCAGCGAGCCGACGGGCGACGGGTCCAGCTCGTCCCGCGAGCCCGGCACGACCGGCTCCTCCGGATCCACGGGCGGCGACGACCCGTCCGACCCCGCCGCCGACCCGTCCACGGCCGACGACGACGACACCACGTCCGGCACCACGACCAGCGGCGGCGGCAGCGCCAGCACGGGCGGCTCCACCAGCACGGGCGGCACCACCACCTCCCCGAGCACCACGGGCTCCCCGTCCTCGGGCGGCTCCAGCAGCCCCGACCCGTCGGGCTCCACGAGCACCAGCCCCAGCCCGTCGGACACGGCGCCCCCCACCCCGCCCACGGAGGACCCGGCCACGACGGGCGGCGGCGCGGGAGGCACCTCGGGCACCTCGTCCGGCGGAGACGACTCGAGTGGCGGTTCATCGGCCACTGCCAGCGACGTCGTCATGCCCTCGGGCGCCCCGCAGCCGAGCGGTACGGTCGCCTGACCCGGACCCGGCACGGCGGTCCCGCACAGCACGACGGCCCCGGGCGGAACCCCCGCCCGGGGCCGTACACGTACACGTACGCGGGGAACCGACGTACCGTCAGAACAGCCGCAGCTTGTCGTCCTCGATGCCGCGCAGCGCGTCGTAGTCCAGCACCACGCAGTCGATGCCCCGGTCCGTCGCCAGGACGCGCGCCTGCGGCTTGATCTCCTGCGCGGCGAAGACGCCCTTGACCGGCGCCAGGTGCGGGTCGCGGTTGAGCAGTTCCAGGTAGCGGGTGAGCTGCTCCACGCCGTCGATCTCGCCGCGCCGCTTGATCTCGACGGCGACCGTGCCGCCCTCGCCGTTCCGGCACAGGATGTCGACCGGGCCGATCGCTGTCGGGTACTCGCGGCGGATCAGCGTGTACCCCTCGCCCAGCGTCTCGATGCGGTCGGCGAGCAGCTCCTGGAGGTGCGCCTCCACGCCGTCCTTGATGAGGCCCGGATCGACGCCCAGTTCGTGGGACGAGTCGTGGAGGATCTCCTCCATCGTGATGATCAGTTTCTCGCCCGCCTTGTTGACGACGGTCCAGACGCCCGAGGAGTCGCCTTCGCCCTCTTTGAGGGTGCACGGCGGCGACATCCAGTTCAGGGGCTTGTAGGCCCGGTCGTCGGCGTGGATCGAGACGCTGCCGTCCGCCTTGACCAGGATCAGACGGGGAGCGGAGGGCAGGTGGGCGGTGAGCCGGCCCGCGTAGTCCACGGAGCAGCGGGCGATGACGAGACGCATGGTCCGCAACGCTACTCGACACACGCGGTTCCGCGCGATTCGGTGCCAAACGGCCCTGGTTCCTTGGCCTGTTGTGGGTCAATCTCCTGGTGCGGTCCGGGCAGCGCGCCTACCGTGGAAGCGGGAGGTCGTCACTCGTGCACGCAGCGTGTGCGTACGGGGGCTCCTCCTTCCCTGCCCGTAAGACCCCGCTCCCGGCGGGGTCGCGAGAGGAGAACCCATGTCGCTCGACGTCTCACCGGCGCTGTTGGAACAGGCCGAGCGAGGCGAGGTCGACGAAGAGGCCTTCGTCGACTGCGTCCGGACCTCCCTGCCCTTCGCGTGGGAGATGATCGATTCTCTGGTGGCCCGGCTGAGGGCGGACGGGGGCGCCTTCGCCGACAACCAGACGCCTCCGCCGGACGAGCAGGCGCGCGGGCAGCTGCTGCGCGCGCTGGCCAGCGACGCGATACGGGGGGCGTTGGAGCGCCACTTCGGCGTGCGGCTGGCCTTCCAGAACTGCCACCGCGTCGCGGTGTTCCCGCTGGACCCGGCGGCCGACGAGCGGCTGGCCCGCTTCACCTCCGTACGGGCGCAGCTGCTGAACCAGTCGCCGGTGCTGCGCGACTGCTGACACTCGCACACGTGTTGCCGCTCCGCATCGCCTCGCTCGGGAGGCACGACGGGTGCAGGGGCGGCAGCCGCGGTCACCGCAGCAGGGGCAGGACCTCGGCGCCGAGCCTGCGTACGTTCTCCTCCGTCGCCGCGAGCTGGCCTGACCCCT
The DNA here is from genome assembly GCF_000478605.2 of Streptomyces thermolilacinus SPC6. Lineage (GTDB taxonomy): Bacteria > Actinomycetota > Actinomycetes > Streptomycetales > Streptomycetaceae > Streptomyces > Streptomyces thermolilacinus. The sequence continues at coordinate 1,894,799 of NZ_ASHX02000001.1, read as the reverse complement.
CCGCCAGCAGCGCGAACCGCCGGATGCCGGTCCGCTCGGCCGTGGCCGCCAGCCGGTCCGCCGCGAGCCGGGGCGTACCAACCGGGTGGAGGCGGCACAGCAGCTCCGTGTACGCGTACGGGTCCCGCATGGCCCTGGGCCGCCCGTCCACCGTGACATGGGCGTCCAGGCCGTGGCGCAGCCAGCCGGGCAGGGCCTTCAGGAGCGTCTCCACCGCGTCCTGCGTGTGGTCGGCGAGCTGGACGACCCCGGCGGACACATGCCGTTCGGCGATCCGCGCCACCTCGTCGGGGGTGTGCCCCGCGGCCAGGGCCTCGCTCCGCCACAGGGCGGTCATCTCCGCCTTGTCGTCGTCGCCGCAGTGCATGCCCAGCAGCATGGGCAGGCCGTGCGCGGCGGCGAGCCGGACGCTCCTGGCGGACGTGCAGGCGAGGATCGTCTCCGGCGCGGACGACCCGTCGATCAGCTCGTCGGGGCGGGGCACGACCGGGACCTCCCGGAAGCGGTGCCGTTCCCCGTCCGCCCCGACCCGGTCCTGGCGCAGCCAGCGCAGCAGCACGTCCAGCGACTCGGGGAAGTGCCGCTCGTACGCCTTGAGCCCCGCCGCGAACACCTCCAGGTCCACCCACGGGCCGCCCCGGCCCACGCCGAGCGTGAACCGCCCGCCCGATGTGATGTGCAGCAGCGACGCCTGCTCGCCGAGCGCGACCGGATGGGCCGTCGGCAGCACGCTCACCGCCGTGCCGACCCGGATGCGGCGCGTCCGGCCCAGCAGCAGCGCCGCCAGCGTGATCGCCGAGGGACACACCCCGTACGGCACGAAGTGGTGCTCCGCCAGCCACACCGCGTCCAGGCCGGCCTCTTCGGCGACCTCCGCCGAGCGCACCGCGCGGTGCAGCGCCTCGCTGTGCCCCTGACCGGGGAACTGCGCCGCGAGCACAAAGGTTCCCACGCGCATCGCCTCATGCCTCCTCGACGGCCGACGCCACTTCCTCGCCTTCACCGCCGACAACGCCTGACACGTGCCAAAGGCAACGGCCACCCGCCGAGTTCTTGCGATTTTCGGCTGAACACCCCCGTGGGAGGGGTGTGTCGCACGGGCGTCCGGGCGCCCGGCGCCCCGTCGTTGCGGCCTTCGCGGGGCCTTTAGGCTGGACGGGAACCTGTCCCGCCCGCCCTGTGAGGTGTTCCGTGTCCCCGCGCCGCAACCGGCCCCAGAAGAGGGGCGGAGAGAAGTCCCCCGAGACCGGCGGCGGTGACGGCGGCCGCTACGGCGGCTTCGAGCGGACGGAGTCGTGGCACGGCGAGGACTGGTCCGTGCGGAACGTGGCGGGCGCGAGCGCGGCGGGGAAGCGCTACCGGTGCCCCGGCTGTGACCAGGAGATCCCGTCCGGCGTCCCGCACGTGGTGGCCTGGCCCCAGTACGGCGGCGGGGTGGACGACCGGCGGCACTGGCACAAGGCGTGCTGGAACGCGAAGGACCGCCGCACCACCCGCGTCCAGCGCGCCCGCAACGCACCACGCTACTGAGGGCCGGGGCGGGGCCTGGCACGGCGCCTCACGCGGAGGGGCGCCCCGGACGGCACGGCACGGCGCGGCACCTCGCGGGGCGGGCGCGGGCGCGGCGCGGTGCCTGGCGCGAGACCTGACGGGGCACGCCGCTCCACGCAGCACGCTGACAGGACGTGGGCGCGTGGCGCCTGGCGGGGCCTGGCGCCTGATGCGGCGCGGCACGGCGGCCCGGCGCCGACGCGGCATGGCGCGGGCAGGACGTGGGCGCGCGGTGCCTGACGGGGCGCGGCGGCTGGCGCGCGGCCACGGCACGGCACGGCGCGGGCGCGGCGCCGTGCGGCGTCCGACCCGGCGCGGCCCGGCGCCCGACGTAGTACGGCTCGGGCACGGCGGGGCGCGGCGTGCGGCGCGGGGCGGGGTCACGGCGCGCGGGGCAGGGGGTGGTGCGGCGCGGGACGTTCCCGGGCGTCAGGCGGCGGTCGCCGGGGCGAGCAGGGGCCGCCACCAGGCGGTGTTGCGCCGGTACCAGTCACCGCAGCTCCTCCCGGCTCGCCCCCCGAATGCGGGCGCCCCTCCGCCGGTCACGGGAAAAGCCACTGGAAATCCTCGGAACACCGCCCGCGATTTCCGCCCGAGCGGATATACCGGCGGCCAGGCGCCGCCCTAGACGTCCCGCCGGTCGAGCGTCAGGTACGCCCCGCCCAGCGCCGCGGCGGTCAGGCCCGCGATCACCCACAGGGAGCCCCACCCGGACAGCAGCGGCGCCGCCCCGGGCTCGGTCACGTAGAGGGAGCCCAGCAGGGCCGGGATGGAGTACTCGATCAGGGCGTCCCGCACCTTGCCGAGACCGTCCGTGTACAGGCCGAGCACCAGCACGTACGGCAGCAGCACCAGGCCGATCATCGTCGTGATCGACCCGGCCGAGTGCCGCAGCACGGCGCCCACGGCGAGGGACAGCAGCCCGAGGCACGCCATGAACAGGCTCACGCCGACCGTCACCCGGGCCCACTGGCCGGCCGTCGCCCCGCCGGCCGCCCCGATGAGCGCCATCTGCGCGGCGGCGGTGACCGCCGAGACGACCGCCGTCGTCAGGAAGACCACCGTGAAGAACACGATCGCCTTGGCGGTGAGCACCCGGCTCCGGCTGGGGCACGCCGTCAGCGTCGTACGGATCATGCCCGTACCGAACTCGGAGGTGACCGTCAGCACGCCCAGCGTGATCACGCACACCGTGGCCAGCAGCATCCCGGGCATGCCCAGGGAGAGCACGGACCCGGAGCCCTCCAGCTCTGCCTCGGGCACCCGCCCGACCGCGAAGGCCAGCATCAGCCCGAAGCCGACGACGACCACGACCATCACGCCCAGCGTCCAGACCGTGGAGCGCAGCGAGCGCATCTTCGTCCACTCGGACAGCACGGCGTCCCCGAGGTGGGCGCGGCGCACGGGGATGGGGGAGGTGTACGGGGTGGTGGTCATCGGGCGTCCTCGGTGCTGCTCTCGTGCGTACGGCTCTGCTGCGGACCGCCCCCGCCGGGCGCCGCACCGGGGGCGGGCGGCGGCGGCGCGTACCAGCCCTCCAGGGGCACGTCGGGGACGGCGGGCGGCTGCTCGGGTACGGGGCCCAGCTCGGCGAGCCGGTCGTCGGTGGAGCGGTAGTCCACGGCGCCCTGCGTCATCCGCATGTACGCCTCCTCCAGCGACGCCTGGTGCGGGGACAGCTCCCACAGCCGTACCCCCGCCCCGTGCGCGACGTCGCTGACGCGGGGCAGCGTCAGCCCGGTCACGCGCAGCGCCCCGTCCCGCTCGGACAGCACGAAGCCGCCCGCCTCGGTCAGGGCGGCCACCAGCCTCTCGCGCTGCTCCGGCTCGCCGTCCGGGGTCCGTACGCGCGCGAAACCGGCGGAATTGGCGGCGATGAAGTCGCGGACGCTCATGTCGGCGAGGAGCCGGCCGCGGCCGATGACGATCAGGTGGTCGGCGGTCAGCGCCATCTCGCTCATCAGGTGCGAGGAGACGAAGACCGTACGGCCCTCGGCGGCCAGCGCCTTCATCAGGTTCCGCACCCAGAGGATGCCCTCCGGGTCCAGGCCGTTGACCGGCTCGTCGAAGAGGAGGACCTGCGGGTCGCCGAGGAGCGCCGCCGCGATGCCGAGGCGCTGGCCCATGCCGAGCGAGAAGCCCTTGGAGCGCCTGCGCGCCACGTCCTGGAGGCCCACGACGCCCAGCACCTCGTCCACCCGCTTCGCGGGGATACCGGCGAGCTGGGCGAGGGCGAGGAGGTGGCTGCGGGCCGTGCGGCCGCCGTGCACCGCCCGCGCGTCGAGCAGCGCGCCGACCTGGCGGGGGGCGTTGGGCAGCTCCCGGAACGGGTGGCCGCCGATCGTGACGTGCCCGGAGGTCGGCCGGTCCAGGCCTAGGATCATGCGCATGGTGGTGGACTTGCCGGACCCGTTCGGCCCCAGGAAGCCCGTGACGACGCCGGGCCGCACCTGGAAGGACAGGTCCTCCACGGCGGTCTTGGCGCCGTAGCGCTTGGTCAGGCGGACTGCCTCGATCATTCTCCAGCCCCACACAGGTCGGTTCTGCCGCGGGCGGCGAAGCGCCGCGCACCCGCACGCCGAAGGGCCACCCGTAAGAGATAAGAGGGGGGCGGAGCCGTGACGGTTCCGCCCCCCTCCCGAAAATCTACGCGAAACCTACGCGTCCCGGTTCTTCAGCACCAGATAGCCACCGGCCAGCGCGGCCACCACCCACAGCACCATGATGCCGAGCCCGCCCCACGGCCCGTACGGCGACGGGTCCTGGCCCATCGCGTTCGGCACCACCTGCATGATCTTGGCGCCGGCCTGGTCGGGGAAGTACCGGGCCACCTCGCGGGCGCCGGGGACGAGCGACAGGATCTGCGACACGAGGAAGAAGAACGGCACGAGGATGCCGAGCGCCAGCATCGAGGAGCGCAGCATCGCCGTCACGCCCATCGAGAACAGCGCGATCAGGCCCATGTAGAGGCCGCCACCGATCACGGCGCGCAGCACGTTCTCCTCGTCGATCGACGTGCGGTGCTCGCCGAGCAGCGCCTGGCCGACGAAGAACGACAGGAAGCTGGTGACGAGACCGACGGCCAGCGCCAGCAGCCCGGCCACGGCGATCTTGCCGTAGAGGAACAGCCCCCGCCGCGGCACCGCCGCCAGCGAGGTGCGGATCATGCCGGAGCTGTACTCCGTGCCGACCACGAGGACGCCGAAGACGACCATCGCCAGCTGCCCCAGCGTCATCCCGGAGAAGCTGATCAGGGTCGGGTCGAACGTCGCCCGCTCGAACTCCGGCAGGTTGTCGAACTGCGCGCGCATCAGGGCGCTCAGCGCCGCGCCGACCGCCACCGTCACGACGAGGGCGCTGGCCAGCGTCCACACCGTGGACGCGACCGTACGGATCTTGGTCCACTCCGACTGGAGGACCGCGGGTACCGATGCCATCGTTCAGGCCCCCTTCACGTCCGCGTCCCACTGGGGAGCGGCGCCGTCGTGTGCGTGGTATTCGACCGATCCGGCGGTCATCCGCATGAACGCCTCCTCCAGCGAGGCCCGCTGGGCGCTCAGCTCGTGGAGGACGATCCGGTGCTCCGCCAGGAGCTCGCCGACACTCTCGGTCGACGACCCGTCGATCTCCAGGGCGCCGTCCTCACCGTCCAGCGCGGTCAGCCCGGCCGCGGCGAGCACGTCCCGCGTCTGCTCGCGCTGCGGGGTGCGCAGCCGGACGTAGCTGCGGGAGTTCTGCTGGATGAAATCGGCCATCGACGTGTCCGCGAGCAGCCTGCCCTGCCCGATGACGACCAAGTGGTCCGCCGTCAGGGCCATTTCGCTCATCAGATGACTCGAAACGAAGATCGTCCGGCCCTCCGACGCGAGGTGTTTCATCAGATGGCGAATCCAGTGAATTCCCTCGGGGTCCAGACCATTGACGGGCTCGTCGAACATCAGAATCCGGGGATCACCCAGGAGCGCGGCGGCGATTCCGAGCCGCTGCCCCATTCCCATCGAAAAGTTCTTCGATTTCTTGCGTGCCACCGCCGACAGGCCGACCAGATCGAGAACCTCGTCGACCCGGTGCGCCGGAATGCGGTTCGACTGCGCCAGGCACAGCAGGTTGTTGTACGCGGTGCGGCCGCCGTGCATCGCCTTGGCGTCCAGCAGGGCGCCGATGTACTTCAGCGGCTCGTCCAGCTCGCGGTAGTGCCGGCCGTCGATCCGGACCGTGCCCCTCGTCGGGGCGTCCAGGTCCAGCATCATGCGCATCGTCGTGGACTTGCCCGCGCCGTTCGGCCCGAGGAACCCGGTCACCATTCCGGGCCGGACCGTGAAGGACAGGTCGTCGACGGCCGTTTTCGTACCGAAACGTTTGGTCAGGCCCTCTAGTTCGATCATGTGCCCACGCTACGGAAGCCGAAGGCCCCCCGCCAACCGGAATGGCGGGGGGCCGAGCGGAGTACTCGACTCCGGTCCCCACGGGGGAAGGGGACCGGCACACGTACCGGCCGTCCGGGCGGGAGCGCCCTCAGGCCCGTACGCCCGACGGGTCAGCGCGACTGCTGCGCCGGAACGCCGCGGCTCGTCGGCTCGTCCTCCGGCACGTTCGCCGCCGCGACGGCGGCGCCCGTCAGCGTGGCCAGCATCTCGCGGACGTTGGTCAGCTGGGCGTTGATCGAGTCGCGACGGTTGGTCAGCGCCGCCAGCTCGCGCTCCGATTCGCTGCGGATACGGTCCGCCTTCGCGTTCGCGTCCGCGACGATGTCCTCGGCCTGGCGCTGCGCCGTCTCCACCGTCTGACGGGCCCTGCGCTCCGCGTCCGTACGCAGCTTCTCCGCCTCCAGGCGAAGCTGCTCCGCGCGGTGCTCGATCTCCGCGAGCCGCTTCTCCGCCTTCGCCTGACGCGACGCCAGGTCCCGCTCCGACTGCTCCCGCCGCTTGGCGAGGTTCGTCTCGAAGTCCGCGGCGGCCTGGGCGGCCTTGGCGCGGGTCTCCTCGAACAGCGCGTCGGCCTCCTCACGCTTCGACTGCGCGTCCTTCTGAGCCTCGGCCCGCAGCGAGTTCGCCTCGGACTGCGCCTTCTCGACGATGCGGACGCCCTCGTCCTCCGCCTTCGCCTTGCGCTCCGCCGCGTACGCCTCCGCGTCGTTGCGCACCTGCTGCGCCGACGACTCGGCCAGCTCGCGGTGCTGCTCGGCGGCGCGGCGGGCCTCCTCGCGCAGCTCCTTGGCCTCCTCCTCGGCGAGGCGGAGGATCTTCTCGACGCGGGCGCCCAGACCGGCGTACGACGGCTCGGCGTCGGTCACCTGGGCCTGCGCGTTCTGCGTCTCGAGGTGGAGTTCCTCGATGCGCTTTTCCAGAGCAGTGATTCGGGCCAGAGCACTGTCACGGTCGGCGACGAGCTTGGTAATGCGGTCGTCCACCTGACCGCGGTCGTAACCACGCCGCACGAGCTCGAAGCCGAAGGGGGAGGAAGTGTCGCTCATGGGGTTCCTGTCGAATGAGACCGGTGAGGTGTTAGAGGGAATCCTAGGGGCCGAAGCGGCGTGTCATCGAGCGGATGGCCGTTTGATTGGGAGAATGTCCAGCCTTTCGAGTGGCTCAATCGGTGTTTGACTTGCCACTCGAACGGGTACCGGCCGTCGCCGCGGCCTTGACGCTCCCGTCCTTGCCCCCACCGGCCGGCGCCTCGAACGATTCCAGCGCCTCCAGCACCGCCTGGACCCGGGCGATCTCGCCCTGGATGTCCTTCTGACGGCGCTCCAGCACCTCCAGCTCCCGCCGGCCGTCCGCCAGCAGGCGCTCCGCCTCCGCCTCCGCGTCCTCCTTCAGCTTCTGCGCCTCACGGGTCGCGTCGGCCTTCTTCTGGTTGGCCTCCTTCAGCAGGCCCTCCGCCTTCTTCACCGCGGCGATACGGACCTTGCTCGCCTCCGAGTTGGCGTCCGACAGCAGCTCCTTGGCCTTCGCCTCGGCCTCGGCGAGCTGCTGCTCCGCCGTCCGCACCAGCTTGTCGGCCCGCTCCCCGGCGACCCGCATCTGCTCGGCGCTCTCCCGGCGGGCCCGCTCGTGCAGGTCCTCGATCTCCGCCTCGGTCCGCGCGCGCAGCTCCTCCATGCGCTCCCTTATGGCGTTGGCGTCGCTCCGGGCGCCGACGAGCAGCTCGTCCGCGTCCGTACGGGCCTTCTCCACCAGGGCGTTGCCCTCGATGGTCGCCTCGGACACGATCCGCTCGGCCTCCTTGCGGGCCGCGCCGACCATCGTGTCCGCCTGCGACTCGGCGTCCGTGGTGGCGCGCAGCGCCTCCTCCCGCGCCTTCGCCATCAGCTGGTCGGCCTGCTCGGCGGCGTCCGCCCGGCGCTTCGCCGCGGCCTCGCGCGCCTCGTCCAGCACCCGGTCCGCCTCCGCGCGGGCCTCCGCGCGCAGCCGCTCCGCGGCCTCCTCGGTCTCCCTGAGGTGCGCTTGCGCCTCCTCGCGGATGCGCTCGGCCGCCTGCTGCGCCGAACCGACCGTCTCGGCCGCCTCGGCACGCAGCCGCTCCGCCTCGCCGGTGGCCTCCGCGACGAGCGTGTCCGCCTGCTCCGCCGCGTCGGAGCGCCGTTTGTCGGCGTCCCTGCGCGCCTCGTCCCGCAGCCGCTCCACCTCGGCCCGCGCCTCGTCCCGCAGGCGGGCGGCCTCGGTCTGCGCCTCGTCGAGGACCTCGACCGCCTCGGTCGCGAGCCGGTCGGCCTCCTCGGTGGCGTGCGCCGTCAGCCGCTCCGCCTCACCGGTCGCCTCGCCGACGATCCGCTCGGCCCGCTCCGTGGCGTCGCCGACCAGCTTCTCCGCCTCAGCCGACGCCTGCGTGACCAGCCGGTCCGCCTGCGCGGCCGCCTCGGACCGGATGCGGTTGGCGTCGCCGCGGGCCTCCGCCCGGGTACGCGCCGCGTCCTGCTCGGCCGACGCCAGCGAGTCCGACGCCTCCGTCCGTACCCGCTGCGCGTACTCGGCGCTGTCCGTCTTGAGCCGCTCGGCCTCCGCCAGCGCCTCCTTGACGGCCCGTTCGGCGAGCGACTTGGCCGCCTCGGTCTCCTCCTGCGCGCGCTCCCGGACCCGCGCCGCGTCCTCCGCGGCCCGCTCCCGCTCCTGGTAGGCGTCGGCGCGGACCCGGTCCGCCTCCTCCTGCGCCTCGTTGCGCGTGCGCTCCGCCGCGTGCTCGGCCGCCGAACGCAGCCCGGCGATCTCCTCCTCGGCCGCCTCCTGGAGCCCGGCCACCGAGTCCCGCACCTGCTGCGCGGTCTGCTCGGCGGCGGACACCAGCTCCGTGGCCCGCTGGTCCGCCTCCTCGACCAGCCGCTGCGCCTCCGCCTGGGCGTCCTCGACCCGCTTGCGGGCCGACGCCAGCAGCTCCTCGCTCTGCTGCCGGGCGCGGTCCCGCTCCAGGTCCGCCTCGGCGCGCGCGGTGCCGAGCGTCTCCTCGGCCTCCCGGCGGCGCCGGTTGGCCTCGTCCTGCGCGGCCGCCAGCTCCTCGGCGGCCTCCGTCTTGAGCCGCTCCGCCGCCGCCTGCGCCTCGGCGCGCACGCGGTCGGCGGTCTCCTGCGCCTCCGTCTTCAGCCGCTCCGCCTCGGCGGCGGCCTCGGCCCGGAGCCGTACGGCGGTGTTCTCCGCCTCGGCGCGCGAGCTGGAGGCGTCCGCCGCGGCCTCGGTACGCAGCCGCTCGGCCTCCTGCTCGGCCTGCTCCTGGAGCGTGCGCCGCCGCTCGGCGGCCTCCGCGCGCAGGCGCTCCGTCTCCTCGGCCGCCTCACGGCGCAGCCGCTCCGACTCGGCGCGCGCCTCGTCTAGGGCCTGCTCGGCTGCGGCGAGCCGGGCCCCCGCCTCCTCGTGGAGCCGCGTCAGCTCCTCGGCGGCCTCCGCCTGCCGTGCCGCGACACCCCGCTCGGCCTCCTCGCGCAGCGCCTCGGCGGCGGCCTCCGCGGCGGAGCGCACCGAGTCGGCCTGCTCCTCGGCGTCCGCGCGCAGCTGCTCGGCCTCGGCGCGCGTGCGCTCCAGGATCTCCTCGGCCTGGGCGCGCAGCGCCGTCGCCCGCTCGATCGCCTCCGTACGGACCCGCTCGCTCTCGGCGGTCGCCGCCGTGCGCAGCTCGTCCGCGTCCGCCTTCGCCTTGGTCAGCAGCTCCTCGGCGGTCTTGGCGGCCTCCTCGATCTGCTGGACGGACTCGCGGCGCGCCTCGGCGCGGATGCGCTCGCCCTCCGCGATCGCCTCGGACCGCAGCTGCTCGGCCTCCCCGCGCAGCCGCCGCGCCTCCTCCTGGAGCTCGACGGTCTTGGCCCGGTACTCCTTCGTGTCGTCCTTCGCGGCGCCGCGGAGCTGCTCGGCCGTGTCGGCGGCCTCGCCGACGAGCCGGTCGGCCTCCGCCTCGGCCTCGCGGCGGATGCGCTCGGCCTCCTCGGCGGCCTTGCGGGTGGTCGCCTGCGCCTCGTCGGACGCCTTGCCGAGCATCTCCTCGGCGGCGCGGGCGGCGTTGGCGAGCTGGGCGGCGGAGTCCTCGGCGGCCTTCGTACGGGCCTTCTCCGCGGCCTCCGCGATGAGCTTCTCGGCCTCGGCGCGGGCGTCGGCGAGGGCCTGCTCGGCGTCGGCGCGAAGGGCCTCGGCCTCCTTGGTGGCCTCCCCGACCAGCCGGGCGATCTCCGTCTTGGCCGTACGGGTGCGCTGCTCGTTGGCCGACTCGGCGGCGGCGATCCGCTTGGCGGCGTCCTCGGTGGCGGCGGCGACGACCTTGTCGGCCTCGGCGCGCGCCAGGCGCAGCCGCTCCTCCGCCTCCTGCATCCGCTGCTCGGCGGCGCGGCTCAGCTCGGTGGCCTGGCGGCGGGCCTGCTCGGCCTCACCCGCGGTGGCCGTACGGAGCTGCTCGGCGTGGCTGGTGGCCTCCTGGGCCTGGGTGGAGGCGGCGTTGAGGAGCCGCTCGGCGTCCTTGCGGGCGCGCAGCAGGAGCGACTCGGCCTCGGCGCGGGCGGCCTCCGACTCGGCGGCCAGCCGCTGGCGGGCCTCCTCCGCGACGCGGGCGGCCTCGGCGCGGGCGGCGGCCAGGGCCTGCTCGGCCTCGGCGCGGGACTCCTCCATCAGGCGCCGCGCCTGGGCCTCCGTGCGGGCGCGGAGCTGTTCCGCCCAGGCGACGTTCTCGTTGACGTGCGCCTCGACGGTCCGGCGGCGCTCGGCGAGCTCCTGGTCGAGCTGCTGGCGCCGCTGCACGGCCTCGTTGTGCAACTCGGCCTGGAGACGGGCCTGGTGCTCGGCGTGCTCTTGGAGGATGCGCTGGGTCTGGGCGCGGGCCTCGCGCAGCTCGCGTTCCGCGTCGGAGCGCATCTGCTCGGCCTGCATCTGGGCGTTGCGCAGCATCTGTTCGGCCTGGTAGCCGACGTCGGCGCTGTCGTAGGCAGGCCGGGACGCGATGGCGCGCCGGGCCTCGTGGAGCTTGGCGCGCAACACCTCGACCTGGTAACCGAGGTCCTCGGCGTGCTGGACGGCCTTCTCCCGCTCGGTCTTCAGCCGGTCCATCTCGGCTTCGAACCGCGAAAGGTGGTCGTCGTCAGCCCGGTGGCTCTCCTGGCGTTCGTAGCCCCGCACTGCGCGGTCCCATCCGTCCCCTGGTCGCGAACTCTCTTCGTACGGGCACCGTTCGCCGGCGAACGGCCCCCCGGGGAATGGTGTCAGATCGACGCTTCCGACGACGACGCCGCAGGGCGGCCCCGACCCGGCCCCGGCCCGGAGCGGCCCACTCTACCGGGCCGGGACGCGTCGGTTCAGTGCTCGGCTGAGGAGGGCTCAGCCGACGTGACCAGTTCGGTCAGCACGCCGTGACAGTCCTTGGGGTGCAGGAACGTGATCCTGGACCCCATGGAGCCGCGCCGGGGCTCGTCGTACAGGACGCGGACGCCCTTGTCGCGGACGGCTGCGGCGTCGCCGTCCACGTCGGCGGTGCCGAAGGCGATGTGGTGGACGCCCTCCCCGTTCTTCGCGAGCCACTTCGCGACGGTGGAGTCCTCGCGGGTGGGCTCGAGGAGCTGGAGGTAGGAGGCGCCGCCGTCGGACGTCTCGTTGATCTTGAGCATGGCCTCGCGCACCCCCTGCTCCTCGTTGACCTCGGTGTGGAAGACCTCGAAGCCGTACGTCGAGCGGTAGAACTCGACCGTCTTGTCGAGGTCGAAGCAGGCGATACCGATGTGGTCGATTCTGGTGAGCATGCGAACAGTGCAGCGCTCCACCGGCCGGTTACGCAACGTGCGCGCCGTCACACCGACCGGCCGGTGACCGGGGCTGGCACCGCTCAGTACATTGGCGGTAAACCCTCGTTCACTCCGCAGCCCTCCCGGCTGAAAGGGGATCGTCCTCATGTCTGGAACGACCGGTACCACCTCCGTGATCGTCGCGGGTGCCCGTACACCCATGGGCCGCCTGCTCGGCTCCCTCAAGTCCTTCTCCGGCGCGGACCTCGGCGGCTTCGCCATCAAGGCCGCCCTCGACCGGGCGGGCATCGGCGGCGACCAGGTGCAGTACGTGATCATGGGCCAGGTCCTCACGGGAGGCGCCGGGCAGATCCCCGCCCGCCAGGCCGCCGTCAAGGCGGGCATCCCGATGAGCGTCCCGGCGCTGACCGTCAACAAGGTCTGCCTCTCCGGCCTCGACGCCATCGCGCTCGCGGACCAGCTGATCCGCGCCGGCGAGTTCGACGTGATCGTCGCCGGTGGCCAGGAGTCCATGACCAACGCCCCGCACCTGCTGCCCAAGTCCCGCGAGGGCTACAAGTACGGTGCGATCGAGATGCTCGACTCGATGGCGCACGACGGGCTCACCGACCCGTTCGAGCACATCGCCATGGGCTACTCCACCGAGCGGCACAACACCCGCCTCGGCATCGGCCGCGCCGAGCAGGACGAGGTGTCCGCCCTGTCGCACCAGCGCGCGGCGGCCGCTCAGAAGAACGGCCTGTTCGAGGCCGAGATCACCCCGATCGAGATCCCGCAGCGCAAGGGCGACCCGGTGATCTGCGCCAAGGACGAGGGCATCCGCCCCGACACGACCGTCGAGACGCTCGCCAAGCTCCGCCCGGCGTTCGACAAGGACGGCACGATCACCGCCGGTTCGTCCTCGCAGATCTCCGACGGCGCCGCGGCCGTCGTCGTGATGAGCAAGGCCAAGGCGGAGGAGCTCGGCCTGGAGTGGATCGCCGAGATCGGCGCCCACGGCAATGTCGCGGGCCCGGACAACAGCCTCCAGTCCCAGCCGTCCAACGCGATCCTGCACGCCCTGAAGAAGGAGGGCCTCGGCGTCGAGGACCTCGACCTGATCGAGATCAACGAGGCGTTCGGCGCCGTCGCCGTGCAGTCCATGAAGGATCTGGGCGTGTCCCCTGAAAAGGTGAACGTCAACGGTGGCGCGATCGCGCTGGGCCACCCCATCGGCATGTCCGGCGCCCGTATCGTGCTGCACCTGGCGCTGGAGCTCAAGCGGCGCGGCGGCGGCATCGGCGCGGCGGGCCTGTGCGGCGGCGGCGGCCAGGGCGACGCGCTGATCGTCCGTGTCCCGAGCGCTTCGGCGAAGTAAGGAGCTCTGTACGTGATGGTGGACGTCCCCGCACTGGTCGCCCAGGCACGGGAGGGCCGGCCGCGTGCCGTGGCCCGGCTGATCTCGCTCGTGGAGGGGGCGTCCCCGCAGCTCCGTGAGGTGATGGCGGCCCTGGCCCCGCTCTCGGGCGGCGCGTACGTGGTGGGCCTGACGGGTTCGCCCGGCGTCGGCAAGTCCACGTCCACGTCGGCGCTGGTCTCCGCGTACCGCAGGGCCGGCAAGCGGGTCGGCGTGCTGGCGGTCGACCCGTCGTCGCCGTTCTCCGGCGGCGCCCTGCTGGGCGACCGGGTCCGGATGTCCGAGCACGCCTCCGACCCGGGCGTCTACATCCGCTCCATGGCCACCCGCGGCCATCTGGGCGGTCTGGCGTGGGCGGCGCCGCAGGCGATCCGGGTGCTGGACGCGGCCGGCTGCGACGTGGTGCTGGTGGAGACCGTCGGCGTGGGCCAGTCCGAGGTGGAGATCGCCTCGCAGGCCGACACGTCGGTGGTGCTGCTGGCGCCCGGCATGGGCGACGGCATCCAGGCGGCGAAGGCCGGCATCCTGGAGATCGGCGACGTGTACGTGGTGAACAAGGCGGACCGGGACGGCGCCGACGCGACGGCCCGCGAGCTGAACCACATGCTGGGCCTCGGCGAGTCCCGGGCGCCCGGCGACTGGCGGCCGCCGATCGTCAAGACGGTCGCCGCGCGCGGGGAGGGCGTCGACGAGGTCGTGGAGGCCCTGGAGAAGCACCGCGCCTGGATGGAGGAGCACGGCGTCCTCGCGGAGCGGCGCAGGGCCCGCGCCGCGCACGAGGTGGAGACCATCGCGGTCACCGCGCTGCGCGAGCGGATCGGCGACCTGAGCGGCGACCGGCGCCTGGGCACGCTGGCCGAGCGGATCGTGGCGGGCGAGCTCGACCCGTACGCGGCGGCCGACGAGCTGGTGGCGGGCCTGACGGGCCGCTGAGGGCTCCCTCGGGGGCGTACGGACCCGTACGCCGCCCGCACACGGCGAACGGCCCCGTCCCGGTCAGGGGCGGGGCCGTTCCCCGTCTGTCGTCACCTTGGCGGTGGAGGGCCGGTCGGCGTGACCCTCACCGGGGCAGTGGCCCCGCGGGGCAGCGCGGGGGCGTGGAGCGCCGGGTTACGGCTTGCCGCGCAGTCCGCGCAGGTGCTCCGCGATGGGCCCCAGGGAGGCGTGCAGCCCGCTGAGGGCCTCGGGGGAGAGCTGGTCGATGAAGTGCCTGCGCACCGACTCGACGTGGTGGGGTGCCACCTTGCGCATGGTCTCCATGCCCTGGTCGGTGAGCACGGCGTACAGGCCGCGCCGGTCCGACTCGCAGTTCTCGCGGCGGACGAGACCGGCGTTCTCCATGCGGGTGATCTGGTGGGAGAGCCGGCTCTTGGACTGGAGGGTGGCCGCGGCGAGGTCACTCATCCGCATCCGCCGGTCGGGGGACTCCGAGAGGTTCACGAGGATCTCGTAGTCGTTGTAGGTCAGTCCGAACGGCTGGAGGTCCTTCTCCATCTGGTACGTCAGGAGTCGGTTGACGTCCAGGTAGGTGCGCCAGGCGCACTGTTCGGCATCGGTCAGCCACGGGGTGGCCGTCTCGGTCTCCATATATGGATTCTACCTAAGATGTTGAAAATTGGACGAAGTGAAGTGACGCCGCTTCGCTTCCCCGTCCCCCGTCCTCGAACGCCTCCGCCCCCGCAAGGGCGCAGACGTTCGAGCGCGTCACACTCCGCAGACTACCGCTCACAGCCCGAAGCGACGCCTGAGGTCGCCCAGCTGGCCGGGAAGACCCGGTACCGCCCCCTGTGAGCCATGGCCGGAACCGTGCCCCGCGGGCGGCGCGCCGCCACCGGGGACGCCCGGCTCATGAGGAACGGTTCCCGTGCCCTGCTCCGGCATCAGCGCCTCCGACGACTGGAGCAGCACCGTACCGGCCCCGACGAACTCGAACTGGTGCTCCTCGCCCGACGCCCCGCCCATCCCGGTCAGCGCCCGCAGCCCGCCCAGCACGCCCTTCATGTACCCGTGGTCGTAGTGGTGGCACGGCGACGGGCAGTCCGCCCAGCCCACCAGCGCCTGCGGGTCCACCCGGATCGGCGGCTCCATGAACACCACCGGCCCGTTGGACGCCGCCACGAACTTCCCCGTACCGATCAGCGTCAGGAAACCCGGCACGATCGACTGCTTCAGCGACAGCGACGGCTCGAACGCCAGCAGGTTCCCGGCCCGGATCGTCAGATTGCCGTCCTCGAGGTCGTACGAGTTCACGTCGAACGCCCGGTCCGCGAGCAGCATCTTCCCGCTGCCCTCCGCGACCACCCAGTCCCCGGCGTGCATCGGCGAGTGGAAGCTCGTCCGCACCAGCCGGTCCAGCGGCCCGTGGCCCACGCCGTTGAAGGCGATGTCCCCGTAGTACGCGATCATCTTCCCCTTCTGGAGGAACCACCGGGAGCCCTTGAGGTCCACGCAGAAGGTGTACGGGTTGACGTTGTCGTCGCTCGGCAGGTTCGACGGGTCGAACACCGCGGTCGTGCTCACAGCTTCTCCTCCGACGCCTGGACGTACACCGCACCACTGCCGCTCAGCTCCAGCTGGAACGCCTCGCCCGAGCCGCGCCCCACCATGTCGCGCCAGCCCAGCGCCGTGGACAGCTTGTTCCGTACGTCGCCGTGGTGGGCGACGTACGCCTGCGGGTCCACATGGACCGGTCGGCCCGGGGCGATCGGCAGCTCGATCACCCCGCCGTGCGCCATGACGGCGACCGCCCCGTGCCCCTTGAGGGTCGTGGTGAACAGGCCCTGCCCGGTCACCTGGCCCCGCACCATGCCCATCACCCCGCCCTGGGAGCCCATGAACATCGTGCCCTGCTCCAGCGTCCCGTCGAACGCCAGCAGCCGGTCGGCCTCCACGTACAGCGTCTCCCCGGACAGGCGGATCACCTGGACGTGGTGGCCGCCGTGCCCGAACAGCACCGTGCCGCTGCCCTCGACGGTCATCAGCGGAGCCGCCTCGCCCGCCGCGCGCCGGCCGAGCATCGCCATGACGCCGCCCTGCCCGCCGGCCGTGTTCGGCGTGAATGTGACGTCGCCGGTGTACGCGAGCATCGCCCCGCGCTGGCTGAACATCCGCTGCCCCGGCGCGACCGTGGCCTCGACCATCTTGGAGTTGATCTCCCGGAACGGCATCAGACGTCGCCTCCCACCGTGTTGCGCTCGCTGGGCTGGACGTACACGAGCCCGTCGCCCTCGAAGCGGATCTGGAACGCCTCGCCGCCCCCCTCGCCCAGCAGCGTGCGGAACGTGACACCGGACTGGAAGGTCTGCCGCAGGTTCCCCTGGTGCGCCACGTACGCCCCCGGGTCCACCGCCAGCGGGAACCGCGGGGTCACCCGCAGCACCACCGCGGGCCCGTCGGACATGATCGCCACCTGCCCGGAGCCCTCGACGGTCGTCGTGAACAGGCCCGTGCCGGTCGCGCCGCCGCGCAGCCCGGTGAACGTCGTACCCGTGCGCAGGGAGCCGTCGGAGCACAGCAGGTTGCTCGCCTCGACGTTCAGCTTGTCGCCGTGCAGCGCCAGGAGCGTGATGTCGGAGGCCCGGTCGGCGAAGTAGCAGACGCCCTGCCCCCGCACCTCCATGACCTCCAGCTGCTCGCCGGTGAGCCGCCGGGTGACCATGCCGCGGAGGCCCTCGCCGCCGCCGCTCATCTTCTTGAAGGCCATGTCGCCCTCGTACGCGACCATCGAGCCGTTCTTCGCCCGGACCGCGTCCCCGCTCAGATCGACGGCGAGGACCTTGCTGCCTTGGAGTCGGAAGGTTGCCACGGCCCGACGGTAACCGCACGGGCGGCGCGGCGGACACCACCGGGGTCCTGTTCGGGCCCGCCACACCCCCCGCCCCCACCCCGATGGGTCGCCACACTCCGGCCCCCTGCCACAATGGGCGGGACGCTTGTGCGCCCATTCACAAGACCGCTCCCGACGCAGAGGTGCCTGTTCCCGTGGACATCAAGACCGCATCCGCCCTCCACCGCCTCCGGCTCGTCTCCGGCCCCGAGGCGGTCTCCTTCCTCGTGCTGCTCGTCTGCTCGGTCCTGAAGCGCACGACGGAGTTCAACGCCGTCCCCTTCATGGGCGCCGTCCACGGCTTCCTGTTCCTGCTGTACGTGGTCTTCTGGCTTGACGCCTGGAAGAACGCCAAGTGGGACGTGAGGACCGGCGCGCTGTACTTCGTCCTGTCCGTGGTGCCGTTCGGCGGCTTCTACGCCGACCGCAAGCTCAAGCGCGCCGCCGACGACGCGGTGATCGCCTCCCGCGCCCGCCGCGAGGGGACGGTGGACGCGTGATCGTCGCCTTCTCCGTGACGCCGCTGGGCGTGGGCGAGGACGTCGGCGAGTACGTCGCCGAGGCCGTCCGCGTCGTCCGCGAGTCGGGCCTGCCGAACCGTACGGACGCGATGTTCACGTCCGTGGAGGGCGAGTGGGACGAGGTCATGGACGTCGTCCGCCGCGCGGTCGCGGCCGTCGAGGCCCGCGCGCCGCGCGTCTCCCTGGTCCTGAAGGCGGACATCCGCCCGGGCGTGACCGACGGGCTGACCTCCAAGGTCGAGACGGTCGAACGCCACCTGGCCTGACGGCCCGCCCTGCCGCCTGCCTGCTCCTGTGCCCCGCCCGTGACGCTCACGGGCGGGGCACAGCGCTGTCCTCACCCGCAGCCGAGGGCCTTCCGGGCGGCCGTGTCGAACGCCTTGCTGAGGTCTTTACGGTACTGCCGCAGCCGCACGGCGGGACGGTGGTGGAGCGGGTCTCCGGCTCTCGTGGAGGGGACGGAGAAGGTCCGCCCGTGAACGCCTCGTCGCCCCGGTCGCGGGTGGTGTAGAGGTGCATCTCCAGGTCCGCGGAGCCGGGGAGGGCGGAGGTGTTGTCGAGCCAGCAGTCGAACGACGCCTCGTTCGCGCGGGGGCCGGGGCGGCCGTCGTCGGAGACCCGGCCCGTCCGGGAGAACGCCGTCTCGGCCGCCCGCGCGGACACCAGCCCGCCGCACAGCTCCTCGTCACCGAGCACGTTCGTGTTGTACGAGAGGTGCACCCAGGAGCCGATGAGCGCGAGCGACACCAGCGGCACCGCGATCTTCCACCGTCGTGCGTTTCCTGCCATGGCCGCCGCATCTCCCCCGAACACCGTTCCGAGCAGCTGGTGTCGCCGTGAGCGACAGCGCCCCAAGCTACCCAAGCCCGGATCCGGCCCGACCGGCGGGTGAGTTCGGGCGCGCTCCCGCACCGCACGCCCGCCGTGCCCGGCGCGCCCGGGGCCGCGGGCGGCTCCCCGCCCCCGGCGTCCCGGCGTCCCGGCGCCTGCGCGCCGACGCGCGGGGCCGTACGCCCGGTCGGAGGTCTTCGGCTCGACGGGCGGACTCCCGTCCCCTTTCGTGGGGGTAAGCGATCTCGCCCGACAGGCTGGAGGCACCCGTGCTGCCCGACAGCGACGGCACCCGCGGCGGCTACGACTACGACGCCTACAGCCGCCTCGCCGGCCCCCTGACGGACCCGGGTCCGGCGGCGTACACCGTCGAGTACCGCAGCCTGCTCGGACGCGAGCCGCGCCGAATACGCGCCGTCCTGCTCATGACCCTCGCCCCGGTGCTCTCCGCCGTCCTCCTCGCCTACCTCGTGTGGCCCAGCCACCGGACCCGCCGGGAGGGCGCCCCGGGGTGGCTGGTCGCGTGCGACACGGTGATGCTCGTCTCCATCGGGCTCATCTGCCTGTTCATGCTGGTCAACGTCGTGTCGATCGCCCACGCCACGCTCGTCGCCCGCGACCCCGTGCCCGTCCCGCCCGAACCGGGCACCCGCGTCGCCTTCCTCACGACGTACGTCCCCGGCAAGGAGCCCCTGTCCATGGTCCGCGCCACCCTGGAGGGCGCCGTCCGCGTCCGCCACCAGGGCGTCCTGGACGTGTGGCTGCTCGACGAGGGCGACGACGAGCGGGCCCGCGCCCTCTGCGCCGAGCTGGGCATACGCCACTTCACCCGCAGGGGCGTCCCCGAGTGGAACCGCCCGTCCGGCACCCACAAGGCGAGGACCAAGCACGGGAACTACAACGCCTGGCTCGCCCTGCACGGCGGCGCGTACGACTACTTCGCGTCCGTCGACACCGACCACGTACCGCTGCCGAACTTCCTGGAGCGGATGCTCGGCTACTTCCGCGACCCCGACGTCGCGTTCGTCGTGGGCCCGCAGGTGTACGGCAACTACGACTCCGCCGTCACCAAGGCCGCCGAGTCCCAGCAGTTCCTGTTCCACGCCCTCATCCAGCGCGCCGGGAACCGCTACCGCGCCCCCATGTTCGTCGGCACCAACAACGTCGTACGGATCAGCGCCCTCCTCCAGGCCGGCGGACTCTACGACTCCGTCACCGAGGACATGGCCACCGGCTTCGAGCTGCACCGCCGCCGGAACCCCGTCACAGGACGGCACTGGCGCTCCGTCTACACCCCCGACGTGCTGGCCGTCGGCGAGGGCCCCGCCTCCTGGACCGACTTCTTCACCCAGCAGATCCGCTGGTCACGCGGTACGTACGAGACGCTGCTCAAGCAGTTCTGGAAGGCGCCGTTCAGCCTGCCGCCCGGGCGGCTCCTCAACTACACCCTCATGCTCGTCTACTACCCGATGACCGCCGTCAACTGGCTCCTCGGCGTCCTCAGCTGCGTCCTCCACCTCTGGTTCGGGGCGTCCGGCACGCAGGTGTCCACCTCCGTGTGGCTGATGCTCTACAGCGACGCCGCCGCCCTCCAGATCGGCCTCTACCTGTGGAACCGGCGCCACAACGTCTCCCCGCACGAGCCCGAGGGCTCCGGCGGCGTCGCCGGGATGGCCATGTCCGCCCTCTCCGCGCCCGTCTACCTCAGGTCGCTGACCTCCGCCGTCCTGCGCACCAGCGGCCGGTTCGTCGTCACCCCCAAGGGCGGCCGGGCCAGCCCGGACCGGCTGCTGACCTTCCGTGTCCACCTCGGCTGGGCCGCCGTCCTCGCGGCCTCGCTCCTCGCGTCCGTCCACTTCGGCCACACCCACGCCGCCATGCGCACCTGGGCCGTCCTCGCCCTCGCCGTCAGCATCGCGCCCGTCGCCGTCTGGGCCTGGTCCGCCGCCCGGGAGCGCCGCGCCGCCACCGGCCGCGCCACGGCCGCCCTGCCCGCGGCCGAGCACGGCGAGGACCCCGAGGCGGCCCTCGCCACCACCCCGGGAGGGAACTGACCCATGGCCTACCAGCCCTCCAGGAAGTTCAAGAGGACCCTGCTCGGCGGCGGCGCCGTCATCGTCCTCGCCGGTCTTAACGCGCCCGCCGCGATCTCCTTCGCCGAGGAGAAGTACCACGCCTACAAGATCTCCCAGCCCGGTTACAAGGCGAAGTACGGCTCCTGGGCGGAGGTCCACGTCCCCGGCGACCACCGGCTCAACGCCATCCACGCCGCCCTCCTGCGCAGCGGCAAGGTCCTCCTCATCGCCGGGTCCGGCAACAACCAGAAGTTCTTCGACGCCGGGACCTTCAAGACGATCCTGTGGGACCCGGCCGCCAACACCTTCCAGGCCGTCAACACCCCCGAGGACTTCTTCTGCGCGGGCCACAGCCAGCTCCCCGACGGCCGCCTCCTCGTCGCGGGCGGCACCGCCCGGTACGAGGTCCTCGACGGCGAGGTCAAGCGCGCGGGCGGCACCATGCGCGTGAAGAACGAGAGCCCCGACAAGGCCGTCACCCTCAAGAAGGGCACCGTCTTCCGCTCGCCCAGGGGCGTCGAGTACGTCTCCACACAGGACGTCACCGTCCCCGAGGCGAAACGCGAGTTCAAGGTCACGTACTCCGAGACCGGGCAGATGAAGCCCTGGGAGACCAAGGTCACCGCCGCCGAGGCCCGCGTCTTCGTCGAGGCGCGCGAGGAGGGCCCCAAGGGGCTCACCACCCAGGCCGCCCAGTACGAGATCCTCGGCCTGAAGGGCGACGACGCACGCAACGTCTACGGCGTCGCCCAGAAGCTCACCACCGCCAAGCAGGACTTCCAGGGCATCAAGTCGGCCTACGAGTTCGACCCCGTCGCCGAGCGGTACGTGCCGGTCGCCCCGATGAAGGAGGCCCGCTGGTACCCCACCCTCGTCACCCTCCAGGACGGCAAGGTCCTCGCCGTGTCCGGCCTCAACGACGTGGGCGACGTCGTCCCCGGCGACAACGAGATCTACGACCCGAAGACCAAGAAGTGGACCAAGGGCCCCTTCCGCTACTTCCCCACCTACCCGGCCCTCTTCCTCACGCAGGGCGGCAAGCTCTTCTACACGGGCTCCAACGCCGGCTACGGCCCCGCCGACAAGGGCCGCGTCCCCGGCCTGTGGGACCTGAGGCGGAACGTCTTCCAGGAGATCCGCGGCATCGCCGACCCCGACCAGCTGGAGACGTCCGCCTCCCTCATCCTCCCGCCCGTCCAGGAGCAGAGGCTGATGGTCCTCGGCGGCGGCGGGGTCGGCGAGTCCGCCCTCGCCACACCCCGCACGGCCGTCATCGACCTCAAGGAGCAGAGCCCCGTCTTCCGCCCCGGGCCCTCCCTCCCGCAGGGCACCCGCTACCTCAGCAGCGTCCTGCTGCCCGACGACACGGTCTTCACCTCCGGCGGCTCCCGCGACTACCGCGGCCGCGGCGCCAGCGACATCCTCAAGGCCCAGTTCTACGACCCCCGCACCAACAGCTTCCGCCCCGCCGCCGACCCGACCGTCGGCCGCAACTACCACTCCGAGGCGCTGCTGCTGCCCGACGGCCGCGTCGCCACCTTCGGCTCCGACCCGCTGTTCGCCGACAAGGACAACACCAAGATCGGTACGTTCGAGCAGCGCGTCGAGGTGTTCACCCCGCCCTACCTCCAGGGCGACGCCGCCCGCGAACGCCCCGTACTCGGCGACGGGCCGAGCGAACTGGACCGGAACGGCCGCGCCACCTTCGAGACGAAGGACGCCCCCCACGTCACCAGGGCCCGCCTGATGCGCCCCAGCGCCGTCACCCACACGACGGACGTGGAACAGCGGTCCGTCGAACTGGGCCTCACCCGCACCGAGGACTCCATCACCGTCGAGGCCCCCCTCGACCCGACCCTGGTCCCGCCCGGCTGGTACATGCTCTTCGCCCTCGACGCCGAAGGCCGCCCGTCCGTCGCCAAATGGATCCAGGTCAAACCCCTGGAGCCGCAGGGGAGCTAGACGACGCCCCGCGCGCCAGCCCCAAGGCGTACTCCGGCCACCAGGTGCCTGCCGCGGGGCCGCCGCGGCAGGTGCCGTCCGACTCGCCCGGCCGCTTCACCCACAGGTACGCGTCCACCAGCCCGTCCCCGGTGCGCAGCGTCGGCGGGATGCCGAGCGCCCGGCCCGGCGGGTTGCACCACGCCTCCTCGCCGCCGCCCGGCAGCGGCCCCGCCCCGTTGCGGCTCGTGTCCACGACGAACCGGACCCCGCCCAGCAGCCCCGACAGCTCCCGCCCGAACGCCCGCACCACCTCGTCCGTCTGGAAGTTCGCCACGTTCAGCGCGAAGCCGTCCGCCCGCCCGATCCCCGCCCGCCGCAGCGGCTCCACCAGCTTTCCCGGGTCCTTCAGCCACGCCGGGTTCCCCGCGTCCAGGTACACCTTCGTGCGCGGCTGCCGTTTCAGCCGGTCCACCGCCTCCGACAGCAGCCGGTACCGCTCCTGCGCGTACGTCCCCGCCGTGCACCCGTCCACCAGGTGCGGCACCGCGTCCGGCTCCAGCACGACGACCGCCCGCGCGTCCCCGACGGCGCCCGCGAACGCGTCCAGCCAGCGCCGGTAGGCGTCCCCGTCCGCCGCGCCGCCCGCCGAGTACCGGCCGCAGTCGCGGTGCGGGACGTTGTACGCCACCAGCACGACCGTGCGGTCCTCGCCCGCCGCGCCGCGCACCGCCCTCGCCACGTCCGGCACCGGGTCCTCCCCGGACGGCCAGATCGCGGCGGGCCGCTCGGAGATCCTCCGCAGCAGCTTCGCGTCCTCGGCGCGCCCGGCCGCCTCGTACTCCTCCACCTGCCGTGCCGCCGCGCTGTCCGGGTCCACCCAGAACGGCGACCCCGAGGAGGGCGCGGCGGCCTCGCCCCGCCGGACGGCCCCGGACGACGGCTCACCAGCGCCTCCAGGGCCCTCGGACCGCCCGGACGAGCAGCCGGAGGCGAGCAGGAAGGCGATGAGCGCCCACGTGAGCAGGGCGCGGGACGACGGTCGGTTGCCGGACATCACAATCCCTCGGAGCGCTGCGGGCAGACCCGGCCATCGTGACACGGCGGTCACGGAGAGTGGCGACGCGACACCGGCCGTCACCCCCGCCGCCCGGGGGCGGCCGTACGGCGACCGAAGCGTGAGACCCGGCTGACCGCCATGTGGCCGGTCGGTAAGGTCATGGCGTGCCGAAGCCGCTCAGTCTCCCCTTCGACCCCATCGCCCGCGCCGACGAGCTCTGGCGGCAGCGCTGGGGCCCCGTCCCCTCGATGGCCGCGATCACCTCGATCATGCGCGCCCACCAGATCCTGCTGGCCGAGGTGGACGCGGTCGTCAAGCCGTACGGGCTGACGTTCGCGCGGTACGAGGCGCTGGTGCTGCTCACCTTCTCCAAGGCCGGGGAGCTGCCCATGTCGAAGATCGGCGAGCGGCTGATGGTCCACCCCACGTCGGTGACGAACACCGTGGACCGGCTGGTGCGCTCCGGGCTCGTGGACAAGCGCCCGAACCCGAACGACGGGCGCGGCACCCTCGCCTCCATCACGGACAAGGGCCGCGAGGTGGTCGAGGCCGCCACGGCGGACCTGATGGCCATGGACTTCGGGCTCGGCGCGTACGACGCCGAGGAGTGCGCCGAGATCTTCGCGATGCTCCGGCCGCTGCGGGTGGCGGCGGGGGACTTCGAGGAGAAGTAGGCCCGGCGGAGGAGGCCGGGGGTGCGCGAAGATCGCCCGGATCGGGTCGTTACGCTCGATGCCATGAAATCCAGCGTGCTGACCCGCTACCGGGTGATGGCCTACGTCACCGCCGTCATGCTGCTCGTGCTCTCCACCTGCATGATCTTCAAGTACGGGTTCGACATGGGCGAGGACGTGACCTTCGTGGTGTCCCAGACCCACGGCGTCCTCTACATCATCTACCTGATCTTCGCCTTCGACCTGGGCTCCAAGGCCCGCTGGCCGTTCGGCAAGCTGCTGTGGATCCTGCTGTCCGGCACGATCCCCTTCGCCGCGTTCTTCGTCGAGCGCAAGGTCGTCGCCGAGGTGAAGCCGCTGATCAGCGGCGCCGCGCCGACCCCCGCCCAGGCCTGAGAAGCGCCCCGGCCGCCGGGTGTGACGCCGCGCCCGGCGGTCGGCCATCGACATTTACTTGGACGTCCTAGTAAATTCGAAGGTATGGACGCTGACGCCATCGAGGAAGGCCGCCGACGCTGGCAGGCCCGTTATGACGCCGCCAAGAAGCGCGACGCCGACTTCACCACGCTCTCCGGCGACCCCGTGGAGCCCGTCTACGGGCCGCGGCCCGGCGACACGTACGACGGTTTCGAGCGGATCGGCTGGCCCGGTGAGTACCCCTTCACCCGCGGCCTGTACCCGACCGGCTACCGCGGCCGCACCTGGACCATCCGCCAGTTCGCGGGCTTCGGCAACGCCGAGCAGACCAACGAGCGGTACAAGATGATCCTGGCGGCGGGAGGCGGCGGCCTCTCGGTCGCCTTCGACATGCCGACGCTCATGGGCCGCGACTCCGACGACCCGCGCTCGCTGGGCGAGGTCGGCCACTGCGGTGTCGCCATCGACTCCGCCGCCGACATGGAGGTCCTCTTCAAGGACATCCCGCTCGGCGACGTGACCACCTCGATGACCATCAGCGGCCCCGCCGTCCCGGTCTTCTGCATGTACATCGTCGCCGCCGAGCGCCAGGGCGTGGACCCGGCCGTCCTGAACGGCACGCTCCAGACGGACATCTTCAAGGAGTACATCGCCCAGAAGGAGTGGCTGTTCGAGCCGGAGCCCCATCTGCGCCTCATCGGCGACCTGATGGAGCACTGCGCCCGCGACATCCCCGCGTACAAGCCGCTCTCCGTCTCCGGCTACCACATCCGCGAGGCCGGTTCGACGGCCGCGCAGGAGCTGGCGTACACCCTCGCCGACGGCTTCGGCTACGTCGAGCTGGGCCTGTCGCGCGGCCTGGACGTGGACGTCTTCGCGCCCGGCCTCTCCTTCTTCTTCGACGCGCACGTCGACTTCTTCGAGGAGATCGCCAAGTTCCGCGCCGCCCGCCGCATCTGGGCCCGCTGGATGAAGGAGGTCTACGGCGCCAGGACCGACAAGGCGCAGTGGCTCCGCTTCCACACCCAGACCGCCGGCGTGTCGCTGACCGCCCAGCAGCCGTACAACAACGTCGTGCGCACGGCCGTCGAGGCGCTCGCCGCGGTGCTCGGCGGCACCAACTCGCTCCACACCAACGCCCTGGACGAGACCCTCGCCCTCCCCTCCGAGCAGGCCGCCGAGATCGCCCTGCGCACCCAGCAGGTGCTGATGGAGGAGACCGGCGTCGCCAACGTCGCGGACCCGCTGGGCGGCTCCTGGTACGTGGAGCAGCTCACCGACCGCATCGAGGCCGACGCCGAGAAGATCTTCGACCAGATCAAGGAGCGGGGACTGCGCGCCCACCCGGACGGGCAGCACCCCATCGGCCCGATCACCTCCGGCATCCTGCGCGGCATCGAGGACGGCTGGTTCACCGGCGAGATCGCCGAGTCCGCCTTCCGCTACCAGCAGTCCCTGGAGAAGGGCGACAAGCGGGTCGTCGGCGTCAACTGCCACACCGGCTCCGTCACCGGCGACCTGGAGATCCTGCGGGTCAGCCACGAGGTGGAGCGCGAGCAGGTGCGCATCCTCGCCGACCGCAAGGCCCGCCGCGACGACGCCAGGGTGCGCGGCGCGCTCGACGCGATGCTGGCCGCCGCCCGCGACGGCTCCAACATGATCGGGCCGATGCTCGACGCCGTACGGGCCGAGGCCACCCTCGGGGAGATCTGCGACGCCCTGCGCGACGAGTGGGGCACGTACACCGAGCCCGCCGGGTTCTGACCGGGCGGGGGGGGAAACCCCTTCGCCCTCGACGGTCTCGGCGTGCATGCTGGAGCGCGTGCACGCCGAGATCCGAGAGGCCACCGCCGCCGACTGGCCGGCCATCTGGCCCTTCTTCCACAGAATCGTCGCCGCGGGCGACACCTTCACCTACCCGCAGGACCTGGACGCCGACGAGGCGCGCGGCTGGTGGCTGCTGGAGCCGCCGAACCGCACGGTCGTCGCCGTGGACGCGGACGGCACGGTCGTCGGCACCGCCAAGATGAACCGCAACCAGGGCGGCAACGGAGGGCACATCGCCAGCGCCAGCTACATGGTCGACCCGGCACACGGCGGACGCGGCATCGGCCGGGCCCTCGTGGAGTACAGCCTCCGGTGGGCCAAGGAGGCCGGGTACCGGGGCATGCAGTTCAACGCGGTCGTCCAGACCAACACCCACGCGGCACGGCTCTACGAGGACCTGGGCTTCCGGATCGTCGGCACCGTCCCGGACGCCTTCCACCACCCGGTCGAGGGGTACACGGGCCTGCACGTGATGTACCGGCCGCTCTGACCGCTCCGGTCCACCGCTCCCGTTCCCTGCGTGCGGCTCCGACGTGGGCCCGTACCGCCCACCGGCCCGTAACGCCCCTGGCCCGTACCGCCGCTCGGGCCTACCGACCCCGGACCGCTCCGGTCAGCCGCGGGCGGCCGCGCCGAGGCCGCCCAGCAGCAGCGCCGTGAACCGCTGGACCCACTCGCCGTCCACGGGCCGGCCGCTGACCAGGGCCCGGTGCACCACGGCGCCCGCGATCACGTCGAAGATCAGGTCGTCGGCCGCACCCGCGGCGCCCGCGCGGCCGTTCGCCGGTACGGGCAGTTCACCGCGGGCCTGCGCGCGCGCCCTTCCCTCCAGGACCAGCCGCTTCTGCCGCTCCACGATGGAGGTGCGGATGCGTTCGCGCAGCGGCTCGTCGCGGGTGGACTCCGCGACGACGGCCATCAGCGCCGTCTTGGCCTCGGGCCGTTCGAGGAGCGCGGCGAACTGGTGGACCACGCCCTCGATGTCGGCCGCGAGACTGCCCCGGTCGGGCAGCTCCAGCTCGTCGAAGAGGACGGCGACGGCGTCCACGACCAGCTCGTTCTTACTGGCCCAGCGGCGGTACAGGGTCGTCTTGGCGACTCCGGCGCGGGTGGCGACGTCGCTCATCGACAGCTTGGACCAGCCCAGTTCGACCAGGGCGGCGCGGGTGGCCTCCAGGATCGCGGTGTCCGCTGCGGCGCTGCGCGGACGCCCGGGGCGCCCGGACCGTCCCGAGCCGCTGGGGGGAAGGGGGTGGCGGCGGCACATGACGGCGACCATACCGGCGAGTAGCCAAGGTGCCCCGGTGACGCGCGTGTGAGCCAGTTCACCCACCCCGCCGCCCCGGTGGCGCGGCGACGCAGTTACGCTACGACGCGTAGCGAAAGGCTTTGTGGAGCCCGCAGCGACAACCACAGGCACCGGGTGGGGACCCGGGGCCACCACGGCTTGTGCCATGTCTTACCGGTTACGTGCGCGGAAGGGGGAGGATGTACCCATGCAGCCTAGGAACATGTCCATGAGCGGCGTCGTCGACCTCGCCGCGGTGAAGGCGGCCGGAGAGGCCAAGGCGAAGGCGGAGCAGGCGCGCGCGCAAGCGGCCCGGCAGGGCGGCACGGGTGCCGTGCCCCCGTCCGCGCTGGTGATCGAGGTCGACGAGGCCGGTTTCGAGCGCGACATCGTCCAGCGTTCCGCCGAGGTGCCGGTCGTCATCGACTTCTGGGCCGAGTGGTGTCAGCCGTGCAAGCAGCTCACGCCCCTGCTGGAGCGCCTGGTCACCGAGTACAACGGCCGTCTCGTACTGGCGAAGATCGACGTCGACGCCAACCAGATGCTGGCACAGCAGTTCGGGGTCCAGGGCATCCCGGCGGTGTACGCGGTGGTGGCCGGGCAGGCCCTGCCGCTCTTCCAGGGCGCGGCGCCCGAGCCGCAGGTCCGCGAGACGCTGGACCAGCTCGTCCAGGTCGCCGAGCAGCGGTTCGGCCTGACGGGCCTGGCCGTGGACGCCGAAGGGGAGGCCCCGGCGGAGGCCGCGGCGGTGCCCGCGGGTCCGTACGACGCGCTGCTGGAGGCGGCGGTGCGGGCGCTGGACTCCAACGACATCCCGGGGGCCATCCAGGCCTACAAGAACGTGCTGGTGGACGACCCGGACAACCCGGAGGCCAAGCTGGGCCTCGCCCAGGCCGAACTGCTCGGCCGGGTCCAGGGGGTGGACCCGCAGCAGGTCCGCAAGAACGCCGCCGACGACCCCAAGGACGTGCCGGCCCAGCTGGCCGCCGCCGACCTGGACCTGGTGGGCGGCCACGTCGAGGACGCCTTCGGGCGGCTGGTGGACACGGTGCGCCGCACGGCCGGGGACGACCGGAACGCCGCGCGGGTGCGGCTGCTGGAGCTGTTCGAGGTCATCGGTTCGGACGACCCGCGCGTGATCAAAGCACGCGGGGACCTGGCGCGCGTCCTGTTCTGATCCGCCGCCGGGTCGCGGCTTCGCGGCTGATCTGCGGCTGATCCACTTCTGATCGGCTGCCGGTCCGCTCGCGACCGGCCTCCGGGCCACGGGCCCCGGCCCGCCCGGCCAGATCCCGGGTCGGCGGTCTCGCCGATTTGGCGACAGGACGACAAACGAGGCGTCACGCGGCCGCGTTTTGCCAAATCTTGGCAAACGCGGCCGCTGTTACTTCCAGTAAGTCAACGCCGCTCTTATGTCCGGCTATCTGCGTCGAAATCCCCTTCTGTCGAACCGGCCGGTAGCACCGTGAGTGCCCGCGCGACGGCACGCCGTCGCACTCGGTTTCACGAGCCGTTACCAGCGGGTAACGAACCCCCTTGTGCCCCGCGCCCGAATGCACCACGATCGGCCACGCTCGGTCCGACACCGCACCAGCCCGGCAACCAGCCGCGCCGCGGGTCGGGTCCCCACCGAGTGGCCGGGGCTCCGCGCCGGCCGTGGACAGGGGGGTTCCTGCTCATCCGGCAGGGCCTGTCCGATGGGCCGCCCGGACGCCTGCGCCGAGCGGCCGGTGGTTGTCGCTCGGGGGTGATCGCCGGTGATCCGGACGCGGCTCGCGCCCGACCGGTGGGCGTTCCCCTTCCCGAGGACGTAGCACTTCTCCCATCCCGGGACGGACCTCCGGGTCCGGCTCGGAGATGTACGTCCGAGAAGGAGGAATCTATGAAGTCCCAGGTTCGCGGTGGGACCAGATGGAAGCGGTTCGCCGTCGTCATGGTGCCCAGCGTGGCCGCGACGGCCGCGATAGGCGTCGGCATGGCCCAGGGAGCGCTTGCGGCGTCGTTCGCGGTGTCCGGCCAGGAGTTCAAGGTCACGGCCGGGCGTTTGGACGGCCAGGGCTTCGCCCAGTACGGCGGTCTCGACATGGGCTACGCCGACATCAAGGAAGGTGACAACGTCGTTCCGCGGCCCGTCGCCATCTCCACGTTCGAGAACGCCTGGATCACCGACATGTGCCAGTCGGTGGTCACCCCGGACGTCCCGGTCTTCGGCAAGATCACGCTGAAGCTCACGGCAGGCACCGGTGCGAAGAAGGAGGCCGAGAAGGTCTACGCGCACAACCTGTACCTCGACGTCACGGACCTCGACGCCGAAGCCGAGTTCACGAACATCGACATCGGCATGGCGGCGAAGGACACGGCCAAGGGCAAGCCGCACGGCAAGGGCCCGGCGATCAAGGACCGGATCAACCAGAACGGCTTTGCCCAGCAGGCGGAGAAGGCGACCCTCACCAACGTGAGGCAGAAGGCGTGGGCGACCACGGCCGGCACGTTCAAGCTGACCAAGCTGAGCATGCGCCTGCACAAGGGTGACGGTCCCGGCGTCGAGTGCTACTGACCGGTGATCCGGGCGGGCGGGCGCGGGGCCCGCGAGGCGACCGCGCCCGCCCGTCTCCCTCCTCACACAGCAACACCAGTTCCAGGGAGCTTCCATGAGCGCCGAGTCGCCGGAGCAGAACGAGCACTTCATCCGCGTCGTCAGGCGGCGGTTCCGCGACTGGCGGGGCACCCGGCCGTTCTGGGCGGGCCTGTTCACCCTGCTGGGCGGAATCCCGATCGCCTACTTCCCGTACGCCAGCCTCCACCTGGGCCAGATGACGCTTTCGATGGCGACGACGGCGGGCTCCGGGTCGCTGATCATCGGCGTCCTGCTGGTCACCCTCGGCCTGACCATGTGGTTCCAGCACGCCGTGCGCATCTTCGCCGGTGTCGCGGCCATCCTGCTCGCCCTCGTGTCCATCCCCTTGTCCAACTTCGGCGGGTTCGTCATCGGCTATCTGCTGGCCCTGATCGGCGGAGCGCTCTCCATCGCCTGGGCGCCCGGGCAGCCGGAGAGCGAACGGGCCGGGGAGCGGGCGCCGCTCGCGGACGGCCCCCCCGAGCCGCTGGAGCCGCTGGAGCCCGTGGACACGCCCGAGTACCACACCGAGACGACTGTTGACGCCAACGGCGGGAGGAACAGTGCGGGGTGACGGAACGCAGCCGACGGCGGCCGACGACGGGGCCGCGAGCGGGAGGAGAGGTCCGCGCCACGCGGCCCCCCGCAAGTCGCTGCTGAGCAAGCTTCAGGCCCCGGCGGGCAAGGCGCTGGCCCTGGCCGCGATGCCCACGGCCGTCCTCGTCGGCATGAGCCTCACGCCGCGCCCCGCGCTGGCGGACGACAAGGACATCCCCTTCGCGCCGGGCCCCTGCGTGACGCGGTCGGACGAACCGGCCGGGTCACAGGAGCCCGAGCCGGGCCAGTCGCCCTCGCCTTCGGCGTCCGCCTCGCCCACGGCCTCGCCGACGCCGTCCCCGGGCGGCGGCACCGGCGGCGGTACGGAGACGAGGGCACCGGGCGAGAAGCCCTCGGCGGGCGCGACGACCGAACCGGCGAAGGAGCCGGTCAAGGACCCGCTGACGGGCACGTCCCCGTCCGCGAGCCCGGGCCCCACGGCGACCGCGACGCGCGACCCCCTCGACCCGCTGGGAGTGGGGGATGCCGTCAAGGACTTCTTCGGCGGCCTGACCGGCAGGCAGCAGCCCGCCGAGGCCCCCGCATCGACCCCTCCGGCCCCGGCGCCCACCGCGACGGCGACGGCGAAACCGACGGCGGACCCGGCCGACGCGGACGCCGACGCGCCGGTGAAGGCACCCTCACCGACGGCCCGGCCCTCCGGCAAGGCGGTGGACGACACCGAGAAGGCCATCAAGGACGCCGCCGAGCGGGTCGGCGCCGAGGTCGAGGAACTGCCCGAGGACGTCAAGGGCCTGGACCCCAAGAAGGACGAGGACGTACCCGAAGGCGCCAAGCCGCGCTTCCCGTGCCCGACGCCCGACCCGGAGGCCCTCGCGGCCGCCGAGGTCGAGCCCGGCATCCCGCACGTGGCGGACGACCCGTGGCGGCTGGAGAGCACCATGCTCACGCTGCGCGGGCTGAAGTACCACGGCATCGTCGAGGTGCGGACCGGCAGCGGCACCCTCAAGAAGGCCCTGAAGTTCACCGCGTCCGAGGTGGACATCAAGGATTTGCACCAGATGACCGTCCACAGCGAGGGCCGTACGGGCCATGTCGCGTCCCGTCCGGGCTCCACGTCCACGATCCGGGGCGGCACGGTGACGATGTACACGGAGAAGCTGAAGGGCAATCTGTTCGGGCTGATACCGATCACGTTCAGCCCGGAGACGCCGCCTCCGCTGGACGTCCCGTACGCCTTCTTCACCAAGGTCGAGGTCGTCCAGGCGGCCCAGTTCGGCGGGACCCTGACCGTGCCGGGCCTCCACAACTACATCGAGGGCTGAGCCCGTCCACGGCCGCGAGGGCGGCACCCCGGACCGCCGGGGTGCCGCCCTCGTCGTACCGCTCGTGCGTCAGGCGGTCTCGCCGCTGCCCAGGTGGTGGACGCGGACCATGTTGGTGGTGCCGGGGACGCCGGGCGGGGAGCCGGCCGTCATGACCATGATGTCGCCCTCGTTGTAGCGCTGGAGCTTCAGCAGCTCCGCGTCCACCAGGTCGACCATGGCGTCCGTGTTGGCCACGTGCGGGACGACGAAGGACTCGACGCCCCAGCTGAGGGTCAGCTGGTTGCGGGTGGCGACGTCCGTCGTGAACGCCAGGATCGGCTGCGTCGCGCGGTAGCGGGACAGACGGCGGGCCGTGTCACCGGACTTGGTGAAGGCGATCAGCGCCTTGCCGTGCAGGAAGTCCGCGATCTCGGCGGCCGCGCGGGCCACCGAACCGCCCTGCGTGCGGGGCTTCTTGCCGGGGACGAGCGGCTGGAGGCCCTTGGAGAGCAGCTCCTCCTCCGCCGCGGTGACGATCTTCGACATCGTCTTGACCGTCTCGATCGGGTACGCGCCCACGGACGACTCCGCCGACAGCATGACCGCGTCGGCGCCGTCGAGGATCGCGTTCGCCACGTCCGACGCCTCGGCGCGCGTCGGGCGCGAGTTGGTGATCATCGACTCCATCATCTGGGTCGCGACGATCACCGGCTTGGCATTGCGGCGGCACAGCTCGATGAGCCGCTTCTGCACCATCGGGACCCTTTCGAGCGGGTACTCGACGGCCAGGTCGCCGCGCGCCACCATCACGCCGTCGAACGCCATGACGACGTCCTGCATGTTGGCGACCGCCTGCGGCTTCTCCACCTTCGCGATGACCGGGACCCGGCGGCCCACCTCGTCCATCACCCGGTGGACGTCCTTGACGTCGTTGGCGTCGCGGACGAAGGACAGCGCGACCATGTCGCAGCCCATCCGCAGCGCGAACCGCAGGTCCTCGATGTCCTTCTCGGACAGCGCGGGCACGTTGACCGCCGCGCCGGGCAGGTTGATGCCCTTGTGGTCGGAGATGACGCCGCCCTCGATGACGATCGAGCGCACCCGGGAGCCGTCGACCTCCAAAACCTTCAGCTCGACGTTTCCGTCGTTGATCAGGATCTGGTCGCCCTTGGCCACGTCGCCGGGGAGGCCCTTGTACGTGGTGCCGCAGATCGACTTGTCGCCGGGGACGTCCTCGGTGGTGATCGTGAACTCGTCGCCGCGGACCAGCTCGACCGGGCCCTCGGCGAAGGTCTCCAGGCGGATCTTCGGGCCCTGGAGGTCCGCGAGGACGCCGACGGCCTGGCCCGTGTCCTCGGCCGCCTGGCGAAGGCGGTGGTACCGCTCCTCGTGCTCAGCGTGGGTACCGTGGCTCATGTTGAAACGGGCCACGTTCATGCCGGCCTCGATGAGCGCTTTCAGCTGCTCGTAGGAGTCGACGGCGGGGCCCAGTGTGCAGACGATTTTGGAACGGCGCATAAGGCGATCCTATCGGTTTGTTTCTGTGCGGAATATTCCGGCTGGCGGAATGTACAAATGGGCGGACTGCCGCTCAGTCGAGTTCTTCGAAGTGAGTTGTCTTTTCCCGTTTTCAGTTGTTTACCAGTGAGTAAGTCTGCCGCGCGATCTCCAGTTCCTCATCGGTCGGAACCACCGCGACCGCCACCCGCGAGCCCGCGGGCGAGATCAGCCGCGGTTCCCCGGACCGTACGGCGTTGAGCTCCGCGTCCACCGCGAGACCCAGGATCTCCAGGCCCTCCATCGCAGCTTCCCGCACCGGCGCCGCGTTCTCACCCACACCCGCCGTGAACGTCACCGCGTCCACCCGGCCGAGCACCGCGCAGTACGCCCCGATGTACTTCTTCAGGCGGTGGACGTAAATGTCGAACGCGAGCCGCGCCCGCTCGTCGCCCTCGTCGATTCGGCGGCGGATCTCCCGCATGTCGTTGTCCCCGCACAACCCCACGAGACCACTCCTCTTGTTGAGCAGTTCGTCGATCTCGTCCACCGACATCCCCGCCACCCGCCGCAGATGGAAGGTGACCGCCGGGTCCACGTCACCCGACCGCGTGCCCATGACGAGGCCCTCCAGCGGCGTCAGGCCCATCGACGTGTCCACACACCGCCCGCCGGCCACGGCCGACGCCGAGGCCCCGTTGCCCAGGTGCAGCACGATCACGTTCACCTCGGACGGGTCCTTGCCCAGCAGCCGCGCCGTCTCCCGCGAGACGTACGCGTGGGACGTGCCGTGGAAGCCGTAGCGGCGGATGCGGTGCGCGTCGGCGGTCTCCACGTCGATCGCGTACCGCGCGGCGTGCTCCGGCATCGTCGTGTGGAACGCCGTGTCGAACACCGCCACCTGCGGCAGGTCCGGGCGCAGCGCCCGCGCCGTGCGGATGCCGACGATGTTCGCCGGGTTGTGCAGCGGCGCGACCGGCACCAGGCGCTCCACCTCCGCCAGCACCTCGTCCGTGATGACCGTCGGCTCGGTGAACCGCAGCCCGCCGTGGACGACGCGGTGGCCGATGGCCGCCAGGCCGGGGGAGTCCAGGCCGAGGCCGTCGGCGGACAGCTCCGCCGCGACCGCCCTCAGCGCCGCCTCGTGGCCGGCCATCGGGGCGGTGCGCTCCCGCCGCTCGCCGTCCGCCGGGGTGTGCACCAGGCGTGAGCCGTGCTCGCCGATCCGCTCCACGAGGCCGACGGCCAGACGGGAGCCGTCGCGCATGTCGAGCAGCTGGTACTTGACCGACGAGGAGCCGGAGTTGAGGACGAGGACGCGGTGCGGGCTGGTCACGGATGCGAGCTTTCTGTGGGAGGGCGGGGTGGGAGCGGGAGTGGGAGTGCCGGGGCGGATACGGGCGGGCCGGGAGGCGTACGGGCCGGGGCCGCGGATCAGGCGGGGGTGTGCGGGGCGGCCTGCGCCTGGATGGCGGTGATGGCCACCGTGTTCACGATGTCGCTGACGAGCGCGCCGCGCGACAGGTCGTTCACCGGCTTGCGCAGGCCCTGGAGCACCGGGCCCACCGCCACGGCGCCCGCCGAGCGCTGCACGGCCTTGTAGGTGTTGTTGCCCGTGTTCAGGTCCGGGAAGATCAGCACCGTCGCCCGGCCCGCGACCTCCGAGCCCGGCAGCTTCGTCGCCGCGACGGACGGCTCCACGGCCGCGTCGTACTGGATCGGGCCCTCGATCTTCAGCTCCGGGTGCGTCGCGCGGACCAGCTTCGTCGCCTCGCGCACCTTGTCGACGTCCGCGCCCGAGCCCGACGTGCCCGTCGAGTACGACAGCATCGCGATGCGCGGCTCGACACCGAACCGCGCGGCCGTCGCCGCCGACTGGACCGCGATGTCCGCGAGCTGCTCGGCGTCCGGGTCCGGGTTCACCGCGCAGTCGCCGTACACGAGCACCTCGTCGGCCAGGCACATGAAGAACACCGACGACACGATCGACGCGTCCGGCTTCGTCTTGATGATCTCGAACGCGGGCCGGATCGTCGCCGCCGTCGAGTGCACGGAACCCGACACCATGCCGTCCGCGAGGCCCTCCTGCACCATCAGCGTCCCGAAGTAGTTGACGTCCGAGACGACGTCGTACGCCAGCTCCACCGACACGCCCTTGTGGGCCCGCATCCGCGCGTACCGCTCCGCGAACCGCTGCCGCAGCTCGGAGGCGGCCGGGTCGATCAGCTGCGCGCCCGACAGGTCGATGCTCAGGTCGGCGGCCTTCTTGCGGATCGTCTCGGGGTCGCCCAGCAGCGTCAGATCGCACACGTCCCGGCGGATCAGCACGTCGGCGGCGCGCAGCACCCGCTCCTCGACGCCCTCCGGCAGGACGACCCGGCGGCGGTCGGCGCGCGCCTGCTCCAGCAGCTCGTGCTCGAACATCATCGGCGTGACCCGGCCGCTGCGTGCCACGGACAGCCGCTTCAGCAGGTCCGCCGTGTCCACGTGCCGCTCGAACAGGCCGAGCGCCGTCTCCGCCTTGCGGGGGGTCGCGGCGGTCATCTTGCCCTCCAGGGCGAACAGCTCCTGCGCCGTCGGGAAGCTGTTGCCGCTCACGGCGACCACCGGCGTGCCGGGCGCGAGACGGGACGCCAGGGTGAGGATCTCCGCGCCGGGCTGCTCGTTCAGCGTGAGCAGGACGCCCGCGATCGGCGGCGTACCGGCCGAGTGCGCGGCCAGCGCGCCCACCACCAGGTCGGCGCGGTCACCGGGGGTGACGACCAGGCAGCCGGGGGTCAGCGCGGCCAGGAAGTTCGGCAGCGTCGCCCCGCCGAACACGAAGTCCAGCGCGTCGCGCGCCAGCCCCGAGTCGTCGCCGAGCACCACCCGGGCGCCGAGCGCGTGGGTGATCTGCGCGACCGTCGGGGCGGACAGCGAGGGCTGGTCCGGCAGGACGTAGCAGGGGACGGGCAGACGTGCCGTGAGCCGCTCGGCTATCGTCTCGCGGTCCTCCGCGGCGACCCGGTTCACCACCATCGCCAGCACGTCGCAGCCGAGCCCGTCGTACGCGCGGAAGGCGTTGCGCGCCTCGGCCCGCACCGCGTCGGCGGGCCTGCCCTTGCCGCCGACGACGGGGATGACGGACGCGCCGAACTCGTTGGCCAGGCGCGCGTTGACCGCCAGCTCGTCGGGCAGCTGCGTCGCCGCGAAGTCGGTACCGAGCACGAGGACCACCTCGTACTCCCGCGCCACCGCGTGGAACCGGTCCACCAGGTGCGCGACGAGCGCGTCGGTGCCCTGCTCGGCCTGGAGCGCCGCCGCGTCCGCGTAGTCCATGCCGTACACCGACGCCGGGTCCTGCGAGAGCCGGTAGCGCGCCCGCAGCAGCTCGAAGAGGCGGTCGGGCCCGTCGTGCACCAGAGGCCGGAACACCCCCACCCGGTCCACCTGGCGGGTGAGGAGCTCCATCACTCCCAGCTCCACGACCTGACGGCCGTCCCCGCGCTCGATCCCGGTCACGTACACGCTGCGCGCCACGCCGTGGTCTCCTGTCCGTCAAGCGAGTGTGCGACTTGTGCTCCGTATTGGCGAAAAAACACCTCGCGAGAGGCGGCCATACCCTCTTGACAGTACCTCCGCCAGTGGGTAGAGCGCTTGCCGGGTACGGGACGGTCCCGGCATGGCCGGCCGGGCGGGAGGAACATGGCCCGTGGGACAATTCGGGTGGCGCCCCGTACGGCACGACGAACCCCTACCGAGCAGGAGACACAGCACGATGCGCATCGGAGTTCTCACCGCAGGCGGCGACTGCCCCGGCCTGAACGCCGTGATCCGCTCGGTCGTGCACCGCGCGCTCACCGGGTACGGGGACGAGGTCATCGGCTTCGAGGACGGGTTCAAGGGCCTCCTCGACGGCCACTTCCGCCCTCTCGACCTGAACGCCGTCAGCGGCATCCTCGCCCGTGGCGGCACCATCCTCGGCTCGGCCCGGCTGGAGCGCGCCCGGCTCCAGGAGGCCGCCGAGAACTGCGAGGACCTCCAGCGCCGGTACGGCATCGACGTCCTCATCCCGATCGGCGGCGAGGGCACGCTGACGGCGGCCCGCATGCTGTCCGACGCGGGCATGCCCGTGGTCGGCGTCCCGAAGACCATCGACAACGACATCTCGTCCACGGACCGCACCTTCGGCTTCGACACGGCCGTGATGGTCGCCACCGAGGCCATAGACCGTCTGAAGACCACCGCCGAGTCCCACCAGCGGGTGATGGTCGTGGAGGTGATGGGGCGTCATGCTGGATGGATCGCGCTGGAGTCCGGCATGGCGGGCGGCGCGCACGGCATCTGCCTGCCCGAGCGGCCCTTCCAGGTGGACGACCTGGTCAAGATGGTCGAGGAGCGGTTCGCGCGCGGCAAGAAGTTCGCGGTGATCTGCGTCGCGGAGGGCGCGCACCCGGCGGAGGGCTCCATGGAGTACCGCAAGGGCGAGATCGACCAGTACGGGCACGAGCGCTTCCAGGGCATCGGCACCCGGCTCGCCAAGGAGCTGGAGAAGCGCCTCGGCAAGGAGGCCAGGCCCGTGATCCTCGGCCACGTCCAGCGGGGCGGCACCCCGACCGCGTACGACCGGGTGCTCGCGACCCGGTTCGGCTGGCACGCGGTGGAGGCCGCGCACCGGGGCGACTTCGGCATGATGACCGCGCTGCGCGGCACGTCCATCACGATGGCCCCGCTCGCGGACGCGACGACGCGCCTGAAGACGGTGCCGTCGGACCGGATGCTGGAGGCGGAGTCCGTCTTCTGATGCCGGTCTCCGACCGGCGCCCGTCGGCGTGGCTGTGCGGGCGGCCTTGACCGTACCCCCGTGACGATCAAGGCCGCTTGTCGTCGGGCCTCGCGGCCGAAATCCACTCTTGAGCCCCTCCGCCGTTTCAACAAGGCTTGGGGCTTGTCCCGGACACGTCCCGACCCTGTCCGGGACGGCGAGGGAAGGGATCGCTGATGGCCGACGGGGAGCGAGCCCCCGGACCACGGGACGTCCATGACCCCGCCGGGTTCATCGCCCGGTTGCAGGCGCTCAAGGACTGGTCCGGGCTGACCTACCGGGAGCTGTCCGCCCGCGCCGAGGCCGTCGGCGAGAGCCTGCCGCGCTCGACGGTCGCCAACATGCTGTCGCGTACGACCCTGCCGCGCGAGGAACTGCTCGTCGCGTTCGTCCGGGCGTGCGGGGCGGGCCCCGACGAGGCGGAGCGCTGGCTGGCCGCCCGCAAGCACCTGGCCGCCCGCCGGGGCACCCACGACGGCGCCCCCGGTGACGGCGCCCCGGCGGAGCCGGACGCGTGGGCGGACCGGGACGCGCGCCCCGGGCCGGACGGGCGCGCCGCGCCGCCGCACACCGCGGCCCCGGACGGCCCCGCGCGGGACGACCGGGCCGAGGACCAGGAAGCCGAGGACCAGGAAGCCGCGGATTACCAGCGCGCGGGCCACCAAGCCGGGGACCCCCGCCCCGTAGACCCCACACCGGCCGACCCCACCCCAGCGGACCGCCTGACCCGGGAGCGGCGGGTGCGGGATGTGCGGGAGTGGGCCGGGCGGGCTCTCGTGCCGGTCGTGGGCGGGGTCGCGCTCGTCGTGGCGGTCACGACGGTCGCCTCGTACGTCGGTGACGACGAGGACCGCCACCCGTCCGCCGCCGCCCCGCCCGCCGCCGGGAGCGTGGACATCCGCGCCGTGCACTCCGGGCTGTGCCTCAACGAGCGGCGCGGGCAGCGGAGCGGGCAGGTGTACCAGGTGGACTGCGCCGGGGCCGTCGTGCCCCGCTACTCCCTCGCCCGCCTCGACGGCGGCCTGTGGCGGATCGCGTCGGACCACCCCGACTACGGCCCCGGCTGCTCCGGCATACCCGCCGAGACCGCCCGCGAGGACGGCGCGCCGCTCGTGGACCAGGAGTGCGGCAAGCGCGGTGCCCGCGAGGCGTTCCTGATCGAGCCCCTGAACGGCGACCCGGCGCGCGGCCACCGCCTCCGCAACGCCGCCACCGGCCTGTGCCTCACCGTGCCCGGCGCGTCCCGCGCGCAGTGGACGCCCGTCGTCCACAAGCCCTGCGCCCCGGACGGCACCGGTCAGCTCTTCGCCTTCCCCCACCGCCCGGCCGACCGCTGAGAGCCCGGGGCACGGCGCGGGGCGGGCGGGCCCTACGGCCGGGCCAGGGACCAGAAGTGGTCGACGATGCGGTCCAGGTACTCGCGTCCCGCCTGGCCGCCGCTGCCGCCCGAGTCGCCCCAGCTGTACGTGGCGACCATCCGCGCCTGGTAGTCGGCGTGCAGCCGCTGGAGCACGTCCTCCAGCTGCTCGCGGCGCATCGGCAGCAGCTTCGCGGCCGGGCGGACGTACGCCTGCCAGCGCGTGGTGACCGCGTCCCGCAGCAGTTCCGCCAGCTCGGCGTCGCGTCCGGTGGCGTTCACGAGTTCGCGCGGGCCCAGGCCGAGGGCCTGCGCGAGCGCGGTGGTCTGCCGTTCGTTGCCGCGCCAGCGGCCGGACTCCTCCATCTTCAGGTACGCCTTGGCGTCGAGCCCGATCCGGTGGGCCAGGTCCTCGGGGGCCAGGCCGCGCGCCAGGCGGTGCTCCCGCAGGGTCGTCGCGGCGGCCAGCAGGTCGCCGGGCGCGCACCACAGCACGCCCGCGAGCGCGGTCAGCTCACGGGCGTCGGGGTGGGCGGCGCCGCGTTCCCAGGCGATGACGGTCTCGGGCGGGACGTTCAGCCCGTACTGCGCGCGGAGCCCGTACGCGACGTGGCCGGGCGCCATGCCCAGGCCCTCGCGGAGGCGGCGCGCGGCGAGGGCGTTGAACGGGGGCGTCGGAGCGGCGGATCGGGGGTGCACGCGCACAAGCTAGGTGCGGATCGTCACTTCTGGCTACGGTCCGTTCGAACAACGGGGAATGTTGGAGGAATGTCCAGGGGGCGTCAGCGGGTCCCCGGGAGCCAGCGGTACTGGAGTTCCGGGCGTCCGACCTGCCCGTACTGCGGGCTGCGCTCCGCACGGCCCGCGGTCACCAGGTGCTCCAGGTAGCGGCGCGCGGTGATCCGGGAGATGCCCACGGCGGCGCCCGCCTCGGCGGCGGTCAGCCCCTCGGGCGCCTCGCGCAGGGTGCGGGTCACGGCCGCGAGGGTCGGCCCGCTCAGGCCCTTGGGCAGCGCGGCGGGCTGCGGGGCTCGCAGCGCGGCGAGCGCCCGGTCCACCTCGTCCTGCCCGGACGCCTCGCCGACGGCGGCGCGGAACTCGGCGTACCGGACGAGCCGGTCCCGCAGCGTGGCGAACGTGAACGGCTTCAGCACGTACTGCACGACCCCCAGGGACACGCCCTCCCGTACGACCGCCAGATCCCGCGCGGACGTCACGGCGATCACGTCGGCGGAGTGCCCGGCGGCCCGCAGGGAGCGCAGCAGGTGCAGTCCGTGGCCGTCGGGGAGGTACAGGTCGAGCAGGATCAGGTCGACGGGCGTGCGTTCGAGGAGCCGTACGGCGGCGGCCCGCGAGTGGGCGACGCCGACGACCTGGAAGCCCCGCACGCGCCCGGCGTACAGGGCGTGCGCGTCGGCGGCCACGGGGTCGTCCTCCACGACGAGCACCCTGATGCCGGGCGCGCCCGGGGGAGCGTCGCCCGCCGCGCCCGCGCCCGGGTGTCTGCCCGCGTCCCTGTCCACGCTCATCCCCGCACCTCCGCGCCCGCACCCTCGCCCGGAGTCCCGACAGCCCGCCCCGCAGACCCGGCACCCTCGACGGGCGCCGGGTGCGCGGGAGACGGTACCCGTTCCGTACGCGCCCCCGCCCGCGCCCGTACGCCCCCGAGCGGAAGCCGTACGGTGAACTCCGCGCCGCCCTCCCCGGCCGTGCCCAGCTCCACCCGGCCGCCCGCGCGCCGGGCCGCCTGGCGCACCAGCGGAAGCCCGATGCCGCGCCCGGGACCGCGTGTGGACCAGCCACGGGTGAACACGTCCTCCGCGTCGGCGGGCGGCACGCCGGGGCCCGTGTCCGCGACCCGCAGCAGCAGTTCGCCGCCGGTCGTGCGGAGCGTCACCGTCACCCGGGAGCCCGCCGAGCCCTGCGCGGCCTCCACGGCGTTGTCGATCAGGTTGCCCAGGATCGTGACCAGGTCCCGCGCGGCGAGGCCCGGCGGCAGCACCCGGTCGTCGACGCGGCTGTCCTCCGTCAGGACCAGTTCGACGCCCCGCTCGCTGGCCTGCGCCGACTTGCCCAGCAGCAGCGCCGCCAGCACCGGCTCGCCCACCGCGTCCACCACCTGGTCCGTCAGCGCCTGCGCCAGTTCCAGCTCCGCCGTGGCGAAGCCGACCGCCTCGTCCACCCGGCCCAGCTCGATCAGCGAAACGACCGTGTGCAGCCGGTTCGCCGCCTCGTGCGCCTGCGCCCGCAGCGCCTGGGTGAAGCCGCGCTCGGAGTCCAGCTCCCCGGACAGTGCCTGGAGCTCGGTGTGGTCCCGCAGCGTCACGACCGTGCCGCGCCGCTCCCCGCCGACCACCGGCCGGGTGGACACGACCAGCACCCGGTCGTCCGTCAGGTGCAGCTCGTCCTCGCGCGGCTCGGCCGCCAGCAGCGCGCCCGTCAGCGACGGCGGCAGCCCCAGCCCGGCGACCGGGGTGCCCACGGCGTCCCCGGGCAGGCCGAGCAGGTCCCGCGCCCCGTCGTTGACCAGCGCGATCCGCCGCTGCCCGTCCAGCATCAGCAGCCCCTCGCGCACCGCGTGCAGGGCGGCCTGGTGGTAGTCGTGCATCCGGCTCAGCTCGGTGGCGTTCATGCCGTGCGTGTGCCGTCGCAGCCGGGCGTTGATCACATACGTGCCGACCGCGCCCAGCGCCAGCGCCCCGCCCGCGAAGCCGAGCAGCGCGGTGACCTGGTGCCGCAGCTGCTCGCTGATCCGGTCCACGGTGATGCCCGCGCTGACCAGGGCGACGATCCGGTCCCGGTCCCACACGGGCGTGACGGTCCGCACCGACCGGCCGAGTGTCCCGTCGTACGTCTCCGTCAGCGTCCCGCCGCGCTGCGCCGCGTCGATGTGGCCGAGGTACGTGCCGCCTATCCGGTCCGGCTCCGGGTGCGTCCAGCGCGTCCCGTCCGGGGCCATCACCACCACGAACGTCACGCCGTGCTCGCCGGTCAGGGCGTCGGCGTACGGCTGGAGGGCCGCCGTCGGGTTCTCCGACCGTACGGCGGCGACGACCGAAGGGGACCGGGCGACGGCCGTCGCGGTGGCCGTCGCCTGACGGCGGGCGGTCTCCTCCGCCTCGGCGAGGTCGGTCACGTACGCGAAGACCGCGCACCCGGCCACGATGACCGCCACGAGCACGGCCTGCATCGCGAAGAGCTGGCCGGCCAGGCTGCGGGGGCGGGGGAGGCGCATGCGGCAAGTCTGCACGGCCGGAAACGCGTGAACGAAACGCACGCAACGGTGACCTGCTTCACAGCCGTGGTGGATAGTCGCGGGGATCCACCGGGACGTGGAGCGAACACTTCGAGGGAGGACCCCGTGGCCGCACGGCGGGAACGTACCCACTATCTCTATCTGGCCGTCATCGCGGCGGTCGTGCTCGGCATCGCCGTCGGCTTCGCCGCGCCGGACGTGGCGAAGGAGCTCAAGCCGCTCGGCACCGGCTTCGTCAATCTCATCAAGATGATGATCTCGCCGGTGATCTTCTGCACGATCGTGCTGGGCGTGGGCTCGGTCCGCAAGGCCGCGAAGGTGGGAGCCGTCGGCGGTCTGGCCCTCGGGTACTTCATGGCCATGTCCACCGTCGCCCTCGCCATCGGCCTGGTCGTCGGCAACCTGCTGGAGCCCGGCTCGGGGCTGCACATCACCGAGGAGACCCGCGCGGCGGGCTCGCAGCAGGCCGAGGGGGCCAGCGAGAGCACCGTCGACTTCCTGCTGGGCGTCATCCCCAAGACGCTCGTGTCGGCGTTCACCGAGGGCGAGGTCCTCCAGACGCTGCTGGTCGCGCTGCTCGCGGGCTTC
Source organism: Streptomyces thermolilacinus SPC6 (assembly GCF_000478605.2). GTDB lineage: Bacteria > Actinomycetota > Actinomycetes > Streptomycetales > Streptomycetaceae > Streptomyces > Streptomyces thermolilacinus. The sequence continues at coordinate 1,851,201 of NZ_ASHX02000001.1, read as the reverse complement.
GCGCTCCAGGCGATGGGCAAGGCGGGCGAGCCGGTGCTGCGCGGCATCGGGCACATCCAGCGGCTGGTCTTCCGCATCCTGGCGATGATCATGTGGGTGGCGCCGGTCGGCGCGTTCGGCGCCATCGCGGCGGTGGTCGGCTCGACCGGAATGGACGCGCTGAAGTCGCTCGCCGTCATCATGCTGGGCTTCTACGCCACCTGCGTCGTCTTCGTCTTCGTCGTGCTGGGCGCGCTGCTGCGGCTGGTCGCGGGGGTCAGCGTGTTCGCGCTGTTCAAGTACCTGGCGCGGGAGTTCCTGCTGATCCTGTCCACCTCGTCGTCCGAGTCGGCGCTGCCGCGCCTGATCGCCAAGATGGAGCACCTGGGCGTCAGCAAGCCGGTCGTCGGCATCACCGTGCCGACGGGCTACTCCTTCAACCTGGACGGCACGGCGATCTACCTGACGATGGCCTCGCTGTTCGTCGCCGAGGCCATGGGGCAGCCGCTGGCGGTCGGCGAGCAGATCTCGCTCCTCGTCTTCATGGTCATCGCGTCGAAGGGCGCGGCGGGGGTCACCGGCGCGGGACTCGCGACGCTCGCGGGCGGACTCCAGTCGCACAAGCCGGCGCTGGTGGACGGCGTGGGCCTGATCGTCGGCATCGACCGGTTCATGAGCGAGGCGCGCGCCCTCACCAACTTCGCGGGGAACGCGGTCGCGACCGTGCTGATCGGCACCTGGACGAAGGAGATCGACAAGGCGCGGGTCGCGGAGGTCCTCGCCGGGCGGGCGCCGTTCGACGAGACGACGCTGCTGGACGACGGGCACGGCCCGGCCGCCCCGGACGACGGCGACGCCGACGGCTCCGGTGCGCCGGAGCGGCCCGCGCGGGCGGGGGAGCCCGCCGAGGTCTGACGCCCGGAGGCGGCGGTACGGGCACGGGCGCGGGAGCCGGAGCAGGGCCGGCCCCGCGCCCGTACACGTAGGGGTCCGTCCGGTCGTACCGCCGGTAACATGGCGCGCGCATGACACCCAACCCGTACGGTTCATGGCGCCCGTACGGCCGTGACACCCGTACGCGCACCGTCCGCACGCCCCGACGACGACCGCCACCCGCACCGGTGTGAAGGGATGGACCCCCCATGTCACGTCTGGCCCGCACGACCGCCGCGCTCGCCCTCGCCCTGGCCCTCTCCGTCACCGCCGCCCTCCCGTCGGCGACGGCCGCCGCGCCCGCCGCCCCGGAAGCGCCCGCCTCCGAGGCCCTCCGGGACGTGGTCCTGGTCGGCAACAGCGCCGACGGCACGGTGAGCTTCCTCGACGCCCGTACGTACCGGAACCTCGGCACCCTGGACGTCGTCCCCGACCTGGAGGAGGTCCTGCGCGGCATGGACCCGCTGCGCCGCGCCGCGTACGAGGTGGTCAGGCAGCAGGCGGGCGGCGACAAGTTCGTGGACGACGCCCATCTGTCGCCGGACGGCCGCACCCTGTACGTCTCGCGCGGCAACCTGGGCGACACCGCCGCGTACGACGTGGCGACCGGCCGCCAGCTGTGGCGGACGCACCTGGCCGGGCTGAAGGCCGACCACGCGGCGCTCTCCGCCGACGGCCGCACCTTCGTCGTGTCCGCCATCACCGCCGCCAAGGCGCAGACGATCGACACGGCGACCGGCCGCATCACCGGCGAGTTCCCCACCGGCACGTACCCGCACGAGAACATCTACTCCGCCGACGGGTCCCTCATCTACAACATGTCCATCGGCGTGACGTCCCTGCCCAAGGCCCTGAACTTCCTCAAGGGCAGCAAGCAGGTCACCGTCGTGGACGCCAGGACCCTGAAGGTGGTCCGCACCCACACCTTCGACAGGGGCGTCCGCCCGGCCGTGATCACCCCGGACGGCCGGACGATGTACGCGCAGCTCTCCTACCTGAACGGTTTCATCGAGTACGACCTCGAAGCCGGCCGCACGGTCCGCACCGTCGAGATGCCGTTCAGCCCGGCGGGCGCGGCGCTGAAGCCGGACGACTACCCGCAGAACTCCGCGCACCACGGCATGGCCATGAACGCGGCGCGCGACAAGCTCTGCATGGCCGGGACCATCGACGACTACACGGCCGTCGTCTCCCGCCCGGCCCTCGCCACGGACGGCTTCGTCCACTACCCGCAGGGGTCGCTGCCGTACTGGTCGGTGACCGGCCCCGACGGCGGCACCTGCTGGGTGACGCTGTCCAACCGGGACGAGGTGTCGGTCGTCGACTACGCGACGGCCGAGGAGGTCGCGCGGATCAAGGTCGGGGACTTCCCGCAGCGGGAGCGGACGGGCCGCGTGGCCCCCGAGGCGCTGGCGGGCCTCACGCCGCAGGAGTGACGCGACGCTTGCCTTGACGCCGACGTCAACCCGTACGTTCACAGGCATGCGAATCGGCGAACTGGCCCGGCGCGCCGGGGTCACCACCCGCACCCTGCGCTACTACGAGTCGCGCGGGCTGCTCCCGGCGCGCCGCGGCGACAACGGCCACCGGACGTACGGCGAGGACGACCTGCGGCTGCTGCGGCAGATCCGGGTCCTCCAGGACTTCGGCTTCGGTTTGGAGGAGACCCGGCCGTTCGTCGAGTGCCTGCGCGCCGGTCACCCGTCCGGCGACGCCTGCCCGGCCTCGCTGGCCGTGTACCGCCGGAAGCTGACCGGACTGGACGCGCTGATCGACCAGTTGGGCACCGTCCGCGCGCAGGTCGCCGCGCATCTGGAGGCCGCCGAGGCAACCGCCGCCACCGCGTACGAAGCACCCGAACCCCGCTGCCAATTCGGAGGGCCCACCCCATGAGGACCGTCACCGACGCCGACTTCGCCACCGAGGTCCTGTCCGCCGACCGCCCCGTCCTGGTCGAGTTCACCGCCACCTGGTGCGTCCCCTGCCGCATGCTCGGCCCCGTCCTGGAACGCGTCGCCGAGGAGCACGCGGACGAGCTGGACGTGGTCACGGTGGACGTGGACACGAACCCGGAGACGGTGTCCCGCTACGCCGTGCTGTCCACCCCGACGACGTTCCTGTTCGAAGGCGGCGAGCCGGTCCGCTCGGTGGTCGGAGCCCTCCCCGAGCGCCGCCTCCTCACGGCCCTGTCCCTCACGCCCCGCACCTGAGGGCCCCGCGCCGCGCGCCCGCGCCGGGGACCGCCAGGGCTCAGGGCGCGCCGGTGCCCTGCCTGCGGCCGGCCGTGCGCTGGTTCACCGCGATCAGGACGACGCCGGCCACCATGAGCGCGCTGCCGGCCATGGTCCCCCACCGCCGGATCACGAGGTCGTCCGCCAGCAGCCCGAAGACCACCTGACAGCACAGGGCGGCGGCGACGGCCAACTGCGCCCAGCCGTAGAGGCGCGGGCGGCGGACAGTCCCCCGGTTCACGGGAAGCACCCAGCCACGTGTGATCGCCGCGACACCCGACGCGGCGATCAGCAATGCCAGCGCGACGACCGCCATGCCGAGGTAGACCCTCATGCCGCCTCCCTCCGGCCCGGCCCTGAACCGGACACCCGCGCGATCATGGCACCTCCCACGCCCCGCGTCCACGGCCCGCCTCCCGGGCGGCCGCACGCGCCCGGCACGCCACCAGCGGGGAGCCGAGTCGCGGGGCGCGGAACGGGGCGCAAGGCGCGGGGCCGCGACATGGGGGCACAAAAAAGCCCCGCGCCGGTGTTGGCGGGCGGGGACGGGACGCGCGTATAGTGGATGATTCCGTGCGAGGGCATAGCAAAGCCGCGTACGGAATCAACAGGCACACGTTATCGCGTCGGGAGTGGAATTGTCAATCGGGGAGACCGAGGCGCTGCGGGACGAGCAGCGGTTCGTCAGCGGGCTCTACGACCGGCTCGACCTCCTGCGGGAACGGGCCGAGGCCGCCGTGCGCGACGCGCTGAAGAACGCCGGGAACGGGCGGCAGGCGCGGATCGAGCGGGACATCGTCGTCGCCGAGCAGTCGGGGCTGCTCGCCGCGTACAACGCCGGTGACCAGGGCCTGTGCTTCGGGCGGCTCGTGTTCCGGGACGGGCGCGACCACCACATCGGGCGCATCGGCATCCGCGAGGACGACGCCGAGCGCACCCCGCTCGTCATCGACTGGCGCGCCGAGGTGGCCCGCCCGTTCTACCTGGCGACCGGCCACACCCCCATGGGTCTCAGCCGGCGCCGCCACCTCACCACCGAGGGCCGCGAGGTCACCGCCCTGCACGACGAGATCCTCGACCTGGGCGACCCGACGCGCAGCGGCCACGAGGGCCACAACGCCGACGACGTGCTGCTCGCCGCGCTCGACGCCGCCCGCACCGGCCGGATGACGGACATCGTGCGGACCGTCCAGGCCGAGCAGGACCGCGTCATCCGCGCCCCGCACCACGGCGTCCTCGTCGTGGAGGGCGGCCCCGGCACGGGCAAGACCGCCGTCGCCCTGCACCGCGCCGCCTATCTGCTGTACGCGCAGCGGGAGTTGCTGGCCCGCCGCGCGGTGCTCGTCGTGGGACCCAACGCCGCCTTCCTGCGGTACATCGGGGAGGTCCTGCCCAGCCTCGGCGAGACGGGCGTGCTGCTCGCCACCGTCGGCGAGCTGTTCCCCGGCGTCCACGCCACCGGGACCGACACGCCTGAGGCCGCCGAGATCAAGGGGCGCGCCGCCATGGCCGACGTGCTGGCCGCCTGCGTCCGGGACCAGCAGACCGTGCCGCCCACCGGTGAGCCCCTGGAGATCGACCACGAGGACTACGGCACGCTGCTCCTGGACCGGGACACGGCCGAGGACGCCCGCTGGGACGCCCGCTCCACCGGCCTCCCGCACAACCTGGCCCGCCCCCGCTTCGCCACCCGGGTCGTCGACGCGCTCACCGCCCAGCTCGCGGACCGGCTCGGCGCCGACCCGTACGGCGGCCCGAACCTCCTCGACGCCTCCGACATCGCCCAGATCGGCAAGGAGGTCGCGGCCAGCGACGAGGTGCACGCCGCCATCGACGAGCTGTGGCCCGTGCTCACCCCGCAGCGCCTGGTCGAAGGGTTCCTGGAGGACCCGTACGGCTATCTCCCGGACGGCGAGGCCGAGTTCGTACGCCGCGACCCCGGCGCCCCCTGGACCCCCGCCGACGTGCCGCTCCTCGACGAGGCGGCGGAGCTGCTCGGCGAGGACGACTCGGCCGCCCGCGCCGCCGCCGCCCGCGAGCGCGCCCGCCGCGTCGCCTACGCGCAGGGCGTCCTCGACGTGTCCTACGCCTCGCGGACGTACGAGTTCGAGGACGAGGAGTCCGAAGTGCTCGCCGCGCACGACGTCATCGACGCCGAGCGGTTCGCCGAGCGGCACGAGGAGGACGACCACCGCACGGCCGCCGAGCGCGCCGCGGCCGACCGCACCTGGGCGTTCGGGCACATCATCGTGGACGAGGCGCAGGAGCTGTCCGCGATGGCGTGGCGGCTGCTGATGCGCCGCATCCCCACCCGGTCCATGACGCTCGTCGGGGACCCCGCGCAGACCGGCGACGCGGCGGGCTGCGGCTCCTGGCGGGAGATCCTCGCCCCGTACGTCGGGGACCGCTACGAGCACGTCACGCTCGGCGTCAACTACCGCACCCCCGCCGAGATCATGGAGGTAGCGGCCCGGCTGCGACGCGCCGAGGATCCGGACTTCCGGCCGCCCCGCTCGGTGCGCTCCACCGGCGTACCGCCCTGGGAGACCGTCACGGACGACCTGCCGGGCGCCGTCGCGCAGGCCGTCGCCCGCGAGACCCGCGACGAGGGGCGGCTCGCCGTGATCGCTCCCGCCGCCCACCTGCCCGCCCTCGCCGCCGCGCTCCCCGGAGCGGGCCGCGGCCCCAACCCGGACCTGACCCGGCCCGTCGTCCTCCTCGACCCGCGGGAGGCGAAGGGCCTGGAGTTCGACACGGTGATCGTCGCCGACCCCGACGGCATCCGCGCCGCCGGGCCGCACGGCGTCAACGACCTGTACGTGGCGCTGACCCGCGCGACCCAGCGGCTGGGCACCGTAAGGCTCAGCCGGCCGGCCTGAACCAGACCGTCGCCAGCGGCGGCAGCGTCATGCGGACGCCGTCGGGCTCGCGCTTCAGCGGGCCCTCGTTCCGCACGCCACTGCCGCCGTACCGGGCGGCGTCCGTGTTGAGGACCTCCGACCAGGCCGGGACGGACTCCGGGGCCCACAGCCGGTAGTCGTGCCGGACCACGGGCGAGAAGTTGCTCACCGCCAGCAGCGGGGACCCCTGCGCGTCGTACCGCAGGAACGCGAACACGTTGTCGTCGGCGGCGTCGCCCAGCGCCCACTGGAAGCCCTCCGGGACCGTGTCCCGCTCCCACAGCGCGGGCGTCGCCGCGTACACGGCGTTCAGGTCGCGCACCAGGTCCCGCACGCCCCGGTGGTCGCCCGCCGAGTGGTAGTCGTCGGCCAGCAGCCACCACTCGGGCCCGTGCGCCTCCGACCACTCGGCGCCCTGCGCGAACTCCTGGCCCATGAACAGCAGTTGCTTGCCCGGATGGGCCCACATGAAGCCCAGGTACGCCCGGTGGTTGGCGCGCCGCTGCCACCAGTCGCCCGGCATCTTCGACACGAGCGCCTGCTTGCCGTGCACCACCTCGTCGTGCGAGATCGGCAGCACGTAGTTCTCGCTGTACGCGTACACCATCGAGAACGTCATCTCGTTGTGGTGGTACTTGCGGTGCACCGGCTCCTTGGAGACGTACACGAGCGAGTCGTGCATCCAGCCCATGTTCCACTTCAGCCCGAAGCCGAGCCCGCCCTGGTCGGTGGGGCGGGTCACGCCCTCCCACGCCGTGGACTCCTCCGCGATCGTCACCACGCCGGGGCAGCGCCGGTACACGGTCGCGTTCATCTCCTGCATGAAGCGGACCGCGTCGAAGTTCTCCCGGCCGCCGTACTCGTTGGGCGCCCACTCGCCGTACTCGCGGGAGTAGTCCAGGTACAGCATCGAGGCGACCGCGTCCACGCGCAGCCCGTCGATGTGGAACTCCTGGCACCAGTAGACGGCGTTCGCCACCAGGAAGTTGCGCACCTCCGTGCGGCCGTAGTCGAACTCCAGCGTCCCCCAGTCGGGGTGCTCGGCGCGGCGCGGGTCCGGGTGCTCGTACAGCGGCGTCCCGTCGAACCGGGCCAGCGCCCAGTCGTCCTTCGGGAAGTGCGCGGGCACCCAGTCCACGAGGACGCCGATGCCCGCCTGGTGCAGCCGGTCCACCAGGTACTTGAAGTCGTCGGGCGTGCCGAGCCGGGCCGTCGGCGCGTAGTACGAGGTGACCTGGTAGCCCCACGACGGGCTGTACGGGTGCTCGGCGACCGGCATCAGCTCCACGTGCGTGAACCCGAGGTCCTTCACGTACGCCGGGAGCACATCGGCCAGCTCCCGGTACGACAGCCCCGGCCGCCAGGACGGCAGGTGCACCTCGTACACGGAGAAGGGGGCCTCGTGCACCGGGCGCTCGCCCCGGCGGGCCATCCACTCGGCGTCCCGCCACTCGTGGTGCGAGGCCGTGACGACGGACGCGGTCTCGGGCGGGCACTGGGTGCGCCGCGCCATCGGGTCGGCGCGCAGCGAGTGGTGCCCGTCCGGCCCGACCACCTCGAACTTGTACAGCGTGCCCTCGTCGATGCCGGGCACGAACAGCTCCCACACGCCGCTCGCGCCCAGCGACCGCATCGGCAGGCCGGTGCCGTCCCAGAACGTCCAGTCCCCGGCGAGCCGCACCCCGCGCGCGTTCGGCGCCCACACGGTGAAGCGCGTCCCGGACACGCCCTGGTGGGTCATCACCCGCGCGCCGAGCGCCGTCCACAGCTCCTCGTGGCGGCCCTCCCGGATCAGGTGCAGGTCCAGCTCGCCCAGCGCGGGCAGGAACCGGTACGGGTCGTGGACCTCCAGCTCCGCCTCCTCGTACGAGACGAGCAGCCGGTACCCGTCGGGCACGCCCGGCAGCGGCAGGACGCCGGAGAACAGGCCGTCGCCGTCGTCGTGCAGCGCGTGCCGCGACCCGTCGGGCAGGACCACGGCGACCGCCAGGGCATGCGGGCGCAGCGCCCGGAACGCCACCCCGTCCGGCACCGGGTGGACGCCCAGCAGCCCGTGCGGGTCGTGGTGCTCCCCGGCGAGCAGCCGCGCCCGGTCGGCGCCCTGGAGCGGATGTGCCGGTACCCCGTCGGCGGCTCCGTCCCGGGGGCGGGGCGGACGCTTGGCGGCGGGCTTCGCGGGGGCGGCGCCGGACGCGGCCCCGGCCGGGGCCTTGGCGGCGGCCTTGGTCACGGCCTTGTCGGCGGCCTCGGCATTCGCGGCGGGGGCCCCGGCCGCGGCCTTCGGCGCTCCGGTCGCTCCGGACACGGCTTCCGGCGCCTCGGGGGCCTTCGTCTCGGGGGCCTCCAGAGTGGTGACGACCGGCTGCGCGGTCCTCGTCGTGGGCGGCTTGCGGGTCGGACGGCGGGGGGTCACGGGGAGACTCCTCCTCGGAGGGGTGAGTGGGGTGAGGTGGTACGGGTGAGGAGACAGAGGAAGGTGAGGCCCGGTCAGGACCGCCGGTCGGGGGAGAAGCGGGTACGCCCGGTGAGCGCCCGCCCGGCGGCCGGCGGCAGCGGGTCGGCGCCCGGCGGCGAGGCCAGGCGCTGGATCGCGGCCATCGGCACGCGCAGCCAGTCGGGGCGGTGCCGGGCCTCGTAGACGACCTCGTACACCGCCTTGTCCGTCTCGTACGCCCGCAGCAGCGCCGCCTCGGCGCGCGGGTCGCGGCCGGACGCCTCCGCGTACCCGGAGCAGTACGCGTCCCGGCAGCGCTCCGCCCACTCCGGGTGCCACGGGCGGTGCGAGTGGGCCGCGTAGTCGAAGGAGCGCAGTATCCCGGCGACGTCCCGCACCGGCGGCTGCGGGCGGCGGCGCTCGGCGAGCGGCTTCGTGGGCTCCCCCTCGAAGTCGATCACCGACCACTCACCGTCCGCGCTGCGCAGCGCCTGCCCCAGGTGCAGGTCGCCGTGGACCCGCTGGGCGCGCCAGGTGCTGCCGCTCTCGGCGAGCGCGGCGACCGTCTCGAACGCGGCGCGCAGCCCGGGGACGTACGGCATGAGCGCGGGCACCGCCTGGGTGGCGGCGTCCAGGCGGCGGCTCATCGCGACCGCCAGCTCCCGCGCCTGCCGCCGGGCGAGCCGCACCGTGGGCAGCGCCTCCGCCAGGGCCGTGTGGACCTCGGCGGTGGCCCGGCCCAGCGCGTGCGCCTCGGGGACGAAGTCCCGCCCGGCGGCCAGCGCGTCGAGCGCGAGCTGCCAGCCGTCCTGCGAGCCGCGCAGGAACGGCTGGAGGACGCCCAGCGTGGCGCCGTCCGGGCCCGCCCCCGCCTCGTACCAGGCGACGGGCGCGGGCACCCGGGCGCACCCGGCGCGGGCGAGGGCGAGCGGCAGCTCCAGGTCCGGGTTGGCACCTGGATGGATGCGGCGGAAGATCTTCAGGATGTACGCGTCGCCGTAGACGAGCGACGTGTTCGACTGCTCGGCGTCCAGCACGCGCGGGGGCAGCCCGTCGGGGATCGCCACCGTCCGGTGGAAGCTCAGCGGGCCGATCGCGCCGGGCGACCGCAGCCGCTCCAGGAGCAGCGCGGCGAGCCGCGGGTCCTGGAGCGCCTCGTACACCGTGCGTCCCACGAGCGGCCCCTGGGTGACGCGCCCGATCAGGGCGGGGGCGAGCCGGGGCGGGAGCGTGTCGCACACGCCGAGCAGCAGCTGGTAGCAGTCGCCGGGCGGGGCGGGCGTGGTGGCGAGGCCGGGCTGCTGGACGCGGACGAGCAGGTGCAGCAGTCCGGGCCCGGCGGCGCTGAGCGGCAGCAGTTCGGTGGCCGACACGAGGGAGAAGCCGGTGACCGGCTTCCCCTTCCCGGCGAACCACCGTCTGCGCGGCAGCCATTCGTGGAGCAGCGGCGCCAGTGACGGCAGCAGGGCGACGGGTGCCCGGGCGGTGGATGCGGTCTCCGACATGGCAGCGCGTCCTTTCCCCGGGTACTACAGAATGCACGGAACGTGCAGAGTGTCCCGGAATGCGGCATGGGCTGTCCGGCTGTGCGGGACGTGTCGGGCGGGGATGGTCCTTATAGACCCGAATCGACGTATGAGGGGGACAGTGCCCAGGGCGGAGCGAGGGAAACGCCCCGCCCGGACGTAGGGGCTGTGGGGGTGCCAAACGCGCCGTCAGAGGTCCGCGGCGGCCGCGCCGGAGGGTCCGTCGGCGGTCGCGGAGCCGGTTCCCGACGCGCGCCCGGCGGTTCCGGAGCCGGGCCCGGGGGTTCCGGAGCCGGGCCCGGGGGTTCCGGGGACAGGGCCGGACGCGGGTCCGGCGGCGGGCCGCGCGGGGGTCTGCGCGGCCGCGGGGGCGGAGGCGGCCGCGGGGGTGTGCGCGGCGGTCGGGGCGGTGCGCTTGGCGGACGACGCGGCCTTCGCGGGGAGCACCGTGTCCTTGCGCAGCCGGAACCAGTAGAAGCCGTGCCCGGCGAGGGTGAGCAGGTAGGGCCACTCGCCGATGGCGGGGAACCGGACCCCGCCGATGAGCTCCACCGGGTGGAGCCCGTTGAACTGCCGCAGGTCCAGCTCGGTCGGCTGCGGGAAGCGCGAGAAGTTGTGCACGCACATCACCAGGTCGTCGCCGTACTCGCGGAGGAAGGCGAGGACGGCCGGGTTCGACGACGGCAGTTCGGTGTACGAGCCGAGCCCGAAGGCCGGGTTCTGCTTGCGGATCTCGATCATCCGGCGGGTCCAGTGCAGCAGCGACGACGGCGACGCCATCGACGCCTCCACGTTCGTCACCTGGTAGCCGTAGACCGGGTCCATGATGGTCGGCAGGTACAGCCGGCCCGGGTCGCAGGAGGAGAAGCCCGCGTTCCGGTCGGGAGTCCACTGCATCGGGGTGCGCACCGCGTCCCGGTCGCCCAGCCAGATGTTGTCGCCCATGCCGATCTCGTCGCCGTAGTACAGGATCGGCGAGCCGGGCAGGGACAGCAGCAGCGCGGTGAACAGCTCGATCTGGTTGCGGTCGTTGTCGAGCAGCGGTGCCAGACGGCGGCGGATGCCGATGTTGGCGCGCATCCGCGGGTCCTTGGCGTACTCCGCGTACATGTAGTCGCGCTCCTCGTCGGTGACCATCTCCAGGGTCAGCTCGTCGTGGTTGCGCAGGAAGATGCCCCACTGGCAGTTCGCCGGGATCGCCGGGGTCTTGGCCAGGATTTCGGAGACCGGGTAGCGGGACTCGCGGCGCACGGCCATGAAGATCCGCGGCATCACCGGGAAGTGGAACGCCATGTGGCACTCGTCGCCGCCCCCGGCGAAGTCGCCGAAGTAGTCGACCACGTCCTCAGGCCACTGGTTCGCCTCGGCGAGCAGCACCGTGTCCGGGTAGGCGGCGTCGATCTCCTTGCGGACCCGCTTCAGGAAGGCGTGGGTCGCCGGGAGGTTCTCGCAGTTGGTGCCCTCCTCCTGGTAGAGGTACGGCACGGCGTCGAGGCGGAAGCCGTCGATGCCCAGGTCCAGCCAGAACCGCAGCGCCGACAGGATCTCCTGCCGCACGGCGGGGTTCTCGTAGTTGAGGTCCGGCTGGTGCGAGAAGAACCGGTGCCAGTAGTACTGCTTGCGCACCGGGTCGAAGGTCCAGTTGGACGTCTCGGTGTCCACGAAGATGATCCGGGCGTCCTGGTACTGCTTGTCGTCGTCGGCCCAGACGTAGTAGTCGCCGTACGGGCCGTCCGGGTTGGCGCGGGACTCCTGGAACCACGGGTGCTGGTCGCTGGTGTGGTTCATGACGAAGTCGATGATCACCCGCATGCCGCGCTGGTGCGCGGCGTCCACGAACTCGACGAAGTCCGCCAGGTCACCGAACTCCGGCAGCACCGACGTGTAGTCCGACACGTCGTAACCGCCGTCGCGGAGCGGGGACTTGAAGAAGGGCGGCAGCCAGAGGCAGTCCACCCCCAGCCACTGCAGATAGTCCAGCTTGGCCGTGAGACCCCTCAGGTCGCCGATGCCGTCGCCGTTGCTGTCCTGGAAGGAGCGGACCAGCACCTCGTAGAACACGGCCCGTTTGAACCAGTCGGGGTCCCGGTCCTTGGCGGGGGTGTCCTCGAACGTGTCGTGGACGGGCTCGTTCACGGTCATGATGTGGGTGACCCTCCGATCGGGGGAGACGGTCGCAGGACGGAACTGTGCTGATCAGAGGGGCAGCCCCCCGATCCCCGGCACACCACCAGCACGTGCGCGGGTCTGACACCCGGCTCCAGGCGCACATAGTTGGTCCTGCCCCAGTGATATGTCTCACCGGTGAGCTCGTCGCGCACCGGTACGGTCTCGTGCCAGTCCAGGCCGAGATCCGGCATGTTCAACGAAACCGTCGCCTCCTGGGTGTGGTGGGGGTCGAGGTTCACGACCACCAGAACCACGTTCGAACCCTGCCGCTTGCTGTACGCGATGACCGCGTCGTTGTCGGCGTGGTGGAAGCGGAGGTTCCGAAGTCGCCGCAGCGCCGGATGGCGGCGCCGCAGACGGTTGAGCGTGGTGATGAGCGGGGCGATGCTGCGGCCCTCCCGCTCGGCGGCCGCCCAGTCACGCGGCCGCAGCTGGTACTTCTCCGAGTCGAGGTACTCCTCGCCGCCCTCCCGCACCGGGGTGTTCTCGCACAGCTCGTACCCGGCGTACACCCCCCACGTCGGGGACAGCGTCGCCGCGAGCACCGCCCGCACCTCGAACGCCGGGCGCCCGCCGTGCTGGAGGTAGGCGGGCAGGATGTCGGGCGTGTTCACGAACAGGTTGGGCCGCATGGAGGCGGCCGACTCCGTGGACAGCTCCGTCAGGTACTCGGTGATCTCCTGCTTGGTGTTGCGCCAGGTGAAGTACGTGTACGACTGCTGGAAGCCGATCGCGCCGAGCGTGCGCATCATCGCGGGCCGGGTGAACGCCTCCGCCAGGAAGATCACGTCCGGGTCGGTGCGGTTGATGTTGGCGATGACCTTCTGCCAGAACACGACCGGCTTCGTGTGCGGGTTGTCCACCCGGAAGATCCGCACCCCGTGCGCCATCCAGTGCCGCAGCACCCGCACGGTCTCCCGGATGATGCCGCGCATGTCCTCGTCGAACGCGATGGGGTAGATGTCCTGGTACTTCTTCGGGGGGTTCTCCGCGTACGCGATGGAGCCGTCCGCCCGGTGCCGGAACCACGCCGGGCGCCTGCGCACCCACGGGTGGTCGGGGGAGCACTGGAGCGCGAAGTCCAGCGCCACCTCCATCCGCAGCTCCCGCGCCCGCGCCACGAACGCGTCGAAGTCCGCGAGCGTGCCCAGGTCCGGATGGACCGCGTCGTGGCCGCCCGCCGCCGAGCCGATCGCCCACGGCACGCCAGGGTCGTCGGGCCCGGCCGTCAGGGAGTTGTTCGGGCCCTTGCGGTGCGTCGTGCCGATCGGGTGGATCGGCGGCAGGTACACCACGTCGAAGCCCATCGCGGCGATGGCCGGAAGCCGCTCGGCCGCCGTGCGGAACGTCCCCGACACGAGCCGGCCGTCCTCGTCGGTGTACGCGCCCTCCGAGCGCGGGAACATCTCGTACCACGACCCGTACAGCGCCCGCTCCCGCTCCACCAGCAGCGGCAGCGGCTTCGACGCGGTGACCAGCTCCCGCAGCGGGTGGCGGCCCAGCGCCTCCCGCACCTCCACGGACAGCGCGGCGGCCAGCCGGTCGGCGGGGGAGCGGCGCACGTCCCGCAGCGCGTCCACCGCCGCCAGGACGACCTCGCGGCCCTCGTCCTTCGGCACGCCGTCGGCGGCCCGCTCGTGCAGGGCGGCGCCCTCGGCGAGGACCAGCTCCGTGTCGATACCGGCCGGGATCTTGATACCGGCCTCGTGGCGCCAGGTGGCCACCGGGTCGCTCCACGCCTCCACGTGGTACGACCACAGCCCCTCGCAGACCGGGGTGACCTCGGCGCCCCACCGGTCCGTGCCGGGCGCCAGCTCCCGCATCGGGGTGAACGGCCCGGGCCGCCCCGACGGGTCGGTCAGCACCACATCGGCGGCCACCGCGTCATGGCCCTCCCGGAAGACCGTGGCCGACACCTGGAAGGTCTCACCGGCCACCGCCTTCGCGGGGCGTCTGCCGCAATCGACGACGGGGGAGACGTCCAGGACGGGGATACGACCAATCAGCGCGTTCACAGCATCACCTGAGGGTTGCTTACGGGGTATCGCTCTTTGTAACGGCTCCGTTGCGGCATGGCGCGACGCAGGCATCACCGCTCCTCTCCGGGTTCACTCGGGTGGGCGGGTACCGGTGGAGCCTTCCCACACCCGTCGGGTGGGCAATCCGGGGGTTTCCCGCCGTCCGGCGGACGGCGGCATCCGGCCGGGTGGCGGTGCGCCGGGCCCGTTCGGCTGAATTCCCGGGCCGGGGCAGGCCGGGAGTGTCGGGTGGGGCTCCTGTGGCGGATGTGCCGTAGGCCCGGGGGAGGCACAGGGGTTCGCCCTGCCGTGTGTGCCGGTCGCCGCAGGGGTGGCGCAGGGGTGTGCGCCGCGCCGCGACACGCCCGGAACAGGCCCGGAACACGCGTGCTCCCCCGAGTGCGCCCTTCGTGTCGCGCGCGCCGTGTGCCATGGCGGGGGGCGGCGCCGTGGCACTACCGTCGGGTCCGGACGGCGGACGCATACCGTGGTGCGTCCGCCACTGTACGTATCTCCCCTGCGAAGGTGGAACACGTGAAGGCCATCCGTCGATTCACCGTCCGCCCCGTCCTGCCCGACCCCCTGCGACCCCTCAGCGACCTCGCCCGCAATCTGCGCTGGTCCTGGCACACCGAGACCCGCGAGCTGTTCCAGGCCGTGGACCCCGAGGGGTGGCGCGCGGCCGACGGCGACCCCGTACGGCTCCTCGGCACCGTCTCCGCCGCGCGGCTCGGCGAACTCGCCAGGGACCGGAGGTTCCTGCGCCGCCTCGCCGCCGCCGCCGACGACCTCGACGACTACCTGCGCGGCCGCCGCTGGTACCAGAACCAGGCCACCGGCGACGACGACGCCGACGAGCTGCCCGCCGCCATCGCGTACTTCTCGCCCGAGTTCGGCGTCACCGCCGCCCTGCCGCAGTACTCCGGCGGCCTCGGCATCCTCGCCGGAGACCACCTCAAGGCCGCCAGCGACCTCGGCGTCCCGCTCATCGGCGTCGGCCTGCTCTACCGGCACGGCTACTTCCGCCAGTCGCTCTCCCGCGACGGCTGGCAGCAGGAGCACTACCCGCTCCTCGACCCGGCCGAGATGCCCCTGACCCTGCTGCGCCGCCCCGACGGCGGCCCCGTCCGGGTCGGTCTCGCGCTGCCCGGCGGGCGCTCCCTTCACGCCCACGTCTGGGTGGCGCAGGTCGGCCGCGTCCCGCTCCTCATGCTCGACTCGGACGTCGAGGAGAACGGGCCCGGCGAACGGAACGTCACCGACCGGCTGTACGGCGGCGGCAGCGAGCACCGGCTCCTCCAGGAGATGCTCCTGGGGATAGGAGGTGTCCGGGCCGTACGGGCGTACTGCGCCCTCACCGGCCACCCCGCCCCCGAGGTGTTCCACACCAACGAGGGCCACGCGGGCTTCCTCGGCCTGGAGCGCATCCGGGAGCTGACCGACCGGGGCACCGACTTCGACGCCGCCCTGGAGGCCGTGCGCGCCGGGACGGTGTTCACCACCCACACCCCCGTACCCGCCGGGATCGACCGCTTCGACCGGGACCTCGTCGCGCGCCACTTCGGGCCCGGCGCCGAGCTGCCCGGCGTGGACGTCGGCCGCGTCCTCCAGCTCGGCCGCGAGACGTACCAGGGCGGCGACCCGAACGTCTTCAACATGGCCGTCATGGGGCTGCGCCTCGCCCAGCGCGCCAACGGCGTCTCCACCCTGCACGGCGCCGTCAGCCGGTCGATGTTCGCCGGTCTGTGGCCCGGCTTCGACCCGGAGGAGGTGCCGATCACCTCCATCACCAACGGCGTCCACGCCCCCACCTGGGTGGCGCCCGAGGTGCTCAGGCTCGGCGCCCGGCAGGTCGGCACCCACCGCGCCGAGGACGCCCTCAGCGTCGGCGGCTCGCAGCGCTGGGACGCCGTCGCCGACATCGACGACGCCGCCGTCTGGGAGCTCCGCCGCGAGCTGCGCGAACAGCTCGTCCACGAGGTGCGGGCCCGGCTGCGCGCCTCCTGGCGGGAGCGCGGCGCGGGCTCGGCCGAGCTGGGCTGGATCGACCAGGTCCTCGACCCGGACGTCCTCACCATCGGCTTCGCCCGCCGCGTCCCCTCCTACAAGCGGCTCACGCTGATGCTCCGCGACCGGGACCGGCTGCGGGAGATGCTGCTCCACCCGACGCGGCCCGTGCAGATCGTCGTCGCGGGCAAGGCGCACCCGGCGGACGACGGCGGGAAGCGGCTGGTGCGGGAGATGGTCCGGTTCGCCGACGACCCGCGCGTCCGGCACCGCATCGTCTTCCTGCCGGACTACGGCATGGCGATGGCGAAGAAGCTGTACCCCGGCTGCGACGTGTGGCTGAACAACCCGCTGCGCCCGCTGGAGGCCTGCGGGACGAGCGGGATGAAGGCGGCGCTCAACGGCTGCCTCAACCTCTCCGTACGGGACGGCTGGTGGGACGAGTGGTTCGACCCGGACTTCGGCTGGGCCATCCCGACCGCCGACGGGCCGACCACCGACGAGGACCGGCGCGACGACCTGGAGGCGTCCGCCCTGTACGAGCTGATCGAGCAGCGGGTCGCGCCGCGCTTCTACGACCGGGGCGCGAACGGGCTGCCCGAGCGGTGGATCGAGATGGTCCGCCGCACCCTCACCTCGCTGGGGCCGAAGGTGCTGGCGGGGCGCATGGTGCGGGAGTACGTGGAG
This sequence comes from Streptomyces thermolilacinus SPC6, assembly GCF_000478605.2. Taxonomy (GTDB): domain Bacteria; phylum Actinomycetota; class Actinomycetes; order Streptomycetales; family Streptomycetaceae; genus Streptomyces; species Streptomyces thermolilacinus. The sequence continues at coordinate 1,834,317 of NZ_ASHX02000001.1, read as the reverse complement.
CGGCTGTACGCCCCGGCCGCGCGGGCGCACCGCGCCATGGACCCGGACGCGGCGCGGGAGCTGGCCGAGTGGAAGTCCCGGGTGCGCGCGGCCTGGCCGGGCGTGGCCGTCGACCACGTGGAGGTGGACGAGACCAGCGAGGTCGCCGAACTGGGCTCGACGCTCGCCCTGCGGGTCCGGGTCACCCTCGGCGACCTGACGCCGGAGGACGTGGAGGTGCAGGCGGTCGCGGGCCGGGTGGACAGCCGTGACGGGCTGGCCGACGCGCGGACGTTCCCGCTGAAGCCCGCGGGCGGCGGCAGCGGCCCGGACCAGCAGGGCCGGTGGGCGTACGAGGGGCCGCTGACCCTGGACCGCACGGGCCCCTTCGGGTACACCGTCCGGGTGCTGCCCGCGCACCGGCTCCTCGCGGCCGGGGCGGACCTGGGCCTGGTGGCCCTGCCGGCCGAGTCGGCGGCGGACGGCGCGGGCGTGCTGCTGCGCTGAGCGGGGCGGCCGGAGCCGTACGCGACCGGCGGGGCCGGGGCCGCCCGGGGGCCGTCGCCCCCTCCCCACGCGGGGGGCGACGGGCCCGGTCCAGCCTGCCGCCCCGCCCCGTGCCGGGGCATCGTCCTGCGGTCCCGGTCCGCATCGGCCACCGGACGGACCCGCACCGGTACCGGAGGAGGAGCCCGTTCATGGCGGAGGCCGCCGCCCCCGTTCCGGGGCGGCGGCCTCCTGGCCGTACGGGTGCGGTCCCTCCCGGCTTACGGGAAGGTCAGCTTGAAGCTGTTGATGTAGCCGGTGTCGTAGCGGGCCGTGTCCTGCACGCGGAGCTTCCACGTGCCGTTGGCGACCTCGCTGGACGCGTTGACGGTGTACGTCTCCTGGACGTTGTCCGCGGAGTCGCTGCCGCTGGCGCTCTTGAGCCGGTACGCGCTGCCGTCGGGGGCGATCAGGTCGACGACCAGGTCACCGCGCCAGGTGTGGACGATGTCCACGCCGACCTTGAGCGTGCTCGGCGCGTTGCCCGTGACGCCGGTGACACTGACGGACGAGGTGACGGCCGCGCCCGCGTCCGGGATGCTGACGTCGGTGTTGTTCTCGAAGACCTTGCCGCCGGGCTCGCCGGGGCCGCCGTCGCCGGGACGCGCGCCGACGTTGACGCCGGCCCAGGCGTTCTCGACGGCCAGCACCTCGGGGCTGCCCGCCCCGTACAGCTCGGTGGCGACGGCGACCGTACCGGCGCGGGCGCCCGCGTAGTTGGTGGTGCTGGTGAACTTGGTGGTGAGCGCCTTGAACCAGATCAGCGCGGCCTTGTCGCGGCCGATGCCGGTGACGGGCAGGCCGTCGGAGGTCGGCGAGTCGTAGCTGACGCCGTTGACCGTCTTGGCGCCGCTGCCCTCGGAGAGCAGGTAGAACCAGTGGTTCGCCGGGCCCGACGAGTAGTGCACGTCGACGCTGCCGATGCCCGAGTACCAGTAGTCCTTGGACGAGCCGTCCTTGCTCGGCTTGTCCATGTAGCGCAGCGGGGTGCCGTTGCCCCGGATGTCGATCTTCTCGCCGACCAGGTAGTCGCCCGGGTCCTTGGCGTTGTTGCCGTAGAACTCGACGGCGGCGGCGAAGATGTCGGACGTCGCCTCGTTCAGGCCGCCGGACTCGCCGCTGTAGACCAGCCGGGCGGTGACGGAGGTCAGGCCGTGGGTCATCTCGTGCGCGGCGACGTCGATGGACGTGAGCGGCTTGGCGTTGTTGGCGCCGTCGCCGTACGTCATGCAGAAGCAGCTGTCCTGCCAGAACGCGTTGACGTAGTTGTTGCCGTAGTGGACCCGCGAGTACGCGCCGACGCCGTCGCCCCGGATGCCGGAACGGCCGTGCACGTTCTTGAAGTAGTCCCAGGTCAGCGCGGCGCCGTAGTGGGCGTCGGCGCCCGCGGTCTCCAGGTTGGACGGGGTGCCGTCGCCCCAGGTGTCGTCGGCGCCGGAGAACAGCGTGCCGGTGCCGGAGGTGCCGCGGTTGAGGTTGTACGTCTTGTGGCTGCCGCGCGCCGTGTCGGTCAGCGTGTACGAACTGCCCGACTGGGCGGTGCCGAGCGTGACCTGGCCGCTGTACATCGTGTTGCCGGTGCCGTTGTGGACGGCCTGCCACTCGTACAGCTTCTCGCCGGTGGTGGCGTCGGTGACGACGTGCAGCTCGTTGGGCGTGCCGTCGTGCTGGAGGCCGCCGACGACGGTCTCGTACGCGAGGACGGGCTTGCCCTCGGCGAGCCAGACGACCTTGCGCGGGGCGCGCTCCGGCTCCGTGGCCTTCGAGCCCTCCGCGCGGGCGGCGGTGAGCGCCTGGCGCTCGGCCGTCACCGGGGCGACGTCGGCGGTCGTGTCGACGTTCTTCAGCTCCGCGCGGGACGCCTTGGCGACGCTCTCGGTGCGGCCGGAGGTGTTCTCGGTGACCAGGAGGTCGCCGCCGAGGACCGGCAGCCCGGCGTACGTCCGCTCGTAGCGCGTGTGGGTGGTTCCGTCGCGGTCCTGGACCACGTCGCGGACGACGAGCTTCTCCTGGGCGCCGAGGCCGAGTTCCTTCGCCTTCGCGGCCTTGCGGGCGTCGGCGGCGCGGATGAGCGCGGTGCGCTGGGCGGGCGAGAGGTCGGCGGGCAGGGCGCCCGGGTCGGCCTGGGCGGCGGCCTGGCTCCTGGGGGCCGGGATGCCCTGTCCGTCGGCGGCGGTGGCGGAACCGGTCTGGACCCCTACGGCGAGCATGGCGGCGGCGGCGATCAGAGCGCCGGTCGCGGTCGCGCGACGGGACGGCGTGGATCTCACGCGGAACTCCTTTGCGAGGGGGGTACCGGGGGCGGGGTGGGCCCACGGGCGGTGCAAACAGAGCTGGCGGAGCATGCTGCGAAGAACGGGGGAAGAGTGGCACCGCGCGGTGGCACATGTCAGGAGCGCGTCAAAAGATTGGCCGGAAATCGTCCGTTGCCCGAAATCCCGAGTCCGTTAACCGGACGTCAACGCGGTGTAAAGGCGGCCGCGCCGCCTCCGGGCGGCGGGAGAGGGCCGGGCGCGTTCCGCACCCGGCGCCCTTCACCCCGCTAACGCCCGCGCGTGGCCCGGGACTTCGGGTCCGTGGCCGCCCACGCGGTGCGTTCCGGTCCCAGTCGGCCGTCTCGTCGGCGAGCGATGTGGCGCGGGTCCGCTCCTCCCGCGCCGTCACCTCGGAGCGCACCTGGTCGAGATGGCCGAGCACCGCCGCCCCCCCGTCGTCCCCGGCCTTCGGCATGTCCGGCGCGGAACTTCGTCCCGCTGTACGCCGAGAACCCGGCGAGCGACATCGGCTCGCCCATGCCGCTCATCCGCACCACGGCTCCCGACCGCCGCTCGCGCAGGTGCGGAAGAACCGCCCGCACCAGCGCCGCCGGGCCGTCGAGGGCCAGCTGGTGAAGGCCCGTCCGCGTGGCGGGCGCGGGCGGTACGCGGCGCGCAGGGCGCGGTGAGGGAACCCGGGCGGGCGGTATCCGGTCCTCATGGGCGGCGTATGACACCGAGAGAGGGTTCCACCAGTGGCAGCAGTGAGCAGGCCGACCCCACCACGGCATCGCGGACCTGACGGGCCGGTGGACGGGCGGCCGTCCGCAGGGCGGGCGTTGGACGGGCGGGAGGGCAGCCGGTGAGTCCCTGGCCGTTCCGTACCGCCGTACCGCTGTGCGTGCTGCGCCCCGGCCGTGAGCCCCGGGTGGAACACGGGCACGACCCGGCGCTGTTCGTGGAGATCGGCTCGCTCACCAAGGTCCTCACCGGCACCGCCCTGGTCCGCATGGCCGCCGCCGGGCTCCTCGGCGTGGACGACCCGGTGGAGCGGTGGCTGCCGGACGCGCCCCCGAGCGGCATCACACTGCGGCACCTGATGGACCACACGTCCGGCCTGCCCCGGCTGCCCCCGGGCACCGGGCCGGGCCGCGACCCGTACGCCCCGTTCACCGCCGAGGCCCTCGCCGGGATGCTCCCCCGCCTCGACCGGCTCGCGGCCGGCGAGCCCGGGCGGCGCACGGAGTACTCGAACTTCGGGTACGCCGTGCTGGGCGCCGCCCTGGCCGCCGCGGCCGGGCGCCCGTACGGGGAACTGCTGCGGGCGCACGTCCTGGAACCGCTGGGCGTCGCCGACGAGGTGGCCGTCGCGCCGCCCGCCGACCGGACGCTGCGAGCGCGGGGCCGGTTCGGCCGGACGCGCGCCGGGTGGACGATGGACGGCGCGATCCTGCCCGCGGGCGGCCTGTGGGCGACGCCCCGCGCGCTGGCCTCGGTGGTGAGCGCACTGCTCGTGGAGCGGCGGTTCGGCGAACCCGCCTCCGCGTGGCAGCGCGCCGGCCGGCTGCTGTGGCACAACGGCGCCACCCGGCACGCCTCCGCCTTCGCCGGGGCGGACACCGGCAGCGGCGACTGGGTGCTGGCGCACCGGCTCGGCGGCCGCCCTGAGGACACCGACCGGCTCGGCGCGGCCCTGCTCACCGAAAACCGGTCGCCGGACCCCGCGGCCCCGTCCTACGGTTCCGGTGACACCCCGTGACCCCGCAGGAAGCAGTACGGCCATGAACCCGACCACCACCCTCTGGCGCCCCACCGGCCCCCAGGAGCTGGACCTGGTGCGCGAGGCGGAGTGGCGGGCCTGGCCGCCGCGCCTCCCCGAGCAGCCGATCTTCTACCCCGTGCTCAACGAGGACTACGCGATCCGCATCGCCCGCGACTGGAACGTGAAGCACAGCGGCGTCGGATACGTCACCCGGTTCGAGATCGACACGGCCTTCGTCTCCCGCTACCCCGTACGGCAGGCGGGCGGCGAGACGATCCTCGAACTGTGGGTCCCGGCCGAGGAGCTGGACGAGTTCAACGCCCACATCGTCGGCCGCATCGAGGTCGTCCACACGTTCCGCTGACGCGGCGGGCGCGGGCGCGGCCGGTGCCGCGCCCACCGCGTATCCCCCCTGGACCGCCCCGGCTCACCCCACCAGGCTCTCCCGCCACGCCCGGTGGAGACCGGCGAACCGGCCGTCCCCGGCGATCAGCCGCTCGGGCGGCCCGTCCTCCACGATCCGGCCGTGCTCCATCACCAGCACCCGGTCGGCGATCTCCACCGTGGACAGCCGGTGCGCGATCACCACCGCCGTACGGCCGTGCAGCACCGTGTCCATGGCCCGCTGCACCGCCCGCTCCCCGGGGATGTCCAGCGAACTGGTCGCCTCGTCCAGGATCAGCACCCCCGGGTCCGCGAGCAGCGCGCGGGCGAACGCCACCAGCTGTCGCTGGCCCGCCGAGATCCGCCCGCCGCGCTTGCGCACGTCCGTGTCGTACCCGTCGGGCAGCGCCGCGATGAAGTCATGGGCGCCGATCGCCTTCGCGGCGTGCTCGATCTCCTCGCGCGTCGCGTCCGGGCGGCCCACGGCGATGTTCTCCGCGACCGTCCCGGAGAACAGGAACGCCTCCTGCGTCACCATCACCACACCGCGCCGCAGCTCCGCCGTGGTCAGCTCCCGCAGGTCCACGCCGTCGAGGAGGACGCGCCCCCGGGACGGGTCGTAGAAGCGGGCCAGCAGCTTCGCCAGCGTGGACTTGCCCGCACCCGTCGAGCCGACCACCGCGACCGTCTGCCCGGCCGGGATCGTCAGGTCGAAGCGCGGCAGCACCTCGCCGCCCGTGCGGTACCCGAAGCTGACGCCCTCGAAGACGACCTCCCGGCCCGGCGCCCCCTCCGGCCGCGGCGGCAGCTCCCGCGCCTCCTTCGGGCCGGGCTCGGGCACGGTGGGCCGCTGCGCCAGCAGGCCTGCGATCTTCTCCAGGGACGCGGCGGCCGACTCGTACGCGTTGAGGAACATCCCCAGCCGGTCGATCGGGTCGTACAGCCGCCGCATGTACAGCACCGCCGCCGCCAGCACGCCCAGCGCCAGCGTGCCGTCCGCGACCCGGTAGGCGCCCCACAGCACCATGCCGGCGACGGCGGTGTTCGCGACCAGCCGGGAGCCCACCACATAGCGGGCCATCTCCAGGATCGCGTCGCCGTTGCGCCGCTCGTGGTGGTGGTTCAGCGCGCCGAACACCTCGTCGTTGGACCGCTCGCGGCGGAACGCCCGCACCGGCCGGATGCCGTTCATCGTCTCCGCGAACTTCACGATCACGGCCGCGATCGCCGTGGACCGTGCGCTGAACGCGGCCGACGCCCGCCGCCGGTACAGCTGCACCAGCAGGTACAGCGGCACGAACGAGGCCACCGCGACCGCGCCGATGCCCCAGTCCAGCCACAGCAGGATCAGCGAGATGCTGACGAACGACAGCACCACGTTGATCAGCTCCTGGAGCCCCTCGCTCAGCAGCTCCCGCAGCGACTCCACATCGGTCGTCGAACGCGAGATCAGCCGCCCCGACGTGTACCGCTCGTGGAAGTCCACGCTCAGCGCCTGCGCGTGGCGGAAGATCCGGCCCCGCAGGTCGAGCAGCACATCCTGGTTGACCCGCGCGGACGCGCCGATGAAGCCGTACTGGAACAGCCCGGCGCCCAGCGCGCACAGCCCGTACCCGACGGCCACCGCCACCACCGGCCCGTGGTCGCCCTGGCGCAGCGCCGGTACGGCACGGTCGATGGCGTACGCCACCAGCAGCGGGCCCGCCTGCACGGCCGCCTGCTGGAGGAGCAGCAGCAGCGCCGACAGCGCCACCCACGCCCGCCGGGGCGCCAGCAGCGACCGCAGCAGCGCCCCCGTCGCGCCCTTCGGTGTCGGCAGCGCGTCCCGGTCGAACGGGTCCCGCCCGTCCGGCTCCCCGGCGCCCTCCGGGGCTGCCTTGGCCTCCGGTGTGTGCCGGGGCGCGTCGCGCTCGTCCAGCGTCTGGTCCTGAGCCGTCATCGCTTCCCGTCCTCCGCGCCCGACATCAGCCACGCGTACTCGGCGCTGGTCCGCAGCAGCTCCTGGTGCGTCCCGACCGCCGCGATCCTGCCCTCCGACAGCAGCGCCACCCGGTCGGCGAGCAGCACCGTCGAGGGCCGGTGCGCCACCACCAGCGCGGTCGTGTCCCGCAGCACCTCCCGCAGGGCGGCCTCCACCAGCGCCTCCGTGTGCACGTCCAGCGCGGACAGCGGGTCGTCCAAAACGAGGAACCTGGGGTGGCCCGCCACAGCGCGCGCCAGCGCCAGCCGCTGCCGCTGACCGCCCGACAGGCTCAGGCCCTGCTCGCCCACCTCGGTCGCCGCCCCCTGCGGCAGGTCGGCCACGAAGCCGGCCTGCGCCACGTCCAGCGCCCGCCGCAGCTCCACGTCGCCCGCCTCCGGGCCCGCGCCCATCAGCACGTTGTCCCGGACGCTCGCCGAGAACAGCGTCGGCTCCTCGAACGCCACGGACACCAGCGACCGCAGCCGCTCCCTGGGCATCTCGGCGATGTCCTCGCCGTCCAGCAGGACGCGCCCCTCCGTCAGCTCGTACAGGCGCGGCACCAGCGCCGTCAGCGTCGTCTTGCCGGAGCCCGTCGCCCCCACCAGGGCCAGCGTCTCGCCCGGCCGGATGTGCAGGTCCACTCCGCGCAGCACCGGCGGCGAGCCCGGTGGCGCGTCCGGGTAGCGGAAGGTCACCCCCTCGAACACCACCCCGCCCGGCGCCTTCCGCCCCGGAGCCTCCCGCCCCGCGGCCACGGCGGCCGGGGCCCGGTCGGCGACCTCCTCCGGCTGGTCCATCACCTCGAAGTACCGCTCCGTCGCCGTCGCCGCCTCCTGGCTCATCGCCAGCAGGAAGCCGATGGACTCCACCGGCCACCGCAGCGCCAGCGCCGTCGAGAGGAACGCCACCAGCGTCCCCGCCGACAGGTCGCCGTCCGCCACCTGCACCGTGCCCAGCACCAGCGCCGCGCCGATCGCCAGCTCGGGGACGGTCGTGATGAACGCCCAGATCGCCGCCAGCAGCCGCGCCTTGCGCAGCTCCGTGCCGCGCAGCCGCTCGGCCAGCACCCGGAACGCGCGCGCCTGGCTGCGGTGCCGCCCGAAACCCTTCACGACCCGGATGCCGAGCACGCTCTCCTCGACCACCGTCGTCAGGTCGCCCACCTGGTCCTGCGCCTGGCGCGCCACCTTCGAGTACCGCGTCTCGAACAGCGAACAGCCCACGATCAACGGCACCACCGGCAGCAGCAGCACCAGCCCCAGCGACCAGTCCTGAGCCAGCAGCACCACGAAGCCCGCCAGCACCGTCACCCCGTTGACGAACAGGAACGTCAGCGGGAACACCAGGAACATCCGCAGCAGCGACAGGTCCGTCGTCCCGCGCGAGAGGAGCTGCCCCGACGCCCACCGGTCGTGGAACGCCACCGGCAGCCGCTGCAACCGCCGGTACAGATCCGCGCGCAGGGACGCCTCGACCGCCGTCATGGGCCGCGCCACCAGCCACCGCCGGAGCCCGAACAGCAGCGCCTCGGCCACCCCGAGCCCCAGTACGGCGAGCGCCCCCAGCCATACGCCGCCCGGGTCACCTGCGGCGACGGGACCGTCCACCATCCACTTCAGCACCAGCGGGATGACCAGGCTCAGACAGGACGCGACGACCGCGACGAACGCGGCCGTGCAGAACCGCACCCGCACCGGCCGCAGATACGGCCACAGCCGCAGCAGCGAGCGCACGACGGAGCGCTTGGGGGCGACGGGACGCGAGGGGGCGAGAGCGGAGGCAGACATCAGGACCGAGAGTAGGGTTCACCACTGACATCGCTCACATGGTTTTCCGCCGAACGCCCCCGGCGTTCACCCCGCCCCGCTCACGCGGCCACGAGCCCCGCTCACGCGACCACCCGCCACAGCAGCGCCGACCTGGCCGGTACCGTCACGGGGTCGCCGCCCCGGCACATCACGCCCGGTGCCTCGTCCTGCTCCTCCCGTGAGGTGTCCACGACCAGCTCGTACTCCTCCGCCCACGGCGGCCCCGGCAGCCGGTGCTCCAGCGGCCCGTCACCCGCGTGGAGGATCACCAGGAAGCTGTCGTCCACGATCGCCCGGCCCCGCTCGTCGCGCCCCGGGATGTCCCGCCCCGACAGGTAGAACGCGATCGTCCGGGCCGGCGCGTACCAGTCGCCCTCCGTCATCTCCGCGCCCGCCGCCGTGAACCACGCCAGGTCCCGCAGCCCGTCCGCGCCCTGCCGGCGGCCCGAGAAGAACGCCCGCCGCCGCAGCACCGGGTGCGCGTGGCGCAGCGCCAGCAGCCGCCGGGACAGCGCCAGCAGCTCCCGCGCCCACGGCTCCTCCAGCAGCGACCAGTCCAACCAGCCGGTCTCGTTGTCCTGGCAGTACGCGTTGTTGTTGCCGCCCTGGGTGCGGCCCATCTCGTCGCCCGCGACCAGCATCGGCACGCCCGTGGACAGCAGCAGCGTGGTCAGCAGGTTGCGGATCTGGCGGCGGCGCAGCGCGTTCACCGCCTCGTCGCCGGTCTCGCCCTCGGCGCCGCAGTTCCAGGAGCGGTTGTCGTTCGTGCCGTCCCGGTTGTCCTCGCCGTTCGCCTCGTTGTGCTTGCGCTCGTACGACACGAGGTCCCGCAGGGTGAACCCGTCGTGCGCGGTGACGAAGTTGACCGAGGCGTACGGGCGGCGCCCGCCCCACGCGTACAGGTCGCTCGACCCCGACAGGCGGTACCCGAGGTCCCGTACGTCGGGCAGGGCGCCGCGCCAGAAGTCCCGCACCGCGTCCCGGTACCGGTCGTTCCACTCGGTCCACAGCGGCGGGAAGGCGCCCACCTGGTAGCCGCCGCTGCCCACGTCCCACGGCTCGGCGATCAGTTTCACCCGCCGCAGCACCGGGTCCTGCGCGATCACCGCGAGGAACGGCGACAGCATGTCCACGTCGTGCATCGACCTGGCCAGCGCCGCCGCCAGGTCGAAGCGGAAGCCGTCCACGCCCATCTCCGTGACCCAGTAGCGCAGCGAGTCCGTGATGAGCCGCAGCACCTGCGGCTGCACGACGTGCAGCGTGTTGCCGCAGCCCGTGTAGTCGGCGTACCGGCGGGCGTCGGGCTGGAGCCGGTAGTAGCCCCGGTTGTCGATGCCGCGCAGCGACAGCATCGGGCCCAGCTCGCCGGCCTCCGCCGTGTGGTTGTAGACGACGTCGAGGATCACCTCGATCCCGGCCTCGTGCAGCGCCCGCACCATCCGCCGGAACTCGCCGACCTGCTGCCCGCCCGTCCCCGTCGCGGCGTACGCGGCGTGCGGGGCGAAGTAGCCGATGGAGTTGTAGCCCCAGTGGTTGCGCAGCCCGCGCCGCAGCAGATGGTCCTCGTGCGCGAACTGATGGACCGGCAGCAGCTCCACCGCCGTCACCCCGAGCCGTACGAGGTGCTCGACCGCCGCGGGGTGCGCGAGGCCCGCGTACGTGCCGCGCAGTTCCTCCGGGACGCCGGGGTGGCGCCGGGTGAAGCCCCGTACGTGGAGCTCGTAGATGACGGAGTCCGCCCACGGGGTCTTGGGCCTGCGGTCGTCGGTCCACTCGTCGCCGGGCGCCTCGTCGTGCACCACGACGCCCTTCGGCACGTACGGCGCCGAGTCGCGGTCGTCGCGGACCGTGTCGGCGACATGCTGGTCCGGCCAGTCCCGTACGTGCCCGTACACCTCCGGCGGGAGCCGGTCGAAGTCGCCGTCCACCGCGCGGGCGTACGGATCGAGGAGCAGCTTCGCCGGGTTCCAGCGGGCGCCGGTCCACGGGTCCCAGCGGCCGTGCACCCGGTAGCCGTACCGCTGGCCCGGCCGCACGCCCGGCACGAAGCCGTGCCAGATCTCGTGGGTCAGCTCGGTCAGCGGCACCCGCGTCTCGGTGCCGTCGGGTGCGAAGAGGCACACCTCGACGGCCTCGGCGCCGCCCGCCCACAGCGCGAAGTTGGTGCCCGCCACCCCGTCCGGGCCGGGGCGGAAGCGGGCGCCGAGCGGTGTCGGCGACCCCGGCCACACGGGTGGCGGCGGGGGCGAGGACGCGCCCGTACCGGCTCCGGGGCCGGTGTGCGTCACCGCCCGGGTCCCGCGGCGTAACCCGTCCGGTCCTGCGCGGCGTACCCCGGAGTGTGCGTCCGGCACCCCTGGAACCGGCCCCGGGGAATCCTGGAGCGGCCCCTGGAGGGCACCCTGAACTGGCCTCTGCTCGGCTGCGCTCGACACCTGCCGGCCTCCCGCGGCTCGTCCGGCGACCGGTCCCGGGCTCCCGTCCGCCCCGATCCGGTCCTCCCCGTGTTCTGCCCGGACTGCCCGGCTCCCAACATGGGGCGGGCCCGACACGACCCGTACAGACGTTTCCCCCGCCCTCGCCCGTCGTTGGACGAACTGTGAGAAACGTAGGGAAACGGGCAGGGCTCGGCGTCGCGGCGGCGATGGCCTGGGCGGCGGTGGCGGCCGGACTCGCCGGGTGCGGCGCGGGCGGCCTCTTCGGCGACTCCGGGGGCTCAGGCCCCTTCGGTGGCTTCGGCGGCGGGAAGGGTGCGGCGGCGCGGGAGGCCGACACGATCCGGGTGACCCCGGACGACGGGGCGCGGGGCGTGCCGCCGGACGGCCGCCTGGAGGTGCGGGTCCCGGACGGGCGGCTGGAGTCCGTACGGGTGCGCCGCGTCCAGGACGCGGAGCCGGCCGAGGTGCCCGGCGCGGTGGCGCCCGACGGGCGGAGCTGGCGGCCCGGGCCGGGGACGCGGCTGGCGCTCGCCGCCAAGTACGCGGTGGACGCCGTCGCCGTGGACGGGCGCGGACGCCGCTCGGCCCGGCACACGACGTTCACCACCCTCGTACCGGAGAGCCGCTTCATCGGGTACTTCGCGCCCGAGGACCGGGCCACGGTGGGCACCGGCATGATCGTCTCGTTCCGCTTCAACCGGCCCGTGCGAAACCGTGCCGCCGTGGAGCGGGCCATCCGCGTCACCGCCGACCCGCCCGTCGAGGTCGCCGCCCACTGGTTCGGCGACGAACGGCTCGACCTGCGCCCCGAGCGGTACTGGCGGTCCGGCACGCGGGTCACCGTGGACGTGCGGCTGCGGGACGTGGAGGCGGCGCCCGGCGTGTACGGCATCCAGCGGCGGACCGTGTCCTTCACGGTGGGCCGCTCGCAGGTCTCCCGCGTCGACGCGGCCGCCCACACGATGGAGGTACGCCGCGACGGCCGCCTCCTGGCGACGCTGCCCGTCACGGCCGGGGCCCCTGAGACGACCACGTACAACGGGAAGATGGTGGTGACCGAGCTGTACGAGGTGACCAGGATGAACGGCGCGACGGTCGGCTTCAAGGACGCGAGCGGCAAGAGCGAGTACGACATCAAGGACGTGCCGCACGCGATGCGGCTGACCGAGTCCGGCACCTTCCTGCACGGCAACTACTGGGCCGGGCCGTCGGTGTTCGGCGCGGCCAACGTGAGTCACGGCTGCGTCGGGCTGCGCGATGTGAAGGGCGGCAGCGCCGAGTCCCCGGCGGGCTGGTTCTTCGACCGCACCCTTGTCGGGGACGTCGTCGAGGTGGTCAACTCGCGCGACCGGAAGGTGGCTCCCGACAACGGCCTGGGCGGCTGGAACATGGGCTGGGCCCGCTGGAAGGCCGGTTCGGCCCTGCGCTGACCGCCACGCGCGCGGGGCGCTGACCGCCGCCGGCCCCGGGCGCTGACCGCCAGGAGGCCCGGGCGCTGGCCTGGCGGGCGGCGGGCGTGGGGCCCCGCGGGACCCGTGCGCGGCCCCCGCGAGTGACGGTGCCGTACCCGCGCGGATCCGGCGCCCCCGCAGCCCCTTGCGCCGCGTCAGGCACGCCTGGAGCCCGGAAAGTTGCCGTGTGAACGAGTTGGGACCGAACGGTGACAATCCGGTGTGCGCCGTGCCGCTTCCGGTGTGATTATCTAGCGCGGTGCGCGCGGGTGCAGCGCGCGGGGGTGCAGGCCACGGCGGTGCCGGTGGCCGTGCGAGGGGAGTGTTCATCGTGAAGGGGCAGCCGATATCGGGGGCGCCGGCCGGGGTCGCGGCGCGGGCCCGGCGAGGCCGGGGCAGGGGTCCGCTGGCCGTGGTCGCCGGAACGCTGCTGCTGCTCGTCACCGCGTGCGGTGGCGGGGGCCCGGCGGAGGACGACAAGGGCGCACCGGGCAAGAACGGCTCGGGGCAGGTGGCGAACGCCGCGTCCGAGGCCGTCGTCACCGTCACGCCGAAGGACGGCGCCGACTCGGTGGCGACGAGCGGCGCGCTGAAGGTCACCGCGGAGAAGGGCAAGCTGACCACGGTCACCGTCACCGACACCAAGGGCCGGCCCGTCGAGGGCACCCTGTCGGCGGACGGCGCCAGCTGGCAGCCGGTCAGGCACCTCGCGGCGGCCACCAAGTACAAGGTGCACGCCGTCGCCAAGGACGCGGCGGGCCGCGAGTCCGCCAAGGACACGACGTTCACGACGCTCGTACCGAAGAACACGTTCATCGGCCAGTACACGCCCGAGGACGGCCAGACGGTCGGCGTCGGCATGCCGGTGTCCATCAACTTCTCCCGCGGCATCACCAACCCGGAGGCCGTCGAGGCCGGCATCAAGGTGACCGCCGTCCCGGCCGTGCCCGTCGAGGGCCACTGGTTCGGCAACGACCGGCTGGACTTCCGCCCCGAGAAGTACTGGGCGCCCGGCACCAAGGTGACCGTCGAGCTGAACCTGGACGGCGTCGAGGGCCGCCCCGGCGTCTACGGCAAGCAGGCCAAGAAGTTCAGCTTCACCATCGGCCGCAGCCAGGTCTCCACCGTGGACGCGAGCGCCAAGACGATGACGGTCGTCCGTGACGGAAAGACCCTCAAGACGATCCCGATCACCGCGGGCGCCCCGGCCACCACCACGTACAACGGCCAGATGGTCATCAGCGAGAAGTACAAGGTGACCCGGATGAACGGCGCGACCGTCGGCTTCGGCGGCGAGTACGACATCAAGGACGTGCCGCACGCGATGCGCCTGTCCACCTCGGGCACCTTCATCCACGGCAACTACTGGGCGTCCCCGGGCACCTTCGGTTCCGCCAACGTCAGCCACGGCTGCGTCGGCCTGCGCGATGTGCGCGGCGCGTACGACGGCTCGACCCCGGCCGCGTGGTTCTACAACAACTCGATCATCGGTGACGTGGTGGTCGTGAAGAACTCCAAGGACAAGCAGATCCAGCCGGACAACGGCCTCAACGGCTGGAACATGCCGTGGTCGGAGTGGACCAAGTAGCCGAACGGTGAATTCCGCCTCGGGGACCGGTGCTGTGACCAACCGCACCGGTCCCCGAGCCGTTAACGACGGCTAACCTGCCCCGTATGACAGTGACTCTCGAAGTTTCCGCGGGCGTCGGCACCATCCGCCTGGACCGCCCCCCGATGAACGCGCTGGACATCGCCACGCAGGACCGGCTCAAGGAGCTGGCCGAGGAGGCCGCGGGCCGCGACGACGTGCGCGCCGTCGTCGTCTACGGCGGCGAGAAGGTGTTCGCCGCCGGAGCGGACATCAAGGAGATGCAGGTCATGGACCACGCGGCCATGGTGCTGCGCGGCAAGGCCCTCCAGGACTCCTTCACCGCCGTCGCCCGCATCCCCAAGCCCGTCGTCGCCGCGATCACCGGCTACGCGCTCGGCGGCGGCTGCGAGCTGGCGCTCTGCGCCGACTTCCGGATCGCCGCCGACAACGCGAAGCTGGGCCAGCCCGAGATCCTGCTGGGCCTGATCCCCGGCGCGGGCGGCACGCAGCGCCTCGCCCGTCTCGTCGGCCCCTCCAAGGCCAAGGACCTCATCTTCACCGGCCGTCACGTCAAGGCCGACGAGGCCCTGGCGATCGGCCTGGTGGACCGGGTCGTCCCCGCCGCCGAGGTGTACGAGCAGGCCCACGCCTGGGCCGCCAAGCTCGCCCAGGGCCCGGCGCTCGCGCTGCGCGCCGCCAAGGAGTCGGTGGACGCCGGTCTGGAGACGGACATCGACACGGGCCTGGCCATCGAGCGCAACTGGTTCGCGGGCCTCTTCGCCACCGAGGACCGCGAGCGCGGCATGCGCAGCTTCGTCGAGGAGGGCCCGGGCAAGGCCAAGTTCGTCTGAGCCACCCGCCCCCGGGGTGCCGGGGGCGCTGACGGGTCCCTCGGGACGGGGAAGTACGGGTGCGAAACACCTCCGCGGCGAATTCCCCCGTCCGTGTGGTTTAAGGCCCCCTCAGGGAACCGTTAGGGCGCCCTAAGTCAGCCATCTCCGGCACCCGGGGGGCGTGCTCCGTCACCGCAGGTCAGGGTGGGTACGGAGAATCTCCAATGCCGCTGGCATATGCCCTCGGCGGCCCTCGGGGGCACCGGCGCCGCCGACGGGATTCCCGCGGAACCGCCCCGCGGGCCGCGCCGGACGGCCATGATGGTGGGCATGGCGGGGCTGGATGGTGTGGAGCGACCGTGGCAGCACGGCGGGGCCACCGCGGCGAGATGGGTACCCTCCGCGGATGACGAGCAGGCCCTCAAGGCCCTCGAACTGTACGGCGATCCGACCGTGGAAGAGGTGCGGCTGCCCTCCCGCCCCGAGTCCGCCGCGATCGCCCGTCGGCTCGCCCAGTGCGTCGTCATGCGCACCTGGGGGCTCGGCCCGCAGATCGCCGAGGACGTGATCCTCCTCGTCTCCGAACTCGTCGGGAACGCCGTCCGGCACACGGGCGCGCGGGCGTTCGGGTTACGGATGACGCGGCGCAGAGGTGGCCGGATCCGAGTGGACGTACGCGACCCGTCGCGCGGCCTGCCCTGTCTGATGCCGGTACGGCCCATGGACGTCAGCGGGCGCGGGCTGTTCCTCGTGGACAAGCTCTCGGACCGCTGGGGCGTGGACCTGCTGCCGCGCGGCAAGAACACCTGGTTCGAGATGCGGGTCTCCGACCGCTGACCGCCGCCGCGACCGGGGATGCGGGGACGCACAGAAGCCCCCTGTCGCCGTGGTGGGCGTCGCGGGGGCTTCTGAGAGGAGCGCCGTGGACGAGGAGGGGTGTGTCCGACGGCGCTGTGGACGACCTGGCCCGGGTCGAGGGGGGTCGTGTCACCGACTATGGCAGACGGGCGGCCTTGCCGCCAAACCTCCAGAGTGGCCCATATTTGGACATCTCGGACATTTCACTGATGAATCCTTGGTGAAATAGGCGACACGCCTGTCAAACCATGAATGACTATCGAATTGGCTGTTTATTCGCTCGCTCTTGGGATCTCGGTCGGGTCGCTGGGGAACACCGCCGACACGGTGAACGTCCCCCCGTCCGTGTCCACGCCGAACACCCCGCCCAGCGCACCCACCCGCGCCCGCAGCCCCACAAGACCCGTCCCCCGGCGCGGCCTCTCCCCGCCCGGCGGCGCCACCCCGTCGTTGCGCACCACCAGCCGCACCCCCGCCGCTCCCGCCTCCAGGACGATCGCGCACCGGGTGGCCCGGCTGTGCTGGAGCACGTTGGCCACCGCCTCCCGCAGCACCGCCCTCAGGCACTCCACCACCGCCGCGTCCGCCTCCACCGCGGGAGGCGCCACCACCCGGACGGCGAGACCGGCACAGCTCAACGCCCGGCTCGCCTGGTGCACCTCGTCCAGCAGGGGCACGGCGCCCTCCTCCGGGTCGCACAGCACCCGTACGTCGTGGTGGGCCCGCCGGGCCAGCCCCACCGCGGTCACCAGCGCCCGCCGCAGCTCCTCCACCCCCGCGCCGCCCGGCGGACCGGCCCGCAGCACCGACTCCGCCTGCACCGCGATGGCCGCGAGCGACGAGCCCACCAGATCGTGCAGGTCCCGCCGCAGCCGCTGCCGCTCCCGCTGCGCCGCCAGACGCGCCGCCTGCTCCCGCGCCCCGTGCACCCGCGCCACCACCATCGCCAGCCGCGCCACCGTACACACCGCGCACGCCGTCACCACCGCCCGCAGGGCCGCCGCCACACCACCGCCCGGCGGCGCGGCCACCCACCCCGCCGCCACCAGCAGCGGACCGCTCCCCGCCACCGCCACCGCCAGCACACTCCCCGGCAGCGGAGGCAGCGCGCACAGCGCCGCGCCCGCCAGCAGCCCCGAAAGCCCCAGCCAGCTCCCCGGCAGCGATATGACGAGCACATACGTCAACACGGCCTGGACGCCCAGCAGCGCCAGCCGCCAGCCGTACGGCACCCGGCGCGGCGGCGGCTCGCACTGGACCAGCGTCAGCACCGCGACCACCACCACCAGCGGCAGCCCCGCCAGCAGTTCCCACCCGCCCCCCAGGGCCACACCCTCCTCCACGGCGGCCGTGGCGGCGGAGCCCGCGACCAGCAACGCCAGGCCCGCCAGGCCCCACCGCACGCCCGGCGGCGCGTTCCACTTCCCCGCAGGAGCCATCACTCCTGACCCCCTCCCCTGAGCACCGGCAGTCGTGCCCTTCACACCACAGGAGCAACGTGAAGATCTCACTCCTCAGCAGTGACGAGCGGTGTTTTCATCCCGCCAGGTTCATGATCCATCAACAGAAAGTGGCGAACCATGCCAGAGCACATACCTCCCCGCGAGGAGTGGGAGGGTTCGGCCGTCGTCCTGCAACGCCGCAGACGCGTCCTGACCCGGGTCGCGATCGTCGCCGCGATGGCGCTGGCCGTCGAGACGGGACTGCTCGTCTCGGGAAGCGGCACCGCCGTGGCCGTCAAGCGTCCCCCCGCCGAGGTGCCCACCGCGCCCGCCAAGCCCAAGGGCCCCGACGCGGCCGCGGACATCGCCTCCGCGAAGGTCGCCGCCAAGCTGCACGGCAAGCGCGTCGAGGCGCTGTCCGAGCGCACCGAGACCTCCACCACGTGGGTCAACAAGGACGGCACGCTCACCACCGAACTCTCCGCCGGACCCATACGGTTCGAGCGCGGAGGCAAGTGGACCAACGTCGACGTCACCCTCCAGCAGGCCGGCGGCACGATCGCCGCCAAGGCCCACCCCAACGGGCTCCGCCTCGGCGGCAAGGGCGGCGCTCTGCCGGGCAGCCTCGCCGCGGCGCGCTCCGCCGCCCCGCGCGACCTGGTCACCCTCGGCGAGGGCGACGAGCAGATCACCCTCCAGTGGAAGGGCGGACTGCCCGCCCCCACCCTGAACGGCACCCGCGCCACCTACCCGGGCGCCCTGCCCGGCGCCGACGTGATCGTCGAAGCCACCAGGACCGGCTTCGAGCAGTACGTCCGCATCAACCAGCGGCCCGGCGAGGGCTACTCGTACACCCTGCCCCTCAAGGCGAAGGGCCTGACCGCCAAGCCGCAGCCCGACGGCAGCGTCCTGTTCACCGACCGGAAGAACACCAGGCGGGCCGTCATGCCCGCCCCCGTCATGTGGGACGCCACCACCGACCCCGTCTCCGGCGAGCACACCCGCCAGGTGCCGGTGTCGATGAAGGTCGAGCAGAAGGGCTCCACCATCGACCTGGTGGTCACCCCCGACGCGAAGTTCCTCGCCGACCCGGCCACCAAGTACCCGGTCACCGTGGACCCGTCCACCTCCTCCCTGGGCAACGTCTTCGACACGTACGTCCAGGAGGGCGAGACCACCGACAAGTCCACCGGCACCGAACTCTGGCTCGGCAACCCGGGCACCACCAACCCCGACGGCTCCAGCCGCTACGCCCGGTCCTTCATCACCTGGGACACCTCCCCGGTCCGGGACGCCCTCGTCTCCAACGCCAAGCTCAGCCTGTACAACACCCACTCCGGCAACACCGACTGCACCGGTGCCGCCTGGACCGTCTGGGAGACCGGCGCCGCCTCCACCTCCAGCCGTTGGGGCACCCAGCCGACCTGGATCGAGCAGTACGCGAGCTCCACCGAGACCAAGGGCCGCGACAACTGCGGCGGCGACGGCTGGATCAACGCCGATGTGACGAGCCTCGTCCAGAAGTGGGCGTCCGCCAAGAGCACCCGCTCGCACATGGGCCTGCGCGCCCCGTCGGCCTCCACCACCCAGTGGAAGCAGGTCCGTTCCGCGAACGCCGCGTCGAACCCGCCCAAGCTGGTCGTGAACTACAACTTCCGGCCCAAGACCGGCACCAAGCAGGAAGCCGGACCGCCGTTCTTCTCGTACAGCGGCACCTACGTCGCCAACACCCTCACCCCGACGCTCCGCGACACCTTCACGGACGCCGACGGTGACAAGGTCAACGGCACCTTCCAGATCTTCGACAACGCCACCAACACCCAGGTCGGCGACGTCCTCGTCTCCAAGTACGTCGCGTCCGGGCAGGCCGCGAGCGTGACCGTGCCCGCCGGGGTGCTCACCGAGGGCAGGACGTACAAGTTCCGCACGTCCCCCTACGACGGCACCCACTACAACACCGGCTGGTCCGCCTGGCGGCTGTTCACCGTCGACACCAAGGCGCCCTCCGCGCCCGCGGCGATCACCTCCACCGACTACCCGACCGGCCAGTGGGTGAAGGGCGAGGGCCAGCCGGGCACGTTCACCGTCACCCCGCCGGCCGCCGACCACCACTGGCTCGAGTGGTCCCTCGACGGCGTCACCTGGACCAAGGTCGCCACCGGCGGAGCGAGCACGCCCAAGGCGATCTCCGTGACCCCGCCGAAGAACGGCACCCACACCCTCCAGGTCCGGGCCGTCGACAAGGCCGACAACAAGTCCGAGGCCGCCTCGTACGTGTTCCACGCCGGGCCCGGCGGCTTCGTCCAGCCCGCCGAGGGCGAGCGCACGGCCCGCCGTCTCCCGCTGGTCGCCGAGGCCGCCGCCGGCACGTACGACAAGGTGTCCTTCTCCTGGCGGCGCTCCGAGGCCGACGCGTGGACGCCGATCCCGCCCGCGCACGTCACCTCGGGCGGCACGGCGCTCGGCGCCTGGCCCGTACCGCTGGTGAACGGCAAGAACGCGCCGCTCGTCTGGAACGCCACGGACACCGTCGACCCCGACGGCACCATCCAGATCAAGGCCGACTTCACCGGGCCCAACAGCGCCTCCCGCAGCACCCAGCCGCTCACCGCCGTCATCGACCGCAACGCCGAAGGCGCCACCACCAGCGAGATCGGCCCCGGCACGGTCAACCTGCTGAACGGCAACTTCACGCTCTCCGAGACCGATGTGTCGCTGTTCGGCATGTCCGTGACCCGCAGCCTCTCCTCGCGCACCCCGAACCGGGGCGCCACGCAGGAAGGCCAGGCGCCCATCTTCGGCAAGGAGTGGGTGTCCGGCACCCTCGCCGAGGTCGCCGAGAGCGACTACAGCCATCTGCGCCGGATCTCCGACACCGCCGTCGACGTGGTGATGGAGGAGGGCGACGCGCTGCACTTCACCGCGAACGCCGCGAAGACCGGCTGGGTCGCGGAGCCCGGCTCGGAGGACCTCACCCTCAAGGGCAGCGTGACCGGCAGCTTCACCCTCACCGACTCCGAGGGCACGGTCACCACCTTCACCAAGCCGGACGCCGCCGCGACCACCTGGCAGGTGTCCAGCGTGCTGGAGGACGGCCTCGGCAACTCCACCACCAAGGTGGTCTCCGAGACCGTCACCGTGGACGGCAAGAAGCTCGCCAGGCCCAAGCGGGTCATCGCGCCCACGTCGGCGGCCACCACCGCCGCCTGTGAGACCGACCCCGCCACCAAGGGCTGCCGGGTGCTGGAGTTCGTCTACGCGACGACCACCACCGCCACCGGCACCGCCACCACCGCCGAGTTCGGCGACTACGCCGGGCAGGTCAGCGAGATCCGGATCTGGCTCACCAGCCCCGGCGCCGCCGCCTCCACGGCCACGGCCGTCGCGAAGTACCGCTACGACTCCACCGGCGCCCTGCGCCAGCAGTGGGACCCGCGGCTCAGCCAGGCCACCCAGACCCAGTACGCCTACTACCAGGGACGCGTCACCTGGGTCCAGGAGAAGGGCCAGCTCCCGTACACCCTCACCTACGGCAACGCCGGGGTCGGCTCCGCGCCGGGCGACGGCATGCTGCTGAAGGTCTCCCGGGACGCCCTCAAGCAGGGCACCGCGGACACCGTCGAGGGCACCGCCGTCACCAGCGTCGTCTACGGCGTCCCGCTGACCGGCACCAAGGCGCCGCACGCCATGGGCGCCTCCGACGTCCTCAAGTGGGGCCAGAGCGACGCCCCGACCGACGCCACCGCGGTGTTCCCGGCCGACTCCGTGCCGGCCTCCCACTCGGGCGCCGACCTGGCCGCCGGTGCCTACACCCGCGCCACCATCACGTACCTGAACGCCTCGGGCCGCACCGTCAACACGGCCACCCCGGGCGGGCACATCACGGCCACCGAGCACGACCGTCACGGCAACGTGGTGCGCGAGCTGACCGCCGCCAACCGGGCGCTGGCCCTCGGCACCACCGATGAGCAGAAGGCCGCCCTCACCGACCTCGGCATCATCCAGATGTCCGCGGGCGAGCGGGCCCACCTGCTGTCCACCACGTCCCTGTACGACGACTCCGGCGTCCTCAAGACGGAGGAGTTCGGCCCGATCCGCCGGGTGGACCTGACCGAGGACCTCAAGGACGGCACGACCGTCCTGGTCAACGCCGGCACCTCGGTGCCCGCGCGGGCCTGGACCGTCAACGAGTACGACGAGGGCCGCCCCACCGACGGCACCGCCAAGGTGCGCCACCAGCCGACCCTGACCATCAAGGGCGTGCGGGTGCGCGACTACTACTCCGTGATGGGCGAGAAGGAGCTGGAGGAGACCCAGTACGACTGGGCCAAGGGCCTGCCGACCCTCACCATCAAGGATCCCGGCGGCAAGAACATCACCACCACCACCGGCTACGACGCCCAGGGCCGGGTCACCTCCCAGGTGCTGCCGGGTGGCACCGGAACCGACGCCGCGAGCCGCGTCACCACCTACTGGTCGGCGACCGGCACCGGCTGGTGCCAGGGCCGCCCCGAGTGGGCCGACCAGCCCTGCTGGACCGGCCCGGCCGGTGACATCACCGGCGGCGGAACGCACCCGAACAAGCTGGTCAACACCACCACCGAGTACGACCGCTGGGGCAACCCCGCCCAGGTCACCGACGAGGTGAACGGCGTCACCCGCACGACCACCACCACCTACGACGCGGCCGGCCGCAAGAGCACCGAGACCGTCACCGGCGGCCTCGGCCAGGCGGTCCCCGCGACGACCACCGAGTACGACCCGGCCAGCGGCGAGATCGTCAAGATCACCTCGCCCACCGCCGGCACGATCACCAAGGCGTACGACAAGCTCGGCCGCCTCATCAAGTACACCGACGCCGACGGCGGCACCACGACCGTCGAGTACGACCTGCTCGACCGCAAGGTGAAGGAGACCGACTCGGTTCCCTCCACCGTCACCTACACGTACGACCACACCGCCGAACCGCGTGGTCTGGCCACCGCCCGCACCGACTCGGTCGCCGGGACCTTCCGCGCCACCTACGACGCGGACGGCTCCCTCGCCACCGAGAAGCTGCCCGGCGGCTACACCCTGACCGTCACCGAGGACACCACCGGCACCCCTGTCAGCCGGGTCTACACCCGTGACAGCGACGGCCTGTCCCTCTACACCGACGCCGTGACCTACGAGGGCCACGGCCGGGTCAGCACCCACGCGGGCTGGTCCGGGCAGACGTTCCGCTACGACAAGGCGGGCCGTCTGGTGACGGTGGACGACACCGTGGACCTGGTGTGCACGCGCCGCTCGTACACCTTCGACATCCGCTCCAACCGCAAGGCGCTGACCACGGCCACCGGTGAGCCGGGCGCCGACTGCCCGACGAGCGGCGGCACCACCGCCACGTACACGTACGACAGCGCCGACCGGCTCATCGCCTCCGGCTACACGTACGACGCGTTCGGCCGCACCACCGCCCTGCCGGGAACCACCATCGGCTACCACGCCAACGACCTGGTGCACCAGCAGACGGCCGGCGCCGAGCGGCAGACCTGGGCGCTCGACCCGTCGCTCCGCTTCCGCTCCTGGACCGTGGAGAGCAACGCGGGCGGCACCTGGACGCGGACCGCCGCCAAGGTCAACCACTACGACGGCGACGAGGACGCTCCCCGGTGGATCACCGAGGACACCGCCACCGGCGCCGTCACCCGCAACGTCGAGTCCCTCGGCGGCGACCTGGCCGCGACCACCGGCGCCACCGGTGGCACCGTGCTCCAGCTCGCCACCGTGCACGGCGACATCGCGCTGCAACTGCCGCTCGACGCGGGGGAGGCCCCGGTCGCCCTCGACAGCGACGAGTACGGCAACCCGCGTCCCGGCAAGGCGACGGCGCGCTACGCGTGGCTCGGCGCCAAGCAGCGGTCCAGTGAGACCCTCACCGGCCTCACCCTCATGGGCGTGCGGCTCTACAACCCGGTGACCGGCCGCTTCCTGTCGAACGACCCGGTCTACGGCGGCAGCGCCAACCCGTACGAGTACGGCTACGGCGACCCGGTCAACAACTTCGACCTGGACGGCCGGTGGATCCCCATCGCCATCGCCGCGGCCCGCGCGGGCTGGGCCTGCTGGAAGCACTGCCGCAAGGTGTACAAGGCGGCCAGGACCGGCTACCGGGCGTTCCGCTCGCTGCGCAGGTTCCAGAAGTCCACGCGCAGGCTGCACCGCCAGATCAACCGCAGCCGCGGCCACCGGTCGCACCGCCGTCCCGGCGGCGGCCTGCGGCACCTGGGCCGCTGCGTCGGCACGTACGCCGGTTTCGGCGCCCTCGCGGGCTCGTTCAAGTCCAGCGCCCGCTGGGTCAGCTACTCGACCGCTTTCGGCGGCGCCTACGGCGCGTACCGCTACCTTCGGAAGCGGTGCTGAGCCGACGACCCACACCGACGGTCCTCCGTCGCGGCGCCCGGGCCCTTCTCGGCCCGGGCGCCGGACGGCGGCCGACACCGGGGCGGGCCGGGCGTCGCGACGTCCGGCCCGCCCCGCCGTACCCGAGGGGATATATGACCGAACACATCCGGCGGGCGCCGCGTCCGCTCGCCGACTCCGTCCTGTTCGTGCTGTGGTGGGCGTGGGCCTGGCAGTCGTCCGGCGCCACGGCCCAGGGGGCCACGCTCATCGGCCAGTTGAGGGACGACACGCCCTGGTGGTGGTGGGTGATCCTGGTGGGGCTGCTGTGCGGACTGCCGGCGCAGTCCCACGCGCCCGGCGGGGGCGTCGCGCGGCTCGTGCGCCGGGTGGCCGGGGGCCGGGGCGGGGCGCCGGTCGCCGTCGCCCTGACGCTGGCGGCGCTGGTGGCGCCCGCGCTGCTGTTCGGGGTGGGGCTCGGGTCCGTCGTCTCGGACCTGCCGACGGCCGCCCGCTGGGACGGCTTCCTGGACGTGATGTCCTCCGCGCCCGCGCTCGCCGTGTACGCGGCGGGGAGCGGGGCCGTGCTCCTGCGCCGACGGAGCACCGGCGGGCGGAGCGCGCCCGCCCCCGGGGAGGCCCGGCGGCGCTGAGCACGCCGACCAGCACCCATAATCGATCACATGATCAGGGTGCTGGTGGTCGAGGACCACGCCGTCGTGCGGGCCGGGCTCGTGGCGCTCCTGAACACCGCTCTCGGCATCGAGGTCGTCGGCGAGGCCGCCGACGCGGAGTGCGCTCTCGCCAAGGCGGCCCGGCTCCGCCCCGACGTCGCCCTGCTCGACATCGACCTGCCCGGCGGCATGGACGGCATCGCCCTCGCCGGGGCGCTCATCGGGCGGGTGCCGACGTGCCGGCCGCTGATGCTGACCGCCATCGAACGGCCCGGGCACCTGGCGCGGGCGCTCGCCGCCGGGGCGCGCGGCTACCTCCTGAAGAGCGCCACCCCGGAGGAGACCGCCGACGCCATACGCCGGGTGGCCGCCGGAGGACGCGTGGTGGACGCGCGCCTGCGCGACCGGCGCCCCGAGCCCTGTCCGCTGACGGAGCGGGAGGCGGAGGCGTTAGGGCTGGCCGCCCAGGGCGCCACCGCCCGCGAGATCGCCGCCGACCTGTTCCTCAGCGTCGGCACGGTACGCAACCGGCTGTCGTCGTCCATCGGCAAACTGCACGCCAGGACCCTGGTGGACGCGATCGGCATAGCCCAGCGGCACGGCTGGATCTGACCGCCCGCCCGGGTCCGCCCGGCGCCCCGGGTACACCGGGGCGGCCACCCGGCGGCCCCGGGGCCCGCCCGGCGCTCCGGGCCCGGTCGCCGCGCTCGTGGCTGAGCCCCCGACGCGCGCCGTGCCGCCGACCGCGCCCAGTGGGCCACCAGCAGTGCCTCCGCGCCTCAGTGGGCGACGAGTAGGGCCTCCGCGCCCACCGCCCGGTAGCCCGCCGCCTGGAACGCCCGCACGCTGCGCGAGTTGCCCGGCGACTGCTGCGCCCACACGTGTCCGTCCGGCACCAGATGGCGCGCCGCAAGCGCCAGCCGCACGCCGAGGCCCCGGCCCTGCGCGTGGTCGTCCACCTCGACCGCCGCTTCCCAGCGCCCCGCGACGGCACGCCCCAGGATGAGGACGCCGCCGTCCGCCCGCCACACCCGTACGTCGTCCCGGTATTGCAGCGCCCGCACCACCCGCGGGTGCTCGGGGTCCTCGATCTCCCGCAGCGGCACGGGTGGTTCACCGGGCAGCGCAGACGCCACGGTGAGCAGGTCCACCGCGTCCATCGTCCGGCCGGTGCGGCGCATCAGCGACGCCAGGAACAGCGGGTGCACCGACGCGGCCAGCGGGTCGCACCCGGCGGCGTCCAGCTCGGCCCTGATCCACTCCGGGTCCTCGTCGAGGAAGACCACCGAGTGCGCCGTGAAGGCCAGCACACCGGCGTCGCGCCGGTTCGGCTGCGGAACGATCCGTGTGGTGCCGTCCGGGACGGGGAACTCGCCGCGCGCCGCGGCCTGGAGCACACGTGCCACCTCATCGCTCATGCCCTCATCATCCTGGTGGCCCACAGCGGCCGGTCCTCACCCCTCCCGCTACTCTTACGGCCGTAGTACGAACATATGAAGGGGTGGAGCGATGGCGGACATCGAGTCTGCGCGCAAGGCTTTCGACCGTTACGACGTGAACGGCGACGGGTTCATCACGGCCGCGGAGTACAAGAGCGTCATGGCGCAGCTCGGCGACTTCAACGTCACCGAGACGGTCGCCCAGGCGGTCATCAACGCCCAGGACGGCAACGGCGACGGCCTCCTGAGCTGGGACGAGTTCTGGGCCCGCCTCAACAAGGCCTGAACCACGCCCGAGGGGGCGCCCCGCGTCCCGCGGCGGCGCCCCCTCGGCGTACGGCGGCCCGGGACCGGGACCGCCCGGTCAGCACTCGATGATGTTGACCGCCAGGCCGCCCCGGGCGGTCTCCTTGTACTTGACGGACATGTCCGCGCCGGTCTCCTTCATGGTCTTGATGACCTTGTCGAGGGAGACCTTGTGGCTGCCGTCGCCGCGCATCGCCATGCGGGCCGCCGTCACGGCCTTCACCGCGGCCATGCCGTTGCGCTCGATGCACGGGATCTGGACGAGGCCGCCGACCGGGTCGCAGGTCAGGCCCAGGTTGTGCTCCATGCCGATCTCGGCGGCGTTCTCCACCTGCTCGGGGGAGCCGCCCATGACCTCCGCGAGGGCGCCCGCCGCCATCGAGCAGGCCGAGCCGACCTCGCCCTGGCAGCCGACTTCGGCGCCGGAGATGGAGGCGTTCTCCTTGAACAGCATGCCGACCGCGCCCGCCGCCAGCAGGAAGCGCACGACGCCGTCCTCGTCGGCGCCCGGCACGAAGTTCATGTAGTAGTGCAGCACCGCCGGGATGATGCCGGCCGCGCCGTTCGTCGGGGCGGTGACGACCTGGCCGCCGGCGGCGTTCTCCTCGTTGACCGCCATCGCGTACAGGGTGATCCACTCCATGGAGAGCGCCTGCGGGTCGCCCTCGGAGCGGAGCTTGCGGGCGGTCGTGGCGGCGCGGCGGCGGACCTTCAGACCGCCCGGCAGGATGCCCTCGCGGGACATGCCCCGGTCGACGCACTCCCGCATGACCCGCCAGATCTCCAGCAGCCCGGCGCGGATCTCCTCCTCCGTGCGCCACGCCTTCTCGTTCTCCAGCATCAGCGCGGAGATCGACAGGCCCGTCTCGCGGGTGAGCCGCAGCAGCTCGTCGCCCGTGCGGAACGGGTACTTCAGGACCGTGTCGTCCAGCTTGATCCGGTCCGCGCCGACCGCGTCCTCGTCCACGACGAACCCGCCGCCGACCGAGTAGTACGTCTTCTCCAGCAGCGTCGCGCCGTCGGCGTCGTACGCCCACAGGGTCATGCCGTTGGCGTGGTACGGGAGGGTCTCGCGCCGGTGCAGGACCAGGTCCTGGTCGAAGTCGAAGGGGATGTCATGGGCGCCGAGCAGGCTGATCCGCCCGCTCTCCTTGATCCGCTCGACCTGCTCGTCGGCGCTCTCGACATCGACGGTACGGGGCGAGTTGCCCTCCAGGCCCAGCAGGACGGCCTTGGGCGTGCCGTGGCCGTGGCCGGTCGCGCCCAGCGAGCCGTACAGCTCGCAGCGGACCGAGGCGGTCGGGGCGAGGAGGCCCTCGTTCTTCAGTCGGCGCGCGAACATCCGGGCCGCCCGCATGGGGCCGACCGTGTGGGAGCTGGACGGGCCGATGCCGATCGAGAACAGGTCGAAGACCGAGATGGCCACGGGAGTACTCCTAGGTGGTAGACGCCGCTGTCTGCCATGGGTGGTGCAGGGAGGGCTGGGGTGGGGGGAGGGGGAGAAGGGGACGGGGGACATGGCGCGGGGCACCGCACTCACTCGTCTTCCAGTGTGCGCGGTGCCCCGCAATATGGTCGTGCCGTACCGGACGCGGATAAGGCGCCCGGTATTCCTACAGACCGGGGTAGAGCGGGTGCTTGGCGGCGAGGGCCGTGACCCGGGCCTTCAGCGCCTCGGCGTCGTACGACGGCTTCAGCGTCTCGGCGATGATGTCGGCGACCTCGGTGAAGTCCTCCGACTGGAAGCCGCGCGTGGCCAGCGCCGGGGTGCCGATCCGCAGGCCCGAGGTGACCATCGGGGGCCGCGGGTCGTTCGGGATGGCGTTCCGGTTGACCGTGATGCCGACCTCGTGGAGGCGGTCCTCGGCCTGCTGGCCGTCCAGCTCGCTGTTGCGCAGGTCCACCAGGACCAGGTGCACGTCCGTGCCGCCGGACAGGACGGAGACGCCCGCCTCCGTCACGTCGGCCTGGACCAGGCGTTCGGCGATGATCCGCGCGCCGTCCAGGGTGCGCTGCTGGCGCTCCTTGAACTCCTCGCTCGCCGCGACCTTGAAGGAGACCGCCTTCGCCGCGATGACGTGCTCCAGCGGGCCGCCCTGCTGGCCGGGGAAGACCGCGGAGTTGATCTTCTTGGCGAGCTCGGCGGTGGACAGGATGACACCGCCGCGCGGGCCGCCCAGCGTCTTGTGGGTGGTCGTGGTGACCACGTGGGCGTGCGGCACCGGGTTCGGGTGGAGCCCGGCCGCGACGAGGCCCGCGAAGTGGGCCATGTCCACCATCAGGTACGCGCCGACCTCGTCGGCGATCCGGCGGAACGCCGCGAAGTCCAGCTGCCGCGGGTACGCGGACCAGCCGGCGACGATCAGCTTCGGCTTGGACTCCTTGGCGAGGCGCTCGACCTCGGCCATGTCCACCTGGCCCGTGGCGTCGTCCACGTGGTACGGGACGACGTTGTAGAGCTTGCCGGAGAAGTTGATCTTCATGCCGTGGGTCAGGTGCCCGCCGTGCGCGAGGTTCAGACCCATGATCGTGTCGCCCGGCTTGAGCAGGGCGAACATCGCCGCGGCGTTGGCCTGCGCGCCGGAGTGCGGCTGCACGTTGGCGTGCTCGGCACCGAACAGCGCCTTGATGCGGTCGATGGCGATCTGCTCGACCACGTCGACGTGCTCGCAGCCGCCGTAGTACCGGCGGCCGGGGTAGCCCTCGGCGTACTTGTTGGTGAGGACGGAGCCCTGGGCCTCCATGACCGCGACCGGAGCGAAGTTCTCCGAGGCGATCATCTCCAGGGTGTTCTGCTGGCGGCGGAGCTCGGCGTCGACGGCGGCGGCGACGTCCGGGTCCAGCTCGTGGAGAGGGGTGTTCAGAAGCGACATCACGCGGTCCCTAGGGGTGTGGGTGTCGGGCTGGTCAGCCGGCGTACTCGGTGTACTCGTCGGCGGAGAGCAGGTCGGCCGGCTCCTCCGTGACGCGCACCTTGAACAGCCAGCCGCCCTCGAACGGCGCCGTGTTCACCAGGGCCGGGTCGTCCACGACCGCCTGGTTCGCCTCGACGACCTCACCGCTGACCGGCGAGTACAGGTCGCTGACCGACTTGGTGGACTCCAGCTCACCGCAGGTCTCGCCCGCGGTGACCGTGGAGCCGACCTCCGGGAGCTGGACGTACACGACGTCGCCGAGGGCGTTCGCCGCGTGCTCCGTGATGCCGACCGTCGACACGCCGTCCTCGGCGGGCGACAGCCACTCGTGCTCCTTGCTGTAGCGCAGCTGCTGGGGGTTGCTCATGACCTGAATTCTCCTGTACGCGCGAGAGTGCTGGTGAACGGGGAGGGAGTGTGCGGGATCACGTCCCGCGCCGCGAGCGGTCCGCTCGCGAGCGTGTCACTTCCGACGCTTGTAGAACGGCAGCGCCACGACCTCGTACGGCTCGTGGGTACCGCGGATGTCGACGCCCACGCCCGGCGTGCCCGGCGCGGCGTGCGCCGCGTCCACGTACGCCATGGCGATCGGCTTGCCCAGGGTCGGCGACGGGGCGCCGGAGGTGACCTCGCCGACCACCTCGCCGCCCGCGACGACGGCCATCCCGGCGCGCGGCACGCGGCGGCCCTCGGCGACCAGGCCGACGAGCTTGCGCGGCGGGGCGGACTCGGCGCGCTCGGCGGCCGCCTCCAGCGCGGCGCGGCCCACGAAGTCACCGGCCTTCTCGAACTTCACGACCCGGCCCAGACCCGCGTCGAACGGGGTCAGCTCCGTGGTCAGCTCGTGCCCGTACAGCGGCATGCCCGCCTCCAGGCGCAGCGTGTCCCGGCAGGCCAGGCCGCACGGGATCAGCCCGACGCCCTCGCCCGCCGCGGTCAGCGCCTTCCACAGGGTCTCGGCGTGCTCGGGCGCGGTGAACAGCTCGAAGCCGTCCTCGCCCGTGTAGCCCGTACGGGCGATCAGCGCCGGGACGCCCGCGACCGTGCCCGGCAGGCCCGCGTAGTACTTCAGGCCGTCCAGGTCCGCGTCGGTGAGCGACTTCAGGATGCCGGGCGACTCGGGGCCCTGCACGGCGATCAGCGCGTACGCGTCGCGGTCGTCGCGCACCTCGGCGTCGAACCCGGCCGCGCGCTCGGTCAGCGCGTCCAGCACGACCTGGGCGTTGGAGGCGTTGGCGACGACCATGTACTCGCGCTCCTGGAGCCGGTACACGATCAGGTCGTCGAGGATGCCGCCGTCCTCGCGGCAGATCATCGTGTAGCGCGCACGGCCCACGCCGACGCCGCCGATGTTGCCGACGAGGGCGTGGTCGAGGAGGTCGGCGGCCTGGGCGCCGGTCACGGTGATCTCACCCATGTGGGAGAGGTCGAAAAGCCCGGCCCGGGTGCGGACGGCGTTGTGCTCGTCCCGCTCGCTGCCGTACCGCAGCGGCATGTCCCAGCCGGCGAAGTCGGTCATGGTCGCGCCCAGCGAACGATGCAGCGCATCGAGGGCCGTACGGCGGGGGGAAGTGCTCATGAAAGGGCTCCCAGGTCCGGGGCATGGGTGGCGAGGACGGTCCTCCCCATCTGTCATCGGAACCTGAGAGGTTCGCCGTGACCCCTCGCGGGGGCGGCTTGCACCTTGGGTGGAGCGGCGCCCCGGCGCTGCGGGGAGCGGCTCGCTTTTCAGATCTGCCTCATCACGTGCGGTGCGGGGCCTGAGAGATTCAAGGGAGGAACTTGCTCCTTCGGCGCCCGGGCCGGCACGGCCCGGAACTCTCCCGCACGGATTCGAGCGGCCTGTATGAGGTTGTCGGCGCGCACATCATCGCACGAGGGTCCCGATAGGCAAACCCTCGGCTTGTCGGCAAATCCGCTTGTGTCCCATTACCGATTCTTTACACTTCTTGGGCAGGCTGTGGGGGGAGCCGAGCTCGGGAGGGGCACATGACGTTGCAGCGGTCCGGCGCGTACGCCACGACCGCGGGGGTGCCGGCGCCACCGGTGCTGCCCGCCCGCACGACCGCCGCCCCGGTCCTGCGCGACCTTCGCGACCGGGGCGGGCGCGTCCCGCGCGAGCTTTCCTTCGCCGAGGCGGACGTGGTCGTGGTCTCCGGTCTGCCCGGCAGCGGCAAGTCCACCCTCATCCGGCGCGTCGCCCCCGACCGGGCCGTGGACTCCCAGGACACCCGCGAGCGCTGGGAGGCCCGCATGCCGCGCCTCCTGCCGTACGCCGTCTACCGGCCCCTCGTCCGCGCCGCCCACTACGCGGGACTGCGCGCCCGGCTGCGCGCGGGCCGGGGCGTCGTCGTCCACGACTGCGGCACACAGTCCTGGGTGCGCCGCTGGCTCGCCCGCGAGGCCCGCCGCCGGGGCGGCGCGCTGCACCTGCTGCTGCTCGACGTGGACCCGGACACGGCACGGGACGGCCAGCGGGAGCGGGGGAGGGGCGTCTCCGCGTACGCCTTCGCCCGCCACCGCAGGGCCGTGGGCCGCCTCGTCCGCGACGCCGAGCGGGGCGTGCTCCCGGCCGGCTCCGGCTCGGCCGTCCTCCTGGACCGCCCGGCCGCCACGGCTCTCACCCGCATCCGCTTCCACTGACGGCCACCCGGCCGGGCGAGGGCGGGCCGGGGACCGTCGGAACGCGGCTGCCCGATGACGGCCACCCGGCCGGGCGAGGGCGGGAGCAACGGGCGGGCGCCCGGCCCGGCGCGCTAGGGTGCTGCGGCACGTCACGCAGAGAGGGGCACCGTGGACAGCGCAGCCGCCGCAGTCGATACCGCATGGCCGTCCAACGAGCTGGAGGAGGTCCTCTCCGCCTCCCTCGGGCAGAGCGCCGCCGGTGCCCGCATCGTCGAGGTCCTCGCCCGCGGCCACGTCTGGGTGCCGCTGCCCAAGGGCGGCTCCGCCGACGGCGCCGGACCCGGCGCGCCCGGCCTGGACCTGCCCACCCTGGAGTTCGACGGGCTGCCGTACGTCCCGGTCTTCACCTCCGAGAGCCAGTTCCGCGCCTGCGCCGGCCCCCACATGGCGTACGCCGTCGCGCCCGCCGTCGAGTTCGCCCGCGGCCTCCCGCCGCAGCTGGGCATCGCCCTCAACCCCGGCGGCACCATCGGCGCGCCCCTCCCGCCGCCCGCCGTCGCCGAACTGTGCCGCGCGGGACGCGACCCCCTCGCCGGGCCCGGCCCCGGCCCGGCCGCGGGCGGCCCGTCCGGCGCCCGCGTCCGGCTGTTCGAACCCGACTGGCAGGACGACCCCGTCGACTTCCTCTCCGCCGCGAGCGCCGAGTTCGAGGCGACCGGGACGGTGCTCACCGCCCGCCGCGCCCTCGCCAGCGTCGAGGGCGAACCGCCCACCCTGTTCGTCGGCGTCCAGCTGACCTCCTGGGACGACGCCGACCGCGCCGCGCCCATGGACGCCCTCGGCCGCGCCCTCGGCGCCGTCCCCGTGAAGTGGCCGGTCAACATGGTCCTCCTCGACGTCGCCCAGGACCCCGTCGGCGACTGGATGCTCGAAAGGGTGCGCCCCTTCTACCGCCGCGAACACGGCTCCTGAGCCCGGCGCCCTTAAGCTGGACCGCAAGCAGGCGAACGAGGGGCGGGATCAGGTGAGCGCGTCAGGCACCGAGGCGGCCGGAAAGGTCGAGCACATGCTGCGGCAGGTCACGCCCGGGCGCTACGACGCGTACGAGGCGCTGCTGCACGCGCTCGCCGAGGGCCATGTGTGGATGCTGCTCTGGCACGGCCAGGCGGGCTCCCCCGACGCCCAGTACGGGAACATGGAGATCGAGGGCCTCGGGTACGCCCCGTGCGTCACCTCCGCGCAGGAGCTGGCCGCCTCCGGCTGGACCCGCGCCCACGAGGTCGTCGCCGTCCGCGACGTGGCCCGCGCCCTGTACCCCGACCGGTGGGGCGTCTGGCTCAACCCGCACGCCCCCGGCGGCGGCGTCGGCATCCCCTGGGCCGACCTGCGCCGCATCGCCACCGGCCTGGACCGCATGCCCGCGGGACCCCTGCGCCTCTCAGAGCCCGCCATCGAGCTGCCGCAGTTCTACGCCCTCCTCACGCAGAACGCCCACCGCACCCCCGCCGTGCGCTCCCTGCGCCGCGCCTGGGTGCAGCCCGCGCTCGGCACGCCGTACCTCGCCATCGGCCTCGACCTGTACGACACGGGCCCGGCCGCCGTGGAGACGGTCCGCGCCATGATGCGGCAGTCGGTCGCCGCCGTCCCGGACGGACTGCCCGTGTCCACGGTCGCCATGTCCGACGGGTACGACCCGGTCGCGCTGTGGCTGCGCGCCAACGCCCGCCCCTTCTACGACCGCGAGGCCCACCTCGCCCCGCCGCAGCGCGGGACCGCCGCCTACGGGTACCCCCAGCAGCGCTGACCGGCCGTCCGGAAACGCCTGGCGAACTCCCCCGTATGTCGGGCGTGTTAACTCCAGGCAGGGAGCTTGTCCGGGATGGGACCGGTTTGGCGACTGTCCGGGTCTCGACTAGGTATCACCGCTATCCGGACTGTTCTCCGGGATGCCACCCGTCGGTAGTGTTCGGCCGGTCAAGACCTCATTCACTAGGCCAAACCAGGGGTGGCCCATGCGAATATTCAAGTCCCGTGCGGTCCGGGCGGTCACCGCGGCGCTCGCCGTCGGAATGATCGCGACGGGCTGCGCCAGCGAACGCGGCAAGGACGACGCCAAGGGCGGCGACAAGGACACGTTCGTGTTCGCCGGTGCCGGTGACCCCGGCTCGCTCGACCCGGCGCTCGCCAGCGACGGCGAGACGTTCCGCGTCACCCGGCAGGCCTTCGAGGCACTGCTGGAGCACGAGGCGGGCGGCAGCAAGCTCGTCGGCGGCCTCGCCGAGTCGTGGACCGGGAACCCGGCCGGCACGGTGTGGACGTTCAACCTCCGCAAGGGGGTGAAGTTCCACGACGGTGAGGCGTTCAACGCGGCCGCGGTCTGCGCCAACTACGACCACTGGTTCAACTGGAAGGGCACCTACCAGTCGAGCGCGGTCTCGTACTACTGGCAGAAGATCATGGGCGGCTTCGCCAAGAACGAGGACAAGGAAGCCCCCAAGGCGAACTACAAGTCCTGCACCGCCAAGGACGAGAACACCGCCGTCATCGAGGTGCACGAGCCCTCCGCCAACCTGCCCGGCGGCTTCTCCCTCCAGGCGCTGGCGATCCACTCGCCGAAGGCCATCAAGGAGTACGCGAAGCAGGCCGCGTCCGGCAAGGGCGAGGCCATCACGTACCCCAAGTACAGCCAGGAGGCCGGCACGGTCGCCGGCACCGGCCCGTACAAGATCGTCAAGTGGAACAAGGGCAACAAGGAAATCACCCTTGAGCGCTTCGACGACTACTGGGGCGACAAGGCGAAGGTGAAGAACCTGGTCTTCCGCACGATCGCCACCGAGGAGGGCCGTCGCCAGGCGCTCCAGGCCGGTGACATCGACGGCTACGACCTCGTGTCCCCCGCGGACGTGAAGACGCTGGAGCAGGCGGGCTTCAACGTCCCGACGCGTGACGTCTTCAACCTCTTCTACGTGGGCATGACCCAGGAGAAGAACCCGGCGCTGAAGAAGCCCGAGGTCCGCCAGGCCATCGCGCACGCCATCGACCGCGAGAACATCGTCAAGACCCAGCTGCCCGAGGGCGGCAAGGTCGCGACCCAGTTCATGCCCGACACGGTCGCCGGATGGTCCGACAAGGTCAAGACGTACCCGCACGACACGAACAAGGCCAAGCAGCTCCTCGCCGCCGCCGGCGAGCCCAAGCTGAAGGTCGAGTTCTGCTACCCGACCGAGGTCACCCGGCCGTACATGCCCGCCCCGCAGGACATGTTCGAGCTGATGAAGTCGGACCTGGAGAAGGCCGGCATCACCGTCACCCCGAAGCCCATGAAGTGGGCCCCGGACTACCTGGACGCGACCGAGGCGGGCGCCTGCGCCCTGCACATGCTCGGCTGGACCGGTGACTTCAACGACGGTTACAACTTCATCGGCACCTGGTTCGCCAAGTACGACAAGCAGTGGGGCTTCAAGGAGCAGAAGGTCTTCGACGCGGTGAACGCCGGTTCGAAGATCGGTGACCCCGCCCAGCGCGTGGACGCGTACAAGAAGGCCAACGAGGCGATCATGGAGTACCTGCCGGGTCTCCCGATCTCGTCGTCCCCGCCGGCCATCGCGTTCGGCAAGAACGTCAACCCGCCGAAGGTCTCCCCGCTGACGCAGGAGAACTTCGCCGAGGTCTCCTTCAAGTAATCGCATCCGCACGCGGGGTCCGCCCGGCCACAGCACTGCGTGGCCGGGCGGGCCCGCTTCTGACGTACACGTAAGAAAGGGGCATGCGGGGTGCTGCGACTCGTCGTACGAAGACTGCTACAGCTGATACCCACCCTGCTCGGCCTGTCGGTTCTCCTCTTCCTCTGGCTGAACCGGCTGCCCGGCGGACCCGCCTCAGCGATCCTGGGCGAACGGGCGACTCCCACCGAAGTGGCACGCATCAACCGTGCGCTGGGCCTCGACCAGCCGGTCTGGGTGCAGTACGGCCGCTTCCTCAAGCGCATCTTCCAGCTCGACCTGGGGACCTCGACCAAGACCGGCCAGCCCGTGTGGGACGAGTTCGCCCTGCGCTTCCCGGCCACCGTGGAGCTGAGCGTCCTCGCGATGCTCATCGCCGTGGTCGTCGGCATCCCGCTCGGCTACCTCGCCGCCAAGCGCCGCGGCGGCTGGCTCGACGTGGCCTCCGTCTCCGGCTCACTGGTCGGCATCTGCGTCCCGGTCTTCTTCCTCGCCCTCATCCTGAAGGGCGTCTTCGCCGTCAACCTGGGCCTCTTCCCCAGCTACGGCAGACTGACCACGGGCCTCAACGCGACCGACGTCACCGGCTTCGCCGTCCTCGACGGCATCCTCACCGGCGAGTTCGACGCCACCCTGGACGCGCTGCACCACCTGGCGCTGCCGGCCATCACCCTCGCCTCCATCCCGCTCGCCGTCATCGTCCGGATGACCCGCGCCAGCGTCCTGGAGGTCCTCGGCGAGGACTACGTCCGCACCGCCGAGTCCAAGGGCCTGGAGAAGAACACCGTCCGCGTCCGCCATGTGCTGCGCAACGCGCTGCTGCCGGTGGTCACCGCGATCGGTCTGCTCACCGGCTCCCTCCTGTCGGGCGCGGTCCTCACCGAGTCCGTCTTCGCCTTCGGCGGCATCGGCTCCTTCATCAAGGACGCGATCGACGCCCGCGACTACCCGGTGCTCGTCGGCTTCATCATGTTCATCGCGATGGTGTACGTCGTCATCAACCTGCTGGTGGACCTGGCGTACAGCCTCATCGACCCGAGAGTGCGGGTGAACTGACGTGTCCACCAAGACAGACAAGATCGACCGCCTCGCGGAACTCACCCAGGCGAACGAGACGACCACCGGCGCCAGCCTGTGGCGCGAGGCGTTCCGCCGCCTCAAGAACAGCAAGATGGCCGTCATCGGCGCCGCCATCATCGCCCTGTTCGTCATCGTCGCGATCGTCGGCCCGTGGCTCGCGCCGCACGCCCCGACCGCGCAGACCTGGCGCGGCGAGGTCTTCGCCAACCAGGGCAAGTTCGTCGGCGCCCGCGGCGAGAACTGGTTCGGCCTGGACCACCTCGGCCGCGACATGTTCTCCCGGATGCTCGTCGGCGCCCGCCAGACGCTCCTCGTCGGTGTCGTGTCGATGCTCATCGGCCTCGTCGTCGGCGCGCTCATCGGCATGCTGTCCGGCGCCGCCGCCACCCTCGGCGGCAAGGCCGGGGCACGCGTCGACACGGTCGTCATGCGCTTCATCGACATCCTGCTGTCGCTGCCGTCGCTGCTGCTCGCCGTCTCCATCGCCGCTGTCATGGGCCAGTCCCTGACGACCGTGATGATCGCCGTCGGTGTCGTCCAGATCCCGATCTTCGCGCGGCTGCTGCGCGGCTCGATGCTCTCCCAGGGCGGCACGGACTACGTCCTGGCGGCCAAGGCCCTCGGCGTACGGCGCAAGCGGATCGTCCTCACGCAGATCCTGCCGAACTCGCTCAGCCCCGTGATCGTCCAGGCGACCCTCAGCCTCGCCACCGCGATCATCGAGGCCGCCGCCCTGTCCTACCTGGGCCTGGGCAACCCGGACCCGGCCGTCCCCGAGTGGGGCGTGATGCTCTCCCAGGCGCAGCGGTTCTTCGACAACGCGCCGATGATGGCCGTCTACCCGGCGGTCGGGATCATCATCACCGCCCTCGGCTTCACCCTGCTCGGCGAGGCCATGCGCGAAGCCCTCGACCCGAAGCTGCGAGGCTGAACTGCCATGCCACTGCTCACTGTTGACGAACTGACCGTCACCTTCGGCGGACGCGGCCGCAAGCCGTCCACGGCGGTCGACGGGGTCTCCTTCACCGTCGACCAGGGCCAGGTCGTCGGCCTGGTCGGCGAGTCCGGCTGCGGCAAGTCCGTCACCTCGCTCGCCCTGATGGGCCTCCTGCCCGGCAAGGGCGTCACCGTCGGCGGGCACGCCGTGTTCGACGGTGAGGACCTGCTCTCCATGAGTCCGAAGAAGCTCCGGGACATGCGCGGCAGCAAGCTCGCGATGATCTTCCAGGACCCGCTGTCCTCGCTGAACCCGGTCATCCCGATCGGCGTGCAGGTCACCGAGATCCTCCAGCGGCACCGGGGCATGAAGGGCGAGGCCGCCCGCAAGGAGGCCGCGAGCCTCCTCGACCGGGTCGGCATCCCCGACCCGGCGCGGCGCCTGAAGGAGTACCCGCACCAGCTGTCGGGCGGTATGCGGCAGCGCGCGCTCATCGCCATGGCGGTGGCGTGCGCCCCGCGCCTGCTGATCGCCGACGAGCCCACGACGGCGCTCGACGTGACGATCCAGGCGCAGATCCTGGAGCTGCTGAAGGAGCTCGTCGACCAGGAGGGCACCGCCCTGCTGATGATCACCCACGACCTGGGTGTCGTCGCCGGGCTGTGCGACGAGGTGAACGTGCTGTACGCGGGGAAGGCGGTGGAGTCGGCGGGCCGCCGCGAGCTGTTCGCCCACCCCACGCACCCGTACGCGCACGGCCTCCTCGGCTCCATCCCGCGCCTGGACGCCCCGCGCGGCGAGCCGCTCAACCCGATCCGCGGCTCCATCAACGACAAGATCGCCTGGGCGGACGGCTGCGCGTTCGCGCCGCGCTGCGACTTCTACACCCTGGAGTGCCTCACCGGCACGCCCCAGCTGACCGAGCCGCGCACCGAGGGCCACCGGGTGCGCTGCGTCAACCCCGTGCTGCCCGACGCACCGGCCGAGGAGGTACCGGCATGAGCCTGCTCGAACTGGACGGGGTGAAGGTCCACTTCCCCGTCAAGAAGGGTCTCCTCTTCGACCGTACGGTCGGCCACGTCTACGCCGTGGACGGGGTCTCGCTGAAGGTCGAGGCCGGCCAGACGTACGGCCTGGTCGGCGAGTCCGGCTGCGGCAAGACGACGCTGGGCCGGGCCGTGCTGCGGCTGGTCGACGTCACGGACGGCGAGGTCGTCTTCGACGGCACCGACCTGGCGAAGCTGCCCGAGGAGGAGATGCGGAAGTTCCGCCGCCGCCTCCAGATGGTCTTCCAGGACCCGCTGGGCAGCCTGAACCCGCGCCAGAACATCGAGTCGATCCTCTCCGAGGGGATGCTCGCGCACGGCATCGGCGCGGACCAGGAGGAGCGCCGCGAGAAGATCAAGGCGATCCTCCAGCGGGTCGGCCTGCCGTCGAACGCCCTGTCGCGGTACCCGCACGAGTTCTCCGGCGGCCAGCGCCAGCGCATCGGCATCGCCCGGGCGCTCGTGCTGGAACCGGACGTCATCATCTGCGACGAGCCCGTGTCGGCGCTGGACGTGTCGATCCAGGCGCAGGTCATCAACCTGCTGGAGGAGCTCCAGGAGCAGCTGGGCCTCACCTATCTGGTGATCGCCCACGACCTGGCCGTCGTCCGGCACATCTCGGACGTCATCGGGGTGATGTACCTGGGCTCCCTGGTGGAGGAGGCGCCGAGCGACGCGCTGTACGCGGCGCCGAAGCACCCGTACACGAAGGCGCTGATGTCGGCGGTGCCGGTGCCCGACCCGGAGGTGGAGGACCGCCGCGAGCGCATCCTCCTGCACGGCGACCTCCCCTCGCCCGCCAACCCGCCCGCCGGGTGCCGCTTCCACACCCGCTGCCCGTGGGCGCGGGCCCGGTGCGCGCAGGAGCGGCCGGAGCTGACGGATGTGGGGGAGGGCCACAAGGTGGCGTGCCACTTCGCGGCGGAGATCGAGTCGGGCGAGCTTCCGCTGACGCGCCCGACGGGCGTGGAGGCGGTGGTCGGCACGTCCGTCCCGTCCCCGACCCCGGAGCCCGAGCCCGAGAGCCCCAAGGTCACGAAGTCCCCGTAAACCCTGGACCCTGGCGCTCCCGCTCCCCGGGACGGGCTGGTGCCCTGTGCTCCCTGGGGCAGGGGCCCAGCCCTTGCGCCCGAGGCGGCGGGGCGGCCTGCGCCCGATGGGGCGGGGCGGCCTGCGCCCCTCCGCCCCGGCGGCCCGCCCGGCCCGGACCAGGCGGGCCGCGCCCGCTCCCGCCGTGGGTCCCGCCCCGTGCGGGCTGGGTCGCCCTGCGGGCCGCCTCCGCTGCCGCTATGGGTTCGCCCTGTTCGGGGCTGGCGTCGCCCTGCGGGGACCGGTCCGCTCCCCGCTGTGGGCAGCTGGTCCGCCCAGGGGGCGGAACGGGTGGGCACAGCGGACTGCCGGGTGCCCGGTCCCAGCGCCTGCCGCACAGGTGCGCACCCCCCCCGGGCGGGGCACCCCGTCGTGCACCCGTTCCGCCCCAGCGGAACGACTGCCCACAACGGGGTGGCGCGCCGCGGCCTGCTGTCCTGCCGGTGCGGCGACCGGGGCGGGGGCGGAGCCCATAGGGGGACCCCGCAGGGACCGGTGCCGCGC
Organism: Streptomyces thermolilacinus SPC6; assembly: GCF_000478605.2. Taxonomy (GTDB): domain Bacteria; phylum Actinomycetota; class Actinomycetes; order Streptomycetales; family Streptomycetaceae; genus Streptomyces; species Streptomyces thermolilacinus. The sequence continues at coordinate 1,794,289 of NZ_ASHX02000001.1, read as the reverse complement.
ACGTGCAGGGGCAGGTAGCGGTGCCCGCCGTGCAGGGGCGCGGGCGGAGCCCGTAGGGGACACACCCACAGGGGGCGCGGCGCGGGACAGGGGCGTACCGGACCGTGGACGGGTTACGCGCACCCGCCCCCGCCGGGGTAGAACGGTCCGGTGCTTCAGGACCTGTTCACCCCCTCCGTCCTCCACTCCCTGGAACTGGCGGGCATCTTCGTGTTCGCCATCTCCGGCGCGCTCCTGGCCGTGCGCAAGAACTTCGACGTCTTCGGCATGGCCGTCCTCGCCGAGGTCACCGCGCTGGGCGGCGGGCTCTTCCGGGACCTGGTGATCGGGGCCGTACCCCCCGCCGCCTTCACCGACCTCGGCTACTTCGTCATGCCGCTCGTCGCCACCGCGCTCGTCTTCTTCCTGCACCCCGTCGTCGAGCGCACCCAGGCGGCCGTGAACGCCTTCGACGCCGCGGGCCTGGGCCTGTTCTGCGTGACCGGCACGACCAAGGCGTACGAGTACGGGCTCGGCCTCACCCAGTCCGCCGTCCTCGGCATGGCGACCGGCGTCGGCGGGGGCGTCCTGCGCGACGTCCTCGCCAACGAGGCGCCGTCGCTGCTGCGCTGGGACCGCGACCTGTACGCCGTGCCCGCCATCGTCGGCTCGACCCTGGTCGTGCTGTTCATCCGCTTCGAGGCGCTGAACCCCTTCACCAGCTCCCTCGCCGCCCTCGCCGCGTTCGCGCTGCGCATGCTCGCGCTCCGCTACAGCTGGCGCGCCCCCCGCGCCTGGAACCGCCGCTCCACGGCCACCGAGTAGGCCACAAAGCTACCGCTTAGTAGTTTGCTGTTGTACGGTTCTGGCCATGGACAGCAGCAGTCAGTTCGACCGCGACACCGCGGTCAACCTCCGCGCCCCGGGCGTCTACGACACGGACCTCTCCGCCGACTGGACCATCTTCGGCGTCGTCAACGGCGGCTACCTGCTCGCCCTCCTGGGCCGCGCCCTCGGCGAAGCGCTGCCGCACCCGCACCCCTTCTCCGTGTCGGCCCACTACCTGGCCCCCTCGCTGCCCGGCCCCGCCGTGATCCGCACCGAGACCGTCCGCGCCGGACGCACCCTCTCGACCGGCCAGGCATCCCTCTTCCAGTACGCGGAGGACGGCACCGAGACCGAGCGCATCCGCGTCCTCGCCACGTACGGCGACCTCGACGCGCTCCCGGACGACGTGCGCACCAGCGCCAAGCCGCCCGCCATCCCGCCGTACGAGCACTGCTTCGGCCCCGCCGACGCGCCCACGCCGCTGCCCGGCTCGGCCGAGATCACCCGGCTCCTCGACATCAAGCTCGACCCGGCCACCATCGGCTGGGCCGTCGGCGCCCCCTCCGGCAAGGGCGAGGTGCGCGGCTGGTTCGGCCTCGCGGACGGCCGCGACCCCGACCCGCTGTCCCTGCTGCTGACCGTCGACGCGCTCCCGCCGACCGCCTTCGACCTGGGCCTCAGCGGCTGGACGCCGACCGTCGAGCTGACCACCCACATCCGCTGCCGCCCCGCGCCCGGCCCGCTGCGCGTCTCCATCACGACCCGCAACCTCGCCGGCGGCTTCCTGGAGGAGGACGCCGAGGTGTGGGACAGCGCCGACCGCCTCGTCGCCCAGTCCCGCCAGCTCGCCCGCGCCCCGCGCGCCTCCTGACGTTCCACCGCACTCCGGGGGAGGCGCGCGTTCAGTCCAGCCAGTGGCGGCTGCCCAGCGCCACCAGCCGCAGCCGCCGTCGCGCCTCCCCCTCGACCCGCTCCCGCGCCGCCCCGTCCGGGCCCGCCTCCAGCAGCGCGAACGCCGTCGTCGCCATCAGGTCCACGTACAGCCGCGCCAGCATCAGCAGGTCCTCCCGGCGCCACCCCGCCGACTCCGGCAGCCCGGCCAGCGCCTCCGCCACCTCCGAGGTGAACCGGTCGAGCTCCCCGCCGATCGCGTCCCGCACCGGCCGCACCCCGCCGTGCCGCTCCCGCGCCAGGAACCGCACGTGCGCGGGCTGCTCCCGTACGAGCCGGGCGACCAGCCCCACCGTCCCCGCGATCCGCCGCTCGCTGTCCGCCGTCGCCGCCAGGTTCGCCCGTACCGTCGCGTGCAGCCCGCCCAGCGACTCCTCCACGAGCGCCACGCCGAGATCGGCCATGCCGGTGAAGTGCCGGTAGAACGCCGTCGGCGCGATCCCCGCCGCCCGGGTCACCTCACGCAGCCCCAGACCGCTCAGGCCGCGCTCCTCCAGCAGCGCCAGCGCCGCGTCCAGCAGCGCCTGACGGGTCCTGAGCTTCCGCGCCTGCCGGACACCCGCGACGGTTACGCCCCCGGTCGTGTGACTCATGCCATGCAGTAAACAGCCGTTCGCCCAACGCCTCCAGGGGTACGCGTAACCAGACTCACCAGTCAGTGCACAGTTGTCAGCTCAACGAGAGGCAACCCGATGCTCTTCCTCGTCGCCGCCCTGCTGCTGCTCGGCACGCTCATGGGGACGGCCGCGTTCGTCCCGCCCGCCGTGACCGCCGCGGGCGCCACCGCCATCGCCGTCTGGCTGCTCGTCTTCGCCGCGCGCGAGCGCTCGCCCCGCCGCCACCGGAACTGACGGAGGCCGCGATGGGACTCGCCGTACTGCCGCCCGGGGACGCCGACGGCATGGCCGTCGCCGCCTTCGTCCTCGGCCTCGTCGGCCTGCTCGTCTTCAACATCCTGCTCGGTCCCATGGCGATCTGCCTGGCCGTGCTCGCCCTGCGCCGGGGCACCCGGCGGCGCGCCCGCGCCCTGCTCGGCCTCGCCCTCGGCGCCGCCGACCTGGCCGTGCTGGCCGTCCTCGTCGCCCTCAACGGCACGGTGTCCTGGAACCTCGGCTGACCGCCCGCTCGCGGCCCCAGGGCCTACGGGACGCGGGCGCCGGGTCCCGGTTGACGGCCCGCCCCGGCCCCTGTCCCGGCTCCCCGACGCGATTGTCCGGATACGCCCCCGCCGGGCCCCCGCCCCGGGCTCGTAGAATCGGGGCACCATGGCTTACCTCGACCACGCCGCGACCACTCCGATGCTCCCGGAGGCGATCGAGGCGATGACCGCCCAGCTCACCGCCACGGGCAACGCCTCGTCCCTGCACGCCGCCGGGCGCCGGGCCCGCCGCACCGTCGAGGAGGCCCGCGAGACCCTCGCCGAGGCGCTCGGGGCACGCCCCAGCGAGGTCGTCCTCACCTCCGGCGGCACCGAGGCGGACAACCTCGCCGTCAAGGGCCTCTACTGGTCCCGCCGCGCCGCCGACCCCCGCCGCGTCCGCGTCCTGGCCAGCCCCGTCGAGCACCACGCCGTCCTCGACGCCGTCCACTGGCTCGGCGAACACGAGGGCGCCACCGTCGAGTACCTGCCCGTCGACGCCTACGGGCGCGTCCACCCCGACGCGCTGCGCGACGCCATCGCCCGCGACCCCGGCAGCGTCGCCCTCGCCACCGTCATGTGGGCCAACAACGAGATCGGCACGCTCATGCCGATCGCCGAACTGGCCGCCGTAGCCGCCGAGTTCGACGTACCGCTGCACTCCGACGCGGTCCAGGCCGTCGGCCAGGTGCCGGTCTCCTTCGCCGACTCCGGGCTCGCCGCCATGACCGTCTCCGGCCACAAGATCGGCGGCCCGTACGGCATCGGCGCCCTCCTGCTCGGCCGCGTCCACAGCCCCGTCCCCGTCCTCCACGGCGGCGGACAGGAGCGCCATGTCCGCTCCGGCACCCTCGACGTGCCCGCCGTCGCCGCGTTCGCCGTCGCCGCGCGGATCGCCACCGAACGCCGCGACCGGTTCGCCCACGAGATCGGCGCCCTGCGCGACGAGCTGGTCGCCGCCGTACGCGCGGCCGTCCCCGACGCCGTACTCGGCGGCGACCCCGACGAGCGACTCCCCGCGAACGCGCACTTCAGCTTCCCCGGCTGCGAGGGCGACTCGCTGCTGCTGCTCCTCGACGCCCAGGGCATCGAGTGCTCCACCGGCTCCGCCTGCACCGCCGGTGTCGCCCAGCCCAGCCACGTCGTCCTCGCCACCGGCACCGACCCCGACCTCGCCCGCGGCACGCTGCGCTTCACCCTGGGCCACACCTCCACCCGCGCCGACGTCGAAGCCCTCGCCAAGGCCATCGGCCCCGCAGTCGAACGCGCCCGAACCGCCGGCCTCAGCTAGCCCCTCGCACCCCGGCCCGAACCGCCGGCCTCAGCCAGCCTCGGGGCGTGGCGCGGCGGCGGAGGCGGGGGACGCGGACGGTCCGGGGCTGGTCGCGGCGCGGCGGACCAGTTCCATGTACCGGTCCCAGTCCCAGTGCGGTCCCGGGTCCGTGTGGTCCGTGCCCTCCACCTCGACGTGGCCGATGATGTGCTCCCGGTCGATCGGTATGCCGTACCGGGCGCATATGTCCGCCGTCAGCCGCGCCGACGCCGCGTACATCGCCGGGGTGAAGTCCTTCGGGCGGTCCACGAAGCCCTCGTGCTCGATGCCGATGCTCCGCTCGTTCATCTCCCGGTTTCCCGCGTGGAACGCCACGTCCAGCTCGCGGATCATCTGCGCGACCCGCCCGTCCTTGCCGACCACGTAGTGCGTCGCCGCGCCGTGCCCCGGGTTCTTGAACACGCGCAGCGCCGTCGCGTAGCTGCCCTGCACCACATGGATCACCACCCGGTCGATGCCGAAGTCGTCCGGACGGTCCGCCCGCCGCCAGTTCGCCCGCGCCGCCGCCGTCCACACCGCGCCCGCGTGGTCCAGCTCGCCCTCCACCCGCCGCTTCTCCGTGCCCGGCAGCCGCCACCACAGGCGCCGCAGCTCGTCCCACCCCAGCGCGGCCGCGCCCGCCACCGCGGCGCCGCCGCCGATCAGCACCGCGCGCCGTCTCACCCGTCCGGTCTCTTCTTGGCCCATGCCACCGAGAACGCTCACTGCCGCGACGACGGTTCCCGGCGACCCGTACCCTGGTAGGGCTATGACTGAGACCTCCCCGCGCCCCCTCCGCGTCCTCGCCGCCATGTCCGGTGGCGTGGACTCCGCCGTCGCCGCCGCCCGCGCCGCCGAAGCGGGGCACGACGTGACCGGGGTGCACCTGGCGCTCTCCGCCAACCCGCAGTCCTTCCGCACCGGCGCCCGTGGCTGCTGCACCATCGAGGACTCCCGCGACGCCCGGCGCGCCGCCGACGTGATCGGCATCCCCTTCTACGTCTGGGACCTGGCGGAGCGTTTCCGCGAGGACGTCGTGGAGGACTTCATCGCCGAGTACGAGGCGGGCCGCACGCCCAACCCGTGCCTGCGCTGCAACGAGAAGATCAAGTTTGCGGCGCTCCTCGACAAGGCCCTCGCCCTGGGCTTCGACGCGGTCTGCACGGGCCACTACGCCAAGGTCGTCACCCTCCCCGACGGCACGCGTGAGCTGCACCGCGCCTCCGACATGGCCAAGGACCAGTCGTACGTCCTCGGGGTGCTCGACGAGCGCCAGCTCGCCCACGCGCTGTTCCCGCTGGGCGACACGGTCACCACCAAGGACGAGATCCGCGCCGAGGCCGAGCGGCGGGGCCTCGCCGTCGCGAAGAAGCCGGACAGCCACGACATCTGCTTCATCGCCGACGGCGACACCCAGGGCTTCCTCGCCTCCCGGCTCGGCAAGGCCGAGGGCGACATCGTGGACGAGTCCGGCAACCGGCTGGGCGGCCACGACGGCGCGTACGGCTTCACCATCGGCCAGCGCAAGGGCCTGCGCATCGGCCACCCGGCGCCCGACGGCAAGCCGCGGTACGTCCTCGACATCTCGCCCGTGAACAACACCGTCACCGTCGGCCCCGCCGAGGCGCTGGACGTCACCGCGCTCACGGCGATCAAGCCCCGCTGGTGCGGCCGCGCGCCCGAGGGCCCCGGCACGTACACGGCGCAGCTGCGGGCCCACGGTGGCGAGACGGAGGTGACCGCCTCCCTGGAGGGCGACGAGCTGAAGGTCGCCTTCACCGAGCCCGTGCGCGGCGTCGCGCCCGGCCAGGCGATCGTCCTGTACGACGGCACCCGCGTCGTCGGCTCGGCCACCATCGCCACGACCACCCGCGCCCGCGGCACGGCCCCGGCCACGGCCTGACAGCCCCGCCCGGCGGCGGGCCGCGGTGCCTTCCCGGCACCGCCCGTGCCGATCCCGGTCCTGCCACGGCCCCGCGTGCTCCGGCACCGCCCGTGCCGATCCCGGTCCTGCCACGGCCCCGCGTGCTCCGGCACCGCCCGTGCCGATCCCGGTCCTGCCACGGCCCCGCGTGCTCCGGCACCGCCCGTGCCGATCCCGGTCCTGCCACGGCCCCGCGTGCTCCGGCACCGCCCGACCCGCCCGCCGGCCCCGCTCACCCCGTGTGGAATGCCGCCAGCACCGGGGCCAGGGCGTGCGGGGCCACCACATGGGTCTGGCCCGTCAGGGTGGAGTGCCGGGCGTGCGGGAGGGCCCGCGCCACCGCCCGCGCCGCGTCCCGCAGCCACCGCGGGCTGGCCCCGCCGTCGAGGACCAGCACCCGCTGGCGCACCCGCGCCAGGAGCTCGGACGGCACGCCGTCGTGGGCGTCGTCGTCCGCGCCGTACGGCGGCTCGTACACCGACAGCCTCGCCACCGGCAGCACACCCGCGGCCGCCGCCGCCAGGGCGAGCGCGCCGCCCGACGACAGGCCGTGCACCCCGGCGCCCGCGCCCGCCACCGCGACGACCGCCGCCAGGTCCTCGACCTCCCGACCCGGTCCGCGCCCGGCCGCGCCGCCGCCCGGTCCGCGCCGGTCGTACGTGTACGTCGTGAACCGCTCCGCCAGCAGCCCGGCCAGCCGCCACTCGCCCCGCCCCGGCGACAGCGCCCCGCCCACCAGCACCAGCGGCGGACCCTCGCCCCGCCGCTCGTACGCGATCGTCGTGCCGTCCGCCGACGTCACCCGCCCCCGGACGGGCGCGGTCGGCGCCACCGCCCTCGTCATCAGATCGTCCATACGGGGGCAGACCCGGGAGCCGACCGCAACTCATCGCTCCGGACGGGAAATTCCCGAAGAACACCGTCCAGGCCCCCCTCCGGCCCCGGCCGGGACGCCCAACCCTCCCCGGCTCAGCCCTCGTCGTCGCCGTAGAAGCAGAAGTGCCCCTTGATGGCGGCTACTTCGGGCTTCGGGTCGAGGTACGCCCACACCGCGTCCGGGCGGCCGGGCAGGGACCAGTACGAAGCCGTGCCCTTGAACGGGCAGTACGTGTGCGTGTCCGAGGGCTCCAGCAGGTCCGTCCGCACGTCCTCGGGCGGTATGTACAGGCGGACCGGGCAGCCCGTCTCGCGCAGGGCCAGTGCGCGGGAGCTCCGCGCGACCTGCTCGCCGTCCCGGACGACGCGGACCGGCCCGTCCGCGGGCTCGATCGTGATGCGGTGCCCCGAAGTGGTCATACCAGGGCAACGGCCGACCGTACGGCACGGTTCCCCGCCCCGTACGGTTGCCCCATGAACATCTGCGTCTTCCTCTCCGCCGCCGACCTGGACGACCGCTACACCGGGCCCGCGCGCGAGTTCGCCGAGCTGCTCGCCAAGGGCGGTCACACGCTCGTGTGGGGCGGCTCCGACGCCGGTCTGATGAAGGTCGTCGCGGACGCCGCGCAGCAGGCGGGTGGCCGGCTCGTCGGCGTGTCGGTGGAGTTCCTCGCCCACAAGGCGCGGCCCGGCTGCGACGAGATGATCATGACCAAGGACCTCGCGGAGCGGAAGGCGGAGCTGCTGGCCCGGTCCGACGCGATCGTCATCATGGTCGGCGGCACCGGCACCCTGGACGAGGCGACGGAGATCCTGGAGCTGAAGAAGCACGGCATGCACACCAAGCCGGTCGTGCTGCTCAACACGGCCGGTTTCTACGACGGCCTCAAGCAGCAGTTCCGTCGCATGGAGGCGGAGGGCTTCCTCCCGCTGCCCCTCGCCGACCTGGTGTTCTTCGCCGAGGACGGCGTCTCCGCGCTCGCCTACCTGGAAGAGGCCGCCGGGATTCGCTGACGGCGCGGGTGCGAGCATGGCCCCCATGACCACACACCTGATCACCGGCGCGGGCTCCGGCATCGGCGCGGCCGTCGCGCGCCGCCTCCACGCGCGCGGGGACGAGCTGATCCTGCTGGCCCGGGACGCCGGACGGGCCAAGGAGCTGGCCGACCTGTACCCGGGCGCCCGCACCCTCGTCGGGGACCTCGCCAACCCGGACCGGCTGTCCTGGGCGTTCTCCCACCAGCAGTTGCCCGACCGGCTCGACACGCTGCTGCACATCGCGGGAGTCGTGGACCTGGGCCCGGTCGGGGAGCTGACCACCAAGGCGTGGCGCACTCAGCTCGACGTGAACCTCGTCGCCCCCGCCGAGCTCACCCGGCTGCTCCTGCCGCAGCTGCGGGTCTCCCAGGGGCACGTCGTGTTCGTCAACTCGGGTGCCGGGCTCCGCGCCAACCCCGACTGGTCCGCGTACGCGGCGTCCAAGCACGGCCTGAAGGCCCTCGCCGACGCCCTGCGCGCGGAGGAGCACGGCCACGGCGTGCGGGTCACGTCCGTCTACCCGGGCCGCACCGCCAGCCCCATGCAGGCCAAGGTCCACCAGCAGGAGGGCAAGGAGTACGACCCGGCCGGGCTCATGGACCCCGACTCGGTCGCCACCACCGTCCTGACCGCCATCGACCTGCCGCGCGACGCGGAGATCCAGGACCTCACCGTCCGTCCGGGCCGATAGCTCCGTCCGGGGCCGCCGGTGGCTCCGCCCGTGCCGGTGGCTTCGTCCGGGCCGGTGGCCACGTGCGCGTACGCTTCCCGGGTGAGCGAGAACAACCACAGCGACGACATCAACTGGGGCCCGGCGACAGGGGTCGGGTCGATGCCGGGCGGCGACGCGCGCGAGGCCGCCAGGACCGTGACCGGGTCCTTCGAGGACTTCGTCCACCTGCCCGAACTGCCCGCCCGGGGCCCCGGCGCCGACATGATCGGCCGCACGCTGGGGCTGCTGGTCGAGGTCTACGCGCACGTGGAGCCCAGCGGCTGGCGGATCAGCGACCGGCCCGGCCGGGACACCCGCCGCGCCCACTCCTGGATGGGCGAGGACCTCGACGCGCTGGAGGAGTTCACCCAGGGGTACACCGGCCTGCTGAAGGTCCAGGCGGTCGGCCCGTGGACGCTCGCCGCCGCGCTGGAACTGCGGGGCGGCGAGGCGGCCCTCGGCGACCCCGGGGCCTGCCGCGATCTCGCCGCGTCGCTCGCCGAGGGCCTGCGCGGCCACCTCGCGGAGGTGCGCCGCCGGGTGCCGGGCGCCCGGGTCGTGCTCCAGCTCGACGAGCCGTCCCTCACCGCCGTCCTGCGCGGCCACGTCAGGACCGCGAGCGGCTACCGCACCTACCGGGCCGTCGACCGGCAGGTCGTGGAGGGCGCCCTGCGCGACGTGACGGGCGTCCACGACGGGCCCTCCGTCATCCACTCCTGCGCCCCCGACGTGCCCTTCGCGCTGCTGCGCCGGGCCGGAGCGGCGGCCATCTCGTTCGATTTCGGGCTGCTCACGGAACGTGATGAGGAGGCGATCGGGGAGGCCGTCGAGGGCGGGACGAAGCTGTTCGTGGGCGTCGTGCCCTCCACCGACCGCGCGTTGTCAGACTCTGCCGGTAGCGTCATGGGTGTCAGGACGCTGTGGCGCAGGCTGGGGCTGAATCCGGGGACTCTCGCGGACTCCTTGGTGATCACCCCGACGTGCGGGCTCGCGGGCGCTTCGCCCGACTATGCCCGCCGCGCGCTGGCGCACTGTGTCAAGGCGGCGAAGTCCCTCGCGGACAACCCTGAGTAACGGGAGGATCGACGTGGCTGTCGAACAGCACGACCAGCGCGACGTGGTACCGGCGGAGGTGCGGGAGGAGCACGCCCGGCTGTCCGAGGAGGTCGAGGAGCACCGCTTCCGGTACTACGTGAAGGACCAGCCGGTCATCAGCGACGCCGAGTTCGACCGGCTGCTGCGGTCCCTGGAGGAGCTGGAGGAGCGGTACGCGGAGCTGCGTACGCCCGAGTCGCCCACGCAGAAGGTCGCGGGGACGTACGAGACGGAGTTCACGGCCGTCCAGCACCGCGAGCGCATGCTCTCCCTGGACAACGTCTTCGACGACGAGGGGCTCGCCGCCTGGGCCGAGCGCGTCGGCCGCGACGTCGGCTCGGCCGGGCACCACTTCCTGTGCGAGCTGAAGGTCGACGGCCTCGCCGTGAACCTCACGTACGAGAAGGGCCGCCTCACGCGCGCGGCGACCCGTGGCGACGGGCGCACCGGCGAGGACATCACGCCGAACGTCCGCACGATCTCCGACATCCCCGAGCGTCTGAAGGGGGACCGCGTCCCGGACCTGGTGGAGATCCGCGGCGAGGTCTACTTCCCGATGGAGAAGTTCGAGGAGCTGAACGCCCGTCTGGTCGCCGCCGGGGACAAGCCGTTCGCCAACCCGCGCAACGCCGCGGCGGGTTCCCTCCGCCAGAAGGACCCGCGCGTCACGGCCACGCGCCCGCTCCACATGGTGGTGCACGGCATCGGCGCGCTGGAGGGCCTGACCCTCGGCCGGCTGTCCGAGGCGTACGAGCTGCTCCACGAGTGGGGCCTGCCCACGGCCCGGCACAACCGCGTGGTGGACGGCATCGACGGCGTACGGGAGTTCATCGCGTACTACGGCGAGAACCGCCACTCGGTGGAGCACGAGATCGACGGCGTCGTCGTCAAACTCGACGAGATCCGCCTCCAGGGCCGCCTCGGCTCCACGTCCCGCGCCCCGCGCTGGGCGATCGCGTACAAGTACGCGCCCGAGGAGGTCAACACGAAGCTGGTGGACGTCCGCGTCGGCGTCGGCCGCACGGGCCGTGTCACGCCGTACGCCCAGGTGGAGCCGGTCACGGTCGCGGGCTCCGAGGTCGAGTTCGCCACCCTGCACAACCAGGACGTGGTGCGCGCCAAGGGCGTCCTGATCGGCGACACGGTCGTGCTCCGCAAGGCCGGAGACGTCATCCCGGAGATCCTGGGGCCGGTCGTGGACCTGCGGGACGGCAGCGAACGGGAGTTCGTCATGCCGGCCGAGTGCCCAGAGTGCGGGACGCCGCTGAAGCCCATGAAGGAGGGCGACGTCGACCTGCGCTGCCCGAACGCCCGTACGTGCCCCGCGCAGCTGCGGGAGCGGTTGTTCTACCTGGCCGGGCGCCGCTGCTTCGACATCGAGAACTTCGGCTACGTGGCCGCCGCCGCGCTCACCCGCCCGCTGGAGCCCGCCGAGCCGCCGATCGTGGACGAGGGCGATCTGTTCGACCTGACGATCGAGCAGCTGCTGCCCATCAAGGCGTACGTCCTCGACCAGGACAGCGGGCTGCCCAAGCGCGACCCGAAGACCGGCGAGGAGAAGGTCGTCACCGTCTTCGCCAACCAGCAGGGCGAGCCGAAGAAGAACGCCCTCGCGATGCTCAGGAACATCGAGGAGGCCAAGAGCCGCCCCCTGGCCCGGATCATCACGGCGCTGTCGATCCGCCATGTCGGCCCCGTCGCCGCCGAGGCGCTGGCCCGCGAGTTCCGCTCCATCGAGCGCATCGAACAGGCCACCGAGGAGGAGCTGGCGGCCGTCGAGGGTGTAGGGCCGACCATCGCCGCGTCCCTGAAGCAGTGGTTCGCGGAGGACTGGCACCGCGAGATCCTGCGCAAGTGGCGCGCCGCGGGCGTCCGCATGGAGGAGGAGAGCACCGGCGAGGAGGAGGGCCCCCGCCCGCTGGAGGGGCTCACCGTCGTCGTCACGGGCACGCTGCAGAACCACACCCGGGACGGCGCGAAGGAGGCGCTCCAGAGCGCGGGCGCGAAGGTGACCGGTTCCGTTTCCAAGAAGACGGCGTTCGTGGTGGTCGGGGAGAACCCGGGCTCCAAGTACGACAAGGCGATGCAGCTGAAGGTTCCGGTTCTGGACGAGGCCGGCTTCGCCGTCCTGCTGGAGCAGGGCCCCGACGCCGCCCGCGAAGCAGCCGTCCCGGTCGAACAGTAGGGGAACAGCGCGCGGAACAGGCCGGAAAACGTCACCCGTTCAGCGCATATCAGACGGATAAGGGTGGCCGGGTCGCATTCGGGCAAGAGCTGTAGAGCGCTGCCCGTCAACGCCCTCCGCGGCCTACTGTTGTGACGTGCGCCTGTCGTGCGCGGCCGCGTGGGAAGTCCAGTCGTGGTGGCATGACAACAGGCCATCACCAGGCAGAGGCAACGGCACCGCCGGCTGTGAGAGGGACGGAATGAAACCGACCGAGAGTGCCGACCCGGTCGCACGACCGCGTACGCGAGCGGGATGCGCGACGGCCCGCGAGGGCGTCCTCGCCAGGCTGCCCGCCGTCGTCGTGACCCTCGCGGCGATCGCGCTCGCCACCGGCTTCTACCGCGCGGTGAGCGACGGCCACGCGCTGTTCCCCGGCGGGACGACCGGCTGGTCCCTGGCCGTCCTCACCGGCATCGTCGTCGGCCACCTCGTGGCCCTCGGCCGGGACCGCTGGTGGGGCGGCACCGGCTCCGGCGCCGCCCTCACCCTCGCCGTGCTCCTCCTGTACGGGTGGGTGCCCGCCGGGCTGGTCAGCCTCGCCGTCGTCGTCCTCGTCGGCGCCGCCCGCAGGCACCGCTGGCGGCAGGGCCTGCTGCACGGCGCCGCCGACGTGCTCGGCATCGGCGGCGCCGCGCTCGTCCTCGCCGCGTTCGGTGACGTGCCGTCCGTCGAACGGCCCTGGCAGCCCCTCGAATGGGGGATCGCCGCCGTACCGGAAGTCGCCCTCGCCGCCGGGACGTACCTGGTGGTGACCCGGCTCGTCCTGTGGTACACCCTCGCCCCGCCCGGCGGCGGCCTGCCCACCGCCGCCCGCACGGCGCTGCTGCGGCAGGGCCTCGTCGCCGTCGCCCTGCTCGGCATCGCCCCGCTCATCTGCGTCGTCGCCGTCTCCCTCCCGGTCCTGCTGCCGCTGTTCGCCGTGCCCTTAATCGCCCTCGACTCCACACTCTGGATCGCGCGCGCCCGCGCCGAGGAGCAGCTCCGCGACCCCCTCACCGGCCTCCCCAACCGCCAGTGGCTGCTCGAACGCACCTGGGCCGCCCTGGAGGCCGCCGAGGCCGACAACCGGCGCGCCGCGCTCGTCCTCATCGACCTCGACCGCTTCCGGTCCGTCAACGACACGCTCGGCCACCTCGCCGGTGACCGCCTCCTCCTCCAGATCGCCGAGCGCCTCCGCCTCGCCCTGCCGCGCGGAGCCGAGGCCGCCCGGCTCGGCGGCGACGAGTTCGCCGTACTGCTGCCGGCCACCGACTCCACCACCAGCGCCCAGCGCGTCGCCCGCCACCTCGCCGCCGACCTGTCCTCCCCGCTCGACCTCGACGGGCTCACGCTCGTCCTGGAGGCCAGCGCCGGGGTCGCCGTCTTCCCCGACCACGCCCTCGACGCCGAAGGGCTCCTCCAGCGCGCCGACGTCGCCATGTACCAGGCGAAGCGGGACCGGACGGGGGTCGAGGTGTACGAGTCCAAGCGCGACTCCAACACCCCCGACCGGCTCGGCCTCCTCGGCGACCTGCGCCGCGCCCTCGACGCGGGCGAGGTGGAGCTGCACTACCAGCCCAAGGTCCGCTTCGACGGCCATGTCGCGGGCCTGGAGGCGCTGGTCCGCTGGGTCCACCCGGAGCGCGGCCGCGTCCCCCCGGACGAGTTCATCGCGATCGCGGAGTCGTCCGGCCTGATGCCGCACCTCACCGAGTACGTCCTGGAGACGGCGCTCGGCCAGGTCGCCCGCTGGCGCGCCCAGGGCCTGGAGGTCCCCGTCGCTGTGAACGTCTCGCCGCGCGACGTCCACAGCCCCGGCTTCGCGGGAGCCGTCGCCGCCCGCCTCGCCCGGCACGGCGTACCCGCCGGCGCCCTCCAGCTGGAGATCACCGAGCATGTGCTGCTGGAGGACCCGCAGCGCGCCGCCGACACCCTCGCCGGGCTGACCGGCCACGGCGTGAAGATGTCGCTGGACGACTTCGGCACGGGCTACTCGTCGCTGGTCCACCTGCGGCGCCTCCCGGTCAGCGAGCTGAAGATCGACCGCTCGTTCGTGGCCCGCCTCGCCGTGGACACGGAGGACGCCGAGATCGTCCGCTGCACCGTGGACCTCGCCCACTCGCTGGGCCTCCTCGTCGTCGCCGAGGGCGTCGAGGACGACGAGACCTGGGAGCGCCTGCGCGACCTGGGCTGCGACGCCGTCCAGGGCTGGCTGGTCGCCGCCGCGATGCCGCCGCAGGAGACGACGGCGTGGCTCCGCGCCCGCGGCGTACACGGCTGGCACCGCCCCACCACGGCGCTCCCGCCGTCCACGCCCGCCCCGTCCGACCACTCCCCGGACCACCCCTCCGGCCGTCCGTCCAGCCACCCGGTCACGTAGACCGGACCACCCGCGGGGCCGTCCGGCCAGCCGGACCGGCGGCCCGCCGGGCCACCCGGCCGCACACAGAGGTACGGATGGAGGGGCAAACCGTTTCACGGGCACCGCGGCGCGACCCATAGGATTGGGCCAAAACCCAATCACTCACCCCTGAGGATCGCTGCATGCCTGGCATCACGCGCGAGGAGGTCGCCCACCTCGCACGGCTGGCGCGTCTGGAGCTGAAGGACGAAGAGGTAGACCACTTCGCCTCCCAGCTCGACGACATCATCGGCGCGGTCGCCCGCGTCTCCGAGGTCGCCGACCAAGACGTTCCGCCGACCTCCCACCCGCTGCCGCTGACCAACGTCATGCGCGCGGACGAGGTCCGTCCGTCGCTCACCCCCGAGCAGGCGCTCTCCGGTGCCCCGGCCCAGGAGAAGCAGCGTTTCAAGGTGCCGCAGATCCTCGGGGAGGACTGACCGACATGACGGACAGCACCATCATCAAGCTCACCGCGGCCGAGATCGCGGCGAAGATCGCCTCCGGCGAGCTCACCGCCGTCGAGGTCACCGAGGCACACCTCGCCCGCATCGAGGCGGTGGACGAGAAGGTCCACGCCTTCCTGCACGTGGACCGCGAGGGCGCCCTCGCGCAGGCCCGCGCCGTGGACGAGAAGCGCGAGCGCGGCGAGGAGCTGGGCCCACTCGCCGGTGTCCCGCTCGCCCTGAAGGACATCTTCACCACGTGCGACATGCCGACCACCGTCGGCTCGAAGATGCTCGAAGGCTGGGTCCCGCCGTACGACGCGACGCTCGTCGCGAAGCTGCGCGCCGCCGACGTGGTCATCCTCGGCAAGACCAACATGGACGAGTTCGCCATGGGGTCCTCCACCGAGAACAGCGCCTACGGCCCGACCGGCAACCCGTGGGACCTCACCCGCATCCCCGGCGGCTCGGGCGGCGGCTCGTCGGCCGCCCTCGCGTCGTACGAGGCCCCCCTCGCCATCGGCACGGACACGGGCGGCTCCATCCGCCAGCCCGCCGCCGTCACCGGCACGGTCGGCGTCAAGCCGACGTACGGCGCGGTCTCCCGCTACGGCATGGTCGCGTTCTCGTCCTCCCTGGACCAGGGCGGCCCCTGCGCGCGCACGGTCCTCGACGCGGCCCTCCTCCACGAGGTGATCGCCGGGCACGACCCGATGGACTCCACGTCCATCGACGCGCCCGTCCCGCCGGTCGTCGAGGCCGCACGCAACGGCCGCGTCCAGGGGATGCGCGTCGGCGTCGTCAAGCAGTTCCGCGGCGAGGGCTACCAGGCCGGTGTCGTCCAGCGGTTCGACGAGTCCGTCGAGCTGCTGAAGGAGCTGGGCGCCGAGATCGTCGAGCTGGACTGCCCCTCCTTCGACCTGGCGCTCTCCGCGTACTACCTGATCGCGCCCTCCGAGTGCTCCTCCAACCTCGCCCGCTTCGACGGCCTGCGCTACGGCCTGCGGACCGGTGACGACGGCACGCGCTCGGCGGAGGACGTCACCTCCCTCACCCGCGAGGCCGGGTTCGGCGACGAGGTCAAGCGCCGCATCATGCTCGGCACGTACGCGCTCAGCTCCGGCTACTACGACGCGTACTACGGCTCCGCGCAGAAGGTCCGCACGCTCATCACGCGCGACTTCGAGAAGGCGTTCGAGCAGGTCGACGTGATCGTCTCCCCGACGACCCCGACCACGGCCTTCCCGATCGGCGAGCGCGCCGACGACCCGATGGCCATGTACCTGGCCGACCTGTGCACCATCCCGACCAACCTCGCGGGCAACGCCGCCATGTCGCTGCCGTGCGGCCTGGCGCCGGAGGACAACCTGCCGGTCGGTCTGCAGATCATCGCCCCGGCCATGAAGGACGACCGTCTGTACACGGTCGGCGCCGCGGTCGAGGCCGCCTTCGTGGCACGCTGGGGCCACCCGCTGCTGGAGGAGGCTCCGTCGCTGTGAGCGCACTGACCAAGGCCAAGGGCTTCAAGAAGTCGAGGGCCGGTACGTACCTGTCGATCGGCACCACCGCGTTCGGCGCGCTGAGCGTGATCAAGCAGGCCCGCAAGGCCCGCACCGAGAGCGACACGCTTCTGCTGCTGGACGCCGTCGTGTCCGCCGCCGCCATCGCGACCGGACTCGCCATCCTGGTGCGCGAGCTGAAGCGCGTCGGTGACGACGACGTCCTGTTCGGCTGAGAGGGATTGTTTTCACCGTGACCGTCACGACTGACCTGGTGTCGTACGAGGACGCCCTCGCCACCTTCGAGCCCGTCATGGGCCTGGAGGTGCACGTCGAACTCGGCACCAAGACAAAGATGTTCTGCGGCTGCTCCACCGAGCTGGGCGCCGAACCGAACACCCAGACCTGCCCGGTCTGCCTCGGCATGCCCGGCGCGCTGCCCGTCGTCAACGCGACCGGCGTCGAGTCCGCGATCAAGATCGGCCTCGCGCTGAACTGCGAGATCGCCGAGTGGTGCCGCTTCGCCCGGAAGAACTACTTCTATCCGGACATGCCGAAGAACTTCCAGACCTCCCAGTACGACGAGCCGATCGCCTTCAACGGCTACCTGGACGTCCAGCTGGAGGACGGCGAGGTCTTCCGCGTGGAGATCGAGCGCGCCCACATGGAGGAGGACACGGGCAAGTCGACGCACGTCGGCGGCGCCACCGGCCGCATCCACGGCGCGTCCCACTCGCTGCTCGACTACAACCGCGCGGGCATCCCGCTGATCGAGATCGTCACCAAGCCGATCGTCGGCGCCGGTGACCGCGCCCCCGAGGTCGCCAAGGCGTACGTCGCCGAGCTGCGCGCCCTCATCCGCGCCCTTGGCGTCTCCGAGGCGCGCATGGAGATGGGCCAGATGCGCTGCGACGTCAACCTGTCGCTGCGCCCCATCGGCACGGAGAAGTTCGGCACCCGCAGCGAGACGAAGAACGTCAACTCGCTCCGGTCCGTCGAGCGGGCCGTCCGCTACGAGGTCCAGCGGCACGCCGCGGTCCTCATCGGCGGCGGCACGATCGTGCAGGAGACCCGTCACTTCCACGAGGACGACGGCTCCACCACGTCCGGCCGGGTCAAGGAGGAGGCGGAGGACTACCGCTACTTCCCCGAGCCCGACCTCGTGCCCGTCGCCCCGTCCCGCGAGTGGGTGGAGGAGATCCGCGCCGGGCTGCCCGAGCTGCCGCGCGTGCGCCGCAACCGGCTGCGCGAGGAGTGGGGCGTCTCCGCGCTGGACATGCAGGCCATCCTCAACGCGGGCGCGCTCGACCTGATCGTCGCCACGATCGACGCGGGCGCCCCGGCCGACCAGGCCCGCAAGTGGTGGATGGGCGAGCTGTCCCGGCACGCCAACGAGACCGGCACGTCCCTGGACGAGCTGGCCATCACCCCGGCGCAGGTCGCCCGGGTGACGGAGCTGGTGACCTCCGGCGACCTCAACGACAAGCTGGCCCGCCAGGTCATCGAGGGCGTTCTCGCGGGCGAGGGCGACCCGGACACCGTCGTGGAGAAGCGCGGCCTGAAGGTCGTCTCCGACGAGGGTGCCCTGGGCGCGGCCGTGGACGAGGCCATCGCGGCCAACGCGGCCATCGCCGACAAGATTCGAGGCGGCAAGGTCGCCGCGGCGGGCGCGCTGGTCGGCGCGGTCATGAAGGCCACGCGCGGCCAGGCCGACGCGGCCCGGGTTCGGGAGCTGATCCTGGAGAAGCTCGGCGTCACCGAGGGCTGAGCCCGGGGGCCGGACGTCCCTGTCCGACCCGCTGCTGTACGAGGGCGGCGCACCGCAAGCCGGTGCGCCGCCCTCCGCACTCCCGCACGCCCCTCCCGCTCCGGTACGCCGCGTGCCGCCCGCGTGGCCGTCCGCCGCCCCGTACGCCCCTGCACGTTCGTACGCCCGCCTGCCGCCTGCCGCCTGCCGCCTGCCCCGCGCCTCCTCGCGCCTCCCGCTCGGTTGCCCTCCACCCGCCCGCCCTGCCCCGCACCTTCGGGCCCCGGCGCACCACCTGCCTTGAGGGCCCGCGCCACTCGCGCCCCCGCAGCCGTTGCGCTCGCCTCCTTGGGCACTCCGCCGCCTCTGGCCCCGCGCCGACTCGGCCCGCCCCTGCCCCGCATCGCGCCCGG
This sequence comes from Streptomyces thermolilacinus SPC6, assembly GCF_000478605.2. Classification (GTDB taxonomy): domain Bacteria; phylum Actinomycetota; class Actinomycetes; order Streptomycetales; family Streptomycetaceae; genus Streptomyces; species Streptomyces thermolilacinus. The sequence continues at coordinate 1,775,724 of NZ_ASHX02000001.1, read as the reverse complement.
TGCCCACCGCCCGCCGCTGTGCCCGCACCTGCCCGGCATTCCGCGCCCGCGCTGAGCAGCCCGCGCTGTTCGTGCCGCTCCGCTGCTGCCCCGGGATCTCCCCGTCACCCGCGCGCCACCTCCGCCCCGTCCGCCGCTCGCCGCCCGCCACCCCCGCTCGCGCCCGCCGCCCTGTGCCCCGTCCCTCCCGGCGCCCGCCCCGGGCATCCACGCGGATCCCGCGCCCGCTGCTGCTCCGCGTCCTTCGCGCTGCCCGCGCCCTCCTGCGGTGAACCCCGCCCGTGCCACTCGGCGCCCGCCCGGCTGCCGTCCACCCGCCGCCGCTGGGCCGGCGCCCGCCCGGCTGCCCACCACCGCCGCTCGCTCGCTGTGCGGCCTGCGTCCCAGGCCCGCGCCCCGCCGGGTGCCGTCGTGCCAGCCCGCATCCGGGCCTGCTCCACGCGCTGTGAGTAAGCCCACGAAAGGGGCAAACGATCTCTTTTCGCTGTCAGAGTTGTCCCCGATACGGTCATGTGTCCCTCCGGGAGTCCCGGAGCCGGGACCAGGACCCCCCGATCAGGGAGCGAAGCCCTTGGCAGCCATCGCCCGGTGGTGTGTGCGCCACCGACTCGTCACCGTCCTGCTCTGGCTCGCCGCCCTGTGCGGCGTCACGGTGGCCGCCGGGGTGGCCGGTTCCGCGTACTCCAACGACTACGAGGTCCCCGGCACCGAGTCCGGCCGCGCGACGGCCGTGCTCCAGGAGGCGTTCCCCGGCCGGAGCGGCGACAGCGGCACCATCGTCTGGCACAGCGAGCACGGAGACGTACGCGGCGAGGCCGTTCAGGGCCGGATCACCGCCATGCTCGACGAGGTCGAGGAGCTGCCCGGCGTCGCCGCCGTCACCCCGCCGTCCGGCCCCGCGCAGATCAGCGACGACGGCCGCACCGGCTACGCCACCGTCACCTTCGACCGCCTCGCCGACGACATCCCCCAGTCGCAGGCCCGCGCCCTGGTGGACACCGCCCGTGCCGCCTCCGGCGACGGCCTCCAGGTCGAGGTCGGCGGCACCGTCGCCTCCCTCACCCAGGGCGGCGGCTCCCACACCGCCGAGATGGTCGGCGTCGCCGTCGCGGCCGTCGTGCTGTTCCTCGCGTTCGGCTCCCTCGCGGCCAGCGTCCTGCCCATCGTCACGGCCCTCGTCAGCGTCGGCACCGCCTACTCGGGGATCGCCCTGCTCGGCCACGTCATGACCGTGGCGGACTTCGCGCCGATGCTGGGCCTGCTCATCGGCCTCGGCGTCGGCATCGACTACGCGCTGTTCATCGTCACCCGCCACCGCAAGGGCCTCAAACGCGGCCTCGGCGTCACCGAGGCCGCGCAGAACGCCGTCGCCACCACCGGCCGCGCCGTCGTCTTCGCCGGGGCGACCGTCTGCATCGCCCTGCTCGGCATGCTCATCCTGCGGCTGGGCTTCCTCAACGGCGTCGCCATCGCCGCGTCGCTCACCGTCGTCCTGACGGTCGCCGCGTCCGTCACGCTGCTGCCCGCCCTGCTGTCCCTGATCGGCATGCGCGCCCTGTCCCGCCGCGAGCGCCGCCGCCTCGCCGAGCACGGCCCCGAGCCGGAGCTGCCGACCGGGTTCGCCGCCCGCTGGTCGGCGTTCGTGGAGCGCCACCCCAAGAAGCTGGGCGCCGTCGCCGCCGTCGTGATGCTGGTCCTCGCCCTGCCGACGCTCTCCCTGCGCCTGGGCACCTCCGACCAGGGCAACGACCCGGCCACGGCCACCACCCGGCAGGCGTACGACCTGCTCGCCGACGGCTTCGGCCCCGGCGTCAACGGCCCGCTCACCCTCGTCGCCGAACTCGGCGGCGCCGGCGACCGGCTCGCCATGGACCGGCTGCCCGCCCAGATCGGCGCCACGCCCGGCGTCGAGTCGGTCGGCCCCGTCACGTACAGCGGCGGCGGCAACACCGCCGTCGTCACCGTCGTACCGGATTCCGCGCCCCAGTCGCAGCGGACCAGCGACCTGGTCGAGCGGCTGCGCGCCGACGTGCTGCCCGCCGCCGAGAGCGGCACCTCCCTCGACGTCCACGTGGGCGGCATCACCGCCGGGTACGACGACTTCGCGCAGGTCATCATCGGCAAGCTGCCGCTGTTCGTCGGTGTCGTGATCACGCTCGGCTGCCTGCTGCTCCTGCTCGCGTTCCGGTCCATCGGCATCCCGCTGAAGGCCGCGGCGATGAACGTCGCCGCCGTCGCGTCCGCCTTCGGGATCGTCGTGGCCGTCTTCCAGTGGGGCTGGGGCAGCGAGCTGCTCGGCCTCGGCCGCGCCGGGCCCATCGAGCCGTTCCTGCCGGTGATAGCCGTCTCCGTGCTCTTCGGCCTGTCCATGGACTACCAGGTGTTCCTGGTGAGCCGGATGTACGAGGAGTGGCTGGATACCGGCGACAACCGGCGCGCGGTGCGGGTCGGGCTCGCCGAGACCAGCCGCGTGATCAACTCCGCCGCCGTCATCATGATCGCCGTGTTCCTGGCGTTCGTCCTCTCCGGCGACCGGGTCATCGCGATGTTCGGCATCGGCCTCGCCGCGGCCGTCGCCCTCGACGCGTTCGTGCTGCGTACCCTGCTCGTCCCCGCCCTCATGCATCTGCTGGGCGGCGCCAACTGGTGGCTGCCCCGCTCCCTCGACCGCTTGCTGCCGCGCATCAGCATCGAGGCCCCGGAGTGCCGCGAGCCGGTCCATGCGAAGATCCCGGAGCAGCGCGCGAGCGGTGAAGGGGAGCTCGTGCCGTAGACCCGCCCTGCGGCGGGGGAGGGGGAGCATCATGAGCGTCTTCAGCCGGTCCCTGGGCGACGGGGCGGAGCTGGGCCCGCTGGAGCCCTGGCAGGCCGAGGAGTACCTGGCCCACCTGGACCGGGGCCGGGAGTACATAGGGCGGTACATCGCGCTCGCCGAGGTCGCACCGGACCTGCCGGCCGCGCGGGCCTTCCTCCAGTCGTACGCGGACAAGGCCGCCGCCGACAAGGGCCGCATCTTCGGCATCCGCCAGGACGGCACCCTCGTCGGCGGTGTCCTGTTCCCCACCATGGACGTCGCCGCTGGCTCCTGCGAGGTTGGCTGCTGGCTGGAACCGGCCGCCGTCGGGCGCGGCCTGGTGACCCGGGCCGCCCGCGTGATCATCGACTGGGCCGTCGACGTACGGGGCGTCCACCGCGTCGAGTGGCGCGTCGCGTCGCCCAACACGGCCAGCGTCAACGTGGCCCGGCGGCTCGGCATGACCAAGGAGGGCGTGCTGCGCGAGCACCACCCCCACCGGGGCGCCCGCCTCGACATCGAGGTGTGGTCCGTCCTCGCCCCCGAGTGGCACGCCCTGCGCGCGGGCGAGGGCGGCGCGTAAGGCGCCCCCGGCACGCGTAAGACGCTCCGGGGCCCGGCGTAAGGCGACGCGGGCCGCGAGGATGCGGCACTCTCCCGATGTGCGGGCACCGTCTGCGGGAGGAGAGTCGGGGCAGCCCGGAACGACCGGGCCCCGACCCTCCAGGGAGACCGCGATGTTCCCGTACGACACCCTCGCCGCCCACCACGCCGACCGTCACGCCCGGCTCGTCCGGGAGGCCGACGCCGAGCGCCTGGCCCGCCGGGCCCGCGCCGCCCGGCGGACCGGCCGCGCCGCGCGCCGCTCCGGCGGGGACGCACCCGAAGGGCGGGTGAGCGACGAGCGCCGCCGCTTCGCACGCGCCGCCTGAGGGCCGCCGCCCCGATGGCGTACGCCTGTGCGATCCTCGGCGGCGTGGAGATCACGTCGCTCAGCCCCGTGTTCGTCGGCCGGACCGCCGAACTCACCGCGCTCACCGACGCCCTGTCCCGCGCCGTCGAGGGCGAGCCGCGCGCGCTGCTCGTCGCGGGCGAGGCGGGCGTCGGCAAGACCCGCCTCGTCGAGGAGTTCCTCGGCGAGGCGCGCCGCCGCGGTGCCGCCGTCGCCGTCGGGGGCTGCGTCGAGATCGGCGCCGACGGGCTGCCCTTCGCGCCGTTCGCCACCGCCCTGCGCGCCCTGCGCCGCGCCCTGCCCGACGCGTTCGCCGCCGCGGCCGAAGGCCAGGAGGGCGAACTGGCCCGGCTCCTGCCCGAGCTGGGCGACCCGCAGGGCCACCCCGAGCCGCACGCCGACGACAGCACCGCCCGCCTCTTCGAGCTGGCCGTACGCCTCCTGGAACGCGTCGCCGCCGACCACACCGTCGTCCTCGTGCTGGAGGACCTGCACTGGGCGGACACCTCCACCCGGCACCTGCTCGCGTACCTGCTGCGCACCCTCGCGGGCGGGCGCCTCGCCGTCCTCGCCACGTACCGCTCCGACGACATCCACCGCCGCCACCCCCTGCGCCCCCTGCTGGCCGAGATCGACCGGCTGCGCAGCGTACGCCGCGTCGAACTGCCCCGCTTCACGCGCGCGGAGGTCCACCGGCAGCTCACCGGCATCCTCGCCGCCGAACCCGATCCGGCGCTCGTGGACGAGATCTTCCGCCGCTCCGACGGCAACGCCTTCTTCGTCGAGGAACTGGTGGTCAGCCACGAGCAGGGCTGTGCCCCGGGCGGCCTCAGCGACTCCCTGCGCGAGCTGCTCCTCGTCCGCGTCGAACGGCTCCCCGACGACGCCCAGAACGTCGCGCGGATCGTCGCCGAGGGCGGCTCCACCGTCGAGTACGCGCTGCTCGCCGCCGTCGCCGGGCTCCCCGAGGACGACCTCATCGCCGCGCTGCGGGCCGCCGTCGGCGCGAACATCCTCCTCGCCGTGCCCGACGGCGACGGCTACCGCTTCCGCCACTCGCTGGTCCGCGAGGCCGTCAGCGACGACCTGCTGCCCGGCGAGCGCTCCCGCATCAACCGCCGCTACGCCCGGGCCCTGGAGGCCGACCCCACCCTCGTACGGGCCGACGAGCGCACCACGCGGCTCGCCGGGTACTGGTACCACGCGCACGACGCGGCGAAGGCCCTCCCCGTCGTCCTGCGGGCCGCCGCGGAGGCCCGCCGCCGCCACGCCCACGCCGAACGGCTGCGGCTCCTGGAGCGGGCCATGGAGCTGTGGGACGACGTGCCCCGCGACGTACGGGACACGGTGCGCCCCATCGACCAGGCAGAGGCGTACCCGGCGTGCGGCTGCGACGCGGACACGACCCCGCTGCGCTACCTGGACCTCCTAGCGGAGGCCGCCGTGGCCGCCCGCCAATGCGGCGACCGCGAGCGGGCGCTGACCATCGTCAAACGGGCGCTGCGGCTCCTCGCGGACGGCGACGACCCGCTGCGGGCCGCCTGGTTCTGGACCGAGCGGTCCCGGCTCGTCACCAACCTGGGGCGCGGCGACGGCTGGGCCGAGCTGGCGACCGCCCAGGAGCTGGTGCGGGGCCTGCCGCCGTCGGCGGTGCACGCCCAGGTCCTCGCCGTCGCCGCCGGATGGGGCATGCTGCACGCGCCGGGCCCCGACAGCCTCGCCGCCGCCGAGCGGGCCGTCGAGTACGCGCGCCTCGTCGGCGCCGAACCCGTCGAGCTGAACGCCCGGCTCACCCTGGGCAGCCTCATGGTCGACGCGGGCGACGTCGAAGGCGGCCTCGCCGCGATGCGCGCGGTGCGCGAGCGGACCGTGGAACTGCGCCTGACCGGGGAGGCGGGCCGCGCGTACACCAACCTGGCGTCCACCCTGGAGTCCGTCGGCATGTCCCGCGAGGCGGTCGAGGTCGCCGAGGCCGGGATCGTCTACACGCGCGAGCACGGCCTGCTGGGCAACGAGGCCTGGGTGCTGGGCAACCTCGCGGAGGCGCAGCTGTCGCTCGGCCTGTGGGAGGAGGCCGAGCGGGGCGCGCACCGGCTGCTGCGCCTCGCCGCCGCCACCTCCAAGCCGCGCGGCTTCGCCCTGCTGCGCCTGGCGCAGCTGCACGTGCTGCGCGGCGAGACCGACGCGGCGTCCGCGCACACGTCCCGCGCCCGTGAACTGCTGGGCGCCCACGCGCCGATGCTCCAGTTCACGCTGCCGCTGACCCGCCTGGAGCTGGCGGTCGCCGCCGGGCGCGGGCGGATGCGGGACGTACGGGACCTGCTGGCCGCGGCGGTGGCCGACGGCTTCCCGGCGGGCACACACCGGTACGCCTGGCCGCTGCTGCTCGCCGCGGCCACCGCGGAGGCGGACGCCCGGCCCGCCGACCCGCGGGGCGTCGTGGGTGACCCGGACGCGGAACGGGCCGTGCGGGCGGTGCGGGACGGGGCCCGGCGGCTCGCCGCGCCGGTGCCGCTGTGGGAGGCGTACGCGGAGTTCGTCGCGGCGGAGCTGGCCCGCGCCGAGGGCCGGGACGACCCGGGCCGCTGGGCGGCTCTGGTGGCGGCCCTGGAGCGGGTCCAGCGGCCGTACGAGCTGGCCCGCGCCCGGTACCGGCTGGCGGACGCGCTGCTGACGGGCGGCCGGGACCGGGAGGCGGCGGCCGGGGCGCTGCGGGAGGCGCGCGCGGTGGCCGTCCGGCTGGGCGCGCGGGCCCTGCGGGAGGACGCGGAACTGCTGGCGGCCCGCGCCCGGCTGTCGCTGGACCCGGGCGAGCCCGCCGCGCCGCCCGCCCCGGAGCCCGCCTTCGGGCTGACCGGCCGGGAGCGGGACGTGCTGCGGCTGCTGGCGCGGGGGCGTACGAACCGGGCGATAGCCGAGGAGCTGTTCATCTCACCGAAGACGGCGAGCGTCCATGTGTCGCGCATCCTGACGAAGCTGGGCGCCTCCAGCCGTACGGAGGCGGCCGCCCTGGCGCACCGCCTCCGCCTGCTCGACGCCCCGCCGGACGCCCGCTGACGGCCCGGCTACCTGACCTCCAGCAGCAGGACGCGGTCGTCACCCGCCTCCGGCGTGCCGCGCGTGTCCGTCTCGCTGGTGACCAGCCACAGCCGGTCGCCGCCCGCCGCGACGACGGCGCGCAGTCGGCCGTACTCGCCCTCCAGGAACGCCTGCGGCGCCGACGACGGCTTGTCGCCCGCCAGCGGGATGCGCCACAGCCGCTCGCCGCGCAGCCCGGCCATCCACACCGAGCCGCGCGCGAAGGCGATGCCGCTCGGCGACGCGTCCGCCACCGGCCACTGCGCGACCGGGTCGACGAACCCGGAGCCGCCGCCCTTGCCCTCCGCCTCCGGCCAGCCGTAGTTGCCACCCGGCTGGATCAGATTCAGCTCGTCCCAGGTGCTCTGCCCGAACTCGGCCGCCCACAGCCGCTTCTGCGCGTCCCACGCGAGGCCCTGCACATTGCGGTGCCCGTACGAGTAGACGACCGAGTCGGCCTCGGGGTTCCCGTGCACGGGCTGCCCGTCCGGCGTCATCCGCAGGATCTTGCCGCCCAGCGACGCCTTGTCCTGCGAGAGCCCCGTGTCGCCCGTCTCGCCGGTGCCCGCGTAGAGCATCCCGTCGGGCCCGAAGGCGATGCGCCCGCCGTTGTGGACGACACCCTTGGGGATGCCGCGCAGGACCGTGTCGGGCGCGCCCAGCTGCTGCCCGGCGGGCCGGTTCTCGTCGTACAGCATGCGGGCGATGCGGTTGTCGGACTCGGTGGTGAAGTACGCGTAGACGAGGTGGTCCTCGGCGAACTTCGGCGACAGGGCGATGCCCAGCAGCCCGCCCTCGCCGCCGGGCGCCACACCGGGCACCTCGCCCAGCACGGTCAGCTCGCCGGTCTCGGCGTCCACGCGGGTGAGGGTGCCCTCGTCGCGGGAGGAGACCAGCAGGTCGCCGCCCGGCAGCGGGGCCAGGCCCCAAGGCGACTTGAGGCCCTGGGCGACCGTGGACACGACCCGCGCGGAGCCCTTCGCGGGCGGCGCGGACGGGGACGGGGAGGGCGCGGCGGACGCCGGGGCGGACGCGGCGGAGCGGGTCGGCGCGCCCGTCGCGGGGCCCGCCGGACCGTTCCCCCCGTCGGCCGAACACCCGGTCGCCAGCAGCAGAGCGGCAGCGGCCGACACGGCCGTCACAGCGGGACGTCGCACGTTCCTCGTTCCTTCCCGGCGGCGAAGTGGAGCCCGTCCGGTCCAGCCTAGGGCTTGCGCCCCACCGGTACCGCCCCCGTGCTCCCGCCCCGCCCGCCCCGCCGCCCGTGACTCGCCGCGCGCCGCTCCCGCCCGTCCGCTGTCCCCGACTTGCCGCGTCCGCCCGCCGCTTGCCGCGCCCGTCCGCCGCGCCCCGCTGCTCCCGCCCCCGCTGACGCCGACACGTGACGCCCGCCCGCTGTCACCCGCCCCCACCACCAAGCCCCGAGCCCGCCTGCCCTCAATACCAGGAGCCGCGGGCGGGCGGGAGCCCGGCGATCTCCGCCAGGTCCCGCGCCGTCAGCGCCAGCGCGGCCGCCCGCGCGTTCTCCACCGCCCAGCACTCCCGCTTCGTGCCCGGCACCGGGACGACGTGCCTGCCCTGGGCCAGCGTCCAGGCCAGCGCCACCTGCGCCGGGGTCACCCCGGCCGCCGCGCCCCCGTGCCGCTCGGCCACCCGCCGCAACCCGGCGACCAGCGGCTGGTTCGCGGCCATCATCTCGGCGGTGAAGCGCGGGTGCCGGGCCCGCGGGTCGTCCGGCTCGAAACCGCCGCCCGGCGTCAGCGTCCCGGTCAGGAAGCCGTTGCCGAGCGGCATCGCGGCGAGGAACCCCACCCCGCGCGCCCCGCACCACGGCAGCAGCCGCGCCAGCGCCTCCGGCGACCACACGGACAGCTCCGCCTGCACGGCGCTCACCGGGAACACCTGCTGCACGCGCTCCAGTTGGCGAATCGTTCCGTCGTACAAGTCGTACGAACCCGTGCGCCGCGCGCCCCGCACGCCCACGGCGCACCACCCCAGCGCGCGCACCTTTCCGGCCGTCACCAGGTCCGCCATCGCGCCCCAGGTCTCCTCGACCGGCACCTCCGGGTCGGCCCGGTGCAGCTGGTACAGGTCGATCACGTCCGTCTGGAGCCGCCGCAGCGAGGCGTCGCACGCCCGGCGCACGTAGGACGGCCGTCCGTTGGCCACGATGTGCCCGTCGCCCACCAGCAGCCCGCACTTGGTCGACACGAACGCGTCCGCGCGCCGCTCCTTCAGCACCCGGCCGAGCAGCAGCTCGTTGGTGAACGGCCCGTACATGTCGGCCGTGTCGAGGAGGCTCACCCCCGCGTCGAGCGCGGCGTGCACGGCGCGCAGCGAGCGGTCGCCGCGCTGCTGCGAGGTGCTGTACGCCCAGCTCATCGGCATGCAGCCGAGGCCGATCGCCCCCACGTCGAGCCCGGTCGCCCCGAGTGTCCTGCGCTCCAACTCCCCGTACCTCCCTGTGCAGCGCACCAAAACTAACCAATGGCGAGCCGTTTCCTTCGCTTAGCCTCCTGGCATGACTGCTGCTGATGTGACCGCCGATGTGTGGCTGCCCATCCCCGCCGACGAGATAGAGGGCCTGCCGGACCCGTCCGCGACCGGTCTCACCTACCGCCTCTGGGACGGCCTCACCGACTTCCCGGCCGACCCGGCCGACTGCGCCTTCTACGTCGTCCCGTACATGAAGGGCATGGAGATCGCGGTCCGCCCGCTCGCCGCGATGACCTCCCTGAAGGTCGTCCAGACGCTGTCCGCGGGCGTGGACCATGTGACGCCCGGCCTCCCCGACGTGCGCCCCGGCGTGGCGCTGTGCAACGCCAGGGGCGTCCACGAGGCGAGTACGGCGGAGCTGACCCTCGCGCTGGTGCTGGCGTCGCTGCGGGACATCCCCGGGTTCGTGCGCGGCCAGGACCGCGAGGAGTGGCGGGCCGGGTTCTACCCGGCGCTCGCCGACAAGTCCGTGCTGATCGTCGGGTACGGCTCCATCGGCGCGGCCATCGAGGACCGGCTCGCGCCGTTCGAGTGCGCGCGGGTCGTGCGCGTCGCACGCTCCGCCCGCACCACCGAGCGCGGTCCCGTGCACGCGTTCACCGACCTGCGCGACCTGCTGCCCGAGGCGGACGTGGTGATCCTCTCGACCCCGCTCACCGAGGACACCCGGCACCTCGCCGACGCCGGTTTCCTGGCCCGCATGAAGGACGGCGCGCTGCTCGTCAACGTGGCCCGCGGCCCCGTCGTGGACACCAAGGCCCTGCTCGCGGAGACCGAGAGCGGCCGCATCACCGCCGCCCTGGACGTCACCGACCCGGAGCCGCTGCCGGCCGGGCACCCGCTGTGGCACGCGCCCGGCGTGCTGATCAGCCCCCACGTCGGCGGCTCCACCTCGGCGTTCATGCCCCGCGCCAAGCGGCTGATCGCCGAGCAGCTCACCCGGTTCGCGGCCGGGGAGCCGCTGAGGAACGTCGTCCTCACCACCGAATAGATCCGGCCGTTCCGACGGGTCCCGCGCGCCCGTGCCCGGGGCCCGTACCGACGGCATGTTCCGCCCGCCCGCACCCGTTGGTATGTACCGCCCCGCTTTTGCCTGCGGCCGAGGCGCCCGGACGGATACGCTCCGGATCGATTCGGGCGCAGTGCGTGTGTATAACCGACTTGATCGTTACGGAGCGTATAGAGACCCTGTCCCTGAGTGACGATCCTGGTGTATCGTCACGACTTGGGGGCACGTCGAGCAGTACCACCGGCACGGGGGAAGACGTGATGCCGACGTGATTGCCGATCAGAATCCGAGGGGGGCGACGGGCGATGCGCGGTCGATACAGCGACGATCCGAAGCGGCGGGGCGACCGGACCTTCCCAGCCGGACCCCTCCCGACCGAACCTTTCCGGACGGAGACCCTCCGGACGGGAGCCTTGCGATGAGCGCCCCCGGCCTCGTCATCGACCGCGGCCCGCTGGCCGACGGCGCGCCCTGCGAGCCGCCCGGCGGCGGCGCGGGAGGCACCCGCGCGCAGCTGCTCCTCGCGCTCCTGTGCGGCGGGTACGCCACGGGGGCGCTGCTCGGCTGGGGCTCCGAGCGACTGGCGCTGATCATGGGCGACTTCGGCCTGAGCGCCGCCGCCCTGGTCGCCGCCGTCTCCTGCTTCCGCTACGGCCGCGCCCACGGCAGCCCGTTCCGCCCGGCCTGGCTGCTGTTCGCGCTCTCCTCCGCGATGGCCGCCTGCGGCAACGCCGTCTGGGGGTGGTACGAGGTGGTGCTCGACCGGCCCGTGCCCCACCCGTCGCTCGCCGACCTGTTCTTCCTGCTGTTCGCCCCACCGGCCATCGTCGGACTGCTCGTCCTCGCCAAGCGCCCCGTCAACCGCGCCGAATGGGTCTGCCTCGCGCTGGACTCCTGGCTCATCGCCGGATCGCTGCTCACGCTCTCGTGGAGCCTCGCCCTGGCGCACACGGCCCGCTTCGACGGCGAGAGCGTCGCCCACGCGGCCCTCTCACTGGCCTACCCGCTGCTCGACATCGTCCTCGTGAGCATGGTCCTCGCCCTGCACTTCCGCCGCTCCAAGGGCAACCGCTCGGCGGTCAACACCGCCATCGCCGCCCTCGCCCTCACGGTGCTGTGCGACGCCCTGTTCACCTCCCCGATGCTGCGCGACACCTACCGTTCCGGGCAGCTCCTCGACGCCGGCTGGTTCGCCGGTTCCCTGCTCCTCGCGTACGCCCCCTGGGGCGCGCGCAGGACCCCCCTGCAGCCTCCCCCCGAGCGCGGCCGACGCGCCCAGCGCCCGCAGCGGCACCCCCGCCGCCGCATCGCCGGATCGCTCGCCGCGCTCACGCCGTACCTCGCGGCCGGGGTCTGCACCCTCAGCATCCTGTACTTCTTCGTCGAAGGCCGCCGCGTGGACCGGTTCGTCGTCCTCACCGGCTGCACGGTCGTGCTCGCCCTGGTCGTCCGGCAGGGCATCATGCTGCTCGAGAACATCGCGCTCGCCCAGGAACTGGCCCAGAAGGAGAACCACTTCAGGTCCCTGGTCCAGAGCTCCAGCGACGTCATCATGATCGCCGACCCCGACGGCGTCCTGCGCTACGTCAGCCCCGCCGCGTCCGGCGTGTACGGGCGGGACGCCGAGGAGCTGATGGGCACGGAGCTGTCCGCGCTCATCCACCCCGACGACCTCGGCGGCGTCGTCCACGAGGTGCGCAGGTTCCTCGCCGCGCCGCCCTCCGAGGAGCCGACCACCCGCATCGAGTGCCGCTTCCGGTCCGGCGCGGGCGAATGGCTCAACGTCGAGTCCACGGTCAACCGCCACGAGGGCGGCCTGATCTTCAACAGCCGCGACGTCACCGAACGGGTCCGCCTCCAGGCCCAGCTCCAGCACAACGCCGAGCACGACCCGCTCACCGACCTGCCCAACCGCGCGCTGTTCACCCGGAGGGTCCGCCAGGCCCTCGGCGGCCGCCGCTCCGGCGACTCCGGCACCGCCGTGCTCTTCATCGACCTCGACGGCTTCAAGGGCGTCAACGACCGCCTCGGCCACCAGGCCGGCGACGAGCTGCTCATCCAGGCCGCCCGCCGCCTCCAGGAGTCCGTGCGGTCCGGGGACACCGCCGCCCGGCTCGGCGGCGACGAGTTCGCCGCGCTCATCGCCGGGGACGCGGGACAGGACCCCGCCGCCCGCGAGTTCCAGGTCCACGAGATCGCCGACCGGCTCCGCCTCACCCTCTCCCAGCCGTACGAGGTCGAAGGCACCGAGGTCCGTGTCGCCGCGTCCATCGGCGTCGCCTTCGCCGAGCCCGGCATGACCGCGGGCGAGCTGCTGCGCAACGCCGACCTCGCCATGTACCGCGCCAAGGCCGGCGGCAAGAACCGCGTCGAGCTGTACGCCCCGCAGATGCAGGCCGAGGTCGTCCGCCGCACGGAGCTGGCCTCGCGCCTGCGCACGGCCCTGCACGACGGCGAGTTCGCCCTCCTCCACCAGCCCGTCGTGGAGCTGGCCACCGGGCAGGTCGCCGCCGTGGCCGCACAGGCCCGCTGGCGCTCCGCCCAGGGCATCCTGTTCACCCCCGCCGAGTTCCTGCGCGTCACCGACGACGCGGGGGAGCGCTCCGCCGAGCTCGGCCGCTGGATGCTGGAGGAGGCCATCGTCCAGGCTGCCGAACGGCACCGGCACGGGCATCGCACGCCCGTGTCCGTCCGCGTGCCGGCCCGCCGCCTCCTCGACCGGTCCGTACCGCTCGGCACGGTCGAGGCGCTGCTCACCCGGCACGGCCTGCCCGCCGGAGCCCTCGTCGTGGAGCTCGCCGACAGCGACCCGCGCCTCTCCTTCGACGAGCTGGAGCAGCGCCTCGTCGCCCTGCGCCGTCTCGGCGTCCGTATCGCCCTCGACGGATTCGGCAGCGGATACGCCGCGATCAACGCGCTCCGCAGGCTCCCCGTGGACATACTGAAACTGGACCGCGGCCTGGTGGAGGGCGTGGTCGAGTCCGCCAGGCTCCACAAGATCACCAGCGGGCTCCTCAGGATCGCCGGCGACCTCGGCCTCCAGTCCGTCGCCGAAGGCGTCGACGTCCCCGAACAGGTCCGCGTCCTGTGCGCCATGGGCTGCACCCACGCCCAGGGCATGGCCTTCTCCGGACCGCTGGACGAGCACCGGCTCCGCCGCGCCCTGGCGCGCGACGCCTACCCCGTCCCCGGCAAGGTCCCCCTGCCCGTCCTCACCGGCGGCGCGGTCCCCGCCCAGGTGCTGCCGTCCCGTTCACTTCCCTTGATGCGCTCACATAATGAGACGCGCGTCCCACCCACTTGACACTGACAGTGCGCCGGGGGGAGGGTCAGTGCCATGCGCACCCGAATTCTCGTACTTGGAAAGCGCGTCGGCTGAGCAGGTCCACCATGGCCCTGCGGACCCCCACCGGCGCGCTCCCCTCGCTTGCCTCACGGCACGAGGGGTTTTTTGTTGCACCGGGGCGTCGCGACACACGCTGACAGACACCGACAGACCCGCCGAAAAACTCTCGTCAAACCCTCAGCTTCGAGAAGAGACAGTCGATGACCGAGCAGGCCACCGGGGCCCACCACCCGCAGCCACGGCCCCGTTCCGGCGGACAGCCCTCCGCCACCGTTGAGTACGTCACGGGCGCCCAGTCCCTGATCCGCTCGCTCGAGGAAGTCGGGGCCGAGACGGTATTCGGCATCCCCGGCGGCGCCATCCTGCCCGCCTACGACCCGATGATGGACTCCACCCGGGTCCGTCACATCCTGGTGCGCCACGAGCAGGGCGCCGGGCACGCCGCGACCGGCTATGCCCAGGCCACCGGCAGGGTCGGCGTCTGCATGGCCACCTCCGGCCCCGGCGCCACCAACCTGGTCACCCCGATCGCCGACGCCCACATGGACTCCGTGCCGCTGGTCGCGATCACCGGCCAGGTCGCCTCCAAGGCCATCGGCACCGACGCCTTCCAGGAAGCCGACATCTGCGGCATCACCATGCCGATCACCAAGCACAACTTCCTGGTCACCAAGGCCGAGGAGATCCCGAGGACCATCGCGGAGGCCTTCCACATCGCCTCCACGGGCCGCCCCGGCCCCGTCCTCGTGGACATCGCCAAGGACGCCCTCCAGGCGAGGACCACCTTCAGCTGGCCCCCGCAGACGGACCTGCCCGGCTACCGCCCGGTGACCAAGCCGCACGCCAAGCAGATCCGCGAGGCCGCCAAGCTGATCACCTCGGCCAAGCGCCCCGTCCTGTACGTCGGCGGTGGCGTCCTCAAGGCCGGTGCCACGGCCGAGCTGAAGGTCCTCGCCGAGCTGACCGGCGCCCCGGTCACCACCACCCTGATGGCGCTGGGCGCCTTCCCCGACACCCACCCGCTGCACGTCGGCATGCCCGGCATGCACGGCTCGGTCACCGCCGTCACCGCCCTCCAGAAGGCCGACCTGATCGTCGCGCTGGGCGCCCGCTTCGACGACCGCGTCACCGGCAAGCTGGACAGCTTCGCCCCGTACGCCAAGGTCGTCCACGCCGACATCGACCCGGCCGAGATCGGCAAGAACCGCGCCGCCGACGTGCCGATCGTCGGCGACGCCCGCGAGGTCATCGCCGACCTGGTCCAGGCCGTCCAGGCCGAGCACACCGCCGGTCACACGGGCGACTACAGCGCCTGGTGGAAGGACCTCAACCGCTGGCGCGAGACGTACCCCCTCGGCTACGACCAGCCCGAGGACGGCAGCCTCGCCCCGCAGCAGGTCATCCAGCGCATCGGCCAACTGGCCCCCGAGGGCACGATCTTCGCCGCCGGGGTCGGCCAGCACCAGATGTGGGCCGCCCACTTCATCGACTACGACCAGCCCGCCACCTGGCTCAACTCCGGCGGCGCCGGAACCATGGGCTACGCCGTCCCGGCCGCCATGGGCGCCAAGGCCGGCGCCCCGGACCGCACCGTCTGGGCCATCGACGGCGACGGCTGCTTCCAGATGACCAACCAGGAACTGGTCACCTGCGCGCTGAACAACATCCCGATCAAGGTCGCCATCATCAACAACGGCGCCCTCGGCATGGTCCGCCAGTGGCAGACGCTCTTCTACAACCAGCGCTACTCCAACACGGTCCTGCACTCCGGACCGGACGCGTCCGGCAAGGAGCCCAGCGCCGGGACCCGCGTCCCGGACTTCGTGAAGCTGTCCGAGGCGATGGGCTGCGTCGCCCTGCGCTGCGAGCGCCCCGAGGACCTGGACAAGGTCATCGCCGAGGCCAACGCCATCAACGACCGCCCCGTCGTCATCGACTTCATCGTCCACGAGGACGCCCAGGTGTGGCCCATGGTCGCCGCCGGCACCTCCAACGACGAGGTCATGGCCGCCCGCGGCGTCCGCCCCGACTTCGGCGACAGCGAAGACGACTGAGAGAGAGCTGAGTCCACCAACCATGTCCAAGCACACGCTCTCCGTCCTGGTGGAGAACACCCCCGGCATCCTGGCCCGGATCGCCGCCCTCTTCTCCCGCCGCGGCTTCAACATCGACTCGCTCGCCGTCGGCGTCACCGAGCACCCCGACATCTCCCGCATCACCATCGTGGTCAATGTCGAGGACCTGCCGCTGGAGCAGGTGACCAAGCAGCTCAACAAGCTGGTCAACGTCCTGAAGATCGTCGAACTCGAGCCCAGCGCCGCGATCCAGCGCGAGCTCGTCCTGGTGAAGGTCCGCGCCGACAACGAGACCCGCTCCCAGATCGTCGAGATCGTCCAGCTGTTCCGCGCCAAGACCGTCGACGTCTCGCCCGAGGCCGTGACGATCGAGGCCACCGGATCGAGTGACAAGCTCGAGGCGATGCTGAAGATGCTGGAGCAGTTCGGCATCAAGGAGCTCGTCCAGTCCGGCACGATCGCCATAGGGCGTGGTGCCCGGTCCATCACGGACCGGTCGCTGCGCGCACTCGACCGCTCGGCGTAGTCCGCGTACCGAGACCCCCCGACGCCCTCTTCCCTCCCCGCCGTACGGTGGGACGCACCACAAGAAAACCCAAGGAGAAACCCAGTGGCCGAGCTGTTCTACGACGACGACGCCGACCTGTCCATCATCCAGGGCCGCAAGGTCGCGGTGATCGGTTACGGCAGCCAGGGCCACGCCCACGCGCTGTCGCTCCGCGACTCCGGTGTCGATGTCCGCGTCGGTCTGCACGAGGGCTCCAAGTCCAAGGCGAAGGCCGAGGAGCAGGGCCTGCGCGTCGTCACCCCGGCGGAGGCCGCCGCCGAGGCCGACCTGATCATGATCCTCATCCCGGACCCGATCCAGGCCCAGGTCTACGAGGACTCCATCAAGGACAACCTCAAGGACGGCGACGCGCTGTTCTTCGCCCACGGCTTCAACGTCCGCTTCGGCTTCATCAAGCCCCCGGCCGGTGTGGACGTGGCGCTCGTCGCCCCCAAGGGCCCGGGCCACCTGGTCCGCCGCCAGTACGAGGAGGGCCGCGGCGTCCCGGCGATCGCCGCCGTCGAGCAGGAAGCCACCGGCAACGCCTTCGCGCTCGCCCTCTCGTACGCCAAGGCCATCGGCGGCACCCGCGCGGGCGTCATCAAGACGACCTTCACCGAGGAGACCGAGACCGACCTGTTCGGTGAGCAGGCCGTGCTCTGCGGCGGCGCCTCCGCGCTGGTGAAGGCGGGCTTCGAGACCCTGGTCGAGGCCGGGTACCAGCCGGAGATCGCCTACTTCGAGTGCCTCCACGAGCTGAAGCTGATCGTGGACCTCATGTACGAGGGCGGCCTGGAGAAGATGCGCTGGTCGGTCTCCGAGACCGCCGAGTGGGGCGACTACGTCACGGGCCCGCGCATCATCACGGACGCCACCAAGGCCGAGATGAAGAAGGTCCTCGGCGAGATCCAGGACGGCACGTTCGCCAAGAACTGGATGGACGAGTACCACGGCGGCCTGAAGAAGTACAACGAGTACAAGTCGCAGGACTCGGAGCACCTGCTGGAGACCACCGGCAAGGAGCTGCGCAAGCTCATGAGCTGGGTCGACAACGACGAGGCGTGAGCCTCACGGCCGCGGGGCCGGGCGACGCGCCCGGCCCCGCGGCCGTACGCCCGCCAGCCCCGAACCCGCCCGTCGAAGGCTTGTCCACGGCGTCCAGCCTCGTGTGGGTGATCCTTCCACCGAGGCGCAGAAACCGGCCCCGGCCGCCACTACACTGGCCAGCAATACGCGTCAGGCCCACAGCGTCGTGCGTCTTCCACGCGGCAAGCCCCCCTCCACCGCCTGCGGCCGTCGGGACGGCCGTCCGCACTGGACTTGTGAGGACCTCACGTGAGCTCGAAACCCGTCGTACTCATCGCTGAAGAGCTGTCGCCCGCCACCGTTGACGCCCTCGGCCCGGACTTCGAGATCCGGCACTGCAACGGCGCGAACCGCGACGAACTGCTTCCCGCCATCGCCGACGTGGACGCGATCCTGATCCGCTCCGCCACCAAGGTGGACTCCGAGGCCATCGCCGCGGCGAAGCGGCTGAAGGTCGTCGCCCGCGCCGGTGTGGGCCTGGACAACGTGGACGTATCCGCCGCCACCAAGGCCGGCGTGATGGTCGTCAACGCCCCGACGTCCAACATCGTCACCGCCGCCGAGCTCGCCTGCGGCCTCCTCGTCGCCACGGCCCGCAACATCCCGCAGGCCAACACGGCGCTGAAGAACGGCGAGTGGAAGCGCAGCAAGTACACCGGCGTGGAGCTGAGCGAGAAGACCCTCGGCGTCGTCGGCCTCGGCCGCATCGGCGTCCTGGTCGCCCAGCGCATGTCCGCGTTCGGCATGAAGGTCGTCGCCTACGACCCCTACGTGCAGCCGGCCCGGGCCGCGCAGATGGGCGTCAAGCTGCTGACCCTGGACGAGCTGCTGGAGGTCTCCGACTTCATCACCGTCCACCTGCCGAAGACGCCCGAGACGATCGGCCTCATCGGCGACGACGCGCTGCACAAGGTCAAGCCGACCGTCCGCATCGTCAACGCCGCGCGCGGCGGCATCGTGGACGAGGAGGCGCTGTACTCGGCGCTGAAGGAGGGCCGCGTCGCGGGCGCCGGCCTCGACGTGTACGCCAAGGAGCCGTGCACCGACTCGCCGCTGTTCCAGTTCGACCAGGTCGTCTGCACCCCGCACCTCGGCGCGTCCACGGACGAGGCGCAGGAGAAGGCCGGTATCGCCGTCGCCCGCTCGGTGCGCCTGGCGCTCGCCGGTGAGCTGGTCCCGGACGCGGTCAACGTCCAGGGCGGCGTCATCGCGGAGGACGTCAAGCCGGGCCTGCCGCTCGCCGAGCGCCTGGGCCGGATCTTCACGGCGCTGGCGGGCGAGGTCGCGGTCCGCCTCGACGTGGAGGTGTACGGCGAGATCACCCAGCACGACGTGAAGGTCCTGGAGCTGTCCGCGCTGAAGGGCGTCTTCGAGGACGTGGTCGACGAGACCGTGTCGTACGTCAACGCCCCGCTGTTCGCGCAGGAGCGCGGCGTCGAGGTGCGGCTCACCACGAGCAGCGAGTCGCCCGACCACCGCAACGTCATCACCGTCCGGGGCACGCTCGGCAGCGGTGAGGAGGTCGCCGTGTCCGGCACGCTGGTCGGTCCCAAGCACCTCCAGAAGCTCGTCGCCGTCGGCGACTTCGACGTGGACCTCGCGCTCGCCGACCACATGGTCGTCCTGCGCTACGAGGACCGCCCGGGTGTCGTCGGCACGGTCGGCCGCATCCTCGGCGAGGCCGGTCTGAACATCGCGGGCATGCAGGTCTCCCGCGCCGAGGAGGGCGGCGAGGCCGTCGCGGTCCTCACCGTGGACGACTCGGTTCCGCAGCCGGTCCTCGTGGAGCTGGCCGCCGAGGTGGGCGCCACCTCCGTCCGCTCGGTCAACCTCACCTGACGGCCCACCTGGCCTGACGGCCCCGCGCCGCCCGTCGCCGCCCCCGCCCGCGTGTCCGCGGCGCGGGGGCGGCGCGCGTCGGGCGGGACTCCGCGCCGGTCAGCGCGCCCGGTTCCGGGGCGCCATACGGCTTCCGTACACGCCGCCCGCGCCGGTCAGCGCGTGCCCGCGTCCCGGTTCGTACGGGCGGTCGCCGTGCCGCCCGCGCCGGTACGGCTCCGGTCCGCGCCGCCCCGGCCCGAGGCCGCCGCGCGGGGCACCGCCGCCACGCCCAGCAGCGCGAGCACCGCCAGGGCCGGCCAGTACCACGCCGTCCCCGCCAGGGCGCCCGCCGGGGCGCCGCCCACCAGCACCACCAGGCCCGCCAGCGACGACATCGCCCCGGTGTACAGCCCCAGCCGCCGCGCGTCCACCAGGTCCGGCAGCCACGCCCGTACGGCGGGGGAGACCAGCATCTGGCCGACCGACAGCAGCACCACGAACACGACAGGCGACCACGGCCCGCCCGCGCCCCGCAGCGCTCCGCCCGCCGCGAACGCCCCCGCGACCACGACCAGCCCCACCCGCAGGGACGCGGCCCAGGACAGTCGCCGCGCCGCCCACCGCTCCAGCGGCAGCTGCCCGGCCACCACCAGTGCGGACGACAGGGCGAACAGCCACCCCAGCGCCGCCTGCGAACCCGTCGCCCGGTCCAGCTCGGCGGGCAGCGCCAGGTACAGCTGGTTGTACGCCAGCAGGTACGCGGCGTACGCGGCCGTCAGCGCGAGGAACGGCCGGTGGCGCAGCACCCGGCCCAGCTCCGCCGCCGTGCGCCCCGCGCCCGCCCGCGCCCGGCCGGTGGGGTCCCCGCCCGCCCGGCCCGGCATGAGCCGCGCGTGCCCGGCCAGCACCAGCAGGAACACCCCCGCCCCGGCCCCGCACGCCAGCCGGAAGTCGCCCGCCAGCAGCACCGCGCCCAGCGCCGGGCCCAGCAGCGCCCCGGCCTGGCCCGCCGCGGAGAAC
This sequence comes from Streptomyces thermolilacinus SPC6, assembly GCF_000478605.2. GTDB lineage: Bacteria > Actinomycetota > Actinomycetes > Streptomycetales > Streptomycetaceae > Streptomyces > Streptomyces thermolilacinus. Next base: position 1,755,500 of record NZ_ASHX02000001.1, on the reverse strand, counting down.
CGGGCTAGGAGCCGGGTGCGCGGCAGCCCCGCGGCGGCCTCCAGCCGTACCGCCTCCCGTGCCGCCTCCGACTCGACGGCGGGAGAGAACAGGGCGGCGGCGAAGCCGACGAGGACCACCGCCGCGATCACCGCCCACACCGCCTCCGCCCACGCGAGCCACGCGAAGCCCGCCACCCGCAGCGCGCACCCGGCCAGCACCACCGGGCGAGGCCCGAACCGGTCGGTCAGCGCGCCGCCCACCACGAACAGCCCCTGCTGGCTGAAGGTCCGCAGGCCCAGCACGAGCCCCACCAGCCAGCCGCCGAGACCGAGCGTGCCGCCGAGGTGACCGGCCAGGTACGGCAGCACGGCGAAGAAGCCCGTGTTGAAGGCGAACTGGCTGGCGACCAGGAGCCTGGCGAGCGGGCTCATGAGACCCGCACGAGCCGGCCGGCCCGCATCTCGGCCGTACGGTCGGCGAAGTGCCGTACGAGCGCCCGGTCGTGGCTGATGAACAGATATCCCAGGCCCAGGGACTCCTGGAGCCCGGCCAGCAGGTTCAGCACACCCGCCCGGACGCTCGGGTCGAGGGCGGACACGGGCTCGTCGAGGACCAGCAGCCGGGGCTCGCTCGCCAGGGCGCGGGCGATACCGGCGCGCTGGCACTGGCCGCCCGACAGTTCGTGCGGCCGCCGCTCGCCGTGCGCGGCGTCGAGGCCCACCATCGCCAGCAGTTCGGCCACCCGCGCCGGTCCGCTCACCGGGTCCCAGCGGCCCTGTACGCGCAGCGGCTCGGCGACCGCGTCGCGGACCCGCTGCCGGGGGCTCAGCGAGCCGTACGGGTCCTGGAACACCGGCTGCATGGCGGGGCGCAGCGCCCGCAGCGCACGCTCCGGCAGCCCGGTCAGCTCGCGCCCCTCGAACCGCACCTCGCCGCCGTCGGGGCGGCGCAGCAGCAGCGCCGCCGCGGCGGTGGACGACTTGCCGCAGCCGGACGGGCCGACCAGCGCCAGGGTCTCACCGGCGCGCACCTCGAACGACACCCCGTCCACGGCGACCCTCGTCCCGTACCGGACGACGAGGTCGCGTACCTCCAGCAGGGCGCTCACGCCGCCTCCAGGAACAGTTCGCCCAGGGCGTGGGGCAGTTCGGCCGCGCGGTGGCAGGAGACGTCCCGGCCGTCCGCCGGGTCGCCCACCGGCCGGGGCGCGGGCACCTCGGCACGGCAGCGGTCCTCCGCCAGGGGACAGCGCGGCGCGAACGCGCACCCGGCGGCGGGCTCACCCGGGGCGGGCGGGGTGCCGCCGATCGCGGGCAGCCGCCTGCCGCGCCCGGGCACCGGGACGGCGGGCGGCAGCGAGGCGAGCAGCCCGGCCGTGTACGGGGCGCGGGGGCGGCCGAGGACGGACGCGGCGGGGCCCGTCTCGGCGTGCCGGCCCGCGTACAGGACGAGGACGCGGTCGGCGTGATCGCGGACCGCCTCCAGGTCGTGCGTGACGAGGACGAGCGCCCCGCCGGTCGCCGCGCGCCGCTCGGCCAGCACGCTGAGCACCTGGTCGCGCAGGTCCGGGTCGAGGGCGGTGGTGGGCTCGTCGGCGACCACGAGGTCCGGGTCCCCGGCCGTCGCCAGGGCGATGACGGCGCGCTGCCGCATGCCGCCGGACAGCTCGTGCGGGTACGCGTCACGGCGCGCCGCGGGGATGCCGACCCGGTCCAGTGCCGTCCCGGCGCGGTCACGGGCCTCCCGGCGGGAGACGCCGTGCAGGGACCGCAGGACGGCGGCGACCTGGTCGCCGACCGGGTGGACGGGGGACAGGGCGGACAGCGCGTCCTGCGGGACGAGGGCGACGCGGCGGCCCCACAGCGCGGCGAGCGTACGCCGGGGGGCGCCGACCAGTTCCGTCCCGCCGCGCAGCCGGACGGTGCCCCGCACCCGGGCCTCGCGCGGCACCAGGCCGAGCAGCGCCCGCGCGGTGAGGGACTTGCCCGCGCCGGACTCCCCGGCCAGGGCCAGCACCTCACCGGCGCGCACGTCGAACGACAGGCCGCGCACGGCATCGGCCCCGTCGAAGGAGATCCGCAGGTCGCGGACGGACAGCAGGGGTTCCTCAGCGGACACGGGCGGGGGCCTTCCGGGAGCGGGTGGTCCGGGCCGAGGCGCCGTACGCGGCGGCGGACACGGCGAGCGCGGCGAGCACGGCCAGGGCGGCGGCGGGAGCGAGGGCCGCCCAGGGGGCCCGCTCCACGTACGCGCGCGACTCGTCGAGGAGCAGCCCCCATTCGGGCGCGGGCGGCTGGGCGCCCAGGCCGAGGAAGCCGAGTGACGCCAGCGCCAGGGCGGTACCGGGCAGGCGCAGCAGGGCGTGGCGGGCGACGGGGCCCGCCACGGACGGCAGGACGTGCCGGGTGAGCACCCACACCGGTCCCGCGCCGATCGCCCGCTGTGCCAGCAGGAACCCGGACGCGCGAACCTCCTGCACGAGGGCGGCGGCGTGCGCGGCGAGCGGTGGCCAGGACACGAGCGCGACGGCGAGGGCGGCCCCGCCGGTGCCGGGCCCGTACGCCGCCGCGACCAGGATTCCAGCGATCACGGGCGGCAGCGCGTTGGCGATGTCGGACACGCCCGAGGCGGCGCGCGGCGCGAACCCCAGCAGCAGGGCGAGCAGCAGGCTCGCCGCGCAGACGAGGGCGGCCGTGCCGACGGTCGCCGCCGCGCCGTGCCCGAGGCGGGCCAGCACGTCCCTGCCGAGGCCGTCCGTCCCCAGCGGGTGGGCGTACGACGGCGGGGCGAGCCGGGCGGCGGTGTCCAGGACGTACGGGTCGCGCAGCAGGCCCCAGCCGGTCACCCCGAACAGCACGGCGGCCAGGGCCAGCGGCAGGGCGGGCCCGGCGCGCGGCGGGCGCGGCGCGGGCAGCGTCAGCCCCGCGTCGCGCAGTCCGGGCCCGAGCAGCCGGTGCCGTACGAGCGCGCAGGCGCCGCCCACCGCGAGGCCGAGCAGCAGCAGGGCCAGCACGGAGCCCTGGAGCAGCGGCAGGTCCTGCGACCGGGCCGCGCCCAGCGCCGTACGCCCGATGCCCGGCACGGCGAAGACCGTCTCGACGGCGACCGCCCCGCCCGTCAGGCCCACGACGACCAGACCGGCCTGCGGGACGAGCGGCGGCAGGACGCGCCGCAGGGCGGCGCCCGCGATCCGCGCCCGGGTCACCCCGGCGGCGCGCCACAGCTCGGCCCACCGTTCGTCGAGGGCGGCGGGCAGCGCGTCGGCGGCGAGCCTGCCCAGCAGCCCGCCCGCCGGGACGCCGAGCGACACGGCGGGCAGCACCAGGTGGGCGGGGCCCTGCCAGCCCGCCGCCGGGAACCAGCCGAGCCACACCGCTCCGACGACCAGGGCGACGGTGGCGAGGAGGAACTCCGGTACGGCGGCGAGCATCGCGGCGACCGCCCCGGACGTGCCCCTGCCGCGCACCAGCACGGGTGCGACGAGGGCGGCGGCGACGGCCAGCGCCACGGTGAGCGCGGCGCCCATGAGGCCGAGCGACACCCGCAGGCCCGCCGTGACGGCCGGCAGGACGTCGGCGCCGGACACCCACGAGGTGCCGAGGTCGCCGCGCGCCAGCCCGGACACCCAGTCGGCGAGGAGCGCGGCGGGGCCCGCGTCCAGGCCGAGGCCGACGCGGACGGCGGCGAGCGCCTCGGCGGTGGGCTCCTGTTCGGCGGACCGGGCGCGCAGGACGGTCAGGGCGGGGTCGCGCCCCGAGTACCAGGGCAGCAGGCCGACTGCGGCCACGACGGCGGCGAGAGCGAGGGTCCGGGCGGCCCCGGCGCGGAACCCGGAGGCGGGGGCGGTCACTTGACGTGGGTGCCGGGCGTGACCAGCAGCCGCTCGCGCGGGTCGTGGGCGGCGCCCGCCACGTCGGCGGCGTCGCCCTGGATCACCCGCTCGTGGAGGAGCGGCACGGCGGCGTCGGTGGCGAGGACGGCGGCCTCCGCGGCCATGATCGCCCGGCGGCGCGCGTCGCCGGACGGGGCTGCGGCGGCCTTGTCGAGCGCCGCGTCGACGGCGGGGTCGGTGAGCTGGGAGAGGTTGAAGGAGCCGCGCGAGGCGAAGTCGCTGTACAGGTACGCGGCGGGGTCGCCGGAGTCGAGGACGGTCGCGCGGGAGAGCAGGAACGCGTCGAACGCCCCGGCCAGCGCGTCCGCTTCGATGGCGGCGTACTCGCGCACCTCCAGGCGCACGTCGAAACCGGCCTTCCGCAGCTGCTGCTGGAGGGTCTGCGCGACCTCGGGCAGTTCGGCGCGGTCGGTGAACGTGCCGATGGTGATCGTGGCGCCGCGCGGTTCGGCGGCGCGGGCCGGGCGGCGGGGCGTCCGCAGGTCGTCCGCCCAGGTGACGGCGGGGCCGAGCAGCCCTTCGGCCACGTCGGCGCGGCCCTCGTACACGCCCTTGACGACCGGCCCGGCGTCGATGGCCTCGCGGGCGGCGGCCCGCAGCGCGGGGTCCCTGAACGGGCCCTTCGCGGTGTTCAGGTACAGGGTGTTGGTGCGCGGCATGGGGACCTCCGTGACGAGGTCCGGGTCGAGGAGGGCGGCCTGGGAGACGGGGACGGCCTCGACGATGTCGGCCTCCCCGGTGCGCAGGGCGGCGGCGCGCGCGGTGCCGTCGGGGATGAACGTCACGTCGATGCCGGGGGCCTTGGCCCTGCCGCCCCAGTAGCCGTCGTACCGGTCGAGGGAGGCGGAGGCGGCGCCGTTCACCTTGGTGAGGCGGAAGGCGCCGGTGCCGGTGCCGACCGGGTCGACCGTCTTCCCCCGGTAGGCCCCGGCCGACAGGATCGACAGCTGCGGGGAGCTGAGCCGCTGCGGGAGGAGCGGGTCGGGGGTGGCGGTGGTGACGGTGAGGGTCTTCCCGGCGGCGGTCGCGGTGAGGTCCACGCCGTCGAGGATGCGGGGCTTGGGGGAGGCGGTCGCGGCCCGCGTGAGGGAGCGGGCGGCGTCCCGGGCGGTGAACTGGGTGCCGTCGTGGAAGGTGACGCCGTCGCGGACGGTGAAGGTCCAGCGGGTGCCGTCCTGCTTCCAGGAGGTGGCGAGGGCCGGGCGGGGGTCGCCTGCCGCGTCCAGGGTGACGAGCGTCTCGGCGGTCGACCAGCGGGACAGCTTGAACGCGTCGTCGGAGAGCGGCGAGAGGCCGGAGCGGGGCGGGTTCATCATCGCCACCCGTACGCGCTTCCCCCCGTCCGCGCTGCCGTCGCCGCCGTCGCCGGGCGCGGCGAAGCACCCGGCGAGCAGGAGGGAGGCCGAGGCGAGCGCGGCGGCGGGGAGGAGACGGCGGACAGGCAGGTGGCGCACGGCAGAGCACCCTTCCGGGCAGAGAGGATCGCGGTGCCCGGACGCTAACATAATGATTATTATTTTCAATAACTGGGGGTGAAGCGCTTACCCGGCTCCTCCGCCGCCGTGCAGCCGGTGGGTCTTCAGGGACATGTGCAGCAGCAGCCGGTCCTCGCCGTTGTCCAGGTCGAGGCCGGTGAGCTGCTCGACGCGCGAGAGCCGGTAGTACAGGGTCTGCCGGTGGATGCCCAGGGCCGCGGCCGTGCGGCCCGCCTGGCCCGCGTGGTCGAGGAACACCTCGGCGGTACGGGCCAGTTCGGTGTGCGCCCGGCCCAGCAGCGGCCGTACCACCGGGTCGTCCGCCGCCGCCCGGGGGAGCGCGGTGAGCAGTCGGTACGGGCCGATGGACGCCCAGGGCGCGACCGGCCCCAGGTGCGGCTGGGCCAGCGCCGCGCGCGCCGCCGAGGTGGCCTCCGCCCAGGCGGCGCCCATCTCCGGCAGGCCGCGCCGCGGGGCGGCCACCCCGGCGACGGCACCCGGGCCCGCCGCGTCGCACAGCCGGGCGCCGGCCGTCAGCGCGGGGGCGAGGGCGTCGGGGGAGCGGAGGCGGACCAGCGCGCCCAGCACCTGGCCGCCCGGCACCCGGACGCCCAGGCCCTGGCCGCCCGCGCCGGACGCGCGCCTGCCCGACCGGCCCGTACCGGCAGCGCCCGTACCGGGAGTGGCCGTGCCGGGAGCGCCCGCGCTCGCCGCGCCGGGCCCCGGTGCGCCAGGGCCCGGTGCGCCAGGGCCCGGCCACGGTGTCGTGCAGAGGGCGGCCAGCCCCGGAGCCGTACGGGCCGAGGGGCTGTCGCCGCCCGGCCACGGGGCCACGCACACGAGGGCGTGCAGCCCGTCCGCGTCCGGGCCGAGCGCCGAGCGCAGCGTGGCCAGCGCCAGGTCGTAGCTCCACTCCCGCTCCGCCGTCAGCACGGCCCGCAGCTCCCGCGACAGGTCGGCGCCCGCCCGCTCCTCCTCGGCGAGCAGCGCCCCGATCCGGGTGGCCACCTCCATCGCCGCCGCCAGCTGCTCGGGCGCCGGTCCGGGGGAGGTGTCGAGCAGCCACACGTACCCGAGGACGACGCCCCGATGGCGTACGGGCAGGCAGAGCCGGTCCCGGTACACGCCCGCGTCCGGGGCGGCCGGGATGCGCACCGGGCCGGTCGCGCGGGCGATGCCGAACCCCTCGAACCAGGCGCGGACGGCCGGGGTGGACTTGCGGGTGAGGATCGAACGCGTACGGACCGGGTCCATCTCGGAGGCGTCGTCGCTGTCGTGCGCGCCGAAGGCGATCAGTCCGAAATCCCGGTTCTCCAGCGTGGCGGGGGCGCCGAGGAGCGCCGAGATCTCGTCCACCAGTTCTTGGTAATCGCCCTTCACCCGGACATTCTCCCACCCCTTCAGACAGATGTCTGAGATCGGCGGCACGGATGCGTGACAGCTGTCGATGGCCCGGGAGCGGGGTGATCCTTAGGTTTCACGGTGGTTCTCCGTGCCGTTTCCGTGACGTCGGATTCCGGCCGCTTCATCCTGGTGTCAACCCCTGTTCGTGGAGGTGCCCCGTGCTGGGTCCCGTGATCCTCGCCGCTTCGCGCAGCGACAAGATGCGCCGCATTGTGTCGGCGGCCCCGGTGACCAAGCCGGTCGTCGACCGGTTCATCCCCGGGGAGACCGTCGACCAGGTCATCCCCATCGTCACGGACCTCACCGACAAGGGCTTGGAAGTCACCCTCGACGTCGTCGGCGAGGACATCACCACCCCGGAGCAGGCGACCGCCGCCCGCGACGCCTACCTGGAGCTGATCCGCCGCCTGGAGCCGCTGGGCCTGGGCGAGAAGGCGGAGATGTCCGTCAAGCTGTCGATGTTCGGCCAGGCGCTGGAAGGCGGCCACGAGCTGGCCCTCGCCAATGTCCGCCCGGTCGTCGAGGCGGCCGCCGCGATCGGGACCACCGTCACGCTGGACGCCGAGGACCACACGACCCTCGACTCGATGTTCGCCATCCACGAGGAGCTGCGGAAGGACTTCCCGATGACCGGCTGCGTCATCCAGGCGTACCTCTTCCGCACCGAGGAGGACGCCCGCCGCCTCGCCGCGAACGGCAGCCGCGTCCGCCTGGTGAAGGGCGCCTACAAGGAGCCCGCGTCCGTGGCGTACCAGGACAAGGCGGAGACCGACCGGGCGTACGTCCGCATCCTCAAGATCCTCATGGCGGGCGAGGGCTACCCCATGATCGGCTCGCACGATCCGCGGCTCATCGCGATCACCCAGGAGCTCGCGCGCCGCCACGGGCGCAAACTGGATGAGTACGAGTTCCAGATGCTGTACGGCATCCGCGGCGACGAGCACGTGCGGCTCGCCGCCGAGGGCCACCGCATGCGGGTCTACACGGCGTACGGGACCGACTGGTACGGATACTTCATGCGCCGTCTCGCGGAGAAGCCGGCCAACCTGCTGTTCTTCGCCCGCTCGATGATCACCAAGAACTGATCCGGAGCCCAGCGGGGGCGCCGCCCCTGACACCCCTCACCAAAGGAGTTACGAGACCCATGGACGCTGTGACCCAGGTCCCCGCCCCGGTCAACGAGCCGGTGCACGGCTACGCCCCCGGCTCCCCGGAGCGGACCCGGCTGGAGGCCAAGCTCAAGGAGCTGGCCGAGAACCCGATCGACCTGCCGATGACCATCAACGGCGTCAAGCGCATGGGCGGCGGCGAGCGGGTGGACGTCGTGCAGCCGCACAACCACCGGGCCGTGATCGGCACCTTCGCCGCCGCGACCCGGCAGGACGCCCAGGACGCCGTCGACGCCGCCCTGGCCGCCGCTCCGGCGTGGCGCGCGATGTCCTTCGACGACCGCGCCGCGATCTTCCTGCGCGCCGCCGAGCTGCTGTCCGGCCCGTGGCGCGAGACGCTGGCCGCCTCGACCATGCTCGGCCAGTCGAAGACCGCCCAGCAGGCCGAGATCGACACGCCGTGCGAGCTGGTCGACTTCTGGCGGTTCAACGTCAAGTACGCCCGTGACCTGCTCGCCGAGCAGCCCCCGGCGAACTCGCCCGGCGTGTGGAACCGTCTGGACCACCGCCCGCTGGAGGGCTTCGTCTACGCGATCACGCCGTTCAACTTCACGGCCATCGCGGGCAACCTGCCCACCGCCCCGGCCCTCATGGGCAACGTCGTCGTGTGGAAGCCGTCCCCGACGCAGACCCACGCCGCCGTGCTGCTCATGGAGCTGCTGGAGGAGGCCGGCCTGCCGAAGGGCGTCATCAACCTGGTGACCGGCGACGGCATCGCCGTCTCCGAGGTGGCCCTGGAGCACCCGATGCTCGCGGGCATCCACTTCACCGGCTCCACCCGCACCTTCCAGCACCTGTGGAAGACGGTCGGCAACAACATCGAGAAGTACCGCTCCTACCCGCGGATCGTCGGCGAGACGGGCGGCAAGGACTTCGTCGTCGCGCACCCGAGCGCCGACCGCGCCGTCCTGAAGACCGCGCTGACGCGTGGCGCGTTCGAGTTCCAGGGCCAGAAGTGCTCGGCGACCTCGCGCGCGTACATCCCCGCCTCGATCTGGAACTCCGGCTTCAAGGAGGAGTTCGCGGCCGAGGTGGACGGCATCAAGATGGGTGACGTCACCGACCTGACGAACTTCATCGGCGCCGTCATCGACGAGCGCGCGTTCGCCAAGAACAAGGCCGCGATCGACCGCGCCAAGGCGGACCCGGCGTGCACGATCGTCGCGGGCGGCTCGTACGACGACTCGGTGGGCTACTTCGTCCGCCCGACCGTCATCGAGTGCACCGACCCGGAGAACGAGGTGTTCCGGGACGAGTACTTCGGCCCGATCCTTGCCGTGTACGTATACGAGGACGACCAGTACGACGCCATGCTCGACCAGATGGAGTCGGTGTCCGCCTACGCGCTGACCGGTTCGGTCATCGCCAAGGACCGTGCCGCCGCCGCGCACACGATGGAGAAGCTGCGGTACGCCGCGGGCAACTTCTACATCAACGACAAGTCGACCGGCGCCGTCGTCGGCCAGCAGCCCTTCGGCGGCGGCCGCGCCTCCGGCACCAACGACAAGGCCGGCGCCCCGCAGAACCTGATGCGCTGGACGCTGACCCGCGCCATCAAGGAGACGCTGGTCCCGCCGACCGAGTACGGCTACCCGCACATGGGCTGACGCCCCTCCCGGCCCCTACGGGCCACCCCGGCCCGTAGGGTCACCCGGCCCTGTAGGGGACGCCCCCGACCCGTAGGCGTCACCCCGGCCCCGTACGGGACCGCCCCCAGACACCGCCCCCGTCCGGCCCCCACGCCGGGCGGGGGCGGTTTCCATGCCGGCGCTCCCGTCCGCGCGGTCGGCACCGCCCCGGTCGGCGCTGCCCCGCGCCGCGCCCGGGCCGGCACGCCCCCTTGCGGTAATGAAGGGGCCATGTCAAATTCCTTCCTCGGTACGTCCCACCCGTCACCGACGAAGGAGACCACCGGCATGAGACGCACCACCCGTGCGCGCACCGGACTGTCCGCCCTGCTCGTCGTCGCCTCCCTCGGCTTCGCCGCCACCCCGGCCGGAGCCGCGGACGCACCCCTCACCCCCACCCCCGCCCCCGACGCGGCCGCCGCCCTCCACGCCCTCGACGCCACCGTGGAGCGGACCCTCGGCGACGACAGCGCCGGCACCTACGTGGACGCCGAGACCGGCGAACTCGTCGTCACCGTCACCACCGAGGCCGCCGCCGCGAAGGCCCGCGCCGCCGGCGCCACGCCCAAGCGCGTCCAGCGCGGCGCCGCCCAGCTCGACGCCGCCATGGCCGCGCTGGAGGCCAAGGCCAAGATCACCGGCACCTCCTGGGGCCTGGACCCGCGCACCAACCAGATCGCCGTCGAGGCCGACTCCTCCGTCTCCGCCCGCGACCTGGCCCGGCTCCGCCAGGTCGCCGCCTCGCTCGACGGCGCCGTACGCGTCACCCGCGTCCCCGGCGTGTTCAAGCGCGAGGTGGCGGGCGGTGACGCCATCTACGGCGGCGGCTCCCGCTGCTCGGCCGCCTTCAACGTCACCAAGAACAACGTCCGGTACTTCCTCACCGCCGGCCACTGCACCAACATCTCGTCCACCTGGTCGGCCACCTCCGGCGGCGCCTCCATCGGCGTCCGCGAGGGCACCAGCTTCCCGACCAACGACTACGGGATCGTCCGCTACACGACCACCACCAACCTCGGCGGCCGGGTCAACCTCTACAACGGCAGCTACCAGGACATCGCGTCGGCCGCCGACGCCGTCGTCGGCCAGGCCATCCAGAAGAGCGGCTCCACGACCAAGGTCACCAGCGGCAGCGTCACCGCGGTCAACGTCACCGTCAACTACAGCGACGGCCCCGTCTACGGCATGGTCCGCACGACCGCCTGCTCCGCGGGCGGCGACAGCGGCGGCGCCCACTTCGCCGGTTCGGTCGCGCTCGGCATCCACTCCGGCAGCTCCGGCTGCACGGGCACCAACGGCTCGGCCATCCACCAGCCGGTCCGCGAGGCCCTGACCGCCTATGGCGTGAACGTGTACTAGCCACGCCCGCCCCGGCGGGAGCAGTGCCACAGTGGGCGGTATGAGCGATCGTCTCCATACCGCCCACACCTACGAGTTGAAGCCCGCCGTGCTCGCGGCGATCCGCGCCATGCTGGAGGACGCCTTCGACGGCGACCTGGGCGAGGACGACTGGGAGCACGGCCTCGGCGGTGTCCACGCGTACGTCGAGGACGCCCAGGGGCGGATCGTCGCGCACGGCAGCGTCGTCATGCGCCGCGTCGTCCACGCCGGGCGCGCCCACCGGGTCGGGTACGTCGAGGCCGTGGGCGTACGGGCGGAGCGCCGCCGCCAGGGCGTGGGCGCCCGGGTCATGGCCGCGCTGGAGGAGGTCGTCGACGGCGCGTACGACTTCGGGGCGCTGTCCGCGTCCGACGAGGGCGCCCTGCTGTACCGCTCGCGCGGCTGGCACCTGTGGAACGGCCGCGTCGAGGGGTACGGCCCGCACGGCGTGACCAGGCTGGCGGACGACGAGGACTGCACGTTCCTGCGACCCGCCGCCGGACGGCCGCTGCCCGCGCCGGAGGACGGCCCCCTTCAGTTCGACTGGCGGGACGGCGACGTGCTCTGACCGCGCGGCGCGCCTCCCCGACCAGGGCGTTCGGCGTTGCCCGTCTCAGATAGTAGGAAGTCCGAGTATTCACGGAGACAGCGGCAGCGTGCTCGCTTAGCTTGGTAGGAGCCGAACGTCTCGCTCCATCAGCGAACGGCGGAGATGAGCGCGCACGCCTCTGGCAGGTCACCCCTGCGGCGGCGCTCCCCGCCCCTTCCGGCGCCTCCCCGAGCCTTCGCCCCGCCAAGGAGCCACCATGACCGCTGCCAGCACCCGCCGCCGTGTCCGCCACTCGGGCACCCGTCCCACCGAGACCGAGCGCAAGAACGCCGCCGCCGCCCTCCAGCGCGCCCTGGACCGCCGTGACAACGGCGGCTCGACCGGCCACTGAACCGGTCGCCGAGCCGTTCACCGGCTACGCCCACCCGTACTGACCAGCGCCGACGATCCCGTACGGCCGGCCGTCCGCCCCGGCGGCGCCACCGGCCGTGCGGCACAGGCCCGGCACGCCGTCTGTCCGAATGGCGGACGGTCCATGTCAGGCAGTGGGACGAGGAGTAGGGTTCCCGCCATGTCTCGCAGCATCAATCTCGCAGTGATCCCCGGTGACGGCATCGGCCAGGAGGTCGTGTCCCAGGGGCTCAAGGTCCTGTCCGCGGTCCTCCCGCAGGACGTGAAGCTGGAGACCCGGGAGTACGACCTCGGCGCACGGCGATGGCACCGCACCGGGGAGACCCTCCCCGAGGTGGAGCTGGAGCAGCTCAAGGGCCACGACGCCATCCTCCTCGGCGCGATCGGCGACCCGTCCGTGCCGTCCGGCGTGCTGGAGCGCGGCCTGCTGCTGAAGCTGCGCTTCGCGTTCGACCACTATGTGAACCTGCGCCCCTCGAAGCTCTTCCCGCACACCGCGAGCCCGCTGGCCGGCCGCCCCGACATCGACTTCGTCGTCGTCCGCGAGGGCACCGAGGGCCCGTACACGGGCAACGGCGGCAGCCTCCGCACCGGCACCCCGGCCGAGGTCGCCACCGAGGTCAGCGTCAACACGGCGTACGGCGTCGAGCGCGTCGTCCGCGACGCGTACGAGCGCGCCAAGGCCCGCCCCCGCAAGAAGCTGACGCTCGTCCACAAGAACAACGTCCTCGTCCACGCCGGCCACATGTGGAAGAAGATCTTCGACAAGGTCGGCGAGGAGTACCCCGAGGTCACCACCGACTACCTGCACGTCGACGCCGCGACGATCTTCTTCGTCACCCAGCCCGAGCGCTTCGACGTCATCGTCACCGACAACCTCTTCGGCGACATCCTCACCGACCTCGCCGCTGCCGTGACCGGCGGCATCGGCCTGGCGGCCTCCGGCAACATCAACCCGACGGGCGCGTTCCCGTCGATGTTTGAGCCGGTGCACGGCTCCGCGCCCGACATCGCGGGCCAGGGCAAGGCCGACCCCACCGCCACCGTCCTGTCCGTCGCGCTGCTCCTGCGCCATCTCGGCCACGACTCCGAGGCCATCCGCATCGAGGAGGCGGTCGCCGCCGACCTCGCCGAGCGGGCCGGCGCCCCCGCGCGCACCACGGAAGAGATCGGCGACGCGCTCGCGGTACGCGTAGCGTCCTGACCCGCCGACTGGGAGCACCAGACACAGCCGCCGGGTCGCACCAGCACCCGGCGGCTTCTCCTGTGCGGCCGCGGGTGCCACCATCGAACCCACGGACCGCGGTCACACCCGTTTCCCCGCCGCGACCCCACGAGCGATAATCGAACGCGGGGCCGCGGCATGCGGTACAGCTCGGACGTCCTGACAGCAGCCGCCGCACGCGGCTGGAGCGGCGGCGTGAGCGCGGTCCGATCCACACAACCGGTGAAGGACACAGCACTCATGACGACGCCCACGACGATCGAGCTCAAGCCCTCCTCGAACCCGCTGTCCGCCGCCCAGCGCGAGGCGATCCTGGCCAACCCCGGCTTCGGCCGCCACTTCACCGACCACATGGTGACGATCAAGTGGACGGAGGGCCGCGGCTGGCACGACGCACAGCTGACGCCGTACGCGCCGCTGTCCATCGACCCCGCCAACATGACGCTGCACTACGCCCAGGAGATCTTCGAGGGCCTGAAGGCGTACCGGCGCCCCGACGGCACGGTGTCCCTGTTCCGCCCCGAGGCCAACGCCGAGCGGTTCCAGCGCTCCGCCCGCCGCCTCGCCATGCCGGAGCTGCCCGTCGAGACGTTCGTCGCGGCGTGCGACGCGCTGGTCCGGCAGGACGAGGCGTGGGTCCCGCCGCACGGCGGTGAGGAGTCCCTCTACCTGCGCCCCTTCATGATCGCCACGGAGGTCGGGCTGGGCGTCCGGCCCGCCAACGAGTACCTGTTCATCGTCATCGCGTCGCCCGCCGGGGCGTACTTCCCGGGCGGTGTGAAGCCGGTCTCCGTCTGGCTGTCGGAGAACTACGTCCGCGCGGTCCCCGGCGGCATGGGCTTCGCCAAGACGGGCGGCAACTACGCCGCGTCCCTGCTCGCCCAGGCCGAGGCCGCCGCGAAGGGCTGCGACCAGGTCGTGTGGCTCGACGCGCTGGAGCACAAGTGGGTCGAGGAGATGGGCGGCATGAACCTGTACTTCGTGTACGGGAACAAGATCGTCACCCCGGAGCTGACCGGCTCCCTGCTGGCCGGGATCACCCGCGACTCGCTGCTCCAGGTCGCCCGTGACCTCGGCTACGAGTCGGAGGAGGGCCGGATCTCCACCGGGCAGTGGCGCCGCGACACGGAGAACGGCACGCTCACGGAGGTCTTCGCCTGCGGCACGGCGGCCGTGATCACCCCGGTCGGCACGGTCAAGTCCGCCGGTGGCCAGTGGACGCAGGGCGACGGGCAGCCGGGCGAGGTCACCCTGAGGCTTCGCCGGGCCCTGCTGGACATCCAGACCGGCGCCGCCGAGGACACCCACGGCTGGACCCACCAGGTCGCCTGAGCCCGCGCCCGGCCTTCCCTCTCGCCTTTCGCGCCGCGCCCGCCGCGGTCCGCGTCCCGCCCACCCCAGGGCGGCCGCGGGCCCGGCGGGCGCGGCGCGTTTCGCGTACCCGTGCGCCGGGACCCGTCGCCCGTGCGTCCGCGCGCCTCAGGGCCGCCCTCGCGTCGTCGCGCGCCCGCCCATGCGCCTGACGGCCGCGAGCCTGAGGCCCGCGCGCCCGTAGGCCCGTACCCCGCCCGCGCCCGTCGGTCCCGCACCGGCGGGTGTCGAGTTTCGAGTGTCGTTCAATACTTCGGGCGCCTGGTCCTAAAGGGGACTTCTCTTTCTCACGCGCCCGCTTTAGAGTGTTGCTCTAAACCTCGTCGTACACGCCAGGAGGTGCGAGGGCCGTGCGCCTGACCCCCACGGAACGCGACCGGCTGCTTCTCTTCGGGGCAGCCGAACTCGCCCGGGCCCGCCGCGCCCGCGGACTGCGGCTCAACGTCCCCGAGGCCACCGCCCTCATCGCCGACACGGTCTGCGAGGCCGCCCGCGACGGCCGCCGCCTCGCGGAGGCGATCGAGGCGGCCCGGTCGGTCCTCGGCCCCGACGACGTACTGCCGGGCGTGGCGGACGTGGTCACCGAGGTCCATGTCGAGGCGGTGTTCGACGACGGGTCCCGTCTTGCCGTCGTCAGCGACCCGATCGGCGGTGCCTCGGCGGGACCGGACGCCCCCGGCGCGCTGCTGCCGGGCCCCGGCTACGACGAACCGGCCCCCGTCACGACGCTCACCGTGCGCAACACCGCCGCCGTGCCGGTCAGCGTCACCTCGCACTTCCACTTCTTCGAGGCCAACCCGCGCCTGCGCTTCGACCGGGCGGCGGCGTACGGGATGCGGCTGTGCGTCCCGGCCGGGTCGTCCGTCCGGTTCGACCCGGGCGGCGAGGCCGAGGTGGGGCTGGTGCCCATCGGCGGCGACCGGGTCGCCATCGGGTTCGCCGGTCTGGTGGACGGGCCGCTGGACGCGCCCGGCGCCAAGGAGGAGGCCCTGCGCAGGGCGGCCGCCTGCGGCTACCTCGGCGCCGAGGCCGCACCGGAGGCCGAAGCCGGAGCCGGAGCCGGGCCCCGTCCCGTACGAGACCGCGACACCGCCGCCGGAGCGGAGGAGGACGCCTGATGGACCCCTACGAGTACGCCTCCGTGCACGGCCCCCGCGCCGGTGACCGCGTCCGCCTGGGCGACTCCGGGCTGACCGTACGGGTCGAGTCGGACGCGCAGAGGCCGGGCGACGAGTTCCTGGCCGGGTTCGGCAAGACCGCCCGCGACGGACTGCACCTGAAGGCCGCCGCCGTACGCGAGACCTGCGACCTGGTGATCAGCAACGTCCTGGTCATCGACGCCGTGCAGGGCATCCGCAAGGTGTCCGTCGGCATCCGCGAGGGGCGCGTCCACGCCATCGGGCGGGCCGGGAACCCCGACACCCTCGACGGGGTGGACGTGGTCGTCGGCACCGGCACCTCCATCGTGTCCGGCGAGGGCCTGATCGCCACGGCCGGTGCCGTCGACACCCACGTCCACCTGCTGTCGCCCCGCATCATGGAGGCGTCGCTGGCGTCCGGGGTGACCACGATCATCGGCCAGGAGTTCGGGCCCGTGTGGGGCGTCGGCGTCAACTCGCCGTGGGCGCTGCGCCACGCGTTCAGCGCGTTCGACGCCTGGCCCGTCAACATCGGCTTCCTGGCGCGCGGCTCGTCGTCCGACGCCGCCCCCCTGGTGGAGGCCCTCGCGGAGGGCGGCGCCTCCGGCTTCAAGGTCCACGAGGACATGGGCGCCCACACCCGCGCCCTCGACACGGCCCTGCGGGTCGCGGAGGAGCACGACGTCCAGGTCGCCCTGCACAGCGACGGCCTCAACGAGTGCCTGTCCGTGGAGGACACCCTCAAGGTCCTCGAAGGGCGCACGATCCACGCCTTCCACATCGAGGGCTGCGGCGGCGGCCACGTCCCGAACGTCCTCAAGATGGCGGGCGTCCCCAACGTCATCGGCTCCTCCACCAACCCGACGCTGCCCTTCGGGCGGGACGCCGTCGCCGAGCACTACGGAATGATCGTCTCCGTCCACGACCTGAAGACCGACCTGCCCGGCGACGCCGCCATGGCCCGCGACCGCATCCGCGCCGGGACCATGGGCGCCGAGGACGTGCTGCACGACCTGGGCGCGATCGGCATCACCTCGTCCGACGCGCAGGGCATGGGCCGGGCGGGGGAGACCGTGCGGCGGACGTTCGCCATGGCCGGCAAGATGAAGGCCGAACTGGGGCCGCTCGACGGCGACGGTGACGGCGACGACAACGCCCGTGTCCTGCGCTACATCGCCAAGCTGACCATCAACCCGGCCATCGCGCACGGCCTCGCCCACGAGGTCGGCTCCATCGAGCCGGGCAAGCTCGCGGACATCGTGCTGTGGCGGCCCGAGTTCTTCGGCGCGAAGCCGCAGCTCGTCCTGAAGGCGGGCTTCCCCGCGTACGGCGTCGTGGGCGACCCGAACGCCGCCACCGACACCTGCGAACCCCTGGTGCTGGGCCCGCAGTTCGGGGCGCACGGCGCGACGGCGGCCGACATCTCCGTGGCGTTCGTCTCGGGCGCGGCCGCCCAGCTCGGCGCCGACCTGATGCCCACCCGCCGCAGGCGCGTCGCCGTGCGCGGCACCCGGGGCATCGGCCCGGCCGACCTGCGCCTCAACTCCCGTATCGGGGAGGTCGGCGTGGACGCCCGCACCGGCCTGGTCACCCTCGACGGCGACCCGGTCCGCTCGGAGCCAGCCGACTCCGTCTCCCTCAACCGCCTCTACTTCCTCTGAGGACCGCCCGATGACCTTCCGCATGCCCGCCGAGTGGACGCCCCACGAGCGCACCTGGATGGCGTGGCCCACCGCCAACCCCACCTTCGACACCCCCGAGAGGCTCGCCGAGGCACGCGCCGCGTGGGCCCAGGTCGCCCGCGCCGTACGCCGGTTCGAACCGGTCACCATGGTCGCGGCGCCCGGCGACGCCGAATCGGCCCGCGCCCTCCTCGGCGACGGCGTCGACCTGGTGGAGCGGGACCTGGACGACGCCTGGATGCGGGACATCGGCCCCACGTTCGTCACCGACGGACGCGAACTGGCCGCCGTGGACTGGGTGTTCAACGGCTGGGGCGCCGCGGACTGGGCCCGCTGGGAGCACGACGCGAAGATCGCCCGCCATGTCGCGGACCTCGCCCGCGTCCCCGTGCACGCGAGCCCCCTCGTCAACGAGGGCGGCGCGATCCACGTGGACGGCGAGGGCACGGTCCTCCTCACCGACACGGTCCAGCTCGGCCCCGAGCGCAACCCCGGCTGGACCCGCGCCGAGGTCGAGGCGGAGATCCACGCGAAGCTCGGCACCACCAAGGCGATCTGGCTGCCGCGCGGGCTGACCGCCGACTACGGCGACTACGGGACGCGCGGCCATGTGGACATCGTCGCCGCGTTCGCCCGCCCCGGCGTCGTCGTCGCCCACACCCAGCCCGACCCGGCCCACCCCGACCACGAGCCGTGCGAGGAGATCGTCGCCCTCCTCCGGTCGCAGACCGACGCCCGGGGGCGCGCCCTGGAGGTCGTGGAGGTGCCCGCGCCGACGGTCCTCCAGGAGGACGGCGCGTGGGTGGACTACTCGTACATCAACCACTACCTGTGCAACGGCGGCGTCGTCCTGTGCGCCTTCGGGGACCCGCGCGACGAGCTCGCCGCCGGGATCTTCCGCCGCCTCTTCCCCGACCGTACGGTCACCCTGGTCGACGCCCGCCCGGTGTTCGCCAACGGCGGCGGCATCCACTGCATCACCCAGCAGCAGCCGAAGGTCTGAGGCCCGTACGCAGCGGGGAAAACCGCTGGCCGGTCCATGGGCGCGGCTGACAGCCTGCGCCCATGGCCGAACCCCGCCCCGCCCCGCGTCCCGACTACCGGATCACGCGCACGTACGCGCTGCACGACGACGCGTGGCACATCGAGCTCCACCACCGCGACGCGGGCTTCCTGGTCACCGCCGCCATCCCGGACGAGGACCCGGCGCGCGAGCCGTCGTTCCACCTCTTCGCGCCGGACGGGCACGACGTGCCGTACGAGGTCATGCTCTGGTTCATGGCCGAGGCGGCCGACGAGGTGCGGGTGCTGCGGGCCTGGACGGAGCTGCCGCCCGCCGCCGTGGACACGGTCGTGGCCCTGCGCGAGGTCGTCCACCACGGCTGGGACGACGCGGACGGCCCGGCGCTCCTCGCCCTGCTCTCCGGCGTTCTCCCCGCGGACCAGGCGGCCGCCGTCGTCCGCGAGGTGCTGAGCGCCGGCCCGGACGCCCTGGCGGGACCCCCGCCCGCCCAAGCCGCCGTGGCGGCCCTGCGCGAACGGATGAAGGAGGCCGGATGGAGATCGGGTACAACGGACGGGTGAACGACCCCGAAGCCCGCGCCGCCGCCGACGGACCCACCCGCGCCGCCGACGGCCCCCGGACCGGAGCCCCCGAAGCCCGCGCCCCCGAAGCCCGCGCCGCCGACACCTCGCGAGCCCGCGCCGCGCGGCGGCGCAACACCGCGCCGCCCCGCGAGGACGTGCTCGCCGCCGCCATGGCGACCATCGCCGAACGCGGGCTCGACGGCCTCACCATGGCCGGGCTCGGCCGGGAGGTCGGCATGAGCAGCGGCCACCTCCTCTACTACTTCCGCACCAAGGACGAACTGCTCCTGCGCACCCTGGAGTGGAGCGAGGGCCGCCTCGGCGCCGAGCGCAGCGCGCTGCTGTCGCGCCACGACCTGCCGGTCACCGACCGCCTCGCCTCGTACGTCGAGCTGTACGTCCCCGACGGGCCCCGCGACCCGCACTGGACGCTCTGGCTGGAGGTGTGGACCCGCTCGCAGAACGCCGACGCCGAGGCGCGCGACCGGCAGGCCGCCATCGAGGGCGCCTGGCACCGGGACCTCGTCGCGCTCCTCGCCGAGGGCGTCTCGCGCGGCGAACTGCGCCCCGTCGACCCCGACCGGTACGCGGCCCGGCTGCGCGCCCTCCTCGACGGGTTCAGCGTCCATGTCGCCGTCGGCCTGCCCGGCACCGGCCGGGAGCAGGTGCTCACCCACGTACGCGAACACCTCGACGAGACGCTGCTCCGCACGGCCTGACCGCCGGATCCCCAGGGCTTGACCGCATCGTGAGACTTGTGCCCACGGGGTGGCGCACCTGTGGCAAACTGCCGCCGTGCTCGCAAACCCGATGATTATCGGCAGCGGCGCGCCGGTCCACCGTGACCGCTGAACCCCGACAGCACCCCGTCGCGGCAGCGGACACCATGTCTCAGACCCGCGCGCAGACCTCTCGCACCCGCGAGGGGTCTTTTCGTTTTCCGGGCCCCACCCATGGGCCGGCGGCGAGCGCGCGAGAATGGGGACAAGCGGACCGATCCACCCCATTCCCCCGTCCGGGTCCCTACCCCCACCCGGCCCGGGCGGGGAAGGACCACACCGGAGCCCATCCGACAGGAGCAGGACAGCCATGACCACGGATCAGCCCGTCGATGACAGCTTCCACGTCTTCGACACGACGCTGCGCGACGGCGCCCAGCGCGAGGGCATCAACCTCACCGTCGCCGACAAGCTGACCATCGCCCGGCACCTGGACGACTTCGGCGTGGGCTTCATCGAGGGCGGCTGGCCCGGCGCGAACCCGCGGGACACGGAGTTCTTCGCCCGCGCCCTCGCCGAGATCGACTTCCAGCACGCCCAGCTCGTGGCGTTCGGCGCCACCCGCCGCGCCGGCATCCGCGCCGCCGACGACCCGCAGGTCAAGGCGCTCCTCGACTCCGGCGCCCCGGTGATCACCCTGGTCGCCAAGTCCCACGACCGCCATGTGGAACTGGCCCTGCGCACCACGCTCGACGAGAACCTCGCGATGGTCCGCGACACGGTCCAGTACCTGCGCGAGCAGGGCCGCCGCGTGTTCGTGGACTGCGAGCACTTCTTCGACGGCTACCGGGCCAACCCCGAGTACGCCAAGGCCGTGGTCCGCGCCGCGCACGAGGCGGGCGCCGACGTGGTCGTCCTGTGCGACACCAACGGCGGCATGCTCCCGCCGCAGGTCCAGGCCGTCGTCTCCACCGTCGCCGCCGACACGGGCGCCCGCCTCGGCATCCACGCCCAGGACGACACGGGCTGCGCCGTCGCCAACACCCTCGCCGCCGTCGACGGCGGCGCCACCCACGTCCAGTGCACCGCCAACGGCTACGGCGAACGCGTCGGCAACGCCAACCTCTTCCCCGTCGTCGCCGCGCTGGAGCTGAAGTACGGCCGCCGCGTCCTGCCCGAGGGCTCCCTCGCGGAGATGACCCGGATCTCCCACGCCATCGCCGAGGTCGTCAACCTCACCCCGTCCACCCACCAGCCGTACGTCGGTGTCTCCGCGTTCGCCCACAAGGCCGGGCTGCACGCCTCCGCCATCAAGGTCGACCCGGACCTGTACCAGCACATCGACCCCGAGCTGGTCGGCAACACGATGCGGATGCTCGTCTCCGACATGGCCGGGCGGGCGTCGGTCGAGCTGAAGGGCAAGGAGCTGGGCATCGACCTGGGCGACGACCGGGAGCTGGTCGGCCGGGTCGTGGACCGCGTCAAGGACCGGGAGCTGCGCGGCTACACCTACGAGGCGGCCGACGCGTCGTTCGAGCTGCTGCTGCGCGAGGAGGTCGAGGGCCGCCCGCCGCGCTTCTTCCGTACGGAGTCGTGGCGGGCCATCGCCGAGGACCGCCCCGACGGCTCCCACGCCAACGAGGCGACGGTCAAGGTGTGGGCCGACGGCGAGCGCATCGTCGCCACGGCCGAGGGCAACGGCCCGGTGAACGCCCTGGACCGGGCGCTGCTGGTGGCGCTGGAGCGGATCTACCCGCAGATGGCCAAGTTCGAGCTGGTGGACTACAAGGTCCGCATCCTGGAGGGCCGCCACGGCACGGAGTCCACGACCCGCGTGCTGATCACGACCAGCGACGGCGACGCCGAGTGGTCCACGGTGGGGGTCGCCGAGAACGTCATCGCCGCGTCGTGGCAGGCGCTGGTGGACGCGTACACGTACGGCCTGCTGAAGGCGGGGGTCCGGCCGACGGAGAGCTGAACCCGGAGGACCTTCGTGAAATAGCCCACATGGGGTACCGTCGATGATATGAGGAGAAATCCGCTCTCCCTCTTGTCGGTCGTGGTGGGCCTGGTGCTGACGGTCCTCCTGGCCCTCGCCCCCGGTGCGTCCGCGAAGGCGACCGACGGGGTGCGCGAGGCGGCCCAGGCGCTGCGCCAGGGCCCCGTGTACGTGCATCCGGACGCCGCCGCCGAGCTGCCGGCGCGCGAGGCGGAGGCGCTGGAGCGGAAGATCCTCCAGGCGGACAAGCCGCTGATGGTGGCCGTCCTGCCGGACACGGCGGAGTTCCCGGAGGACACGCTCCTGCGCGACCTGCGCACCCTGACGGGCGTGACCGGCGTGTACGCGGTCCGGCTGGGCGACGCCTTCGACGCGGGCGCCGACCGGGCGGTCATGGCCCCGCGCGCCGTGGACAACCTGGTCTCGGCCGTGCACCAGCCGGGCGTGGACGCGACGGCGGAGCTGAACGCGTTCGTCGACCAGGCCCTGCCTCAGCTGCGCGGTTCGGCGCCTTCCTCGTGGGAGGGCGTGCCCGGCGACGGCGCGCCGGTCGGCGGGCTCATCACCATCGGCGTGCTGTTCGCCCTGGTGGCGGGCGCCGTGTCCCTGACGACCGTCCGCACCCGCAACCGCAAGCGCGCCGAGGAGCTGGAGGCGCTGGAGAAGCTCCGCGTCGTCGTGGACGAGGACATCACCGCGTACGGCGAGGAGCTGGACCGGCTGGACTTCCACCCCGGCGACCCGTCCGCCGACGACGCGCAGCGCCGCGACTACGAGCACGCGCTCGACGCGTACGACAAGGCGAAGCAGCTCATGGCCGGGGCCCGTCATCCCCATGACGTCCGGGGCGTGACCGAGGCCCTCGCGGACGGCCGCCACGCGCTGGCCGTCCTCGCCGCCCGCCGCGAGGGCCGCCCGCTTCCCGAGCGGCGGGCACCCTGCTTCTTCGACCCGCGCCACGGCCCGTCCGTCACCGACCTGTCGTGGGCGCCGCACGGGGGCACGCCGCGCGAGGTGCCGGTGTGCGCGGCGGACGCGTCCCGCGTCAAGGCCGGCCAGGACCCGGCGTCCCGCCAGGTGGCCACGGAATTCGGCCCCCGCCCGTACTGGGAGGCGGGCCCGGCGTACGGTCCCTGGGCGGGCGGCTACTACGGCGGCGCGCTCCTGCCGGGCCTGCTGATCGGCACGATGCTCGGCACGACCCTGGCCACCCCGGCGTACGCGGCCGAGTACGGCGGCGAGGGCTTCGCGGGCGGCGACTTCTCCGGCGGCGACTTCAACGCGTCGGACTTCGGCGGCGACTTCGGCGGAGGCGGCGGCTGGGGCGGCGGCGACTTCGGAGGCGGCGGCTTCGGCGGAGGTGGCGACTTCGGAGGCGGGTTCTGAGGCGAGATGAGGCTCAACCTTTCCCCAAACGTACAGGTGGGTTTCTCCTGGGTACCTCGGAGGGCAAGCCGATGCGTTCCATTGTTCCTCCCAGCCAGTCCACCAAAAACTCAGTAAGAGTCCCCGTGTACTGCCACCAATCATCGTTGGTGGTACTTACCACTATGGTCCATGCATCGGGGTTCGTGTCATTGGTTCGCCAGTACAGGATGTCACCTGAGAAGGTGGTGGCAACAGGCAGGAGACCTCCAGGGGACGGGTACGGATTATACCCGTGTGACTCGTCAAGCTCGGACAGCTGAGCCAGGTCCTGAAGATCCTCAAGGAGGGAGTCGCAGAATGATTCCTCCCTCCCTGTGCGCGGGATGGATACGCTCAGGAATTCGTCCACCACAAACGACGGGTATGCCTCGGCGAGTTCTTTGTAATCTGAGGGAAGTTTCCCGAGGCGGTTCTCGATAGTGGACCAGTGAATTGTTCTGGGCTCTTGCGGTCTCTGTCGGGCCAAGTCCGGAAGAACCTCTTCGAGGCTGTTAAGCATCAGCAGCTCACCTGAAATTCGGGAATATTCTTAATGTAGACGTTGAACAGGGGGCCCGTCTTGGTTTTTGCTGTCATGGTTATCCCCTCGGGTATGAGTTTGTCGCTGTCCTTGTACCTCAGCTGGCCAGAGTACTCCACCCAAGTGCCCGTCTCGGCCTTGGCCATCCTATTTTCGCAGCGCTTCATTCCGCTGGTGTTCATGCGTGCGTAACCAGTAAACAGGTTCTCCGAGCGCCACGACCCATGGAAGCGATCTCCGAGGATGTGTGCTCTGTTGTAAATCGGCTTGTCGTTCTCGTCGAGATTGCTGCCCACAGGGAAGCCCGCCACGTGCACTTTTGCGCCATCGTCGCGCTGGCTACCGGTGGCTTTCAGGTCGGCAGGGCATATAAGTGCAGTTACGCCGGAGGGGCGCTTGCCGGCCTCCATGGGCTGATAACGGAACCGTTTTTCTCTGGGATTCTTACACGGATCATCGTTTGGGTCAGCTCCGGCAGGATTGCCGGGATTGGCGCCGGGGGCAGGTTGCGTTGCCGGGCCTTGGGCGGGGTCGTACTGGCTGTTTACTCCCGAAGCGAGCATCTCCAGGGCGCCCACTATGAGCTTCCATCCGTCCGATGGCTTCCAGCCCCGGGCTTGATGCCCCAGTCCGGCTTCGGCGTGGGGCGCGTCGGGGCAGGAACCGGGTGCTTGCCCTTGTTGGGGTTCTGCGGGATGGGAGGGCGCGGCGGACTGGTGATCACGCGGGGCTGCGGTTGGGCAGCCCGGTAGGTCCAGGAGCCGTTCCCGTACTGCCGTGTCTTCGGATACCAGGCGCTCCGGCTGCTGCTGCCTCCTCGGCTACTCGTCGCCGAGGATCCGGAACTACCGGCGCCGAAACGGGTGGCCGCTGCGGACATAGCCGCAGCTGCCGCGGAAGCGGCGCCTGCGTTGCCCAAGTCGTACAGACCACCTCGCGATGAGGACGATGATGAGGAAGAGGACGAGGAGGGCCAGGACCAGTCTCGATTCGACGCCCACTCCGCAGCGCCATACGCCCCGGCAGTGATGACCGTGGCGCCTCCCAGGGCTGCGGCGGCCTTCCATAGGGCGACGCCCCCGATCACGAGCGGGAAAATATGACCGGTGGGGTCGGTACCGTTGAGGGGCGAGCCGAAGCCGTAGGAGTAGCGGTGAGCCCGTCCGGACGACTGCGTCGGGTCCAGCAGCCAGGTGTCGCGGGAGGCGAAGGCTCCGGTGCCGGGCTGGTACCAGCGCGCCGCCATGTTGATGTCGCCGTTGGCCGGGTCGGTGTAGCCGGACTGGTATCCCAGGGACGGCGTAGTACCCGACTCGGCCTGCGGCTTGCCGAAGGGGTCGTACGACGTGGAGCCGCTCACCGCCGTCCCGTCGGCCGTCAGGGCGGCGACCACGTCGGTGTGCTGGTCCGTCAGGAGCCGCTGCCTCGTCGTGCCGGTCGCGGCGGCGACCAGTGTGCCGCCCGGGGTGCGGGTGTACGAGCTGGCCCCGTCCGACACCAGGTTGTTGCTCCCGCCGTCGTAGACGAACGCCGTCCCGTCGCGCGAGGCCATCCGGTCCAGGGAGTCGTACAGGTAGGTGGCGGTCCCGTCGGCGACCTTCCGCTCGAAGGCGTCGAACGTGAGGGTCCGCGCAGATCCACCGGAGGGCTGGACCGAGGCCAGGGTGCCCCGCGCCGTGTACGTGTACGTGCTCGTGCCGTCCGACAGGAGGCGGTTGCGCTCGTCGTACTGAGCGGCGGCGGCCGCGCCCGCGAGGGTGCGGTTGCCCGCGGCGTCCCAGGCGTACGGCGTCGTCGTCGCGCCGTTCGTGGCGGAGGTCATGCGGCCCGCCAGATCGTAGGCGTACGTCTGTACACCCGGGCCCGCCGTTCCCTCGGTCTCCTTCCGTACCAGGCGGCCGTCGGCGTCGTACCCGTACGCCAGGCGTGCCAGTGGCGTCGTGCCGGCGCTGGATACGGTGCGGTCCTCCGCCAGCCGGCCGAGGGCGTCATACGTGTACGCGCGTGTCCCCTCGGCGGACCACCCCGACCCGTCGGCCGTCGGTCGCCGGTACTCCTCCGCCGTCACCCGCCCGGCCGCGTCGTACGACATCACCGTCCGCGCGCCGGTCACCGGGTCGTCGGTGAGGCTCAGCCGACCGGCGACGTCGTAGCCGTACGCCGTGGTGCCCGCCCCATCGGTGCGGGCCGTCATGTTGCCGTCGTCGCCGTAGGTGTAGCGGGACGAACCCGCCGGGCCGTCGGCCCGCAGCAGCTGCCCTCGGTCGTTGTACGCGTAGGTGTTGCGCTGCGCGGCGTCGTGCGTGCCCGCAGCCGTCATCCGGCCCGCGAGGTCATAGGTGAAGACGCGGTCGATGGTGGTCGCCTCGGCGCCCGTGCCCGTCTCCCGGACCAGGCGATCCAGGCCGTCGTAGGAGCGCTGACGCTTCACACCACCAGGCAGCAGATCGGCCACGGAACGGCCCGCCGCGTCGTAGACGGTGGTCCAGGTCCGGTCGGCGGCCGCGGGATGGGCCGATGTCGCCGGTTCTATCGTCGCCTCGGGCATGCCCCAGGCGTTGAAGGTGTACACCGTGGTGTTGCCGCGGCCGTCGGTCAGACGCGTGCGGTTGCCCGTGGCGTCGTACCCGAAGGTCGTCGTGATGGACTCACCGTCCTTGACGGGCTCCACCATGCGGGTCGTCCGGCCCAAAGCGTCCACGGCGAACGTGGTGCGGGCCCCCGACGCCGTGACCGACGCCGTGAGATTGCCGTCGGCGTCGTACTCACGGGCCGTCGAGCGCAGCGGTGTGGTGCCCGTGCCGTAGTCCGTGGCCTACACCGGGAGACCCAGGGCGTCGTACTCGACGGTGCTCCTGCGGCCTGTCGGGTCCACCTCGGAGGTGGGTCGGCCCAGGCCGTCGTACACGAAACGGGTCACTCCGGACGCCGGGTCCGTGATGGTCAGCGGCTCGCCCGCGGCATTGTAGGTGGTCGTCGACGTACGGCCGAGGGGACTGGTGGACGCCGTCTGGCGGCCCGCGTCGTCCCAGGTGAAGCGCGTCGTGAGATTGCGGAGCTCCGGGTGGCGCTCGACGGTGGTGGCCGTCAGCATCCGCCCGAGTTCGTCGTACGTCGCCTCCGTGCGCGCGCCCGTCGGATCCGTGACGGAGAGCCCCGGGCCCGTCGGAGTCCAGGTGTAGCGCGTAACTCCGGCGCCCGCGAGGTCGGTGTTCTGGACGGTGAACTCGCTCGGCTGCTGCAGCGTCGCCGTGCCGCCCGCCACCGGATCGGTGCGCTGGACCAGATTGCTCAGCTGGTCGTATCCGTAGCGGGTTGTGCGGTTCAGCGCGTCGGTGACGGCTGTCGTGCGGTCGAGGGCGTCGTAGGTCGCCGTGATGACCGGCGTGAGCGGCTCGCTCGCCCCCAGCGGGGTGTACGCGGGCAGCCTGACGGCCGTGGTCCGGCCCACCTCGTCGTACACGGCCCTGGTCACGGCGCCCCGCTCGTCGCGTGTGGCGGTCGCCTCGCCGAAGGTGTTGTAACCCGTCACCGTGGTCGGCCGGGCCACCTGAGCCATGGCGCCGCCCTCTTCGACGGACACCGGCGGGGCCTTCGTCTCGACCAGACGGCCAAGCGAGTCGTACCGGTACGTTGTCGTGTGCGCGGCGGGGTCGACGCCGCTGAGCATGCCTCGCGGGCCGGTCTCCGACAGGAGCATGCCGCGCTGGTCATAGGTACTCACGGTGGACCTGGGCGTGCCGCTGCCGTCGCTGACCGTGCTGCGGACCGGGTTGCCGTCCACGTCGTAGTCGGTCGTGGACGTCAGGACGCGACCTGCTCCGTCGATGTTCGCCGTCGACGTCGTGACACGGTCGTCGGCGTCGTACGCGAAGGTCGTCGTGCGGGCCAGACCGTCGGGATCGAGCACACTGCGGGTGACCCGGCCGGTGGCGTCGACTGCCTGGACGGTCGTCACGGTCCCGCCCCCCGTCACCTGCCGTACCAGGTGACCGGCCCCGTCATAGGTGTTCGCCTCGAGGACGATGTCCCTGCGGGAGCCGTCCGACTGGGTCACCTGCCTGGCCGTGGTGGTGGCGGGCAGCCCGTCGTCGAAGTAGGTGTACGTAGTGGTGGCGCCCATCGGGTCCGTACGCGACGCCAGTCGTCCGGCGGGGTCGTACGTGAGGGATTCCAGAACCAGATCACACGGCTCGCCAGAGGGGGGGGGGGGGGGGGGGGTACGCACTCGTGTAGGTGGTCCCCATGGCGTCCGTCTGCTGGACGATCCTGCCGAGTCCGTCGTACAGGAACGACGTGCTGTGGCCCTCCGCGTTGGTGATGCGGTCCTGCAGGCCGTGAGCGTTGTAGTGGTAGGTCGTCGTCCGGGCGGCGTGGCCGCCGGTGGTGTCCTCCACCGTCTCGGTGAGCAGGGCGCCGTCGGCGTCGAATGTGCGGCTGATCTTGGCGGTGTGGGTGGCTCCGGTGATCTCGTTCCGCACGCCGGCCCCGGTCTCCACCACGACGTTCGACTGTGTGTCGTACGCGAATGTGATGGTGACGCCTGAGGGGACGAGTCGGATACCTGCGTCTCGGAGATTTTCCGGCCGAGGCCGTCGTAGGCGAAGGCCGTGCTCAGACCGGACGGCGAGACGACACGCGCCAGATCGCCGTTGGCGTAGTAGGCGTACTTGGTGGTCGCACCGCCCGGAGTCCTCTCCTCGGCGACCAGGCCTGCGGGCGCCATGCCTCCACCCACGGCGCTCTCCGAGCCGGTCGTGTAGGCGATGGTGCCGGTGCGCCCGTCGGCCAGCCGCGTGGAGGTGGGCAGCCCAAGGCTGTTGTACGAGTGGGTGGTGCGGTAGCGCGTGTCACCACTCGCCGTTGAGCGGCCGTCGGATGTGGTGAGGAGCTTGCCGTTGAGCGGGTCGAGCGGTTCGTTCTCACTGCGGTGGTATGTCGCGAACGAGGTCCAGCAGGAGTCCGCGTCGCGGCACGTCGTACGTGTCACGGGGTTGCCCGACGCGTCATGCCCCGTGATCACGACATGGCCGTTCGGGTCGGTGACGGTGTGGAGGAAGCCGCCGGTGTCGTAGCTGTACGAGGTGGTGCCGCCCTCCGCGTCCGTCACGCGGAGCACTCGTCCCCCGCGCAGGGCGTCGTACGTCGTGCTGGTGGCGTGCCCGGCCGGGTCGGTGACCGTGACGGTGGCCGCCAGCGCGGAGGCCGAGCTGCGTGCGTGCGCCGCGTAGTGCGTGGCCACCTGTTCGGCGGACAGGGCGTGGTCGTAGAAGGCGGCCTCGTCGATGTCGCCGGAGTAGTGGTAGGTGCCCTCCGCGACTCCCGTCCAGCCGGGGCTGGTGTAGCCCGCTCCCCAATAGGCGTACGGGAGTGTCTGGTCGATGAGTGTCCCGGTCAGCGAGCCGATCGGCGCCCCGTCGAGGTACAGCTGATGGGCCGTCCCCGAACCGGTCAGCACGACGTGGTGCCACTGGCCGTCTGTGACGCTGCCCGAGGAGGTGACCGGCGTGGGGGCGTTGTCGCCCATCACGAGGCGGCCCCGCAGCTTTCCGGACGAGTCGATGCTGAGCAGCGGCCGCCAGTTCGTCGGCTTCTGGCCGAGGGGGAGCCCAGCAGGACCGCGTTCGCCTTCTTCGTGCGGAACCACAGTTCCATGGCGAGGCTGGTGCGGCCGGCGAGTGATTCACCAGGAACCGCGACACTGCCGCTTCCGCCGAAGTAGACGGACGGATTGTCGCCTCGACCGAAGATGCCTGCCGCGCCCAGGGTCACCCCGTTGTAGGTGCCGCTGGCGTGTCCGTCCGCCACGGCGCTGCGGGCGGTCGTTCCGGTGCTCTCGTCGAAGCGCCAGTAGGCGGAGGGGCCGTCTGCGACGACCGTGCCGCGGTACTGGAATCCGTTGCCTCGGACGAGTCCTGTCCGTGCCCGGAAGTGACTGGCCACGGCGGCGGCGTCGAGGGGGCGGTCGTAGACGGCGACCTCGTCGATCTGACCGGGGAAGAAGCTCACGTCACCGGGGGTCGAGGGCCATCCCTTGGCGAAGCCACCGCCGATGTAGGTGTACTTGTTCGCCTGGTGGTTCAGGGTGGCATTCAGCGTGCCCTGCTTGATGCCGTCCAGATAAAGCGTCTGGACATCGCCAGAAGCCGAGACCACCGCGTGGTGCCATTCACCGTCGGTGACGGTGGAGACGGAGGCAAGCGGAGTCGTGGTCAGGGCCGGCACCGTGTAGAACTTGCCGTGGAGCTTGTTGTCGGTCCCCACGTAGAGAAGGGGCGTCCAGCCACCGGTGGATGTCGTCGCCCCGCCCAGGGGCGCGCCCTGGTCTCCGACCAGCACGCCGGGTTCGCTGGTGCGGAACCAGAGTTCCACCGCCAGGTCGGTGCCGCGGCGCAGCACATCTCCGGGAATCTCCGCGTACGCGCCCGGCCCGAAGCCGGCTGCCGTGTCGTCACCGTCGGCGAAGGCGCCCGGGAGGCCGAGGTCCACCCCGCCCTGGTAGGAACCGTCCGTCGCGTCACCCGTCTCGCTTCGCACAACGGCTCCGCTGCGCTCGTTGAGTCGCCAGTAGGCGGCCGGGGTCGACGTGCCCACCGCGTGCGCGTAGGCGGCGGATCCGCTGCTGAAAGCCTCGTGGGAAACCCTCCAGACACCGCCGTTCTCATCGGTGGTGCTGGTCAGTCGCCCGCTTGCGGAGTCGTACTCCGCTGTGGCGTGGGTGCGGCCGGAGGGCAGCACGACCTTGTTCATCATGCCCGTGGCGTGCCGTGCCGAGAAGTGCTCGGCGATCGTGGCCGGGTCGAGGGCGTGATGGTAGACGGCGACATCGTCGATGGCACCCTCGAAATAGTGAGTGCCGGCCGGGACACCCATCCAGCCCTCGTTGCCCCAGCCCGCACCGACGTAGGCGTAGTGACCGTCGCGTGCCTGGACGGTGCCGGTCAGGCTGCCGACCTTGGCGCCGTCCAGGTACAGCGTCTGCGCGGTGGCGGTGCTGGTGAGCACCACGTGGTGCCACGCACCGTCCGTGACCGACTGCGTGGACACGATGGGCTTCGTGCCGCCGTATTCGACCGTGTAGTGCCCCGCCCACCGGGCCGGTAACGCCCAGCGCCCACCTCGCCGCCGGGGCGGCGGGGGGCGCTATGGGCGGGGTGGTGCGGCAGGCGGCGGGTGCTTACGCCGCGCGGATCGCGGAGATCTCGAACGTCAGCTTGATCTTGTCGCTGACCAGCACGCCACCGGTCTCCAGGGCCGCGTTCCAGGTCAGGCCCCAGTCGGAGCGCAGGATCTCGGCCTTGCCCTCGAAGCCGACGCGCTCGTTGCCGAACGGGTCCTTCGCGGCGCCGTTGAACTCCAGGTCGATGCTGACCGGGCGGGTCACGCCCTTGATCGTCAGGTCGCCGTTGATCCGGTAGTCCGAGCCGCCCAGCGCCTCGGCGGAGGTGGAGCGGAACGTCATGAGCGGGAACTGCTCCACGTCGAAGAAGTCGGCCGCGCGCAGGTGGCCGTCGCGGTCGGCGCTGCCCGTGTCGACGGACGCCATCGTGACGTCGATCGACGCGGACGACGCGGCCGGGTCCGAGCCGTCCAGCACGAGGGTGCCCTCGTAGTCGGTGAACGCCCCGCGGACGTTGGTCACCATGGCGTGGCGGGCGGTGAAGCCGATCGAGCTGTGCGCGGCGTCGATCCGGTACGTGCCGGTCAGCGCGGCGAGCGCCGGGTCCACGGCCGGGGCGGCGAGGGTGGCGGTGGCGGTCTTTGTGCCGGAGGTGCGGTTGAACAGGCCCATGGCGTTCTCCTCGTGAGGCGTTTCGTGCGTTCGTTGAACGTTGAACTACATCGACCATAGACCCATTCCGTTCAACTTTCAACTACTCGCGACGGGGGATCTCCCGGGGCTCCCGGTCCGCGTGGCTCAGCCCCTCCGCCCGGCGCCGGCCACCACAATCCGACCCGTGCCCGACTGCTCCCGCCGCGCCCTCGTCGCCGCCGCCGTCACGGCCGCGGCCACCGCCGCCCTCCCGGCCCCCGCCCGCGCCGCCGCCAGGGACCCGTACGCCCCCGACTACGACGCCCTGCGCCGACGCTGGCTCACCCTCCAGCTCGGCACCGGCCGCTACGACCCCGCCAACGAGCCGTACGCCACCCGCCTCGCCGCGACCGGCGCGCTCGCCGAGCGCTACCGGGCCACCATGGCGCCCGCCGCCCGGTCCCTCTGGCCCGGCGACCCCTTCGACCCGCCCTCCGGCGTCACCCGCTCCTACCGCCGCCTGTGGACCATGGCCCAGGCGTACGTCCAGCCCGCCACCGGCCACACCGGCGACCCCGCACTCCTCGACGCCGTCCGCACCGGCCTCGACCACCTCGCCGCCCGCGTCTACCACCCGGCCACCACCCCCTACGGCAACTGGTGGGAGTGGCGCGTCGGCAGCCCCCGCCTCCTTCTGGACACGGTCGCCGCCCTCCACGGCCACCTCGGCCCCGACCGGATCGCGGCCGCCTGCGCCGCCGTCGACCACTTCGTCCCGGACAGCGCCCTGCGCGACTACTCCGGCACCTCCACCGGCGCCAACCGCGTGGACCTGTGCCGCTCGGTCGCCCTGCGCGGCCTCCTCGGACGCCGCGCCGACAAGCTGGCCCTCGCCCGCGACGCGCTGTCCCCGGTCTTCCCGTACGTCACCGAGGGGGACGGGCTGTACGAGGACGGCAGCTTCATCCAGCACGGCGCCGTCCCGTACACCGGCACGTACGGCCAGGTCCTCCTCGACGGCCTCGCCCGCCTCTTCGCCCTCCTCGCCGGGAGCCCCTGGGAGGTCACCGACCCCGCGCGGCACACCGTCCTGGACGCGGTCGAGCGCGCGTACGCCCCGCTGCTGCGCAACGGCCTGATGATGGACGCCGTCAGCGGACGGGCCGTCAGCCGGGGCGTGCTGCGCGGCGAACCCGGCGTCCTGCGCGGCGACCACTACCACGGGCACGGGGTCGTCGCAGCGATCGCCCTCCTCGCCGAGAGCGCCGCCCCGCACCTCCAAAGCCGCTGGCACGCCCTGGTCAAGGGCTGGATCGCCCGCGACACGGTCAGCCCCGTCCTGACCTCGCCCCGCTTCGACGTCGCCGACCTCGCCCGTCTCAACGCCGTCGCCGCCGCGCCCGTGCCCGCCGCGCCCGAGCCGACCGGCCACACGCTCTTCGCCGCCATGGACCGGGCCGTCCACCACCGCCCCGGCTGGTCCGCCTGCGTCGCCATGGCCTCGCACCGCGTCGCCCACTACGAGTGCGGCAACGGCGAGAACCCGCGCGGCTGGCACACCGGCGCCGGGATGCTCACCTGGTGGGGGCCGGGCCCCGGCACCGCGGGCGACGGCCAGTACACCGACTGGTTCTGGCCCACCGTGGACCCGTACCGGCTGCCCGGCACGACCGTCTCCACCCGGCGCCTGCGCGACCGGGAGGGCGGCGAGTGGGGCGCGCCCCGGCCCGACGCGCGCTGGGTCGGGGGAGTGACGGACGGCGAGTACGCGGCGATCGGCCAGCACCTGCGCGGCCTCGGCTCCACCCTGGAGGCCCGCAAGGCGTGGTTCTTCACCGACGACGCCGTCATCTGCCTGGGCGCGGGCATCAGTTGCGCCGACGGCGTCCCCGTCGAGACGGTCGTGGACAACCGGAACCTCGGCGAGGACGGTGACGCGCGGTTCACGACGGGACCCGGCTGGGCGCACCTCGAAGGCCACGGCGGCTGGATCTTCCCGCCCGGCCCCGCGCCGTACGACCCGCCGCGCCCCGCACCGTACGACTCGCCCGGCCCCCCGCCGCACGACGCACACAGCCCCGTACCGCACCACCGCCACGACCCGCACCACCGCCACGCCCAGCACACCCCCGCCCTCCGCACCCTCCGCGAGGACCGCACCGGTGCCTGGCGCGACATCAACACCGCATCCAGCGCCGAGCGCCGCACCCGCCGCTACCAGACCCTCTGGCTCGACCACGGCACCGACCCCGCCGACACGGCGTACGCCTATCTGGTGATGCCCGGCGCCGGCCGACGCACCGTCGCCGCCCGCGCCGCCGACGCGCGCCGGCTGGAGGTCCTCGACAACACCGCCGCCCACCAGTCCGTCCGCCTCCGCGCCCTCGGCCTCACCTTCGCCCACTTCTGGCGCCCCGGCACGACGGGGCCCCTCACCGCCACCGCCCCCGCATCGGTCCTCGTACGGCGGCGCGGCCGCACCGCCACCCTCCACATCGCCGAGCCGGCCCGTACCGGCCGCCCCCTGGAGATCACCTGGCACCGCCCGGTCCACCGTGTCCTCGTCCACGACCCGGCCGTCCGGGTACTCTCCACGCGGCCCGCGCTGCGCCTGCGGATCACCCCGGGCACCGCCTGCGCCCCGCACCGGTGCGAGGTGGCGCTCCCCCGGCCGGGTGACATCCCCGACCAGCCGCCCTTGTAGGGAGCCCACAACACCGTGGGGCCAAAAGCTGGTACTTCGCCTGCCCCCCGATACGGTTCTGTTCAGGGCGCACAGCAGATCAGTCCGGAGACTGTACGGAGTCAACGGCGGGATTTGCTTGGTCGGCTCCGTAGGGTCGGTGCATGACCGTTGTGGACGAAACCCAGGGAGAGCCCGCCGACGCCCGCGGGCGTGTGGCCGAGCTGCACGCCCTGCGCGAGGAGGCCCGTCGCGGCCCGAGTGAGCGCGCCACCGAGGCGCAGCACGCCAAGGGCAAGCTGACCGCCCGGGAGCGCATCGACCTCCTGCTGGACGAGGGGTCGTTCCGGGAGGTCGAGCAGCTGCGCCGGCACCGGGCGACCGGATTCGGCCTGGAGAACAAGAAGCCCTACACCGACGGTGTCATCACCGGCTGGGGCACGGTGGACGGCCGTACCGTCTTCGTCTACGCGCACGACTTCCGCATCTTCGGCGGCGCACTCGGCGAGGCCCACGCCACCAAGATCCACAAGATCATGGACATGGCCATCGCGGCCGGCGCCCCGCTCGTCTCGCTCAACGACGGCGCGGGCGCCCGCATCCAGGAGGGCGTCTCCGCCCTCGCCGGGTACGGCGGCATCTTCCAGCGCAACACGAAGGCGTCCGGCGTCATCCCGCAGATCTCGGTGATGCTCGGCCCCTGCGCCGGCGGCGCGGCCTACAGCCCCGCCCTCACGGACTTCGTCTTCATGGTCCGCGACACCTCGCAGATGTTCATCACCGGACCCGACGTCGTGAAGGCCGTCACCGGCGAGGAGATCACCCAGAACGGGCTCGGCGGCGCCGACGTCCACGCGGAGACCTCCGGCGTCGCGCACTTCGCCTACGACGACGAGGAGACCTGCATCGCGGAGGTCCGCTACCTCCTGTCGATGCTGCCCTCCAACAACCGCGAGAACCCGCCCGTCCACCCCAGCGACGACCCCGCCGACCGGCGCGGCGACGTGCTGCTGGACCTGGTGCCCGCCGACGGCAACCGGCCGTACGACATGCACAAGGTCATCGAGGAGATCGTCGACGACGGCGACTACCTGGAGATCCACGAGCGCTGGGCGCGCAACATCGTCTGCGCCCTCGCCCGCCTCGACGGCCAGGTCGTCGGCATCGTCGCGAACCAGCCGCAGACCCTCGCCGGGGTCCTGGACATCGAGGCGTCCGAGAAGGCCGCCCGCTTCGTCCAGATGTGCGACGCGTTCAACATCCCGATCCTCACGTTCCTCGACGTGCCCGGCTTCCTGCCCGGCGTGGACCAGGAGCACGGCGGCATCATCCGCCACGGCGCGAAGCTGCTGTACGCGTACTGCAACGCCACCGTCCCGCGCATCTCGCTGATCCTGCGCAAGGCGTACGGCGGCGCGTACATCGTCATGGACTCCCAGTCCATCGGCGCCGACCTCACGTACGCCTGGCCGACCAACGAGATCGCCGTCATGGGCGCCGAGGGCGCGGCCAACGTCATCTTCCGCCGCCAGATCGCCGACGCCGAGGACCCCGAGGCCATGCGCGCCCGCATGGTCAAGGAGTACAAGGCCGAGCTGATGCACCCGTACTACGCCGCCGAGCGCGGCCTCGTGGACGACGTCATCGACCCGGCCGAGACCCGCGAGGTCCTCATCAAGTCCCTCGCGATGCTCCGCACCAAGCACGCCGACCTGCCGTCCCGCAAGCACGGCAATCCGCCGCAGTAAGAGGAGCCCACACACGTGACCACACCCCTGGCAGACGCCTCCCTCCTGCGGGTCGAGAAGGGCCACGCCGCGCCCGAGGAGCTCGCCGCGCTCACCGCGGTCATCCTCGCCCGCGCCAACGCCCGCCCCGCCGCCGCCCCGGCGCACCGCACCCGCTCCACGGCCGGCTGGCGCCGCCTGGAGCGCCAGTCCGGTTTCCGCGCCGCCCACTCCTGGCAGCGCTGACCGCACCGGCCGCACCGGCCGCCGGGCATCCGAAGGGCCCCGCACTCGCTCCCGAGTGCGGGGCCCTTCGCCGTACCCCCGAAGCGCGATGCCGTGCCTACGGCGAAGGCCCGCCGCACCGGTGACGGTTCGACGGGCCTTCGAAGTGCGAAGCGCGCGGCGTAACTTACCGGGGCGGTGAAGCCGATCGAGCTGTGCGCGGCGTCGATCCGGTACGTGCCGGTCAGCGCGGCGAGCGCCGGGTCCACGGCCGGGGCGGCGAGGGTGGCGGTGGCGGTCTTTGTGCCGGAGGTGCGGTTGAACAGGCCCATGGCGTTCTCCTCGTGAGGCGTTTCGTGCGTTCGTTGAACGTTGAACTACATCGACCATAGACCCATTCCGTTCAACTTTCAACTACTCGCGACGGGGGATCTCCCGGGGCTCCCGGTCCGCGTGGCTCAGCCCCTCCGCCCGGCGCCGGCCACCACAATCCGACCCGTGCCCGACTGCTCCCGCCGCGCCCTCGTCGCCGCCGCCGTCACGGCCGCGGCCACCGCCGCCCTCCCGGCCCCCGCCCGCGCCGCCGCCAGGGACCCGTACGCCCCCGACTACGACGCCCTGCGCCGACGCTGGCTCACCCTCCAGCTCGGCACCGGCCGCTACGACCCCGCCAACGAGCCGTACGCCACCCGCCTCGCCGCGACCGGCGCGCTCGCCGAGCGCTACCGGGCCACCATGGCGCCCGCCGCCCGGTCCCTCTGGCCCGGCGACCCCTTCGACCCGCCCTCCGGCGTCACCCGCTCCTACCGCCGCCTGTGGACCATGGCCCAGGCGTACGTCCAGCCCGCCACCGGCCACACCGGCGACCCCGCACTCCTCGACGCCGTCCGCACCGGCCTCGACCACCTCGCCGCCCGCGTCTACCACCCGGCCACCACCCCCTACGGCAACTGGTGGGAGTGGCGCGTCGGCAGCCCCCGCCTCCTTCTGGACACGGTCGCCGCCCTCCACGGCCACCTCGGCCCCGACCGGATCGCGGCCGCCTGCGCCGCCGTCGACCACTTCGTCCCGGACAGCGCCCTGCGCGACTACTCCGGCACCTCCACCGGCGCCAACCGCGTGGACCTGTGCCGCTCGGTCGCCCTGCGCGGCCTCCTCGGACGCCGCGCCGACAAGCTGGCCCTCGCCCGCGACGCGCTGTCCCCGGTCTTCCCGTACGTCACCGAGGGGGACGGGCTGTACGAGGACGGCAGCTTCATCCAGCACGGCGCCGTCCCGTACACCGGCACGTACGGCCAGGTCCTCCTCGACGGCCTCGCCCGCCTCTTCGCCCTCCTCGCCGGGAGCCCCTGGGAGGTCACCGACCCCGCGCGGCACACCGTCCTGGACGCGGTCGAGCGCGCGTACGCCCCGCTGCTGCGCAACGGCCTGATGATGGACGCCGTCAGCGGACGGGCCGTCAGCCGGGGCGTGCTGCGCGGCGAACCCGGCGTCCTGCGCGGCGACCACTACCACGGGCACGGGGTCGTCGCAGCGATCGCCCTCCTCGCCGAGAGCGCCGCCCCGCACCTCCAAAGCCGCTGGCACGCCCTGGTCAAGGGCTGGATCGCCCGCGACACGGTCAGCCCCGTCCTGACCTCGCCCCGCTTCGACGTCGCCGACCTCGCCCGTCTCAACGCCGTCGCCGCCGCGCCCGTGCCCGCCGCGCCCGAGCCGACCGGCCACACGCTCTTCGCCGCCATGGACCGGGCCGTCCACCACCGCCCCGGCTGGTCCGCCTGCGTCGCCATGGCCTCGCACCGCGTCGCCCACTACGAGTGCGGCAACGGCGAGAACCCGCGCGGCTGGCACACCGGCGCCGGGATGCTCACCTGGTGGGGGCCGGGCCCCGGCACCGCGGGCGACGGCCAGTACACCGACTGGTTCTGGCCCACCGTGGACCCGTACCGGCTGCCCGGCACGACCGTCTCCACCCGGCGCCTGCGCGACCGGGAGGGCGGCGAGTGGGGCGCGCCCCGGCCCGACGCGCGCTGGGTCGGGGGAGTGACGGACGGCGAGTACGCGGCGATCGGCCAGCACCTGCGCGGCCTCGGCTCCACCCTGGAGGCCCGCAAGGCGTGGTTCTTCACCGACGACGCCGTCATCTGCCTGGGCGCGGGCATCAGTTGCGCCGACGGCGTCCCCGTCGAGACGGTCGTGGACAACCGGAACCTCGGCGAGGACGGTGACGCGCGGTTCACGACGGGACCCGGCTGGGCGCACCTCGAAGGCCACGGCGGCTGGATCTTCCCGCCCGGCCCCGCGCCGTACGACCCGCCGCGCCCCGCACCGTACGACTCGCCCGGCCCCCCGCCGCACGACGCACACAGCCCCGTACCGCACCACCGCCACGACCCGCACCACCGCCACGCCCAGCACACCCCCGCCCTCCGCACCCTCCGCGAGGACCGCACCGGTGCCTGGCGCGACATCAACACCGCATCCAGCGCCGAGCGCCGCACCCGCCGCTACCAGACCCTCTGGCTCGACCACGGCACCGACCCCGCCGACACGGCGTACGCCTATCTGGTGATGCCCGGCGCCGGCCGACGCACCGTCGCCGCCCGCGCCGCCGACGCGCGCCGGCTGGAGGTCCTCGACAACACCGCCGCCCACCAGTCCGTCCGCCTCCGCGCCCTCGGCCTCACCTTCGCCCACTTCTGGCGCCCCGGCACGACGGGGCCCCTCACCGCCACCGCCCCCGCATCGGTCCTCGTACGGCGGCGCGGCCGCACCGCCACCCTCCACATCGCCGAGCCGGCCCGTACCGGCCGCCCCCTGGAGATCACCTGGCACCGCCCGGTCCACCGTGTCCTCGTCCACGACCCGGCCGTCCGGGTACTCTCCACGCGGCCCGCGCTGCGCCTGCGGATCACCCCGGGCACCGCCTGCGCCCCGCACCGGTGCGAGGTGGCGCTCCCCCGGCCGGGTGACATCCCCGACCAGCCGCCCTTGTAGGGAGCCCACAACACCGTGGGGCCAAAAGCTGGTACTTCGCCTGCCCCCCGATACGGTTCTGTTCAGGGCGCACAGCAGATCAGTCCGGAGACTGTACGGAGTCAACGGCGGGATTTGCTTGGTCGGCTCCGTAGGGTCGGTGCATGACCGTTGTGGACGAAACCCAGGGAGAGCCCGCCGACGCCCGCGGGCGTGTGGCCGAGCTGCACGCCCTGCGCGAGGAGGCCCGTCGCGGCCCGAGTGAGCGCGCCACCGAGGCGCAGCACGCCAAGGGCAAGCTGACCGCCCGGGAGCGCATCGACCTCCTGCTGGACGAGGGGTCGTTCCGGGAGGTCGAGCAGCTGCGCCGGCACCGGGCGACCGGATTCGGCCTGGAGAACAAGAAGCCCTACACCGACGGTGTCATCACCGGCTGGGGCACGGTGGACGGCCGTACCGTCTTCGTCTACGCGCACGACTTCCGCATCTTCGGCGGCGCACTCGGCGAGGCCCACGCCACCAAGATCCACAAGATCATGGACATGGCCATCGCGGCCGGCGCCCCGCTCGTCTCGCTCAACGACGGCGCGGGCGCCCGCATCCAGGAGGGCGTCTCCGCCCTCGCCGGGTACGGCGGCATCTTCCAGCGCAACACGAAGGCGTCCGGCGTCATCCCGCAGATCTCGGTGATGCTCGGCCCCTGCGCCGGCGGCGCGGCCTACAGCCCCGCCCTCACGGACTTCGTCTTCATGGTCCGCGACACCTCGCAGATGTTCATCACCGGACCCGACGTCGTGAAGGCCGTCACCGGCGAGGAGATCACCCAGAACGGGCTCGGCGGCGCCGACGTCCACGCGGAGACCTCCGGCGTCGCGCACTTCGCCTACGACGACGAGGAGACCTGCATCGCGGAGGTCCGCTACCTCCTGTCGATGCTGCCCTCCAACAACCGCGAGAACCCGCCCGTCCACCCCAGCGACGACCCCGCCGACCGGCGCGGCGACGTGCTGCTGGACCTGGTGCCCGCCGACGGCAACCGGCCGTACGACATGCACAAGGTCATCGAGGAGATCGTCGACGACGGCGACTACCTGGAGATCCACGAGCGCTGGGCGCGCAACATCGTCTGCGCCCTCGCCCGCCTCGACGGCCAGGTCGTCGGCATCGTCGCGAACCAGCCGCAGACCCTCGCCGGGGTCCTGGACATCGAGGCGTCCGAGAAGGCCGCCCGCTTCGTCCAGATGTGCGACGCGTTCAACATCCCGATCCTCACGTTCCTCGACGTGCCCGGCTTCCTGCCCGGCGTGGACCAGGAGCACGGCGGCATCATCCGCCACGGCGCGAAGCTGCTGTACGCGTACTGCAACGCCACCGTCCCGCGCATCTCGCTGATCCTGCGCAAGGCGTACGGCGGC
Source organism: Streptomyces thermolilacinus SPC6 (assembly GCF_000478605.2). Classification (GTDB taxonomy): domain Bacteria; phylum Actinomycetota; class Actinomycetes; order Streptomycetales; family Streptomycetaceae; genus Streptomyces; species Streptomyces thermolilacinus. Next base: position 1,715,160 of record NZ_ASHX02000001.1, on the reverse strand, counting down.
GCGTACATCGTCATGGACTCCCAGTCCATCGGCGCCGACCTCACGTACGCCTGGCCGACCAACGAGATCGCCGTCATGGGCGCCGAGGGCGCGGCCAACGTCATCTTCCGCCGCCAGATCGCCGACGCCGAGGACCCCGAGGCCATGCGCGCCCGCATGGTCAAGGAGTACAAGGCCGAGCTGATGCACCCGTACTACGCCGCCGAGCGCGGCCTCGTGGACGACGTCATCGACCCGGCCGAGACCCGCGAGGTCCTCATCAAGTCCCTCGCGATGCTCCGCACCAAGCACGCCGACCTGCCGTCCCGCAAGCACGGCAATCCGCCGCAGTAAGAGGAGCCCACACACGTGACCACACCCCTGGCAGACGCCTCCCTCCTGCGGGTCGAGAAGGGCCACGCCGCGCCCGAGGAGCTCGCCGCGCTCACCGCGGTCATCCTCGCCCGCGCCAACGCCCGCCCCGCCGCCGCCCCGGCGCACCGCACCCGCTCCACGGCCGGCTGGCGCCGCCTGGAGCGCCAGTCCGGTTTCCGCGCCGCCCACTCCTGGCAGCGCTGACCGCACCGGCCGCACCGGCCGCCGGGCATCCGAAGGGCCCCGCACTCGCTCCCGAGTGCGGGGCCCTTCGCCGTACCCCCGAAGCGCGATGCCGTGCCTACGGCGAAGGCCCGCCGCACCGGTGACGGTTCGACGGGCCTTCGAAGTGCGAAGCGCGCGGCGTAACTTACCGCAGTCGTGCCATGAGGGCGTGTTCGACGAGGGTGATGAGGGCGCTCTTGGCGTCCGCGCGGTGGCGGGCGTCGGTGGTGATGATGGGGGTGTCGGGGCCGATCTGGAGTGCTTCGCGTACTTCGTCGGGGGTGTAGGGCTGGTGTCCGTCGAAGCCGTTGAGGGCGATGACGAAGGGGAGGCCGCTGTTCTCGAAGTAGTCGACGGCGGGGAAGCAGTCGGCGAGGCGTCGGGTGTCGACGAGTACGACGGCTCCGATGGCGCCGCGTACGAGGTCGTCCCACATGAACCAGAAGCGGTCCTGTCCGGGGGTGCCGAACAGGTAGAGGATCAGGTCCTGGTCCAGGGTGATCCGGCCGAAGTCCATGGCGACGGTCGTCGTCGTCTTGTCGCCGGTGTGGGTGAGGTCGTCGATGCCCGCGGACGCGGACGTCATGACGGCCTCGGTACGCAGCGGGTTGATCTCCGAGACGGCGCCGACGAACGTGGTCTTGCCCACGCCGAAGCCGCCCGCCACCACGATCTTCGCGCTGGTAGKYSMRSSYYCKSCSRSGKCSGCRCCGSMGCTAGAGMWTKCSAMGKCSMMTRMGSMCSMKKKSGAKCRGMGKMRCAKYSSSSGTRSCRYCKSSSYCWCCGKWYYCTKGSWKSTSGATCRCSMMCAKSCCSGCCWSMKCCRSGTSGKSGMYGMGRRTCMGRSYSMCMCSGAKCGGCAKCSRCRRCRGSRCCKMSRCCKYGGYSGACCRMCWKCRCCTCGAYGGCASAGSTGGYASMTSSGCYGGTGCTCSGGSMGCMSGTCATGGCGAKRYGCGACGGRYCRGCGSGTYGTGGRCACCMSCGCCTCGCACYSGCGRSCTSRTRSCKGSGMCGGSTSCKGCCGCMGGTCATSGCGTAGSGMSGCAYCWGCGGCTGMTSRYMKKSMWGCYSGTAMSMGSCSTCGTCCGMSTGRCGACCCGWRSGGAAGTCGTGAGWGGYKGKGGGCGKKGYCATSMMTSCWCCTGGTCGWGACASCTWSGTASGKSTGCGTGTCCGYCYGRSKGTGTAGCCRSTKKKSSKCCTSSGWSKGSCGKYCGMCGGTSYAKATSACGGTGTGGAGYSGCRCACAYSGCRMCAGKMRGGYRCGGWGGSGMGWACMCGCMYGGYCGKKMTGCTAGTKGAGMAGRCTGCCYTGSAGYTCCGCGCGSAGRTCCGGGGTGAGGACRSTGCCSGCKCGGTCCACSAGMAGCGCCATCTCGTARCCSACGAGGCCGATGTCGSMKTCSGGGTGGGCGAGSACGGCCAGCGACGAGCCGTCCGAGATGGACATGATGAAGAGGAAGCCGCGCTCCATCTCCACCACGGTCTGGTTSACCRGMCCGCCCTCGAAGATGCGGGACGCGCCCGCGGTCAGMGAGGTCAGGCCGGACGCGACGGCGGCCAGCTGGTCGGCACGGTCCCGGGGGAAACCCTCGGACATCGCCAGCAGGAGTCCGTCGGCGGAGACCACCACCGTGTGCGACACCCCGGGGGTGTTGTCCACGAAATTGGTGATCAACCAGTTCAGATTCTGCGCCGCCTGGCTCATCGCGCTCAAAACTCACGCTCCTGCTGGTGAGTGGGGCCGACCTGGAAGCTGCCGGTGTTGCCGGACCCGGCCTGCCGTCCCTGCTGGATACCTCGTCGCAGGTTCGTCAGACGGCCCCGTACGTCGTCGGGCGCCCGGGAGACCTGCGGACCGGACTGGAGTGGCTGCTCCTGCGCCGTGCCCGGCACCAGGTTGGCGCGCGGCACCCGGCGGGGGAGGCCGGAGGTCGTGACACCGCCGGCCGCGGGCTTGCGCACGCGCTCGGCCTGGCGGACCAGTTCGTCGTTGGGCGTCGCACGCCAGCCCGCCGACGCGGCGTCGGACCCGCGACCCTGGACCTGGCCCTGCCCCTGGCTCTGTGCCGGGCCCTGGCCGTAGCCCTGGTTCCGGCCGCCCTGGCCCTGGCCGGTGTGCTGCGGCAGCGCCGGGTCCGGGCGGCCGTGCGCCGGGCGCTGCGGCTGGGGGAGCTGCGGCTGCGGCTGCTGCGGTACGACCGGGGTGGGCATCGTCTGGTCGTGCGCCGGGTACGGGTCGCCCGCGGGACGCCCCTGGTACCGGCCCTGGTCCTGCGGCTGGCCCTGGCCCTGGCCGCCCTGCTGGTGGGCGGGGGCCTGCGGGGCGCCGTGCTGGCCCTCCTGCTGGTGGAACCAGTTGTTCTCCAGCGTGTCGAACAGCGGCGTACGGCCGTCACCCGCGCCCGCGGGCGGCAGGCTCCCGGCCGGCTCGCGCGGCGCGCCGAAGTCCGGGCGCGGGATCGCCGCGGTGGACGCCGGGTCCTGCGGGGCCTGACCGCCCTGGCGGCCGTCCTGGTCCGGGCGCGGGCCGTTGAAGTCGGGGCGCGGGAACTCGGCCGTGGAGCCGGGGCCCTGGTGGTCCGACGGCGCCGAGGGGCGCGCGAACTGGCCGGTCGCCTCGTGCTCGTCGTGGCCGCGCGGCGCGTCCAGCGGGGAACGCCGGCCGCCCTGGTCGCCGCCCCAGCCGCCCTGCTGCGGGCGCCCGGGGCGCTGCGGGCCGCCCGGGAGCTCGGCGCGCGGGCCGCCGGAGGCCGGGAGCTGCTGCTGGTGCTGCTGCCCCTGCCCCTGGTCGCCCTGCGGTGCCGAGGCGCCGCGCGGCGCCTGGCCGCCCTGGCCCTGCCACACGTCGGAGCGCGTCGGAATGCCGCCCTGCGGTGCCTGACCGCCCTGCGGTGCCTGACCCTGCGGCGCGTGACCGCCCTGCGGTGCCTGACCGCCCTGGGGCGCCTGGCCCTGGTCGCCGTACGCGCCGGGGAACCCGGCACCCTGGCCGCGGCCGTCCGGCTGCTGGCCGCCCCGGCCGGGCTGGCCGCCCTGCGGCCCGCCGAACAGCCCGCCGCCCTGCGGCGCACCGCCCTGCGCACCACCCGGGCGCCCGCCCAGGTCGTCGCGGCCGGGCAGCGCCGCACGGGCGCCGGAGCCCACCTGGCCGCGCGCGGCGAGACCCGCGGCGAGCCGGTTCTGCGGGGCGCCACCGGGGCGCCCGCCGGGCAGACCGCCCTGGCCGGCACCGCGGCCGCCGCCCTGGCCGGGGCCGCCCTGCGGACCGCCCTGACCGCCCGGGCCACCGGGCTTCTTGCCGCCCTGCGTGACGTCCACGGGCAGCATGACCAGCGCGGTCGTGCCACCGGAGTCGGACGGGCGCAGCTGGATGCGGATGCCGTGCCGCAGCGACAGGCGGCCGACCACGAACAGACCCATGCGGCGGGAGACGGAGACGTCCACGGTCGGCGGCGAGGCGAGCCGCTCGTTGATCGCGGCGAGGTCCTCGGGGGAGAGGCCGATACCGGTGTCGTGGATCTCGACCAGCACCCGCCCGTCCGGCAGCGCGTGACCGGTGACCCGCACCTTGGTCTGCGGCGAGGAGAACGACGTGGCGTTCTCCAGCAGCTCGGCGAGGAGGTGCACGAGGTCGTTGACGACGCGGCCGGCGACCTCGGTGGCCGGTACGGACGCGAGCTCGATGCGCTCGTACTGCTCCACCTCGGACGCGGCGGCGCGCAGGACGTCGACGAGCGGCACGGGCCGCGTCCACCGGCGTCCGGGCTCCTCACCGGCGAGGACGAGGAGGTTCTCGCCGTTACGGCGCATGCGCGTCGCGAGGTGGTCGAGCTTGAACAGCGACGACAGCTGGTCCGGATCGGCCTCTCGGGACTCCAGTTCCGAGATGAGCGAGAGCTGACGCTGGATCAGACCCTGCGAGCGGCGCGAGAGGTTGGTGAACATCGCGTTGACGTTGCCCCGCAGCAGGGCCTGCTCGGCGGCGAGGCGGACCGCCTCGCGGTGCACGTCGTCGAAGGCCGCGGCCACCTTGCCGATCTCGTCGCGCGAGTGCACACCGACGGACTCCACGGACGTGTCCACGTCCTGCGGGTCGGCCTCGGAGAGCTGCTTGACCAGCTCGGGCAGGCGCTCCTGGGCGACCCGGGTCGCGGTGTCCTGGAGCCGCCGCAGCGAGGTGATCATGGAGCGGGCCACCACGAAGGCGCCGACGAGGGACACGCCGAGGACGAGGAGGATCAGGGCACCGTTGATGATGGCGTCGCGCTGCGACTCCTGGCGCAGCTCACGGGCCTTGCTCTCCATCTCGCCCAGCAGGGTGGCCTCGATGGTCTCCATGGCGCGGAGCTTGGTCTCGGCCTCTTCCGTCCAGTCGAGGTACGTACGGACCGGGGCGCGGCTCAGGGCGTTCTGGTCGCGCAGCACGCGGTCCGCGTACTGGTCGGCGGCCTGGATCGCCGGGTTGCCGGAGTTCAGCGGGCCGAGCAGCTCGGTGGCGTCGCCGCCGGCCGACTCGTAGATGGAGCGGAACGACTTGAGGGACGAGCCCTCGTTGACGTGCGCGTCCCAGGCGAACTGCCGGTCGAACTCGTTGAGCCGGGTCTTGTCCCGGGTGTTCTTCGGCAGGGCGGCGGCGATGATCGCCCGCTGCATCGACGCGTACTCCTTGGCGGACGAGAACGCCGCCAGCGCACGCGTGCGCTTGATCATCTCCGGGTTGTTGGTGGCCTGGGCCATGTCCTGCGACAGGGTGAGCAGCGACTCGATGAGCCGGTTGTACTTGCTCACCGTCGCGGAGGTCATGTCGCCCTTGTAGGCCTGCTTCCGGATGGTGCCGAGCGTGATGACCTGGTTGGCGATCTGCGTGACGTTGGCGCGGATACTCGCCAGCGCCTCGTCGTTCTGCGTGTCACCGATCTCGTCGGTGGCGTCGAGGAAGGCCCGCTGCGCCGAGTCCGTCTTGTCGCGCGGGTTCTTGATCATGTGGTTCTCGACGGCCATGCCGTTGGCCATGGGGCCCGCCGACTGGTCGCGCTCCTCCTGGAGCGCCTGCGCGAGGTGGTGCGCCTCGCGGGTCAGCTTGGTGAGCAGCTGCATGTGATCCAGCTGCTCCATGTTCTCCATCGACTCCTGGATGCGGAGTCCGCCCAGCGAGGTCGCGGCGACCACGGGAAGGGCGAGCAGGGAGACCAGCCGGGTGCTGATGCGCCAGTTGCGCAGGGCTATTCGCGAGCCGGTGTCACCCGGCGTCGTGGCCTTCGGTTCCTTCCCCCGCTTGGCGGACTTGCCCGCCTTGTCGCGCCGTCCGGGCTTCCCGCCCTTGCCACCGCCTGCCGCACCTGCCGCCTCGGACCCGGCTGCCGCGCCCGCTGCGCGGCCGGCGTGGTCGCCGCCGTCGCCGGCGGCCGCCGGTCCCGCGTTCTGGGTGTGCTGGGGCGAGGAGCCGCGGTCGGTCCCGCCGCGCGGCTCCTGTTCCGCCGCAGCGCTGCCATCCCTCTTGAAACGTCCCTGCACTAGCGTCGCAACCTCTGGACCAGGCGTCCCTTCCGCGCGAGCGGAACAGGACGGTGTCGGCGTCGTGGGAGCGCGAGTGCGCCCCTCGGTGGTCGTCGGTGACCGGCGCGGAATCCCCCCTTCCCCACCGCCGCTCGGCGCTGCCTTTGCGCCCCAGCTCGCCGGTCTCCATCGCGGCGGTGCGTGGAATTCCAGCACAGTGCCGGATCTCCAACAAGGGCGGTCGTCCGGCCCGTGGACCGCGTCACCCCACGTGATCATCTCCTCACCGCATGTAGAAAGAGAGTCGGGAGAAAGCGGACGTTCTCTGACGAGTCGCTTACGCGGGGAGGGTGTCCCAGTCGCGATGATCAGCGGCGGAATAAAGGGTTCAGTGGCGGAATGTCCGATTTCGTTACCTCCAACTCCCGCCCGGAATGCCCGACTTGGGGTGTCGATGGTGAGGAAACTCACATGCCAACGGGGGGCTGTTCGCGGTATTGGCGGGGAACACGATGTTTAGCCTGACGCTTTACAGGGATGGGCCATCCGTCAAGGGCGCCCCGCCGCCCACCCGAGCCGAGCAACGAGGTCTGAAGCCACCGTGAAGACGACGATGACGATCCGCAGCACCGCCAACCCCCGCCGCACCACCCTCGCCCACCTCGGCGACGCGGCCCGGCTGGAGCGCGGCGCCCTCCCGGAGCAGGCGACCACACTGCCCACCGTCACCGCCAACCCCCGCCGCACGGTCCTCATGAAGGCCCCGGCCGCCGCGACCGCCGCCGAGTGAGCGGTACCACCGCCTGACCCCCGTCCGGTGCGCGCGACCCGTTCCAGGGCCGCGCGCACCGGCGTACGGCGGGTCGCCCTCCCCTCCCGCGTTAGCCTGGAGCGTCAGACTCCAGCCAGCTCAGTGAGGGGCACACGCATCCGTGCGCATCGCCAGATTCTCCATCGACGGCAATGTCGCCTTCGGCGCGGTCGAGGGTGAAAGCGCCCCCGGCGCAGAGGGTGACCTCGTCCTCGACATCATCAAGGGCATCCCGTACACCGACTTCGAACTCAGCGGCACGAAGGTCCCGCTGAGCAAGGTCAGGCTCCTGCCGCCGGTGCTTCCCAACAAGGTCGTGGCCATCGGCCGCAACTACGCGGAGCACGCCGCCGAGCTGGGCAACGAGGTCCCGGAGGTCCCCGTCGCCTTCTTCAAGCCCACCACCTCGGTGATCGGCTCCGGCGACGCGATCGAGTACCCCTCCTTCTCCAGCGAACTGCACCACGAGGCCGAGCTCGCCGTCGTCATCGGCCGCATGTGCCGCGAGGTCCCGCGCGAGCGCGTCAAGGACGTCGTCTTCGGCTACACCTGCGCCAACGACGTCACCGCCCGCGACGCCCAGAAGCGCGAGAAGCAGTGGGCCCGCGCCAAGGGCTTCGACACCTCCTGCCCCCTGGGCCCCTGGGTGGAGACCGACCTCGACCCGGGCGACCTCGCCATCCAGTGCACGGTCAACGGCGTCCAGCGCCAGCTCGGCCGTACGAGCGACATGATCCGCTCCATCGAGGACCTGGTCGTCCACATCTCCGAGGCCATGACGCTGCTCCCCGGCGACGTGATCCTCACCGGCACCCCCGCCGGGGTCGGCCCCCTCAACGTCGGCGACGAGGTCGCCGTCACCATCGAAGGCATCGGCACTCTCACCAACAAGGTGATCAAGCGTGGTTAACTCCCCCGACCGCTCCGTCCGCGTACGGTTCTGCCCGTCCCCGACGGGCAACCCCCACGTGGGCCTGGTCCGCACCGCCCTGTTCAACTGGGCCTTCGCCCGGCACCACGGCGGCACCATGGTCTTCCGCATCGAGGACACCGACGCGGCCCGCGACTCGGAGGAGTCGTACCAGCAGCTCCTCGACGCGATGCGCTGGCTCGGCCTCGACTGGGACGAGGGCCCCGAGGTCGGCGGCCCCCACGCGCCGTACCGCCAGTCGCAGCGCATGGACCTCTACCGCGACGTCGCCGACAAGCTCCTCAAGGGCGGCTACGCGTACCACTGCTACTGCACCACCGAGGAGCTCGACGAGCGCCGCGAGGCCGCCCGCGCCGCCGGCAAGCCCTCCGGCTACGACGGCCACTGCCGCGAGCTGACCGCCGAGCAGGTCGCCGCGTACGAGGCGGAGGGCCGCTCCGCGATCGTCCGCTTCCGCATGCCCGACGAGCCGATCACCTTCCGCGACCTGGTGCGCGGCGAGCTGACCTTCACCCCGGACAACGTCCCGGACTACGGCATCGTCCGCGCCAACGGCGCCCCGCTGTACACGCTGGTCAACCCGGTCGACGACGCGCTGATGGAGATCACGCACGTCCTGCGCGGCGAGGACCTGCTGTCCTCCACCCCGCGCCAGATCGCCCTGTACAAGGCGCTCATCGAGCTGGGCGTCGCCAAGTCGATCCCGGAGTTCGGCCACCTGCCGTACGTCATGGGCGAGGGCAACAAGAAGCTCTCCAAGCGCGACCCGCAGTCCTCCCTGAACCTGTACCGGGAGCGCGGCTTCCTCCGCGAGGGCCTGCTGAACTACCTGTCGCTGCTCGGCTGGTCCTTCTCCGCCGACCGCGACATCTTCACCATCTCCGAGATGGTCGAGAAGTTCGACGTCGCGGACGTCAACGCCAACCCGGCCCGCTTCGACCTGAAGAAGGCCGAGGCGATCAACGCCGACCACATCCGCATGCTGGACGAGCAGGAGTTCGTCGCCGCCTGCGAGCCGTGGCTCCAGGCACCGCACGCCCCGTGGGCGCCGGAGGACTTCGACCGTGAGGCGTGGCAGCGGATCGCCCCGTACGCCCAGACCCGCCTGACGGTCCTCTCCGAGATCACCCAGAACGTGGACTTCCTGTTCCTGAAGGAGCCGGCCGAGGACGAGGCGTCCTGGCAGAAGGCCATGAAGGGCGACCCCGCGGCGCTGCTCACGACCGCCCGCGCCAAGCTGGAGGCCGCGGACTGGACCAGCGCCGAGTCCCTGAAGGACGCCGTCCTGAAGGCGGGCGAGGAGCACGGCCTGAAGCTCGGCAAGGCGCAGGCCCCGGTCCGCGTCGCCGTCACGGGCCGCACGGTCGGCCTGCCGCTCTTCGAGTCCCTGGAGATCCTGGGCAAGGAGAGGACCCTCTCCCGCATCGACGCGGCCCTGGCGAAGCTCGCCGGCTGATCACCGCACCACGCCCCCGGGGGCGGCGCCCACCCCAAGGTGGCCGCCGCCCCCGCGCCGTTTCCCGGGCCGCCCCGGCAACCTCTGCGCGAGCCCCCCGCCCCCGGCCCCGGCGCGCCCCGCGGAAGCCCCGCCCTCCCGTGCCTGGCCGCCCCCGCCGAGGAGACCCGACCCCTGCCTGGGCGCCCGCGCAGGAGACCCGCCCGTACGGACCCCGCCGCCCTGCACGTGCGCCCAGCCGCCCGGGGCCCGCCCGACGCCGCGCGCCGCCCCGTACGGCACCGGCTGCCCCGCAGGCCGCTCCCGTGCGGTCCTGCGTCCCGCCCCTGCGGCGTGTCCCCGTCCGGCGGGGCGAGGCGGCCGACCGGGGGCGCGCCACCACCCGCGGGCCCGGACGCGGGCGCCGAGGCGCCGGGGGGACGGCGCCGTCTTCCGGTGACCCGCCCTGTGGGCCGCCGTGCGGCGGTACCGTCGCGGTATGGCGATCCGCGCGATCCTCTGGGACATCGACGACACGATCTTCGACTACGCCACCGCCGACCGCGCAGGCATGCGACGGCACCTGCGCGACGAGGGCCTCGCCGATGGCTTCGACGGCGTCGAGGACGCCCTGCGGCGGTGGCGCGAGGCGACCGCCCTGCACTGGACGAGGTTCGCCGCCGGCGAGACCACCTGGGAGGAACAGCGCCGGGACCGCGTCAGGACCTTCCTCGGCACCCCCCTGGACGACGACGAGGCCGACGCCTGGTTCGAGCGGTACCTGGCGCACTACGAGGCCGCCTGGGCGCTGTTCCCGGACACCGTCCCCGTACTGGACGTCCTCGCCGCCGGGTACCGGCACGCCGTCCTGTCGAACTCGTCCCTCCTCAACCAGGACCGCAAGCTCCGCGTCCTCGGCGTACGGGACCGCTTCGAGGCCGTCCTCTGCGCCGCCGACATCGGCGTGTCCAAGCCCGAGGCCGCCGCGTTCCACGCCGCCTGCGACGCCCTGGGCCTGCCCCCGGCCGAGGTCCTGTACGTCGGCGACCATCCCGACATCGACGCCCGGGGCGCCGTCGAGGCGGGCCTGCGCGGGGTCTGGCTCGACCGCACGGGTCTCGGCGGCCGTCCCGAGCTGACCCGCATCACGGACCTCCACCAGCTCCCCGCGCTGCTCCGCCGCGATACCCGTTTTGGAGCGCCGGACACCTTCGGGTAATGTTCTTCCTGCGCCGAGGGGAGCGGGCCGAAAGGCCGGAGCCCCGAAGCGCAAGCCGAACAAGATCTCCCTCGGGGGTTTGCGTTCCGGTGGCCTATGGTGTAATTGGCAGCACGACTGATTCTGGTTCAGTTAGTCTTGGTTCGAGTCCAGGTAGGCCAGCTCGCAGAGCTCATCTGCAAAGCCCCCGTTGTGTAGCGGCCTAGCACGCTGCCCTCTCAAGGCAGTAGCGCCGGTTCGAATCCGGTCGGGGGTACAGATCCTTCCCGCGGGATCATCAGGGTCGCACCCGATGATCTCGATGCAGGATCGCTAGGGCCCCCGTTGTGTAGCGGCCTAGCACGCCGCCCTCTCAAGGCGGTAGCGCCGGTTCGAATCCGGTCGGGGGTACCAACTGGTCTAAACCACCAGTGGCCTATGGTGTAATTGGCAGCACGACTGATTCTGGTTCAGTTAGTCTTGGTTCGAGTCCAGGTAGGCCAGCGGGTTCACGCAAGTGATCCACGCCCCCGTTGTGTAGCGGCCTAGCACGCCGCCCTCTCAAGGCGGTAGCGCCGGTTCGAATCCGGTCGGGGGTACAGATGAGGAAGCCCTCCCCAGCAGGGGAAGGGCTTCCTCGCTTTTTCGTGCCGCACCGCACGAGAAGGCCCACGGCAACACACAACTCCGGCCCACCGCTGCGGCGTTGAAGCGGTGAGCCGGAGTTGGCAGAAGGATCATGGACAGGTACGAGCCGAGGGTTCAGCCCGAGCGGCGCAGCGCCTCCGTCAGCCGGGACGCCGCGTCGATCACGGCCTGGGCGTGCATCCGGCCCGGGTGGCGCGTCAGGCGCTCGATCGGACCCGACACGGACACGGCGGCCACCACCCGGTTCGACGGGCCCCGCACGGGCGCCGAGACGGACGCGACCCCCGGCTCCCGCTCGCCGATCGACTGGGCCCAGCCGCGGCGCCGTACGCCCGACAGGGCCGTCGCCGTGAAACGGGCGCCCTGGAGTCCACGGTGCAGGCGCTCGGGCTCCTCCCAGGCCATGAGGATCTGCGCCGACGAGCCGGCCTTCATCGTGAGCGTCGAACCCACCGGGACCGTGTCCCGCAGACCCGACAGCCGCTCCGCCGCCGCCACGCAGATCCGCATGTCGCCCTGGCGTCGGTAGAGCTGGGCGCTCTCGCCCGTCACGTCCCGCAGATGGGTGAGCACCGGGCCCGCCGTGGCCAGCAGACGGTCCTCACCGGCCGCGGCGGCCAGCTCGGCCAGCCGCGGGCCCAGGATGAACCGGCCCTGCATGTCCCTCGCCACCATCCGGTGGTGTTCCAGGGCCACGGCCAGCCGGTGGGCCGTGGGTCGTGCGAGCCCGGTCGCCGCGACCAGCCCGGCGAGGGTGGCCGGACCGGACTCCAGAGCGCTCAGAACCAGAGCTGCCTTGTCGAGAACGCCGACGCCGCTAGAGTTGTCCATGCAACGATACTCACGTCTCACTCTGTGAAACGCAAGTTCAATTTTCCCGGGATCTTGCCAACCTGGTGGGGCGGGCCGCGATCCACGGTCCGCTGCCGCCGTCCAGAACGTGGAATCACGGGGAGACCCGGACGCCGGCGCGGATATCTCTAGATCGCCGGCGCACCCGCCGGCCGGAGGGAAAGCGATGGGTAGGACACTCGCGGAGAAGGTCTGGGACGACCACGTCGTCCGGCGCGCCGAGGGCGAGCCCGACCTCCTCTTCATCGACCTGCACCTGCTGCACGAGGTGACCAGCCCCCAGGCCTTCGACGGCCTGCGCAAGAGCGGCCGGCAGGTGCGGCGGCTCGACCTGACCATCGCCACCGAGGACCACAACACCCCGACCCTCGACATCGACAAGCCCATCGCCGACCCCGTCTCCCGCGCCCAGCTGGAGACCCTGCGCAAGAACTGCGCGGAGTTCGGCGTACGGCTCCATCCGCTCGGCGACGTCGAGCAGGGCGTCGTCCACGTCGTCGGCCCGCAGCTGGGCCTCACCCAGCCCGGCATGACCGTGGTCTGCGGTGACTCCCACACCTCCACCCACGGCGCCTTCGGCGCGCTCGCCTTCGGCATCGGCACCTCCCAGGTCGAGCACGTCCTGGCCACCCAGACGCTGCCCATGGCCCGTCCCAAAACCATGGCCATCACCGTCGAGGGCGAGCTGCCCGACGGCGTCACCGCCAAGGACCTCATCCTGGCGATCATCGCCAGGATCGGCACCGGCGGCGGCCAGGGCTACATCCTGGAGTACCGCGGCTCCGCCATCGAGAAGCTCTCGATGGAAGCCCGCATGACCATCTGCAACATGTCCATCGAGGCCGGCGCCCGCGCGGGCATGATCGCGCCCGACGAGACCACGTTCGCCTACCTCAAGGGCCGCGCCCACGCCCCCGAAGGTGCCGACTGGGACGCCGCCGTCGCGTACTGGAAGACGCTGCGCACCGACGACGACGCCGTCTTCGACGCCGAGGTCGTCATCGACGCCGCCGAGCTGTCCCCGTTCGTCACCTGGGGCACCAACCCCGGGCAGGGAGCCCCGCTTTCGGCGTCCGTCCCCGACCCCGCTTCGTACGAAGACGCATCGGAGCGCCTCGCCGCCGAGAAGGCCCTGGAGTACATGGGCCTCAACGCCGGGCAGCCGCTGCGCGACATCAAGGTGGACACGGTCTTCGTCGGCTCCTGCACCAACGGCCGCATCGAGGACCTGCGCGCCGCCGCCGCGGTCCTTCAGGGCCGCACCATCGCCGACGGCGTACGGATGCTCGTCGTCCCCGGCTCCGCCCGCGTCGGCCTCCAGGCCGTCGACGAGGGCCTGGACAAGGTGTTCAAGGAGGCCGGAGCCGAATGGCGGCACGCGGGCTGCTCCATGTGCCTCGGCATGAACCCCGACCAACTCGCGCCCGGCGAGCGCTCCGCGTCCACCTCCAACCGCAACTTCGAGGGGCGGCAGGGCAAGGGCGGCCGCACCCACCTGGTCTCGCCGCAGGTCGCCGCCGCCACCGCGGTCCTCGGCCACCTGGCCTCCCCGGCCGACCTGTCCGACGTCGAAGCCACCACTCCCGCGGGGGTCTGAAGAACCATGGAAGCATTCACCAAGCACACCGGCCGTGCCGTCCCGCTGCGCCGCGGCAACGTGGACACGGACCAGATCATCCCCGCGCACTGGCTCAAGAAGGTCACCCGCGACGGCTTCGAGGACGGCCTCTTCGAGGCCTGGCGCAAGGATCCCGAGTTCGTCCTCAACCGCCCCGAGCGGCAGGGCGCCACCGTCCTCGTCGCCGGCCCCGACTTCGGTACCGGCTCCTCCCGCGAGCACGCCGTGTGGGCCCTCCAGAACTACGGCTTCAAAACGGTCATCTCCTCCCGCTTCGCCGACATCTTCCGCGGCAACTCGCTGAAGAACGGCCTGCTCACCGTGGTCCTCGACCAGAAGACCGTGGACGCCCTGTGGGAGCTGACCGAAGCCGACCCGCAGGCCGAGATCACCGTGGACCTCGTCGCCCGCCAGGTGCGCGCCGAAGGCGTCACCGCGGACTTCGAGCTCGACGAGAACGCCCGCTGGCGGCTGCTCAACGGCCTCGACGACATCAGCATCACCCTCCGGAACGAGGCGGACATCGCCGCGTACGAGGCCAAGCGCCCCTCGTACAAGCCGCGCACCCTCCCCGTCTGACCCCGCCAGGGGCCGGACGCCCCGCATACCATCCGGTGCCCCCGGCCGCCTCGGCGGCCGGGGGCACCGCCGCGTTCAACTGGCGTGAAAACGACCCTCGCGACCCCCTTCCGACACCCCCGCCAGGGTGCCGCGCCGCCATCCGGCTGACGCCGCGCACCATAGGCCCAAACCGTCTCCACGGCATCCCGAGAACAGCCGAAACAGCGCCAACTCGGTTTACGACCTGCGGTGTTGGGCAAGCGAAGGGTGCCGCGGGAAAGGCGCCCGGGAGCACCCCGAAACGCCGTCGGAGCACGTCAGTTACCCCCTACGCAGGCGACAACTCGCCCCAGATGGCACAATCGGCGCATGGAACGCGACAGCCAACTCGAGCTCTACGAGGCGGTCGCAACCCGGCTGAAAGAAGCGCACTCCCGAGTGCGCGCACTGCAAGTCCCGGAGGGCGTAAGGATGGCGCTGTCCCGGAAGCTGTTGGTCATCACGGCCGCGGCGAAGCACGATCTCGTGGACGCGGCACGGCGTCTCGACCGGTTGATGAAGGACCTCGACGAGGGCCGATTCCCTGAAGGGGACTGACCACCCGGAAGTCCGCGAACGGCTACTGCGTTGCGGCACAAGGGTGATTAGCCCGTTTCGTGTTTGATTTGCGGTATATATCTGCCTAACGTGCGAAAACGCTTGAACACTTTCGTTCCGGCAATGTCTCCGAAGGGGAAGACGTGAACAAGGCGCAGCTCGTAGAAGCGATTGCCGACAAGATGGGCGGCCGGCAGCAGGCCGCCGACGCCGTTGACGCGGTGCTCGACGCGATCGTCCGTGCCGTCGTCGCCGGTGACCGGGTGTCTGTCACCGGCTTCGGCTCGTTCGAGAAGGTCGAGCGTCCGGCCCGCTACGCCCGCAACCCGCAGACCGGTGAGCGCGTCCGGGTCAAGAAGACCTCCGTGCCGCGCTTCCGTGCGGGCCAGGGCTTCAAGGACCTGGTCAGCGGCACGAAGAAGCTGCCCAAGGGCGGCGAGGTCGCCGTCAAGAAGGCCCCCAAGGGCAGCCTCTCCGGCGCCCCGCCCACCATCGCCAAGGCCGCCACCAAGAAGGCCGCGGCGAAGAAGGCCACCGCCAAGAAGGCCACGCCGGCCAAGAAGACGACGGCCGCCGCCAAGAAGACCACGGCGAAGAAGACCACCTCCGCGGCGACCAAGAAGACGACGGCCGCCGCCAAGAAGGCCGCGCCCGCGAAGAAGGCGACCCCGGCGACCGCCAAGAAGACCACGGCGAAGAAGACGACCGCGCCCGCGAAGAAGGCCACGGCCAAGAAGGCCCCCGCCAAGAAGACCACGGCGCGCAAGACCACCGCGGCGAAGAAGACCGCCACGCCGAGGAACAAGTAAGCGGCGCGACGGCGAGGAGACACTCACCGGCGACGGCACGACCGCCCACCGGCCGCTCCCACACGGCCATCCTGACGCGGCACTCACACGCGGGGCCGGGCTCCCTCCGGGGAGCCCGGCCCGCGGTGCGTCCGCCCGCACGACGACCGGTCGCGCGGGGCGTCAGAACGTCTGAAGCGTCACCAGCGTGATCCGCAGCGACCCCCCCTCGCCCTCCGTCTCGATCCGCACCCGCTGCCCCACCCGCAGCAGCCGCAGACCCCCCGCGTCGAACGCCTCGGCGCCGAACTCCACCAGCGTGCCGTCGTCGAGCAGCACACTGCCGCTGCGGGTCTCGGGATCGTACGTGTACGCGGTCGCCTGCATGCCTCGCAGCCTATCCGCTGCCCGCCGACAGGCCCCCGCCCCGCACGGCTTATCCGCTGTCCACCGGCAGGCCTCCGCCCCGCACCGCTTATCCGCTGCCCGCGGGCAGGGCCCCCGCCCGGCACCGCCCCGCCGTGCACGGCCCCACGCCCAGCTCCAGCGCCGCCCGCAGATCCGCCTCCGTGTCCACGTCCCGCCGTACGGACGCGACATCGCCGAGCCGTATTTCCACCGCGCCCGACGACAAATGCGCCAGCCGTGACGCGCCCCCGAAAGCAGGGCGCAATTCAATTCCCGGAGCCGCCGACAGAAACGTCGTACCGATATCGGCGGCATCCGCCAGAAAAGCCCGCGGAAAACGCCCCGCCTCCGCCAGCACCCGCCCCAGCTCCCCGGGCCGCAGCGCCGGAAGGTCCGCGTTCAGCGCCGCCACCGCCGCACCGGGCCGCCGCGCCCGCACCGCCCGCGCCCCGTACACCAGCGCCGCGTTGAGTCCCGCCGCCGGACGGTCCGGCACCACCCGGGCGCCCAGCGCGCCCAGCCGCCGCGCGGCCGACGGGTCGTCCGTGACGACCACCACATCCCGTACCGCCGCGCAGGCCAGCGCCGACGCCACCGTGTCCACCGCGAACGCCAGCGCCAGCCGCCGCCGCTCCGCCGGGCCGACCGCCCCGGCGAGCCTGGTCTTCGCCAGCGCAAGGGGTTTCAGCGGAACCACCAGCGACCAGAGCGGCGCCATCTGACTCCGCCCGCCGCCGCCCGGGACCCGCTCTCCGTCCTTCTCCATCCCGGCCATTGTCGCGCGGCCCGGTCACGACCCGGGGAGCCGGTGCCGAAGGCGGGGCGTACGGTGTTCTCGACAGACCAGGGGCATGGGGCGACACTTGACCCCCGGCACGACCAGTACCACAGCAAGACCCACAGGAAGGTGTCCGCGTGTCCCGCCGCAGAATCGGCTTCTGGTACCGCCTGGCGGCGGTCATCGCAAAACCGCCGCTACTGGTTCTGTTCAAGCGGGACTGGCGCGGAATGGAGCACATTCCTGCCGACGGTGGATTCATCACGGCCGTCAACCACAACTCTTACCTCGACCCGCTGTCGTACGCGCACTTCCAGTACAACACCGGACGCGTACCGCGCTTCCTGGCGAAGGCGGGCCTCTTCAAGGTCGGCTTCGTCGGCACCATGCTCCGCGGCACGGGGCAGATCCCCGTCTACCGAGAGACGACCGACGCCCTGGACGCCTTCCGCGCCGCCGTCGCCGCCATCGAACGGGGCGAGTGCGTCGCCTTCTACCCCGAGGGCACCCTCACCCGCGACCCCGCGATGTGGCCCATGGCGGGCAAGACCGGCGCCGCCCGCGTCGCGCTCCTCACCAGGGCGCCGGTCATCCCCGTCGCCCAGTGGGGCGCCAACCTCGCGATGCCGCCGTATGCCAAGGAGAAGAAGCTCCGCCTCTTCCCCCGCAAGACGCTGACGGTCGTCGCCGGACCGCCCGTGGACCTCTCCCGGTTCCACGGCGTGGAGCCCACCAACGAGGTGCTGCGCGAGGCCACCGAGGAGATCATGCGGGCCATCACCGCGCTCCTGGAGGACATCCGGGGCGAGAAGGCCCCCGCCGAGCCGTACGACCACCGCATGGCCCGGCTGGAACAGCGCCGCAAGGCCGCAGGGGAGGAAGCCAAGTGACACACCCCGTCAAGGCAGCCGTCTACGGGACCGGCTCGTGGGGTACGGCCTTCGGCATGGTCCTGGCCGACGCCGGATGCGACGTCACCCTCTGGGGCCGACGCGCCGAGGTCGCCGACGCCATCAACACGACGCGCACCAACCCGGACTACTTCCCCGGCGTCGAGCTGCCCGCGAACCTCCGCGCCACCACCGACCCCGCCGAGGCCGCCGAGGGCGCCGACTTCACCGTCCTCGCCATCCCCTCCCAGACCCTCCGCGGCAACCTCGCCGCCTGGGCGCCGAAGCTCGCCCCCGACACGGTCCTGGTCTCCCTGATGAAGGGCATCGAACTGGGCACGTGCGAGCGGATGAGCGAGGTCGTCCAGGAGGTCGCGCAGGTCCCCGCCGAGCGCGTCGCCGTCGTCACCGGGCCCAACCTGGCCAAGGAGATCATGGCCCGTATGCCGGCCGCAGCCGTCGTCGCCTGCCGCGACGAGGCCGTCGCCCGGCGGCTCCAAGCCGCGTGCCACACCCCGTACTTCCGCCCGTACACCAACACCGACGTGATCGGCTGCGAGCTGGGCGGCGCCGTCAAGAACGTCATCGGCCTGGCCGTCGGCATCGCGGACGGCATGGGCCTCGGCGACAACGCCAAGGGCTCCCTCATCACCAGAGGCCTGGCCGAGACGACCCGCCTCGGCCTAGCGATGGGCGCCGACCCGCTCACCTTCTCCGGCCTCGCGGGTCTGGGCGACCTGGTCGCGACCTGCTCCTCGTCGCTGTCCCGCAACCACACGTTCGGCTTCAACCTGGGCAAGGGCATGACGCTGGAGGAGACCATCGCGGTCACCCGGCAGACCGCCGAGGGCGTCAAGTCCTGCCGCTCCGTCCTCGACCTGGCCCGGCGGCACGGGGTCGACATGCCCATCACGGAGACCGTCGTCGGCATCGTCCACGAGGAAAAGCCGCCGATGGTGGCACTCAAGGAGCTGATGTCGCGCGCCGCCAAGCCCGAGCGACGCTGACGCACCCGGGGCGAGCGGGTACGCTCATCGCGATATGAGCAGCGAGAACCTCCCCACCAGCCCCGGGCGTAAGCCGCGCGTGGCCGTCGTCTTCGGCGGACGCAGCTCCGAGCACGCCATCTCCGTCGTCACGGCCGGCGCCGTCCTGCGCGCCATCGACCGGACGAAGTACGACGTGCTGCCCATCGGCATCACCACCGACGGCCGCTGGGCGCTGACCGCCGACGCCCCGGAGCGGATGGCCATCGCCGACCGCACGCTGCCCAGCGTCGACGACCTCGCCGAGTCCGGCGAGGGCAGCGTCGTGCTGTCCGCCGACCCCACCAGCCGGGAGATCGTCTACGCGGAGCCCAGCTCCGTCCCGAAGGCCCTCGGCGAAGTGGACGTCGTCTTCCCCGTCCTCCACGGCCCGTACGGCGAGGACGGCACCCTCCAGGGCCTGCTGGAGCTCGCGGGCGTCCCGTACGTCGGCGCCGGCGTCCTCGCCTCCGCCGTCGGCCAGGACAAGGAGTACATGAAGCGCGTCTTCACCTCCTTCGGCCTGCCCGTCGGCCCCTACGAGGTCATCCGCCCCCGCGAGTGGGACCGCGACCCGGCCGCCGCCCGCCGCAAGGTCCTGGACTTCACCGCCGAGCACGGCTGGCCGCTGTTCGTGAAGCCCGCCCGCGCCGGGTCCTCCATCGGCATCACCAAGGTGGACGACGAGTCCGGCCTCGACGCGGCCATCGCCGAGGCGCGCCGCCACGATCCGAAGGTCCTGGTCGAGTCGCTGCTCACGGGCCGCGAGATCGAGTGCGGCGTCCTGGAGTTCGAGGACGGGCCGCGCGCCAGCGCCCCCGCGTGGATCCCGCCGGTCAGCGACCACGACTTCTACGACTTCGAGGCCAAGTACATCGACGCGGCGTCCGGCGTCGTGCCCGCCCCGATCACCCCGGAGCAGACCGCCGAGGTGCAGCGGCTCGCGATCGAGGCGTTCGAGGCGGCCTCCTGCGAGGGCCTGGTCCGCGCCGACTTCTTCCTCACCGACGACGGCGAGTTCGTCATCAACGAGATCAACACCCTGCCGGGCTTCACGCCGATCTCGATGTACCCGCGCATGTGGGAGGCGTCCGGCGTGGACTACCCGGAGCTGATCGACCGCCTCATCCAGGCCGCCCTGCGCCGCCCGACCGGGCTGCGCTAGACGGTACGGGCCGTACGCGGCGGGGACGCGGGCACGCCGTGCCGGGCCCCCGCCGCGACGGGTCCGCCCCGCCATGCCTCAGAGGCTCGGCGGGACGGTCCTGCTCACGGGCCCGGCGAAGTCCACCAGCGGCCCCGTGTCGTGCGCGAACCGCTTGTCGAGCGACAGCTCCACGTACGCCTCGCGGTACGTGGTGGTGAAGCGCGGACCGGTGCCCTCCCGCTGCTCCAGCAGCCAGTTGACGTCGTCCGCCTCGATCGCGTGCGCCTGCGGATCGCTCATCCGGTCGGGCCGGGGAACCCCGCAGCGCAGTACGATCGCCCCGTCCCCCCACGCGGCGGTCAGTTCGGAACGCGGCTCCGTCGCGCTCCGGGCCAGCCCCGCGACCGTCTCCGGCAACTCCCGGTGCAGGGCGCGGCAGTACGCGGCCGCCTCCGCGGCCGGGCTGGGGACCGGGACGGGCGTCCCCGTGTCCGTCAGGGCGCAGCCCGGCGCCGTCGCCAGCAGCAGGACCGCGGCGACGGCGCCGACCGCGGCGGGCAGGCGGGGGAACCGGTGGGTGGACTTCACCGGCTCAGCGTAGACGGGGGCTACAGGTGGACGACCGGGCAGGTCAGGGTGCGGGTGATGCCTTCCACCTGCTGGACCTTGGCGACGACCATGCGGCCGAGTTCGTCCACCGTGTCCGCCTGGGCGCGCACGATCACGTCGTACGGGCCCGTCACGTCCTCGGCCTGGATCACGCCGGGGATCTTCGCGATGGTGTCGGCGACCAGAGACGCCTTCCCCACCTCGGTCTGAATCAGGATGTACGCCTGTACCACGGAACCTCCAGGGCGGCCACGGGGATCATCCTGGGCTCGTCGGGACCCAGGGAAGAAAGGGACGCCACGGTATCGCGTCGCCGCGTGCGGCGGGGAGACCACGGGGCCGGGGGTGACCGGAGCGTGGCGTACGAGAGACAGAAGTTGACGGCTTCGTCCGTCTCATTGACCGTACCTACAGCAGTGACGGCTCGCGACCGCAACCGCAGCAGGACCAGTCGGTCGTACGGTGAGCCCATGACGACATGGAGAGGTGAACCTCGGTGAAGGGCACTGTCGGCGAGCTCGGGGAGTTCGGGCTCATCAGGGAGCTCACCTCCCGGCTCACCACCACCCCGGCGGTACGGATCGGGCCGGGGGACGACGCCGCCGTCGTGGCCGCACCCGACCGGCGGGTCGTCGCCAGCACGGACATCCTGCTGGAGGGCCGCCACTTCCGCCGCGACTGGTCCACCGCGTACGACGTGGGCCGCAAGGCCGCCGCGCAGAACCTCGCGGACATCGCCGCGATGGGCGCCGTGCCCACCGCGCTCCTCCTCGGCCTGGTCGTCCCCGCCGAACTCCCCGCCACCTGGCCGACGGAGCTGATGGACGGGCTGCGCGACGAGTGCCAGGTCGCCGGAGCCGCCGTCGTCGGCGGCGACGTCGTACGCGGTGACACGATCACCGTGTCCATCACCGCCCTCGGCGACCTGCGCAACCACGAGCCCGTCACGCGCGGCGGCGCCCAGCCCGGCGATGTCGTCGCCTACACCGGCTGGCTCGGCTGGTCCGCCGCCGGGTACGCCGTCCTGTCCCGCGGCTTCCGCTCGCCGCGCGCGTTCGTCGAGGCGCACCGCAGGCCCGAGCCGCCGTACCACGCCGGTCCCGCCGCCGCGAGCCTCGGCGCGACCGCCATGTGCGACGTCAGCGACGGCCTCATCGCGGACCTCCGGCACATCGCGGAGGCCAGCAAGGTCCGCATCGACCTGCGGTCCGGCGCCATCGACATCCCCACGCAGATGAACGACATCGGCCAGGCCGTCGGCGTGGACCCGCTCCAGTGGGTGCTCACCGGGGGAGAGGACCACGCGATCGTCGCGACGTTCCCGCCGGACGTGAAGCTGCCCGCCCGCTGGAAGGTCATCGGCGAGGTCCTCAACCCGTCGGCGCTGCCGCAGGTCACCGTGGACGGCGCGCCCTGGCACACGGCGGGCGGCTGGGACCACTTCGGCGGCCCGTACGGGGGTGCCGAGTGACCTCCCCGACCCACCAGGCCCCGCCCCGGGTGCTGACCGTCGCCGGGTCCGACTCGGGCGGCGGCGCCGGCATCCAGGCCGACCTGAAGACCATGCTCGCCCTGGGCGTCCACGGCATGAGCGTCCTCACGGCCGTCACCGCGCAGAACTCGCTGGGCGTCCAGGGCGCCTGGGAGCTGCCGGAGGAGGCCGTGCGCGCCCAGTACCGCAGCGTCGTCGGGGACATCGGCGTCCAGGCCGTGAAGACCGGGATGCTCAGCTCCGCGACGCTGGTGGAGACCGTCGCGGAGCTGCTCGCGGCGACGGACGCCCCGGTCGTCGTGGACCCGGTCGGCGTCTCCAAGCACGGCGACCCGCTGCTGGCCGCCTCCGCGCTGGACTCGGTCCGCAAGCGGCTGCTGCCCGTGGCGACCGTCGCGACCCCGAACCTGGACGAGGTGGCGCAGCTCACGGACGTACGGGTGGAGGGCGAGGAGGATCTGCGGCGGGCCGCCGACGAGGTCCTGGCGTTCGGGCCGCGCTGGGCACTGATCAAGGGCGGGCACCTGGCGGGCGAGGCGGTGGATCTGCTGACGGACGGCCGCGAGGAGCACTGGTACCGGGCGCCGCGCCTCGACAACCGGCACACCCACGGCACCGGCTGCACGCTCGCCTCCGCGATCGCCGCGGGCCTGGCGAAGGGCCTCGCCGTGCCGGAGGCGGTGGGCCGGGCCAAGGAGTACGTCACCGGGGCCATCGCCGCCGGGTTCGCCCTGGGCGGCGGCATCGGCCCGGTGGACCACGCCTGGGAGTGGCGGGGCTGAGCCCTCGAGCGAGGGGGCGCGTCCCATGGGGGCGCGCCCGCTGCTTGGACGCCCCATGCTCGTACGGCCGCCCTGCCCGTAGGCCCGCCCCGCTCGTACGCCCGCGCTCGCGTCCACGCGCCTCACGCCGGGCGCCGGGTACGGCGAAAAGCCGGCCCACCCGAGGGTGGACCGGCTTTCAAGGCAACCGCAGAGGCTGCGCTACGACGAAACGTCGACTTTAGCGCGAGACCTTGCCGGCCTTGATGCACGAGGTGCAGACGTTGAGCCGCTTCGGCGTCCGACCGACCACGGCACGCACGCGCTGGATGTTCGGGTTCCAGCGACGGGACGTACGGCGGTGCGAGTGCGAAATGTTGTTGCCGAAGCCCGGCCCCTTGCCGCAGACGTCGCAGTTGGCAGCCACGGGTCACTCCAAAGACTTCAGATGCACTTACAGTGAAATCCGGCGAGCCGGAATCAGATCGGTGACATACAGGTCGGTGACTGAAGTGGCGTTGCCGGGGAACGGCCCGACTTTCATCGGGCAACCGGAGCAGCATACAACGGCCACTTCGGTAGAACGAAACTACCACGGACCGCCCGGCCCCCGCCCCGGCCCTCCCCGCCTCCCTGGGTCTACCCTGCGGTGCAGCCCACACGAGGAGGATCACCAGGTGCCGGAGAAGTCGGGACGGGACCTCGACCCCGCAGCGGTCCGAGCCTGGTGCTCACTGGCGCTGGACGCGCTGGGCCGGGAACGCGAGGAGATCGACGCGATCAACGTCTACCCGGTCGCCGACGGGGACACCGGAACCAACCTGTACCTGACCGTGGAGGCCGCCCGGCAGGCCGTCGAGGCCCTGTTCGCGGCCCACGACGCGGACGGCGCCGCCCCCTCGCCCGCCGGCACCGTGCGGGCCCTGGCGCACGGCGCGCTGATCGGCGCCCGGGGCAACTCCGGCACGATCCTGGCGCAGCTGCTGCGCGGCATGGCCGAGGTGCTGGCCCGCGGCTGTGACGGACACCACCTGGCGGAGGCGCTGGACACCGCGTCCGCCGCCGCCCGGCGGGCCGTCGCCCACCCCGTCGAGGGCACCATCCTCAGCGTCGCCTCCGCCGCCGCGCGCGCGGCCGCCGGTGCGGGCCCCGACCTGCGGACGGTCGCCAGGGCCGCGTACGAAGGCGCCCGCGCCGGGCTGGAGGCCACTCCGGGGCAGCTGGAGGTGCTGGCCCGCGCCGGGGTCGTGGACGCGGGCGGGCGGGGCCTGGTCACCGTGCTGGGCGCGCTCGTGGAGGCCCTGTCCGGCGAGGCCCCCGCCCCCATGCCCCGCACCCGGCGGGCAGCGCCCCTCCCGTACGACGCCGGGACGCCGGGGGAGCCCTGCGGGGCGGGCGGCCCCGCGTACGAGGTGATCTACCTCCTGGAGGCCGACGACGAGGCCGTCGCCGCGCTGCGCGCCCGCCTCGACGGGCTCGGGGACTCCCTGGTGGTCGTCGGCGGGGACGGACTGTGGAACGTCCATGTGCACGTGGACGACGCGGGCGCCGCCGTGGAGGCCGGGGTCGAGGCGGGACGCCCGTACCGCATCCGCGTCACCCACTTCGCCGCCGACGCCGCGAAGACCGGCGCCCCGCGGTCCGGCACGGCGCACCCCGACGGGCCCGCCGAACCGGCCCAGCGGGCCGTCGTCGCCGTCGTGCCCGGCGAGGGGCTGGCCGGGCTGTGCGCCGAAGCGGGCGCCACCACCGTCCTGGCGCTCCCCGGCCGCCCGCCCGCCAGCGGCGAACTGCTCGACGCGATCCGCCGCGCCCACGCGCGCGAAGTGGTCCTCCTGCCCAACTCCACCGACCTGCGCCACACCGCCGCGGCGGCCGCCGAACAGGCCCGCGCCGAAGGCGTGCGCGTCGCCCTCATCCCCACCCGCGCCGCCGTCCAGGGCATCGCCGCGCTCGCCGTCCACGAACCGGACCGCCGCTTCGACGAGGACGTGGTCGCCATGACCGCCGCCGCCGGAGCCACCCGCTACGGCGAACTCGCCGTCGCCGAGCACCAGTCGTTCACGTCCGCCGGGGTCTGCCAGGCGGGCGACGTACTCGGACTGATCGACGGCGACGTCGCCGTCATCGGCCACGACCTCGCCGAAACGGCCCGCGACGTGCTCGACCGCATGCTGTCGGGCGGCGGTGAGCTGGTCACCCTGGTCCTCGCCGCCGACGCCCCGCAGGACCTCGCCGACCGCCTGGAGCGCCATGTGCGCGACCGGTACCTCGCCGTGGACACCTGCGTCTACCACGGCGGCCGGCAGCAGGCGCCGCTCCTCATCGGCGTCGAGTGACCCGCCCCCGGCGACGGCCGGGGCCCGCCCGGTTGCCGCCCGCTGTCAGTGGCGTGGTGTGGAATGGACACCCGACCAGGACGGGGTACGGAAGGAGGAGGCCGCCGTGCTGAGCGAACCCCTGAAGAAGGTTCTCGGACCGGCCACCGCCAAGGTGATGGCCGAGGCCCTCGGCCTGCACACCGTCGGCGACCTCCTGCACCACTACCCGCGCCGGTACGCCGAGCGCGGCGAGCTGACCGCGCTGGCCGAGCTGCCGCTGGACGAGCACGTCACGGTCGTCGCCCAGGTCGCGGACGCCCGCCTCCACACGTACAACGGCTCGCGCGGCCGGGGCCAGCGGCTGGAGGTGACCATCACCGACGGCAGCGGCCGGCTGCAACTGGTCTTCTTCGGCAAGGGCGTCCACAAGCCCCACAAGGAACTCCTGCCGGGCACCCGCGCGATGTTCGCCGGAAAGGTGTCCCTCTTCAACCGCAAGCTCCAGCTCGCCCACCCCGCCTACGAACTGCTGCGCGGCGACGGCGACGAGGCCGTGGACAGCTGGGCCGGCGCCCTCATCCCGATCTACCCGGCCACCACCAAACTGGAGTCCTGGAAGATCGCCAAGGCGGTCGACGCGGTCCTCCCGCGCGCCCAGGACGCCGTGGACCCGCTGCCCCCCGCCCTGCGCGAGGACCGCGGCCTCACCGACCTGCCCGACGCCCTCCACAAGATCCACCGCCCGCGCGTCAAGGCCGACATCGCCGACGCCCGCGAACGGCTCAAGTGGGACGAGGCGTTCGTCCTCCAGGTCGCCCTCGCCCGCCGCCGCCACGCCGACACGCAGCTGCCCGCCGTCCCCCGCGAGCCCGTCCCCGGCGGCCTCCTCGACGCCTTCGACGCCCGCCTGCCGTTCACCCTCACCGACGGGCAGCGCGCGGTATCCAAGGAGATCTTCGACGACCTCGCCACCGACCACCCCATGCACCGCCTCCTCCAGGGCGAGGTCGGCAGCGGCAAGACGATGGTCGCCCTGCGCGCCATGCTCGCCGTGGTGGACGCGGGCGGACAGGCGGCCATGCTCGCCCCCACCGAGGTCCTCGCCCAGCAGCACCACCGGTCCATCACCGAGATGATGGGCGACCTCGCACAGGGAGGGATGCTGGGCGGCGCCGAACACGCCACCAAGGTCGTCCTGCTCACCGGCTCCATGGGCGCCGCGGCCCGCCGCCAGGCACTCCTCGACCTGGTCACCGGCGACGCCGGGATCGTCGTCGGCACCCACGCGCTGATCGAGGACAAGGTCAAGTTCCACGACCTGGGCCTCGTCGTCGTGGACGAGCAGCACCGCTTCGGCGTCGAGCAGCGCGACGCCCTGCGCGGCAAGGGCAAGCAGCCGCCCCACCTGCTCGTCATGACCGCGACCCCCATCCCGCGCACGGTCGCCATGACCGTCTTCGGCGACCTGGAGACCTCCGTCCTCGACCAGCTCCCGGCCGGCCGCTCACCCATCGCCACCCACGTCGTGCCGTCCCGCGACAAGCCGCACTTCCTCGCCCGCGCCTGGGAGCGCGTCCGCGAGGAGGTCGAGGGCGGCCACCAGGCGTACGTCGTGTGCCCCCGCATCGGCGACGACGAGGACGACACCGGGGCGGGCGGCAAGTCGGCCGCCAGGAAGGCCCGGAGCGCCGAGGAGCCCCCGCAGGACGCGGGCGCCGACGCCGACGGGAAGCGGCCGCCGCTCGCCGTCACCGAGGTCGCCGAGCAGCTCGCCAAGGGCCCCCTCGCGGGCCTGCGCGTGGAGGTCCTGCACGGCAGGATGCACCCCGACGACAAGGACGCCGTCATGCGCCGCTTCGCCGCGGGCGAGACCGACGTGCTCGTCGCGACCACCGTCATCGAGGTCGGCGTCAACGTCCCCAACGCCACGGCCATGGTCATCATGGACGCCGACCGGTTCGGCGTCTCCCAGCTCCACCAGCTGCGCGGCCGCGTCGGCCGGGGCACCGCCCCCGGACTCTGCCTCCTCGTCACCGACATGCCCGAGGCCACCCCCGCCCGGCAGCGCCTGGCCGCCGTCGCCGCCACCCTCGACGGCTTCGAGCTCTCCCGCATCGACCTCGAACAGCGCCGCGAGGGTGACGTCCTCGGCCAGGCCCAGTCCGGCGTCCGCTCCTCCCTGCGGATGCTCACCGTCATCGAGGACGAGGAGGTCATCGCCGCCGCCCGCGCCGAGGCCACCGCCGTCGTCGCCGCCGACCCCGACCTGGAGCGCCACCCGGAGCTGCGCACCGCCCTGGACGCCCTGCTGGACGCCGAGCGCGAGCAGTACCTGGAGAAGGGATGACCGGCCGTCGGCGGCGGACCGCGCGCGAGGGCGCGGGCGCCGCCGGCCCCACCAGCCCATATCGTGGAGTCGGGACACGCCCGCGAACGACCGACAAGGGACAAGGACTGACATGACCCGCGTGATCGCCGGAGCGGCCGGCGGACGCCGCCTGGCCGTGCCGCCGGGCAACGGCACCCGCCCCACCTCGGACCGGGCGCGCGAGGGCCTGTTCTCCACCTGGCAGTCGCTCCTGGGCACCCTCGACGGCATCCGCGTCGCCGACCTGTACGCCGGGTCCGGCGCGGTCGGCCTGGAGGCCCTGTCGCGCGGCGCCGCGCACGCCCTGCTGGTCGAGGCCGACGCCCGCGCCGCCCGCACCGTCCGGGAGAACGTCCGCGCGCTCGGCCTGCCCGGCGCCGAGGTCCGCACCGGCCGCGCCGAGCAGGTCGTCACGGGACCCGTGCCGGCCGAGCCGTACGACGCGGTCTTCCTCGACCCGCCGTACGCCGTCTCCGACGACGATCTTCGCGAGATACTCCTCACACTCCGCGTCCAGGGCTGGCTCGCGGCGGACGCCCTCGTCACCGTGGAGCGCAGCACCAGAGGCGGGGAATTCGGCTGGCCGGAGGGGTTCGAGGCCCTGCGGGCCCGTCGCTACGGCGAGGGAACGTTTTGGTACGGTCGCGCCGCCTCTACGTGCGAAGACGCACCATGACCGGACCGGAGAGCGAGGGACTTCAGTTGCGCCGAGCAGTCTGTCCGGGGTCGTTCGACCCCATCACCAACGGACATCTCGACATCATCGCCCGCGCCTCCAAGCTGTACGACGTCGTGCACGTGGCCGTGATGATCAACCAGTCGAAGAAGGGCCTGTTCACGGTCGAGGAGCGGATGGACCTGATCCGCCGGGTCACCGCCGAGTACGACAACGTGGTGGTCGAGTCGCACCACGGTCTCCTCGTGGACTTCTGCAAGGAGCGCGACATCCCGGCCATCGTGAAGGGCCTGCGCGCCGTCAGCGACTTCGACTACGAACTCCAGATGGCCCAGATGAACAACGGCCTGACCGGCGTCGAGACGCTGTTCGTGCCGACCAACCCCACCTACAGCTTCCTCTCCTCCTCGCTGGTCAAGGAGGTCGCGGCGTGGGGCGGCGACGTCTCGCACCTGCTGCCGCCCGTCGTGCACGAGGCGCTCGTCGCACGGCTCCGCGAGAAGTGACCGCCTGACGGATCGCCGGAAGCGCCCCCGGGCGGGCCGGACGAGCCCGGGGGACCGGTGTCAAACGGGGCCCGACTGGCCGTAGAGTCGTTCCGTCCGTCTTCCCATCCGGCTGTAGAGAGTGGCGAGCACACGGTGGACGTGCAGAAGAAACTCGACGACATCGTCGAGGCGGTCGGGAACGCCCGGTCCATGCCCATGTCGGCCTCCTGCGTGGTGAACCGCGCCGAACTGCTCGCGATGCTGGAAGAGGTCCGCCAGGCCCTCCCCGACTCCCTCGCCCAGGCCCGCGAGCTCATCGGCGGCCGCGAGCAGATGGTCGAGGAGGCCCGCCGCGAGGCCGAGCGCATCATCGCCGCCGCCCACGCCGAGCGCGGCTCCCTGATCTCCGACAGCCAGATCGCCCGCCAGTCCCAGGAGGAGGCCGACCGCATCCTCGCGGAGGCCCGCCGGGAGGCCGAGGAGATCCGCGCCGAGGCCGACGACTACGTGGACTCCAAGCTCGCGAACTTCGAGGTCGTCCTCACCAAGACCATCGGCTCCGTGGACCGCGGCCGCGAGAAGCTCCTCGGCCGGGGCCCGGGCCTCGACGAGCAGGGGTACGCCGACGAGGACGCCCCCGAGTACAGCGCCGACCCGCAGACCCTGGTGCAGCGCGCCGACGCGTACGTGGACGCCAAGCTGAGCGCCTTCGAGGCGGTCCTCGCCAAGACCCTGGAGGCCGTCGGCCGGGGCCGCCAGAAGCTCCACGGGCGGACCGCCACGGACGACCTCGGCGAGCACATGGCCGCCCAGGACGCCGCCGGCCCCCGGC
The DNA here is from genome assembly GCF_000478605.2 of Streptomyces thermolilacinus SPC6. Classification (GTDB taxonomy): domain Bacteria; phylum Actinomycetota; class Actinomycetes; order Streptomycetales; family Streptomycetaceae; genus Streptomyces; species Streptomyces thermolilacinus. The sequence continues at coordinate 1,685,845 of NZ_ASHX02000001.1, read as the reverse complement.
AGCTCCACACGAGCGACGCCGACTACCTGGCCGGCCTCGCCGAGCTGGCGGACCCCGAGCCGCAGCACACGGCCCAGCCGGCCGCCGCGCACCAGGCGCCTCAGCCCGCTCCCGCACAGGCCCCGCCGCCGCCCGCGCACCAGCCGGACCCGTACGGCTACCCGGCCCAGCAGCCGCAGGACGCCTACGCGTACCAGCAGGACCCCTACGCGTACCACCAGCAGGGCTACGACCAGGGCGGCTACGCCCAGGGCTACGGCGCCCAGCAGGACCCGTACGCCTACCAGCAGCCCCAGGCGGCGCCCGCGCCCCAGCTGCCGCAGCAGCAGTCGGCTTCGCTGGACGAGACCAGCTTCTTCGACACGAGCATGATCGACCTGGAGCAGCTGCGCCGCTACGAGCAGGGGCACGGCCAGGGGCACTGATCCCGGCGCCGTACCGGACCGTGCGGCGGGCGAACGACCCGATTGGGCCCTGGGCGAAGCGTCCAGTATCCTGGCTGTTCGGTCGCGAGTACGTCCGCGATCCTGGCTGCCCGCTTAGCCCCATGGCCCTGCCGGTGCGGCCCCCTCCACGATTCCGAAAGCAGGAAGAGCCCTGAGTACGCGCCTCGACCACCGCAACCCCCTCGTGTTCGACACGCACGAGCTGGGGCGGCGTCCCGGTGCGCTCCAGCGGCTCACCCGCGAGGTGGCGGCCCCCGCCGACCTCGGCATCGACGGAGTCATCGGCGTACCGGAGGGCTCGCCTGTCGAGCTGGAGCTCCGTCTCGAGTCGGTCATGGAAGGGGTGCTCGTCACAGGCACCGCCCGTGCGTCGGCCGAGGGGGAGTGCGTAAGGTGTCTGGAGCCGCTGCGCCGAGAGGTCGTGGCGGACTTCCAGGAGATGTTCTCGTACCCCGACACCGATGACCGGGGCCGCCACGCGGCATCCGGCGACGATGCCGAGGACGACGAGGACATCATCCCCCTCGAGGACGGCATGTTCGACCTCGAACCCGTGCTGCGTGACGCGGTGGTGCTCGCACTGCCGATGCAGCCGGTGTGCCGGGAGGACTGTGCGGGACTGTGCCCCGAGTGCGGGGTCAGCCTGAACGACGACCCGGACCACCACCATGAAGCCGTCGACATCCGTTGGGCGGCACTGCAGGGACTCGCCGGTTCACTCGGGACCGACGAGAAGGACGACATGAGCGGCGCCGAACCGGGCGTCGACGAGAAGCAGGAGAAGTAGCCGTGGCTGTTCCGAAGCGGAAGATGTCGCGCAGCAACACGCGCCACCGCCGGTCGCAGTGGAAGGCTGCGGTCCCCACCCTGGTTTCGTGCGAGCGTTGCCAGGAGCCGAAGCAGCAGCACATCGCGTGCCCCAGCTGCGGCACGTACAACAAGCGCCAGGTCCTCGCGGTCTGAGCGGCTAGGTGAGAGGCGCGATGTCTGACGCCAGGAAGCAGGCGGAGAACACGGCCTCGTCCCACACGCTTCTGGAAGGGCGGCTCGGCTACCAGGTCGAGTCCGCCCTTCTGGTGCGTGCGCTGACCCACCGTTCGTACGCGTACGAGAACGGCGGTCTGCCCACCAACGAGCGGCTGGAGTTCCTCGGGGACTCCGTGCTCGGCCTGGTGGTCACGGACACGCTGTACCGCACCCACCCCGACCTGCCCGAAGGCCAGCTGGCCAAGTTGCGGGCCGCGGTGGTCAACTCGCGTGCGCTGGCGGAGGTCGGCCGCGGGCTCGACCTGGGCTCCTTCATCCGGCTCGGCCGGGGCGAAGAGGGCACGGGCGGCCGGGACAAGGCGTCCATCCTCGCCGACACCCTTGAAGCGGTGATCGGCGCGGTCTATCTCGACCAGGGTCTCGACGCGGCGTCGGAGCTGGTGCACCGGCTCTTCGACCCGCTGATCGAGAAGTCCTCGAACCTCGGTGCGGGCCTGGACTGGAAGACCAGTCTCCAGGAGCTCACCGCGGCCGAGGGTCTCGGTGTGCCGGAGTACCTCGTCACGGAGACGGGCCCGGACCACGAGAAGACCTTCACTGCTGCTGCCCGCGTCGGTGGTGTCTCGTACGGCACCGGCACCGGCCGCAGCAAGAAGGAAGCGGAGCAGCAGGCGGCGGAGTCCGCCTGGCGCGCCATCCGCGCGGCCGCCGACGAACGCGAGGCGGCGGCACGGGAGGCCGCGACCACGGCCGCCACGGCGGCGGCTGAGGCGCCCTCCGTGGCCGAGGTCACCGCGGCCTCCGCCACCGCGGTGGCGGACGCGCCGGCCGACACGGACCCCGCGACGGCGGACCCGGCCACGGCCTGACCGGCTCCGGCCAGTCGGGTCACGGCCCGCCGGACTCCGGCCCGCCCGGACACCGGGCTCCGGCCCGCCGGTCACGGCCTGATCACCGCCAGGGCCGGGCGCACCGCTCCCGGTCCCTGAACCGCCGCACCCCCGGTGGCCGCCCCGGCCGCCACCGGGGGTGCGTCCGCGTTCCCACCCACGCCCACGCCCCCAGTCTTCCCTTCCCGCGAGGAGTGCCCGTGCCCGAGCTGCCCGAGGTCGAAGTCGTCCGGCGGGGACTCGAACGCTGGGTGAGCGGGCGTACCGTCGCCGCCGTCGAGGTGCTGCACCCCCGTGCCGTACGGCGGCACATCGGCGGCGGCCCCGACTTCGCGGCGCGCCTGACCGGGCACCGGATCGGCGTGGCCCGGCGGCGCGGCAAGTACCTGTGGCTGCCGCTGGACGACACGGACGCCTCCGTACTCGGCCACCTCGGCATGAGCGGGCAGCTCCTCGTCCAGCCCGAGGACGCCCCCGACGAGAAGCACCTGCGCATCCGCGTGCGGTTCGCCGACGCGCTCGGCACGGAACTGCGCTTCGTGGACCAGCGCACCTTCGGCGGGCTTTCCCTGCACGACAACACCCCGGACGGTCTGCCCGACGTCATCGCGCACATCGCCCGCGACCCGCTGGACCCGGCGTTCGACGACGCCGCGTTCCACACGTCCCTGCGGCTGCGGCGCACCACCATCAAGCGCGCCCTGCTGGACCAGAGCCTGATCAGCGGCGTCGGCAACATCTACGCGGACGAGGCGCTGTGGCGTTCCCGCCTCCACTACGACCGCCCCACCGCCCTGTTCACCCGCCCCCGCTCGTACGAGCTGCTCGGGCACGTCCGGGACGTCATGAACGCGGCGCTCGCGGTCGGCGGCACCAGCTTCGACAGCCTGTACGTCAACGTGAACGGCGAGTCCGGCTACTTCGACCGGTCGCTGGACGCGTACGGGCGCGAGGGCGAGCCCTGCCGCCGCTGCGGCACCCCGATATGCCGCCGCCCCTGGATGAACCGCTCCAGCTACTTCTGCCCCCGCTGCCAGCGCCCCCCGCGCCCCACCGCCAAGCCCCGCACCTGACCCGCCGGCCCGCGCACCGGCGCTGTCCACGGGGGCGGCCCGCGAGCGGCGGGACGGCTCTGGGATGCTTCACCGCATGGTGTACCCGGCGACGGAGGACATGACCTCCGAGGAACGCGCGTTCATGATCAACGCGACGGAGATCGACGTCCTCCCCGGCGTCCGGGGCGACCTGCCGGAACCGCTCGCGTCCGCGAGCGGCGCGGAGCTCGCCGCGGTCCTCCTCCCCCTGGTGGACAAGGGCTGGATCGAGGTGTGCCCGGTCGTCCCGTGGACCGCCCCCGACGGCAGCGAGGGCTACCAGCCCGGCCCGGCCTTTCCCCGCGAGGACCTCCCCGCGCTCCTGGCCGACGACGGCCGCTGGGAGTACGCCGAGGACCGGGACTTCACAGGCGGCCTCACGCTCACCCTTACGGAGGCGGGCGAAAGGATTCCCCGCTGACCGGCGGCAGGCTCAGAAGCCGAAGTTCTGGGTCCACCACGGGCCGCCGGCGGCGATGTGGACGCCGACGCCGAGGCGCTTGAAGTCGCAGTTCAGGATGTTCGCGCGGTGGCCCTCGCTGTTCATCCAGGACTCCATCACGGCGGCCGCGTCCGCCTGGCCGCGGGCGATGTTCTCGCCGCCGAGACCCTCGACGCCGGCCTGCGCGGCGCGCTCCCAGGGGCCGTCGCCGTCGGGGTCCGTGTGGGAGAAGAAGTCCCGCGCGGCCATGTCCTGGCTGAACGCCCGGGCCAGGTCGCCGAGCTCCGTCGAGGCGCGGACCGGGGCGCAGCCGGCCCCGGCGCGCTCCTGGTTGACCAGCTCCAGGACGGCGGCCTCCGCGGCCGCCGCCCGGCTGGTCGTGTTGAGCCGGGGCGTCGGCGACTCGGTGGTCCTCTCCGGCACGGGCGCCGCCTCGGTACGGGGCGGGGGTGCGGGCGTCCTGGTCTTCACCGGGGTCGGCGACGCCGTCCTGGCGGGCGTCGGCGTCGGCTTCGGCGAGGCGGTGGACGGCTTGGGGGAGGGCGACTTCGACGGGGCCGCGGGGGACGGTGACGCGCTGGGCGCGGCCGTCACCGACGGCGTCCCGGTGCTCGGTACGGCCTCCGCACGCCCCTGCGCGTCCAGGTCCGACGTACCGCTGGAACGTATCTCCTGCGGCGAGGAGCCGCCGCCGATGGTGAACGTCTCGCCGCCGGGCAGGATGCCCGACGTCACCGCGACGGCGCCCACCGCCAGGGCGGCCGAGGCGCCGAGCAGCCCCCCGCGCAACGGCAGCGCCCGCTTCTTCCGCCGCGCGCCCCGGTGTCCTCGGTGCGTACCGGCGGCACCGGCCGCGTACTCGTCGGCGGCGGGTGCGGCGCCGGAGCGTCGATGGCGTCCCATCTGCTCTGCCTCCTGCTCCTGCGTCCTGCAGTGTGCTGTGTGGTCGGTGCTGTGGTGCGTGGTGTGTCGGTCGGTCGTGTCCCCGTGGTGAGCCCGGCCCCGGCGGGATTCCCCCGAACGGGTGAAGCTCATTGGGTGGGGACTGTACGCCATGACGCACGGGGGCGAAGTGCCGCCGAAGCGATTGGCCGGTTAGCGTGCAGCCATGAACGACGAGGCACGGCTCACGGCATGGGTACGCGGACGAGTACAGGGAGTCGGCTTCCGCTGGTTCACCAGGGAGAACGCCCTGGAGATCGGCGGCCTCACCGGTTTCGCCCTCAACCTCGACGACGGCCGCGTCCAGGTCGTCGCCGAAGGCCCGCGTGAGAATTGCCACCGTCTCCTGGAGTGGCTGCGCGGCGGCGACACACCCGGTCGCGTGGACGGCGTCACTGAGATCTGGGACACGCCGCGCGGCGGATACGAAGGATTCCAGGTCCGTTGAAAGCAACCGTGAGCGACCGTGGCGCATCCCCCATTCCGGGGGCGCGCGGGGCGATAAGGGGCGCCTCGGGAAGTCACGCGCGCTACCTGTGGGGACAGAAATGACCAGGTGATTGGCGAGAGGGGGTTGTGGCGCGGCCCCCCGCGCGCAAGGATGATCTCCAAGCCCTCCGGGCACCGTGTGAGAGGCGCCGCCGCGTGTTCTGCGGCAGTGGCGCCCCCGGTCGCCCGTCGATCCAGGGCGTGATCGTGTTGACCGTCAAACTTTTTGGTGACACCCTGGAAGCCCCGCGCACCTTAGTTGTTCGGCGGTCAGAACCGCAGCGGCACCCCCGCCGCCGGACATCGCGGGTGCGTAAATCCCTCACGACCCACACCGCTTCGGTCGGTCACTCATTGTGGAGGACCATCCATCATGGCAAAGGCGCTTCTCGGTTATGTCGGCGGTACCGACCCGCGACTGCTCGCCGAGATGCGACGGCTTCAGCAGCGCGTCCAGGACCTCGAGTCCGAGCTGGTCCGGATTCAGTCCGAGAACGACGCGCTCGCCGCTGCCGCCGCTCACCGCGAGCCGCTGCTCGACGGCATCGACATCGACGTACCCAAGGGCGAGCCTGCGCTCACCTGACTCCCGCAAGGGAACCCCGTAGCACTTGGGCCTGCGGGATGGTGAGAAACACTCTCGCGAACAGATATGCAAGGGACGCTCCGGCGTCCCTTCTTTCTTTTCCGCCCCCCGTGTTCACCTGCGCGTTCCTCACCGGACGCGCCATGCTTACCGACTGATCTGCCCCCCTTGTTCAGCGGTCAAACGAAACCCGCCCGGTAGAGTCCCGGAGCGTGCACCTCAAGGCCCTGACCCTGCGCGGATTCAAATCCTTCGCCTCCGCCACCACCCTGCGGTTCGAACCGGGCATCACCTGCGTCGTCGGCCCCAACGGCTCCGGAAAGTCCAATGTCGTCGACGCGCTCTCCTGGGTCATGGGCGAACAGGGCGCGAAATCCCTGCGCGGCGGCAAGATGGAAGACGTGATCTTCGCCGGTACGACCGGCAGACCGCCCCTGGGACGCGCCGAGGTTTCCCTCACGATCGACAACTCCGACGGCGCCCTGCCCATCGACTACGCGGAAGTCACCATTACGCGGATCATGTTCCGCAACGGCGGCAGCGAATACCAGATCAACGGCGACACCTGCCGCCTCCTGGACATCCAGGAACTCCTCAGCGACTCCGGTATCGGCCGCGAGATGCACGTCATCGTCGGTCAGGGCCAGCTCGACTCCGTCCTCCACGCCGATCCCATGGGCCGCCGCGCCCTGATCGAAGAGGCGGCAGGCGTCCTGAAGCACCGCAAACGCAAGGAGAAGGCGCTGCGGAAGCTCGACGCGATGCGGGCCAACCTCGCCCGCGTCCAGGACCTCGCCGACGAGCTGCGCCGCCAGCTCAAGCCCCTCGGACGGCAGGCCGCCGTCGCCCGCCGCGCCGCCGTCATCCAGGCCGAGCTGCGCGACGCGCGGCTGCGGCTCCTCGCCGACGACCTCGTACGCCTCAGGGAAGCGCTGGCCGCCGAACTCGCCGACGAAGCCGCCCTCAAGGAGCGCAAGGAGCGGGCCGAGGCCGAGCTCGGGGAAGCCGCCGCGCGCGAGGCAGCCCTGGAGGAGGAGGTGCGGCGGCTCGCGCCCCGCCACCAGCGCGCCCAGCACACCTGGTACGAGCTGTCGCGGCTCGCCGAGCGGGTGCGCGGCACGATCTCCCTGGCGGACGCCCGCGTCAGGAGCGCCACCGACCGGCCCGTCGAGGAACGCCGGGGCCGCGACCCCGAGGACCTGGAGCGCGAGGCCGCCCGCGTACGGGAACAGGAGGCGGAGCTGACCGCCGCGCTGGAGGCCGCCGAGCGGGCCCTGGAGGACACCGTCGCCCACCGCGCCGAACTGGAGCGGGCCCTCGCCGCCGAGGAGCGCCGCCTCAGGGACGCCGCCCGCGCCATCGCCGACCGCCGCGAGGGCCTCGCCCGCCTCACCGGCCAGGTCGGCGCCGCCCGCTCCCGCGCGGCCGCCGCCCAGGCCGAGATCGACCGGCTGACCGCCGCGCACGACGAGGCCCGCGAGCGCGCCGCCGCCGCGCAGGAGGAGTACGAACGGCTCCAGGCGGAGGTCGACGGCCTCGACGCCGACGACGCCGGACTCGCCACCGCCCACGAGGCCGCCAAGCGGGACCTGGCCGAGGCCGAGGCACAGGTCACCGCCGCCCGCGAGGCCGCCACCGACGCCGAACGCCGCCGCGCGGCCACCCGCGCCCGGCACGACGCCCTCGCCCTCGGCCTGCGCCGCAAGGACGGCACCGGCGCGCTCCTCGACGCGGCCGACCGGCTCACCGGCCTCCTCGGGCCCGCCGCCGGACTGCTCACCGTCGAACCCGGCCACGAGGCCGCGCTCGCCACGGCACTGGGCGCCGCCGCCGACGCCCTCGCCGTGACCGGCCCGGCGACCGCCGCCGAGGCCATCCACCTGCTCCGCAAACAGGACGCCGGCCGCGCCACCCTGCTGATCGCGGCCGGCCCGGACACGCCGGGACCGCGGGACGACGAGCGCCCCGCCCTCCCCGAAGGCGCCGTCCACGCCGTCGACCTGGTGCGCGGCCCCGACGACCTGATGCCCGCCGTACGGCGGCTGCTGCGGGACGTCGTGGTCGTCGGCACCCTCCAGGACGCCGAGCACCTGGTGCGCGCCCGCCCCGGGCTCACCGCCGTCACCGGCGACGGCGACCTGCTGGCCGCCCACCTCGCGCACGGCGGCTCCGCCGGGGCGCCCAGCCTCCTGGAGGTCCAGGCGTCCGTCGACGAGGCCGCCGCCGAGCTGGCCGACCTGGCCGTACGGTGCGACGAGCTCGCCGAGCGGCAGGAACAGGCCGCGGAACAGCGCCGGGCCCGCGCCGCCCGCGTGGAGGAGCTGGCGGAGCGGCGCAGGGCCGCCGACCGGGAGAAGTCGGCCGTCGCCCAGCGCCTCGGGCGGCTCGCCGGGCAGGCCAGGGGCGCGGCGGGCGAGGCCGAACGCGCCGCCGCCGCGGTCGCCCGCGCCCAGGAGGCCCTCGACCGGGCGGCCGAGGAGGCCGAGGAGCTGGCCGAGCGGCTGCTCGTCGCGCAGGAGGCCCCCGCCGACGACGAGCCCGACACCTCCGTACGGGACCGGCTCTCGGCCGACGGCGCCAACGCCCGCCAGACCGAGATGGAAGCCCGCCTCCAGCTGCGCACCCACGAGGAACGCGTCAAGGCCCTCGCCGGACGCGCCGACTCCCTCGACCGCGCCGCCCGCGCCGAACGCGAGGCCCGCGCCCGCGCCGAACAGCGCCGCGCCCGGCTGCGCCACGAGGCGGAGGTCGCCCGGGCCGTCGCCTCCGGCGCCCGGCAGCTGCTCGCGCACATCGAGGTGTCCCTCGTACGCGCCGAAGAGGAACGGTCCGCCGCCGAGACCGCCAAGGCCGCCCGCGAACAGGACCTGGCCGCCGCCCGCGCCCGGGGCCGGGACCTCAAGGCCGAGCTGGACAAGCTGACCGACTCGGTGCACCGCGGGGAGGTGCTCGGCGCCGAGAAGCGGCTGCGCATCGAGCAACTGGAGGCCCGGGCCCTGGAGGAGCTGGGCGTGGACCCCGCCGCGCTCGTCGCCGAGTACGGCCCCGACCAGCCCGTACCGCCTCCGCCCAACGCCGACGGCGAACCGCGCCGCGAGGACGGCGAACCGCACGACGCCGGCGAACCGCACGACGGACCGGACGGGGCGCCGGGCCGGCCCTTCGTACGCGCCGAGCAGGAGAAGCGGCTCAAGGCCGCCGAACGGGCGTACCAGCAGCTCGGAAAGGTGAATCCGCTCGCCCTTGAGGAATTCGCGGCGCTGGAGGCGCGGCACAAGTTCCTCGCCGAGCAGCTGGACGACCTGAAGAAGACCCGCGCGGACCTCCTGCGGGTGGTGAAGGAGGTGGACGAGCGGGTGGAGCAGGTCTTCACGGAGGCGTTCTCGGACACGGCCCGCGAGTTCGAGGGTGTCTTCGCGCGGCTGTTCCCGGGCGGCGAGGGGCGGCTCGTCCTGACCGACCCGGACAACATGCTGACCACCGGCGTGGACGTCGAGGCGCGGCCGCCGGGCAAGAAGGTCAAGCGGCTGTCGCTGCTGTCCGGCGGCGAGCGGTCGCTGACGGCCGTCGCGATGCTCGTGTCCATCTTCAAGGCGCGGCCGAGCCCCTTCTACGTGATGGACGAGGTCGAGGCCGCGCTGGACGACACGAACCTCCAGCGGCTCATCCGGATCATGCAGGAGCTCCAGGAGAGCTCGCAGCTGATCGTCATCACCCACCAGAAGCGGACCATGGAGGTCGCGGACGCGCTCTACGGGGTGTCGATGCGGGGCGACGGGGTATCGAAGGTCGTGAGCCAGAGGCTCCACTGACCACCGTCAGCATGATCCATTACAAACCTTGAACACACGCAGCCGAACTCTGCGCTTCACGTCACACCACACCAAGTATTGACTTCGAAAGTTGAAGGCATAGTCTCGGCGGCGACGTATTCACCTTCAAGTGGTGGGCGGCATGTCGTTGTGCGCCACTGGAAGGGCTCGCCCCCCACGCCCGGCGACGGTGCCGGGCCCAGGAGTACCACGTGACCAGCGCCACGCAGCCCCCCGCGTCGGGAGCCCGCCAGGCCCACCCCGACCACCTCAGCCACGTCATCTTCATCACGGCGGCCGCCGCGATGGGCGGCTTCCTCTTCGGCTACGACAGCTCCGTCATCAACGGCGCCGTCGAAGCGGTACGCGACCGCTACGACGTCGGCTCCGGCACGCTCGCCCAGGTCATCGCCATCGCGCTCATCGGCTGCGCCGTGGGCGCCGCGACCGCGGGCCGCCTCGCGGACCGTATCGGCCGCATCCGCGTCATGCGGATCGCCGCCGTCCTGTTCACCGCGAGCGCCATCGGCTCCGCCCTGCCGTTCAGCCTGTGGGACCTGGCGTTCTGGCGGGTCGTCGGCGGCCTCGGCATCGGCATGGCCTCCGTCATCGGCCCCGCGTACATCGCCGAAGTCGCGCCCGCCGCCTACCGCGGCCGCCTCGGCTCCTTCCAGCAGGCCGCCATCGTCATCGGCATCGCCGCCTCCCAGCTGGTCAACTACGCGATCCTCAACCTCGCCGGCGGCAAGCAGCGCGGTGAGATCGCCGGCCTCGAGGCATGGCAGTGGATGCTCGGTGTCGAAGTCCTGCCCGCCGTGCTCTACGGCCTGCTCTCCTTCGCCATCCCCGAGTCGCCGCGCTTCCTGATCTCCGTCGGCCGCAAGGACCGCGCCCGCGAGGTCCTCGAGGAGGTGGAGGGGCACAACGTCGACCTCGACGCCCGCGTGGCCGAGATCGAGACCGCCATGCGCCGCGAGCACAAGTCCACCTTCAAGGACCTGCTCGGCGGCCGCTTCGCCCTGCTGCCGATCGTCTGGGTCGGCATCGGCCTGTCCGTCTTCCAGCAGCTCGTCGGCATCAACGTCGCGTTCTACTACTCCGCCACCCTGTGGCAGTCCGTGGGCATCGACCCGGCAGGGTCGTTCTTCTACTCGTTCACCACGTCGATCATCAACATCATCGGCACCGTGATCGCGATGGTGCTGGTGGACCGGGTCGGCCGCAAGCCGCTCGCCCTCGTCGGCTCCGCCGGTATGGCCATCGCCCTCGCCATCGAGGCATGGGCGTTCTCCGCCGACCTCGTGGACGGCAAGCTGCCCGAGACCCAGGGCGTCGTCGCCCTGTTCGCCGCCCACGCCTTCGTCCTCTTCTTCGCCCTCTCGTGGGGCGTGGTCGTGTGGGTCTTCCTCGGCGAGATGTTCCCCAACCGGATCCGCGCCGCCGCCCTCGGTGTCGCCGCCTCCGCCCAGTGGATCGCCAACTGGACGATCACCGCCAGCTTCCCGTCGCTCGCCGACTGGAACCTCTCCGGCACGTACATCATCTACACGGTCTTCGCCGTGCTCTCCATCCCCTTCGTGCTCAAGTTCGTGAAGGAGACCAAGGGCAAGGCGTTGGAGGAGATGGGCTAATCCCCGCTGCCCCTCTCCTCGACCTTCCGGCTGCCCCGGCCCGCGCCTTCCGCGCGCCGGGGCAGCCGTCGTCGTACGACACCCGGCACGCCGCGCAGCGCCAGGGAGGTGCGGCAACGGCGTCGCGCATACTGGACAGACCATGGAATTCGTCATCCTTGCTGTAGTCATCGCCCTGGTCGCGGTCGGCGTGATCAGCGGCCTCGTCGTCGGCGGGCGCCGGAAGAAGCAGCTCCCGCCGCCCGAGGCCCCCTCGACCACGCCGACCATCACCGCCCCGCCAGCCGAGCCACGCGTCGGCGAGGAGGCGGAGACACCCCGCGACGAGAAACGCCGGACCATCGACGAAGTCGGCCTGCCGACGGCCGAGGAGGCCGTCGAGACGCCCACCGCCGTCGAGGACCCGGTCGTCGCGGAGCCCCCCGTCCGCGAGATCGAGATCCCCGCGCCCACCGCCGGCCGGCTCGTCCGGCTGCGCGCCCGGCTCGCCCGCTCCCAGAACTCCCTCGGCAAGGGCCTGCTGACGCTGCTCTCGCGCGACAACCTCGACGAGGAGACGTGGGAGGAGATCGAGGACACCCTCCTCACCGCCGACGTCGGCGTCGCCCCCACCCAGGAGCTCGTGGAGCGCCTGCGCGAGCGCGTCCGGGTCCTCGGCACGCGCACGCCCGACGAGCTGCGCGCCCTCCTCCGCGAGGAGCTGCTCACCCTCGTCGGCACCGACTACGACCGCTCCGTGAAGACGGAGGGCGGCCTGGAGACCCCGGGCGTCGTCATGGTCGTCGGCGTCAACGGCACCGGCAAGACCACGACGACCGGCAAGCTCGCCCGCGTCCTCGTCGCGGACGGCCGCTCCGTCGTGCTCGGCGCCGCCGACACCTTCCGCGCGGCCGCCGCCGACCAGCTCCAGACCTGGGGCGAGCGCGTCGGCGCCCGTACGGTGCGCGGCCCCGAGGGCGGCGACCCCGCGTCCATCGCGTACGACGCCGTGAAGGAGGGCATCGCGGAGGGCGCCGACGTCGTGCTCATCGACACCGCGGGCCGCCTGCACACCAAGACCGGTCTCATGGACGAGCTCGGCAAGGTGAAGCGCGTCGTGGAGAAGCACGGCCCGCTCGACGAGGTCCTCCTCGTCCTCGACGCCACCACCGGCCAGAACGGTCTGATCCAGGCGCGGGTCTTCGCGGAGGTCGTGAACATCACCGGCATCGTCCTCACCAAGCTGGACGGCACGGCGAAGGGCGGCATCGTCATCGCCGTCCAGCGCGAACTGGGCGTCCCGGTGAAGCTGGTCGGCCTCGGCGAGGGCGCGGACGACCTGGCGCCCTTCGAGCCGGAGGCCTTCGTGGACGCCCTGATCGGCGACCCGGCCTGACCCCCACCCCCACCCCTCACGCGAGCGGGGCGGCCCGGCAGCGCATCAGCGCCGACGGGCCGCCCCGCTGCTGTTCCCCGGCCGTGAGGGCCGTGAGGGCCGTGAGGGCCGTGAGTCCGTAAGCCCGTGAAGCGGTGAGGGCCGCGAGGCGGTGCGTCCGTGAGGCGGCGAGACCTCAGGCCGCCGCCACCCGGTGGCTCGTGTACGCCAGGGTGCCCAGCAGCAGGCGGGCCTTTGGGGCCGTGTGCGGAGCGTCCGGGGACGGGGCGCGCAGCCAGCGGACCGGGCCGAGCCCGCCCATGTCCGACGGGGGCGCCGTGATCCAGGAGCCCGGCCCCAGGCCCCGCAGGTCCAGCTCCGCGTCGTCCCAGCCCATCCGGTAGAGCAGGCCCGGCAGCTCCCGCGCCGCCCCGGGCGCCACGAAGAACCGCGCCCGACCCGTCGGCGTCACGCACACCGGCCCCAGCGGCAGCCCCATGCGCTCCAGCCGCACCAGCGCCCGCCGCCCCGCCGCCTCCGAGACCTCCAGCACGTCGAACGCCCGCCCGACCGGCAGCATCAGCGACGCGCCCGGGAACCGCGACCACACCTCGGCCACCTCGTCCAGCGACGCGCCCGCCGGGACCTCCGGCGCGAACCCCAGCGGGTGCGCCCCCGGGGCCGTACAGGAGGCGTCCCCGCAGGAGCAGGCGCCGTTCGCGGCGCGGGCGCCGGGCGCCACGCCCCAGCCCCACAAGCCGGTGTACTCCGCCACCACGGTGCACTCCGCCGCTCGCGTGGCGCGGCGACGGGACCCCGTCAACGTCAACCCAGCAAGGCCGGTGAAACCCGTCCACCCGGACCGCATCTCGCGGATGCGCGTGCCGCCGATCGTGAAGCCCATGCCCCCTCCAACGGGTCGAAGTCGCCGATGGTTACGACCCGGAGCGCGGTCGTGACGCTCCGTCATGTCGCCACCCGTCCAGGCGGCGCGCGGAGTTCGGCCGGGTGGTGCGCGCATCGCTCGCGCGCCGCCTCACGCCTCGATGCGCTGGGCCTCCGCTTGTCATGTGTCAAGTGAATCGCGCCCCGTCGCAGGGGAGTTCGTTCGAAGGGGTGGCGAATGGTGGCGTTTCTGCAAAGGCCATCGCGAGACGGGTGATCGTAGGATTACTGTCGGTGCGCGAACCCCGGGTAGCGTCCGCACTCGTGGGTATGCCGGAGGCAATGCGGCGACCGCGGCCGGAATGTGTGCCAAAGCGTGCGAATCCCGGACAGCGGCCCGCGATCCACGGCATTCTGACCAGGGTTCGGCAACACGGAGATTCGGCGGATGGGGGCCTTCCAGTGGGCGGCAGCGGCACAGACGGTACGAATGCCGGAAAGCGCCCGAACGAGCAGCTCGCCTCGTGGTTCGTGCGCAGCGGCTGGTCCAAGGGCGAACTCGCCCGCCAGGTGAACCGCCGGGCCCGCCAGCTGGGCGCCCACCACATCAGCACCGACACCTCCCGCGTACGGCGCTGGCTCGACGGGGAACAGCCCCGCGAGCCCATCCCGCGCATCCTGTCCGAGCTGTTCTCCGAGCGCTTCGGCACCGTCGTCGCCGTCGAGGACCTCGGCCTGCGCGCCGCCCACCAGTCACCCTCGGTGTCCGGCGTGGACCTGCCCTGGGCCGGGCCGCAGACGGTGTCGCTGCTCAGCGAGTTCTCCCGCAGCGACCTGATGCTCGCCCGGCGCGGCTTCCTCGGCACGTCCCTCACCCTCGCCGCGGGCCCCTCCCTCATCGAGCCGATGCAGCGCTGGCTCGTTCCCGCCCCGGCCGCCGACCACGCCGACCCGCCCCCGCCGGCCCGGCGCCCGCACCGGCTCTCCAAGGCCGAGCTGGACATGCTGGAATCCACCACCGCCATGTTCCGCACCTGGGACGCCCAGAGCGGCGGCGGCCTGCGCCGCAAGGCGGTCGTCGGACAGCTCCACGAGGTCACCGACCTCCTCCAGGAGCCGCAGCCCGCGGCGATCTCCGAGCGCCTCTTCCGCTGCGCCGCCGAACTGGCCGAGCTCGCCGGGTGGATGAGCTACGACGTGGGCCTCCAGCCCACCGCGCAGAAGTACTTCGTCCTCGCCCTGCACGCCGCCAAGGAAGCCGGGGACAAGCCCCTCGGCTCGTACATCCTGTCCTCCATGAGCCGTCAGATGATCCATCTGGGGCGGCCGGACGACGCCCTTGAACTCATCCACCTCGCGCAGTACGGCAGCCGCGACTGCGCCACCGCCCGCACCCAGGCCATGCTGTATGCGATGGAGGCCCGCGCCTACGCCAACATGGGGCAGCCCGGCAAGTGCAAGCGGGCCGTGCGGATGGCCGAGGACACCTTCGCCGACGCGGGCCTCGACGGCGAGCCGGACCCCGACTGGATCCGCTTCTTCAACGAGGCCGAACTCAACGGCGAGAACTCCCACTCCTACCGTGACCTCGCCTACTTCGCGGGCCGCAGCCCCACCTACGCCTCCCTCGCCGAACCGGTCATGCAGCGCGCCGTCGACCTGTTCGCCGTGGACGCGGAGCACCAGCGCTCCTACGCCCTCAACCTCGTCGGCATGGCCACCGTCCACCTGCTCAAGCGGGAGCCCGAGCAGGCCATGGACAAGGCGCGGCAGGCCCTCGATGTCGCCGGGCGGGTCCGCTCCGAACGGGTGAACACGCGGCTCCGCAAGACCGTGGACACCGCCGTACGGGACTTCGGCGAGGTCCCCGAGGTCACCGACATCACCGAGCTCCTCGCCAAGAAGCTGCCCGAGACGGCGGAAGCCGTCTGATCCCCACGGGCCCGACCGCACGAGCCACCCCCACGGCCCCGCCCCAGGTCCCCGGCCGCGGCAGCCACCCCGTACAGCCCGATTCGGTTCCCCCACCGCCAGGTCGACGGGCGCGCTGCCGCGGCCGGTCCACGACCGGACCGGAGGGTAGCGCCGTGACCGATCCGTGACCCGGCGGTTCACGGCGACGTAACACGCCCCACCTCTTCGTCACCACGCGGAAACACCGAGCGGCATCGTCCGAAACGGCGCTGCGCGAATCTCCTGCGTCATAACCGGCCATCCCTCACAGCCGCGCAGCCCCCGCTCCGCGCCCCGCACAGGCCGACCGACGACGAGGAGACGCCGATGCCCCCAGGCATCCTGACGCTCGCCGCAGAGGAAGCACCCGCGCTCTCTGCCGCCAACACCGGATTCATGCTCATCTGCTCCGCCCTCGTGATGCTGATGACCCCCGGCCTGGCCTTCTTCTACGGAGGCATGGTCCGCGTCAAGAGCACCCTCAACATGCTGATGATGAGCTTCGTCAGCCTCGGGATCGTCACGGTCCTGTGGGTCCTCTACGGCTTCAGCGTCGCCTTCGGCACGGACATCGGATCGGTCGTCGGCTGGTCCTCCGACTACGTGGGCCTCAGCGGCATCGGCCGCGACCAGCTCTGGGACGGCTACACGATCCCCGTCTTCGTCTTCGCCGTCTTCCAGCTGATGTTCGCGGTCATCACCCCCGCCCTGATCAGCGGGGCCCTCGCCGACCGCGTCAAGTTCGGCTCCTGGGCCCTGTTCATCGCCCTGTGGGCCACCGTCGTCTACTTCCCCGTCGCCCACTGGGTCTGGGGCTCCGGCGGCTGGCTCTTCGAGATGGGCGTCATCGACTTCGCGGGCGGCACCGCCGTCCACATCAACGCGGGCGCCGCCGCCCTCGGCGTGATCCTCGTCATCGGCAAGCGCGTCGGGTTCAGGAAGGACCCGATGCGCCCCCACAGCCTCCCCCTCGTCATGCTCGGCGCCGCCCTGCTGTGGTTCGGCTGGTTCGGCTTCAACGCCGGTTCCTGGCTCGGCAACGACGACGGCGTCGGCGCGGTGATGTTCGTCAACACCCAGGTCGCCACCGCCGCCGCCATGCTCGCCTGGCTGGCGTACGAGAAGATCCGCCACGGCGCCTGCACCACCCTCGGCGCCGCCTCCGGAGCCGTCGCCGGTCTCGTCGCCATCACCCCGTCCGGCGGCTCCTGCTCCCCGCTTGGCGCCATCGCCATCGGCGCCGTCGCCGGTCTCCTGTGCGCCATGGCCGTCGGCCTCAAGTACAAGTTCGGCTACGACGACTCCCTCGACGTGGTCGGCGTCCACCTCGTCGGCGGCGTCGTCGGCTCCGTACTGGTCGGCTTCTTCGCCACCGGCGGCGTCCAGTCCGACGCCAAGGGCCTCTTCTACGGAGGCGGCGCCGACCAGCTCGTCAAGCAGGTCGTCGGCGTCGCCGCGGTCCTCGCCTACTCTCTGGTCGTCTCCGCCGTCCTCGCCCTGATCATCCACAAGACGATCGGGATGCGCGTCAGCGAGGACGACGAGATCTCCGGGATCGACCAGGTCGAGCACGCCGAGACCGCGTACGACTTCAGCGGCGCCGGCGGCGGCACCGCCCCCCGCAAGGCCGTACCCGCCACCGCCGGCACCCCGGCGGCGGCGCAGCAGAAGAAGGTGGACGCATGAAGCTCATCACCGCGATCGTCAAGCCCCACCGGCTGGACGAGATCAAGGAAGCCCTCCAGGCCTTCGGAGTCCAGGGACTGACCGTCACCGAGGCCAGCGGATACGGACGCCAGCGCGGCCACACGGAGGTCTACCGCGGTGCCGAGTACACCGTGGACCTCGTACCCAAGATCCGCATCGAGGTCCTCGTCGAGGACGACGACGCCGAACAGCTCATCGACGTCGTCGTCAACGCCGCCCGCACCGGCAAGATCGGCGACGGCAAGGTGTGGAGCGTCCCCGTCGAAACCGCCGTACGCGTCCGCACCGGCGAACGCGGACCCGACGCACTGTAAGGGAGCAGCCGGGTGACGAGCACCGGAGCAGGCCACACGACGGACGACTCGGGACCCGGCGGCTACGCGGCGGCCCGGCTGCGCCTCCTGGACCAGGAGACGCGGCCCGGGCCGCCGCGCCGTACCGCCCTCGCCCGGCTCACCGACGACTGGCTCGCCGCCCTCCACGCGGCCGCCGACCCGCCCCGCGGCACCGCCCTCGTCGCCGTAGGCGGCTACGGGCGCGGTGAACTCTCCCCCCGCAGCGACCTCGACCTGCTCCTCCTCCACGACGGCACCGCCGACCCCGGCGCGATCGCCGCGCTCGCCGACCGCCTCTGGTACCCCGTCTGGGACCTCGGCCTCGCGCTCGACCACTCCGTACGCACCCCCGCCGAGGCCCGCAGGACCGCCGCCGACGACCTCAAGGCCCACCTCGGGCTCCTCGACGCCCGCCCCCTCGCGGGTGACCTCGGCCTCGTCGCCGCCCTGCGCACCGCCGTCCTCGCCGACTGGCGCAACCAGGCCCCCCGGCGCCTGCCCGAACTCCGCGAACTCTGCGAGGAACGCGCCGAACGCCACGGCGAACTGCCCCACCTCCTCGAACCCGACCTCAAGGAGGCCCGCGGCGGCCTGCGCGACACGACCGCCCTGCGCGCCGTCGCCGCCTCCTGGCTCGCCGACGCCCCCCGCGACGGCCTCGCCGAAGCCCGTCGCACCCTCCTCGACGTACGCGACGCCCTCCACCTCACCACCGGCCGCGCCACCGACCGCCTCGCCCTCCAGGAACAGGACCAGGTCGCCCGCGCCCTCGGCCTCCTCGACGCCGACACCCTGCTCCGCCACGTCTACGAGGCCGCCCGCACCATCGCGTACGCCTCCGACGTCACCTGGCGCGAGGTCCACCGCGTCCTGTGCGCCCGTTCCACCCGCCCCCGCCTGCGCACCCTCCTCGGCTCCCGGGCGAACCGGCCGCAGCCCGAACGCACCCCCCTCGCCGAAGGCGTCGTCGAGATGGACGGCGAAGCCGTACTCGCCCGCACCGCCCGCCCCGAACGCGACCCCGTCCTCCCGCTGCGCGCCGCCGCCGCGGCCGCCCAGGCCGGGCTGCCCCTCTCCCGGCACGCCGTACGCCACCTCGCCACCACCGCGCGCCCCCTGCCCGTACCGTGGCCCGCCGAGGCCCGCGAACAGCTCGTCACCCTCCTCGGCGCGGGCGAACCGACCCTCCCCGTCTGGGAGGCCCTCGAAGCCGAGGGGCTCGTCACCCGCCTCGTCCCCGACTGGGAACGCGTACGCTGCCGCCCCCAGCGCAACCCCGTCCACACCTGGACCGTCGACCGGCACCTGGTCGAGACCGCCGTCCGCGCCTCCTCCCTCACCCGCCGCGTCGGCCGCCCCGACCTGCTGCTCGTCGCCGCGCTCCTCCACGACATCGGCAAGGGATGGCCCGGCGACCACTCCGTCGCGGGCGAGACCATCGCCCGCGACGTGGCCGCGCGCATCGGCTTCGACCAGGTTGACGCCGACGTCCTCGCCACCCTCGTACGCCACCACCTCCTCCTCGTCGAGACCGCCACCCGCCGCGACCTCGACGACCCCGCCACCGTCGAGTCCGTCGCCCGCGCCGTCGGCACCGCCACCACGCTGGAACTCCTGCACGCCCTCACCGAGGCCGACGCGCTCGCCACCGGGCCCGCCGCCTGGTCCGCCTGGCGCGCCTCGCTCGTCGCCGACCTCGTCAAACGCGTCGCCGCCGCCCTCGCGGGCGACACCCCGCCCGCCCCCGAACCCTCCGCACCAGGCGCCGAAGAGGAACGCCTCGCCGTCGAGGCCCTCCGCACCCGCGAACCCGTCCTCGCCCTGCACACCCGGCACGAGACCGCCCAGCCGGACGGCGAGCCCGAACCGGTCGGCGTGGAACTGCTCATCGCCCTGCCCGACCAGCCCGGCGTCCTCCCCGCCGCCGCCGGGGTCCTCGCCCTCCACCGGCTCACCGTCCGCTCCGCCGACCTGCGCGCCATCGACCTGCCAACCGAACTGGGTCCCACCGGCTCCGTCCTGGTCCTCAACTGGCGCGTCGCCGCCGAGTACGGCTCCCTCCCGCAGGCCGGGCGCCTCCGCGCCGACCTGGTGCGCGCCCTCGACGGGTCCCTGGACGTGGCCGCCCGGCTCGCCGCGCGCGACGCCGCGTACCCCAGGCGCCGCGGCGTCCAGGCCCCGCCCCCGCGCGTCACGGTCGCCCCGGCGGGCTCGGCGGCGCGGGCGACGGTGCTGGAGGTGCGGGCGCAGGACGCGCCGGGGCTGCTGCACCGGATCGGGCGCGCCCTGGAGGGGGCGGCGGTGCGGGTGCGGAGCGCGCACGTCAGCACCCTGGGCGCGAACGCGGTGGACACGGTGTACGTCACGGACGCGGCGGGCGCGCCCCTGACGACGGAGGAGGCCCTGGGGGTGGCGAGCGAG
Source organism: Streptomyces thermolilacinus SPC6 (assembly GCF_000478605.2). Lineage (GTDB taxonomy): Bacteria > Actinomycetota > Actinomycetes > Streptomycetales > Streptomycetaceae > Streptomyces > Streptomyces thermolilacinus. The sequence goes on along the minus strand of NZ_ASHX02000001.1, from coordinate 1,665,871 downwards.
CTGGAGCGCGCCCTGTCGCGGCCGTGATCCGGCCCTCCCGCGTCGGGCGAGGGCGCCTTCATCGCGCGGCCGGATACCCTTGACTCCGACTGTCTGCCTGCTCCCTAGACCTGAGGATCCGCGACCGCCGTGTTCGATACCCTCTCCGACCGCCTTGCAGCCACTTTCAAAGGCCTCCGTGGCAAAGGGAGGCTGAGCGAGGCCGACATCGACGCCACCGCCCGCGAGATCCGCATCGCCCTGCTGGAGGCGGATGTCGCGCTCCCGGTCGTCCGGGCCTTCATCAAGCAGGTGAAGGAGAGGTCGCTCGGCGCCGAGGTCTCCAAGGCGCTCAACCCCGCGCAGCAGATCATCAAGATCGTCAACGAGGAGCTCATCGGCATCCTCGGCGGCGAGACCCGCAGGCTGCGCTTCGCCAAGCAGCCGCCGACCGTGATCATGCTGGCCGGTCTCCAGGGTGCCGGTAAGACCACGCTCGCCGGCAAGCTCGGCCTGTGGCTCAAGGCCCAGGGGCACTCGCCGCTGCTCGTCGCCTGTGACCTCCAGCGCCCGAACGCCGTCAACCAGCTGTCCGTCGTCGCCGAGCGGGCCGGGGTCGCCGTGTACGCCCCCGAGCCGGGCAACGGCGTGGGCGACCCGGTCAAGGTGGCCGAGGACTCCATCGAGTACGCGCGGACCAAGCTCCACGACATCGTCATCGTCGACACCGCGGGCCGCCTGGGCATCGACCAGGAGATGATGCAGCAGGCCGCGGACATCCGCGACGCCGTCTCCCCGGACGAGATCCTCTTCGTCGTCGACGCCATGATCGGTCAGGACGCCGTCAACACGGCGGAGGCCTTCCGCGACGGCGTCGGCTTCGACGGCGTGGTGCTGTCCAAGCTCGACGGCGACGCCCGCGGTGGTGCCGCGCTGTCGATCGCGCACGTCACCGGCCGCCAGATCATGTTCGCCTCCAACGGCGAGAAGCTGGACGACTTCGACGCGTTCCACCCGGACCGCATGGCGTCCCGGATCCTCGGCATGGGCGACGTGCTCTCGCTGATCGAGAAGGCCGAGCAGACCTTCAGCCAGGAAGAGGCCGCCAAGATGGCCTCCAAGCTGGCGAGCAGCAAGGGCAAGGACTTCACGCTCGACGACTTCCTGGCCCAGATGGAGCAGGTCCGCAAGATGGGCTCCATCTCGAAGCTGCTCGGCATGCTGCCCGGCATGGCGCAGATGCGGGACCAGATCAACAACATCGACGAGCGGGACGTGGACCGTACGGCCGCGATCATCAAGTCGATGACCCCGGCCGAGCGCCAGGACCCGACGATCATCAACGGCTCGCGCCGTGCGCGTATCGCGCGGGGTTCCGGCGTCGAGGTCAGCGCCGTGAAGTCGCTGGTCGAGCGGTTCTTCGAGGCGCGCAAGATGATGTCGCGCATGGCGCAGGGTGGCGGCATGCCGGGGATGCCGGGCCTCCCGGGCATGGGCGGCGGCGCCGGCCGGCAGAAGAAGCAGGTCAAGCAGGCCAAGGGCAAGCGGCGCAGCGGCAACCCGATGAAGCGGAAGGCCGAGGAGCAGGCCGCCGCGGAGCGCCGGGAGCAGCAGGCGCAGCAGGGCGGGGCGTTCGGTCTCCCGGCCGGGGAGCCGGGCAAGGACTTCGAGCTGCCGGACGAGTTCAAGAAGTTCATGCGCTGACGCCTGCCGCCGCCGTACGCGGGCGGACGGTCACGTTCACCCGTTCGGAGGTACGCAGGTAAGGGGCACCCGTCCATGGCGGGTGCCCCTTACGCGTACGGGCGGGGGCGCGTACTGGTCCGGCACGCGTCCGGCCGCGCGGGTCAGGGAATCCGGGCGACGAGGTAGCGGAAGACGTTCGGCATCCACACCGTGCCGTCGTGCCGGACGTGGGGGTGGAGCGCCTCGGTGATCTCCTTCTCCACGGTCGCCTGGTCGCCGGCCGCGACGGCCGCGTCGAAGAGGCCGGTGGAGAGCAGCCCGCGTACGGCGCTGTCGGTGTCCGCGTAGCCGAACGGGCAGGACACCCGCCCGGACCCGTCCGGCCGCAGCCCGGCCCGCGCGGCCACCTCCTCCAGGTCGTCGCGCCGGGCGGGCCGCCAGGCGCCGTGCCCGCGCAGCCGCTCGGTGAGGCGGCCCGCGACGCGGAACACCGCCGTCGTGGCGCACCGCTCGGGCGGACCCCAGCCGGCCAGGACGACGGCGCTGCCGCGCTCCGCCATGGGGACCGCGGCGGTGAGAGCGGGCACGAGGCCGTCGGAGTCGCCCGCGGTGCAGCCGACCGGCTGGAAGGCGGTGACGAGGTTGTACGCGGGGAGTGCCGGGTCGGCGGCCGCGTCGGGCGTGCCGTAAAGGAGCCGCGTCTCCGGGCGGGAGCCCCGGTGCGCGTACGGGCCGGGCCCTGCGGCGGCCGGGTCGGGAAGCAGCCGCTCCCTGGCGAGGTCCACGCGCGCGTGGTCCGTGTCGACCCCGGTGACCTGGGCTCCGCGCGTGGCGGCCATGAGCAGGGCGAGCCCCGAGCCGCAGCCGAGACCGAGGAGCCGGGTCCCGGAGCCGACCTCCAGGTGCTCGTACACCGCTTCGTAGAGCGGCACCAGCATCCGCTCCTGGATCTCCGCCCAGTCACGGGCGCGCGCCGGCGCGTCGGTGGCCGCGGGGGCCGGGGCCGGGTGGGGGTGGTGCTGGACGAGCATCGGTGTCATCGAAAGCGCCCCAATCAGCCGAGAGTGCATCTGTTGCGTCCGTGCCCTGCTTGACGGCCCCCGTGTACGTGCGCTCGCACGGTCCGTAGCCAGAGAACTCCGCTTCCGCCCCCGCGTCCAGGGGGTCGGGCCGCGATGCGCGCGTGCCCCGGTCGTGCGCCCCCTGGCCCGGCACGAACCACCTCCATAGTGGGGCCGCCGCGCGAATCCCGCCATGCAGGCGGGGCCGCCGCCACGCGTACACCCCGACGGGGGTAACGTCGCCCCCGGTGATGCGCCGTCACCCACCGCCACGCAGGCGGGTGGCGAGGGGAGGCGCTGAACCGAACCTGCAAGCCATACGTACCACCTTGATGCGAGCTGTGTGGCTTCTTACGCAGATCAGCGCACTGGCCCTCGTGAGGACACATCAATGGCAACTGACGGGTACGTGCAAAATATTTGGGATGCCCCGGAATGGAACCCGACGGGACCCCGGCTCGTTGTTCACGACGTGAGCACGACACCACCTGTCCTCGCCGCAGAACTGGCACAGGCGTGGGCCGACATTCAGCGGCACCACCCCGAGCTGCCCGATCTCGCCGCGCCCGAGTCCCTGATCGGAGAGTCGTCGTCCGCCTGTGGCGCCGAGCTCTCCTTCGAACGACTGCTCCATGAGGCAGTCCACGGCATCGCCGCCGCCCGAGGTGTCCGCGACACCTCCCGCGCCGGCCGCTACCACAACCGCCGATTCCTGGCGATCGCCGAGGAGATGGGCCTGGACCACTCCGAGGAGCCGCACCCGAGCAGCGGTTTCTCGCTGGTCACGCTCAGCCCCGAGGCCAAGCGCCGGTACCGGCCGACCATCGAGCGTCTCCAGCGCGCCCTCAAGGCGCACTCGGCCGCCACGGCCACCGACACGAAGCGCTCCTTCCGCGGGCCCGCCGCGCGGCACGGCTCGTCGGGCGGCGGCGTGCGCGTCAAGGCGGTCTGCGACTGCGGGCGCAACGTCCGGGTCGTCCCGTCGGTCCTCGCCCAGGCGCCGATCGTCTGCGGCGGCTGCGGGAAGCCCTTCCGCATCCCGGAAGCGGTGGGCGCCGCGAGATGACCCGCGGCCCGGTCTCCCCGCCCGCCGCCGGCCGTTCCCCTGAGGGCCGGCGGCGCCGCGGGGTGTGGCACAATGGCTAGCTGTACTCGACAGTCGAACAGGACCCCTCTCTCCTACGGCTGACGCGTCCATCGGGCACTCGGGTACCGCAACCCCACGCGACATCTCGTCGTGCCCAACCACGTCAAGACCAGGAGACACCACACCCGTGGCAGTCAAGATCAAGCTGAAGCGTCTGGGCAAGATCCGTTCGCCTCACTACCGCATCGTCGTCGCCGACTCCCGTACCCGCCGTGACGGCCGGGCCATCGAGGAGATCGGCCTGTACCACCCGGTGCAGAACCCGTCGCGCATCGAGGTCGACTCGGAGCGTGCGCAGTACTGGCTGTCTGTCGGCGCCCAGCCGACCGAGCCGGTTCTCGCCATCCTGAAGCTGACCGGCGACTGGCAGAAGCACAAGGGCCTGCCGGCTCCCGAGAAGCCGCTGCTGGCCCCGGCCACGAAGGAAGACAAGCGCGCTTCCTTCGAGGCTTTCGCCAAGTCGATCGAGGGTGACGACGCCAAGGGTGAGGCCATCACCCCGAAGGCCAAGAAGGCCGACAAGAAGGCGGACGAGGCCGAGGCCGCGTCCTCCGAGTCGACCGAGGCCTGAGCATGCTCGAGGAGGCTCTCGAGCACCTCGTGAAGGGCATTGTCGACAACCCCGACGATGTGCAGGTCGCCTCGCGCAACCTGCGCCGCGGAAGCGTGCTCGAGGTCCGGGTCCACCCGGACGACCTCGGCAAGGTGATCGGTCGCAACGGCCGCACCGCGCGTGCACTGCGTACGGTCGTGGGTGCCATCGGCGGACGGGGAATCCGCGTCGACCTCGTCGACGTGGACCAGGTTCGCTGAGCGAAGTTGAACACCGGCGCACGGGCCGGGGAGGGCTGCGGCCCGCCCCGGCCCGTCGTCGTCCGACAGGAGAGTCCAGAAAGTGCAGCTCGTAGTCGCGCGGATCGGCCGCGCCCACGGCATCAAGGGCGAGGTCACCGTCGAGGTACGCACGGACGAGCCCGAGCTGCGGCTCGCGCCCGGCGCCGTACTCGCCACCGACCCGGCCTCCGCCGGGCCCCTCACCATCGAGAGCGGCCGCGTCCACAGCGGCCGGCTCCTGCTGCGCTTCGCGGGCGTCCGTGACCGGAACGCCGCCGAGGCGCTGCGCAACATCCTCCTCATCGCCGACGTCGATCCGGAGGAGCGGCCCGAGGAGCCGGACGAGTACTACGACCACCAGCTGATCGACCTCGACGTGGTGCTCGCCGACGGCACCGAGGTCGGCCGGATCACCGAGGTCTCCCACCTGCCGTACCAGGACCTGTTCGTGGTCGAGCGGCCCGACGGCAGCGAGGTCCTGATCCCGTTCGTCGGCGAGATCGTCACCGAGGTGGACCTCGACGCGCAGAGGGCGGTCATCGTCCCGCCGCCCGGCCTCATCGACGACCGCGCCGTGATCGCCTCCACGCGCGCGGAGGGCGAGGACGACACCGCCGGTGCCCAGGACTCCGAGGCCGACGGCGAGGCCGCGCGGAAGAACGAGGAAGGTCGCTGATGCGGCTCGACGTCGTCACGATCTTCCCCGAGTACCTGGAACCGCTGAACGTCTCGCTCGTCGGCAAGGCCCGCGCACGCGGCCGGCTGGACGTCCACGTCCACGACCTGCGCCGCTGGACGTACGACCGGCACAACACCGTGGACGACACGCCCTACGGCGGCGGCCCCGGCATGGTCATGAAGACCGAGCCGTGGGGCGACGCCCTGGACGAGATCACCGCCGACGGATACGAGGCCGGCGCCCACGGACCCGTACTCGTCGTCCCCACGCCCAGCGGGCGGCCCTTCACCCAGGAGGTCGCCGTCGAGCTGTCGCAGCGGCCCTGGCTGGTCTTCACCCCGGCCCGCTACGAGGGCATCGACCGCCGCGTCACGGAGGAGTACGCCACCCGGATGCCCGTGTACGAGGTGTCCATCGGCGACTACGTCCTCGCCGGCGGCGAGGCCGCCGTACTGGTGATCACCGAGGCCGTGGCCCGCCTCCTCCCCGGTGTCCTGGGCAACGCCGAGTCCCACCGCGACGACTCGTTCGCCCCCGGCGCCATGGCCAACCTCCTGGAAGGCCCCGTCTACACCAAGCCGCCCGTCTGGCGCGGCCGGGGCATCCCCGACGTCCTGCTCAGCGGCCACCACGGCAGGATCGCGCGGTGGCGGCGGGACGAGGCCCTGCGGCGCACCGCGCTGCACCGCCCCGACCTCATCGAGCGGTGCGACCCGGCCGCCTTCGACAAGAAGGACCGCGAGACCCTCTCCATCCTCGGCTGGGCACCCGAGCCCGGTGGCCGGTTTTGGCGCAGGCCGCGGGACGTGGAAGAATAGGCCGCTGCCGTACGTCCGGTCGGCGCCCCTGCCACAGGGGGACACGACGCCGCACCCGACGCCCGGCCCCCGAAACCCCATTTCTAGTGCCGCTGATGACCTGTGGCATCAGTGAGGAAGCAGACGATCATGTCTCACGTGCTCGACGCCGTCAACGCCGCGTCCCTGCGGACCGATGTCCCGGCGTTCCGTCCCGGTGACACCGTGAACGTCCACGTTCGCGTCATCGAGGGCAACCGCTCCCGTATCCAGCAGTTCAAGGGTGTCGTCATCCGCCGCCAGGGCTCTGGTGTCTCCGAGACCTTCACGGTCCGCAAGGTCTCCTTCTCCGTCGGCGTCGAGCGCACCTTCCCGGTGCACAGCCCGATCTTCGAGAAGATCGAGCTCGTCACCCGCGGTGACGTCCGCCGTGCGAAGCTGTACTACCTCCGTGAGCTGCGCGGCAAGGCCGCGAAGATCAAGGAGAAGCGCGAGAACTGAGCGCCGGCCCAGCCCGCACGCTCACGCTTCGGGTGAGCCTCACAGGGCGGCCGGTTAGGCTCTGCCCCCGATGGACACCGAAGCCACGCACACGGAGCGCGACCTCCCTCCCGACGCCGAAAGGCATCCGGAGCGGAGGTCGCGCTTCGCGCTTTCCTGGCGCACCACCGGTCTGATCGGCGCCGCCTGGGCCGTCGGCATGCTGCTCCTCGGTCACTTCGTCATCCAGCCGTTCCAGATTCCCAGCCGGTCGATGCAGCCCACGCTCCAGGTCGGCGACCGCGTGATCGTCAACAAGCTGGCGTACCGCTTCGGCGACCGCCCCGCGCGCGGCGACGTCATCGTCTTCGACGGAACCGGCTCCTTCGTCCGTATCGTTCCAGAGGAGAACCCGGTCACCGCGCTCCTGCACGGCGCCGCCTCGGCGCTGGGCCTCGCGGAGCCCGACGACACCGACTTCGTCAAGCGCGTCGTCGGCGTCGGGGGCGACCGGGTGACGTGCTGCGACAAGGAGGGCAGGATCGAGGTGAACGGCGTACCCGTCGACGAGGGGTATCTGCACCCCGGCGACGCGCCCTCCCAGGTACGGTTCGACATCGTGGTGCCGGACGGGACCCTGTGGGTCATGGGCGACCACCGCAGCCAGTCCCGCGACTCCCGTGACCACCTGGGCGCCCCGGGCGGCGGGATGGTTCCCGAGGACATGGTGATCGGCCGCGCCGACTGGATCGGCTGGCCCGCCCGCCGCTGGTCCGGCATCGACCCGACGGGTGCCTTCGGCGCCGTACCGGAGGCTCCGGGCCCGGGTGGCGGCCATGGGTAGCCGCGGCCGGCGCGGCGGGCACCGCGCGGACACGAGGCTGCCCACCGGTTCGCGGCCCACGAACGGCCGCCCGCTGCCCGGCCGCGCCGAGCGGCGCAGGCTGGCCCGCAAGGTGAAGCGGCGCAGGCGCCGGTCCGCGATCAAGGAGGTCCCGCTCCTCATCGGCGTCGCGGTGGCCATCGCGCTGATCCTGAAGACCTTCCTGGTGCAGGCCTTCGTCATCCCGTCCGGCTCCATGGAGCAGACGATCCGCATCGACGACCGGGTCCTGGTGGACAAGCTGACGCCCTGGTTCGGGTCGAAGCCCGAGCGCGGCGACGTCGTCGTGTTCCAGGACCCCGGCGGCTGGCTCCAGGCCGAGCAGACCCCGCCGGACGACGACCCGGTCGTCATCGCCCAGATCAAGCAGGGGCTCACCTTCATCGGGCTGCTGCCGTCCGACGACGAGCAGGACCTCATCAAGCGGGTCGTGGCCGTCGGCGGGGACACCGTCAAGTGCTGCGACGCCGAGGGGCGCGTGACCGTCAACGGCGTGCCTGTGGACGAGCCGTACCTCCATCCGGGCAACGAACCCTCGCGGATCCCCTTCGACGTGAAGGTGCCCGAGGGACGGCTCTTCGTCCTCGGCGACCACCGCTCCGACTCCGCCGACTCCCGCTTCCATCTGAACGAGGCCGGGCAGGGCACCATCGCGGAGAAGCAGGTCGTAGGGCGTGCTTTCGTGATCGCCTGGCCGTTCGGGCACTGGCGGCGCCTGGGCGACGGCGGGGCCTTCGACGCCGTCCCTGACGCGCCGCCCGGGGCGGCGTCGGCGCTCGGCGCGTCGCATAGTGTGTCCCCCTGGTACGCGAATGGATCGCTACGGCTCCCGACCCCTGCGGAACTCCCGCTCGTTATGGGAGTGGTGGGCCTTCCCCTGCTTCGGGGGCGGGCGAGAGCACGGACTGAGGAGTGGATGTGGGGGATCTGGCGGTCGGCGCACGATCCGGACGCGACGAGCCGGAGAAGGGGCGCGGGCAGCTCGCGGACCCGTCCCCCGGCCCGGGCGGGACGCCCGCCCCGGGCGTGACCGAAAGCGCGGCCGTCCGGGGGGACGCGCCGCAAGTGACCGGCGCGAGGAGCGCCGACAACGCCGAGGGCGACAGCGTGGACGACGACGACACCGTGGACGGCGGCGAGCACGACCGGCCGCAGCCGAGGAAGCAGCGCTCCTTCTGGAAGGAGCTGCCGCTGCTGGTCGGTATCGCCCTGGTGCTGGCGCTGCTGATCAAGACCTTCCTGGTCCAGGCGTTCTCCATCCCGTCCGAGTCGATGATGGACACGCTCAAGCGCGGCGACCGGGTACTGGTGGACAAGCTGACCCCGTGGTTCGGCTCCGAGCCCGAGCGCGGCGAGGTCGTCGTCTTCGAGGACCCGGGCGGCTGGCTCAACGAGCCCGCGCCCGAGCCGAACCCGCTTCAGCGGTTCCTGAGCTTCATCGGCCTGATGCCCGCCGCCGACCAGCAGAACCTGATCAAGCGGGTCATCGCGGTCGGCGGCGACACGGTGGAGTGCAAGAAGGGCGGCAAGGTCCACGTCAACGGCAAGACGCTGGACGAGACCTCGTACCTGTACCCGGGCTCCACGCCGTGCGACGACGAGCCGTTCGGCCCGGTGAAGGTCCCCGACGGCCGCATCTGGGTGATGGGCGACAACCGGCAGAACTCGCTGGACTCCCGCTACCACCAGGAGCTCCCGGGCGAGGGCACGATCTCCAACGAGAAGGTCGTCGGCCGCGCCGTCTTCGTCCCCTGGCCGCTCGACCGCTGGGCGACCCTGCCGGTCCCGGACACGTTCGACCAGCCCGGGCTGAGCGCCGCCGCCGCGGCCGCCGTCGGACCGGGCGCCCTGGGCCTGGCGGGCGCGCTGCCGCTGGTGCTGTGGCGTCGCCGCCGGCTCACCGAGGCGGCCGGTGAGCGGGCCCTCGCGAGGCTTACCGCCCGGTAGCGGGCGCGGGTAGGGTGCCGTCCCGGAGCACTCGATCTCCTGAGCGGGGAGCGCTGGGATGGGCGGAAAGATGCGTACGGGCGGCCACGGCCGGCTCGGCAGCGTGCTGTCGGGGCTGGTCGTGGCCGTCGGCTGTGTGCTGTTCCTCGGCGGTTTCGTCTGGGGAGCGGTGCTGTACCGGCCCTACACGGTGCCCACCGAATCGATGCACCCGACGGTCACATCGGGCGACCGCGTACTTGCCCAGCGGATCGACGGTTCCGAGGTGAGGCGCGGCGACATCGTCGTCTTCACGGACCCTGACTGGGGCAACATGCCCATGATCAAGCGGGTCGTCGGCGTGGACGGCGACAAGATCGCCTGCTGCGACGCGGACGGACGGCTCACCGTCAACGGGCGGCCCGTACGCGAGCCGTACCTGAACACGCAGGGCTGGGGCGGCAAGGAGGCCGCGTCGCCGACCGAGTTCACCGCGACGGTGCCGGACGGGCACCTGTTCCTCCTCGGCGACCAGCGCGCCAGCTCCCAGGACTCGCGGGTCCACCTCCAGGACGCGGGCAAGGGATCGGTACCCCGCAGCGCCGTCACGGCCCGGCTGGACGCCGTCGTGTGGCCGGTGGACGGGATCGCCGTCATCGACCGGCCGCGGGGCTTCGCCGCGCTGCCGGGCGGGGTGTCGGAGCCCGGGCCCGTACGGCCTCTGGCGTGGGCCGTGGCGTCCGGCGCGGCACTGGTCCTGGCCGGCGCGGCCTACGGCCCGCTGGCGCGGCTGGGGTCGCGGTCGCGGTCCGGGCCGGGCGCTTCGAAGCCGGGCGCTTCGGGGCCGGGCGCTTCGGGACCGGGGGCCGGGGCTGCCGGATCCCGGCCGTCGGGTGGAGCGGCGGCGCGTGACTGACGGTGGGCGCGGTGTGGGAGGTGCCGAGGTGCAGGTGAGGGACGGAACCGGACGAGGGCCGGGGGAGCGGCGCCCGGACGAGCCGGGCGAGGAGCCGCCGTACGAGGTGGCCGGGGCGGCCGCAGGGGCGCCCGAGGGGGCCGGGGACTCGGTGTACGGGGGGCTGCCGCCGGGCGAGGTGCGGCGGGTGGCGCGGGTCGTGCTGCTCGACCCCGACGACCGGATTCTCCTCCTGCACGGCTACGAGCCGGACAACCCCGCGCTGACCTGGTGGTTCACCCCGGGCGGCGGGGTCGAGGGCGACGAGACCCGCGAGGAGGCCGCGCTGCGCGAGCTGGCGGAGGAGACCGGGATCACGGACGTCGAGCTGGGGCCGGTGCTGTGGCGGCGGATGTGCTCGTTCCCGTTCGCCGGTCGCCGCTGGAACCAGGACGAGTGGTACTTCCTGGCCCGTACCGGGCGCACAACCGCCGTCCTGGGCGACAGCCTCACCGAACTGGAGACCCGCAGCGTCGCGGGGCTGAGGTGGTGGACCTCCGCCGAACTGTCGGCGGCCCGTGAGACGGTGTACCCGACACGACTCGCCGGGCTGCTGCGCACGCTGCTCGACGAGGGCCCGCCGCCCGCGCCGGTCGTACTGTCCCCGGAAATCGTCCAGGGGTACGGATGACTGGCGCACAATGGGGGCACGCACGGCTGAAGGGGAACATGCCATGAGCGCCGAGGACCTCGAGAAGTACGAAACCGAGATGGAGCTGAAGCTCTACCGGGAGTACCGCGACGTCGTCGGGCTGTTCAAATACGTCATCGAGACCGAGCGGCGCTTCTACCTGACGAACGACTACGAGATGCAGGTGCACTCCGTGCACGGCGAGGTCTTCTTCGAGGTGTCGATGGCGGACGCGTGGGTCTGGGACATGTATCGGCCGGCCCGCTTCGTCAAACAGGTACGCGTGCTCACGTTCAAGGACGTGAACATCGAGGAGCTGAACAAATCGGATCTGGAGCTCCCGAGCAGCTGATCCACCCGTACGGGTGACCGGGTTTTCCACAGTGGGCCAGTTGTCCACCGGCCCGCCCACCAAGATCCACATCTGAGCGCCCGAGGCGGCACAGTCGGTGCCGGAGGTGGTGCCGAGATGAACGCCACGGGGGCACTCGGACAGTACGGGGAGAGGCTGGCGGTACGCCGGCTCGGCGAGGCGGGCATGTCCGTCCTCGCCAGGAACTGGCGCTGCGGGCGCGCCGGAGAGATCGACATCGTCGCCCGCGACGGCGACGCCGTGGTGGTCTGCGAGGTGAAGACCCGCCGAGCGGGCGACTTCCAGCATCCGCTCGCCGCGGTGACGGCCGCCAAGGCGGACCGGCTGAGGAGACTCGCCGCGTGCTGGCTCGACCGGCACGGCGGCCCACCGCCGGGAGGCGTCCGCATCGATCTGATCGGTGTGGTGCTGCCCCGGCGGGGCGCGCCCGTCGTCCAGCATGTGCGGGGGGTGGCCTGATGGGGTTCGCCCGGACGTGTTCGGTGGCGCTGGTCGGTGTTGACGGCGTGGTGGTGGAGGTCCAAGCGGACCTGGAGCCGGGCGTCGCGGCGTTCACGCTGGTCGGCCTGCCGGACAAGAGCCTGTCGGAGAGCCGCGACCGGGTGCGGGCCGCCATGGTCAACTCCGGGGCGGAGTGGCCGCAGAAGAAGCTGACGGTAGGGCTGAGCCCCGCGTCCGTGCCCAAGGCGGGTTCCAGTTTCGATTTGGCCGTCGCTTGCGCGGTGATGGCGGCGGCCGAGCTGATCGACCCGCGGACCATCGCCGACCTCGTCCTCATCGGGGAGCTGGGCCTCGACGGCCGTGTCAGGCCGGTGCGGGGCGTGCTGCCCGCGGTCCTGGCCGCCGCCGAGGCCGGGTACGAGCACGTGGTCGTGCCCGAGCAGACGGCGGGGGAGGCGTCGCTGGTGCCGGGTGTGTCCGTGCTCGGGGTACGGAGCCTGCGCCAGCTGGTCGCGATCCTCACCGACGCGCCCGTGCCCGAGGAGGAGCCCGACGAGGAGGGCAGGCCCGACCCGATGCTGGCCGGGCTCGTGGTGCCCGGCGCCGGGTCCGGCACGGGACTGGCCGGCGATCCGGGCGACAGCCCCGACCTGGCGGACGTCGCCGGACAGCGGGCCGCCCGGCTCGCCCTGGAGGTCGCCGCGGCGGGCGGTCACCATCTGTTCCTGTCGGGACCGCCCGGCGCGGGCAAGACCATGCTGGCCGAGCGGCTGCCCGGCCTGCTGCCGCCGCTGACGCGCGGGGAGTCGCTGGAGGTGACCGCCGTCCACTCGGTGGCCGGCATCCTCCCGCCGGGCAAGCCCCTGGTGAGCCGGGCCCCGTACTGCGCGCCGCACCACTCGGCGACGATGCAGTCCCTGGTCGGCGGCGGCAACGGACTGCCGCGCCCGGGCGCCGTCTCGTTGGCACACCGTGGCGTGCTCTTCTTGGACGAGGCGCCGGAGTTCTCGGGCAAAACCCTGGACGCGCTGCGGCAGCCGCTGGAGTCCGGCCAGGTGGTCGTGGCGCGCGCCGCCGGAGTGGTGCGGCTCCCGGCGCGGTTCCTGATGGTCCTCGCCGCGAACCCTTGCCCGTGCGGGCGGCACAGCACCCAGGGGGACAGCTGCGAGTGCCCCTCGTCGGTGATCCGCCGCTACCAGTCCCGCCTGTCGGGGCCGCTGCTGGACCGCGTCGACCTGCGCGTCGAGGTGGAGCCGGTCAGCCGAGCCGACCTGCTGGCCGCGAACGGCGAGCCCAGCGCCGCCGTCGCCGCCCGCGTCCACGCCGCCAGGGAGCGCGCCGCCGCCCGGCTGATCGGCACGCCGTGGACCCGTAACGCCGAGGTGCCCGGCCATGAGCTGCGCACCCGCTGGCACCCGGCCCCCGGCGCCCTGGCAGCCGCCGAGCGCGACCTCGAGCGCGGTTTGCTCACCGCCCGCGGCCTCGACCGGGTCCTTCGCACCGCCTGGACCCTCGCCGACCTGGCAGGCCGGGGCCGCCCCGACGCGGGCGACGTCAACCTCGCCCTGGAGCTCCGCACCGGCATCTCCCGAGGCGTACCGGTCGGGGGCTCGCTGTGACGCCCCTGCCCGAGCCCTCGCCGACTCCGGCACCCGGTCCACCCGCGGGCCCTGTATCGACCGCCGCGCTCCGGCCGACCGCCGAGCCAGGGCCGCCTGCCGAGCCGGGGCCGCTGGTGCGGCGCGCGGAAGAACACGCACCGTCAAGGCGGGACGCCCAGGCGGGTGGGGAGCCGGCGGGTGGGCGGGACTCCGTACCGGCGCCGCCGCAGCGCAGGTCCGAGGCGCATCGGGACATGGGCGCGCCGCGGCCCGGCGACGCGGGTGCGTCGGACGCCGGGGCCGGTGGCGCCGACGCGGTACGGGAGACGGCTGGGTCTCGGGTCGTATGGGCGCGGGGTGCGCCGGGGCCGTGGTCGGCGGCGGGCCGGGGGCAGCACGTGGAGGGCGTGCCGGGGGAGGTTCGGGTGACGGGTACGGGGGTGCCGGGATGATGGTGACGGAGGAGGAGCGGGTCGCGCGGGCGGCGCTGTGCCGGGTGATCGAGCCGGGGGACGAACTCGCGGGGCGGTGGCTGCGCGAGCTGGGCGCGGTGGAGCTGCTGCGGCGGCTCAGCGCGCAGCCGTACCGCCGAGGGGCGCTCACCGGGGCGAGCGAGCGGCGCCTCCAGGGGTATCTGACGCGGGTGGCCAGGGTGAGGCCCCGTCAGGACCTGGAGGCGATCGGGGCGCTCGGCGGGCGGTTCCTCGTCCCCGGTGACGCCGAGTGGCCCAGCCAGCTCGACGACCTCGGGGACGCGAGACCCGTGGGCCTGTGGGTGCGGGGCCTCGCCGACCTGCGGCGGTGGGCGCTGCGTTCCGTCGCCGTCGTCGGCTCCCGCGCCTGCACGTCCTACGGGGCGCACATGGCGGCCCTGCTCGGCGGAGGGCTCGCCGAGCGGGGCTGGGTCGTCGTCTCCGGCGCGGCGTTCGGGGTGGACGGCGCCGCACACCGGGGCGCCCTCGGCGCGGAAGGCGCCACGGTCGCCGTGCTCGCCTGCGGTGTCGACGTCGCCTACCCGCGCGGCCACGCCCAGCTGATCGGGCGCATCGCCCAGCAGGGCCTGGTGGTGGGGGAGTTGCCGCCCGGCGACCATCCCACGCCGGGACGGTTCCTGCTGCGCAACCGCGTCATCGCCGCCCTCACCCGGGGCACCGTGGTGGTCGAGGCCGCGTACCGCAGCGGCGCGCTCGCCACGGCGCGCGACGCGCAACGGCTCGGCCGTCACACGATAGGGGTGCCCGGCGCCGCGACCAGCAAGTACTCCGCCGGTGTCCATGAACTGTTGCGCGGCGGCGCCGTCCTGGTCACCGACGCCGACGAGATCGCCGAACTGGTGGGCGACATCGGGGAGCTGGCCCCCGACCGGCGCGGTCCCGTCGTCCCGAGGGACCTGCTCGACCCCGTCACCGCACGGGTGCTCGACGCGCTCCCGCCGCCCGGCCGGAGCGCGAGCGTGTCCGACGTCGCGGCGAACGCCGGGACGGGCGTTGACGACGCGCTCGGCCGACTGTACGAGCTGCACTCCCTCGGACACGTCGAACGGCAGGGCGACGGCTGGCGGTTGACCACCTTGGCGGGACGCCACCCGAACACCCGGCGAGGCGGTCCTTGACCTGGAGCAATCGGGTGAAAAGGTGAACCCGATGACCCGCTTCGCTCCCCCGGGGGCGGCGGAGGCGCCCGCAGGCGAACCGCTGCCCCCATTCGAAGATGCGGCCGATGGCGTGAACCCGCCTACGGACGATCCCCTCACCTTCGCTCACCGCAACGGCCCAGTCACGCTACGCTCACCGCTACCCCCGATTCATCCCCGCTCACGACGGCAGAACGGCTCAAGGCGACGCATGCCCCAGCACACCTCCGGGTCCGACCGCGCTGCGGTTCCGCCGCCCGCTGCCCCCCGGGTCAGCGTGCGGCCGGCCGCACCCTCGTCGCTGGACGAGCTGTGGCGGTCGTACAAGGACACGGGCGACGAGCGGCTGCGGGAACAGCTGATCCTGCACTACTCGCCCCTCGTGAAGTACGTGGCGGGCCGGGTCAGCGTCGGCCTGCCGTCCAACGTCGAACAGGCCGACTTCCTCTCCTCCGGGGTCTTCGGCCTGATCGACGCGATCGAGAAGTTCGACATCGACCGGTCGATCAAGTTCGAGACGTACGCGATCACTCGCATCCGCGGCGCCATGATCGACGAGCTGCGAGCCCTGGACTGGATTCCCCGCTCCGTCCGCCAGAAGGCCAGGGCCGTGGAGCGCGCCTACGCCACGCTGGAGGCGCAGTTGCGGCGCACGCCCTCCGAAAGCGAGGTCGCCGCCGAGATGGGCATCCCCGTCGAGGACCTCCACGCGGTTTTCAGCCAGCTGTCCCTCGCCAACGTCGTCGCCCTGGAGGAACTGCTGCACGTCGGCGGGGAGAGCGGCGACCGCCTCAGCCTCATGGACACCCTGGAGGACACCGCGGCCGACGACCCTGTGGAGGTCGCCGAGGGCCGCGAGCTGCGGCGGCTGCTCGCCCGCGCCATCAACACGCTGCCCGAGCGGGAGAAGACAGTCGTCACGCTCTACTACTACGAGGGCCTCACCCTCGCCGAGATCGGCAACGTCCTGGGCGTCACGGAGAGCCGCGTCAGCCAGATCCACACCAAGTCCGTCCTCCAGCTCAGGGCGAAGCTGGCGGATGTCGGACGCTGACCGGGGACGGCCCCCCGAGGTCGAACGGGCGGCCGTACAGTGGGACCCGTGCCAAGGATTCGAGCGGCCTCCGTGGCCGAGCACCGGACGATGCAGCGCGCCGCCCTGCTGGATGCGGCGCGCTCCCTGCTGTCCGAGGGCGGCACGGAGGCGCTGACCTTCCCCGCCCTCGCCGAACGCACCGGCCTCGCCCGGTCGTCGGTGTACGAGTACTTCCGCTCCCGCGCCGCCGTGGTCGAGGAGCTGTGCGCGGTGGACTTCCCCGTCTGGGCGGCGGAGGTCGAGGCCGCCATGGACCGGGCGGCCACGCCCGAGGCGAAGGTCGAGGCGTACGTACGCCGTCAGCTGGAGCTCGTCGGCGACCGGCGGCACCGCGCCGTCGTCGCCATCTCCGCCAGCGAACTGGACGACGGCGCCCGCGAGAAGATCCGCGCCGCGCACGGCGGCCTCGTCGCGATCATCGTGGAGGCGCTCGCCGACCTCGGCCAGCCCGAGCCCCGGCTCGCCGCGATGCTGCTCCAGGGTGTCGTCGACGCGGCCGTCCGCCGTATCGAACTCGGCGCCGCCGAGGACCCGGGCGCCATCGCCGACACGGCCGTCGCCGTCGCCCTGCGCGGCGTCACCCACCCCTGAGCCCACCCGGCCGACCAACCCCCCGCCCGCCCCTGTGGCGGGCCCGGCCGCTCCTCCCGCCCCCGGGCCTCACCGGACGGGCAGCAGGCGGGAGGGCGGGCGCAGCCGGAGGTGGCGTGGCAGCAGTGACAGCGGGTCCAGGTAGGTGTCGCCGCGCCTCAGGCCCCAGTGCAGGCAGGTACCCGCGCAGTGCGACGCCGCGTCGGGGGCCGTCACCGCGACCACCTGCCCCGACGCCACCACCGTCCCGGCCTCCACCGCCGCCCGCACCGGCTCGTACGTGACCCTCAGCGGCACCGCTCCCGGGGGTGCCGCCAGCGTCACCACCAGGACGCCCCGCCCCGCCACCGCCCCGGCGAACGACACCCGCCCGCCCGCCGCGGCCCGCACCCGCGTGCCCGGCGGCGCCGCCAGGTCCACGCCCCGGTGCCCGCGCCCGTACGCCGACACGGGCGGCTCCCAGCCCCGTACCACCACCGCCCTCGGTGGCCCCAGTGGCCACACCGCGCCCGCAACCGGCAGCCCGCTGTGCGGCGCGGGCGGCGACGGGGCCGAGGCGGCGTTCGCCGCGCCGAGGCGCGCGGGTGCGGTGGCGGCCGGGTACGCCAGGGCGGCCACCAGCAACAGGAGCGCCAGGGTGGTGGCGTACGGAAAGCGTCGGTTCATGTACGCACTGTGCCGTTGAACCGCCCGCCCGGGTGGATCACGTCCCTGATCTGTGGACGGCGGCGGAGCTTGTGGACAGCGCCGTCACCCGCTGGTGCCCAGGTCCCGTACACTTCTTACGGCGACCCGGGCCACCGGGTCGACTTCGCACGCCCCGCCACCGCCCTCACCGGCCGTGGCAGCGCTCCTCGGTCCATTCGTGGCAGCAGCGCGCCGGGGCGTCAGGAAACAACCGACAAACCAAGGAGATACGGCCATGGCCGTCGTCACGATGCGGGAGCTGCTGGAGAGCGGCGTCCACTTCGGTCACCAGACCCGTCGCTGGAACCCGAAGATGAAGCGCTTCATCTTCACCGAGCGCAACGGCATCTACATCATCGACCTGCTCCAGTCGCTGTCGTACATCGACCGCGCCTACGAGTTCGTCAAGGAGACCGTCGCGCACGGCGGCTCCATCATGTTCGTCGGCACGAAGAAGCAGGCGCAGGAGGCCATCGCCGAGCAGGCGACCCGCGTCGGCATGCCGTACGTCAACCAGCGCTGGCTGGGCGGCATGCTCACCAACTTCTCCACCGTGTACAAGCGCCTCCAGCGCCTCAAGGAGCTTGAGGCCATCGACTTCGAGGACGTGGCCGCCTCCGGCCTCACCAAGAAGGAGCTCCTGGTCCTCTCGCGCGAGAAGGCCAAGCTGGAGAAGACCCTCGGTGGTATCCGCGACATGCAGAAGGTGCCCAGCGCCGTCTGGATCGTGGACACCAAGAAGGAGCACATCGCCGTCGGCGAGGCGCGCAAGCTCAACATCCCGGTCGTCGCGATCCTCGACACCAACTGCGACCCGGACGAGGTCGACTACAAGATCCCGGGCAACGACGACGCGATCCGCTCCGTCACCCTGCTCACCCGCGTGATCGCCGACGCCGTCGCCGAGGGCCTCATCGCCCGCTCCGGCGTCGCGACCGGCGACAGCAAGCCGGGCGACAAGGCCGTCGGCGAGCCGCTCGCCGAGTGGGAGCGCGACCTCCTCGAGGGCGAGAAGAAGGCCGACGAGGCCGAGAAGCCCGCCGAGGCCCCGGCTGCCGAGGCCCCGGCTGCCGAGGCCCCGGCTGCCGAGGCCCCGGCTGCCGAGGCCCCGGCTGCCGAGGCCCCCGCCGCCGAGGCCGAGCAGGCCTGACCAGCGGTCCTGACCGGTAGCGAGGACCGGGCCACAGAGCCCGGTCCGACCGCCCGGTCCGGTCGTTGACGGAGGGGGCCACAAGCCCCCTCCGTCACCCCATAGATCCTGGTAGATCTTCCAGACTTCGAGAGAGATTCACAGATCATGGCGAACTACACCGCCGCTGACGTCAAGAAGCTCCGCGAGCTCACCGGCGCCGGCATGATGGACTGCAAGAAGGCGCTCGACGAGTCCGGCGGCAACGTCGACAAGGCCGTCGAGGCCCTGCGCATCAAGGGCCAGAAGGGCGTCGCCAAGCGCGAGGGCCGCTCCGCCGAGAACGGTGCCGTCGTCTCCCTGATCGCCGACGACAACACCTCCGGTGTCATCGTCGAGCTGAAGTGCGAGACGGACTTCGTCGCCAAGGGCGAGAAGTTCCAGTCGGTCGCCAACCAGCTCGCCCAGCACGTCGCCGCCACCAGCCCGGCCGACATCGAGGCGCTGCTCGCCTCCGAGATCGAGCCCGGCAAGACCGTGCAGGCGTTCGTGGACGAGGCCAACGCCAACCTGGGCGAGAAGATCGTCCTGGACCGCTTCGCGCAGTTCTCCGGCGGCTACGTCACGGCGTACATGCACCGCACGATGCCCGACCTGCCCCCGCAGATCGGTGTCCTCGTCGAGCTCGACAAGGAGAACGCCGAGGTCGCCAAGGGCGTCGCGCAGCACATCGCCGCGTTCGCCCCGAAGTACCTCTCCAAGGAGGACGTCCCGGCCGAGGTCGTCGAGGCCGAGCGTCGCGTCGCCGAGGAGACCACCCGCGCCGAGGGCAAGCCCGAGGCCGCGCTGCCGAAGATCGTCGAGGGTCGCCTCAACGGCTTCTTCAAGGACGCGACGCTGCTCGGCCAGCCGTACGCGCTCGACAACAAGAAGTCCGTTCAGCAGATCCTGGACGAGGCCGGTGTCACCCTGAAGCGCTTCGCGCGCATCAAGGTCGGCATCTGAGTCCGTACACGACGGACACCGGACCCCGATAGGGTCGCCGCAGTCGTCCGCGTACGCGCCGGACGACCGCAGATCTGACGAGGAGGCCATTGCCGCACAGGGACACCCACACCCACGGCAATGGCCTTCTTCGTATGTGCACGAGGAGATCTCCAATGAATCAGGGCGCCGCACAGGGCGACGACAACACCGGTAAAAAGGCCGGCCGCTTCCTTCTGAAGCTGTCCGGCGAGGCGTTCTCCGGCGGCGGCGGCCTCGGCGTCGATCCCGACGTCGTACACGCCATGGCCCGCGAGATCGCCGCGGTCGTCCGCGACGGCGCGCAGATCGCGATCGTCATCGGCGGCGGCAACTTCTTCCGCGGCGCCGAGCTCCAGCAGCGCGGCATGGACCGGGCCCGCTCCGACTACATGGGCATGCTGGGCACGGTCATGAACTGCCTCGCCCTCCAGGACTTCCTGGAGAAGGAGGGCATCCAGTCCCGCGTCCAGACCGCGATCACCATGGGCCAGGTCGCCGAGCCCTACATCCCGCTGCGCGCCGTGCGCCACCTGGAGAAGGGCCGCGTCGTGATCTTCGGCGCCGGTATGGGCATGCCGTACTTCTCCACCGACACCACCGCCGCCCAGCGCGCCCTGGAGATCGACGCCGAGGCCCTCCTCATGGGCAAGAACGGGGTCGACGGGGTCTACGACTCCGACCCGAAGACCAACCCGGACGCCGTGAAGTTCGACGCCCTGGAGTACGGCGAGGTGATCGCTCGCGACCTCAAGGTCGCCGACGCCACCGCCATCACTCTCTGCCGCGACAACAAGCTGCCGATCCTCGTCTTCGAACTCCTCACCGCGGGCAATATCGCGCGCGCCGTGAAGGGTGAGAAGATCGGCACGCTCGTGAGCGACCAGGGCACCCGGGACTGACCCCGGGTCGCCCCAGCCGGGGATGGACAAAGCCCTGCCGGTCGGACACCGTGCAGGAGAAGACGCGACGCAGGTTCCGCGGCCGTGGTGCACGCAGGGACAAACCCAAGACACGCAGGAGCAAGTGGTGATCGAAGAGACCCTCCTCGAAGCCGAGGAGAAAATGGAGAAGGCCGTCGTGGTCGCCAAGGAGGACTTCGCCGCGATCCGCACCGGGCGTGCGCACCCGGCCATGTTCAACAAGATCGTGGCCGACTACTACGGTGCCCTCACGCCGATCAACCAGCTGGCCTCCTTCTCGGTGCCGGAGCCGCGCATGGCCGTGGTGACCCCGTTCGACAAGACCGCGCTGCGGAACATCGAGCAGGCCATCCGCGACTCCGACCTGGGCGTCAACCCGACGAACGACGGCAACATCATCCGGGTGGTCTTCCCCGAGCTCACCGAGGAGCGCCGCCGGGAGTACATCAAGGTCGCCAAGGGCAAGGGCGAGGACGCCAAGATCTCGATCCGCTCCGTCCGCCGCAAGGCCAAGGAGACCATCGACAAGTTCGTCAAGGACGGCGAGGTCGGTGAGGACGAGGGCCGTCGTGCGGAGAAGGAGCTCGACGACACCACCGCGAAGTACGTCGCGCAGGTGGACGAGCTGCTGAAGCACAAGGAAGCAGAGCTGCTCGAGGTCTGATGAACGACGCTTCCCGGGGGGCCCCGCCACGAGGCGGATACTGGGGTCCGCCCGACCAGGGGCGGGCTCCGGCAGCCCCGGCGGGTCCCGCCCGCGATGAGCACGCCGCGCAGCAGACTCGGCCCATGCCCATCGTGCCCGACCTCCCCGCCGGCGGAGACCAGGACGACCATGACCGGGGGGCCGCTCGGCTGAGCGGTCCCCTGTTCCGTGACGAGATGCCGCAGGAGCCCATGCCCTCGGAACAGCCGGAGCCCGCCGAGCCGCAGGGTCGTTCCCAGCACAGGCAGCAGCACAGGCAGCCCAAGCCGCAGAGGCAGAGGAAGCAGGCCGGGCGCGACCTGCGGGCCGCCATAGGGGTCGGCGTCGGCCTCGGCGCGGTGATCGTCGCGTCGCTGTTCATCCAGAAGGCCGTCTTCGTCGGCGTGATAGCGCTCGCCGTCGTCGTCGGCCTGTGGGAGCTGACCAGCCGCCTCCACGAGTGCAAGGGCATCAAGGCGCCGCTCGTCCCGCTCGCCGTCGGCGGCGCGGCGATGGTCGTCGCCGGGTACGTGCGCGGAGCCGAGGGCGCCTGGGTGGCGATGGCGCTCACCGCGCTCGCCGTGCTCGTCTGGCGGATGGCGCAGCCCCCCGAGGGCTACCTCAAGGACGTCACGGCCGGTGTGTTCGCCGCCTTCTACGTGCCGTTCCTGGCGACGTTCGTCGCGCTGATGCTGGCGGCGGACGACGGGCCCGAGCGGGTCCTGACGTTCCTCGTGCTGACGATCGTCAGCGACACGGGCGCGTACGCGGTCGGATGGCGGTTCGGCAAGCACAAGCTGGCGCCGCGGATCAGCCCCGGCAAGACCCGCGAGGGCCTGTTCGGCGCGGTCGGCTTCGCGATGGTCGCCGGCGCGCTGTGCATGCAGCTCCTGGTCGACGGCGGCACCTGGTGGCAGGGCCTGCTCCTGGGCCTCGCCGTCGCGGTCAGCGCCACGCTGGGCGACCTGGGCGAGTCCATGATCAAGCGGGACCTGGGCATCAAGGACATGGGCACCCTGCTGCCGGGCCACGGCGGCATCATGGACCGCCTCGACTCCCTGCTCCCGACGGCACCGGTCGTCTGGCTGCTGCTGGTGGCCTTCGTCGGCGCCGGGTAGCCGCCGCGAGCGCCGCGCGAGTCGTACGAGGCCCGCCGTCCCCCGGGACGGCGGGCCTCGTACGTTTCAGGAGGCAACGGAAAGGCAGCAGGTACCCTGGAAGGGCCCGTGCCTTCAGGGAGCTGCCGTGTCGGACAGCGTCCTGGTCGGTGCGGGCCCTAGTAGTCCCTGCTGCGGCGGGGATGGTCCAGTGAGGTCTCCTGGCTTCGGCATGTGCTGCCGTCGTCCCCGCCGACGCGGGGTTGCCAGACCTCGTCGTCCTGAGGAGACGCTCAATCGTGGCCCGTCCAGTTCCCGGAGAACTCACTTTCGTCGCGCCCCGCGGAGCCAAGAAGCCGCCGCGGCACCTCGCCGACCTCACGCCCGCCGAGCGCAAGGAGGCCGTCGCCGCCATCGGCGAGAAGCCGTTCCGCGCCAAGCAGCTGTCCCAGCACTACTTCGCGCGGTACGCCCACGACCCCGCCGAGTGGACCGACATCCCCGCCGCCTCCCGCGAGAAGCTCGCCGGTGAGCTGCTGCCGGAGCTGATGAGCGTCGTCCGGCACATCTCGTGCGACAACGACACGACCCGCAAGACGCTGTGGCGGCTGCACGACGGGACACTCGTCGAGTCGGTGCTGATGCGCTACCCCGACCGCGTCACCATGTGCATCTCGTCGCAGGCGGGCTGCGGGATGAACTGCCCGTTCTGCGCCACCGGGCAGGCCGGGCTCGACCGGAACCTGTCCACCGCCGAGATCGTCCACCAGATCGTCGACGGCATGCGCGCCCTGCGCGACGGCGAGGTCCCCGGCGGGCCCGCGCGGCTGTCGAACATCGTCTTCATGGGCATGGGCGAGCCGCTGGCCAACTACAACCGGGTCGTCGGCGCCATCCGCCGCCTCACCGACCCCGAGCCCGACGGCCTGGGCCTGTCGCAGCGCGGCATCACCGTCTCCACGGTCGGCCTCGTCCCCGCGATGCTCCGCTTCGCCGACGAGGGCTTCAAGTGCCGCCTCGCCGTGTCGCTGCACGCTCCGGACGACGAGCTGCGCGACACGCTCGTCCCGGTCAACACGCGCTGGAAGGTCCGCGAGGTCCTCGACGCCGCGTGGGAGTACGCCGAGAAGTCCGGCCGCCGCGTCTCCATCGAGTACGCGCTGATCCGCGACATCAACGACCAGGCGTGGCGCGGCGACCTCCTCGGCCGGCTCCTCAAGGGCAAGCGGGTCCACGTCAACCTGATCCCGCTCAACCCGACGCCGGGCTCCAAGTGGACGGCGTCCCGTCCCGAGGACGAGAAGGCGTTCGTGGAGGCCATCGCCGCGCACGGCGTCCCGGTCACGGTCCGCGACACCCGGGGCCAGGAGATCGACGGCGCCTGCGGCCAGCTCGCCGCCGCCGAGCGCTGACCGCGGCTGCCCGCGCGGCCGCCGTGCGGCCTCCGAGGGACCGTGCCCGTGGTCGTGCGTACGGCCTCCAGGGGTGACCGAAAATCGCCCCGATGTAGTCTGAGCTCGAACATCTGGATATTCCGACAGGGGAGCGCCACAGCGCTGAGAGTGCGGTGACCGTCAGACCGCAGACCCTCTGAACCTCGCCCAGGTCATTCTGGGTAGGGAGTTCGGTCGTTACTCGAGCTGTTGCGCCCTGCCCGCCGCGCCCGCGGCGGGCAGGGCCGCGTCTCTTCCTGGTCACACCCAGGAGGAAATCAGTGAGCACCACCAAGAAGATCACCGCGGGCGCGGTAGCCACCGCGCTGGGCGCCGTGACGCTCACCGCCTGCGGGGGCGGTTCCGGCGCGTCGGGTGACAAGGCCGACAGCGGCAAGTCCAAGACCGTCACGCTCGTCAGCCACGACTCGTTCGCCGCGTCCGACGCCGTGCTGAAGGAGTTCACCAAGAAGACCGGCTACACGGTCAAGGTCCTCAAGAGCGGCGACGCCGTCGAGGCGGTCAACAAGGCCGTCCTGACCAAGGGCGCCCCGCAGGGGGACGTCTTCTTCGGCGTGGACAACACCACGCTCTCCCGCGCCCTCGACAACGGCCTGTTCGAGCCGTACGAGGCGAAGGGCCTCGACCGGGTGGACCCCGCGCTCCAGCTCGACAAGGACGAGCACCGCGTCACCCCGGTCGACTACGGCGACATCTGCGTCAACTACGACAAGAAGTACTTCGCCGACAAGAAGCTCGCCCCGCCGCAGACCCTCGACGACCTGGCGAAGCCCGCCTACGAGGACCTCCTCGTCGTGGAGAACCCGGAGCGGTCGTCCCCCGGCCTGGGCTTCCTGCTCGGCACGGCCGCCGCGTACGGCGACGGGGGCTGGCAGGGCTACTGGAAGAAGCTGAGGGACAACGGCGTCAAGGTCGTCGACAGCTGGGAGATCGCCTACAACCAGGAGTTCTCCGGCTCGGCCGGCGGCAAGAAGGCCAAGGCCGACCGGCCGCTCGTCGTCTCGTACGCCTCCAGCCCGCCCGTCGAGGTCCTCTACGGCGAGCCGAAGCCCGCCGAGGCGCCGACCGGGGTGTCCACCGGCACCTGCTTCCGGCAGATCGAGTTCGCCGGGCTCCTCAAGGGCGCCGCGAACCAGGACGGCGGCAAGGCCCTCATCGACTTCCTGATCGGCAAGCAGTTCCAGGAGGACATGCCGCTGAACATGTTCGTGCACCCGGTCGCGAAGGACGCCGTGCTGCCCGAGCTGTTCACGAAGCACGGCGTGGTCATCGACAAGCCGCTGACCCTGGCGCCCGGGAAGATCGCCGAGAACCGCGACCAGTGGATCAAGTCGTGGTCGTCCCTCGTCCTGAAGTAGCCGCCGAGGACCGCCCGGCGAAGGGCGGTCCGGTGAAGGAGGCCCCGGTGAAGGAGGCCCCGGCCGCCGCCCGTGCCGCTCGTGCGGCGCGGGTCCGGGGCGGGGCGGTGCGCGGGGCGCTCGTCCTGCTGCCCGCCGCGTTCTTCGCGGTGTTCTTCGCCTACCCGGTCGCCGCCATCGTCGGGCGCGGGCTGAAGAGCGACGAGGGCTGGCAGTTCGGGCGGATCGGCGAGGTGCTGGCCCAGCCGGACGTCCTCGACGTGCTGTGGTTCACCACCTGGCAGGCGCTCGCCTCGACGGCGCTCACCCTGCTGGTGGCGCTCCCCGGCGCGTATGTCCTCGCCCGCTTCGACTTCCCCGGCAAGCAGGCGCTGCGGGCGGTGGTCACCGTGCCGTTCGTGCTGCCGACCGTCGTCGTGGGCACCGCGTTCCTCGCGCTCCTCGGGCGCGGCGGGCTCCTGGACGAGCTGTGGGGCGTACGCCTCGACACGACCGTGTGGGCGATCCTCCTCGCGCACGTCTTCTTCAACTACGCCGTCGTCGTCCGCACGGTCGGCGGGCTGTGGGCGCAGCTCGACCCCCGGCAGGAGGAGGCCGCGCGGGTCCTCGGCGCGTCCCGGTTCGCCGCCTGGCGGCGGGTGACGCTGCCGGCGCTCGGCCCGGCGGTCGCCGCCGCCGCGCTGATGGTGTTCCTCTTCACGTACACCTCGTTCGGTGTCGTCGTGATCCTCGGCGGGCCCGCGTACCGGACGCTGGAGGCGGAGATCTACCGGCAGACCGCGCAGCTCCTGGACCTGCCGACCGCCGCCGTGCTCACCCTCGTCCAGTTCGCCGCCGTCGCCTGCGTCCTCGCCCTGCACGCCTGGACCGTACGGCGCCGGGAGACCGCGCTGCGGCTGGTGGACCCGGCGGGCACCGCGCGCCGGCCGCGCGGCGCCGGGCAGTGGGCGCTCCTCGGCGGCGTCCTCGCCTCCATCGCCCTGCTGCTGGTGCTGCCGCTCGGGGTGCTCGTCGCCCGCTCGCTGGACGCGTCCGGCGGGCTCGGCTTCTACCGGGCGCTGCGGTCGGC
This sequence comes from Streptomyces thermolilacinus SPC6, assembly GCF_000478605.2. GTDB lineage: Bacteria > Actinomycetota > Actinomycetes > Streptomycetales > Streptomycetaceae > Streptomyces > Streptomyces thermolilacinus. The sequence goes on along the minus strand of NZ_ASHX02000001.1, from coordinate 1,639,653 downwards.
GGAGGCGAGCGGCGGCACGTTCGTCGTCCCGCCGCTCCAGGCCGTGTGGAACTCGCTGGAGTTCGCGCTCGCCGCGACCGCCATCGCCGTCGTCGTCGGCGGGCTCGCGGCGGCGGCCCTCACCCGGCGTGCGGGGCGGCTGGTGCGCGGGTTCGACGCGCTGCTCATGCTGCCGCTCGGCGTGTCCGCGGTGACCGTGGGCTTCGGCTTCCTGATCGCGCTGGACGAGCCGCCGCTGGACCTGCGCTCGACGTGGATCCTGGTGCCGCTCGCCCAGGCCCTGGTGGGGGTGCCCTTCGTCGTACGGACGATGCTGCCCGTGCTGCGGGCGGTGGACGCGCGGCTGCGGGAGGCCGCGGCCGTGCTGGGCGCGTCGCCGCTGCGGGCGTGGCGCGAGGTGGACCTGCCGATGGTGCGGCGGGCGCTGCTGGTGGCGGCCGGGTTCGCGTTCTCCGTGTCGCTCGGCGAGTTCGGCGCGACCGTGTTCATCGCGCGCGCCGACCACCCGACGCTGCCGGTGGCCGTGGCGCGGCTGCTCGGCCGGCCAGGCGAGCTCAACTACGGGCAGGCGATGGCGCTGTCCACGATCCTGATGGTGGTGTGCGCGGCCGCGCTGCTGCTGCTCGAACGCGTCCGGGTGGACCGCAAGGGGGAGTTGTGACGAGGCTGCTTCGACTGGACGGCGTCACGGTGCGCTTCGGCGCCCGCGTCGCGCTGGACGCGGTGGACCTGACGGTCGCCGAGCACGAGATCGTCTGCGTCCTCGGGCCCAGCGGCAGCGGCAAGTCCACCCTGCTGCGGGTGGTGGCCGGGCTCCAGCCCGCCGACGCGGGCCGGGTGCTGCTGGCCGGCGCCGACCAGGCGGGGGTGCCCGTGCACCGGCGCGGGGTCGGGCTGATGTTCCAGGACCACCAGCTGTTCCCGCAGCGGGACGTGGCCGGGAACGTCGCGTTCGGGCTGCGGATGCGGGGCGTGCCGCGCGCCGAGCGGGACGCGCGGGTCGCCGAGATGCTGGACCTCGTGGGCCTGCCGGGCGCCGGGCGCCGGTCGGTCGCCGCGCTGTCCGGCGGTGAGCAGCAGCGCGTGGCGCTCGCCCGGGCGCTCGCCCCGAACCCGCGGCTGCTGATGCTGAGGCGGGGCGAGCCGCTCGGCCAGCTCGACCGGGGGCTGCGGGAGCGGCTGGTCACGGAGTTGCGCGGGCTTTTCGGGCGGCTCGGCACGACGGTGCTGGCCGTCACGCACGACCAGGGCGAGGCGTTCGCGCTGGCCGACCGGGTGGTCGTCATGCACGAGGGGCGGATCGCCCAGGCGGGCACGCCGCTGGAGGTGTGGCAGCGGCCCGCGTCGGAGTTCGTCGCGCGGTTCCTGGGCTTCGAGAACGTGGTCGCCGCGACCGTGAGCGGGGACGCCGCCGACACGGTGTGGGGCAAGGTCCCGGTCCCGCCCGGTACCCCGCAGGGCGGTGCGCGGCTGCTGGTGCGGCCCGCCGGGGTACGGCTCGGCGACCCGGCCGACGGGCTGCGCTGCGTGGTCGAGGGGCGTACGTTCCGGGGCCACCACGTGGCGGTCCTGCTGCGGCCCGCCGACGGGGACGGCCCCGTACTGGAGGCCGAGTGCGGACTGCGGGACGCGCCGGAGCCGGGCGCCACGGTGGGGGTGACGTTCGGCCCCGACGAGGTCGTCGTCCTGGGCTGACCGCGTACGATCCGGCACCGGGCGACCGGGCGCACCGGGTCGCACCGGCGAGGCGCGGCGCACGGGCGGCGGGCGCGGGCGCCACGGCGCGGCGGTCAGCACCGGGCGCACGGGCGGCGGGTGCGGGCGCGGTACGCCCCCGTCGCGCGCCCCAGTGCCACCCCGTACACCGAGAAGCCCCCGTCCGCGACGAGCACCACCCACGGCGCGTGGTCGCCGAGCCCCATGTCGAGCACCCCGGCCCACATCAGCGCCCCCGCCACCGCCAGGAACACCCCGAACGGGGCGAGCGCCGCCGCCCCGGCCCACCCGAGCGCCAGCAGCGCCGCCCGCACCGGCCGCGCGCTCCACGACCGGGTGAGCGCCAGCGCCAGGCCCGTGCCGGCGACGGCCAGTACGGCGGTCGCGTCCACCCCGTGCGCGTACAGCCGGATCGCCAGGTCGCTCGCGTAGCGCGGGTCGAGCCCCGGACTGCCCTCGCCGGTGTACCCGGCGGTCCAGCCGAGCGCCCAGCCCGTCTTCATCACCGTGTACGGGACGGGCGCGGCGGCCGCGACCAGCCCGGCCCGCGCCGGGTGGGCCTCCACGGAGGCGCCCCCGTCCGCGCGTGCGCCGCCGCAGCGGCCGCACACGCACCGGCGCTGCCGCCGGTGGGCCAGCGCGGCGGCCAGCCACAGTGCCGCGCCCGTCACGGCGACGCCCTGGTTCGCCCACGCGGCCCAGTCCATCGGCGGCTGGTTCCGGCTGAGGAACCACAGCACCCGCGTCAGGCTCAGCAGGAACCCGAACCCGGACGTCAGGCACAGCACCACCACCGCCCACGCCGCCCGGCCCGGCCACGCGCGCCCAGGACGCCGCCGCATCCCGTACGCCACCACCGCCGCGCCCCCGTACAGCGCGGCGAGCGCCCACTCGGCCGCCGCGCCCCGGCCCGCGCCGACCGGCAGGGCGTATCCGAACGCCGGGCCGGTCACCGCCGCCAGCGCCGCGCCCGCCGCGTACAGCGCGCTCCACCCGAGGGCGGCGCTTCCCGCCCAGGACGGCCACGCCGCCCACCAGCACGTCCGTCGCATGCCGCCAGCCTCACCGCCCGGACCGGCCCGGGCGTCGGCCCACGGGAGTGTCCGGCTCCACCGGGCGGGGGAGCGGCGCCGTACCGCGGGGCCCCGTCCGGCGGGGGAGCGGCGGCCGGTTGTGGCAGCGCTCCACCCGGCGCAGCCGTCAGCGTTCCGCCAGCCGCAGAAGGGTGTCAGCCGCCTCCTCCACCGTGTCCACCAGGGCGATCCTCGCCGCCATCGCGCGGTCCTCCGCCAGCGCCCGCAGGAGCGGCCAGGCCGGGAGGTGCTCGGTCCAGTGCGTGCGGTTGACCAGCACCATCGGGGTGGGCTCCCCGCGCGACATGTAGTAGTTCGGGGTCGCGTTGTCGAAGATCTCCTGGACCGTGCCCGCCGCGCCCGGCAGGTACACGACGCCCGCCGTGCAGCGGGCCAGCAGGCCGTCCTCGCGGGTGGCGTTGGCGAAGTACTTCGCGATGTGCCCGGCGAACGCGTTCGGCGGCTCGTGCCCGTAGAACCAGGTCGGGATGCCGATCGAGTCGCCGCCCTCCGGCCAGCGGGCGCGCACCTCGAACGCCGCGCGCGCCCAGTCGCCGATCGACGGGGCGTACGAGGGCTCCTTGCCGAGCAGTGCCAGCGCCTCGTCCAGCATCCCGTCCGGGTGCGGGGCCGCGTACGCGCCGAGGTTGGCGGCCTCCATCGCGCCGGGACCGCCGCCGGTCGCCACGGTCAGCCCCGCGCGGGTCAGGCCGCGGCCGAGCCGGGCGGCGCCCGCGTACGCGTCGGTGCCGCGCGCCATGGCGTGGCCGCCCATCACACCGACGACCGGCACCCCGGCGAGCCGCTCGTCCAGCGCGTCGGACATGGCGTCGTCGTGCACCGCGCGCAGCATCGACGCGAAGATGTCCCCGTCCTGCCGGGTGCGCTGGAACCAGGCGTACGTCCGGGCGTCCGGCGTCGCCGCGTAACCGTGCCGGTCGAGGCCCTCGAACAGTTCGCCGGGCGTGTAGAGGAGGCCGCGGTACGGGTCGAACGGCACGTCGGGGACGGGCGGGAAGACCAGCGCCCCGTCGGTGCGGACCTTCGCCGCCGCGTCCGGCGCCAGACGGCAGCCGAGGAACACGGCGGCGGTCGTGTCGGTGGCCAGCAGCTGCCGCGTACGGCCCGTCAGGTCCAGCGACTGGACCCGCCGCCCGACCAGGCTGCCGCCCGCGACGGCCCGGTCGAACGCGTCGAGCGTGTGGATCTCCAGTGGGTGCCCGTCAGGGTGAAGGTGCGCCATCCCCCCAACGTAGCCGAGGCGTCAGGGCCGCAGCGGGAGGGCCGTCAGGGCCGCCACCAGCCAGGTCAGCGGGGCGAACCCGGCGAGCAGCACCACCCCGCGCAGCAGCGCAGCCGAGCGCAGCACGGCCGCCGGGGCGCCCAGCCGCAGCAGCGCGGCGGTCGTGCCGGCCCGCTGCTGCCGCACCTCCGCGACGGCGGTGAACAGGGCCGCCGCCGCGCACGCCAGGACGACCGTCGCGCCCAGCCCCGACAGGGGGCCGAACGGGCGCGTGTCGGCCTGCGCGTACAGGGTGTTCGCGGTGAGCCCGGTGGCGACGACCGCGCAGAGCACGCCGAGGGGCCGCCCGATCCGCCGGGCCTCCGCCATCAGTCCGCGCCCCGCGAGGAGCCGTGTCGCGCCCGGCCGGTACGCCTGGAGGAGCCGCCCGCACAGATGGGCGAGGCCGGGGCCGACGACGGCGAGACCCAGTGCGGTGAGCGCCCAGCCCGCCAGCACGGGGACGGGGCTGCCGGGCACGCCGCCGGGCAGGGGCACGGCGTCGCCGGTGCCGCGTGCCCCGTACAGCTCCAGCGCCAGGCCCGCCGCCATGAGGGCGACGCCCCAGGGCAGGCCGGCGGGGGCGGGCACGGGGTCGAACGGGTCGCGTGCGGGGACGGCGCCCGGGACGGCCGCGCGTACGGCGCCGGTGCGCAGGGCCCCCGTACCGACCGCGTTCGCGCCGAGCGCGTGGGTTCCGGCGGGGGCGGCGCCCGTACCGTCCCGGCCCTCGCCGCCGCGGGTACGGCGGGACCACAGCGAGCCCGTCGGCCGCAGCGTCAGCGCGACGGCGGCGGACGCGATCACCGGGACCAGCGCGAGCAGGGTCAGCGCGGCCGGCAGGGGCAGCGGCTGCCCACCGCCCAGCAGGTCGGCGGCGTCCCCGTCGAACGGCAGCCCGGTCAGGTCGCCGCGCAGGTGCAGGAAGAACAGCAGCGCGAGCGTCGAGCCGAGCGTGCAGGCGACGGCGGTCGACGCGGCGGCGATGACGGCGAGCCGGGCCGGGCCGAGCCCGATGGACGACAGCCCCGGCCGGGGCCGGGTGCTCGGGTCCGTACGGGCCACGGCGACCGCCAGGTGCACGGCGGCGGCCATCGGCAGCGCGCACCAGGCGAGCCGCAGCGCGGAGGCGGACGGCCGGTCCGGGTGCGCCACGGCGTACGCGAGGGCGCACAGCAGCAGGAAGCCCGCCCCCGCCGACGCCGCGGCCACCAGGAGGCGCCGCAGCAGGAGGAAGGGGTGGGAGCCGCGGGCTAGACGGAGAGCGAGCACGCGTCCCGCCCCTCCACCTCGTCGGCCGTCAGGGAGTTGACGCGCCGTCCGTCGAGCAGGGCGACGCTCCGGTCGGCGTGGGCGGCGACGTCGGCGTCGTACGTCGCGAGGACGACGGTGATGCGGTGGGAGCGCGCGGCGGCGGTGAGGGTGCGCAGCACCTGCCGGCCGTCCGCGGTGTGCAGGGCGGCGGTGGGCTCGTCGGCGAACAGCACGGTCGGCTCGGCGGCCAGCGCGCGGGCCACGGCGACGCGCTGGCGCTGCGCCTGGAGCAGGGCGCGCGGCCGCCGCTTGGCGCAGGCGCCGACGTCGAGCCGCTCCAGCCATTCGAGGGCGGCGGCCTTGGCGGCCCGGTGCGGGGTGCCGCGCAGCAGCAGCGGCAGGGCGGCGTTCTCCCAGGCGGTCAGCTCGGGGACGAGGGTGGGCCGCGGGTCGATCCAGGCGAACCGGTCGCGGCGGAGCCGTTCCCGCTGGAGGGCGCTCATCGTGTGGACGGGCGCGCTGTTGAACCAGACCTCGCCCTCCTCGGCCACGGTCTGACCGGAGAGGCAGTGCAGCAGTGTCGTTTTTCCGCAGCCGCGCGGCCCGTGGACGGCGAGGATCTCGCCCTCGCGGACGCCGAGCGAGACGCCTTGTAGGGCGGGGGAGTTGTCGTGACTGTGGTGCAGGGAACGCGCCCACAGCACGTCGTTGTCGGGCGGGGCCACCATGTTCCTCATCCCCTCGGAGCAGCTCGGAGCCTACGGACGTCCCCCCGAACCGGTCGGAACATAACACGTTGCCCGCCGGGCCCCGGTGGTATGCCGCCGTAACGGGAAACGGCCGCGGCCCGGATGCACCCGCGTGGGTGAATCCGGGCCGCGGCCGGCCGCGTTCGGCCCGATCGGCCAGGGCGGTGGCGATCGGTGGACCGGTCAGAGCTTGGTCCAGGCCTCGGTGAGGGTGGCCCGGAGGATCTGCTCGATCTCGTCGAACGTGGACTGGTCGGAGACCAGCGGCGGGGCGAGCTGGATGACCGGGTCGCCGCGGTCGTCGGCGCGGCAGTAGAGCCCGTTGTCGAACAGCGCCTTGGAGAGGAAGCCGTACAGGACGCGCTCGGTCTCCTCCTCGTTGAAGGACTCCTTGGTGTGCTTGTCCTTCACCAGCTCGATGCCGTAGAAGAAGCCGTTGCCGCGCACGTCGCCGACGATGGGCAGGTCGTGCAGCTTCTCCAGCGTCGAGCGGAACGCGCCCTCGTTGTCCAGGACGTGCTGGTTGAGGTTCTCGCGCTCGAAGATGTCGAGGTTGGCGAGTCCGACCGCGGCGGAGACCGGGTGGCCGCCGAAGGTGTAGCCGTGCAGGAAGGTGTTGTCGCCCTTGTAGAACGGCTCGGCGAGGCGGTCGGAGATGATGCACGCGCCGATGGGGGAGTACCCGGAGGTCATGCCCTTGGCGCAGGTGATCATGTCCGGCACGTAGTCGAACTTGTCGCAGGCGAACATCGTGCCGAGGCGGCCGAAGGCGCAGATGACCTCGTCGGAGACGAGCAGCACGTCGTACTTGTCGCAGATCTCGCGGACCCGCTGGAAGTATCCGGGCGGCGGCGGGAAGCAGCCGCCGGCGTTCTGCACCGGCTCCAGGAAGACCGCGGCGACCGTGTCGGGGCCCTCGAAGAGGATCTGCTGCTCGATCTGGTCGGCGGCCCAGCGCCCGAAGGCCACCGGGTCGTCGCCGAAGAGCGGGGCGCGGTAGATGTTGGTGTTCGGCACCTTGTGCGCGCCGGGGACCAGCGGCTCGAAGGGGGCCTTCAGACCAGGCAGGCCGGTGATGGACAGGGCGCCCTGCGGCGTGCCGTGGTAGGCGACGGCTCGCGAGATCACCTTGTGCTTGGTCGGCTTGCCGACGAGCTTGAAGTACTGCTTCGCCAGCTTCCAGGCGGTCTCGACCGCCTCGCCGCCGCCGGTGGTGAAGAAGACCTTGTTCAGGTCGCCGGGGGCGTGGTGGGCGAGGCGCTCGGCCAGCTCGACGGCGCGCGGGTGGGCGTACGACCACACGGGGAAGAACGCGAGCTCCTGCGCCTGCTTGTACGCGGTCTCGGCGAGCTCGGTGCGGCCGTGGCCCGCCTGGACGACGAAGAGACCGGCGAGACCGTCGAGGTAGCGCCTGCCCTTGTCGTCGTAGATGTAGGTGCCCTCACCGCGGACGATGGTCGGGACGGGGTTGTTCTCGTACGACGACATGCGGGTGAAGTGCATCCACAGGTGGTCGTAGGCGGACTGTGACAGGTCGCTGCGGGAGTTGCTCACGGCTATCGGGTTCCCCACATGTAGGTCTGCTTCTTGAGCTTGAGGTAGACGAAGCTCTCGGTGGAGCGCACGCCGGGGAGGGTGCGGATGCGCTTGTTGATCACATCCAGCAGGTGGTCGTCGTCCTCGCAGACGACCTCCACCATCAGGTCGAACGAGCCCGCGGTCATCACCACGTACTCGCACTCGGGCATGGCGGTCAGCGCCTCGGCCACCGGGTCCACGTCGCCCTCGACATTGATGCCGAGCATCGCCTGCCGCCGGAATCCCACGGTGAGGGGATCGGTGACGGCGACGATCTGCATCACGTTCTGGTCGAGGAGCTTCTGGACGCGCTGCCGCACGGCCGCCTCGGACAGGCCCACGGCCTTGCCGATGGCGGCGTAGGGACGGCGTCCGTCCTCCTGGAGCTGTTCGATGATCGCCAGCGACACGGAGTCGATCGCGGGGGACGATCCACTGCCGGTCCTGGAGTCTGCGCTTCGGCTGGCCACAACCTCACTCTGCACCGAGACCCGTCGGTTTCGCAACCCGGGAGTGATGAAATCCGTTGTCTGGGGCAGTGGATCTCACTGAATCCGAAGTTGTGGGGCGTCGGGCCTGTCGAAAGCGTGGTACCAGCGACTAGGCTGGGGTGTCTCACCCACCGGACATCAACAGGAACCCGGCGGGTGGACACGGACACCGAAATCGACAGGAGGGGTGGCCACGTGACCACCGAACTGCGTCGTCTGCGCAACTACATCAACGGCGAGTTCCGGGATGCCGCCGACGGACGGACCATCGACGTCGTCAACCCCGCCACCGGGGAGGTCTACGCCACCTCTCCGCTCTCGGGCCAGGCCGACGTGGACGCCGCCATGGAGGCCGCCGCCGCGGCGTTCCCCGCCTGGCGCGACGCGACCCCGGCCGACCGCCAGAAGGCCCTGCTGAAGATCGCGGACGCGTTCGAGGAGCGCGCCGAGGACCTCATCGCGGCCGAGTGCGAGAACACCGGCAAGCCCATCGCCCTCACCCGGAGCGACGAGGTGCCGCCGATGGTGGACCAGATCCGCTTCTTCGCGGGCGCCGCCCGGCTGCTGGAGGGCCGCTCCGCGGGCGAGTACATGGAGGGCATGACCTCGATCGTGCGCCGTGAGCCGGTCGGCGTGTGCGCCCAGGTCGCCCCGTGGAACTACCCGATGATGATGGCCGTGTGGAAGTTCGCCCCGGCCCTCGCCGCGGGCAACACCGTCGTCCTGAAGCCGTCCGACACGACCCCGGCATCGACGGTGCTCATCGCCGAGATCATCGGGTCGATCCTGCCCAAGGGCGTCTTCAACGTCATCTGCGGCGACCGCGACACCGGCCGCATGATGGTCGAGCACCCGACCCCCGCCATGGCCTCCATCACCGGCTCCGTACGCGCCGGCATGCAGGTCGCCGAGTCCGCCGCCAAGGACGTCAAGCGCGTCCACCTGGAGCTGGGCGGCAAGGCCCCGGTCGTCGTCTTCGAGGACGTCGACATCGAGAAGGCCGTCGAGGACATCGCCGTCGCCGGGTTCTTCAACGCCGGCCAGGACTGCACGGCCGCCACCCGCGTCCTCGTCCACGAGTCGATCCACGACGACTTCGTCGCCGCCCTCGCCAAGGCCGCCGCCGACACGAAGACCGGCGCGCCCGACGACGAGGACGCGCTGTACGGCCCGCTGAACAACGCCAACCAGCTCAAGCAGGTCAGCGGCTTCATCGACCGCCTCCCGGCGCACGCCAAGGTGGAGGCGGGCGGCCACCGCGTCGGCGACAAGGGCTACTTCTACGCGCCGACCGTCGTCTCCGGCCTCCAGCAGGACGACGAGATCATCCAGAACGAGGTCTTCGGCCCCGTCATCACCGTCCAGTCGTTCCGCGACGAGGAGCAGGCGCTGGAGTACGCCAACGGCGTCGAGTACGCCCTCGCCTCCTCCGTCTGGACCAAGGACCACGCGCGCGCGATGCGCATGTCCAAGGCCCTCGACTTCGGCTGCGTGTGGATCAACACCCACATCCCGCTGGTCGCCGAGATGCCGCACGGCGGCTTCAAGAAGTCCGGCTACGGCAAGGACCTGTCGGCGTACGGCTTCGAGGACTACACGCGCATCAAGCACGTGATGACCTCCCTGAGCTGACGCTCCCCGCCACGCCCCGGAGGGCGGCACCCCACACGGGCGCCGCCCTCCGGCCGTTCCCGGCACCGTCACGGAACCTCCGGCCGCCTCCCCGGCACGGACCTCCGGACGCGTGTGTACGTGTACGGGCCCGCAGCCCGGCCCCGGCGGCCGTGAGGGATACCACGGCGGCCTCCCTCCGGCGCCGCCCGGAGGCTCCGGCTCCGGGCGCAGAATGCCCTCATGAGGACCAACGACGTGCAAAAGGCCGTCACCTACGGGCTGTTCGCCGTCTGGGCCGTGCATGACGCCGGGGAAGTGGCCTTCGGCCCCCGGTGGCCGCGGGAGCGTCTGCCCGAGCTGCGTGAGCGGTTCCCCGCCGTGCCCGGGCGGGTGTGGAAGGCCGCGGAAGGCGTGGACGAGCGGGAGTTCGCCGCGGCGGTCGCGGTGATGGGCGCGATCGTCGGCGCGGCGGCCGTCGCGGGGGCCCGCACCGGGGGCCGGTCCGGCTTCTACCAGGGCGCGCTCACCGGGTTCGGACTGCACGGGCTCGTCCACATGGCGCAGGCCGCCGCCGTACGGGGCTACACGCCCGGCTCCGTGACCGCGCCGCTCGTCGTGGTGCCGTTCACCCTGTGGGCGCGCGGGCGGCTGCGGCGCGCCGGGGCGCTGCGGCCCGCGCGGGCGCGTGACGCGGTGGCCGGTCTGGCGCTGGCCACGGGCGCCACCATCCTCTCCCACACGGTCGCGCGGAAGATCACCGGGGGCCGGTAAAAGCGGTGTAAAGGCGGGCGTACGCTGCGGACATGACCGAGCAGAGCGCCCTTCTGAGGCGGATCCGTGTGTGGTTGGTGTTCTTCATCGTCTGCCTGGTGCTGAGCGGGGTGACCGCCTTCCCGCTCGTCACCGAACTGCGCCTCGCCCACGACGCGCTGACCGGCTGGGCGTCGCCCGTCGCCGACGCCTTCCCCGGTCTCCTGGAGTGGATCGCGCGCGTCGGCGAGGGCCTGGACACCGCCGACTCCCAGTACCCGTTCCTGCTCTACGGCACCGACTGGCTGGCCTTCGCGCACCTGGTCATCGCGGTCGCCTTCTACGGCCCGTACCGCGACCCCGTACGCAACATCTGGGTCATCGACTTCGGCGTGATCGCCTGCGCCGGGATCATCCCGCTCGCGCTGATCTGCGGCCCGATCCGGGGCATCCCCTTCTGGTGGTCGCTGATCGACATGGCGTTCGGGGTGTTCGGGGTGATCCCGCTGCTGGTCGTGCGCCGTCACATCAAGCGGCTGGAGGCCCTGACGGAGCCGGTCTCGACGGTACGCCGGACGCTGCCCGTGTGATCCGCCCGGTCACGTGCCAGGCCCCGGCCGGGCCGGGGACTGGCACGGAGGTCAGGGCTTGCGGGCCACGGCGCCGAACTGGGGCACCGGGGCGCCCTGTCCCCGGTCGGGGCGCCAGGACGCGCAGGAGACGACGCCCGGCTCCAGCACCTCCAGGCCCACCAGGAACGACCCGAACTCCTCGCGGGTGCGGGCGGTGATGGGCGGCGTGGCGTTGGCGTTCCAGAACGCCATCGCCTCCACGTTCCCCTCGCCGCCCAGCGCCGGGTCGGTCGTCGGGTGGGTCAGCACCAGGTGGCTGCCGGACGGGACGGCGTCCATCAGGGTGCGGACGATCCGGCGGGCCTCTCCCGTGTCGAGGACGAAGTTGAGGATGCCGAGCATCATCACGGCCACCGGACGGGCGAGGTCCAGGGTCGGTTCGACCGCCGCCAGGATCTCCTCCGGGCGGTGGGCGTCCGCGTCCACGTACTCGGTGGCGCCCTCGGGGGAGCCGGTGAGCAGGGCGCGGGCGTGGGTCAGCACGATCGGGTCGTTGTCCACGTACACGATCCGCGCGTCGGGGGCGACGCGCTGCGCGACCTCGTGCGTGTTGTCGGCGGTCGGCAGGCCCGTACCGATGTCGAGGAACTGCCGGATGCCCGCCTCCGCCGCCAGGTACGTCACCGTGCGGCGCAGGAACGCCCGGTCGGCGCGGGCGACTTCGCCGATGCCCGGGTGCAGGGCCGTGACCCGGTCGCCGACGGCGCGGTCCACCGGGTAGTTGTCCTTGCCGCCCAGCCAGTAGTTCCAGACGCGGGCGTTGTGGGCGATGTCGGTGCGGACCCTGTCGATGTGGTCGGACGTCACGTACGGGCTCCCGTCAGTACGGCGTTGAGCGTGTCCACACGGTTGGTGGTGATGGAGTCCACCCCGTTGGCGATCAGCTTACGCATGGACCTGCGCGTGTCGGCCGTCCACGAGGAGACGAGCAGCCCGTCCCGGTGGACGCGGTCCGTGAGCGCCTTGCTGACCAGCCCGAAGCGGTAGTTGAGCCAGCGGGGCGACAGCGCGTCCAGCAGGGCCGGGCGGGCCGGGGCGAGCGTCGTCCACGTCAGGGCCAGCTCGGCGGCCGGGTCGGCGGCGCGGACCAGCAGCATGGCGGGCGCGCTGGAGCAGTAGTAGACCCGGTCCTCGGCGTCGCACTCGTGGACGGCGCCGACGACCGTGCGTACGGACGCCTCGGTGGCGCCCGGCAGGTCGATCATCACCCGGTGCGGGGCGGCCGCGGCCAGCGCCTCGTGCAGCGTCGGAACGCCCTCCGGACCGGTCAGCTCCCGCACCTCGGCGAAGCTCAGGGAGGAGAGCGGCCGGTCGATGTGCCAGAGCCGCCGCAGCGTGTCGTCGTGGAGGAGGACCGGGACGCCGTCCCAGGTCAGCCGTACGTCGATCTCCACGGCGTCCGCGCCGCGGGCCAGGGCCGAGCGGATCGACGCGACCGTGTTCTCACGGACCCGGTAGGGGTCGCCCCGGTGTCCCACGACGGTGAGGGTGCGCATACGCCCATTCTCGGTGCGGTGCCGGTCGGGGCGCGAGTGCCGGGGCGGATCACGCCGGGGACGGGTCGGGTCACCGCCGGGCGCCCGGCGCCGCCGCACCGCCGGGGTACGGCTCAGGGGGGAGCGGTGCGGGTGCGGGCGCGCGGGGGCCTGGGGCGTCAGGGCGCGGGTGCGGGGGGCTGGGGCGTCAGGGCGCGAGCCACTGCCGCGTGTACGCGTCGATCTCGTCCGCGATCCGCGCCTTGCCCGCCGGGTCCAGGAAGGACGCCTCCACGGCGTTCTTCGCGAGGGCGGCCACCCCCCGCTCGTCCAGCTCCAGGAGGCGGGCGGCGACCTCGTACTCGGTGTTCAGGTCCGTGCCGAACATCGGCGGGTCGTCGGAGTTGACCGTGACCAGCACCCCGGCGGCCACCATCTCCCTGATCGGGTGCCGGTCGATGTCGGTGACGGCGCGGGTGGCGATGTTGGACGTGGGACAGACCTCCAGCGGGATGCGGTGCTCGGCGAGGTACGCGAGGAGCTCCGGGTCCCGCGGGGCGCTCGTGCCGTGCCCGATGCGCTCGGCGCGCAGGTCGTTCAGCGCGTCCCAGATCGTCTGCGGGCCGGTCGTCTCGCCCGCGTGCGGCACGGAGTGCAGGCCGGCCGCGATGGCCCGGTCGAAGTACGGCTTGAACTGCGGGCGCGGTACGCCGATCTCCGGTCCGCCCAGGCCGAAGGAGACGAGGCCCTCGGGCCGCAGGTCCACCGCGAGGCGGGTGGTCTCCTCGGCGGCCTCCAGCCCGGCCTCGCCCGGGATGTCGAAGCACCAGCGCAGGATCACGCCCAGCTCGGTCTCGGCGGCGGTCCTGGCGTCCTCGATGGCCGCCATGAACGCCTTCTCGTCGATCCCGCGCCGCGTCGAGCTGAACGGCGTGATCGTCAGCTCCGCGTACCGGATGTTCTGCCGCGCCATGTCGCGGGCGACCTCGTACGTCAGCAGCCGCACGTCCTCGGGGGTGCGGACCAGGTCGACCACGGACAGGTACACCTCGATGAAGTGCGCGAAGTCGGTGAACGTGAAGTAGTCCACCAGCGCCTCGGGGTCCGTGGGCACCTTGGAGTCCGGGTGGCGGGCGGCCAGCTCCGAGACGATGCGCGGCGACGCCGAGCCGACGTGGTGGACGTGCAGCTCCGCCTTCGGCAGGCCCGCGATGAAGGGGCGCAGATCGGTCATCGAGGTCCTCCGTGTGGGTGAGCCGTCCCTGGTCACAGATCATCGTAGGCGGGTCGTTAGCATGTCCGGACACGATGGGGGAGGCTCATGCCAGAGAACAACGAGCGGAACGATCCCTGGGCGCCGCCTGAGAGCCGGCCCGCCCAGCCGCCGGGGGTGGGCCTCGGCAAGAGCGGCTCGCCCACGCCGGCCCCGCACGACCAGCCGACCGTGACGTCGATGCCCGCCGCCGGATTCGGCGCCCCGTCGGGCGACCAGCTGCCGCCGCCCCCGGTCGCACCCGGCGGACCCGCGCAGCCGGCCCCCGGCCCATACGGCTACCCCGCCCCGGCCCCGCCGACGGCGGGCACCACGGGTGGCTACGGCTACCCGGGCGGCTACCCCGGCGCGTACGGGACGTACGGCGGCGCGGGCGCGTGGGGGCCCGGCCCGGCGAACGGGCTCGGCGTCGCGTCGATGGTCATCGGCATCGTCTCGCTGGTGATGTGCTGGCTGTACGGTCTCGGGATCATCCTCGGCATCCTGGCGCTGATCTTCGGCATCATCGGGCGCAAGCGCGTCCAGCGGGGCGAGGCCAACAACGGCGCCATGGCCACGGCGGGCATCGTCACCGGCGCGGTCGGCATCGTGCTCGGCGCGCTGGTGCTGGGCGGCATGATCTGGGCGATCGTCAAGGGCGTCGAGGAGCAGGAGAAGCACGACTACGACGATCCCTACGCCACCTCCCTGGTCCTCACGGATTCGGACACCGCGACCCGCCGGTGATCGCCGGGCCCTACGATGGGCCGACGAATCCGTGGAGGGGAGACCACACATGTCCGATCCGTACCAGCAGCAGCCCGGTGGCTACGGGCAGCCCAACCCGTACGGCACGGGCCAGCCGCCGCAGCCCGGGTACGGCTACCCGGCACCGGCCAGCCCTCCGCCCCCGGTCGGCTACCCGGCGCAGCAGCCCTCGCCGTACGCCGCCCCCGCCCCCGCCTACGGCGCGCCGGTCGCGCAGCAGCCCAGCAACGGCATGGGCACCGCCGGTCTGGTGTGCGGCATCATCGGCATCGTGTGCGACGTGCTCGTGTTCCTCTGGGTCATCGGCATGATCCTGGGCATCCTCGCGATCATCTTCGGCGCGGTCGGCCGGGCCAAGGCCAACCGGGGCGAGGCCACGAACAAGGGCGCCGCCACGGCGGGCCTCGTCACGGGCATCATCGCCGCCGTCCTGATCCCGGGGATCCTGCTGGTGGCCTTCGCCAGCGCCCTCGGCCTGGCGTCCGGCGCCTGACCCGTACGACCCGGTCTCGCACGGCCCGGCACGCCCCCCGGCGCGCCGGGCCGACGCGTACCCCCGCCCGTACGGCCCCCGCCCCGCCCTGGGCCGGCCCCTTGTCGGCCCGGCCCAGGCTCCGCGCCCGGCGCCCCTAGCTCGCGCGCAGCTCCTCGCGGGCGTCCATCAGGGCGAAGCCCAGCAGGTTGAGCCCGCGCCAGCGGGCCGGGTCCTGGGCGCGCTCGTCGTCGGCGGCGAGGCCGATGCCCCATATCCGGTCCAGCGGGCTGGCCTCCACCAGCACCCGCTCGCGCGTGCCCAGCAGGAAGTGCCGCAGCTCCGCGTGCTGCGCGAACTTGTGGCGGCTGCCCGCCACCACGATCCCGTACCGCTCCCGCTCCCAGACGGCCTCGTCGAAGCCGCGCACGAGCCGCCCCGCCCGCTTGGCCTGCGCCGGACCGGCCGCCGAGACGGCCTTATGCTCCGCCTCCGCGTCGCCGAACAACCGCGCCTTGGCGGCCATCATCCAGTGCTCCGCCGTCGCGTACCTGACGCCGTCCACGGTCAACGGCGACGGCCACCACTGACTGAGGCAGCTCGCCCCGATCCGCCCGTCGGGGCGCGGGCGGTGGCCCCAGAAACGCAGGTACTTCACCCGCTCGCCCCTGCTGACCCGCTCGATCAGCGCTTCCGTCGTTCCATGTCCGCCAGCATCGCAGCCGCCACTGCCAGACCGTACGGGGTTTTCCGGTGGAGGCATTTCGGGGGGCGACCGAATCCGTCGCGTGACCAAATGGCAACAACGGAATCCCTTGTTGGGTCCGGGGGGCTCTGCCAGGATCGGCACCCACCTGACGCCGGGACCACGGGAGAGCCTCGATGGACGACCGCCTCCGCTCCGCCGTCGAGGGGCGCCCGCCTCCCGCACGCGCCCGCCGCGGACGCACCGTACGCCCGCGCTCGCCCGCGTACGCGCCGACGGGGACGGCCCGCGCGCCCGTCAGGGGCCACCCCGCGTCCGGCTTCGATAAGGACATGCCAACCTGATCCTTCGAGCGGCCCGATCCTTCCCGAAAGGCACAGCGTATGGAGCAGTACGAGCCCGACAGCCTCTCCGCGGCACAACTCGCCGCGATGCGGCGCAGCCTGGCGAACGGCAGGGGAGCGCTCACCCGCCGCTCCCTGCTGCGCGCCTCGGGCGTCGGCGCCCTCACCCTCGCCGGGGCCGCCGGGCTGAGCGGATGCGGCATCCCGCCCGCCAAGCGGGAGGGCCGGGGGCCCGCGTCCACCGACCACTCGGCCAAGGAGAAACGGCTCGCGTTCTCCAACTGGACGCAGTACATCGACATCAGCGACGACGAGAAGCGCCGGCCGACGCTGGAGGCGTTCACCCGGCGCACCGGGATCACCGTCAAGTACACCGAGGACATCAACGACAACGTGGAGTTCTTCGGCAAGATCAAGCCGCAGCTCGCCGCGGGCCAGGACACCGGACGCGACCTGATCTGCGTCACCGACTGGCTCGCCGCCCGGATCATCCGCCTCGGCTGGGCGCAGAGGCTCGACCCGGGGAACCTCCCGAACGCGTACGCCAACCTCGCCCCGCAGTTCCGCCGCCCCGACTGGGACCCGGGCCGTGCCCACTCGTACCCCTGGACCGGCATCTCCACCGTCATCGCCTACAACGCCAAGGCGACCGGCGGGCGCCGGGTCGACTCCGTCACCCAGCTCCTGGACGACCCGAAGCTGAAGGGCCGGGTCGCGTTCCTCTCCGAGATGCGCGACACGGTCGGCATGACCCTCCTCGACATGGGCAAGGACCCCGGCAAGGTCACCGCGGCCGACTACGACGCGGCGATCGGCCGCCTCCGCAAGGGCGTCGAGACCAGGCAGATCCGCCGCTTCACCGGCAACGACTACACCGCCGACCTCAGCAAGGGCGACCTCGCGGCGTGCCTCGCCTGGGCGGGCGACCTCATCCAGCTCCAGGCCGACAACCCGGACATCAAGTTCGCGATCCCCGCGGCCGGTTACCTCACCTCCACCGACAACCTCCTGGTCCCGGCGGGCGCGCGGCACAAGACCAACGCCGAGCGGCTCATCGACTACTACTACGAGCCCCCGGTCGCCGCCCGGCTCGCCGCGTACATCAACTACGTCTGCCCCGTGGACGGCGTACGGGAGGAACTCGCCCGGATCGACCCGGCGATGGCGGCGAACACGCTGATCCTCCCGGACAAGGCCATGGCGGCGAAGTCGCACGCCTTCCGCTCGCTCAGCGGCGAGGAGGAGACGGCGTTCGAGGAGAAGTTCGCCAAGCTCATCGGCGCCTGAGCGGGGCGCGGCACGCCCGTCCCGCTACCTTCTGCCCGCTGCCCGCTGCCCGCTGCCCGCTGCCCGCTGCCCGCTGCCCGCTGCCCGCTGCCCGTTCCGCGTCGCCCGCGACGGCGCCCCACCCGCGCCACCGCACCTCCCGCGCCTCCGCGCGCGCCATCGTCCCTCCCCCCGAGACCTCGACCCCTGGACCCACCCATGACGACCGAGACCCACACCGGCGGCGACGTCCGCCTCTCCGGTATCAGCAAGACCTACGGCTCCTTCACCGCCGTCCACCCGCTCGACCTGACCGTCCCCGAGGGCTCCTTCTTCGCCCTCCTCGGCGCCTCCGGCTGCGGCAAGACCACCACCCTGCGCATGATCGCCGGACTGGAGGAGCCCACCACCGGCACCGTCCTGCTCGGCGACCGCGACGTCACCGGGCTGCCCCCGCACAAGAGGCCGGTGAACACCGTCTTCCAGTCGTACGCCCTCTTCCCGCACCTCGACGTGTTCGAGAACGTCGCCTTCGGCCTGCGGCGGCGCGGCGTCAAGTCCGTCAAGCGCCAGGTGGACGAGATGCTCGGCCTCGTCCAGCTCGGCGACAAGGCCCGGCACCGCCCCCACCAGCTCTCCGGCGGCCAGCAGCAGCGCGTCGCCGTCGCCCGCGCCCTCATCAACCACCCGCGCGTCCTGCTCCTGGACGAGCCGCTCGGCGCGCTCGACCTGAAGCTGCGCCGCCAGATGCAACTGGAGCTCAAACGCATCCAGACCGAGGTCGGCATCACCTTCGTGCACGTCACCCACGACCAGGAGGAGGCCATGACCATGGCCGACACGGTCGCCGTGATGAACGCGGGCCGCGTCGAGCAGCTGGGCGCCCCCGCCGACCTGTACGACAACCCGCGCACCACCTTCGTCGCCAACTTCCTCGGCACCTCCAACCTCATCGAGGCCCAGGTCGCCGAGGCGGGCACCGAGGTCGTCGTCACCGCGGGCGGCGGCCCGCTGCGGCTGCCCGCCGACCGCTGCGCCACCCCCGCCCGCGCCGGGGAACGGCTCCTCGTCGGCATCCGCCCGGAGAAGATCACGCTCGCGCACGCCGACGACGCGGACGCGATCCCCTCCGGCCGCAACCGGGTCACCGGCCGTATCGCCGACACGTCCTTCATCGGCGTGTCCACCGAGTACACCGTCGACGGCCCCGCGGGCAGCGGCCTGAAGGTGTACGAGCAGAACATCGAACGCGACGGGCGCCTCGTCCCCGGCGCGGAGGTCGTCCTCCACTGGAACCCCGCCCACACCTTCGGCCTCGACGCCGCGCAGGACGCGGAGGCCGGGGTCGAGACGGTGGAGGACGCCGCGTGACGACCGCCACCGACACCCCGCCCGCCGCCGGGCCGCCCGGCCCCGCCGTGCCCGCCGCGCGGCGCCGTTCCGCGCGCGGGCGGCTCGTCCCGTACTGGCTGCTGCTGCCCGGCGTGCTGTGGCTGCTGGTCTTCTTCCTGCTGCCGCTGGTCTACCAGGCGTCCACGTCCGTGCAGACCGGCTCGCTGGAGCAGGGCTTCCGCGTCACCTGGCACTTCCCGACGTACTGGGACGCCCTGCGCGAGTACCACCCGCAGTTCGTGAAGTCGCTGCTGTACGCCGGGACCGCCACCCTGCTGTGCCTGCTGCTCGGCTACCCGCTCGCGTACCTCATCGCCTTCCGCGCCGGGCGGTGGCGGCATGTCCTGCTCGTGCTCGTCATCGCGCCGTTCTTCACCAGCTTCCTCATCCGGACGCTGGCCTGGAAGACGATCCTCGCGGACGGCGGCGCCGTCGTCGGCGCCCTCGACGCCCTGCACGTCCTCGACGTCACCAGCAGGCTCGGCTGGACCGAGGGCGACCGGGTGCTGGCCACGCCGCTCGCGGTCGTCTGCGGACTGACGTACAACTTCCTGCCGTTCATGATCCTGCCGCTCTACACCTCGCTGGAGCGGATCGACGGGCGGCTCCACGAGGCGGCCAGGGACCTCTACGCCTCGCCCGCCACCACCTTCCGCAAGGTGACCCTCCCGCTGTCCATGCCGGGGGTCGTCTCCGGCACGCTGCTCACCTTCATCCCCGCGAGCGGCGACTACGTCAACGCCGAACTCCTCGGATCGACCGACACGAAGATGATCGGAAACGTCATCCAGGGCCAGTTCCTGCGGGTCCTCGACTACCCGACGGCGGCCGCGCTGTCGTTCCTCCTGATGGCCATCGTGCTGATCATGGTCACCGTCTACATCCGCCGCGCCGGAACGGAGGACCTGGTCTGATGCCGCGTCTGCTGCGCTGGATACGGCGCCACCTCGTCGTCCTCGCGGGCCTGCTCACGCTCGCGTACCTCATCCTGCCCAACGTCGTCGTGCTCGTCTTCTCGTTCAACGAGCCCAAGGGCCGCTTCAACTACACCTGGCAGCGGTTCTCGCTCGACGCCTGGAAGGACCCCTGCGGCGTCCCCGACCTGTGCGGCGCGCTCGGCCTGTCGCTCCAGCTCGCCGCGTGGGCCACGCTCGGCGCGACCGTGCTCGGCACGATGATCGCCTTCGCGCTGGTCCGCTACCGCTTCCGGGCGCGCGGCGCGGTCAACGCGTTGATCTTCCTGCCGCTGTCCATGCCGGAGGTCGTGATGGCGGCCTCGCTGCTCACGCTCTTCCTCAACATGGGCGCCGAGCTGGGCTTCTGGACGGTCCTCATCGCCCACGTCATGTTCTGCCTGAGCTTCGTCGTCGTCGCCGTCAAGGCGCGCGTGCTGTCCATGGACCCGCGCCTGGAGGAGGCCGCCCGGGACCTCTACGCCGGGCCCGCGCAGACCTTCCTGCGGGTCACGCTGCCCATCGCGGCGCCGGGCATCGCGGCGGGCGCCCTGCTCGCCTTCGCGCTGTCGTTCGACGACTTCATCATCACCAACTTCAACGCCGGATCGACCGTCACCTTCCCCATGTTCGTCTGGGGCTCCGCCCAGCGCGGCACCCCCGTACAGATCAACGTCGTCGGCACCGCGATGTTCGTCCTCGCCGTCCTGGCCGTCGTCGCCGGACAGCTCCTCGCCGCCCGGCGCCAACGAACGGACAGACGCCCCTAGAACCGAGGGAGTTGGAAGCCATGGCCCCAGCCGCCATGCGTACCGCTGCACAATCACTGACCGACGCCCAGCCCGTCCCTTTCTGGCTGGAAGACCCCGGCAGGCCCGCCGCCCGGCCCGCCCTCGCCGCCACCGAGCACTGCGACCTCCTCGTCGTCGGCGGCGGCTACAGCGGGCTGTGGACCGCCCTCCTCGCCAAGGAGCGCGACCCGCGGCGGGACGTCGTGCTCATCGAGGGCCGGGAGGCGGGCTGGGCCGCCTCCGGCCGCAACGGCGGCTTCTGCGCCGCCTCCCTCACCCACGGCCTCGGCAACGGCCTCGCCCGCTGGCCCGCCGAACTGCCCAGGCTCCAGGAGCTAGGCGCGCGCAACCTCGACGCGATCGAGCGGGCCGTCACCGCGTACGGCATCGACTGCGACTTCGAGCGCACCGGCGAGATCGACGTCGCCACCGCACCCCACCAGCTCACCGAACTGCGCGGCCTGTACGAGGAGGCCCGCCGCCTCGGCCTCGACGACGGGCTGGAACTCCTCGACCGGGACGCCGTCCGCGCCCAGGTCGACTCGCCGACCTTCCTCGGCGGCCTCTGGGACCGGCGCGGCGTCGCCCTCCTCCACCCCGCGAAGCTCGCCTGGGGCCTCAAGCGCGCCTGCCTCGACGCGGGGGTCAGGATGTACGAGAACACCCCCGGCCTCGGCCTCACCGCGTCCGGCGCCGCCATGGCCGTCCGCACCCCGTACGGCCGCGTCCTCGCCCGCCGGGTCGCCCTCGGCACCAACGTCTTCCCGTCCCTCGTACGGCGCGCCCGCCCCTACACCGTCCCCGTCTACGACTACGCCCTGATGACCGAGCCGCTCAGCCCCGGCCGGCTCGCCGCCATCGGCTGGGAGAACCGCCAGGGCCTCGGCGACAGCGCCAACCAGTTCCACTACTTCCGGCTCAGCACCGACAACCGCATCCTGTGGGGCGGCTACGACGCGATCTACCCGTTCGGCGGGCGGGTCCGCGCCGAACTGGAGCAGCGCCCCGAGACGTATCTGACCCTCGCCGAGCACTTCCTCCGCTGCTTCCCGCAGCTGGAGGGCGTGCGGTTCACCCACGCCTGGGGCGGCGCCATCGACACCTGCTCCCGCTTCTCCCCCTTCTTCGGCACGGCGCACCGGGGCAGGGTCGCGTACGCCGCCGGGTACACCGGGCTGGGTGTGGGCGCCTCCCGGTTCGGCGCGCAGGTGATGCTGGACCTGCTGGCGGGGGAGCGGACCGAGCGCACGGAACTGGAGATGGTCCGCAGGAAGCCGCTGCCGTTCCCGCCGGAGCCGTTCGCCTGGGCGGGCATCGGGGTGACCAAGTGGTCCCTGGCCCGCGCCGACGCCACCGGCGGCCGCCGCAACCTGTGGCTGCGCGCCCTGGACCGGCTGGGGCTCGGGTTCGACAGCTAGGAGGGCTCGTACCGGGGCGTGCGCTGTCCGCGCGCGCCGGGGTGTGTGTTCACGCGCCGGGGGTGCGCACGGGTTCACGCGCCGGGGGCGTGTCTGGCCGGGCGCCCCGCGCGCCGGTTCGCTCCTTCGTGTCCGGCGAACCCCCGTAATGATCCTTCCGCTTCCGCCTCTCCCGTGTGAAGGCACTGCCGAACAGGGCAGTCACACACGGACATGGAGGCTGTGGCACATGACGGGTACGGGGACTCCGGGGAGATCCGGGGCCAGGGCGGTGGTGGAGTGGCTGGCCTCGGTGGCGCCCGACCCCGACGCCTGCCGCTGGGAGTGGGAGCGCGACCCGAAGGGCGTCGCGCTGCTGCCCGCCGGGCGCCGCTGGGACGTGCTCATCATCCCGGCGTGGCTGGGCTACCCGACGCTGGACGTGCTCCAGCGGCTCGTCACCCGGCCCGGCCCGGTCCTGTGCGACTTCGGCGACGAGCGGATGGGCTTCTTCGTCCCGGCCGGCACGGCGGCCCGCTGGGTCGGTACGGGGGTGCGCGGGGCGGGCAGCGGCACCTGGATCGTCGTCCCGCACCCGGGGCGCACCTCGGGCGCGGCGCGCTGGCTGGTGCTGCCGGACGCGACGGGCACGCTCACCGACCCCGTGCTGCTGGAACTGGCGATGCACGAGGCGGCGGGGCGCCTCGCGGGTGAGGGCGGTGACGGCCGGAGGCCTTGACAACAGGATTGGTCTGGACCATGTTGTGCGCGCCGCACCTCGAAACACCCACCCCCCGGAGGCAGTTGTGGACCGCGCACGTCGCACCAGACCTCTCGCCGCCGTACTGGCGGCCGTTCTCGCGGCGGGCGGCCTCGTCGCCGCGACGCAGACCGCCGAGGCCCGCCCGCACCTCACGGCCCCGTCCGCCACCGCCCAGGTCCCGCCCGGCACCACCGCCGCCCAGGCCCCCACCTCACGCGCCGCCACCGCCGCCCAGGCCGTCACCGCGGGTACCGGCACGTCAGCCGACACCGAACTCCTCCGCAACGGCGGCTTCGAGACCGCCCTGGACGGCTGGACCTGCTCGGCGGGCAGCGGAGCCGCCGTCACCTCACCCGTGCACGGCGGCACCGGCGCCCTGAAGGCCACGCCGACGGGCGGCGACAACGCCCGCTGCGCCCAGACCGTCGCCGTACGCCCCGACTCGGCGTACACGCTGAGCGGCTGGGTGCGCGGCGGCTACGCGTACCTCGGCGCGTCAGGCACCGGCTCCACCGACACGTACACCTGGACACCCTCCGCCGCCGACTGGCAGAAGCTCACCACGACCTTCCGCACCGGCCCCGCCACCACCTCGGTCACCGTCTACACCCACGGCTGGTACGGCACCGCCGCCTACCACGCCGACGACCTGTCGCTCACCGGCCCCGGTGGCGACCCCGTCACCGTCCCGGCCGCCCCCACGGGCCTCACCGCGGGCACGCCCACCTCGTCCAGCGTGCCGCTCACCTGGCGGCCCGTCAGCGGCGCGACCGGCTACACCGTCTACCGCGACGGCGTGAAGGCGCTCGGCGTCACCGGCACGTCGGCCACCGTCACCGGCCTGGCCGCCGACACCTCGTACGGCTTCCAGGTCGCCGCCGTCAACAGCGCGGGCGAGTCGCCCAAGTCCCCGGTGGTCACCGCGCGCACGGCGAGGGGCGGCTCCCCGGGCCCCGGCCCGCAGCTGCCCGCCCACGCCCTCGTCGGCTACCTCCACGCCAGCTTCGCCAACGGTTCCGGCTACACCCGCATGGCGGACGTGCCGGACTCCTGGGACGTGATCAACCTGGCCTTCGGCGAGCCGACCTCCGTCACCTCCGGCGACATCCGCTTCGCCCTCTGCCCCCGCACCGAGTGCCCGAACGTCGAGTCGCCCGACGAGTTCAAAGCCGCCGTCAAGGCCAAGCAGGCCGCGGGCAAGAAGGTCCTCATCTCCATCGGCGGCCAGAACGGACAGGTCCAGCTCGCCACGACCGCCGCCCGCGACGCGTTCGTCGCCTCCGTCTCGAAGATCATCGACGAGTACGGGCTCGACGGCCTCGACATCGACTTCGAGGGCCACTCGCTCTCCCTCAACACGGGCGACACCGACTTCCGCAGCCCCACGACCCCGGTCATCGTCAACCTGATCTCCGCCCTGAAGACGCTGAAGGCCAGGTACGGCGACGACTTCGTCCTCACCATGGCGCCCGAGACCTTCTTCGTGCAGCTCGGCTACCAGTTCTACGGCTCCGGCCCCTGGGGCGGCCAGGACCCGCGCGCGGGCGCGTACCTGCCGGTCATCCACGCCCTGCGCGACGACCTGACGCTCCTGCACGTCCAGGACTACAACTCCGGCCCGATCATGGGCCTCGACAACCAGTACCACCACATGGGGAGCGCCGACTTCCACATCGCCATGACCGACATGCTGCTCACCGGCTTCCCCGTCGCGGGCGACGCGAGCCGCTTCTTCCCGGCCCTGCGCCCCGAACAGGTCGCCGTCGGCCTGCCCGCATCCCCGAACGCGGGCAACGGCCACACCCCGCCCGCCGAGGTGAACAAGGCCCTCAACTGCCTCACCAGGAACACCGACTGCGGCACCTACCGCCCCCACGGCACCTGGCCCGCCCTGCGGGGCCTGATGACCTGGTCCATCAACTGGGACCGCTTCAACGCCTGGGAGTTCTCCCGCAACTTCGACGCCTACCCCTGGCGCTGACCCCGGAGGGACCGGCGACACCCGTGAGAGCCGCGAAACCCGCGCCGAACAGCAGCAGGCTGCCCGCCACGTCCAGCGGCCAGTGGTAGCCGCGCAGGACCAGCCCCGCGCCCGTCGCCGCCGTCAGCACCGCGGCGACGGGCGCCAGCGCGCGCGGGCGCGTCAGCAGCGCCGCCGCCCCGTACGCCACCAGCGCCGTCGCGGTGTGCCCGGACGGGTAGTAGCCGGTCGCGTCGGTGAACGGGCCGGGCCGGTCCAGCAGCAGCTTCAGCGGCACCACCAGGGCCGGTACGAGCGCCATGGCCGCGCCCGCGTACAGCGCCGCCCGCCGCCGCCCGCGCCACACGGCGTACGCCACCGCGACGGCCAGCACCGGCAGGGCGACGTGCGGGTGACCGAGGTCGGCGCCGAGTTCGGTGAGCCACGCGGGGCCGCGGCCTGCCAGCGCGCGCCCGGCGCGCTCGTCCAGCGCGGTGAGCGGGCCGCGTACCGCCACCTGCCAGGTGACCAGCGCGAACGCGCACAGCGACAGCAGCGCCACGACGAAAGCCGACCGTCCCGGAACAGGGGGGGTTGTTCCGGGACGGCCGCCAGGACCGGTGTGCCGCTCGCCCCGGGGGGTATGGGGCGGGCGACGGTCCGATCGGTGAGGATCACCGGCACACGAGGCACCGGCGTGGTGCGCGATGGCACACCCGGGCGGGAACTGGGGAGGTCCCGACCCGGCTCCGCCCGCAGTCCCCTGCGAGCGGGGTTCTTCTCTCATCGGCTCCGACGTTACGCGACGGCAAGGGGGACCGGCAGGCGGATCTCCAAGCCGCCATCGGCCCCCCACACCTTCTTCACGTACCGGCGCGTACGGCTCCGCGCGCCGGTACGGGCCTCGGTGCCGACCCGTCGTCAGAGCGCGGCGAACGCGCCCTCGATGACGTCCAGGCCCTCGTTCAGCAGGTCCTCGCCGATGACCAGCGGCGGCAGGAAGCGCAGCACGTTGCCGTAGGTGCCGCAGGTCAGGACCAGCACGCCCTCCGCGTGGCAGGCCTTCGCCAGCGCACCGGCGGCCTCCGGGTTCGGCTCCTTGGTCGCCGGGTCCTTCACCAGCTCGATGGCGATCATCGCGCCGCGGCCCCGGATGTCACCGATGATCTCGTACTTCTCCTGCATCGCGGCGAGGCGGCCCTTCATGACCTCCTCGATGCGCTTGGCCTTGCCGTTGAGGTCGAGCTCCTTCATCGTCTCGATGGCGCCGAGCGCACCGGCGCACGCCACCGGGTTGCCGCCGTAGGTGCCGCCGAGGCCGCCGCCGTGCACGGAGTCCATGATCTCGGCGCGGCCGGTGACGGCGGCGAGCGGCAGACCGCCCGCGATGCCCTTGGCGGTGGTGATCAGGTCCGGGACGATGCCCTCGTCCTCGCACGCGAACCACTGGCCGGTGCGGCAGAAGCCGGACTGGATCTCGTCGGCGACGAAGACGATGCCGTTGTCGTTGGCGAACTTCACGATCGCGGGGAGGAAGCCCTTGGCCGGCTCGATGAAGCCGCCCTCGCCGAGGACCGGCTCGATGATGATCGCGGCGACGTTCTCGGCGCCGATCTGCTTGGTGATCTGGTCGATGGCCTGGGCGGCGGCCTCGGGGCCGCAGTTCTCCGGGCCGGTCGGCCAGCGGTAGCCGTAGGCGACCGGGACGCGGTAGACCTCGGGCGCGAAGGGACCGAAGCCCTGCTTGTACGGCATGTTCTTGGCGGTCAGCGCCATCGTGAGGTTCGTACGGCCGTGGTAACCGTGGTCGAAGACGACGACGGCCTGGCGCTTGGTGTACGAGCGGGCGATCTTGACCGCGTTCTCGACGGCCTCGGCACCGCTGTTGAACAGCGCGGACTTCTTGGCGTGGTCGCCCGGCGTCAGCTCGGCCAGCGCCTCGCAGACCTCCACGTAGCCCTCGTACGGCGTGACCATGAAGCACGTGTGGGTGAAGTCCGCCAGCTGCGCGGAGGCGCGGCGCACGACGGCCTCGGCGGAGGCGCCCACGGACGTCACGGCGATGCCGGAACCGAAGTCGATCAGGCTGTTGCCGTCGACGTCCTCGATGATGCCGCCGCCCGCGCGGGCGGTGAACACCGGCAGTACGGAGCCGACGCCGCCCGCGACGGAGGCGACGCGGCGGGCCTGAAGCTCCTGCGACTTCGGGCCGGGGATGGCGGTGACGACGCGGCGCTCCTGCGCAATTTCGGTCATGCGGGGCTCCTGGGGGTGCATGCGGACGCTCTGGGTCTACTTTCTCCCGCAGGCTAGGCCCGCGCGGGCCACCCGGGCATGCGCCGTTCGGGAGTGGTTCCCCGGGCACGGTTGTCCGTGACGGACATAGCGGTGGGTGGGCTGGGCCGGGGGGCTGGTGGGGTGCCGGTGGGGTGCGGGCGCGGGCCGCAGCGGGGCGGGCGGGCGCGGGGGCATCCGTCCGGGCCCCGTGGTGCCGGGCGGACAGGCCGTTCCGGGTGCGGCCCGGCGGGGCAGGCCGTTCCGGGGCCGGCCGTTCCGCGTGGACCGGCCCGAACGCCGCGTGCGGGCACTAGATTGGCCGGTGCACAGACGCGCGCGGCCTGGCAGCACAGGGGGCAGGGACAGATGGACAGGGACGGTACGTCGTACGAGGCCCGGGGCACCCACCCCGACCCGCACCCCGCCGCCCCACCACCACGGCCCACGAGCCCCCCCGCGGGCCAGGTGCCGCCGCCGACCCAGAGCATGCCGCGCCCGCCCGTCGGGCCCCCGGCGCCGGGTCCGTCCGTGTCGGCCTTCACCCCGCCCCCGGCCCCGCCCGCGCCGCGTCACGCGCCCGCGTCCCCGGCCGGAGGGTCCGTCGTGGACTGGCTGCGCACTCCCCGGCCCGAGGCCGAGCCCGGCGTGTGGCGCTTCGGCCACCGGCCCCGTCCCGACGAGGAGCCCGAGCTCGTCCCGGCCCGGCGGCTCCTCGCCGGTGCGGTGATCTCGCTGCTCAGTGGCTGGCTGCTGTGGTCCCTGCTGTGGAACAACTATCTGGGCCCCTACTGGACCTGGCCCGTGGACCTGCTCACCCCGGACTCGTGGCGCGGCACCACGACGTTTGTCGTCGCCTGGTACACCTACGTCAGCCTCGTCGCGCTGGGCATCCTCGTCTTCTTCGCCCGCGTCGGCCACGTCCCGGAGCTGATCCGCCGGTACGTCCGCCGCCCCCGCGCCAGGACGGCTCCGCCCCCGCAGCCGCGCCAGGGCGCCGACCCCGCCGACTGGCCCGAGCTGCGCGCGGCCGGACTTGCCGAGGCCGCCGACCGGCTCGCGGAGGCGACCCGCACCGGAGCGCTCGGCGACGTGGACTACGCCCGCATCCAGCGCGCCTGGCACGGCGTACGCACGCACCCCGGCCGCCTCGCCGCGTTCACCGAGGCGGTGCGCGCCCAGGGCCCCGCCGCCTGCGCGCACCCCTCCGGCGAGCGGGACCTCCCGGTCCGTACCGCCACCCACGACCTCGCCACCGGCCAGGTGCGCATCGGCACCGCGGCCGACCACCCGCGCAACCCGTACGCCCGCCGCACCACCGGAGTCGCCCTCGAGCCGGCCCTGCTCGGCACGTCGCTCCTCGCGGTCGGCCCTGCCGCGTCCGGCAAGACGATCCACCTGGTCCGGCCCGTCACCGAGTCGCTGTGCCTCCAGGCACTCGCCAACCGCGCCGCCGTCGTCGCCGTCACCGCGCAGGGCGCGCCGCTCGCGCCGGACGAGGCGTTCGACGTGGTCATCGCGGTGGGCCGCCCCGACGCTCGGCACGACCTCGACCTGTACGGCGGCGCCGATGACCCCGACGAGGCCGCCCGCACCCTCGCGGAGGCCCTGGTCGGGGACCTCGTACCGGACAGCCGCCGCGCCGCGACCGCGCTGGCCCAGCTCATCGGGCCGTACCAGGCCGCGTACGGCCGCTTCCCCGGCGTACCGGAGCTGCGGGAACTCCTCGGCGGCGCCCCGCAGGCCCTCGCCGAACTGCGCGCCGCCGTCGCCGGGGACCCGGCGCAGCTGCGGGAGCTGGACGCGCGGGCCCGGCAGGCCGAGCGCGGCGACGACGTGGCGGTCCTCCTCGCGGAGCGCGTCGCCTTCCTGGACCGCCCGGCCTTCGCCGGCTTCTTCCGCACCGAAGGGGAGGGCCGCCGCTTCTCGCTGCGGGCCATCGAGCACCCGCTGCGCGTCCGCGTGGACCTGCCGGAGCGCGGCCACGCGGAGGCGTCCCGGATCGTCGCGCGGCTGCTGCTGGCCCAGTTCACGGAGGCCGCGCTGGCCCGCGCCGACCGGTCGCTGTTCGCCTGCCTCGTCCTGGACGACGCCACCGACACGATCACCGCCGACTCCGTACGCGCCATCCAGCGCCTCCGCTCGGCGCACGCGGGCGTCGTCCTGTCGCTGCGCACCCTCCAGGACGTGCCGGAGGCGCTGCGCGGGCCGCTGCTCGGCGCGGTGGGCTGCCGGATGGCGTTCGCGGGGCTGGCGCCGTGGGACGGGGGGCGGTTCGCGGAGATGTGGGGCACCGAGTGGGTGCAGACCCGGGACGTCACCAACCGGCAGATCATTTCCGACGAGCCGCTCACGAAGGCCATGCACTTCATGCGGCGCCTGGTCACCGGCCGCGCGGCCACCGCCGAGGCGGTCACGGTACGGGAGGTCGAGCGCCAGCGCTGGTCGGCGTCCGAACTGGCCCACGGCGTCCCGGCGGGCCACGCCGTCCTGTCGGTCACCGGCATCCGGGGCGAACACGCCCCACCCGTCCTGGTGGACCTCCGGGCCTGACCGGAGCCGCAGGGGGCCCACCTGGCGGCGGGGACCCGAGCCCGTCCGGACGGCGCCGGATGAGGTGCGGGCCACTCGAAGGCCACGACCGGTCCGCGCGGGCGGCCCCGCCCAGCGCGCGGCACGTCGCAGTCGTACGTCCTGGCAGAATCGAAGGGAGCCGTTCATACGGGACGGCGAAAAGCCGCCGCCCCCACGTCCCCTTCCCGAAGGCCCGCCGGTTCCATGCCGCTCACCCTCGCCTCGCTCGTCCAGCACTCCGCGCTCAAGCTCGCCGTGCGCGCCGGCGCGGACCACCTCGACACGCCCGTCCGCTGGGCGCACGTCAGCGAGCTCGCCGACCCCGTCCCGTACATGGAGGGCGGCGAGCTGCTGCTCACCACCGCCATGACGCTCGACGCCGAGGACGGCGAGGCCATGCGCCGGTACGTCCGCAGGCTCGCCCGCGCCGGGGTCGTCGGGGTCGGGTTCGCGGTCGGCGTCAACTACGACGAGATCCCCGCGGCCCTGCTGGAAGCCGCCCGCGAGGAGGGCCTGCCGCTGCTGGAGGTGCCGCGCCGCACCCCGTTCCTCGCCATCTCCAAGGCCGTCTCCGCCGCGCTCGCCGCCGACCAGTACCGGGCGGTGACCGCCGGGTTCGAGGTGCAGCGGGAGCTGACCCGGGCGGCGCTCGCCGAGGGCCCCGACGCCGTGGTGGCCAGGCTCGCCGCGCACGTGGACGGGTGGGCGGCGCTGTACGACGCGTCCGGCGCCGTACTGACCGCCGCCCCCGACTGGGCGGCGCGGCGGGCCGCCCGGCTCACCCCGGACGTGGAGCGCCTGCGTGAGCGCGCCGCCCCGGCCAGCGCCGTGGTCGGGGGCACGGACGACCGGGTCGAGCTCCAGTCGCTGGGCACCGGGCGGCGCGTGCGGGGCGCGCTGGCGGTGGGCACGGGCGCGCCGCTCGGCACGGCGGAGCGGTACGCCGTCCACTCCGCCATCGCCCTGCTGACCCTCACCACGGAACGGTCCCGTTCCCTCCAGGCCGCCGAACAGCGCCTGGGCGCGGCCGTGCTGCGGATGATGCTGGCCGGGCAGCCCGACCACGCCCGCACGGTCGCCGGTGACCTGTACGGGGGGCTGCTCGACGCCCCGTTCCGGCTGCTCATCGCGGAGGTGGCGGGCGACCCGGACCCGGCCGCCGAACCGCCGCTCGCCGTGCTGGCCGACGCGCTGGAGGCGGCCGCCGCCCGCGCCGGGGAGGCCGTGCTGACCGTCCCGGAGGGCGACGACAGGCTGGTCGTCCTGGCCGAGGACGGGGGAGCGGTGGTCACCGCCTGCGACGCGTACGCCGCCCGGGAGGCCGACGACGCGGGCGCCGTGATCGGGCTGTCCGCCCCCGCCGGGCCGATAGCGGCCACCACCGCCTACAAGCAGGCCGAGCAGGCGCTGTCCGTGGCCCGCCGCCGCGGCCGCGCCCTCGTCGAGCACGAGGAGCTGGCGACGGGCTCCCTGCTGCCGCTCCTCGCCGACGACGCCGTACGGGCGTTCGCGGACGGGATGCTGAGGGCGCTGTACGAGCACGACGCGACCGGCCGCGGCGACCTGGTGGCCTCCGTCCGCGCCTGGCTGTCCCGGCACGGCCAGTGGGACGCGGCGGCGGCCGACCTGGGCGTCCACCGCCACACGCTGCGGTACCGGATGCGGCGCGTCGAGGAGATCCTGGGCCGCTCCCTGGACGACCCGGACGTCCGCATGGAGCTGTGGCTCGCCCTCAAGACGACGGGCGACCGGCCGCCGACGTACGACAAGGGCACCACGTAGCACGCACCACGCAACACGCAGCAAATGCCGCCCCCCGCCCCCCGAAAGTCACACCCCCTGCCCGGAATCGGGCAAAATCTTTGCCGATCGGGCGCAAGATCCATACTCTCCTGCTCATGACAACCGCGCGCATCAGCGGCACCGTGTGGGCCGCGCTGGCGATCGTGTACCTCGTGTGGGGCTCGACGTACCTCGGTATCCGCATCGCCGTCGAGACCATGCCCCCCTTCCTCTCCGCCGGTGCCCGCTTCGTCGTCGCCGGTCTCCTCCTCGCCGCGCTGCTCGCCTGGCGTCACGGACCCGGCGTCCTGAAGGTCACCCGCGCCCAGCTCGCCTCGGCCGCCGTGGTCGGCGTCCTGCTGCTCCTCGGCGGCAACGGCCTGGTCGTCCTCGCGGAGACCTCCGTGCCGTCGGGCCTCGCCGCCCTGCTGGTCGCGGGCGTACCGGCATGGGTGGTCCTGCTGCGCACCGGGTTCGGCGAGCGCCCGGGCCCCGCCGCGTACGCCGGTGTCGCCCTCGGCCTGGCCGGGCTCGCGGTCCTCAGCCTCCCCGGCCTGAGCGGTGACGTCCGCATGGGCGGCGTCCTCACGGTCGTGGTCGCCACCCTGCTGTGGGCGACGGGCTCGTTCTCGTCCTCCCGCATCCCGATGCCGCGCAACCCGTTCACGGCCAGCGCGTACGAGATGGTCGCGGGCGGCCTCGGCTGCGCCCTGGTCGGCCTCGTCCGCGGCGAGCACAGCGGCCTGGACCTGGCCGACGTGTCCGCCCGGTCGTGGACGGCGCTCGCGTACCTGATCGTCTTCGGCTCGCTGATCGCCTTCACCGCGTACGCCTGGCTCCTCCAGAGCGCGCCGATCTCCCTCGTCGCCACGTACGCCTACGTCAACCCGGTCGTCGCCGTCTTCCTCGGCTGGCTGGTCGTGGACGAGGCGCTGACCTGGCCCATCGCGCTCGGCGGCGCCATCGTCGTGGCCGGCGTCTGGCTGATCGTGCGCGCCGAACGCCGCCCCGCGCCCGCCGCGACCGCCACCGTCCTCGAAGCCGTCGCACCGGCCGAGGCGCCCACGGCGGACCCAGCCGCCGCAGCCACCCCGGCGGCAGTCGCGGCCATCGCCGCCCCACAGTCGCCCGCACCTGCCGAACCGGCGGACCCGGAGTCGCCACCACTCCACGGCGGACAAACCCCAAGCGGCCCCTCCGGGCCTACCGTGTGAGCTGAGCGCCAAGCGCGTGCGCCAGACACCCCACTACTCGGAAGGGCCGGGACCGCGATGACTGCCACCCACGCCTTCTGGCTCGCCGGCCGCCAGGCCACCGGCGAGACCACCTTCGACGTCACCTCCCCCTGGGACGGCCACCTCGTCGGCCAGGTGAGCGTGCCCACCGAGGCCCAGGTCGAAGAGGCGGTGGCCGCCGCCCACGCCGTCCTCGACGAGTTCGCCGCCACTCCAGCGCACGTCCGTGCCGCCGCCCTCGACCATGTGTCGAAGCGGCTCGCCGAGCGGACCGAGGAGATCGCGCGGCTCATCACCGCCGAGAACGGCAAGCCCCTGAAGTGGGCCCGCGGTGAGGTCGGCCGCGCCGTCTCCGTCTTCCGCTTCGCCGCCGAGGAGGCCCGCCGCTTCAACGGCGGCGAGGCCCAGCGCCTCGACACGGACGCGGGCGGCACGGGCCGTCTGGCCCTGACGCGCCGCTTCCCCAAGGGCGTCGTCCTCGGTATCGCGCCGTTCAACTTCCCGCTGAACCTGTGCGCCCACAAGGTCGCCCCGGCCATCGCCGTCGGCGCCCCGATCATCCTCAAGCCTGCCCCGGCGACCCCGCTCTCCGCCCTGATCCTGGGCGAGATCCTCGCCGAGACCGACCTGCCCGCCGGCTCGTGGTCGGTCCTGCCGGTCACCAACGACCGCATGCCCGCCCTCGTCCAGGACGAGCGCCTGCCGGTCATCTCCTTCACCGGCTCGGACAAGGTCGGCTACGCCATCCAGCAGTCCGTGCCGCACAAGCACTGCACGCTGGAGCTGGGCGGCAACGCCGCGGCCGTCGTCCTCGCCGACTGGTCCTCCGAGGAGGACCTGGACTGGGCGGCGACCCGCATCGCCACCTTCTCCAACTACCAGGGCGGCCAGTCCTGCATCTCCGTCCAGCGGGTCATCGCGGACGCCTCGGTGTACGACCGGCTCGTCCCGAAGATCGTCGCCGCGGTCGAGGCGCAGGGCACCGGCGACCCGAACGACGAGGCCACCGAGGTCGGCCCGCTCGTCAGCGAGGACGCGGCCAAGCGCGTCGAGTCGTGGGTGGACGAGGCCGTCAAGGGCGGCGCGGCGCTCCTGACCGGCGGCAAGCGCGAGGGCGCGACCTACGCCCCGACCGTGCTCGCCGACTTGTCTGCCGACGCGACCCTCGCCTGCGAGGAGGTCTTCGGCCCGGTCCTGACGCTGCACAAGGTGGACGGCGAGGCCGCCGCGTTCGCCGAGGTCAACAACTCCAAGTTCGGCCTCCAGTCCGGTGTGTTCACCCACGACCTCCAGACCGCGTTCCGCGCCCACCGCGCGCTGGAGGTCGGCGGCGTGATCATCGGCGACGTGCCTTCGTACCGCGCGGACCAGATGCCGTACGGCGGCGTCAAGCAGTCCGGCGTCGGCCGCGAGGGCGTCGCCTACGCGATGGACGACTACACGTACGAGCGCGTCCTCGTCCTCACGGGTCTGGCCCTGTAACCAGCCCACGAACACCACCGAGCCGACGGCCGGAGCCCACTGTGCGGGGGCTCCGGCCGTCTTCGTGCCGGCCGCGAGGACGCGCCGCGGCCGACCCGGCGACCCCGGCGCCCCGGCGTCGGCGCCCCCGTGGCGGACGGCCGGGCATCGGCGTGCCCGTCCGGGTGTCGAAGCGCGGGCCCGTACGGTTCCCGGGCCGGGACGGGACGCGCCCGCCGGGAGTACGGCCGGACGGGTGGTGCGCGGTTCACCCGGACGGCCCGGTGGGTGAGGTCGCTCCAAGCGCCCGGCGGGGCACCGAACGGCGGCCCGGGGCCAGGTCGGTGCGGTACGGGGGAGGGGCTCGTGCCGGTACGGGACGCTGCCTGCCGCCTTTTCGTACGCGCCGTCATCGGGTAACACGGACGAGTAGCGCCCCGGCCGGGAGCCCGGCCGACCGCCCGGAAACCCCGACCGGCGCCACCACCACCCGGCCGGTCACCCCCGAACCGACCGGCCGCCCGGCCGGTCACCCCCAACCGGCCGGTCCGACCCCGGCCGGCCAGCCCCGAACCGCGGTGAGGTGAGCCCCCATGACCGGCCCGCACCACACACCCAGAGTCTCCGAGCGCGAGGCCCGGCAGGTCGCCGAGGCCGCCCGGCAGCAGGACTGGCACAAGCCGAGCTTCGCCAAGGAGCTGTTCCTCGGCCGCTTCCGCCTGGACCTGATCCACCCGCACCCGCTGCCGCCCGCCGAGGACGTCCAGCGCGGCGAGGAGTTCCTGGCCAAGCTGCGCGACTTCTGCGAGACGAAGATCGACGGCGCTCTCATCGAGCGCGAGGCCCGCATCCCCGACGCCGTGATCGACGGCCTCAAGGAGCTCGGCGCGCTCGGCATGAAGATCGACACCAGGTACGGCGGCCTCGGCCTCACCCAGGTGTACTACAACAAGGCCCTCGCCCTCGTCGGCTCCGTCAGCCCCGCCGTGGGCGCCCTCCTCTCCGCCCATCAGTCGATCGGCGTACCGCAGCCGCTGAAACTGTTCGGCACCCCGGAGCAGAAGGAGGCGTTCCTGCCGCGCCTCGCC
Source organism: Streptomyces thermolilacinus SPC6 (assembly GCF_000478605.2). Lineage (GTDB taxonomy): Bacteria > Actinomycetota > Actinomycetes > Streptomycetales > Streptomycetaceae > Streptomyces > Streptomyces thermolilacinus. The sequence continues at coordinate 1,604,561 of NZ_ASHX02000001.1, read as the reverse complement.
CGGACGGACATCTCCGCCTTCCTCCTCACCGAACCCGACGTCGGCTCCGACCCCGCCCGCCTCGCCACCACCGCCGTCCCCGACGGCGACGAGTACGTCCTCGACGGCGTCAAGCTGTGGACCACCAACGGCGTCGTCGCCGACCTGCTCGTCGTCATGGCCCGCGTACCGAAGTCCGAGGGCCACCCCGGCGGCATCACCGCCTTCGTCGTGGAGGCCGCGTCCGAGGGCGTCACCGTCGAGAACCGCAACGCGTTCATGGGCCTGCGCGGCCTGGAGAACGGCGTCACCCGCTTCCACCGCGTCCGCGTCCCCGCCACCCACCGCATCGGCCCCGAGGGCGCCGGCCTGAAGATCGCGCTGACCACCCTCAACACCGGCCGCCTCTCCCTGCCCGCGATGTGCGCGGGCGCCGGGAAGTGGTGCCTGAGGATCGCCCGCGAATGGTCCGCCGTCCGCGAGCAGTGGGGCAGGCCCGTCGCGCGCCACGAGGCCGTCGGCACGAAGATCTCCTTCATCGCCGCGACCGCCTTCGCCCTGGAGGCCATCCTCGACCTGTCCAGCCAGTTGGCCGACGAGGACCGCAACGACATCCGCATCGAAGCCGCCCTCGCCAAGCTGTACGGCTCCGAGATGGCCTGGCTCATGGCCGACGAACTGGTCCAGATCCGGGGCGGCCGCGGCTACGAGACCGCCGACTCCCTCGCCGCCCGCGGCGAACGGGCCGTACCCGCCGAACAGCTCCTGCGCGACCTGCGGATCAACCGCATCTTCGAGGGCTCCACCGAGATCATGCACCTGCTGATCGCCCGCGAGGCCGTGGACGCCCACCTCGCCGTCGCCGGTGACCTCATCGACCCCGACAAGACCCTCGGCGACAAGGCGAAGGCGGGCGCCCAGGCCACCGCGTTCTACGCCCGCTGGCTGCCCCGCCTCGTCGCCGGACGCGGCCAGCTCCCCACCGCGTACGCCGACTTCCACCCCAAGGGCCACCCCGACCTCGCCCAGCACCTGCGCTACGTCGAGCGCACCTCCCGCAGGCTGGCCCGCTCCACCTTCTACGCCATGTCCCGCTGGCAGGGCCGGATGGAGACCAAACAGGCGTTCCTCGGGCGGATCGTGGACATCGGCGCCGAACTGTTCGCCATGAGCGCCTCATGCGTACGCGCCGAACTGCTGCGCACCAACGGTGACCACGGCCGTGCCGCCTACGAACTGGCCGACACGTTCTGCCGCCAGTCCCGCCTCCGCGTCGAGGAACTCTTCGGCCGCCTGTGGGACAACACCGACGACCTCGACCGCAAGGTCGTCGACAACGTCCTCGCGGGCCGCTACACCTGGCTGGAGGAGGGCATCATCGACCCCAGCGGCGACGGCCCCTGGATCGCCGACGCCACCCCCGGCCCCTCCACCCGCGAGAACGTCCACCGCCCCATCCGCTGACCACGGACGGGGCGGCGGCCCTCCGCCGGGCGGGCGGACGGCACCCACCCGCACCGCCCGGCGGTCCGGTGGCCGGGCGGACCGGCACCCGCCCGGCGGTCCGGTGGCCGGGCGGACCGGCACCCGCCCGGCGGTCCGGCGCGCGAAGGCGCCGGGACCGTCAGATGTCGATCACCCGGTAGGCGATCGTGTAGACGCCGCCGGACCCCTCCAGCGAGCGGTACTGCACCTCAGCCCCCGCCTCGCTGCCGGTGACGAGCGTCGCTCCCAGCTTGTCGTCGCCGCTCGTCGTGTCGTAGTCCCACAGCGTCATGGTGCGGGCCTGCTGCTTGCCCAGGACGAGCGCCGCGTTGCCGTTGCCGTCCGTCATCGAGCGGACGTAACCCGCGCCCATCGTCTGGTACTTGACGCTGCCGGGCCACACCTTGACGGCGTTGCCGTTGGCGTCGGTGACCTTCAGGTACGCCTCGTCGTGATCGCCCTCGCTCTGCTGGTGGCAGGTCAGCTGGAGCAGCTCGATGCGGACGTAGTCGATCGGCTCGGCCTGCGCCGCCCCGGCGAACCCGGCGACGCCGGCGAGCGAGAGCAGTGCGGCCGAGGCCACTCGAGCGATTCCACGCATGATCGGTTTCCCCCTTGGGTGATGTGGTGGCCCCGCGTTCCTCCGCGGGGCCCGTGCCTTCCCCCGGCACACCGCCACCCTGCCCGCCGCCCCCCGCCCGTCTCTACGCGCGTTCCGCTCAGCGGAACGCCCCCGGGCCCGCCCTCACCTCCGCGCCTCCACCCCCGCCCGGGCCAGCGCGCGGGTGACGGCGAGCGCCGCCTCGGCGACCCGGCCCGCCACCACCTCCAGCCGCTGACCCGCCTCGACCACCGCGGCGACCGCCCCCACCACGGCCCCCGCCGGGGACCGCACCGGCAGCGCGGCGCAGCACACCCCCGCCATCACGTCCTCCCGGTCCAGTACGGCGCCACCGCGCACGGGGCCCCGCAGCGCCTTTCCCAACGCCGTGTCCAGCGAGAACGTCTCACCGTCACGGACCGGTACGAGCGGCTCCACCCGGCCGGGCACCGAACACACCGTCAGCGCCCGGTCCTCCCGCAGCACCGCCAGCAGCACGCTCCCGCCGGTGGCGGCCCTCAGCCGGTGCAGCGGCAGGCGCCCCGCCGCCCGCAGTCCCGGATGCGGCTGCCACGCCTGACCGAGCCGGTAGAGATACGCACCCAGCCGGTAGCGCGGACCGTGGCGCTCCACGGCCTCCAGCGCGATCAGTTGCTCCAGCAGCCGGTGCGCCGTGCTCTTGGGCATCCCGCACGCGGCCGCCAGCTCGGTCACCCCCGCCTCGCCGCCGTGCCGCCGCAGGGCGTCCAGCAGGGCGAAAGCCCCCTCCAGCACCCCGCGTCCCCTGCCCGTCGCCCGCGCGCGTACGGCTGTGTCCATGGCATCCCCCCGGATGGCGTGAAGTGGCCGCGTCCCCCGAACGGCCGCGCGGCCCCGGCCCTGATGTCCGCGCACATGTTCCTCGCGTCGGGGCGCGGGGTGAAACATTTCCGACGTGTCGCCGCCGTGTACGCCCGTCGGCCACCGTCCGCGGCGCCCCGCCCCGACCCCATGGGGGAGGCTCACGGTGCCCGCGGCCCCCTGCCGGACACCGGCACGACGCACCCGTCCGCAGTCTCCTGACCACCCCGTGAGACGCCAGGCGCCCTTCCGCCCCCACCCGGCAGGATGGGCGCCGTGACCGTCATCGACATACCCGGCTCCAAGTCCGTCACCGCCCGCGCCCTGTTCCTGGCGGCCGCGGCCGAGGGCACCACGACCCTCCTGCGCCCCCTCGCCTCCGACGACACCGAGGGCTTCGCCGAGGGACTCACCACCCTCGGCTACCAGGTCGAACGCACCCCCGAGGCCTGGCGCGTCACCGGCCGACCGGAAGGCCCGCCCGCCGGCACCGCCGACGTGTACTGCCGCGACGGCGCCACCACCGGACGCTTCCTGCCCGCCCTCGCCGCCGCCGGCCACGGCAACTTCCGCTTCGACGCCTCGCCCCAGCTGCGCCGCCGCCCGCTCGGCCCGCTCACCCAGGCCCTGCGGGCCCTCGGCGTGGACCTGCGCCACGAGGAGGCCGAGGGCCACCACCCGCTGCGCCTCGCCGCCGCCGGGATCAAGGGCGGCGACCTCACCCTGGACGCCGGGCAGTCCTCCCAGTACCTCACCGCCCTGCTGATGCTCGGTCCGCTCACCGCCGAGGGCCTGCGCATCACCGTCACGGACCTCGTCTCCGTGCCGTACGTCGAGATCACCCTCGCGATGATGCGCGCGTTCGGCGCCGCACCCGTCCGCGACGGCGACGTCTTCACCGTCCCGCCGACCGGCTACCGCGCCACCACCTACGCCGTCGAGCCGGACGCCTCCACCGCGAGCTACTTCTTCGCCGCCGCCGCACTCACCGGCCGCGAGGTCACCGTCCCGGGACTCGGCACCGGCGCCCTCCAGGGCGACCTGCGCTTCACCGAGGTCCTCGCCCGCATGGGCGCCCACGTCGAGACGGCCGCCGGCGCGACGACGGTACGGGGCACCGGCCGCCTCCACGGGCTCACCGTCACCATGCGCGACATCTCCGACACGATGCCCACGCTCGCCGCCCTCGCGCCCTTCGCCGACGGGCTCGTCCGCATCGAGGACGTCGCCAACACCCGCGTCAAGGAGTGCGACCGCCTCGACGCCTGCGCCGACAACCTCCGCCGCCTGGGGATCACCGCCACCACCGGGCCCGACTGGCTGGAGATCCGCCCCGGCACGCCCCGCCCCGCCGAGATCGCCACCCGCGGCGACCACCGCATGGTCATGTCCTTCGCCGTCACCGCCCTGCGCACCCCCGGCATCACGTTCGACGACCCCGGCTGCGTACGGAAGACCTTCCCCGGCTTCCACCACGCGTTCGCCCGCTACCGCGACGCCACGGACTGAACCCCGCCGGACCCGCCGGACTGATCTCGCCGGTCCCGTCGGCCGTACCACGCCGGACGCGGCGCCCGGACCCGGCCCGACGCGGCGCCCGTACCGGACGGGCGCCCTCCGGATGCGGTCACCCAGGGGGAGCGGGTCAAGCGCGGCACCGGATGCGGCAAGAATGGGGGCATGAGCGACAGCCCAGCACCCCTCGCCGACCCGCACATCGCCTTCGATCCGGCCGAAGGCCGCCGGGACATCGTCGTCCTCGGCTCCACCGGGTCCATCGGCACCCAGGCCATCGACCTGGTGCTGCGCAACCCCGACCGGTTCCGCGTCACCGCGCTGTCCGCCGCGGGCGGCCGGGCCGGGCTCCTGGCCGAGCAGGCGTACCGGCTGCGCGTGCGCACCGTCGCCGTGGCCCGCGAGGACGCGGTGCCGGCGCTGCGGGACGCGCTGAAGGAGGCGTACGGTTCCGAGCCGATGCCCGAGATCCTCGCCGGCCCGGACGCCGCCACGCAGCTCGCGGCCTCCGACTGCCACACGGTTCTCAACGGCATCACCGGCTCCATCGGCCTCGCGCCGACACTGGCCGCCCTGGAGGCGGGCCGCACCCTGGCCCTCGCCAACAAGGAGTCGCTCATCGTCGGCGGCCCGCTGGTCAAGGCCGTCGCCAAGCCGGGCCAGATCATCCCGGTGGACTCCGAGCACGCCGCGCTGTTCCAGGCCCTCGCCGCCGGTACGCGCGCCGACGTCCGCAAGCTGGTCGTCACCGCGTCCGGCGGCCCCTTCCGCGGCCGTACGCGCGCGGAGCTGGCGAACGTCACGCGCGAGGACGCCCTCGCCCACCCCACCTGGGCGATGGGCCCGGTCATCACCGTCAACAGCGCCACGCTCGTGAACAAGGGCCTGGAGGTCATCGAGGCCCACCTGCTGTACGACATCCCGTTCGAGCGCATCGAGGTCGTCGTCCACCCGCAGTCGTACGTGCACTCGATGGTGGAGTTCACCGACGGCTCCACCCTCGCCCAGGCCACCCCGCCGGACATGCGCGGCCCCATCGCCATCGGCCTCGGCTGGCCCGAGCGCGTCCCGGACGCCGCCCCCGCCTTCGACTGGTCCACGGCGTCCACCTGGGAGTTCTTCCCGCTCGACACGGAGGCGTTCCCGTCCGTCGGCCTGGCCCGGCACGTCGGCGAGCTGGGCGGCACCGCGCCCGCCGTCTTCAACGCGGCCAACGAGGAGTGCGTGGACGCCTTCCTCGCCGGGCGGCTGCCCTTCACCGGCATCATGGACACGGTCACCGAGGTCGTCGCCGAGCACGGCACACCGGCCCCGGGAACCTCACTCACGGTCGCGGACGTCCTCGAAGCGGAGACCTGGGCCCGCGCCCGGGCCCAGGAGCTGGCCGCCAAGGCCGCAGGGACGACCGCGGAGGTCCGCGCATGACCGTACTTCTGACGATCCTCGGCATCGTGCTGTTCGCCGTGGGTCTGCTCATCTCCATCGCCTGGCACGAGCTGGGCCACCTCTCCACGGCCAAGCTGTTCGGCATCCGCGTGCCCCAGTACATGGTCGGCTTCGGCCCGACGCTCTGGTCCCGCACGAAGGGCGAGACGGAGTACGGCATCAAGGCCATCCCCATGGGCGGCTACATCCGCATGATCGGGATGTTCCCGCCCGGCGAGGACGGCCGCATCGAGGCCCGCTCCACGTCCCCCTGGCGCGGCATGATCGAGGACGCCCGCTCGGCCGCGTACGAGGAGCTCCAGCCTGGCGACGAGAAGCGGCTGTTCTACACGCGCAAGCCGTGGAAGCGCGTCATCGTCATGTTCGCCGGACCGTTCATGAACCTGGTGCTCGCCGTCGCGATCTTCCTCGGCGTCGCCATGTCGTTCGGCTTCGCCACCCAGACCACCGAGGTCGCGGGCGTCCAGAAGTGCATCATCGCGCAGAGCGAGAAGCGCGACACGTGCGCCGAGGGCGACAAGGTCTCCCCGGCCCACGCCGCCGGTCTCAAGGCGGGCGACCGCGTCGTCGCCTTCAACGGCGAGCCCGTCGCCGACTGGCCGACGCTCTCCGCCCGCATCCGCGAGACGATCGGCCCCGCCACGGTCACCGTCGAGCGCGACGGGCAGCGCCTCGACCTCACGCCGGTCCTCGAAGAGAACATGGTGGTCGCCAAGGACGCCGACGGCGAGGCGATCCCCGACAAGTACGTCCCCGCGGGCTACCTGGGCTTCGCCGCCAAGACCGAGATCGTGCCGCTCAGCTTCGGCCAGTCCGTGGACCGCATGGGTGACATGATCCAGGACGGGGCCCACGCGGTCGTCGCCCTGCCCGGCAAGGTCCCCGACCTGTGGAACGCCACGTTCGGCGACGGCGAGCGCAAGGCCGACTCCCCGGTCGGCATCGTCGGCGCCGCCCGCATCAGCGGCGAGGTGATGAACCTCGACGTGCCGACGCAGAACATCGTCGCCTCGTTCCTGCTGGTCCTCGCCACGTTCAACCTGTCGCTGTTCCTCTTCAACATGCTGCCCCTGCTGCCCCTCGACGGCGGCCACATCGCGGGCGCCCTGTGGGAGTCGGCGCGGCGGCACCTGGCGCGGCTGTTCCGCCGCCCCGACCCGGGCCCGTTCGACGTCGCGAAGCTGATGCCCGTCGCGTACGTCGTCGCGGGAGTCTTCATCTGCTTCACGGTGCTCGTGCTCCTCGCCGACATCGTGAACCCGGTGAAGATCTCCTAACGCGCCCGCCACACGCGCTCGAACACGGGTGCGCGGCCCCGGCGCCGACACGCGCCGGGGCCGCGCCGGTCGGGTGGCGCCGGACCGCCGCGATGTGCTGGGGGCCGCACGCCACCTGTAATCTCGGAGCCGGAGCCCGCCGATTTCGGGACCTCGATCCATACCTTGGGGTTGCACAGCAGATGACCGCGATTTCTCTCGGCATGCCGTCCGTTCCGACCAAGCTGGCCGAGCGCCGGAAGAGTCGGCAGATCCAGGTCGGCTCCGTCGCCGTCGGCGGCGACGCACCCGTGTCGGTGCAGTCCATGACCACGACCCGCACCTCCGACATCGGCGCCACGCTCCAGCAGATCGCCGAACTGACCGCCTCCGGCTGCCAGATCGTCCGCGTCGCCTGCCCCACGCAGGACGACGCCGACGCGCTCGCCGTCATCGCGAAGAAGTCGCAGATCCCCGTCATCGCGGACATCCACTTCCAGCCGAAGTACGTCTTCGCCGCCATCGACGCCGGCTGCGCGGCCGTCCGGGTCAACCCGGGCAACATCAAGCAGTTCGACGACAAGGTCAAGGAGATCGCCAAGGCGGCCCGCGAGACCGGGACGCCCATCCGCATCGGCGTCAACGCCGGCTCCCTCGACAGGCGGCTCCTCCAGAAGTACGGCAAGGCCACCCCCGAGGCGCTCGTCGAGTCCGCGCTGTGGGAGGCGTCCCTCTTCGAGGAGCACGACTTCCGCGACATCAAGATCTCGGTCAAGCACAACGACCCGGTCGTCATGGTCAACGCCTACCGGCAGCTGGCCGCCCAGTGCGACTACCCCCTGCACCTCGGCGTCACCGAGGCCGGACCCGCCTTCCAGGGCACCATCAAGTCCGCCGTCGCCTTCGGCGCGCTGCTCTCCGAGGGCATCGGCGACACGATCCGCGTCTCCCTCTCCGCCCCGCCCGCGGAGGAGGTCAAGGTCGGCATCCAGATCCTGGAGGCCCTCAACCTGCGCCAGCGCCGCCTGGAGATCGTCTCCTGCCCGTCCTGCGGCCGCGCCCAGGTCGACGTGTACAAGCTGGCCGACGAGGTCACGGCGGGCCTGGAGGGCATGGAGGTCCCGCTGCGCGTCGCGGTCATGGGCTGTGTCGTCAACGGCCCCGGCGAGGCCCGCGAGGCCGACCTCGGCGTCGCGTCCGGCAACGGCAAGGGCCAGATCTTCGTGAAGGGCGAGGTCATCAAGACCGTGCCCGAGTCGAAGATCGTGGAGACGCTGATCGAGGAGGCGATGAAGATCGCCGCGCAGATGGAGAAGGACGGCGTGCCGTCCGGCGAGCCCGAGGTCTCCATCAGCTGACCCCCGGGGCCCCTCCGGGCCCGCACCACCCGCACCACCCGAGCCCCGCCGAGGCGCACCCGCCCCCGGCGGGGCTCCACGGGTTCCGCGGCCGCACCGCACGACGCGCAAGGCACCGCACGTGCCCACCGCCGCAGCCCGTGACCCGCACCGCACCGCCGCTCACCGCACGATCCGCACGGCCCGCACCGCACGTGCGCGCCGTCGCGGCTCCATGGCGCGCACCGCACCGCATGGCCCGCACGGCGCCGGGTACAGTGCGGAGACCGACAGACCCACTGGTGAGGCCCCCGTGTTGACGCACACCACCACCCGGGTCCTCGAACCCGGGGACCTCGGCGCCGCGCTCGCCGTCCTCGACAGCGAACCCGTGGCCAACGCGTTCGTCACCGCCCGCGTCCAGGCCGCCGGGCTCGACCCGTGGCGGCTCGGCGGCGAGATGTGGGGCTGGTACTCCGAGGGCAGGCTGCGCTCGCTGTGCTACTCGGGCGCCAACCTCGTCCCCGTCTGCGCCACCCCCGAGGCGGTCCGCGCCTTCGCCGACCGGGCCCGCCGCACCGGCCGCCGCTGCTCCTCGATCGTCGGCCCCGCCGAACCCACCGCCGAGCTGTGGCGCCTCCTCGAACCGAGCTGGGGCCCCGCCCGCGACGTACGGCCCAACCAGCCGCTGATGGTCACCGAGCGGCCCTCCGCCGACGTGGAGCCCGACCCGCTGGTCCGCCGCGTCCGCAAGGACGAGATGGACCTGATCATGCCGGCGTGCGTGGCGATGTTCACCGAGGAGGTCGGCGTCTCCCCGATGGCCGGCGACGGCGGGCTGCTGTACCAGGCGCGCGTCGCCGAACTCGTCTCGTCCGGCCGCTCGTTCGCGCGCGTGGAGGACGGCAAGGTCGTCTTCAAGGCCGAGATCGGCGCCGCCACCTCCAAGGCGTGCCAGATCCAGGGCGTGTGGGTGGCGCCCGAGTACCGGGGCCGGGGCCTGTCCGAGACCGGCATGGCCGCCGTCCTCCAGTACGCCCTGGCCGACATCGCCCCGGTCGTCAGCCTGTACGTCAACGACTACAACACGCCTGCCAGGGCCGCGTACCGCAAGGTCGGCTTCCGCGAGGTCGGCGCGTTCATGAGCGTGCTGTTCTGAGGGCGCGCGGGGGACGTAGGGTCGGGCCATGGATGACGTCGTGGTGGTCGGACCGCTCGACCTGGCGGCACGGGTGGACGACGCGCTGGCCGTGCAGGCCCTCGCCTTCGGGCTCGGCGAGAGCGAGATCGCGGTGCGCCGCCATATCGTGCTCCGCCACATGGCCTGCCGGGGCGCCCGCGCGTACGGGGCGACCACCGGGGACGGCCGCCTCGTCGGCTTCGTGTACGGCATGCCCAACGACCGCGCCCACTGGTGGTCCACGGTCGTCCAGCCGTACCTGGTCCGCGAGGGCACCGAGGGCTGGCTCGACGACTCGTTCGTCATCACCGAGCTGCACGTCCACCCCGCCCACCAGGCCCGCGGCATCGGCACGAAGCTGATCACCACCATCACCGGCACGGCCGACGAGCCCCGCTCGATCCTGTCGGCCGTCGACACCGAGAGCCCGGCCCGCAGGCTCTACCGGTCCCTCGGGTACGTGGACCTCGCCCGGCAGGTCCACTTCCCCAGCGCCCCCCGCCCCTACGCGGTCATGGGCGCCCCGCTCCCGCTGCGCCGCCGACGCTGACGGCCAGCCGGACGCGGTGCCGCGCGGGCACGGGAAGCGGTGCCGCGCGGGCACGGGAAGCGCCGCCGCGCGGGGCGTGACGGCGGCAACTGATTTCCTCGGGCCGGGGGCGCCCGGCTAACCTCCTGCACATCACACTTTTCACCGCAGGAGAGATCCCCATGGCCCAGGTCCAGCGCATGTCCCGGTTGATGCTCAAGACACTGCGCGACGACCCGGCGGACGCCGAGACGCTCAGCCACAAGCTGCTCGTCCGCGCCGGTTACGTCCGCCGCAACGCCGCGGGCATCTGGTCCTGGCTGCCGCTCGGCAAGAAGGTCCTGGAGAACGTCGCCCGCGTCGTGCGCGAGGAGATGGACGCCATCGGCGCCCAGGAGGTCCTGCTGCCCGCCCTGCTGCCCAAGGAGCCGTACGAGGCGACCGGCCGCTGGGAGGAGTACGGCGCCGAGCTGTTCCGCCTCCAGGACCGCAAGGGCGCCGACTACCTGCTCGGCCCCACGCACGAGGAGATCTTCACCCAGCTGGTCAAGGACCAGTGCACGTCCTACAAGGACCTGCCGGTGATCCTCTACCAGATCCAGACGAAGTACCGCGACGAGGCCCGCCCCCGCTCGGGCATCCTGCGCGGCCGCGAGTTCCAGATGAAGGACTCGTACTCGTTCGACACGACCGACGAGGGCCTGGCCGAGTCGTACCGCCTGCACCGCGAGGCGTACGTGCGGATCTTCGAGCGCCTGGGCCTGCGCCACAAGGTCGTCTCCGCGGTCTCCGGAGCGATGGGCGGTTCGGCGTCCGAGGAGTTCCTCGCCCCGGCCGCCGCCGGCGAGGACACCTTCGTGTACTGCCCGGCCTGCGACTACGCCGCCAACACCGAGGCCGTCACCTTCGCGGGCGGCGAGAGCGCGGACGGCTCCGCGCACGGCCCCGTCGAGGAGCTGGACACCCCGGACACGCCGACCATCGAGACGCTCGCCGACCACCTCGGCGTACCGGCCTCCACCACGCTGAAGAACCTGCTGGTCAAGGTGGACGGCGAGATCGTCGCCGTGGGCGTCCCCGGCGACCGCGAGGTCGACCTCGGCAAGCTGGAGGACCACCTCGCGCCCGCCGTCGTCGAGATGGTCACCGCCGAGGACTTCGTCGGCCGCCCCGACCTCGTACGCGGCTACGTCGGCCCGCAGGGCCTGGAGAAGGTCCGCTACATCGCCGACCCGCGCGTCGCCCCCGGCACCGCCTGGATCACCGGCGCCAACAAGCAGGACAAGCACGCGAGGAACGTCGTGTGCGGCCGCGACTTCCAGGTGGACGACTACCTGGACGTCGTCGTGGTCGAGGAGGGCGACCCCTGCCCCAAGTGCGGTACGGGCCTGATGCTGGACCGCGCCATCGAGATCGGCCACATCTTCCAGCTCGGCCGCAAGTACACCGACGCCTTCCAGCTGGACGTCCTCGGCCAGAACGGCAAGCCGGTCCGGGTGACCATGGGCTCGTACGGCATCGGCGTCTCCCGCGCGGTCGCGGCGCTCGCCGAGCAGACCGCCGACGACAAGGGCCTGTGCTGGCCGCGCGAGATCGCCCCGGCCGACGTCCATGTCGTCGCGGCGGGCAAGGCGCTCCAGACCGAGCTGGCCCTGGAGATCTCCGAGAAGCTCCGTGAGGCCGGGCTGCGCGTCCTGGTGGACGACCGGGCGGGTGTGTCGCCGGGCGTGAAGTTCACCGACGCCGAACTGATCGGCGTGCCGAAGATCCTCGTGGCCGGGCGCCGCTCCGGCGAGGGCGTCGTGGAGCTGAAGGACCGCCGCACGGGCGAGCGCGAGGAGCTCACCGTCGAGGAGGCGGTGGCCCGCCTCACCGCCGCAGCCGAGTAGCCCTCACAGGCATCCCGCCGTACCGGCGTCGTCGTCCCGCAGCGGGGCGGCCGGCGCCGGTCGGCGTCCGGGCGGCGGCACGGCCGCGGCGCGAGGCGGGTCCTGGTACGCCGGGGGCGTGGCGCCCCGCTCCTGCGCGGGAGCCAGCTCGGGCCGCTCACCGGACTCCAGCCGCTCACCGGCCCCGGCCCGCTCGCCGCCCTCGCGCTCCCCGCCGCCCTCCCGGTGCCCGTCCCCGGGGTGCTCGTGGCTCTCGGAGGGCAGCGACTCCTTCGTCCGGTGCTCCGCCGCCTCGGCGGACCGCTCCAGGAACCGCAGCAGCTCCACCGGGATCGGCAGCACCAGCGTGGAGTTCTTCTCGGCGGCGACCGCCATCACGGTCTGGAGCAGCCGCAGCTGGAGCGCCGAGGGCGTCTCGGCCATCTCCCGCGCCGCCTCCGACAGCTTCTTCGACGCCTGGAGCTCCGCGTCCGCGTTGATCAGCCGGGCGCGCCGCTCACGGTCCGCCTCGGCCTGCCGCGCCATGGAGCGCTTCATCGTCTCCGGCAGCGACACGTCCTTGATCTCGACCCGGTCGATGGTGACGCCCCACTCGACCGCCGGGTTGTCGATCATCAGCTCCAGGCCCTCGTTGAGCTTCTCCCGGTTGGACAGCAGATCGTCCAGGTCGCTCTTGCCGATGATGGACCGCAGCGAGGTCTGCGCGATCTGCGAGACGGCGAACCGGTAGTCCTCGACCCGGATGACGGCCTCCACCGGGTCCACGACCTTGAAGTAGATCACCGCGTCGACCCTGACCGTGACGTTGTCGCGGGTGATGCCGTCCTGGGCGGGCACGGGCATCGTCACGATCTGGAGGCTCACCTTCCGCATGTGGTCCACGAACGGGACGATGAAGGTCAGCCCCGGCCCCCGCACCCGGCTGCGCAGCCGACCGAACCGCAGGACGACGCCCTGCTCGTACTGCCGGACGACCCTGGCGGCGGCCCCGGCGTACGCGATGACGGCCGATCCGGCCAGCACCGCCGCGGTCAGCAGTTCCTCGCCCATGACGACCCCCTGCCGTCGGTCGAACCCGAGTGCGATGAACGGGATACGCCCATAGTGCACCCATATGGGGGTCTACGTCCGGTTTCGCACGCCCGGGCCCGACGGACCAACGCCTGCGAACCCCGCGCCTGCGAACCCGGCGCCTGCGAACCCGGCGCCTGCGAACCTCGCGCCCGCCAGTCGGGCGCCTGCGAGTCCGACGCCCTCAGAGCCAGCCCGCGAACTCCAGCAGCGGCTCCGCCTCGCGCCCACGCCCGGCCGCCAGCGCCCGCGTCCCGGACTCGACCGCCCGGAACAGCGTCCACCCCCGCAGCCGCTCCGCGTCCACGTCCAGCGAGTCCGCCAGCTTCTTCACCCGGCGCCGTGCCGCCGCCGCCCCGGACGCCTCCGCCACCAGGTCCTCGACCCGGTCCCGCACCAGCCGCGCCAGGTCGTACGCCCGCTCGCCCACCACCGGCTCGGGGCCCACCGCCAGCCACGGCGCCCGGTCACCGGCCAGCACCTTGCCCTGCCGGAAGCAGCCGTGCAGCAGCAGCGCCTCCGGCGCGTCCGCCACCAGCGCCTCACGGGCCTCCAGCGCGGCCGCCACCAGGGCGCCCACCGCCTCGTCGGCCCGGTACGCGGCCATCGCCTCCGCCATCCGCGCCGTCCGGTCGGCCACCGAATCGAACCCGTGCCCCTCCGGCGGCTCCACCCACAGCCGCCGTACCGTACCGGCCGCCTCCAGCAGCGCCTTCGCCTCGGGCAGGGACCGCAGCGACACATCCGGCTTCAGCCGCTCCAGCAGCAGGCCCGGCGCGTCCTCCACGTCGTCCAGCAGCCGCACCGCGCCCCAGCCGTTCCAGTGGGCCAGCGCCTCCCGCTCCAGACCGGGCGCGGCGAAGGGCGGCGCCAGCTTCAGTACGGCAGGCTCGCCGTCGGCGCGCCGCACCAGGGCCACAACACTGCTGCGCCCGCCCGGCTCCATCACCCGTTCGGCGGTCGCGCCCCGCGCGGTCAGCGCCCGGCGCGCGGTGTCCGGCAGCCCGCCGAGCCACGCGCCCGCGGCGGCCTCGCCGTACGTCTCGCCGAGCGCCCGCACCAGGCGGCGCGGCGGTTCGGACAGGGGGGCGTCAGCGGCGTGGGCCATACGTGCGGGGTCACCTTCCGGTACTGCGGCGCGAGCCGCGCGGGGGAGCGGGGCTCACGGTCGCTCGGCGAGCCCAGGAAAGGCTACGCCGCTGCCCCGCCAGCGGACGGCCCGCACCGCCGCCTCGCGCAGGGCGGCCGCCGCGTCCCGGCGCAGCACGCCCCCGGAGGCCCGTACGAGATCGGCGTACGCGCCCGCCACCCGGTCCTCCAGCACCGCCGCGAGCCGCACCGCCGCGTCCTCGTCGGCCACCGGGAACGGCAGCGCGTACGCGGGCGCCGACACCGCGGGCGCGCCCCCCAGGTCCCGCACCGTCCGGGCCGTCGCGTCCCGCCGGGCCCGGTGCGCCGCGTGGCCCGCCCCGGCCTCCGCCCGGCGAGCCGCACCGACCCGGGCGCCGACGACGCCGTACCCGTACACGGCCGCGTGTTCCGCCGCCAGCACCGCCTGCGCGGCCTCCAGGGCGCTCATGCCCCGCCTCCCTCGCCCAGCAGGTACGCGTGCGCCGCCCCCGCCGCGGCGACCGACGCCAGCAGCCGGGCCAGCTCCGGAGGCGCGCCGGCCAGGGCGGCGGTGTGCGCGGCGGCGGTACGGGACGCCAGCGCGGCCAGCTCCCCGAGCGCGGCCCCCGGCTCGGCCGGTACGCCCCGGGGGAACGCCCCGCCCCCGGAGCCCGCAGACGCCGTACCGGCCCGGTCAGGCGCCACCGGCCCGGACGCGGAGCCAGCCGTCGGCCCCGCCGGACCAGCAGCGGCCGAAGCCGTCGGGGCCACCGCCCCGGAATCCGCCGAAGCCGTCGAGGTCACCGCCCCGGAAGGACCGGGAGCCGTCGGCGCCGCCGCTCCAGGGCTCGCCGCGCCCCTCCCGCCCTCACCGGAGGGCGCCAGCGCCGCCACGTGCCGGGCCGTCGCCTCGCGGAGCGGGGACAGTCGCGCGCCCAGCGCCGGATGGGCGCCCAGCACCTCGTCGTAACCCGCCAGGAGTACCCCGCTCACCCCCGCCGACCTGCGGCGCAGAGCCACCTCGGCGCGGCGGGCCGACTCGGCGGCCGAAGGGCGCGGCCCACCGCCGCGCTCGCCCCCGCCCGAGTCGGAACCGGAGCATCCGGCCAGTACCGCGGGCACTCCGGCGGCCGTCGCGGCCACGGCGAGCGCACGTCTCCGCGTCAGCCCCGTGCGCCTCACGCGTCACTCCTTCGGGTACATCAATCGAAGATCACCGCAGGCGAGCGTACCCGCGGGTCGGCCCGGGGTGGACGGCAACACCCCCCGGGACCGGATACCCTTTGGTCTGACACGCGACGAAACCCACAACAGCACACGCGGCCGAGGAGTCACCCGGATGAGCACCACCCAGAGCGAGAGGCTGCGCGGGCTGCTTGAACCGCTGGTCACCGCCAGGCAGCTGGATCTGGAAGAGATCGAGGTGTCCCGGGTGGGCCGCCGCAGGGAGCTGAGGGTCATCGTCGACTCGGACGACGGCGTGGAACTCGACGCCTGCGCCGAGCTGAGCCGCGCCATCTCCGAGAAGCTCGACGAGACGGACGCGATGGGCGAGGGCGAGTACGTCCTCGAGGTGAGTTCGCCCGGCGCCGACCGCCCCCTCACCGAGCACCGCCACTTCGTACGTGCCACCGGCCGCCTCGTGAAGTTCCAGCTGCGCGAGGGCGGCGACCTCGTCGCCCGCGTCCTCGCCGTGGACGAGGAAGGGCTGGATTTGGAGGTACCGGGTGTGAAGGGCCGCAAGGCCACCGCCCGGCGCGTGGAGTTCCCCGAGATCGCCAAGGCGCGTGTGGAGATCGAGTTCAACCGCAAGGACAAGAAGGAAGAGGAGGAGGCGTAGCCGTGGACATCGATGTGAAGCTCCTTAAGGGCTTGGCACAAGAGAAGGAGATCCCCTTCGAGCTGCTGGTCGAGGCGATCGAATCGGCCCTCCTCATCGCCTACCACCGCACCGAGGGAGCCCGCCGCCACGCCCGTGCCGTGCTGGACCGGCAGACCGGTCATGTGACGGTGTGGGCGAAGGAGGACCCGGCCGACCTGGAGGAGGGGCAGGAGCCCAAGGAGTTCGACGACACCCCGTCGGACTTCGGCCGCATCGCGGCGACCACCGCCCGCCAGGTCATCCAGCAGCGGCTGCGCGACGCCGAGAACGACATGACGTTCGGCGAGTACGCGCGCCGCGAGGGCGACATCGTCGCCGGTGTCGTCCAGCAGGGCAAGGACCCCAAGAACGTCCTGGTGAAGCTGGATGACAAGCTGGAGGCCATCCTCCCCGTCCAGGAGCAGGTCCCCGGCGAGGAGTACACCCACGGACTGCGCCTGCGCACCTACGTCGTGCGCGTCGCCAAGGGGGTGCGCGGCCCGTCCGTCACCCTCTCGCGCACCCACCCCAACCTCGTGAAGAAGCTGTTCGCGCTGGAGGTCCCGGAGATCGCCGACGGTTCCGTCGAGATCGCCGCGATCGCCCGCGAGGCCGGTCACCGCACGAAGATCGCCGTCCGGTCCACGCGGTCCGGGCTCAACGCCAAGGGCGCCTGCATCGGCCCGATGGGCGGCCGTGTGCGCAACGTCATGGCCGAACTGCTCGGCGAGAAGATCGACATCGTGGACTGGTCGGACGACCCGGCCGACATGGTGGCGAACGCGCTGTCCCCGGCGCGGGTCTCCAAGGTCGAGATCGTGGACCTCGCCGCCCGGTCCGCGCGGGTCACCGTGCCGGACTACCAGCTGTCCCTGGCGATCGGCAAGGAGGGCCAGAACGCCCGCCTCGCCGCCCGCCTCACCGGCTGGCGCATCGACATCCGCCCGGATACCGAGCAGACGGCGCCGCCCGCCGGGGAATAGAGTCTCCTCGTGGTCACGTTGTGCCACAGCGAGACCACGACCGGATCACGACAACAACCGTTCGATTCTTGCCCCAAAGGGGTGAGGTCGGTGCGGGGAGGTAGACTTAATCGTGTCTGGCCGGACGCATGCCCGCGCATGCCCTGAGCGAACCTGTGTGGGATGCCGGGAGCGGGCGGCCAAGAGCGATCTGCTGCGGATCGTGGCGGTCGAGGGTGAGTGCGCCCCCGATCCACGCGGTACGCTGCCCGGTCGGGGTGCCTATGTGCATCCCGTCCAGTCCTGTCTCGATCTGGCGGTCCGCCGCCGGGCGTTCCCCCGGTCCCTCCGGGTCCAGGGTCCGCTCGACACCGCGGACATCCGCCACTACGTCGAGCAGGCGACACCGTAAGAAGAAGTACGGCACGGGGAGAGCCCGTGCGGTCAGGTACCTCGCGAGTGGAAGTAGGTCGAGATTGCGATGAGCACTCGATGAGTACGCGATGAGTACGCCCATGAAGTAGCGACGGTCCGGCGGTACACCGGACCTCAAAGGAGCGAAGTGGCTAAGGTCCGGGTATACGAACTCGCCAAGGAGTTCGGTGTGGAGAGCAAGGTCGTCATGGCCAAGCTCCAGGAACTCGGTGAATTCGTGCGTTCGGCGTCCTCGACGATCGAGGCGCCGGTTGTCCGTAAGCTGACCGACGCTTTGCAGGGACCCGGCTCCGCCGGCAAGTCCGCTGCCAAGCCTGGCGCGCCCCGCAAGGCCGCCCCCGCCGCCCCCGCCAAGCGCGACGGCGGCACCCCCCAGCCCAGCAAGCCCGCCGCGCCGTCCCCGGCGCAGGCAGGCCGTCCGGCCGCCCCGAAGCCCGGCGCCCCCGCGCCGAAGCCCGCGGCCGCCGAGAAGCCCGCGGCGCCGGCCCCCGGCCCGCGGCCCACCCCGGGTCCCAAGCCCGCCCCGGCCGCCAAGCCGGCCCCGGCGGCCCCGGCCCCGACGAAGCCCGAGTTCACCGCGCCCCCGTCGGCTCCCGCCGCCGGTCCCCGGCCCGGTGCGACCCCCGGCCCCCGTCCCGCCGCTCGTCCGCAGGCCGGCAGCGGCCAGCAGGGCGGCGGCCGCCAGGGCGCCCCGCGCCCCGGCGGCCAGCAGGCCCCCCGTCCGGGCGGTGCCCGTCCGGCCGGTCCTCGTCCGGGCAACAACCCGTTCACCTCTGGTGGCTCCACCGGCATGGCGCGCCCGCAGGCGCCCCGTCCGGGCGGTGCCCCGCGTCCCGGCGCCCCGGGTGCTCCCGGCGGCCCGCGTCCGCAGACCCCCGGCCAGGCCGGTCCGCGTCCGCAGGCGGGCCCCGGCGGCCCGCGCCCCACTCCCGGATCCATGCCGCGTCCCCAGGCCCCGCGCCCGGGTGGCGGCCCCGCCGGTAACCGCCCGAACCCGGGCATGATGCCGCAGCGTCCCGCTGCCGGTCCGCGTCCCGGCCCCGGTGGCCGCGGTCCCGCGACCGGTGGACGCCCGGGTGGCCCCGGTGGCCGTCCCGGCGGTGGCGGCGGCTTCGCCGGCCGTCCCGGCGGTGGCGGCGGCTTCGCCGGCCGTCCCGGTGGCGGCGGTGGCGGCGGTGGCCGTCCCGGTGCTCCGGGTGGCGGCGGCGGCTTCGGCGGCGGTCGTCCCGGCTTCGCCGGCCGTCCCGGCGGCCCCGGCGGCCGTGGTGGCACGCAGGGCGCGTTCGGCCGTCCGGGCGGTCCCGCCCGTCGCGGTCGCAAGTCGAAGCGTCAGAGGCGCCAGGAGTACGAGGCCATGCAGGCCCCGTCCGTAGGCGGCGTGATGCTGCCTCGCGGCAACGGCGAGACCGTTCGCCTGTCGCGCGGTGCGTCCCTCACCGACTTCGCGGAGAAGATCAACGCCAACCCGGCGTCGCTCGTCGCGGTCATGATGAACCTC
The DNA here is from genome assembly GCF_000478605.2 of Streptomyces thermolilacinus SPC6. Classification (GTDB taxonomy): domain Bacteria; phylum Actinomycetota; class Actinomycetes; order Streptomycetales; family Streptomycetaceae; genus Streptomyces; species Streptomyces thermolilacinus. Next base: position 1,585,567 of record NZ_ASHX02000001.1, on the reverse strand, counting down.
GGCGAGATGGTCACGGCCACGCAGTCCGTCTCCGACGAGACGCTGCAGCTCCTCGGCGACGAGATGAACTACACGGTTCAGATCGTCTCGCCGGAGGAGGAGGACCGCGAGCTGCTCGAGTCCTTCGACCTCGAGTGGGGCGAGAACGAGGGCGGCGAGGAGTACCTCGCTCCGCGTCCGCCGGTCGTCACCGTCATGGGTCACGTGGACCACGGAAAGACCCGCCTGCTCGACGCCATCCGCAAGACGAACGTCGTCGCGGGCGAGGCCGGTGGCATCACCCAGCACATCGGTGCCTACCAGGTCACGACCGAGGTCAACGACGAAGAGCGTCGCATCACCTTCATCGACACCCCGGGTCACGAGGCGTTCACCGCCATGCGTGCCCGTGGTGCCAAGTCCACCGACATCGCGATCCTCGTGGTGGCGGCGAACGACGGTGTGATGCCCCAGACGATCGAGGCGCTGAACCACGCCAAGGCGGCCGACGTGCCGATCGTGGTCGCGGTCAACAAGATCGACGTCGAGGGCGCCGACCCGACCAAGGTGCGCGGCCAGCTCACCGAGTACGGCCTGGTCGCCGAGGAGTACGGCGGCGACACGATGTTCGTCGACATCTCCGCCAAGCAGGGTCTGAACATCGACTCCCTGCTGGAGGCCGTGATCCTCACGGCGGACGCCTCGCTCGACCTGCGGGCCAACCCGGAGCAGGACGCGCAGGGCATCGCGATCGAGTCCCACCTCGACCGCGGCCGCGGCGCCGTCGCGACCGTCCTGGTCCAGCGAGGCACCCTGCGGGTCGGCGACACGATGGTGGTCGGCGACGCGTACGGCCGTGTCCGCGCGATGCTCGACGACAAGGGCAACAACGTCGAGGAGGCCACTCCTTCGACTCCCGTCCTGGTCCTGGGTCTCACCAACGTCCCGGGCGCCGGCGACAACTTCCTCGTCGTGGACGAGGACCGCACGGCCCGCCAGATCGCCGAGAAGCGCGCCGCGCGTGAGCGCAACGCCGCCTTCGCCAAGCGCGTCCGCCGGGTGTCCCTCGAGGACCTCGACAAGGTGCTCAAGGCCGGTCAGATCCAGGAACTCAACCTCATCATCAAGGGCGACGCGTCCGGTTCGGTGGAGGCTCTCGAGTCCTCGCTGCTCCAGCTCGACGTCGGCGAAGAGGTGGACATCCGGGTCCTGCACCGCGGTGTGGGTGCGGTCACCGAGTCCGACATCGACCTGGCGATGGGCTCCGACGCCATCGTCATCGGCTTCAACGTCCGCGCGGCCGGCCGTGCCGCGCAGATGGCGGAGCGCGAGGGCGTCGACGTCCGCTACTACTCGGTGATCTACCAGGCCATCGAGGAGATCGAGGCGGCCCTCAAGGGTCTCCTCAAGCCGGAGTACGAAGAGGTCGAGCTCGGCACGGCGGAGATCCGCGAGGTCTTCCGCTCGTCCAAGCTGGGCAACATCGCCGGTGTCCTCATCCGGTCCGGTGTGGTCAAGCGCAACACCAAGGCGCGCCTCCTGCGCGACGGCAAGGTCGTCGCGGAGAACCTCAACATCGAGGGTCTGCGTCGCTTCAAGGACGACGTCACCGAGATCCGCGAAGGCTTCGAGGGCGGTATCAACCTCGGAAACTTCAACGACATCAAGGTCGACGACGTCATCGCGACGTACGAGATGCGCGAGAAGCCGCGCGGCTGACCCAGCCGACGCGACGCCACGCAGCGGAAGCCGGGGCCGGTCGGCGGAAGGAATTTCCGTCGATCGGCCCCGGCCGCTGCGTGTACGGTTCGAAGGTCCCCGCCGGTGCACGGCGGGGACCCATCGAACCCGAACCGGCGGGACATCCGGACTGTGCATGTATGTGGGGACGCTGTCCTTCGATCTGCTCCTCGGCGACGTACGGTCGCTGAAGGAGAAGCGCTCCGTCGTCCGGCCGATCGTCGCCGAACTCCAGCGGAAATTCGCGGTGAGTGTGGCGGAGACCGGCAACCAGAACCTCCATCGCAGGGCCGAGATCGGCGTCGCGATGGTTTCCGGGGACGTCGGGCATCTCACAGGGGTACTGGACCGGTGCGAGCGGCTCGTCGCCGCCCGGCCCGAGGTGGAGCTGCTGTCCGTACGGCGGCGCGTCCACACCGATGAAGAGTGAACGCAAGACGGAAGAGGAGACGGACCGGTGGCCGACAACGCGCGGGCCCGCAAGCTGGCCGATCGCATCCAGGTCGTGGTCGCGGAGACCCTGGACCGGCGAATCAAAGATCCGCGGCTGGGGTTCGTGACCATCACGGACGCCCGCGTCACCGGCGACCTGCGAGAGGCCACGGTCTTCTACACGGTCTACGGTGACGAGGAGGAGCGCGCGGCCTCCGCGGCCGCGCTGGAGTCCGCGAAGGGCATCCTGCGCTCCGAGGTCGGCAGGCAGACCGGCGTCCGCTTCACGCCGACGCTGACGTTCGTCCCGGACGCCCTGCCCGACAACGCCCGCACCATCGAGGACCTCCTCGACAAGGCGCGCGCCAAGGACGCCGAGGTACGCCAGGTGTCCACCGGCAAGACGTACGCGGGCGAAGCCGACCCGTACCGCAAGCCCGGCGAGGACGACGACGAGACCGACGAGGCCGACGTGGCCGCGGCGGACGACGCCGGGGCGGACGACGACGAGGACGGCACCGGCGCCCGATGAGCGACACCGCACGTACGCCCCTCCCGGCCGACGCCGGGAGGGGCCCCCGCGACGGCCTCGTCATCGTGGACAAGCCGTCCGGGTTCACCTCCCACGACGTCGTCGCCAAGATGCGCGGCATAGCCCGCACCCGGCGCGTCGGCCACGCCGGCACGCTCGACCCGATGGCCACCGGCGTTCTCGTCCTCGGCGTCGAGAAGGCCACCAAGCTCCTCGGCCACCTCGCGCTGACCGAGAAGGAGTACCTGGGCACCATCCGGCTCGGCCAGAACACGATCACCGACGACGCCGAGGGCGAGATCACCTCGTCCACCGACGCGTCCCGGGTGAGCCGCGAGGCCGTGGACGCAGCCGTGGCGAAGCTGACCGGCGACATCATGCAGGTGCCGTCGAAGGTCAGCGCCATCAAGATCGACGGAAAGCGGTCCTACGCGCGCGTGCGCGGCGGCGAGGAGTTCGACATCCCGGCCCGCCCGGTGACCGTCTCCCAGTTCACCGTGTACGACATGCGCGACGCCGTCGCCGAGGACGGCACCCCCGTGGTGGACCTCGTCGTCTCCGTCGTCTGCTCGTCCGGTACGTACATCCGGGCGCTCGCCCGTGACGTCGGCGCCGACCTCGGGGTGGGCGGGCACCTCACCGCGCTGCGCCGCACCCGCGTCGGCCCGTACAAGCTCGACACCGCGCGCACCCTGGACCAGCTCCAGGAGCAGCTCACGGTCATGCCCATCGCCGAGGCGGCCGCCGCCGCCTTCCCGCGCTGGGACGTGGACGAGCGGCGCGCGAAGCTCCTCCTCAACGGCGTACGCATCGACATGCCCGCCTACGAGAAGGGCCCCGTCGCCGTCTTCGGCCCAGAGGACCGCTTCCTGGCCCTCGTTGAGGAGCGCGGCGGCAAGGCCAAGAGCGTCGCCGTCTTCGGCTGACGGACGCACCCGGCACATCGTGGAGCGGGCCGGTCGCCCGGGCCCGCTCCACGATCCCCCTCCGACCATGTCTCTGTCCGCACAAGAATGCCTATTCACCCACTTGGACGGGCGCTCGGAGTGAACCCGGGGGCATTCGGGGGCGCGTACGCGGCCCGCGTTTTCCGCCCCGACACGCCCGGTCCTACGGTCGATCCATGGGACGACAGGACCGGGCGACACTGGTGCGCATCTGTGATCAGGCGGGCCGGACGCGGGGCGCCGGCTTCGTCGCCGACCATCTCGGCACGGTCGTGACCAGCCATGAAACCGTCGACGGCCTGGACCGGGTCGTGCTGGTCGCGCCCGACGGCCGCGCCCGCGCGGTGAGCGCCGACGCCGTCACCGCCCTCCCCGGCGACGCCCTCGCGCTCATCCGCGCCGAGGGGCTCGGCGTGCGCCCCCTGCCCCTCGCCTCTCGCACGGTCGCGACGGGAACGTACGTACGGATCGAAGCCCACGGCTGGCGCGAGGCGCGGGTCCTCGGCACCACCCGGGCGGCATACCCCGGCGGCGACGGCCCCCACCCGGTCGGTGACGCCGTCGAGCTGGCCATCGGCACCGAGGGCCGCGAGGCCCTGTGGCCGGGCGGCGAAGCGGGCGGCGGACCGGTGCTGGACGCGGCCACGGGCGCGGTCCTCGCGGTCGTGGCCACCACCCTGCGCACCGACCACCCCGCCGCCCTCGCGGTGCCCCTAGCGGTGGCCGCCGCCCGAGACCCGGCAGGCCCCCTCGCGGCCCTCCTCCGCCGCAACGCCGCCACCGTGCCCGCCCACGGCCCCGACCTCAACCTCGCGGGCACCCTCCAGCTCACCGCCCTCACCCACCCCCCGCTCCGCCCCGCCCACACGGTCCACCGCCCGACGATCGCCCACCACCTGGCCCTCTACACCCGGCCGGCGGGGAGCGGGCCCGCGGCGTCCGGGCGGTACGCGGCGTCGTCCTCCGGGCGGTGCGCGGCGCCCCTGGGACCGGGCGGGGCGTCCTCGGGACCGTACGGGACGGGCGGGCCCCTCGTCTGCGCGCTCGTGGGGGAGCCGGGTACCGGGCGCACCACCGCGCTGGCCGCACTCGCCCGCCGCCGCGCCACCGGTTCCGTACCCGAGCCGACGCTGTGGCTGCGCGGCGCCGACCTGAGGCCCGATGACGCCTCCCTGGCGGATGCCGTGGGGCGCGTACTGGACCGGGCCGGCCGGACCACCGCGCCCGCCGGGGGAGTCCGCGGCGCGTACCCGCAGCCCCACCCGGCCGCCCTGGCCGGGCGCGTCGCCCGGATCGCCCGGCACGCGCGACGGCCGCTGCTCGTCGTGCTCGACGCGCCCGAGGAGGCGCCGCCGCCCCTGACGGACCGTCTGCCGCTCTGGACCTCCGAGACGGTCGGCTGGCTGCGGCAGCACGGCGTACGGCTCGCGCTCGCCTGCGGGCCCGCGTACTGGGAGACGGCCGGGCCCCTGTACCCGACGGACGCGCTCTACGGGCCCGGTCCGCTGTGCGGGGCCGGGACGTCCGCCCCTGCCGCCGTGCCCGTCGGGGACCTGACCCGCGAGGAGGCCGAGGAGGCCCACGCCCGGTACGGGCTGCTCCCCGGGGCGCTCGCGGCGGCGGACGCCCGTCACCCGCTGGCACTGCGGCTCCTGGCGGACCTGCGGGCGGCCGTGCCCGGCGCCGTACCCCCGGGTGCGGGGCGGGCCGATCTGTTCGCCGCCCACCTGAACCTGCTGTGCCTGCGGGTCGCCCAGCGGATCGCCTCCGGGTGCCGTCCCGCGCTGTCGGAGGCGGGGGTGCGGGGCCTGGCCGCGCGGGTCGCGGGGCGCGTCCACGAGGCGGCGCGGCGCTGCCTGGGGCCCGGCCACGGCGCCCTGGACCGGGCCGCGTTCGAGGAGCTGTTCCCCGGGGACACCCGCTGGGCGTCGGCCGTGCTCGCGGAGGGCCTGCTGGTCGCGGCGGGCACGGGATACCGGTTCGCCGACGAGGAGTTCGGGGAGTGGCTCCAGGCCGTCCACCTCGACGTGGACGCGGCCCTGGACGCCCTGGTGCTCACCCGCCACGAGGCGACCGCCCCGCCGGACCACCTCCCCGGTACGGCTCCGAGGGGTGCGGCGGCCAGGACGGCCCGCCCAGCCGGAGCGCCCCTCGTCCTCCCGGCCGGTGGGACCGCGCGGGCGCTCCCGCCCGCCGGTCCGGCCCCCGCGGCCCTGCCCGCGGGCGGAACGCCCGTACAGGAGGCCCCGCCCATGGCGGTCACACCGGGCCCGGCCACCCGGCCCCCTGCCCACGCGGCCGGGCCGGTCCCCGCAGGGCCCGTGGCCGCCGCGCCCGTCGCCGCCGCGCCCGCGCACCCGGTTGGGCCGGGCCGGTCGTCCGTCGTCGAGTACGGCTCGCGCCCCGGGTATGCCGTGCCGCCCGGGGAAGGTGCCGCTGCCGGGTACGCCGTGCCGCCCGGGACCGGCGGGGGCGCGCAGGCTGCCGCCGTGCCCGGGCGGGTCGTACCGCCCTGGCCGGCTGCGTCCGGCCCCGCTGTCCGGTCCCGTTCCGACGAGCTGCCGGGGCTGTCCGCCGTGCCGGGGCGGGTGCTTCCGTACGACCGGGTCGTGCAGGCACCGCCCAGCGCCCCGTCCGGGAACCCGGCCGCCATCCCGCACGGGCACCCCGCCGAACCCGGTACGGCCGGGGCGCCGCACGCGGAACGGCCGGTCCCGCGCGCCGCCGGGGTGCCCGCGCACCGGGTGGGCCTCGTCGTACGGGCGTTGCTGCTGCTGGAGCGCGGCCGGGGGACCGGGGCGCTCGCGCGGCGCCTTGAGCGGCTGCTGCGGCGCGAGCCCGGGCCCGCCGACGCCGAGTGGTGGGCCGGGCGGCTGCTGAGGGACACCCTGCTGGGCGTGGAGGACGCCCGCCCGTACACCGGCGTCCTGCGGCTGCTCGCCGCGCGCCTGACCACCCGGCCCGCCGCCGGTGACCCCGACGCGTACGGGCCGTCCTTCTGGGAGCGGCTGCGCCTCGGCGAGGACGAGCGCCTGGACCTGCTGCGCCGCGTCCTGCCCGCCGACGTCCCGCGCCCCGCCCGGCCCGGCACCACGAGGCCCTCCGGCTACCTCGCGGCCGTCGCCCGGCACCTGGCCGCCGACCCGCGCGGCGTACAGCCGCTGCTGTGCCGGTGGTTCACCGACGAGCGGCCGCTGCCCGCCCAGCCCGGCTCCCCTGTCCGGCCCACCGTCGCCGGGGTCGCCCAGGCACTGCTCCGCACCCACCGCGACCTCGCCGTGGACGACCTGTGCGAGGCCCTCGTCACCACCGCCCACCCCCGCGCCGACGAACTCCTCACCGGCCTCGTCGACGACGACCCCGCGGCCCTGTGCCGCGCCGTCGATCGCTGGGCCCACGACGACGCGCGCCCCGCCCGCCGCGTCGCCGCAGCCACGTACGGGCCGCTCCTCGCCGCCCGCGTCACCGCGGACACCGACCGGGAGCTGCTCCGGTTCGCCGCGCTCGCCCTGCTCGCCCGCCCCGGCGACCGGTCGCTGCACGGCGCGGCCCTCACCGTCCTCGTCCGCGACCCGCGCGGCCGCGCCCAGCACCTGCCACAGGCACTCGCGCTGTTCCGGGCAGGCGACCTGGGGTTGCGCGCCCGTTCGCTGACGGCCGCGCTCACCACCCACGCCGAGCCGGTCCTGGCAGCCTTCCGCACCCGGCTGCACAGCGGCGACCACGGCGCGGCCCGCGACGTTCTGGACGCCCTGGCCGAGGTGCACGCCCCGGCCCTGGTCCGCCGGGCCGCCGCCCTCGTCCGCGAGTACGCCGACCGCCGTCCCGAGGGCGCCGTGCACGCCGCCGCCTACATCGACCGTCGCCTGGAACAGGGCCCGGCCGCCCACACCGCGCACATCCCGCTGGTCATGGACCTGCTGCGGGGCCGCCCCGCCGAAGTGCGCGCCGCACTCGCCCCGGTCCTCGCGGCGCCCGGCACGGACGTGTCGAGGGCCGCGCGCGCCCGGCTCCTCGACGTACTCCTCGATGCGGAGCGCGACGAGGAGCCCGGCCCCGCCGTGCCGGAGGCGCTGCTGCGCGCCGTTGCGCGGGGGGCCTCGGGGGCTTCGGACGCCCGGGCCCGGGGCCTGGTGCTGCGGGCCGGGGAGCTGCTCGCCCGTACGCCCGAGGGGGCCGCCCGGCTCGACCGGGTGCTGGCCGAACTCGCCGGGGAGGCACCGGGCTTCGCAGCGCGGCTCGGCGACTGGTTCGCCACCGAACCGGAGCGGTGGGCGGGGCTCGCCGGACCGGCCGTCCGCCGCGCGGTCCGGGGACTCGCCGCGCCCGGGGCGGGGCCGGGTGAGGGGGCCGCCGCTGTGGCCGGGCGGGCACCGACCGCTATGCCGATGCGGGGCGAACCATGCGGGCATGGCACCCTTAGACCTGCGTATCGGTCATGACGTACTGACGTACACGGGTTCGGGCGAGGAGCGGTCACAGTGCAGCGCTGGCGTGGCTTGGAGGAGATTCCCCAGGACTGGGGGCGCAGCGTCGTCACCATCGGTTCCTACGACGGTGTCCACCGCGGGCACCAGCTGATCATCGGGCGGGCCGTGGAGCGCGCCCGCGAGCTGGGCGTACCCGCCGTCGTGGTCACTTTCGACCCGCACCCCTCCGAGGTCGTCCGCCCCGGCAGCCACCCGCCGCTGCTCGCCCCGCACCACCGGCGGGCGGAGCTGATGGCGGAGCTGGGCGTGGACGCGGTGCTGGTCCTGCCGTTCACCTCCGAGTTCTCGAAGCTGTCGCCCGCCGACTTCATCGTGAAGGTCCTCGTCGACAAGCTCCACGCGCGCGTGGTGGTCGAGGGCCCGAACTTCCGCTTCGGCCACCGCGCCGCCGGGAACGTCGAGTACCTGACCGAGCTGGGCCGCACGTACGACTACGAGGTCGAGGTCGTCGATCTGTACGTGACCGGCGAGGCGGGCGGCGGGCAGCCGTTCTCCTCCACGCTGACCCGGCGCCTGGTCGCCGAGGGCGACGTCCGGGGCGCCGCCGAGATCCTGGGCCGCCCGCACCGCGTCGAGGGTGTCGTCGTGCGAGGTGCCCAGCGAGGCCGCGAGCTGGGCTACCCGACGGCGAACGTGGAGACCCTGCCGCACACGGCCATCCCCGCGGACGGCGTCTACGCCGGGTGGCTGACCGCCGACGGCGAGCGGATGCCGGCCGCGATCTCCGTCGGCACGAACCCGCAGTTCGACGGGACCGAGCGGACCGTCGAGGCGTACGCCATCGACCGCGTCGGGCTGGACCTGTACGGGATGCACGTGGCCGTGGACTTCCTCGCCTATGTGCGCGGGCAGAAGAAGTTCGACTCGATCGAGGCGCTGCTGGAGGCCATCGCGGACGACGTGAAGCGCTGCCGCGAGCTGACCGGGGAGTACGACGCCCGGTAGACGTTCAGCCGCTCATGGCGAAGGGCCCGCACCGGGATGGTGCGGGCCCTTTCCGTTTCCGTTCTCCTGCTGCCCCGCTGCCCCTGCTGCTATCGCTGCGGCGGGGTGGCCGGGGCCTGCGGCGCCTGGGGCGGCTGCTGGGGCCAGGCCGGGGCCGGGGCGGGCGCGTTGGGGTCGGTGGGCTGCTGCTGGTGGGCGCCGGGGTGGTGGCCGCCCGGGTGCTGCTGGCCCTGGCCGGGGTGGCCCTGGCCCGGCTGGCCCGCCGGGGGCTGCTGGGTCCAGCCCTGCGGGGGCACGCCCGGCTGGGCGTACGGGCCCGGGGCCTGCGGCGGCTGCCCGTACGGCTGGCCCGGCGCGGCGCCCTGGCCGGGTACGGGCGGCTGACCGCCGTACGGGGGCTGGGCGGCGTACTGTCCGGGCGCGGGCGGCTGGGCCTGGCCGGGGTACGGCTGGCCGGGCACGGGCTGGCCCTGGCCCGGCACCTGACCCGGCATCGGCTGACCGGGCATCGGCTGGCCCTGGCCCTGGCCCGGCAGCGGCGGGGCCATCTGCGGGGGCATGGCGCCGGGCCCGTCACCGGTCCACAGGCCCTGCGCCTGCTGTGCGCGCGTAAAGTCCTCGGCGACCATCGCGGCGAGGTTGAAGTACGCCTCCCGCGTCTTCGGCCGCATCATGTCGAGGTCCACCTCGGCGCCCGCCGCCAGGTGCTCGTCGAACGGCACCACGACGACGCCCCGGCAGCGGGTCTCGAAGTGCTGGACGATGTCCTCCACCTTGATCATCTTGCCGGTCTCGCGCACCCCGGAGATCACGGTGATGGACCGCTGCACCAGGTCCGCGTAGCCGTGCGCGGAGAGCCAGTCCAGCGTCGTGGACGCGCTGGAGGCACCGTCGACGGACGGCGTCGAGATGATGATCAGCTGGTCGGCGAGGTCCAGCACCCCGCGCATGGCGCTGTACAGCAGGCCAGTCCCGGAGTCGGTGAGGATCACCGGGTACTGGCGGCCCAGCACGTCGATCGCGCGCCGGTAGTCGGCGTCGTTGAACGTCGTGGAGACGGCCGGGTCCACGTCGTTGGCGATGATCTCCAGTCCGGACGGCGCCTGAGAGGTGAACCGGCGGATGTCCATGTACGAGTTGAGGTACGGGATCGCCTGCACCAGGTCGCGGATGGTCGCCCCGGTCTCACGCCGCACGCGGCGGCCGAGCGTACCGGCGTCCGGGTTCGCGTCGATGGCGAGGATCTTGTCCTGCCGCTCGCTGGCGAGGGTCGCGCCGAGCGCGGTCGTCGTCGTGGTCTTGCCGACGCCGCCCTTGAGGGAGATGACCGCGATCCGGTAGCAGGACAGGACGGGCGTGCGGATCAGCTGGAGCTTGCGCTGCCGCTCCGCCTCCTCCTTCTTGCCGCCCAGCTTGAAGCGGGACCCGGCGGACGGGTTCCGGCTGCTCTTGGGCTTCTGCTTGGTGTTGCGGAGCAGACGGTCCGACGACAGCTCGACGGCAGCCGTGTACCCGAGCGGGGCGCCCGGCACGGACGGCTGCCGCTGGTCGTGCGCCACGGGGGAGGGCCAGGCCGCGCCGGTACGGGGATCGGCGGGCGGCTGGGGCGGCTGGTTGTGCGCCGGGGCCTGCTGGGCCTGCGGCTGTCCCGGCTGGGCCTGGGCCTGCGGGTGCGGGAAGCCGTACCCGCCCTGGGGGTGACCGGGCCGGCCCGGCTGCTGCGGGGCCTGGCCGGGGTGCGCCTGCTGGGGCGGCTGCGGCTGTACGGGCGGCTGGCCCGGGTGCGCCTGCCGGCCCGGCACGCCGTACCCGGCCTGCTGCGGCGCGGGCGCCCCGTGCCCGGGCGCCTGGACCGGCGGGTTCTGCGGCTGCGCGGGCTGCTGCCCCTGCGGGAACCCGTACCCGCCCTGGGCGTGCGGCGCCTGCGGGGCATCCGGTACGGGGGGCTGCGCCTGCGCGGCGTGCGGGTGCGGGAACCCGTACCCGCCCTGCGGCTGGCCGGGTCGCTGCGGCGCCTGGCCCTGCGGGAAGCCGTAGCCCCCCGGCTGCGCGGCGGCGGCCTGCGGGTCGGCGTACGGGGTCGGCGCCTGCTGCTGCGCGCCGGGTACGGGGGACGCCCCCGGCCACGCGGGCGCGGCCGACTGGTCGGCGCCGGGCCACTGCTGGCCCTGCGGCGGCGCGGCGGGCTGGAACTCGGGCGGCAACGGCGGCAGCCCGGGCATCGGCTGCCCGCCCTGCCCGCCCTGGGCGTCCTGCGGCGGTGTCCAGGACTGCGACGCGGGCGCGGCGTCGTACGCGGCATCTGCCGCCTGCCCGTCGCCGGACGGCTCGGCACCACCGTCGGCAGGCTCGTCACCGCGGCCCTGGTCCGCGTCGGCGTCGTCCCCGCCACCGTCGGCGTGACCGTCACCGGAGTCGCCCCCGGCCGCCTCGCCGCCCTGCGGCTCCTGGCCGACGCCGTCGTCATCGCCCTGGTCGTCCCGGACCTGCTGGTCCGTCACCGCGACGGCCGTGCCCGGTACCCGCTCCTCGTCCGTGGCGACGGGGCTGTCGGTCGCGTCGGAGGCGTTCCCCGTCGTACCGCCGTCGCCCCGCTGCCCGGCTTCGGCCTCGGAGCCGGTCTCGTCCGCGGCCCCGGCCTGAGCGCCGGACCCGGCCTCGGCCTCCGCGCGCTTGGCGATCTCGTCCATCTCGCGCTTCAGCGCGGAGGGGGAGAAGCGCATCGTGGCCCCGCTCTCCACATCCCGGCCGCCGAACGGCTCAGCCGCCGCAGGCGCAGCGGCCGGGGGCGCGTACGGGGAACTCACCGCGGGTTCGGGCGCCGCAGGTGGAGCGGCCGGCTCGGGCGCCACGGGCGGGGCGGCGGGCTCGGGCGCGGGCGGCGGCACGGGGTGCGGCTGGAACCCGCCGCTCTGCGGCAGACCCGGCACGGCGATGGGCTGCCCGGTCGGCGGCGGCGGGGGAGGGGGCGTCACGCCCTGCGACGAGGCGTCCGCACCCCCGGCGTTCTGCGTGTACCAGGCGGGCGGGGTGTAGTCGATGGTGAACTCACCCGTCACCTCGGCGGCGTCCATATCGGACGGATCGTCAACGGGAGGAGCGTTCCATCCCCGGTGGATCTCGTCCCGATCGCCGTTCACGTTGCCTCCTGGTGTGGTCGAGCACCCTTGTGCCGTCATGGGTGTGGGCGACCGTTCCTGTCGTCCGTACGGCCGGCTCCCCGGAAGTCCCCCAGACGCGCGGCGGGGCGGAGGCCGACCCGTACCACCCTAATCGCCGATCGCACCCACGCGTCAGGCCCCTCGAAGGGACATCGGCGTCACTCCGGGCGCCACCGCGTGCCCGCGTGCACCCCCATGCGACCGCCCGGCGCCCGAGGGTGACGAACCGAGGTGAGGGGCCGTCACGCCGATGAGCTTCGCGGCCGCTGTACGGGCGGGGCCGGGGCCGACGAACGGACAGGCCCCGCCGCCCTCAGTCCATCCGGCGTGCGGCGCCCAGCAGTCCGGTCTCGGCGTCGGTGCCCTGAGTCATCACGAACCGCCGGTCGCGCCCGGAGCACCATAGCGTGACCCCGTCGGCGAGCGTGGAGAGCGCCTCCACCTCCGCCCACGGCAGGTTCAGGATGCGGCCGATCTGGGCCGCCTCGTCCGGCGACACCCGCTGTACGCCCACAAGTCCGGACTTCTCCATCAGCCGGGGCGCGACCGGACTCAGGTACGGCAGCAGCGTGATGACCGACTGCCACGGCCCGGCGACCACACGGCCACGCGGCGGACGCATCCCGCAGTCCCGTACGACGACCACCGGGCTGCCCGCCGACGCGCCCTGCGGCGGGACGCGCCCGACATCGTGCAGCGTGACGCACTGCTGACCGCCACCCGCCGCCTGGGCGAGCGCCGTCCAGGCCGGTGCGCGGCCCGTCTCCACGGCGACCCGAGCACCCGTCGCGGCGGCTCTCAGCGCCATCACCTGGGCCGTCCACAGGCCGCCGATCAGCGTGACGTCGTACGGCGTCGGCCGGTTGATGCCCAGCACGGCGGGACGGCCGTCGGCGTCCACCCCGATCACCATGCCGTCGTCACCGACCGGAAGCCCCAACGACTCGAGACTGTCCAGGGACAGGGCGTGACGGTCGCGGCGGGGGCCGATCAGACCGAAGCCGAAACGGGGCCGGCCCTCCCGGGAGCCCCGGCCGCCGCGCTCCTCCCGCTCGGCCTGACCCGCGCGGCGGTGGCCGCCCCGGGCCGCGCCCCCCGCGCGACGCCGACCGCGCCCGGAGGCGCCCCCGGGCGGGCCCGACGGTGAAGGAGCACCCGCTGCCGGGCCGCCGACCAGACCGCCCACCACACCGGGAGCGGCACTCGCGCCCGGGCCGTGGGGGACCGGCGAACCGGGTGCCTGGCCGGAAAGCGGAGCGGACATCAGCGAGCACCCCCGAGCGGAAGAGTGGCGAGCATCGCGGGCAGCTGCTCGCGGTCGAGCCGGACCAGACCGGTCCGCACGCCGCGCGCGGCCCGCTCCAGCGCGTGGCGCGCCGTCACGAGCTCCTCGTCGCTGCGCCCGGTGATCCGTACGTACCCCGTCACCGTGACCTCCTGCCGGTCGCCGCCGCTCAGCGTGAGGCTGAACGTCGAGGCGAGCGCGGGTATGGACGTGAGGAGCGCGACGAGCTGCGGCAGCGACGCCCCGCCCGGCCCCAACTGCGGCCAGCGCCCCACCCAGTACGTCGTGTGGCGGCGGTCGTCGCAGCGCCAGGTGCGGGACGTCTCCTTGGTCCGGCGGCCGGGCGTCCTCGTCCGTCCCGCCTGGGCGACGGCCATCGGGTTGGCGCAGGTGGACGTCGCCAGGGCGGACGTCAGCTCCTGCTCCGTCAGCACCGTCGCGCGGAAACCGGCACCGGCGAGACGGCTCGCCAGCTGGTCCGCGGCCCGCAGGACACACTTCTGCGCGCCCTCGAGACCGCCGCCGCGCGCCGCCACGGCCTCCGGGCACAGCTCCGGGTCGAGCTTCAGCGCCACCCACGTGATGCGCACCGCCGGAGAGCCCGTCTGCTCCTGGAGCGGGCCGTAGTTGCGGACGGCGATGGACTGCTGCGGCAGGTGCGGGGCGGGCGCGGGCTGCGTGTGCTGCACGATCTGCGCCGACTCCAGGCGGATGCCGTCCACCTCCAGCACGTCCCGGACCAGCCCCAGGGGGAGCGGACGCTCGGTGCGCTCCGTGCGCAGCGCGGTCGCGGCCGGCTCGACCTGGAGGACCACCGTGAGGAACGTACCGTCACCGATCATCCCCACCGGGCGCCGGTCGCGGTCGCTGTACGTGTACGTGCGCAGCGACGGGTCGCACTCGACGACGGGCGCGAGGCCCGGCTCCGTACCGGGCGGAACGGTCAGCGACGCGGCGCGCCGGGTCCTGGCGCGCAGCGCGAACACCGTGGACAGCCACTCCGGCAGCGAGCGCCGGTGGCGGCGGACCACCGCCAGCAGCACCAGCAGCGCCGCCCCGGCACCGGCCGGGACCAGCAGCAGCGGATCGACCACCCAGGCCACCAGAAGCAGCGCCGCCGCCAGCTCCACCAGGACGAGCTGTTGCAGTCGGAACGCACCCACGCGCCCCGAGCGGCTCTTGAGGCGTGGCGCGCCTCCGGCGGAGGCCGACACACGGCCGCGGGACGGGGTGGACGCGGCGGTCGTGTCCCCAGCCGTGGCCCCGGCGGTCGCGGGCGCCGAGGCGCGCGTCTGCGTCGCGGAAGCCATGATGGAGATCCCCCGATTCATCCCGATCAGCCTGGCCTGCCAGGGCGTTGGCGGCTGGATCACCCTACCCGCCCCGCAACGGCCCTCCGTCAGCAGGCATAGTAGGGGGCCGGTCCGACAACGCGGCTGCCGGGTGCCACGCTCCGCCAGTGCGTGTGCGACGCCCGCGGAACAGCGGGAGCCTCCCGGGGCGCGCCACATCGGACTCGCAGACGGCCTTTTCGAAGACGGGGACCCATGGCATCACGGCGGGATGAGCTCAACGCCTACACCTTCGCGAAGAAGCGCACGGTGGCCGCATTCCTCCAACCCACGCCCACCGGTACGGAGGAGGGCGCGCCGAGGCCGTTGCGGGCGGTACTGCCCGGCTTGATCATCGGCGCGCTGATCCTCGCCGGTTTCGGCGCATGGGGCATGTTCAAGCCCGTGGCGCCCAAGGACTGGGCCGCGCCCGGCACCAAGGTGATCATCGGCAAGCAGTCCACGACCCGCTACGTGGTGCTGACCACCGGCAAGGGCAAGGACGAGAAGACGCTGCTCCACCCGGTGCTGAACCTCGCCTCCGCGCGACTGCTGCTCAGCCCCGACAAGTTCGGCGTCATCCAGGTCAGCGACGAGGTCCTCGACGCGGGCAAGCCGCCGCGCGGGCCGATCCTCGGCATCCCGTACGCCCCCGACCGCCTTCCCAGCGAGACCGAGGCCGCCAAGGCCAAGCGCTGGGCGGTGTGCGTGCAGCCCGGGGGCGGCAAGGGCGCCAGCGTCCAGAGGGCCACCTTCGTCCTCGCCGAACGCGACTTCCGCCGCACCGACGGCGAGGAGCGGCTCGAGAAGGGCGAAGTGCTCTACGTCCAGGGGCAGAAGGACGACGACCGCTACCTGGTGGACGCGAGCGGCACCAAGTACAAGGTGCGCGGCAGCGAGTCCGACTCCACGGTCCTCACCCGCGCGCTCGTCGGCAACAAGCAGCCGCAGACCGTCACCGACGACTGGCTGGCCACACTCCACGAGGGCAGCCCCATCGACTTCCCGGAGATCCCCGGTGCCGTGGGTGACCCCGCGGGCGTCGGCGGCGGCCTCAGCGAGACGCAGGACCGGGTCGGCATGGTCCTGCGTGCCGAGACGGGTTCCGGTACGGAGCACTACGTCGTCCTCAAGGGCAAGGTGCAGCCGGTCAGCGACTTCACCGCCTGGCTCCTGATCAACTCCCCGCAGACCGACCGGCTCGACATGGCGGGCAAGGCGTCCGGCGTGGACAACGCGTCGTTCCGCCCCGAGCCCACGACGTTCGCCGCGGAGCAGCGCTGGCCCTCCCACCGGGCCGTCCAGGTCAACTCCCCCGGCGGCGAGGGAGCCCGCGACACGGTGTGCAGCGTGCTGCGCAAGGTGGACGACAAGGGCCGCACCACGCTCTCCACCTGGGCGGGCACCAAGTACCCGGCGGAGATCACGTCCGGCGGCAGCAGCACGTACGTCACGCCCGGCACCGGCCTGCTCTACACGCAGGTCCGAGGCAACCAGACGAAGCCCGACGGCTCGCTCTTCCTGGTCACGGACACCGGCCTGCGCTACGCGGTCCAGTCGAACGGCGACAGCGACAGCAAGCGCTCCGACATCGGCGCCGGCGACCAGGGGCAGCAGTCCGACGGCCGGCCGGAACCCAGCCAGGCCCAGAAGCGTCTCGGCTACGAGAGGGTCACCCCGGCCCTCGTCCCCATCACCTGGTCGGAGTTCCTGTCGAAGGGCCCGCGGCTCGACACGAACAGCGCCCGCCAGCCGCAGGGTTCGTAGGGGGAGACGGATGCGCAAGGCAGCGACACTGCTCGCCACGGCAGCGGCTCTGACGACGGCCCTCGCC
Organism: Streptomyces thermolilacinus SPC6; assembly: GCF_000478605.2. Taxonomy (GTDB): domain Bacteria; phylum Actinomycetota; class Actinomycetes; order Streptomycetales; family Streptomycetaceae; genus Streptomyces; species Streptomyces thermolilacinus. The sequence goes on along the minus strand of NZ_ASHX02000001.1, from coordinate 1,568,891 downwards.
CTCCCGCCGCACGCGTCGGCGGCCGAGCCGGACGCCAAGTCCCGCCTGAACGGCGGAGGCGAGTGCACCTTCCCGATGAAGAAGCAGTTCGAGGGCACGCCCTGGGCACTCCAGCGGGTGCTGCTCGACCAGCTGTGGGAGGACACCAAGGGCAAGGGGGTGCGGGTCGCGGTCATCGACACGGGCGTGGACACGGCCAACCCTCAGCTCAAGCCGGCCGTCGACGCGTCGGCGGGGGCCGACTTTCTCAAACCGGACAAGGAGGCCGGTGAGGACGACAAGCGGGGCAGGACCAACGGCACGGTCGACGAGGTGGGCCACGGGACGAAGGTCGCCGGCATCATCGCGGCACGCCCCCGCAAGGGCACCGGCTTCGTCGGCCTGGCCCCGGAGGCGACGATCATCCCGATCCGCCAGAACGACGAGAAGAACAGCGGCACGTCGAAGACGATGGCCGACGCCATCGACCACGCGATCGCCAAGGAAGCCCACATCATCAACATCTCCCAGGACACCACCGAGCCCCTGGGCCCGGACTCGGACCTGGGGAGGGCCGTGGCGCGCGCCCTGGAGAAGGACATCGTCGTCGTCGCCTCGGCGGGCAACAACGGTCTGGACGGCAAGGTGAAGAACACCTACCCGGCGGCCTTCCCCGGCGTCCTCGCGGTCGGCGCGTCGGACCGCAACAACGAGCGGGCCCCGTTCTCCCAGGCCGGGGAGTTCCTGGGCGTGTCCGCGCCGGGCGTGGACATCGTCTCGACGGTCCCGGGCGGCGGCCAGTGCGTGGACAACGGCACCAGCTTCTCCGCCCCGTACGTCGCGGGGGTGGCGGCGCTGGTTCGTGCCAAGTACCCCAAGTGGACCGCCCGGCAGATCGTGGCCCAGATCGAGCAAACGGCCGAGCGCTCGGTCAACGGGCGTGATAACTATGTGGGTTGGGGCGTGGTGGACCCGGTCCGAGCCCTGGACGGCGAGGCCGGGCCGATCGAGTCCCCGAGTCCTGACCCTGCCCCGCCCAAGGCCCCCGCGCCGGAACCGGCGTTCGTGGCCATGTCGGAGACGCCCGAGGAGCGCGACGAACGCCTGGCGACGTACGCGCTCGGCATCGCGGCGGTACTCGTCTCCGTGGTGGCGGGCACGACGACGGTGGTCCGCGACGCGAGCAGGCGCCGCAGGATGCGGACCTGAGTACGCGTACTCATCTTGGCTAGTACGAACTGATGTTGGGTCCTACTCGACTATTGACTACAGTGACAATCCGTTGACGAGCGCGACGAGGGGGCACCGAGGTGGAAGCGCCGGTCGGGGGTGGCGGCAAGGACCTGGACGTCAAGGGTGTGACGCTCCAGACCTTCAAGAACCGGGTGGACGAGATCCTGCGGACGCTGGCGGAATCGCCCGCGGGGCACCAGCAGATCGGTGAGCAGAAGGTCACCGCGGACGCGTACGGCACGGGCTTCAGCGCGGCGAGCGACCTGCACTCCGGCTACGAGAAGGTCCGCACGCGCCTGGAGAACCTGTCCAAGATGTTCGGCGAGACGATCGAGGCGCTGGGCATCGCCGTGCAGGTGGCGGACAAGGGTTACACGGGCATCGACGTGGACGTGAAGGACCGCTTCAAAGAGATTCAGAAGCGTAATCAGGAGTTCTACGCAGCTGAGAAGTCCAAGGAGTCGGGGTCCGGCGGTGCCGCCGACTCCAGCACCTACAGCTGAGCCGACGGGGGAGTACACATATGTCAGGCGACTTCGAAGGAAAGTCTCTCGATGCTCTGCACGCCATGGTGGCGTCGGCGAGGCCTGGTGATCTGACGAAGGCGGGCGGGCTGCTGGAGGCCGCGGCCCCGCAGATCATCCAGATCGCGTCGGACCTGCGCCTGTACCTCGACAAGGTGAAGTGGGAGGGCCAGGGCGGCGACATGTTCCGCCTGTGGGGTGCCGACATGGTGTCGGAGACCCTGAAGCTCAGCGACTTCGCCACGACGGTCGGCGCGGAGATGCAGCGCGCAGGCCAGGCGCTGAGCGAGACGCAGAAGTCGATGCCGAAGCCTGCGGGCATGTGCTTCGCGGACCCGGAGAAGGAAGAGGCCCGCATCAAGGACGAGACGGGCCCGAAGCTCCAGGAGGCCATCCGGCTGATGGAGCGCCTGTCGTCGTACTACAAGACGGCAAAGGGGCGGATGGAGGCGGAGCCGGAGCCGAGGTTCCCGCTGCCTCCCGGCAATGGCCTTATCGACGAGCACGAGCGTCCCCTCGGCACTAACACCCCGACCGGTGCCGGAGGGTCCTCCTACGCCGGAGGCAGTACATCCGGCGGCAGCAGCGCCTACATGGCCTCGGGAAGCTCTTCTGTCGGCCCCTCTGGGCCGGCTGCTGCACAGCATTCTCCAGAGCATACGGCGCGCCCGTCGGGTCCGGCGGGTCAAGGGGCGACGGCGACCCCTGAGGTTCCCGTAGGGATGAATCTTGACTCCGTCGCGCCTCCGGCTCCGCAGGAGACGGGCAACCGTCCGCCTGCGCAGACCACGACTTCGCCGCCAGTCACCACAGGTCCGACCGGCCCGGGTCCGCTGCCGCCGGTGTCCACGGGGTTGAACCCGAAGCAGGGCGTCCCTGGCATGCCGCGCGTTCCCTCGGGCCCCGGAGGCCCTGGGACGCCTGCCGGTCCGGTGGGGCCGGGTATGGCCCGTGGTGTGGGTCCGGTTGGTCCTGGTCCCATGGGCGGTATGCCGCGTGTCGGCGGCCCGGACGGCATCATGGGCGGCAAGCCCGCGCATGGCTGGACGAACGGCTCTCCCACGGGTCCGCGCCCGCCGATGGGCACGGTCGTGGGGGAGGAGCGGAATCCCATGGCCCGTGGCCCGATGGGCCTGCCGGGCCAGGGTATGGGCGCGTACGGGGGCACAGGCCCCGGTGCGGGTGCCGGGTCGGGGCGTCGGCTGGCGACCCAGCCGGGTGGAACCGTTGGCGGCCCGGCCGCCTCCGGAGCGGTTGGGCGCGGTACGTTCACCCCGGGCGGCACGGGACTGGTGCGGCCCCCGGCTTCGACGGAGCCGGGCAGGGAGGAACGGCGCCAGGCCGCCGGTCGTCCGGACTACCTGACGGAGGACGAGGAGACCTGGACCATGGGCCAGCGCAAGATCGTCCCGCCCGTCATCGACTAGGAGCACCCGCCGATGTCCCATCTCACCCGTGCCTTCCGTAACCGTGTCGGCGGTGTGCTCGGAGCCGTGGCGACCGTTGCCGCGCTGGTGCTGGCCGGCGCCCCGGCCGCCCAGGCGGAGGACGTGCGCTCGCGCCAGTGGTACCTGGACGCGATGAAGGCCGAAGAGATGTGGAAAGTGAGCACCGGCAAGGGCATCACCGTCGCCGTGCTCGACGCTGGAGTGGACCCCACAGTCCCCGAGCTACGCGGCAAGGTCCAGGTAGGTGCCGACCTCACCGCCGACGTGACCGGCGGAAGCAAGGACGGGGCTGAGACGGTCCAGCACGGCACGAACATGGCGGCCTATATCGCTGGCACCGGTGCAGCCGGGGGCATTAAAGGCCTGGCGCCCGATGCCCGGATCCTTTCGGTCAAGGTAGCGACTCCCGGAATGAAAGGCATGTTCGGTCTGGCGGGGCCGCTGAGCAAGGCCATCCGGCACGCGGTTGACGAGGGAAGCCGCATCATCAACATCTCGATGGTCACTTCATCGGTGACTGGGCAGGAAGCCGAGCTGCAGGCCGCCGTTGACTACGCCCTCAACAAAGGAACGCTCATCTTCGCTGGAACCGGCAACGAGGGCGCGGAACTGGCTGAGTACCCGGCGGTTGTTCCCGGGGTTGTCGCTGTAGGGGCGCTGGACACCAAGGGCAAGGTGGCCAAGTTCTCCAACTACGGGGACCATGTCGCCCTTGCTGCGGCCGGTGTCGAGTTGGTGGGGCGTTGCGAAAGCGACAAAGCGCGCTTCTGCGCCAAGGACGGCACCAGCGGTGCCACCGCCATCGCCTCCGCCTCCGCCGCGCTGATCTGGTCGGCTCACCCCGACTGGACGAACAACCAGGTGCTCCGGGTCATGATGGAGACCGCCGGGCGCAACGGCCCGGTCCCGAGCAAGTACATCGGCTTCGGTGGCGTCCGCCCCGCGAAGGTCCTCCTGGAGGGCCAGGGCGACCCGGGCCCGGCCGACGTGAACCCGCTGCTGGCGGCGCGCGGGCAGACTCCCGCACCCGGCAGCAGCGCGGCACCCCAGAACTCCCCCTCTCCTGAAAGCACGGGGGCAAGCGGCGAGGGCGGCCCGTCCAAGGAGCCCCAGGCGGCTCCGGAAGCGGCCGCCAGGTCCGAAGAGGGCGGTTTCCCCCTCTGGGCCGTCGTCGCGAGTGCCGTCGCCGTCGTCGCCCTCATCGGCGTCGTCGTCGCGGTGAGCGTACGCAGCAGGAGAGCGTAGCTACGAGTCAGCGGACGTACGGGGGACGCAGCGGAGTATCCGGCGCCGTACGCCCACCATCCACGACAAGGAGCGTCACGTGACGGACAACTTCCAGCTAGTCGAACACACGGTCAAGCAGGCGCAGAACGCCATCGAGGAGACCGCCGTCCAGATCAGCCGCCAGGCCCGCGAGATGGCCGACATCCTCGAGACCTGCCGCGCGGGCTGGACCGGTGCCGGTGCCGAGGGCTTCCGGGGGGCGCAGATCCAGCTGAACCAGGACCACGACGAGATCCGCCGGCTCCTCGATGTCCTGAAGAACGCCGTGGGCCAGACCAAGAACCTCAACAGCCAGAACGACTTCGACGTGCGGGCGAGCTTCGCCGCCATCAACAAGTCGGGGCTCAACAACGTCTGACCGGCCGACGGCCGGTCCTGACCGGCCCGCCGAGCGGACCAGCCGCACACGAACGAGGGAGACAGCATGTCCGAGGATCTCGGAACCAAGGTACGGTACAGCAGCGTCACGGCCATGGCCGAGCGCCTCCGCTTCCTGGCGAAGGACACCTATGAAGACCTGCAGCGGATGGAGCAGGCCATCAAGGTCGTGACGGACACGTGGGACGGTGAGGCGCACCGCGAGTACCTGGTGCTCCAGAAGAAGTACCGGGCGCGCGCCAGCCACATGAGGGAGCAGCTCAACCAGATCTCCAAGATCATCGAAGAGGGCAAGGGCAAGTACCAGGCGACCGACAAGAAGGCGTCGCAGCTCTTCACCGAGGGGTTCTGATCCACGGCCCCGCGGGGGTGTGAGAAGGGGCATGCTCGCCCGGAGCATGCCCCTTCTCGCGTACGCGGGACGGCCCGCCCGCCAACGTACGACGGTTCCCCGCCCGGCAACGGCAAGGGCCCGCTCGTCGCCGAGCGGGCCCCACCGCGCTGTCCGCACCGGCGGATCAGCGGCGTCACTTCAGGTCGAACTCCCCGTCCCGGGCGCCCAGGACGAAGGCCCGCCACTCGGCCTCGGTGTAGCGCAGCACGGTGTCGGGGTCCAGCGACGACCGCATGGCCACGGCCCCGCCCGGCAGGTACGCGATCTCGACCCGCTCCTCGTCCGGGCTCGTCCCCGGGGCACCGTGCCACTCCACCCCACTGATGTCGAGCGCGTACAGCTCGTCCTTCTCCTGCTGAGTGCCCATCAGGCCGGTTCCCTTCGAGGTGCTGGCGGTACGGCGTTGCGGCTCAATTATCCGCGGGTGCGCGCGACCCGTCACCCGAAGCCCCGAACTCGCCCCACCAGTGGTATAAGCCCCCGTAGCGGAGGCCGGTCGCGAACGTCAGCGTCATGGGAGCTTCGGCGGGGAGCAGCCGTGGCGCCCGGTGGACGCCTCGGCGAAGGCCCGCAGCGCCTCGGTCTCCGCCTTGTCGTCGGGCGCGGTGAACTTGCCTCCGCCCGTCTCCAGCGTCTCGATGGTGAAGAGGGCCTCTCCCGACGGGCACGCGGCGGTCGTCCAGTGGAAACCCTGGCTGCCGCCGTGGTCCCGCACGGCCTGGCTCCCGCGCAGCGTCTCCAGCCGAGCGCTTTTCACAAAGGGGCCGTAGTAGGCGGAGAGCCTGAAGCGCTTCTCTCCCGAGTCATCGGCCACGACGCAGTCCACCACGGGCGCGTCCTTGTCGGACACGCTCTCGTAGGCGGCGTGGGGGACACCCCGGCAGCTTCCCGCTGCCTGCCCCTTGGCCTACAGCGTTCGCGTGGTGTCACCTGGAAGGTCGCTGACCTCGGTGCCCAGGCGGGCGCCCTTGCAGGCGGCGCCGGACGCGGCGTTGCGGAGGGTCTCCGTGGTGAGCCGCGCCAGGCGGAGCCGCTGCCCGTCCTCGTTGAGCGGGCGTGCCGACGGATCGCGGTACGCGTCCGCCGTGACCACCAGGCCCGAACCGGCGCCCTCACATGCCACGTAGGCGGTGGCGTAGGCGCGGTTGGGGCCGCTGGTGTTGAGCACGCCCGCCCAGCCGTTCCCGATGGGGGTGACCATTTCGGTCCCGACGTGGGCGTTCTGCCGGTGAATCCCGGACAGAAGCTTGGTCGCCACGTCGGCTTCCCGCACCTCGACCTTGAGGGATGCCTTGCCCTCACCCGCGTCCTTCACCGCGCAGGAATCCTCCGTGGAGGAGTCACCGAGCCGGAGGTCGGCGGAACCGAGCAGCTCCTCAAGGCCCGGGTCGTGCAGCCGGCCCCCGCAGGCCGACGCGAGCGAGTCGCGCCCGTCGTCGCCCCGCACGAGGAACGCCACGGCGGCGGCGACCAGCGCCAACGCGATCAGGCCTGCCACGATCACCAGTCCACGTCGGGATCGGGACGCTCCGGAATCGTTCATGTTCTACCTGCCAAATGGACACGGTCGGGAAAATCGTGGATGTGCGCTCACGGCGACGCCCGGCGCCGAGGAGCAGGTCGGTCGCTCCTTCGGCACCGGGCGGATACCGCCGTTTCTCAGCTCGCGGGGACGGTGACCGTCGGGCAGCCGTGCTCCTTGCCTGCCGCGTCGAGGAACGACTGGAACAGTCCCCGCACCGTGGGTTCGTACTGCTCGCGTCGCTCCCGCTCGAGAAGCAGCTCCTGGTAGGCGTCGTTCGGGCGCATGCCGAAGTAGACGCTCTGCTCGCCGCACTTCAGGATCGCGCGGCGGTGCCCGTCGATCAGGCCCTTGCCGTCGGGAAATTCGCTGAAGCCGGGCTCGGTGCGAAGCCGGTCGTTGACGATGCGGGGGTCGGACGACACGGCGAAGGAGATCTTCGACTTGCCGGTCCCGGCGAGACTCAGGTCGCAGGCCCAGGTCCGCTTGCTCGTGCTGACCGTCTCCTCGCCCGGCTCGGCCCTTCCTGCGACGAAGGCGCTCGCCGGGAGGGCGAGGCCCTTGGTGTCACAGGCCGACCGGGCGTCGGTCGCTGAGGCGTCCGAACGCTCACCCAGCTCGAAGTCGGGCGTGACGTCGTCCGGGGCGCAGCCCGCGCTGGCGGCCACGCGCTGAGCCGCCTGCACCAGCATGCCGGCGAGCTGCGTGCGTTCGGCCTTCCCCTTCCGCATCACCGCCTGGACGAGGTAGCCGACGTCCTCCTGGCACTTCACTTCTGGGGAAGCATGACCCAACCGCGGGTCTCCGAGACGGCACCGGTGGCGCCCGCCGAGAAGTACGTCATGGACCCGGGGTCCCGCCAGACCCGCGTCTGGAACGCGAAGTCCGGTTCCTGCACGGCGGTGCTCACCTCGTTCTCCATGGGCTCGGCGCCCAGGAGTTTGCTGGTGCGCTCCACCGTGCACCGGAACTCGGGACTCTCCTCCCCGCCCTGGGCCGCGACGCTGGAGATGCGCCCCTCGGTGCCGAGTACGGAGTCGAGCTCCGCACGCGTCAGCTTGCCGCCGCAATAGGCCTCGTCCCCGAGCAGGTTGGTGTTCCACCACGTCCACAGCCCCAGCAGACTCGCCGCGACCACGGCGACCGCGGCGACCGCGGCCACGACGGCGGTGACGCCCTTATGGCGCGTCATGAGAGCTGAATGCCCTTTCTGTTCCCATCCTGAGGACCGCGCGGCCGACAAGGGTGCAGGACCCGGCCTTCACGGCTCCTCCCGTCACGTTCCCCGCCCGCAGCCGATTTCATGCGCTCCGCGGTCATCGTCACACACGGTCTTTGAACCCGGTGCCTCTCGAGTACGCCTCTGCAGCCTTGGAGAGGAGACTGTCGAGCCTTTGTCTCCCCGCCGCGGTCTCTGTCGCTCCCAGAGCAGCTGAGCGATCCTGAAAGAGCTTTCGGAGCCTTGGAGAACCGTAGGTTTCGTAGTCCTCGAGCAGTGCTTTCTCGGCTGCGGACTTATTGTTCTCGTGCTGCCTTGTCAAGGCGTTGATGCGTGCCCTGCGAAGGTCTCCCGTGACAGTACCCGACGAGATGGCGGTGCCCAGACCTGAATCGATGAACGCCTTTCCTGGTTCATCTTTCGGCTCACTGAGGAAGTCCTGCTTACCCAAATCCTCGAGCTCTGCATCGATCTCGCTGAAGAGCGCTTCGCGGATAATGTTGAAAGCGTCTCCATCGTCGGCAAGGGCGTCGAGGAAGTCGCTCATGACAGGGGTGTCGATGTCGATGTCGTTGGGGGTTGTCGAGTGCTGTGGATCTGAGTAGTCGACCTGTCCTGCAAGGATTTCGTAGGCGTCGCCGGCGTAGTAGGACAGCGCATTCGCGAGATTTTTCTTGATCTCGGACGGGACTGGTACCGTTTCTCCTTTCTCCGTCCGCTCCGTGTAGGTGGTGATGACCAGCTCAAGAGCTTTACTGTTCTTCTCGGGAAGCCTTTGAGGCCCCCCCCTTCGGAGGCTTATGTCCCGCGCCTGTGCCGGTCATTGCCTTCTCCAGAGCGTTACCGCAGGATGTTATGTCACCCGAAGCCTCCACTTCGAGTTTCGACAAGATGGAGAAGCAGGCATCTGATCCCGGCGAGGCGGCATCCTCTCCCGGCCAGAGCACGACGACTGCAGCAGTCGCAGCGGCGAGAGCTGCGGCGAGGCCAATACTACGTACTACGTTTCCTTATTTCGCGCATGCCGGTAATCACTATTCCCTTGCTGAGTACTGGGTTTCCAGGACGCGCCGAGGCCGACCCGGTTGTCGCCGTCCTCGCGTTATTGTTGAGAGCCCAGAACTGGCGCTCGCTGTCCATAGCGTGGCCGTGGGGCGTGACTGCCGTAAGCCTGTGTCTACGCGCCCGATGTCATGTGCAGCGGAGAGCTTTGCGGGCTGCGGTTCTGAACGCCTCGCTGAGATCCTTCTTGGCGGGGAAGCCCGCGTTGGCGCGTTTCTCGGGGGTCCAGTAGTCGTTCTCGTCCCAGGCGAAGTACGTGTCCCTGCCTCCGCATCGCGCACGGGGGAAGCGGGTGTTGCTGAGGGCTGTAGCCAAGTCCGGGTGCCGCACGATGGCGAACCGTGCGAAGGACCCCTCGCTCGAGTCGTGGGAGAACGCCAGGTCGCAGAACCAGCCGTCCCCGTCGCGGGAGCCGGAGACTCGCTCCACCACCGTCCCGCTGTGCGGCTGTGGCAGGGTGAACCCGTCGAGCCCGCAGACCGTGCCGAAGTCGGTCGCGACGGCCGGTGACGCGCTGCTCGGCTCGCCCACCGTGACCGCGTCGGGCCCGGCGCAGCCGTGCTGCTCAACCAGCCCCCGGGCGGCCGATTCCAGGACCCGTGCCAGCCCCGCCGGGTCGCCGTCGCCGTGCAGGACCGTCGCCCTCAGGGTCAGTCGCTCGTCTTCGTTGGCCTGGGGGACGGCCTCGCGGCAGGAGTCAGGAAGCAGCACCCAGCCCCCGCGCTTGTCCACCGCCCCGGCCGTACGGGAGCCGACCAGGATCGGGGCGTTGCCCGAGATGTGCCACACACCCTGGTCGAAGGGGAAGCGCGGTGACCTGTCCACCGGCGCGATGATCAGCATCGTGCCCGCGCCGGGGTCCCAGCCGCCCAGCCTCACCTGGCACGATCCGGGCTCGGACTCGGTACTGCTCAGCGGTCCGGTGCCGCCCAGCGCCCGCTGGGCGTCGGCGGCGGTCACCCAGCCGCGGCACACCCGGTCGGGCCCGAAGGCGTTCGTCGTCTTCCCGAGCAGGACGCCACCGGCCACCAGGACCAGTGCGGCGAGGGGCGCACCCCACCGCAGCAGGGCCCGGCGGGCCGGAGTCGAGCGGCTCATCGGGCGCCCGTCACGTCGGTGCAGCCGAAGGAGGGCCCGGCCTTCTCGACGAAGGAGCGGAACAGTTCCGCTTCCCTCGGGGCGCCGGGCCTCTCCCACGACCGGAGCTGCTGCGTGCCGGTCTCCATGGCGAAGTACGTCTCCTTGCCGCCGCAGGTGGCGACGATGTGCGTGGAGTCGAAGCCGGTGACGGGCCAGCCGTCGACCGGTGACTCCTCGGCGTACCCCTTGGACTGCTTGATGCCGCCGATCACCACGGGGTCCTGGACGACCGAGTACGTGGCGAAGCCGCTGCCCCGGTCCCGGCCACGGGAGTCGTCGCCCGGGCCCTGCTCCAGGGCCACGAAGCAGGTCCAGAGCGGCCCCCGGGCGGCGGGCGCGATCTCGCGGACCTTCCGGGCCTGCCCGGTCGACGCGGCGGGCAGGGAGAAACCGGGCACGCCGCACAGCCTCCCCGGCTCGGCGTCCCGTTCCACCGGCGTGGCGGCGAGGCTCCGGGGGGCCTTGAGCCGGTCGGCGTCGCACTTCATGTGGTCCATCAGCCCGTTCGCCGCGTCCACCGCGAGTGCGGCGAGCCCCACGCGGTCGGCGGAGGCCTCCCCGCTCATGAGGGTGACGTTGACCCGCATGGACTCGCCGTCCAGGCACGCGGGCGGAAGCCACACCCACGCCTTGTGGTCCTTCACGACGGCCCCGCTGGCCGGGCCGGAGAAGGAGGTGACCGCGGCCTGCCCGGGCCCGCCGCCCGTGAACGCCTCGTCGCCCCGGTCGCGGGTGGTGTAGAGGTGCATCTCCAGGTCCGGGAAGCCGGGGAGGGCGGAGGTGTTGTCGAGCCAGCAGTCGAACGACGCCTCGCCCGCGCGGGGGCCGGGGTCGCCGTCGTCGGAGACCCGGCCCGTCCGGGAGAACGCCGTCTCGGCCGCCCGCGCGGACACCAGCCCGCCGCACAGCTCCTCGTCACCCAGCACGTTCGTGTTGTACGAGAGGTGCACCCAGGAGCCGATGAGCGCGAGCGACACCAGCGGCACCGCGATCTTCCACCGTCGTGATACGTGTGCCATGGGAGTCGCTCACTTCCTCGTGCGCAGCGCCGCGAATGCCTCTTCTCGGCCGTCCTTGTAGCTTCCCTCGGACTCGTCCCTGGAGTTCTTGAAGCCGGCCGTTTCGTCCACTCCCTGCTGCCTGGCCCATGCGTCAAGAATCGCCTGCGTGCCTTCCTTGCCTTGCGTGGAATTCCTCGAGTCCTCCGTGCGCGCGGTGAGTTCCGCTGCGCTGCTGACATCCTTGGACCACTCGTAAGTAATCGCATCAACTGTGCGCTGTGCAGCGTCGCCAACCACCGGTATGAAGTTCACGATCCCACCGCCCGCATGGTAGGCATAACGAGCCTGGTCATTGATCTTTCCGACCGCATTATCGCGATTGTCCAGGATCATGTCGGAGCCGATTCCGGTCATCGCCCCCATGGTTTCGCCCACATCACGGGCTCTGATGTTCCAGTCCGCGACTACATCGTTGGTGCGCCCTGAAGGCACGTTTGTGGCACCGGCGAGGTGCTCAGCAGCCTGACCCTTCTGCGCCTCGTAGAGAACGTCGAACACGCGAATGGGGTCACCGTCGGATGTTTCGCCGACAACGCCGTCGGAGATGCCGCGCATCACGCGAATCAGACTGTGCTGGTCGCTGGCAATGTGGGAGTCATTTCCGTTGGCCTTGATCGTGTCCCCGTTCGGGTTGGGGGATTCGCCGCTGAGGATCTGGAAGACGTCTCCCGCGTACGAGTTCATGGTGCGGCCCAGCGGGACCTTGAGGTTCTCCGGAACCTCGTCTCCCTTGCTTTCCCGATCAAGGATCTTGATGGTTTCGTGCAGGATCGCTGCCTGTGCCTCGCTGTGCGGGCCCGCGACCACTGGGGAACCAGCCACGCGGCCGGTGGCGCCAGCCTCCAAGGCTGCTGCGAAGCCGACTCGCGCGTCGCCGTCCTCCACAGGGCTGCCGTGTGCGACACGGGACGTCTCGACCTTCGTCCATTCCGAGTACTCGGGGACGATGCCCTTCCAATCACGCTCTTTGAGGAGGTAGTTGAGCGCCGACTTCTCGACCTGCTCCTTGGTTGAGCCGGGATCGAGGAACTTGGTGGCGTCATCCGGGTGCTTGCTCAGCAGACCGAGAGCGCTGTCCAGCGGGTCGTTCACGAACCACGAGGCGTTCTTCTCGTTGTACTGCTGGCTGATGTCCCAGATATTGCCCTTGCTGGCCTTCTCGGCCGCGTAGATGTCCTCGGTCAGACCTCGGACGAAGGAGCCGTCGTAACCCTTGGCATCGCCGTGCTCCATGATGCCCATCAGGACCTGGTAGCCGAGAACCTTGCCGTCCGAACCCTTGGCGGGCGTGCCGGAACCTGCGGGACCGTCGTATTCGGCCACGCCGAACTTCCGCATGTCCTCACGCCACTGCTTCTGGAATCCCGCGTCCTTCGTCGCGGTGGCGATGGAATTGGCGATGCCGCCCTTGATGGACTCGTACGACTTCTTGTTGTCGGCGTCCTGGAAGTACGCGAGACGGTCGAGCTGGGTACCGAGCTTGATGGTGCCCTCAGTGCCGAGCCCGTTGAGGAACGTCTTGCTGAACTCCTGGTTCTTCGCGTTGTCCCGCAGGGAGCGGTTGAACTCGGCGAGATCCGCGGAAGAGACGTTCTCGCCGCCGGCGAGCCTTGTTCCGATCTCCGCGGTGTTGCGGGCCTCGTAGACCTCGACATCGCCCTGGGCCTTGCCGTTGAACCCCACGCCGTAGGTTTCGTCGTTCTTGCCGCCGTGTTCGTCGCGGACGGCCGCCTCAAGGGCGAGCTTCACACCGGCGTCCGCGTCGTCGACCGCCTTTACGTACTTCTTGATCTGCGCCGCCCAGCTCGCGGCAGCGGACCTCGTCGACGCCTGGTAGTCGGGATCGTGATGGTAGGCCCGGCGGACATCGTCAGTGAGCTTGCTCGTGTCGAACTTGACGTTGCCCTCCCCGTCCACCGCCATCCCGTCCTTGACGGCATCCGCGACGAGTGACGTGATCCGGGACTTCAGCTCGGTGAACTGCTGGTGCGCGTCGCGCAACAGGCTCGCGATCGCCTTCGCCTGTGTCTGTGCTGCCCCGTACTCATACTGCGTGGCGGCGAAGTTCACACGTGCGGTCCCGAAGGCCACCCCGCTCCAGCCCGGCTTGGCGCCCTGTACGGCGGCCGAGTAGGCCGACTCCGCCTTCTTGAACTCGGCGGCCATGTCGTCCCACGCCTTGGCGGCGCTGGTGAGCTTGCCGAAGTCCGTTTCCATGATCTTCTTGTACGTGAGTGCCACGTGTTACGCCTCGCCCTTCATCGTCCGAACGATCTCCCCGTGCGCGCGGTGGGCCGACCAGATGCGGCTGGTCCGCCCGTGCCCTATCGTCCTGGTTCCGGCGAGGGCTTCTTCAGGACCTGGAAGTCGTTGTAAAGCCCGAAGTCGTTGTTCTGGAACATCCTCCGGGTCTCCCCGAGGCTGCTCGCCTCCCTGCTCAAGCGGCCCAACAGCATCTTGACCTGGCTGTCCCAGGTCTTCTCGACCTTCTTCAGGCCGGCCGCCGTCTCCCAGCCGGAGAAGGCGGTGACGGCGCTGCTCGTCGCCTCGTCGGCCTTCTTCGCCGCGTTCTTGGTCAGGGTGGTGACCTCGCCGGAGAGCTGATTGCTCGCCGTGCCCTTCTTCTTCGGGTCGGACCCGAAGTCGGCCTCGCCGCCCCCGCCTCCGCCGCCCGCCGGGGCGAGCTGGTTCAGGCGCGTGCCGGAGGACTGGCGTGCGGCCGCCTCACTGCGCAGCTGGGCCCATTCCTCGTCGAATCCCATCGTGTCTCCCCCGTGGTGTGCACCGATCCGGTGGTGTCTTTCTGGACAGCAGTTCTATCAAGGTATCGAAGGGCGAGGTTCGTTGGGCCGGGCCCCGCACGCGATCGGCCGCCCCGTGGCCACCGCCGTATGGTCGTCCCGCCCTGTCGGCACGGGGCGCGGGGGCGCGGGGGTCAGTAACCCCCGGAACGGTGCCAGTAGCCGCTTTCCGCCGTATCCAGGATGTCCCCGAACCTGCTCCCGGAGCTGCTCGGGTCGGGAACGCCGGCGCTCTCCGCGCGGGTGACGAACGCCTGCACCAGGCGCGGCAGGCCGGACCGCTCGGCATCGCGCTCGAGAGCCGCCATGCGCTGCTCCGTTCCCTTCCCGTACCTGGCGGTGATGGCCTCGCCCGACAGCTTGCGGAGGGCTCCGGTGACCCGACCGGACCGGATGGCCACACCTGTGGCCCTGTCCCGCTCCGGCTCACCGGGTGCCCGTTTCGGCGCTGTGGCGAGGTCGGCCTTGCCGAGCGCGGCGATGTCGCTGTCGACCCGGCGGAAGACCGACGCGCGAATCGCGCCGAACGCCTCCTCGTCGGCCGCCAGGGGGCGAAGGAACGCCAGGACGGTCCGGTCGCCGAGGTCGATGTCGTTGGGGGCGGTGGAGTACCTCTCCGCGGAGTAGTCGGCCTGCCCAACAAGGATCTGGAAGACGTCGTCCGTGTAGTACGTCACGGCGTTCGCCATGTTGGCCCGGAGCGCGTCGGGGATGTCGGCCCCCTCTGGTCCCACGTCCTTCGCGAAGGCGTTGACCACCTTCTCGAAGTTCCGGCTCCGCGCTTCCGACCTGCTCCCCGCCCGGCCTCTGGACCCGCCTCTTCGCTGCCATGGTTCGTTCCGGGACGGGCTGCCGGAAGACGTGTGGGGCCCGTTCGGCCGGGCCCCACACCCCTACTACACGCCCGCCGCTACGCGTCCGGCATGCGGCCGAGCTGGATCATCGACGCCCCGCCGCGGCGCGAGACGAAGTAGCCGCGGCCCGGCGGCAGGGGGCGCGGGCGGACCATGCCGAGGAGGTCGCCCTCCTGCGGGTCGCCCGACATGACCACGCCCTGTGCGCCCAGCTCCTTGATGCGCTGCATGAACGCCTCGTACATGGCGCGCGAGGCACCGGCCGTCTGGCGGGCGATGATGAACCGGATGCCGGTGTCCCGCGCGAACGGCAGGTACTCCGCCAGCGGCGCCAGCGGGTTGCCCGCGCTCGTGGAGACGAGGTCGTAGTCGTCGATCACGATGAAGATCTGCGGCCCCGACCACCAACTGCGGTCCCTGAGCTGCTGCGGCGTCACGTTCTCCGGCGGCTGGCGGCGCTCGAACACACCGGCCAGCGCCTCCATGTGCATCTGGAGCGAGTTGCCCATCGGCG
Organism: Streptomyces thermolilacinus SPC6; assembly: GCF_000478605.2. Taxonomy (GTDB): domain Bacteria; phylum Actinomycetota; class Actinomycetes; order Streptomycetales; family Streptomycetaceae; genus Streptomyces; species Streptomyces thermolilacinus. The sequence goes on along the minus strand of NZ_ASHX02000001.1, from coordinate 1,553,475 downwards.
CGTACTCCAGGACGTGCTGCTCCGGCAGCGCGCCGAGCAGCGAGCGCCGGTAGTCGCCGACCACCAGCTTCGCCTCGTCCGGCGAGTAGCGCTCCGCGATCTGCTTCGTCAGCAGCCGCAGCAGGTTCGTCTTGCCGGACTCGCTCTCGCCGAAGATCAGGAAGAACGGGTCCGTCTCGAAGTCCACGAACACCGGCTCGAGGTTGGTCTCGTCGATGCCGATCGCCACGCCCTGCCGCGGGAACTCGAAGCCCTTCGGCAGCCGGTCCGCCGGGACCGACCGGGGCAGCAGCCGCACCGCCGGCGCCGACGGACCCGACCAGGCCGACCGTACCGTCTGTACGAACGCCGCCGTGCCCTCCGACAGGTCGCGCGGGTTGCTGGACCCGTCGATCCGCGGAAGCGCGCCCATGAAGTGCAGCTTCTCCGGCACCTGGCCACGGCCCGGCACGCCGGTCGGCACGTTCGCCGCGACCCTGCGGTCGAACTCCGAGTCCATCGTGTCGCCGAGCCGCAGCTCCAGCCGCCCGAGGACCAGGTCCTTCACCGACGCCCGGACCTCCATCCACCGGGTCGTGCTGATCACGACGTGGACGCCGTAGCCCAGACCGCGCGTCACGATGTCCGTGACCATCTCGTCCAGACCCTCGTGGTCGTTGCGGAACGTGCCCCAGCCGTCGATCACCAGGAAGACGTCGCCCCACGGCTCGCCGGGCAGCTCACCCGCGGCGCGCTTGCGCCGGTACGTGGCGATCGAGTCGATGTTGTTGGCCCGGAAGAACTCCTCCCGGCGGTTCAGCACGCCCATCACCTCGGCGACCGTACGGCGGACCCGCTCCGGGTCCAGCCGCGACGCGATGCCGCCGACGTGCGGGAGGTCGGCCAGCGCCGACATGCCGCCGCCGCCGAAGTCAAGCCCGTAGAACTGCACCTCCCACGGCGTGTGGGTCAGCGCGAACGACGAGATCAGCGCCCGCAGCAGCGTGGACTTGCCGGACTGCGGCCCGCCCACCACCATCAGGTGGCCGGCCGCCCCGGAGAAGTCCTGGTACAGCACCTCACGCCGCTGCTCGAACGGCTTGTCGATCAGGCCGAGCGGTACGACGAGGCCGCCGGGCCGCGCGTACTCGGTGGCCGTGAAGCCCCGGTCGGCGGTCGGCGCCAGACCCGGCAGCAGCTGGTCCAGCGGAGGCGCCTGGTCCAGCGGCGGCAGCCACACCTGGTGGGCCGGCACACCCTGTCCCTCCAGCCGGCGCACGATCACATCGAGCACCGTGTCCGCCAGCGCGTCGTCCTCCTCCGGCGCGGCCGACGCGGCCAGCCGCGCCGGATCGGGCGCCGCGTACACGACCGGCACCGGAGCCGCCGTGAACACGGCCGGGCGCCGCTCGATCGGCAGCTGGTCCGCCGACAGCTGCGGGCTGCCCGTGCGGTACGTCCCCGACACGTACGCCGCCTTGAAGCGCACCATCTCGTCCGTACCGAACTTCAGATAGCCCGAACCGGGCACCGACGGCAGGTGGTACGCGTCCGGCACGCCCAGCGCCGTACGCGACTCCGCCGCCGAGAACGTCCGCAGACCGATCCGGTACGACAGGTACGTGTCGAGGCCGCGCAGTCGGCCCTCCTCCAGGCGCTGCGACGCCAGCAGCAGATGCACACCCAGCGAACGGCCGATACGGCCGATCTGGATGAACATGTCGATGAAGTCCGGTTTTGCGGACAGGAGTTCGGAGAACTCGTCGATGACCAGGACCAGCGAGGCCAGCGGCTCCAGCGCCGCGCCCGCCGCCCGGGCCTTCTCGTAGTCGTGGATGTTGGCGTAGTTGCCCGCCGAGCGCAGCAGCTCCTGCCGCCGCTGGAGCTCACCGCGGATCGCGTCGCCCATGCGGTCCACGAGCGTCAGGTCGTCCGCCAGGTTGGTGATGACCGCGGCGACGTGCGGCATCTGCGACATGCCCGCGAAGGTCGCACCGCCCTTGAAGTCCGCGAGGACGAAGTTCAGCGTCTCCGACGAGTGCGTGACCGCCAGGCCCAGCACCAGCGTCCGCAGCAGCTCCGACTTGCCGGAACCGGTCGCGCCCACGCACAGGCCGTGCGGGCCCATGCCCTCCTGCGCGGCCTCCTTCAGGTCCAGCATCACGGGCGAGCCGTCCTCGCCGACGCCGATCGGCACCCGCAGCCGCTCCGCCGTCGAGCGCGGCCGCCAGGTCCGCGCCACGTCCACCGCGGCCGCGTCGCCCAGGTTCAGCAGATCGGTGAAGTCCAGGTTCGCGAGCAGCGGCTCGTCGTCGTCGCCCCCGCCCACGCACAGCGGCGCGAGCTGCCGCGCCAGGGCCTCGGCGGCCTCCGGCGACAGGGTGTCGGGCACACCCTCGTACGCGTACCCCGCACCCGACTGGAGCCGCAGCCGCCCGGGGTGCACGACCACGGACAGCCCACCGCGCGGCTCGTCCAGCTCACCGGCCACCACCTCGATGATGGTGACGCCCTGGAGACCCTCGGGCGCGGCGAACAGCGAGTCGGGCGGGACCATCCCGCCGTCCAGCACCACCACGATGTGCGGCTGGTCCAGCACCGGCTGGCTCTCCCGGCTGAACCGCGGCCGCCCCTCGAGCCGGTTGCGCAGCAGCTGCTCCAGCTCGCCCAGGTCGTCGCCGAACAGCCGCTTCGTGCCGGCGCCGTCCACCTGCCCCGGGACCTGCGTGTGCGGAAGCCACTTCGTCCAGTCCCAGCGCGCCACGGCACCCGGCGCCGCCACGACCGCGACCATCAGGTCCTCGGGGGAGTGCAGGGTCACCAGCTGCGCCACCATCGCGCGGGCCGAGGCGCACGCGGACTCCGGCTCCCCCGACACGGTGACGTGGTAGAAGGCGCGCAGCGACACGGCCATCGGCAGCCCGTCCAGCGAGCCGTGCACCGCCAGGAACTGCTGCATCGCCCCCGCGCACAGCGGCTCCAGCTCGTCCACCGGCGCGGTGTCGGGCGCGACCAGCGGCGTGGCCAGCTGCTGCGCGCCCAGCCCGACCCGCACCTGGCAGAAGTCGTGGTCGCCGACGCGCCGCTCCCACAGCCGCGACCCCTCGGCCACGACCGACCAGAGCTGTTCGGGCGACGGGTGCAGGTAGAGCTGCGCGTCGCGCTGCGCGCGGGCCGTCTTGCGGACCGTACGGCGGGTCTGCGCCAGGTACTTGAGGTAGTCGCGCCGTACGTCGGCCACCTGCCCCTGCGTCCCGCGGCGGTGCCGGACTATCTGCGCGACCACCATGCCGACCGTCGACACCAGCATCAGCACGCCCATGATCCGCATGAACGGCGGCATGTTCGGCATGAAGAAGAAGACGACGGACGACCCCATGCCGAGCATCGGGAGGATCTGCATGAGCATCCCCTCCTGCTGGCCGCGCGGCAGCTCGGGGGGAGGCTCAAGCCTCAGTTCTTCCGTGGGGACTTCCGGCGGAAGCGACCTCGGCGGGCGTTTGACGACGATCTGGCTCACCCGGGCATCATCCCTCGATACGAACGGAAGCCAGCCGGCACATCACACACCGACGCCCCCGCGACAGTTCGACTCGCGACCACCCTCACACACGCGTCCCCGGCCCCCGTACAGGGGGCGGCCGCACCCGGGTCCGCCGGGGACCGGTCCGGCCGGGCACCGGGGCCCGCGCGCGGACCGCCGTACGCCAGGACATCGCCCCGACGGGCCCGGCCCGCCCCAAAGGGCCCCGCCCGTCACGGCGGCCGGGCCGCACGCCGGGGCGTGCCCCGCGCCGGGCGGTCCGGTGCCGGAGGAGGGACCGGGACACGGGCCCGGCGGGTACCCGGCGCGGGCAGCCCCGCGCGAACGGTCCGCGAGCGCCCCCAGCCCCGCGCCGACGGCACCCCGCACCGCGGGAACCGCTTCGCGGGCGGGTGTGGTGGACGGTCACCGTGATGTGCGGACGGCCTTTCCCGGCCGCGGAGTTGCCCCCCGTCCGCCGCGAACGCCCCTCCGCGCGACGGCGATCCTACTTGCAGGCCGCCAAGTCGTCTCCCGGTAGGGTGACGCGCGCACCGTGCGCAACCGCGAATCCAGGGAAAACCAGGGGGTCCAGACACGTGAGTACCAGCGCAGCGACCGGTTTCTGTCGCGTCACCGTCGTGGCGCCGGACAGCCGCATCGATGTGGCCCTTCCCGAGGACATCGCCGTCGCCGACGTCTACCCGGAGATACTCCGGCTCACCGGCCAGACCCAGGCGGTGGCCACCCCCACCGGCTATCACCTCGTACGCCGCGACGGCACCGTCCTCGACGGCGCCCGCACGCTCGTCGCCCAGCAGGTCCTCGACGGTGAGGTGCTCCTCCTGCGGCCCTTCTCGGAGTCGTTGCCCCCGGCCGTCTACGACGACGTGGCCGACGCCGTCGCCTCCGCCGTCACCCGGGACCGCCGCCTGTGGAGCGACGACATGCTGCGCGGCGCCGGACTCGTCGGCGGGGCGCTGCTGCTTCTCCTCATGGGCCTCGTCCTCTGGTACGCCGACCCCGTCCGCCACGACATGCACGGCCTCCCCGGGGTGATCGCGGGCGCCGCCGGTGTGCTGCTCACGGCGTTCGCGGGCGTACGGGCCCGGGTCTACGGCGACCGGTACGGGGCCGTCGCCTTCGGCCTGAGCGCCCTTCCCCTCCTCCTCGTCGCGGGCTCCGGCATCATCGGCCCGGCCGCGGGACAGGGCCCCGGCCGTCTCCAGTTCCTCCTGGGCTGTGTGGCCGTCCTCGTCGCCTCCGTCGTGCTGGTCGCCCTCGCCCCCAGCGGCGACGCCCCCTTCGTGGCGGCCACCTTCCTGGCCGTCGTCGGCACGCTCGCCACGTTCGCCGCGATCCTCACCGACGCGTCCGCCACCGCCACCGCGTCGGTCTGCGCCCCCGTCGCGATCGGCCTCGTCGCGTTCCTGCCCGGCCTGTCCGCACGCTTCGCCCGGCTCCCCATCGGATACGCCGCGCCGCGCACCCCATCGATGGACTTCGACGCGGACGAGCAGCCGGAGGTCCAGCCCGTCGAGGCGGAGCGCATCGCCCTCCAGGCCCGCCGCGGCCACGAGATGCTGCTCGGCCTGGTCGGCGGCTGCGCCGCCGTCGTCGTCGCGAGCGCCGCCGTCCTCGGATTCGCGGGCAACACGTGGGGACAGTGGCTCGCCCTGGCCACCGGACTCGCGATGCTGCTGCGCGCCCGCCTGTTCCGCTACACCTCCCAGGTCGCGTGCGCGCTGGTGGCGGGCCTCGCCGCGATCTGCCTGCTGATCCTGGGGCTCTCCCTCAACCCGCCCGCCGACCTGGTGCGCGAGCTGCTCGTCCACGGAGACCGGGGCGGTCTCAACGTCCGTACGATCTGGCTCACCGCCGCGGTCGCCCTCGGAGTCGCCCTCATCACCGCGATCGGCCTGATCATCCCGAAGAAGGGCATGTCGCCGTTCTGGGGCCGGCTGCTCGACATCGTCGAGGGAGCGGTCCTGCTCTCCCTCGTCCCGCTCTGCCTCGCCGTCCTGGACGTCTACACCGCGGCCCGCTCCCTGACCAGCTAGCCCACCGGGCCCCCGGCCCGCAGAACACCCGGACCCACGCCCCGCAGAACACCCGGGCCCACGCCCGCGGGGCGCCCGGCCCCCCGGCCCCGCAGAACATCCGGACCCGCCCCGGTGCTCGGCCTCCAGCAGGCAGCGGGCCCGGGGCGTCCGCGTGGGCTGGTACGCTGTGTGACGGCCGTTTGTGTACGCGCCCCCGGAGCATCTGGGAGCAGCGCTCATCGAGCCTTCGCCTCCGAGTCACGGAAGTCCCCCTGAGACCAAGACCAGGGGCACTCGCGGGCGCATCGAACACCAAGAGGAGTACCGAGTGTCTCTCGACGCCGCCACGAAGAAGCAGATCATGGCCGAGTTCGGCACCAAGGAGGGCGACACCGGCTCCCCCGAGGTCCAGGTCGCGCTGCTCTCCCGCCGCATCTCGGACCTGACCGAGCACCTCAAGACCCACAAGCACGACCACCACTCCCGCCGTGGTCTGCTGATCCTCGTGGGCCAGCGCCGCCGCCTGCTGCAGTACCTGGCCAAGAAGGACATCCAGCGCTTCCGTGCGCTGGTCGACCGCCTCGGCATCCGCCGCGGTGCGGCCGGCGGCGCCAAGTAAGACGCCGTGAGGGGAGCGGTTCCCGACGACAGGGAGCCGCTCCCTTTGCTGTACGCGGGTGTACCGCACTCGCTGATCGGAATGCGATCCTGGGCCCAGGCTCAGTAACCTGGTCGCACAACGACATAACGAACCGGCCATGACGCCGACCGATCGGGCAATACGTCATGGCACAGAGGAGAGGCCGCCTCGCCGCCGCCGGTCCTCGGTAGTGGCCCCCGGGCCCCATGGGCGCACAAGCCCCAGGGCGCACCCGGGTGCTTCGATCGAAGACCGGCCCGCACACAAGGCGAGTTCTCTCCGCTCCCCGTCCCGCGCCACACGGGCGCCGGGGCGAAAAGACGACAAGCAAATGGAGAAACCGCTGGTGGAGAACGAGACCCACTACGCCGAGGCCGTCATCGACAACGGCTCCTTCGGCACCCGCACCATCCGCTTCGAGACGGGCCGCCTGGCCAAGCAGGCCGCCGGTTCCGCCGTCGCGTACCTGGACGACGACACCATGGTGCTGTCGGCCACCACCGCGTCCAAGAAGCCCAAGGACCAGCTCGACTTCTTCCCCCTGACGGTCGACGTCGAGGAGCGGATGTACGCGGCCGGCAAGATCCCCGGCTCGTTCTTCCGCCGCGAGGGCCGGCCCTCCGAGGACGCGATCCTCACCTGCCGCCTGATCGACCGGCCGCTGCGCCCCTCCTTCGCGAAGGGGCTGCGCAACGAGATCCAGATCGTCGAGACGATCATGGCGCTCAACCCGGACCACCTCTACGACGTGGTCGCGATCAACGCCGCCTCCTGCTCCACGCAGCTGGCCGGCCTGCCCTTCTCCGGCCCCATCGGCGGCACCCGTGTCGCGCTGATCAAGGGCCAGTGGGTCGCCTTCCCGACGCACACCGAGCTCGAGGACGCCGTCTTCGACATGGTCGTCGCGGGCCGCGTCCTGGAGGACGGCGACGTCGCGATCATGATGGTCGAGGCCGAGGCCACCGAGCGGACGATCGAGCTCGTCAAGGGCGGCGCCGAGGCGCCGACCGAGGAGGTCGTCGCCGCCGGTCTCGAGGCCGCGAAGCCGTTCATCAAGGTCCTGTGCAAGGCCCAGTCGGACCTCGCCGCCAAGGCCGCCAAGCCGGTCGGCGAGTTCCCGGTCTTCCTCGACTACCAGGACGACGTCCTGGAGGCGCTCACCGCCGCCGTCAAGACGGAGCTCGCCCAGGCGCTCACCATCGCGGGCAAGCAGGAGCGCGAGAACGAGCTCGACCGCATCAAGGAGATCGCCGCCGAGAAGCTCCTCCCGGCCTTCGAGGGCCGCGAGAAGGAGATCGCCGGTGCGTACCGCGCGCTGACCAAGAAGCTGGTCCGCGAGCGCATCATCAAGGACAAGGTCCGCATCGACGGCCGCGGGCTCACGGACATCCGTACGCTCGCCGCCGAGGTCGAGGCCATCCCGCGCGTGCACGGCTCCGCGCTGTTCGAGCGTGGCGAGACCCAGATCCTGGGCGTCACCACCCTCAACATGCTGCGCATGGAGCAGCAGCTGGACACCCTCTCCCCGGTGACCCGCAAGCGCTACATGCACAACTACAACTTCCCGCCGTACTCCGTCGGCGAGACCGGCCGCGTGGGCTCGCCCAAGCGCCGCGAGATCGGCCACGGCGCGCTCGCCGAGCGCGCGATCGTGCCGGTGCTGCCGTCGCGTGAGGAGTTCCCGTACGCGATCCGCCAGGTGTCCGAGGCCCTCGGCTCCAACGGCTCGACGTCCATGGGCTCGGTCTGCGCCTCCACCATGTCGCTGCTGAACGCCGGTGTGCCGCTCAAGGCCCCCGTCGCCGGCATCGCCATGGGCCTGATCTCCCAGGAGATCGACGGCAAGACGCACTACGTCGCCCTCACCGACATCCTCGGTGCGGAGGACGCCTTCGGCGACATGGACTTCAAGGTCGCCGGTACGAAGGAGTTCGTCACCGCTCTCCAGCTCGACACCAAGCTGGACGGCATCCCGGCCTCCGTCCTGGCCGCGGCCCTCAAGCAGGCCCGCGACGCCCGCCTCCACATCCTCGACGTGATGATGGAAGCGATCGACCGCCCGGACGAGATGTCCCCCAACGCCCCGCGGATCATCACCGTCAAGATCCCCGTGGACAAGATCGGCGAGGTCATCGGCCCCAAGGGCAAGATGATCAACCAGATCCAGGAGGACACCGGCGCCGAGATCACGATCGAGGACGACGGCACGATCTACATCGGTGCCGCCGACGGCCCGGCCGCCGAGGCCGCCCGCGCCACGATCAACGGCATCGCCAACCCGACCATGCCGGAGGTCGGCGAGCGCTACCTGGGTACGGTCGTCAAGACCACCACCTTCGGCGCGTTCGTCTCGCTCCTCCCGGGCAAGGACGGCCTGCTGCACATCTCGCAGATCCGCAAGCTCGCCGGTGGCAAGCGCGTGGAGAACGTCGAGGACGTGCTCGCGGTCGGCTCCAAGGTCCAGGTCGAGATCGCCGAGATCGACCAGCGCGGCAAGCTCTCCCTCATCCCCGTCCTCGCGGACGAGGAGGGCGCCGAGGGCGCTGAGGACGCGAAGGACGACACCGACAAGTGACGTCCCGTAGTCTCCGGACGACGGCCCGCACCTCCTCGGAGGCGCGGGCCGTCGCCCGTACCCAAACGCTTCTCCCCGGCAAGGACGGCATCGGCACGGTCCGCCGCACCACCCTCCCGGGCGGCCTGCGCGTCGTCACCGAGACGCTGCCCTCCGTGCGCTCCGCCACCTTCGGCATCTGGGCGCACGTCGGCTCCCGCGACGAGACGCCCACGCTCAACGGCGCCACGCACTACTTGGAGCACCTCCTCTTCAAGGGCACCCGCGAGCGCAGCGCCCTCGACATCTCCGCAGCGATCGACGCGGTCGGCGGCGAGATGAACGCCTTCACGGCGAAGGAGTACACGTGCTACTACGCGCGCGTGCTCGACACGGACCTGCCGCTCGCCATCGACGTCGTCTGCGACATGCTCACCGGCTCGCTGATCCGGGCCGCGGACGTGGACGCCGAGCGCGGCGTGATCCTCGAAGAGATCGCGATGACCGAGGACGACCCGGGCGACGTCGTGCACGACCTGTTCGCGCAGACGATGTTCGGCGACTCGCCGCTGGGCCGCCCGGTCCTCGGCACGGTCGACACGATCAACGCGCTCACCCGCGACCAGATCGCCCGCTTCTACAAGAAGCACTACGACCCGACGCACCTGGTCGTCGCCGCCGCGGGCAACGTCGACCACGCCACGGTCGTACGCCAGGTCCGCCGCGCCTTCGAGAAGGCGGGCGCCCTGACCCGTACGGACGCCGTCCCCCTCGCCCCGCGCGACGGCCGCCGCGCCATCCGCACGGCAGGCCGCGTCGAGGTCGCCCACCGCAGGACCGAGCAGGCTCACGTCGTGCTCGGCATGCCCGGCCTCGCCCGCACCGACGAGCGCCGCTGGGCCCTGGGCGTCCTCAACACGGCCCTCGGCGGCGGCATGTCGTCGCGCCTCTTCCAGGAGGTCCGCGAGAAGCGCGGCCTGGCCTACAGCGTGTACTCGTACACCTCGGGCTTCGCCGACTGCGGCCTGTTCGGCGTGTACGCGGGTTGCCGCCCCAGCCAGGTCCACGACGTGCTGAGGATCTGCCGCGAGGAACTGGACCGGGTCGCCGCCGACGGCCTGCCGGACGACGAGATCGCCCGCGCCATCGGCCAGCTCTCCGGCTCCACCGTCCTCGGCCTGGAGGACACCGGCGCCCTGATGAACCGCATCGGCAAGAGCGAGCTGTGCTGGGGTGACCAGATGTCCGTGGACGACATGCTGGCCCGCATCGCCGCCGTCACCCCCGACGACGTCCGCGCGGTGGCGTCCGAGCTCCTCGGCCAGCGGCCGTCGCTCGCGGTGATCGGCCCGCTCAAGGACAAGCAGACGGACCGTCTCCACACGGCCGTCTCCTGACCGACCCGCCGCACCCCGTCACTCCCGCCGCACACCCGTAAGGAAGCAAGCATGAGCAAGCTGCGCGTGGCCGTCCTCGGCGCCAAGGGCCGCATCGGCTCCGAGGCGGTACGAGCCGTGGAGGCCGCCGACGACCTGGAACTCGTCGCGGCCCTCGGCCGGGTCGACTCCCTGGACGCGCTCACCGGGAGCGGCGCCCAGGTCGCCGTCGAGCTGACCACCCCCGACTCGGTGATGGACAACCTCGACTTCTGCGTACGCCACGGCATCCACGCCGTCGTCGGCACCACCGGCTGGACCGACGAGCGCCTCGCACGGCTGAAGGGGTGGCTGGACCTGTCCCCGGAGACGGGCGTGCTCATCGCGCCCAACTTCTCCATCGGCGCCGTCCTCACCATGCGGTTCGCCCAGCTCGCCGCGCCGTACTTCGAGTCCGTCGAGGTCGTGGAGCTGCACCATCCGAACAAGGTCGACGCCCCCTCCGGCACGGCCACCCGCACCGCGCAGCTCATCGCCGCCGCCCGCGCCGAGGCCGGCTGCGCCCCGCAGCCCGACGCCACGACCACGGCGCTGGACGGGGCGCGCGGCGCGAACGTGGACGGCGTCCCCGTCCACGCCGTACGCCTCCGCGGGCTCCTCGCCCACCAGGAGGTGCTGCTCGGCGGCGAGGGCGAGACGCTCACCGTCCGCCACGACTCGCTGCACCACAGCAGCTTCATGCCCGGCATCCTGCTGGGCTGCCGCCGCGTCGTCTCCGCTCCGGGCCTCACCTTCGGCCTGGAGCACTTCCTCGACCTCGGCTGACCCATGGGCGCGAAGATCATGTACTTCGTGACGGCGGCCTTCCTGGTCGTCTGGTTCGTCCTGGTCGGCGGCCGCGGCGTGGCCCTGATCCAGCAGGGCACCGCCGTCACGGTGACGCTCGGCATCGCCGCGCTGGTGCTGCCCGCGATCGGCGTGTGGTTCCTGTGGATGAACACCCGGTTCGTCACCAAGGCCAACCGCCTGGCCGCCGAGCTGGAGGCCGAGGGCGGACTGCCCGAGGACGAGCTGCGCCGTACGCCGGACGGCCGGATCGACCGCGACTCGGCCGACGAGGTGTTCGCCCGCCGCCGTGCCGAGACCGAGGACGCCCCGGACGACTGGCGCTGCTGGTTCCGGCTCGCCGTCGCCTACCGCGACGCCCGCGACACCCCCAGGGCCCGCAAGGCGATGCAGCGCGCGATCGCCCTGTACGACGGTCGGCCCGCCCCGTCCTGAGCGGCGCCGCCCGCACACGCGTGTGCCCCGCGCCCCGGTTTCCGCCGGGACGCGGGGCACAGCCGTACGGGGCGGCGGGGCGTCAGGAGACGGGGGCGTACTCCGCGCTCCACGCCTCCACGGTGTCGGCGGCCCGGTCGAACGCCTCCACCCGCGCCAGGAAGTCGGCGTTGCGGTCGGTGAGCAGCGTCAGCGGCTCCCCGTCGTGCCGCGCGAGCACCAGCGCCTGACCCTGCACGGTCCGCGGCAGACCCAGCCAGCGCACCGGCTGCTGTACGGTCCGCAGCGACCTCGTACGGGCCCACGGCACCGTGACGGTACGGAGGAACCGCACCTGGCGCACGCCGTGCCGGCTCACCCAGGTGCCGACCCGCAGCAGCCGCAGCGCCAGCAGGATGACCAGCAGCGCGGCGCCCAGGCAGACACCGGCGGCCGGCAGGGCACCGGCCACCGCGATGATCAGGGTCGCCAGCAGCATGAACGAGGCGACCAGCAGCGCCAGGGCCGCCGCGATCACCCGCCAGGGGCCGGGCCGATAGGGACGACGCCACTGGTCGTGGTCGTCGAACGGGAGCGCAATGTCGTCGCTCGGGGCTTCGAAAGCGCGGTCGGCCGTCAGAAAGGGCAGGGGCACGACAGTTCCTTAACTCTTTGCACGCTCGTTCGGGCTGTGCCCGGTGAGGCTACCCAGCGCCCCCGCGCCCGGCCACAGCAGGGGGCGCGTATGGGTCAGCGGCCCTCGGAAGCCTCGGACTGCTGTGTCTGCGCGGCCTGCGGACCGGCTTGCAGCGCGGGCATCCCGAACAGCAGCGACCCCACGAGCCCGGCCACCACAGTCAGTCCGATCAGCGTACGTCCGGCTATCTCCGGCAGGCTGGGACGCTGCCGTGCCGGAGGGGTGACATTGCTGCGGAAGCGGTCGGTCTCCGCGACGAACGCGAACGGGACGGCCTCTCGCCGGGACTGCATGACGGAACTCTCCTTCGTGACGACTGACGACTGGGGCCGGTGGCTGGTGACGACTGGTGTGACTGCCGCTACTACCCGATACAGACGTCCGTACGAGCGATTTGGTGCCCGAATTCCGATGTCGGTCCGGGGCCGTAGAGTGGGCGCCGCCCGTGCGACGCGATTTTCGGAAGGACCCGCCGGTGAGCGACACCCCCGCCGCAGCCCCCCAGGACCCGCAGGCCGAGGCCCCCGAGGCCGTCCGGCCCAGCTTCCGCAGTGACGTGACCGTGGAGCTGGTGAAGCACAGCGCGGCCGACTCGGACGTGCTGTGGGCCGCCCGGGTCTCGACGGCGGGGGAGCAGTCCCTCGACGAGCTGAGCAAGGACCCCGAGCGGTCCAGGGGCCTGATCAACTACCTGATGCGGGACCGCCACGGCAGCCCCTTCGAGCACAACTCGATGACGTTCTTCATCAGCGCCCCGATCTTCGTCTTCCGCGAGTTCATGCGGCACCGGGTCGGCTGGTCGTACAACGAGGAGTCGGGCCGCTACAGGGAGCTCCAGCCGGTCTTCTACGTGCCCGACACGTCCCGCAAGCTGGTCCAGGAGGGCCGCCCCGGCAAGTACGTCTTCGTGGAGGGGACGGACGAGCAGCACAAGCTCGTCACGCGCTCGATGGAGGAGTCGTACCTCCAGGCGTACGAGGCGTACCAGGAGATGCTCGCCGCCGGTGTCGCCCGCGAGGTCGCCCGTTCGGTCCTCCCCGTCGGCCTGTACTCCTCGATGTACGCCACGTGCAACGCCCGCTCGCTGATGCACTTCCTGGGCCTGCGCACCCAGCACGAGCTGGCGAAGGTGCCGTCGTTCCCGCAGCGGGAGATCGAGATGGTCGGAGAGCGCATGGAGGCGGAGTGGGCCAAGCTCATGCCGCTCACGTACGCCGCCTTCAACAAGAACGGCCGCGTGGCCCCGTAGCGCGGACCCGGCGGACGAAGAAGTCCAGAGCTGTACGGATGTACGGACCAGCCGTCCGAAGTGTCCGTATTGCGGCGTTCTGAGAACTTCATCTAGGCTGATCAAACGGACCCGGCACTGCTTGAACCCCCGAGCAGGCAGTGCCGGGCTCCACTCCGGCACATCCCCGGAGGACCCCCGCGCGCTGAGCAGCGAGTAGCGTGTTACCCATGGCTCCGATCTCCACTCCGCAGACCCCCTTCGGGAGGGTCCTCACCGCCATGGTCACGCCCTTCACGGCGGACGGCGCACTCGACATCGACGGCGCTCAGCGGCTCGCCGCCCACCTGGTGGACGCAGGCAACGACGGCCTGATCGTCAACGGCACCACCGGCGAGTCCCCGACCACCAGCGACGCGGAGAAAGACCAGCTCGTACGAGCGGTCCTGGAGGCCGTGGGCGACCGCGCCCACGTCGTCGCGGGCATCGGCACCAACGACACCCGCCACACCCTGGAGCTGGCCCGTGCCGCCGAGCGCGCCGGCGCGCACGGCCTGCTCGCGGTCACGCCGTACTACAGCAAGCCCCCTCAGGAGGGCCTGTACCGGCACTTCACCGCCATCGCCGACGCCACCGAGCTCCCCGTGATGCTCTACGACATCCCCGGCCGCAGCGGCGTCCCCATCGACACCGAGACGATCGTCCGCCTCGCGGAGCACCCGCGCATCGTCGCCAACAAGGACGCCAAGGGCGACCTCGGCCGCGCCAGCTGGGCCATCGCCCGCTCCGGCCTCGCCTGGTACTCCGGCGACGACATGCTCAACCTGCCGCTGCTGTCGGTCGGCGCCTGCGGCTTCGTCTCCGTCGTCGGCCACGTCGTCACCCCCGAGCTGCGCGCCCTGCTCGAAGCGCACCTCAGCGGCGACGTCCAGAAGGCCACCGAGATCCACCAGAAGCTGCTCCCGGTCTACACCGGCATGTTCCGCACGCAGGGCGTGATCACCACGAAGGCCGCCCTCGCCCTCCAGGGACTCCCGGCGGGCCCGCTGCGGCTGCCGCTCGTGGAGCTCTCCCCGGCCGAGACCGAGCAGCTGAAGGCAGACCTCGCCGCCGGCGGGGTAGACCTCTGACAACGGACTTCACAACTGAATACGCAGAATCCAGTCCCAGCACTGCACCGAAAGTGCACCTGCATGAAACTCACGCGCGCCACGTGTCTCAGCGGCACGTGGCGCGCGTGGTGAGGAGAGTCTTTTGAGCCATCCGCACCCTGAACTCGGCGCCCCGCCGAAGCTGCCCGCCGGCGGCCTGCGCATCACGCCGCTCGGCGGCCTCGGCGAGATCGGCCGCAACATGACCGTCTTCGAGTACGACGGCCGCCTGCTGATCGTCGACTGCGGCGTGCTCTTCCCCGAGGAGGAGCAGCCCGGCATCGACCTGATCCTGCCGGACTTCACGACCCTGAGGGACCGCCTCGACGACATCGAGGCCATCGTCCTCACCCACGGTCACGAGGACCACATCGGCGGCGTCCCGTACCTGCTCCGCCTCAAGCCGGACATTCCGCTGATCGGTTCGAAGCTGACGCTCGCGCTGATCGAGGCGAAGCTCCAGGAGCACCGCATCCGCCCCTACACCCTGGAGGTGGCCGAGGGGCAGCGCGAGGTGCTGGGCGCGTTCGACTGCGAGTTCATCGCGGTCAACCACTCCATCCCGGACGCCCTGGCGGTCGCCATCCGCACTCCCGCGGGCATGGTGGTCCACACGGGCGACTTCAAGATGGACCAGCTCCCGCTGGACAACCGCCTCACGGACCTGCACGCGTTCGCCCGCCTCAGCGAGGAGGGCATCGACCTCCTGCTCAGCGACTCCACGAACGCCGAGGTCCCCGGCTTCACCGCACACGAGCGCGACATCTCGAACGTGATGCGCACCGTGTTCGCCGGAGCGCAGCGGCGCATCATCGTGGCGAGCTTCGCCAGCCACGTGCACCGCATCCAGCAGATCCTCGACGCGGCGTACGAGTACGGCCGCCGGGTCGCGTTCGTGGGCCGCTCGATGGTCCGCAATATGGGCATCGCCCGCGACCTCGGCTACCTGCGCGTCCCGCCGGGCCTCGTCGTGGACGTCAAGACCCTCGACGACCTGCCGGACGACGAGGTCGTGCTCGTCTGTACGGGCTCCCAGGGCGAGCCGATGGCGGCCCTGTCCCGCATGGCCAACCGCGACCACCAGATCCGCATCGTCCAGGGCGACACGGTGATCCTGGCGTCGTCGCTGATCCCCGGCAACGAGAACGCGGTCTACCGGGTCATCAACGGCCTGACCCGCTGGGGCGCGAACGTCATCCACAAGGGCAACGCCAAGGTCCACGTCTCGGGCCACGCCTCGGCCGGCGAGCTGCTGTACTTCTACAACATCTGCAAGCCGAAGAACCTGATGCCGGTGCACGGCGAGTGGCGGCACCTGCGCGCCAACGCCGAGCTGGGCGCCCTGACCGGCGTCCCGAAGGACCGCATCGTCATCGCCGAGGACGGCGTGGTCGTCGACCTCATCGACGGCAAGGCCAAGATCGTCGGCAAGGTCCAGGCGGGTTACGTGTACGTGGACGGCCTGTCGGTCGGCGACGTCACGGAGGGCGCGCTCAAGGACCGCCGCATCCTCGGCGAGGAGGGCATCGTCTCGGTCTTCGTCGTGGTGGACTCCACGACCGGCAAGATCGTCGGCGGCCCGCACGTCCAGGCGCGCGGCTCCGGCATCGAGGACGCCGCGTTCGACGCGGTGCTCCCGAAGGTCGAGGACGCGCTGAACAAGTCGGCCCAGGACGGCGTCGTGGAACCCCACCAGCTCCAGCAGCTGATCCGCCGGACCATCGGCAAGTGGGTGTCGGACACCTACCGCCGACGCCCGATGATCCTGCCCGTCGTGGTGGAGGTCTGACGCCTCACCAGGCCTGACCGGAGCGGGGCGTCCTCGATTTGCATCGGGGGGCCCCGCTCCAGTACGTTTACGGCTCCGCCCAGGGGGAACCCGGCACGTTCACGCGCCGAGGGGGACCCGGAGGACGGAAAATCCGGCTCAGAACTTCTGATAAAGTCGGAAAGCGCCGAAAGGCAAAGGCCCTCCAACGGCCACCGGAAACGAAACCCGAACCGGAAACGGAACGGAAAAAGGATCTGGTAAGGTTGGAAACACCGAAGGGAAGCGCCCGGAGGAAAGCCCGCAGGGGACTGAGGGTGAGTACAAAGGAAGCGTCCGTTCCTTGAGAACTCAACAGCGTGCCAAAAGTCAACGCCAGATATGTTGATAACCCCGTCTCTCTGAGACGAGGTTCCTTTGAAAAAACACAGCGAGGACGCTGAGAACCGGAAGGACTATTCCTCCTTCGGGTTCCGCTCAACGCGAGTGTCACCGGGATAACCCGGAAGCATTCACGGAGAGTTTGATCCTGGCTCAGGACGAACGCTGGCGGCGTGCTTAACACATGCAAGTCGAACGATGAACCCACTTCGGTGGGGGATTAGTGGCGAACGGGTGAGTAACACGTGGGCAATCTGCCCTGCACTCTGGGACAAGCCCTGGAAACGGGGTCTAATACCGGATACGACCACTTCAGGCATCTGATGGTGGTGGAAAGCTCCGGCGGTGCAGGATGAGCCCGCGGCCTATCAGCTTGTTGGTGAGGTAACGGCTCACCAAGGCGACGACGGGTAGCCGGCCTGAGAGGGCGACCGGCCACACTGGGACTGAGACACGGCCCAGACTCCTACGGGAGGCAGCAGTGGGGAATATTGCACAATGGGCGAAAGCCTGATGCAGCGACGCCGCGTGAGGGATGACGGCCTTCGGGTTGTAAACCTCTTTCAGCAGGGAAGAAGCGAAAGTGACGGTACCTGCAGAAGAAGCGCCGGCTAACTACGTGCCAGCAGCCGCGGTAATACGTAGGGCGCAAGCGTTGTCCGGAATTATTGGGCGTAAAGAGCTCGTAGGCGGCTTGTCGCGTCGGATGTGAAAGCCCGGGGCTTAACCCCGGGTCTGCATTCGATACGGGCAGGCTAGAGTTCGGTAGGGGAGATCGGAATTCCTGGTGTAGCGGTGAAATGCGCAGATATCAGGAGGAACACCGGTGGCGAAGGCGGATCTCTGGGCCGATACTGACGCTGAGGAGCGAAAGCGTGGGGAGCGAACAGGATTAGATACCCTGGTAGTCCACGCCGTAAACGTTGGGAACTAGGTGTGGGCGACATTCCACGTCGTCCGTGCCGCAGCTAACGCATTAAGTTCCCCGCCTGGGGAGTACGGCCGCAAGGCTAAAACTCAAAGGAATTGACGGGGGCCCGCACAAGCGGCGGAGCATGTGGCTTAATTCGACGCAACGCGAAGAACCTTACCAAGGCTTGACATACACCGGAAACACCCAGAGATGGGTGCCCCCTTGTGGTCGGTGTACAGGTGGTGCATGGCTGTCGTCAGCTCGTGTCGTGAGATGTTGGGTTAAGTCCCGCAACGAGCGCAACCCTTGTCCCGTGTTGCCAGCAGGCCCTTGTGGTGCTGGGGACTCACGGGAGACCGCCGGGGTCAACTCGGAGGAAGGTGGGGACGACGTCAAGTCATCATGCCCCTTATGTCTTGGGCTGCACACGTGCTACAATGGCCGGTACAAAGAGCTGCGATACCGTGAGGTGGAGCGAATCTCAAAAAGCCGGTCTCAGTTCGGATTGGGGTCTGCAACTCGACCCCATGAAGTCGGAGTCGCTAGTAATCGCAGATCAGCATTGCTGCGGTGAATACGTTCCCGGGCCTTGTACACACCGCCCGTCACGTCACGAAAGTCGGTAACACCCGAAGCCGGTGGCCCAACCCCTTGTGGGAGGGAGCTGTCGAAGGTGGGACTGGCGATTGGGACGAAGTCGTAACAAGGTAGCCGTACCGGAAGGTGCGGCTGGATCACCTCCTTTCTAAGGAGCACTTCTAGACCACGCAAGTGGTCCAGGGGCCAGTACATCAGCGAATGTCTGATGCTGGTTGCTCATGGGTGGAACGTTGACTATTCGGCCAGGCAACTGGGCCGGAGGCTGCTAGTACTGCTCGTAAGAGCGTGGAACGCATGATCTCCGGACAGGGACCGGGTCGGGCGCGCTGTTGGGTGTCTGAGGGTGCGAGCGCTGCTCGCCCTTCGAACGCCGGCCCCAGTGAACTCGCCGCGGTTGCGGTGGGGTGATGGGTGGCTGGTCGTTGCTTGAGAACTGCACAGTGGACGCGAGCATCTGTGGCCAAGTTTTTAAGGGCGCACGGTGGATGCCTTGGCACCAGGAACCGATGAAGGACGTGGGAGGCCGCGATAGGCCCCGGGGAGCTGTCAACCAAGCTTTGATCCGGGGGTGTCCGAATGGGGAAACCCGGCAGTCGTCATGGGCTGTCACCCTTACCTGAACACATAGGGTAAGTGGAGGGAACGAGGGGAAGTGAAACATCTCAGTACCCTCAGGAAGAGAAAACAACCGTGATTCCGGGAGTAGTGGCGAGCGAAACCGGATGAGGCCAAACCGTATGCGTGTGATACCCGGCAGGGGTTGCGCATGCGGGGTTGTGGGATCTCTCTTTCACGGTCTGCCGGCCGTGAGACGAGTCAGAAACCGTTGATGTAGGCGAAGGACATGCGAAAGGTCCGGCGTAGAGGGTAAGACCCCCGTAGCTGAAACATTGACGGCTCGTTTGAGAGACACCCAAGTAGCACGGGGCCCGAGAAATCCCGTGTGAATCTGGCGGGACCACCCGCTAAGCCTAAATATTSCCTGGTGACCGATAGCGGATAGTACCGTGAGGGAATGGTGAAAAGTACCGCGGGAGCGGAGTGAAATAGTACCTGAAACCGTGTGCCTACAAGCCGTGGGAGCGTCGCTCACATCTTCGGATGTGGGTCGTGACTGCGTGCCTTTTGAAGAATGAGCCTGCGAGTTTGCGGTGTGTTGCGAGGTTAACCCGTGTGGGGAAGCCGTAGCGAAAGCGAGTCCGAACAGGGCGATTCAGTAGCGCGCTCAAGACCCGAAGCGGAGTGATCTAGCCATGGGCAGGTTGAAGCGGAGGTAAGACTTCGTGGAGGACCGAACCCACCAGGGTTGAAAACCTGGGGGATGACCTGTGGTTAGGGGTGAAAGGCCAATCAAACTCCGTGATAGCTGGTTCTCCCCGAAATGCATTTAGGTGCAGCGTCGTGTGTTTCTTGCCGGAGGTAGAGCACTGGATAGGCGATGGGCCCTACCGGGTTACTGACCTTAGCCAAACTCCGAATGCCGGTAAGTGAGAGCGCGGCAGTGAGACTGTGGGGGATAAGCTCCATGGTCGAGAGGGAAACAGCCCAGAGCATCGACTAAGGCCCCTAAGCGTACGCTAAGTGGGAAAGGATGTGGAGTCGCAGAGACAACCAGGAGGTTGGCTTAGAAGCAGCCACCCTTGAAAGAGTGCGTAATAGCTCACTGGTCAAGTGATTCCGCGCCGACAATGTAGCGGGGCTCAAGCGTACCGCCGAAGTCGTGTCATTCCAGCATGAGGGCCAACGCCCGCTGGGATGGGTAGGGGAGCGTCGTGTGCCGGGTGAAGCAGCCGCGGAAGCGAGTTGTGGACGGTTCACGAGTGAGAATGCAGGCATGAGTAGCGATACACACGTGAGAAACGTGTGCGCCGATTGACTAAGGGTTCCTGGGTCAAGCTGATCTGCCCAGGGTAAGTCGGGACCTAAGGCGAGGCCGACAGGCGTAGTCGATGGACAACCGGTTGATATTCCGGTACCCGCTTTGAAGCGCCAGCGCTGAACCCAGCGATGCTAAGCCCGTGAAACCGCCGTGTGCGTCTTCGGACAAGCACGGAGTGGTGGAGCCGGTGGCCCAGACTGGTAGTAGGTGAGCGATGGGGTGACGCAGGAAGGTAGTCCAGCCCGGGCGGTGGTTGTCCCGGGGTAAGGGTGTAGGACGTCACGTAGGCAAATCCGCGTGACACATAGTCTGAGACCTGATGCCGAGCCGATTGTGGTGAAGTGGATGATCCTATGCTGTCGAGAAAAGCCTCTAGCGAGTTTCATGGCGGCCCGTACCCTAAACCGACTCAGGTGGTCAGGTAGAGAATACCGAGGCGTTCGGGTGAACTATGGTTAAGGAACTCGGCAAAATGCCCCCGTAACTTCGGGAGAAGGGGGGCCACGCCTGGTGATGGAGTTTACCTCCGGAGCTGGGGGTGGCCGCAGAGACCAGCGAGAAGCGACTGTTTACTAAAAACACAGGTCCGTGCGAAGCCGTAAGGCGATGTATACGGACTGACGCCTGCCCGGTGCTGGAACGTTAAGGGGACCGGTTAGCTTGGATTCGTCCAGGCGAAGCTGAGAACTTAAGCGCCAGTAAACGGCGGTGGTAACTATAACCATCCTAAGGTAGCGAAATTCCTTGTCGGGTAAGTTCCGACCTGCACGAATGGCGTAACGACTTCTCGACTGTCTCAACCATAGGCCCGGTGAAATTGCACTACGAGTAAAGATGCTCGTTTCGCGCAGCAGGACGGAAAGACCCCGGGACCTTTACTACAGTTTGATATTGGTGTTCGGTTCGGCTTGTGTAGGATAGGTGGGAGACTTTGAAGCTGTGACGCCAGTCATGGTGGAGTCGCCGTTGAAATACCACTCTGGTCGTGCTGGATGTCTAACCTGGGTCCGTGATCCGGATCAGGGACAGTGTCTGATGGGTAGTTTAACTGGGGCGGTTGCCTCCTAAAGGGTAACGGAGGCGCCCAAAGGTTCCCTCAGCCTGGTTGGCAATCAGGTGTTGAGTGTAAGTGCACAAGGGAGCTTGACTGTGAGACCGACGGGTCGAGCAGGGACGAAAGTCGGGACTAGTGATCCGGCGGTGGCTTGTGGAAGCGCCGTCGCTCAACGGATAAAAGGTACCCCGGGGATAACAGGCTGATCTTCCCCAAGAGTCCATATCGACGGGATGGTTTGGCACCTCGATGTCGGCTCGTCGCATCCTGGGGCTGGAGTCGGTCCCAAGGGTTGGGCTGTTCGCCCATTAAAGCGGTACGCGAGCTGGGTTTAGAACGTCGTGAGACAGTTCGGTCCCTATCCGCTGTGCGCGTAGGAATATTGAGAAGGGCTGTCCCTAGTACGAGAGGACCGGGACGGACGAACCTCTGGTGTGCCAGTTGTTCTGCCAAGGGCATGGCTGGTTGGCTACGTTCGGGAGGGATAACCGCTGAAAGCATCTAAGCGGGAAGCCTGCTTCGAGATGAGTATTCCCACCTCCTTGAGAGGGTAAGGCTCCCAGTAGACGACTGGGTTGATAGGCCGGATATGGAAGCCCAGTGATGGGTGGAGTTGACCGGTACTAATAGGCCGAGGGCTTGTCCTCAGTTGCTCGCGTCCACTGTGTTAGTTCTGAAGTAACGAACTCCCGTTTGGCTGGTTGAGTTCATCTTCATAGTGTTTCGGTGGTCATAGCGTTAGGGAAACGCCCGGTTACATTCCGAACCCGGAAGCTAAGCCTTTCAGCGCCGATGGTACTGCAGGGGGGACCCTGTGGGAGAGTAGGACGCCGCCGAACAAATTGTGACGGGAAGCCCCGCATCTGATGATGCGGGGCTTTTCGCATTTCTGGAGATACGGCGAGGTTCAGGAGAAGCCGGGACCCAGTCGGCCGACGACTCTTCACGGCTCCCTCCCACCAGCGCATTGACCGCGGCAGCCGATTAGGCGTTCGGGAGCGTGTGGGATATAGTTTTCACGTCGCCGCGAGGGAAACCTCGAAAAAGGCGACAGGCCCCTATAGCTCAGTCGGCAGAGCGTCTCCATGGTAAGGAGAAGGTCAACGGTTCGATTCCGTTTGGGGGCTCCGAACAGAAGGCCCCCCGCCTCACGGCGGGGGGCCTTCGTCGTATCCGGGGTGCCTACTGCTGATGGAGCTCAGGGACGCGCATCGTCAGGATCGCCATGTCGTCCGACGCCGGTTCCGCGGCGAACCGCTCCACCGCCCGCAGCACCCGCGCCGCGACCGCGCCGGCCGTCAGGCCCGTACACGTGCGCAGCACCTCGGTCAGGCCGTCGTCGCCCAGCATCCGCGACCCCTCACGCCGCTCCGTGACACCGTCCGTGACGCACAACAGCACATCGCCCGGCTCCAGCGTCACCGACTCCTCGTACAGCTCCAGGTCGTCCATCACGCCCAGTAGCGGCTGCGGCTCGGCCGCCGGAACCACCGTGCCGTCCTGGCGCAGTCGCAACGGCAGCGGATGGCCCGCGCACACGACCTTCAACAGGGCGCTGCCGTCCTCCTGCGGCCACAGCTCCCCGTACAGCAGCGTCAGGAACCGGCTGCGGGCACCCTCGTCGAGGATCGCCGCGTTCAGCCGCTCCAGCACCGCCGGGCCGCCGAAGCCCTCCCGGGCCAGCAGCCGCAGCGCGTGCCGGGCCAGGCCCGTCACCGCGGCCGCCTCCGGGCCCGTACCGCACACATCGCCGATCGCGAAGCCGTACGCCCCGTCCCTGATCGGGAACAGGTCGTAGAAGTCGCCGCCCACCTCGTTGCCCTCGCCCGCCGCCCGGTAGATCACATCCACCTCGACCCCCGGAACCTGCGGCAGGCCCGGCGGCAGCAAACTGCGCTGGAGCGACTGGCTGATCGCCGTGCGCTCGCTGTACAGCCGCGCGTTGTCCAGGGCCAGAGCGGCACGGCGGGACAGGTCCTCCGCCAGCTCCAGGATCTCCTGACGGAAGTGGTCGTCCGACGGCTTGCCCAGCGTCAGCATGCCGATCACCCGGTTACGCGCCACCAGCGGCAGCACCACCGTCTCACCGCCCACCGCGGCCGCCGTCGCCAGCGTCGTACCGATCCCCGACGACAGGGACGACGACACCTCGCCCAGCTCCCGCCGCGACGCCTCCAGCGCGGCCCGCTGAGCCGCCTCCCCGGGGGCCTCCCACACACGGGCGCCCGGCGTCGGCACCGGGTCCGGCGGGGTCACGCCCGACAGCAGCTCCTTCAGTCCGTCGATACGCTCCTCGTCCTCGTGCAGCACATACGACAGGTACGGGTCCGACGACTGGTCGGCGATCGTGTACACGGCACACCACGTCGCCAGCGTCGGCACCGTCATCTGGGCCATCAGCGCGAGCGTCTGGTCCCGGTCCAGCGTGCCCGCCAGCAGATCCGACGCCTCCACCAGGAAACTCAGCGAACCGCGGCGCAGCCGCTCCAGCTCGCCAAGCCGGGCCGACTCGACGGCCAGGGCGATCCGGTCGGCGGCGAACTGCAAGCGCAGCGCCTCCTCGTTCGAATAGCGCCCGGCCGACTCCGCGGCCACCCCCAGGGAGCCCGTCAGACGGCCCTCCACCTTCAGCGGGACCGTCACCACCGAGCGCATGCCCGTGCCGTTCAGCAGCGGCACCGCGCCCGGCACCGCCAGCAGGTCCTCGTGGACGGCCGGCATACGGGCCGAGGCGTACCGGCTCGTGCCCGCCTCCACCGGTACGCGCGCGAAGCGCTGGCGGGCCGACGGCAGGCCTGTCGTGGCCCGCACCTCCAGCTCCGTCTCGTCGTCCGTCGCCAGCAGCAGGAACGCGGCGTCCCCGTCGAGCATGTCGCGGGCCCGTTCCACCGTGCGCTGGAGCAGACCGTCCAGGTCGTCCGGGGCGGGAGAGCCGATGAACACCTCGAAGGGATCGGCGGTACGTCCCTCGCCCGGGGAATCGCCGCCCGCCGCACGGGGCGGGGACTGCAGGACGGCCCGCTCGTCGTCCCGTACCAGCAGGCACACCGTCGACGGCTCGCCGTGCGTGTCGCGGACCCGCAGATGGGAGGCGTACACGGGGATCACACGGCCGTCCATGCCGCGGATGCCGTAGCTGCCCTCCCAGCGGGACAGCTGAAGCGCCTCCGCCAGGCCCGTCCCCGTACCGGGCGTGTGCGGCCAGGCGGCGAAGTCGCCGAGCTGCTTGCCGACCACCTGATCAGAGGCGTACCCGAAAAGGTGTGCGGCGTCGTCGTTCCAGGCGGTGATGGCGCCCGAGCGGTCGATCTGCGCGACCGCGACCCTGACCCGCTCGTCCGCGACGGGCAGCAGGTCGGGCGGGAGCGCGGGGCCCGCGTGACGGGTGCCGACCGGGCGCTCCGGCAGGTCGAGCTGGAACCAGACGCGCTTGCGGGTGGGGGAGTACTCGACGCCCCAGCGGGTGGCCAGGGCGGCGCACAGCAGCAGCCCCCGGCCGTTCTCCCGGTCGAGGGCCGCGACGGGCTGGGCGACGCCCTGGAGGGGCACCTCGCGCTCCGGGTAGCGGTCCGCGACCTCGACCCGTACGCCGTGCTCCGTGCGCAGGCACAGGACGTCCGCCGCCGTACCGGCGTGGACCACCGCGTTGGTGACGAGTTCGCTGGTCAGGACGACGGCGTCGTCGACGACGTCGGAGTACCCCCAGCCTTGCAGGGTGTCCCGGACGAAGGCCCGGGCGGTCGCGACCGACCGCCCCACAGGTTCGAAGGTGGCAGCCGCCCGCGCGGTGATCACAGAACTCCTCGTACGCGTCTCGACGCCCGGCTTCGCCATGATCGGCCCCCGCCCCTCCCGGTACCCCGTGGTCACACGGCCACACCGCCCCCGCCGGGCGGACCGGGGCGGTTGGACAGCCGCATGCCAGGTTACTTACCTTCGCAGTCCGGGCGGGTGGTGGTCACGGCTGTTTCCGTCCCCAGAGGACGGGGACGTTATGCGAAGCTGCCGAACTGTTATGGCCCGGGACGTTCGTGGTGACAGACTGGGAAGGTTTCCGGTAGCGGTCACCACGAGTGACGTGACCGGGGCGACACCCGGGCACGAGCCCGAGCAATACGGTCAACCCCTGCGGGAGGGACACGGTGGAGTCTGGCGTGGCGGCGCGAGGCGGTAGCACGCGCGCGAAGGGCGGACGGTCCCGGAGCAGCGGAACCGTCGAAGTGGACGCCGCTGCACTGGAGCGGCTGCTGGGGGCGCTCGTCGCGATGCGCGACGGCAACTTCCGCAAGCGGCTGACCATCACCGGCGAAGGGACGATGGCGGAGATCGCCGCCGTCTTCAACGAGGTCGCCGACCGCAAGCTGCACCTCACCGGCGAGCTGGCGCGGGTGCGCCGGGTCGTCGGCCGTGAGGGGAAGCTCTCGGAGCGGCTCGAGGTGGGAGCCAGCGAGGGCGCGTGGGCCAGCGCGATCGAGGCCGCCAACGCCCTGGTGGACGATCTGACCAGGCCCGTCTCCGAAGTGGGGCGGGTGCTGTCCGCCGTCGCCGACGGTGACCTGGAGCAGCGGATGGAGCTGCGGTCCGAGGGGCCCGACGGGGCGGGGCGGCCGCTGCGCGGCGAGTTCCTGAAGGTCGCCCGTACGGTCAACAACCTCGTCGACCAGCTGTCGTCGTTCACCGACGAGGTGACGCGCGTCGCCCTCGAAGTGGGTACGGAGGGCAAGCTCGGCGGGCAGGCGCAGGTGCGCGGCGTGTCCGGTTCGTGGAAGGACCTCACGGACTCGGTCAACACGATGGCGTACCGGCTGACCGCGCAGGTCCGCGACATCGCGCTGGTCACCACGGCGGTGGCCAAGGGCGACCTGTCGCGGAAGGTCACCGTGCACGTGGCCGGGGAGATGCTGGAGCTGAAGAACACCGTCAACACGATGGTGGACCAGCTGTCGTCGTTCTCCTCCGAGGTCACCCGAGTCGCCCGTGAGGTCGGTACGGAGGGCGAGCTCGGCGGGCAGGCCGAGGTGCCGGGTGTCGCCGGTGTGTGGAAGGACCTCACCGACTCCGTCAACACGATGGCGGGCAACCTGACCTCACAGGTGCGCGGCATCGCGGAGGTCACCACCGCCGTCGCCAACGGCGACCTGTCGCAGAAGGTGCGGGTCAGCGCGCGCGGCGAGGTCGCGCAGCTCGCGGACACGATCAACCAGATGACCGAGACGCTGCGCACCTTCGCCGACGAGGTGACGCGGGTGGCACGGGAGGTCGGTGTCGAGGGGTTGCTCGGCGGCCAGGCGCAGGTGCCCGGTGCGGCGGGCACGTGGAAGGACCTGACTGACTCCGTCAACACGGCGTTCCGGAACCTGACCGGTCAGGTGAGGGACATCGCGCAGGTCACGACGGCGGTGGCCAACGGCGACCTGTCGCAGAAGGTCACGGTCGATGTGGCCGGTGAGATGCTGGAGTTGAAGAACACCGTCAACACGATGGTGGACCAGCTCTCCGCGTTCGGTTCCGAAGTGACGCGTGTGGCGAGGGAGGTCGGCGTCGAGGGCCGGCTCGGCGGTCAGGCCGAGGTGCGCGGCGCGGCGGGCACGTGGAAGGACCTGACTGACTCCGTCAACACGGCGTTCCGGAACCTGACCGGTCAGGTGAGGGACATCGCGCAGGTGACGACGGCGGTGGCCAACGGCGATCTGACGCAGAAGGTCACGGTCGATGTGGCCGGTGAGATGCTGGAGTTGAAGAACACCGTCAACACGATGGTGGACCAGCTCTCCGCGTTCGGTTCCGAAGTGACGCGTGTGGCGAGGGAGGGCGGCGTCGAGGGCCGGCTCGGCGGTCAGGCCGAGGGGCGCGGCGCGGCGGGCACGTGGGAGGACCTGACTGACTCCGTCAACACGGCGTTCCGGAACCTGACCGGTCAGGTGAGGGACATCGCGCAGGTGACGACGGCGGTGGCCAACGGCGATCTGACGCAGAAGGTCACGGTCGATGTGGCCGGTGAGATGCTGGAGTTGAAGAACACCGTCAACACGATGGTGGCGCAGCTCTCGGCGTTCGCCGACCAGGTGACGCGCATGGCGCGGGACGTGGGTACGGAGGGCCGGCTCGGCGGGCAGGCGCGCGTACCGGGTGCGTCCGGTACGTGGAAGGAGCTCACCGACTCCGTCAACTTCATGGCGGGAAACCTCACCTCGCAGGTGCGGCAGATCGCCCAGGTGACGACCGCCGTGGCCCGGGGCGACCTGTCGCAGAAGATCGACGTGGACGCGCGCGGGGAAATCCTGGAGCTGAAGAACACCATCAACACGATGGTGGACCAGCTGTCGTCGTTCGCCGAGCAGGTGACGCGGGTGGCCCGCGAAGTGGGCACCGAGGGGCGGCTGGGCGGCCAGGCGCAGGTGCCGGGTGTGGCCGGTGTGTGGCGTGATCTGACGGACTCCGTGAACAGCATGGCGGGGAACCTGACGGCGCAGGTCCGCAACATCGCGCAGGTGGCCACGGCGGTGGCGCGCGGCGACCTGTCGCAGAAGATCGACGTGGACGCGCGCGGGGAGATCCTGGAGCTGAAGAACACCCTCAACACGATGGTGGACCAGCTCTCCAACTTCGCCGAGCAGGTGACCCGGGTGGCCCGCGAGGTGGGCACCGAGGGGCGGCTGGGCGGCCAGGCGGAGGTGCAGGGCGTCTCGGGCACCTGGAAGGACCTGACGCAGTCCGTCAACTTCATGGCGAGCAACCTGACGTCGCAGGTGCGGCAGATCGCCCAGGTGACGACGGCGGTCGCCAAGGGCGATCTGTCGAAGAAGATCACCGTGGACGCGCGGGGCGAGATCCTCGACCTGGTCACCACCGTCAACACGATGGTGGACCAACTGTCGAACTTCGCGGACGAGGTCACGCGGGTGGCGCGCGAGGTGGGCACCGAGGGCATCCTCGGCGGCCAGGCGCGGGTGCGGGGCGTGACCGGCATCTGGAAGGACCTCAGCGACAACGTCAACGTGATGGCGAACAACCTCACCTCGCAGGTGCGGAACATCTCGCGGGTCTCGTCGGCCGTCGCCAACGGAGACCTGACGAAGAAGGTGACCGTCGAGGCGCGCGGCGAGGTCGCGGAGCTGGCCGACACGGTCAACACGATGGTGACGACGCTTTCGTCGTTCGCCGACGAGGTCACGCGGGTGGCGCGCGAGGTGGGCACCGAGGGCGAACTGGGCGGCCAGGCACGTGTGCCGGGCGTGTCCGGTACGTGGAAGGACCTCACCGAGTCGGTGAACTCGATGGCGTCCAACCTGACCGGTCAGGTGCGGCAGATCGCGGCGGTCACGACGGCCATCGCCAAGGGCGACCTCACCAAGAAGATCGACATCGACGCGCGCGGTGAGATCCAGGAGCTGAAGAACACCATCAACACGATGGTCGACCAGCTGTCGTCGTTCGCGGAGGAGGTCACGCGCGTCGCCCGCGAGGTGGGCACGGAGGGCATCCTCGGCGGCCAGGCCCGCGTACGGGACGTCGACGGCACGTGGCGGGACCTCACCGAGTCGGTGAACGAGATGGCCGGGAACCTCACCCGGCAGGTGCGTGCCATCGCGGCGGTCGCCACGGCGGTGACGCGCGGCGATCTGAACCTGAAGATCGACGTGGACGCGTCCGGCGAGATCCAGGTCCTCCAGGACAACATCAACACGATGATCGCGAACCTGCGCGACACGACGCTGGCCAACGAGGAGCAGGACTGGCTGAAGGGCAATCTCGCCCGGATCTCCGGTCTGATGCAGGGCCGCCGGGACCTGGACGACGTGGCGTCGCTGATCATGAGCGAGCTGACGCCGGTCGTCTCCGCGCAGCACGGCGCGTTCTTCCTGGCCGTGCCGACCGGTGGCGGTTCGGCGGAGCCGGGCGGTGAGGACGACGGTTCGTACGAGCTGCGGATGCGGGCCAGTTACGGCTACTCGGCCGGGTCGATGCCGACGTCGTTCCGGCCGGGGGAGACGCTGATCGGGACGGCCGCCGAGGAGAAGCGGACGATCCAGGTGAACGTCCCGCCGGGGTACCTGAAGATCTCGTCGGGTCTCGGGGAGGCCGCCCCGGCGCATGTGATCGTGCTTCCGGTGCTGTTCGAGGGGAAGGTCCTCGGGGTGATCGAGCTGGCGTCGTTCCAGCCGTTCACGCAGATCCAGCGGGACTTCCTGAACCAGATCGCCGAGATGATCGCGACGAGCGTCAACACGATCAGCGTCAACAGCAAGACCGAGGTGCTGCTGAAGCAGTCGCAGGAGCTGACCGAGCAGCTGCGGGAGCGGTCCGCGGAGCTGGAGAACCGGCAGAAGGCGCTCCAGGACTCCAACGCCGAACTGGAGGAGAAGGCCGAGCTGCTGGCGCAGCAGAACCGCGACATCGAGGTGAAGAACACCGAGATCGAGGAGGCGCGGCAGGTGCTGGAGGAGCGGGCCGAGCAGCTCGCGGTCTCCATGCGCTACAAGTCCGAGTTCCTGGCGAACATGTCGCACGAGCTGCGGACCCCGCTCAACTCGCTGCTGATCCTGGCGAAGCTGCTCGCGGACAACGCGGACGGCAATCTGTCGCCGAAGCAGGTGGAGTTCGCCGAGACGATCCACGGCGCGGGCTCCGACCTGCTCCAGCTGATCAACGACATCCTGGACCTGTCGAAGGTCGAGGCGGGAAAGATGGACGTCAGCCCGACGCGGATCGCGCTGGTGCAGCTGGTGGACTACGTGGAGGCGACGTTCCGGCCGCTGACCGCCGAGAAGGGCCTCGACTTCTCCGTGCGGGTCTCCCCGGAGCTGCCCGCGACGCTCCACACGGACGAGCAGCGGCTGCTCCAGGTGCTGCGGAACCTGCTGTCGAACGCGGTGAAGTTCACCGACACGGGCGCGGTGGAGCTGGTCATCCGCCCGGCGAAGGCCGATGTCCCGGCGTCGATCCGGGAGCAGCTGCTGGAGGCCGGTTCGCTGCGGGACCCGGACGCCGATCTGATCGCGTTCTCGGTGACGGACACGGGCATCGGGATCGCCGCGAGCAAGATGCGGGTGATCTTCGAGGCGTTCAAGCAGGCGGACGGCACGACGAGCCGCAAGTACGGCGGTACGGGTCTGGGGCTGTCCATCAGCCGCGAGATCGCCCGGCTGCTGGGCGGCGAGATCCACGCGGCGAGCGAGCCGGGCCGGGGCTCGACGTTCACGCTGTACCTGCCGCTGCACGTCAACGAGCTGCCGCCGAACGGGTACGGCCCCGGGGTCGGCGTCCCACAGGACGTCTCCCACGGCGCATCGGCCGACGAGACGGGGCTCGACGGTTCCGGTACGGCGCCCCTGGCGCTGCCGGCGGCCGGGGGCCCCGCCCCGGCGGCACCCGGCGCGCCGGAGGCACCGGCGCCCGCGCACGGTACGGGTACGGGCGCGGGTGAGGCGCGGCAGGCCGGTACGGGCGCGTTGTTCCGGCACCGCCGCAAGGCGGCCGCGGCGGCGGAGGCCCGTACGGGCTCCGGGGACGGCCGGCAGGGCGCCGGCGCGGGCCAGGAGGCGCCGGGCGGCCAGGAGGCCGGGGAGCAGCGCCGCACGTTCCAGTTCAGCGGCGAGAAGGTGCTGATCGTGGACGACGACATCCGCAACGTCTTCGCGTTGACCAGCGTGCTGGAGCAGCACGGGCTGTCGGTGCTGTACGCGGAGAACGGCCGGGAGGGCATCGAGGTCCTGGAGCAGCACGACGATGTGACGGTCGTGCTGATGGACATCATGATGCCGGAGATGGACGGGTACGCGACGACGACGGCGATCCGCAGGATGCCGCAGTTCGCGGGGCTGCCGATCATCGCGCTGACCGCGAAGGCGATGAAGGGCGACCGGGAGAAGGCGATCGACTCGGGAGCGTCGGATTACGTCACCAAGCCGGTCGATCCCGATCACCTTCTCGCTGTAATGGATCAGTGGATGCACGGAAAGTGATCGCGGTTTGAACAATTTTCGATAACGCGTCACGTGGCAGTTGCCGGAGGCGTGTGAAGTGGCGCTATTCGGGGAACCTTCTCGTCTCCCGCCACGTTTCCGCTATGTGCACAGTGACATCGCGGTGACAGGGTGTGGTGATGGGCGGGGTGCGGCTACCATGACCGGCACAAGGACGGACGGCACACGGGAGTCGTCCCCTGGGGCGGCGCCCGGCCAACTGCCGGGGCGAGGAGGACGGGCCATGGTGCAGAAGGCCAAGATCCTCCTGGTCGATGACCGGCCGGAGAATCTGCTGGCGCTGGAGGCCATCCTCTCCGCGCTCGATCAGACACTGGTACGGGCATCGTCAGGGGAGGAAGCGCTCAAGGCGCTGCTGACGGACGACTTCGCGGTCATCCTTCTGGATGTGCAGATGCCGGGCATGGACGGTTTCGAAACGGCCGCCCACATCAAACGGCGGGAACGCACCCGCGACATTCCGATCATCTTCCTCACCGCCATCAACCACGGCCCCCACCACACCTTCCGGGGATACGCCGCGGGCGCGGTGGACTACATCTCCAAGCCGTTCGACCCGTGGGTCCTGCGTGCCAAGGTCTCCGTATTCGTCGAGCTGTACATGAAGAACTGTCAGCTGCGCGAACAGGCCGCGCTCCTGCGCCTCCAGTTGGAGGGCAGCAACGGCGGCCAGGGCGGCGTGGCGTCGAAGGAGTCCGCGGGTCTCCTCGCCGAGCTGTCCGCGCGGCTCGCCGCTGTCGAGGAGCAGGCGGAGGCGCTGTCGAAGCAGCTTGACGAGGAGTCCGCCGACGCGGCCGCCGTCGCCACGGCCGCGCACCTGGAGCGGAAGCTGACGGGCCTGCGGCGGGCGCTGGACGCGCTGGAGCCCGGCACCGGAGGCGGCGGCTCCGGCCTTCCCGCCTCCTGAAGCCTCCCCGTGCCAGGCGGCGCCACCTGACCCTTCCCGGGCCGACGACGCCACTTGAAGGCGCGTCACCTTCCGTCCACCACGGCGGCGACACGAACGGGTGAAGGGGGCGGACGCGTGTTCCGCGCCGCCCACACCGGTAACCTCACCCCCATGGCCTCACGTACGTCCGGCAAGGGTCCCCACGGCACGGCGGGCACCGCGAAGCCGCGCGCCGCCGGCCGTACGACGGGCGCCGCGCAGAAGGCGGCGCCCGGCAAACCGCCCGCCAAGAAGACCGCCGCCAAGCAGCCCGCCCCCGTCAGGAAGGGCGCGGCGAAGAAGCCCCCCGCCAAGAAGACCGCGAAGAGGGCGGCCAGACCGGCACCCAAGGCGGCACCGTCCCCCACGAACGGCGTCTACCGGATCGTCCGCGCCCTGTGGCTGGGCCTCGCCCACGCCGTCGGCGCCCTGTTCCGGGGCATAGGGCGCGGCGCGAAGGGACTCGACCCCGCCCACCGCAAGGACGGCCTCGCCCTGCTGCTGATCGGCCTCGCCCTCGTCGTCGCGGCCGGCACCTGGGCGAACCTCCGCGGCCCCGTCGGCGACCTGGTGGACATGCTGGTCACCGGGGCGTTCGGCCGGCTCGACCTGCTCGTGCCGCTCCTCATCGGCACCATGGCCGTCCGGCTGATCCTCCACCCCGAGAAGCCGGAGGCGAACGGGCGCATCGTCATCGGCCTGTCCGCACTGGTCATCGGCGTCCTCGGCCAGGTCCACATCGCGTGCGGCTCACCCGGCCGCGACGAGGGCGCCCAGGCCATGCAGGACGCGGGCGGCCTCATCGGCTGGGCCGCCTCCACCCCCCTGATCTTCATGACCGGCGAGGTCCTCGCCGTCCCGCTGCTCGTCCTGCTGACGGTCTTCGGGCTGCTCGTCGTCACGGCGACGCCCGTCAACGCGATCCCCCGCCGCCTGCGGGCCCTCGGCGAGCGGCTCGGCGTCATCGAGCCGTACGAGACACTCAGCGACGACGACCAGCGGTACGACGAGCAGTGGCGCGAGGCCCTGCCCGGACCCTCGCGCCGACGCGCCCCCGCCGCCGACGGGTACGACCCCGAGCAGGCCGAGGAGGCGGCGCTCACCCGCCGCAGGCGCACCCGCACCCGCAAGGCGCCCGAGCCCGCCGAACCCGGGTTCGGGCGGCCGCTGGACGCCGTGGACATCGCCGCGGCCGCCGCCGCCGACCTCGACGGCGCCGTACTGAACGGCATTTCACCCTCGCCCCTCGTGGCCGACCTGACCAGGGACGTCACCCCGGAGCGCGACCAGGCCGGGTCCGGTACGGGCGCGGGGGCCGGCGGGCGGGACGCCGGGCGCGCCGTGGGCCGGGGCCAGGGCCAGGCCGGGGCGGCCGGTCCCGCCGTACCGCCCGCGCGCGAGGAGGACGGCGGCCACCTCGTACCGGACCTCACCAAGCCCGCGCCCGTACGGGAGACGTCCGAGCCGATGCCGCCGCGGGTCGAGCAGCTCCAGCTCGCCGGGGACATCACGTACGCGCTGCCCTCCCTCGACCTGCTGGAGCGCGGCGGGCCCGGCAAGACGCGCACCGCCGCCAACGACGCCATCGCCGCGTCCCTGCGCAACGTCTTCGCCGAGTTCAAGGTGGACGCCGAGGTCACCGGCTTCACCCGGGGGCCGACGGTCACCCGCTACGAGGTGGAGCTCGGCCCGGCCGTGAAGGTCGAGAAGATCACGGCGCTCGCCAAGAACATCGCGTACGCCGTCGCCAGCCCGGACGTGCGGATCATCTCGCCGATCCCGGGGAAGTCCGCCGTCGGCATCGAGATCCCCAACACGGACCGCGAGATGGTCAAGCTCGGCGACGTGCTGCGGCTCGCCGACGCGGCCGAGGACGACCATCCGATGCTGGTCGCGCTCGGCAAGGACGTCGAGGGCGGCTATGTGATGGCCAATCTGGCGACGATGCCGCACGTGCTGGTCGCCGGCGCCACCGGCTCGGGCAAGTCGTCCTGCATCAACTGCCTCATCACCTCGGTGATGATAAGGGCGACCCCCGAGGACGTCCGGATGGTGCTGGTCGATCCCAAGCGCGTGGAGCTGACCGCGTACGAGGGCATCCCGCACCTGATCACGCCGATCATCACCAACCCCAAGCGGGCCGCCGAGGCGCTCCAGTGGGTCGTGCGCGAGATGGACCTGCGCTACGACGACCTGGCGGCGTTCGGATACCGGCACATCGACGACTTCAACGCGGCCGTCCGCAGCGGCAAGCTGAAGACGCCCCCGGGCAGCGAGCGGGAGCTCCATCCCTACCCGTACCTGCTGGTCATCGTGGACGAGCTGGCCGACCTGATGATGGTCGCGCCGCGCGACGTCGAGGACGCCATCGTCCGCATCACCCAGCTGGCCCGCGCCGCCGGCATCCACCTGGTGCTCGCGACGCAGCGGCCGTCCGTGGACGTGGTCACCGGCCTCATCAAGGCGAACGTGCCCTCCCGGCTCGCCTTCGCCACCTCCTCCCTCGCCGACAGCCGCGTCATCCTCGACCAGCCCGGCGCCGAGAAGCTCATCGGCAAGGGCGACGGCCTGTTCCTGCCGATGGGCGCGAACAAGCCCGTACGGCTTCAGGGCGCGTTCGTCACGGAGGAGGAGGTCGCGGCGGTCGTCCGGCACTGCAAGGAGCAGATGGCGCCGGTCTTCCGCGACGACGTCACCACCGGGACCAAGCAGAAGAAGGAGATCGACGAGGAGATCGGCGATGACCTCGACCTGCTGTGCCAGGCGGCCGAGCTGGTCGTCTCCACACAGTTCGGCTCCACGTCGATGCTCCAGCGGAAGCTGCGTGTCGGCTTCGCCAAGGCGGGCAGGCTCATGGACCTGATGGAGTCACGGAACATCGTCGGCCCCAGCGAGGGGTCCAAGGCCCGGGACGTCCTGGTGAAACCGGACGACCTGGACGGCGTACTCGCCTCGATCCGCGGCGAGAGCGGCTCCTGACCCGACCGTGTCCCACCCGTAAGAGAACCGTGAGCAACCGTTGCCCCAGGCTGTACGTCAAGTTGGGGGAAGGGGCGGAGAATGGTGGTCCCCGCACCGCGGGCGACGGCCATTCCGATGGCGTACAAACCACGTCCGCCCGGTTGCTCCACCCTTTCGCACCACCCATAGACTGAACCTCCAGCAGGTGGTTACACGCTCGAAAGGCGCCCTCGTGTCCATCGGCAAC
Organism: Streptomyces thermolilacinus SPC6; assembly: GCF_000478605.2. GTDB lineage: Bacteria > Actinomycetota > Actinomycetes > Streptomycetales > Streptomycetaceae > Streptomyces > Streptomyces thermolilacinus. Next base: position 1,518,308 of record NZ_ASHX02000001.1, on the reverse strand, counting down.
GCCCCCGACGGCAACTCCCCCGAAGACGACCGGCCTTCGCTCCCCGAGGACGACCGGACCCCGGACGACCGGCTCGCTGCCGACCGGCCCTCGATCGGCCGTGCGCTCCGCGACGCACGTGTCGCCGCGAACCTGACCGTCGAGGAGGTCAGCAACTCCACGCGTGTGCGCGTCCCCATCGTGCACGCGATCGAGGAGGACGACTTCTCGCGGTGCGGCGGCGACGTGTACGCCCGCGGGCACGTACGGACCCTCGCACGGGCCGTCGGGCTCGACCCGGCCGCCCTCGTCGAGCAGTACGACGCGGAGCACGGCGGCCGTCCCGCCCCCACTCCGGCCGCACCCATGTTCGAGGCGGAGCGGATTCGCCCGGAGCGGCGCCGGCCCAACTGGACCGCCGCCATGGTCGCCGCGCTCGTCGCGGTGGTCGGCTTCGTCGGCTTCACCCTCTTCGGACAGGACGACTCCGGCAACAGCAGGAACGTGGCCGAGGCACCCGCCGCGGTCAAGTCCCCCACTCAGGCACCCAAGCCCGCCCCGTCCAAGCCCGCGCCCGCCCCCACGGAGAGCGCGATCGCGGCCGTCCCCCAGGACAAGGTCACGGTCAAGCTCACCGCGATCGACGACAAGAGCTGGATCTCGGCCAAGGCCCGCGACGGCAAGCTGCTCTTCGACGGCCTGCTCATGAAGGGCGACTCGAAGACCTTCCAGGACGACGAGCGGCTCGACCTCATCCTCGGCAACGCCGGGGCGATCGAACTGTTCGTGAACGGCAAGAAGGTCGAGGACGAGTTCGCCCCCGGCCAGGTCGAGCGGCTCAGCTACACCAAGGGCGACCCCCAGGTCGGCTGACCGCCCGGGTCCCCTGCCCCTCACGCACCACCGGCCACCGCCCCCCCCCGCCGCAGGCCACGCCCGCGCCCCCGACCCGGGGGCAGGGGCGGGGCCTGCGGCACTTCGCGGTGCGGGCGGCCCGGGGGTGCCTCGGACGGGGTGGGGCCGGACGCGGGGGAGGGGCCTTGGACGGGGCGGGGACCTGTGCGGGCTGCGGGGGCCGGGCCTGTGCGGCGGCGGGGTTCGGGCCTGTGCGGCGGCGCGGGACCGGGTGCGGCGGTGGGGGCCGGACCTGCGCGGCGGAGGGGCCTCGGGGACAAAGTAGTCTTGAGTCCATGCCCGAACGCCGTACCGTCGCCCTTGTCACTCTTGGCTGCGCCCGTAACGAGGTGGACTCGGAGGAGCTCGCAGGCCGCCTGGCAGCGGACGGCTGGGAGCTCGTCGAGGACGCCGCCGAGGCCGATGTCGCCGTCGTCAACACCTGCGGCTTCGTCGAGGCCGCCAAGAAGGACTCCGTCGACGCCCTCCTCGAAGCGAACGATCTGAAGGACCACGGCCGCACCCAGGCCGTCGTCGCCGTCGGCTGCATGGCCGAGCGGTACGGCAAGGAGCTCGCCGAAGCCCTGCCCGAGGCCGACGGCGTGCTCGGCTTCGACGACTACACCGACATCTCCGACCGCCTCCAGACCATCCTCAGCGGCGGCAACGTGGAGGCCCACACCCCGCGCGACCGGCGCAAGCTGCTGCCGCTCAGCCCCGTGCAGCGCCAGGACGCGGCCGCCGCGGTCGCGCTGCCCGGCCACGCGCAGGAGCCCGCGCCCGCCCCCGAGGACCTCCCCGAGGGCGTCGCGCCCGCCTCCGGACCGCGCGCCCCGCTGCGCCGCCGCCTGGACACGAGCCCCGTCGCCTCCGTGAAGCTGGCCTCCGGCTGCGACCGCCGCTGTTCGTTCTGCGCCATCCCGTCCTTCCGCGGCTCCTTCGTGTCGCGCCGCCCCAGCGACGTGCTGGGCGAGACGCGCTGGCTGGCCGAGCAGGGCGTCAAGGAGATCATGCTGGTCTCCGAGAACAACACCTCGTACGGCAAGGACCTCGGCGACATCCGCCTGCTGGAGACGCTGCTGCCCGAGCTGGCCGCCGTGGACGGCATCGAGCGCGTCCGCGTCAGCTACCTCCAGCCCGCCGAGATGCGGCCCGGCCTGATCGACGTGCTGACGTCCACCGAGAAGGTCGCGCCCTACTTCGACCTGTCGTTCCAGCACTCCGCGCCCGCCGTGCTGCGCTCCATGCGCCGCTTCGGCGACACGGACCGGTTCCTGGAGCTGCTCGACACGATCCGGGGCAAGGCCCCGCAGGCGGGTGTGCGGTCCAACTTCATCGTCGGCTTCCCCGGCGAGACCGAGGAGGACTTCGCCGAGCTGGAGCGTTTCCTCGTCAACGCCCGCCTCGACGCGATCGGCGTGTTCGGCTACTCCGACGAGGACGGCACCGAGGCCGCCACGTACGAGAACAAACTCGACCAGGAGACCGTCGACGCGCGTCTCGCCCACCTGTCCCGGCTCGCCGAGGAGCTCACCTCCCAGCGTGCGGAGGAGCGTCTGGGAGAGACCCTGGAAGTACTGGTGGAGTCCGTCGAGGGCGACGACCTCGACGAGGACGAGTACGCCGGTGCCGGCCGCGCGGCGCACCAGGCGCCGGAGACGGACGGACAGGTGCTGTTCCCGACGAGCGCCGGGCTGGCCGTCGGCCGTATGGTCAAGGCGAAGGTCGTGGGCACCGAAGGCGTGGACCTGGTGGCCGAGGTACTCGAGGAGGCGGGCAGATGACCGGAGTCCCGGCGTCCGCTTCGGGCGGCACGGGGAGGAGGGCACCCGGCGGGAAGCTGGGAGCGGCGGCCGTGAATCAGGCCAGCCTGTGGAACATCGCGAACATCCTCACCATGATGCGCCTCGTGCTCGTCCCGGCGTTCGTGGTGCTGCTGCTCCAGGATGGCGGCTACGACCCCGCCTGGCGCGCCTGGGCGTGGGCGGCGTTCGCCGTCGCCATGATCACGGACATTTTCGACGGCCACCTGGCGCGCACGTACAACCTCGTCACCGACTTCGGGAAGATCGCCGACCCCATCGCCGACAAGGCGATCATGGCCGCCGGCCTGATCTGTCTGTCCGCCCTCGGCGACCTGCCGTGGTGGGTGACGGGCGTGATCCTCTTCCGTGAGCTCGGCATCACGCTCATGCGGTTCTGGGTGATCCGGCACGGGGTGATCCCGGCCAGTCGCGGCGGCAAGCTGAAGACGCTCGCCCAGGGCACGGCCGTGGGCATGTACGTGCTGGCGCTGACCGGCCCGCTGGCCACGCTGCGGTGGTGGGTGATGGCCGTGGCAGTCGTCCTGACCGTCGCCACGGGGCTCGACTACGTACGGCAGGCCGTGGTGCTGCGCCGCCGGGGGATCGCCGCCGAGCGGGCGGCCCGCGCGGCTTCCGGGAGTGCTGGGACTGCTGGTGCGTCCGGTGTGGCCGGGGCCGCTGAGGCGTCCGGTGCCGCTTCGGAGCCGCCCCGGTGAGACAGGCGGTACGGGAGGGGGACCGGGTGGGGCACGCGGCGGAGCGGCCCGGCGCCGGGTCCGGTGCGGAGCCGGTGGCGGCGCGGGTGCTGCGCCTGCTCGCGGAGTGTGACCAGTCGCTGGCCGTGGCCGAGTCCCTCACGGGTGGTCTCGTCGCCGCGGAGCTGACGTCCGTACCCGGCGCCTCGCGCGTCTTCCGGGGGTCCGTCACGGCGTACGCCACGCCGCTGAAGCGGGATCTGCTGGGCGTCGACGGGGAGCTGTTGGAGCGGCGCGGCGCGGTGGACGCGGAGGTCGCGTTGCAGATGGCGCGTGGTGTACGCGACCGGCTGGGCGCCTCGTGGGGCGCGGCGACGACCGGTGTCGCGGGGCCCGAGCCGCAGGACGGGCAGCCGGTGGGCACGGTGTATGTGGCCGTCTGCGGACCGCCCGGAGGACCCTGCGCCGAGGGAGAAGTGGCCGCACTGCGGTTGAACGGCGACCGCGCGGAAATCCGTAAGGAGAGTGTACGGAGCGTGCTGGAACTGCTCGCGGGCGAACTCCCGGATAATGCGCGGGCAAAGGATACGGAACAGAACGGGGGGAATTGATGTTTGCAGCCCTGAGTGAACACGACATCGCTCCCCGCACGGCCGCAGCGCGAGGCGGTACGGTGGGGCGTGAAGGATGCGGCTACGCGGTCCGAGGAGGGAGCCACCGATGATTCTGCTCCGTCGCCTGCTGGGTGACGTGCTGCGTCGGCAGCGCCAGCGTCAGGGCCGTACTCTGCGCGAAGTCTCCTCGTCCGCCCGAGTATCGCTCGGCTATCTTTCCGAGGTGGAGCGGGGGCAGAAGGAGGCTTCCTCCGAACTGCTCTCCGCGATTTGCGACGCGCTGGACGTACGGATGTCCGAGCTCATGCGGGAAGTGAGCGACGAGCTGTCGCTGGCGGAGCTGGCGGAATCGGCAGCGGCGAGTGAGCCGGTGTCCGCGCCAGTGCGCCCGATGCTCAATTCTGTGTCCGTGACGTCGGTGGCGGGTGTGCCGACGGAGCGGGTGACCATCAAGGCACCCGCCGAAGCGGTGGACGTCGTCGCCGCGTGATCCCTTCCGGGTTCGTGGCCCGACCGCCGCGAATCCGGAAGATCGACGTTTTGGGCTGAGCCCTGGTCGGGTACCCGAGGTGCCGACCGGGGCTTTCGCTTTTGCTCGAATGCCCGTTTTGCGTGCTGTGTGTCATGGTGGAACGTGCGCACGGAATGGAGGATTCGCATGGCTGTCGTCAAGAGTTCGCTGTCCGACGCCGATCTGAAGGTGGTCGGTGAGGCCCTTCAGGGCGCGCTCGTGGACCTGGTCGATCTGTCGCTGGTCGCCAAGCAGGTCCACTGGAACGTCGTCGGACCGCGCTTCCGGTCCATACACCTCCAGCTCGACGAGGTGGTGACCACCGCCCGGACGCACTCCGACGTGATGGCGGAGCGCGCCTCGGCCATCGGCGTCAACCCGGACGGGCGCGCCGCGACCGTGGCGTCCGGCAGTGCCATCGGCGAGGTGCCGACCGGGTGGATCCAGGACCAGGACGCCGTACGGATCATGGTGGACGCGCTCGTCGCGGTCATCCAGCGGATGCGGGAGCGTGTCGCGGCGACCGACGAGCCGGACCCGGTGACGCAGGACATGCTCATCGGGCTGACGGGCGAGCTCGAGAAGCACGCGTGGATGTTCCAGGCGGAGAACGTCTGAGGCGGTCGGCGGGTGTACCGGCTCTGACCAGCCCGAGCAGGTGTTCCGACGTGGCCCACGAGGGCCGGGGACCGGCGCGGGCGTACGGAAGAACTCCGGAATCCGGGACTCGACCGGAACAATTCCGGAACGCTGGGCGGCTGCGTGCCGCCCAGCTCCGTCCCCGCCTGACGGGCGGGGCGTGGGGTGGCGGATGCGCCGGTGGCTGCTTCGGTGCGCCCTGCCGCCCGGTGATCGGGCCGGTCTAGCGTCGACCGGAGGAGGCGGCATGGTACGGCGACGAGTTCCGCTGCCGGCGCTTGTGTCGGCGCTCGTACTTCTCGTGATCGGCGGACTGTGGTGGTGGGCGGTGCTGCGTCTGGCGCTGGTGCCGGACCGGGCCGGGCTGGTCGAGGGCGTCGCCGCGGCGAGCGGCTGGGGGCTGAGCCTGCTCCCGGTGCACGTCGCGGCGGCGCCCGGGCCAGGACGGTCCGCCGGGCGGCGTTCCCGGTGGCGTGCGGCGGTGCGCGACTCTTTCCCGGAGGCGCTGCGGGGCCTGGTGTGGGACGTCGTACGGGCCTTCGGCCGGGGGACGCCCCGGCGGCCCGGTGACGGACACTGAGGGCGGCTGCTCCACAGGCGGGTTCGGTGCGGGTCTCACGCGGGTGCCGGGCCGGACTGGCAGCCGGGGCACCAGTACGAGACGCGGTCGGCCGGTCCGGTGCCGCCGCCGTCCCAGCGGATCGGCACGCCGCAGCGGTAGCACGGCTGCTGGGCGCGCCCGTACACGTACAGCTTGCGGTCGGGGCGGTTGCCGGGGATGGTGCGCCGGTCGAAGCGGCCCTTGTTCTCCTCCAGCAGGCGGCGGGCCGTCGTTACGAGCCGTTCCGGTACTCCGGCGGAGAGTTCGCCGACCGGGAGCCAGGGCGTGACGCGGGCCAGGAACGCCAGCTCGCACTTGTAGACGTTGCCGATTCCCGCCAGGTTCCGTTGATCGAGGAGGGCCTCGCCGAGCGGGCGGTCCGGGTCCGCCATGACACGGCGTACGGCCTCCTCGAAGTCCCAGTCCGGGCCGAGCAGATCGGGGCCGAGGTGACCCACGACGGCCGGTTCGTCGACCGTGCGCAGCAGGTCCAGGACGGGCAGCCGGTAGCCGACCGCCGTGTGCGCGGCCGTGCCGAGGATCGCCCGGATCTGGTGCCCCGGCCCGCCGCGCCAGCGCTCGTCGGAGGCGTACAGCTGCCAGGCGCCGTCCATCCGCAGATGCGAGTGGAGCGTCAGACCGCCCTCGATCCGCGTCAGCAGGTGCTTTCCGCGCGGGACGACGCCGACGACGGCCCGGCCGGTCAGATCGACGGTGGCGAGCTTCGGGACGCGCAGATCGGACCGGGTGAGGAGCCGGCCCGCGAGCGCGTCGTGCATCCGGTGGGCGGTCAGCCAGATCGTGTCTCCTTCGGGCATGGCATCCATGATGCGCCGCCGGGCCCGGTTGCCGACGGGCGTACGCGCGCTGTCGGAGGGCGTACGCGCGGGCTTGCGGCGGGGCTGAGCGCGATCTTGGCGGGGCGGGGCGGTGCGTGCTTTCGGGGGCTGCGTGCTTCTCCGGCGGGTGCGGGTGCTTCCGGCGGGGCCGACCTGCGGGCGCGAGTGGCCGTGCCGGGCGGTTGGCCGGTCCGGAGCGGGCTCTCCGGCGGCGCCGGGCCCGGGGTGCCGGGGTGCCGGGTATGCGCCGGGCGTCGGGCCCGTGGGAAGTTCACGCGCGCAGTCGCAGCCCCCTCGGTGTCGCGTGGAAGCCCGCCGCTTCGAGGGCGCGGGAGAGCGGGGACGTCAGGGCGGCCGTGCCGTTGATCCGCTCGACCGTGACCGTGCCCAGCGCGCCCGCGCCCGCGGCGGCCGCCAGGGCGTCGGCGGCGGCCCGGAGGGCCGGGGCGTCCGGGTCGAGGGGCCACGACAGCAGGCTCTTGCCGCCGCGCTCCATGTACAGCGTCAGTTCACCGTCCACCAGCACCACCAGGGAGCCCGCCTTCCGGCCCGGCTTGTGGCTGGCGCCGTTCGGCGGCTCGGGCCAGGGGAGGGCCGCGCCGTACGCGTTGGCCGGGTCGGCGGCCGCGAGGACCACGGCCTGCGGGTCGGCGGTCCCCTCGGCGCGCTCCCGGGCGGACGCGGCGGCCCGGAGCCGGTCCACGGCGCCGTCCATCGCGAACTGGGCGGCGCCCAGGCCCTCCACGACATAGCCGCGACGGGCCTGCCCGCTGTCCTCGAACGCGGACAGCACCCGGTACGTGGCGGAGAAGCCGCCCTCGACGCCCTCGGCGGCCACCGCGCCCCGCGTGACCACGCCGTGCCGGTCCAGCAGCGTCCGGGCCAGGGCGTGGGCGCGGTGCGTGGGCTCGGGCTCCGCGGGCGGCAGCAGCGACCAGCGCCCGCTCACCGTGGGCGGTCCGGAGCGGGACGCGGGGCGGGCGGCGGCCGTCAGCGTGCCGTACCGGCCGCGCGGCACGGGCCGCCTGGCGCGGTGCGCGGTGGAACCCGCCGTACGGCCGGAGCCGAGCATGGCGCGCAGCGGGGCGAGCGTGTCGTTGGTGAGCCGTCCCGACCAGGTCAGCTCCCACAGGGCGTCGGCCAGCTGCGGGTCCGTCACGTCCGGGTGCGTGGTGGCCCGCACCTGGTCCGCGATCTGACGGAAGAACAGCCCGTACCCGCCGGACAAGGCCGTGAGCACCGACTCGTGGAGGGCCGTCAGCTCCAGAGGGTGGGGCGGCGGCAGCAGCAGCGGCGCCGCGTCGGCGAGGTACAGCGACACCCAGCCGTCCTTGCCGGGGAGGGCGCCCGCGCCCGCCCAGACGACCTCGCCGGTGGTCGTCAGCTCGTCGAGCAGCTGAGGCCCGTAGTCGCGGACCCGGGACGGCAGGACCAGCTTCTCCAGCGCCGACGCGGGCACCGGCGCGCCCTGCAACTGCTCGATCGCACGGGCCAGGCCGTCGATACCGCGCAGCCCGCTGCTGCCGACGTGCTGCCACTGCGGCAGGAACGTGGCGAGCGCGGCCGGCGGGACCGGCTCCAGCTCCTGGCGCAGCGCGGCCAGGGAGCGGCGCCGCAGTCGGCGCAGCACCGTCGCGTCGCACCACTCCTGGCCGATGCCCGACGGGTGGAACTCGCCCTGCACGACGCGGCCGGCCGCCGCGAGGCGGTGCAGCGCGCCGTCCGTGACCGCCGTGCCCAGACCGAACCGGGCGGCGGCCTCGGCGGACGTGAACGGGCCGTGGGTGCGGGCGAACCGAGCCAGGAGGTCGCCGAGCGGGTCCTTCACCGGCTCCGTGAACGCCTCGGGGACACCGACCGGCAGGGCGGTGCCCAGCGCGTCGCGCAGGCGGCCCGCGTCCTCGATGGCCGCCCAGTGGTCGGCGCCCGCGATCCGCACCCGGATCGCCCGGCGGGCGGCGGCCAGCTCACGCGGCCAGGCGGGGTCGGCGCCCCGCTCGACCAGCTCGGCGTCCGTCAGCGGGCCCAGCACGCGCAGCGCGTCGGCGACGCCCTCCGGGTCCTTCACCCGCCGCTCGTCCGTACGCCACCGCAGCTCGCGCTCCAGCTCGGCCAGCACCTCCGGGTCGAGCAGCTCCCGCAGCTCCGCCTGGCCCAGCAGCTCCGCCAGCAGCCGCGAGTCCAGCGACAGGGCGGCCGCGCGGCGCTCCGCGAGCGGCGAGTCCCCCTCGTACAGGAACTGGGCGACGTACCCGAACAGCAGAGAGCGGGCGAACGGTGACGGTTCCGGCGTGGTGACCTCCACCAGCCGGACGCGGCGCGCCTCGATGTCGCCCATCAGCTCCTGGAGGCCCGGCACGTCGAACACGTCCTGGAGGCACTCGCGGACCGCTTCCAGCACGATCGGGAACGAACCGAACTCGCTGGCGACCTGGAGCAGTTGCGCCGCGCGCTGACGCTGCTGCCACAGCGGCGTCCGCTTGCCGGGATTGCGCTTGGGCAGCAGCAGCGCACGGGCGGCGCACTCCCGGAACCGGGACGCGAACAGCGCGGAACCGCCGACCTGTTCGGTGACGATCCGGTCCACCTCGCCCTTGTCGAAGGCGACGTCGGCGGCACCGATCGGGGCCTGCTCGCTGTCGTACTCCAGACCTGCCGCGACCGGCTCCTCGTCCAGCAGGTCCAGGCCCATCAGATCCGCGTCGGGCAGGCGCAGGACGATCCCGTCGTCGGCGTGCATGACCTGGGCGTCCATGCCGTACCGCTCCGCGAGGCGGGCGCCCAGCGCGAGCGCCCACGGGGCGTGCACCTGGGCGCCGAACGGCGAGTGCACCACCACCCGCCAGTCGCCCAGCTCGTCGCGGAACCGCTCCACGAGGATCGTCCGGTCGTCCGGCACGTGCCCGCAGGCGCGGCGCTGCTCGTCCAGGTACGCCAGGACGTTGTCGGCGGCCCAGGCGTCCAGGCCCGCCGCCACCAGCCGCAGCCGCGCGTCGTCCGGGGCCAGCGAGCCGACCTCCCGCAGGAACGCCCCCACCGCCCGGCCCAGTTCGAGCGGACGGCCCAGCTGGTCGCCCTTCCAGAACGGCAGCCGGCCCGGCACTCCGGGCGCGGGCGACACGAGGACCCGGTCGCGCGTGATGTCCTCGATCCGCCACGACGACGTGCCCAGCGTGAACACGTCGCCGACGCGGGACTCGTACACCATCTCCTCGTCGAGCTCGCCGACCCGGCCCCCGCCCCGCTTCGGATCGGCGCCCGCCAGGAACACCCCGAACAGGCCCCGGTCGGGGATCGTGCCGCCCGATGTGACGGCCAGCCGCTGGGCACCGGGGCGCCCCGTGATCGCCCCGGTGACCCGGTCCCACACGACGCGCGGGCGCAGCTCCGCGAACGCGTCCGACGGATAGCGTCCGGCGAGCATGTCCAGCACCGCCGTGAACGCCGACTCCGGCAGCGACGCGAACGGCGCCGCCCGCCGCACCAGCGCCAGCAGGTCGTCGTAGCTCCAGGTGTCCAGCGCGACCATGGCGACCAGCTGCTGGGCCAGCACGTCCAGCGGGTTGGCCGGGACGCGCAGTGACTCGATGGCGCCCTGCCGCATCCGCTCGGTCACCACCGCCGCCTGCACCAGGTCGCCCCGGTACTTCGGGAACACCACGCCCCGCGACACGGCGCCCACCTGGTGCCCGGCGCGGCCCACCCGCTGGAGCCCGGACGCCACGGACGGCGGCGACTCCACCTGGACGACCAGGTCCACCGCGCCCATGTCGATGCCCAGCTCAAGGCTGGACGTCGCCACCACGGCGGGCAGCCGGCCGGCCTTCAGGTCCTCCTCGACCAGGGCCCGCTGCTCCTTGGAAACCGAACCGTGGTGCGCCCGCGCCAGCAGCGGCGGGGCGCCCTTGGCGGCGCCGGACTGGGCCATCAGCTCGGCGGGGGAGGCGTCGTCCGGCAGGGCCTCACCGGTGGCCCGCTCGTACGCGATCTCGTTGAGCCGGTTGCACAGCCGCTCCGCCAGGCGCCGCGAGTTGGCGAAGACGATCGTGGAGCGGTGCCCCTGGACCAGGTCCGCGATCCGCTCCTCCACATGCGGCCAGATCGACGGCTTCTCGGCGGGCGCCCCGCCCGCGTCGGAGGCGGGCGAACCCCCCAGCTCGCCCAGGTCCTCGACGGGCACCACCACGGACAGGTCGAACTCCTTGCCGGAGGGCGGCTGGACGACCTCCACCCGCCGCTGCGGCGACAGGAACCGCGCCACCTCGTCCACCGGCCGCACCGTCGCGGACAGGCCGATCCTGCGCGCGGGGCGGGGCAGCAGCTCGTCCAGCCGCTCCAACGACAGCGCCAGATGCGCACCCCGCTTCGTGCCCGCCACGGCGTGCACCTCGTCCAGGATCACCGTCTCCACGCCCGCGAGCGCGTCCCGCGTCGCCGAGGTCAGCATCAGGAACAGCGACTCGGGCGTGGTGATGAGGATGTCGGGCGGGCGCGTCGCCAGCGAACGGCGCTCGGCCGCAGGTGTGTCGCCCGAGCGGATGCCCACCCGCACCTCGGGCTCCGGCAACCCCAGCCGTACGGCCTCCTGGCGGATGCCCGTCAGCGGACTGCGCAGATTCCGCTCCACGTCGACCGCCAGCGCCTTCAGCGGCGACACGTACAGCACCCGGCAGCGCTTCTTCGCCTCGGCGGGCGGCGGGGTGGACGCCAGCCGGTCCAGGGCCGCGAGGAACGCCGCCAGCGTCTTGCCGGAACCCGTCGGCGCCACGACCAGCACGTCCGAACCCGCGCCGATCGCCCGCCACGCACCCTCCTGGGCGGCGGTGGGCGCGCGGAACGCCCCCGTGAACCATCTGCGGGTCGCGGGGGAGAAGGAGTCGAGTGCGGTCCCGGCCATGCCACCCATCGTGCACCCCGCCACTGACAATCGGCCGTCCGCACCGTGGACGCGCAGGTCAGGCGGGTGGCGACCGGCGCAGAATGGAGCCATGGCGACCACCCCGGACGGAGGACGGCCCGACGAGTGGGCCAGGCACTGGCAGTACCCCGGTGTGCCCGGTCTCGACCTGCTGCGCGCCCGCTACGTCCGCCACTCCTTCGCCCGCCACAGCCACGAGGGGTACGTGCTGGGCGCCGTGCGCAAGGGCATCGAGGACGTCGTCATGCCCGAGGGCACGATCAAGGCCCGCCCCGGCACCGTCGTCATGATCAACCCCGAGGTGCCGCACTCCGCGCACGCCGGGGTGCCCGAGGGCTGGTCGTACACGACGCTCTACCCGTCGTCGCTGCTCGTGGCGGGGATCGCCGAGGAGGAGACCAGCCTGCGCGGCACGGTCGCCTTCGGCGAGACGATCGTCGAGGACGAGAGCACCGCCCGGCTGATCAGCGCCGTGCACCGCGCCGCCGAGGAGGGCAACGCCCTCGCCGCCGACAGCGTCCTGCGCATCGCCGTCGCCCGGCTGCTGCGCCGCCACGGCGGGACCCTCCCGCAGCGCACCCCGCGCCCCGCGGGAGCCCGTACGGCCGCCGCCGCCCGCGAGGCGCTCCTCGACCGCATGACCGCGCCGCCGTCCCTGGAGCAGCTCGCCCAGGAGCTCGGCACCAGCCCGTTCGCCCTGCTGCGCGCCTTCAAAGCGGCGTACGGGATGCCGCCCCACACCTGGCTGACCAACGCGCGCGTACGGGCGGCCCGCCGCCTCCTGGAGGCGGGGACGGCGCCCGGCGACGCCGCCGTCGCGGTCGGCTTCACCGACCAGCCGCACCTCAACCGACACTTCACCCGGATCGTCGGCGTTCCGCCCGGCGCCTACCAGCGGGAGCGCGCAAGAACGTACAAGACCGGCGGCGCGGGCCGACCGTAGCCTTCCGGGCGTGGCAGAACAGTCGATACCCCCAGCAGCACCCCCGACGGGGGCCACCGCACCCCCGACCGAGCCCGTGGCCTGCGCGGACGAGGCTTCCCGCGCGCGGACGGACCACGCCGACGCGCCGAAGCCCGACCGGGCCGTCGTACGGGACTCCCTCGGCGTCGGTGTCGCGGTCGGCCTCTCCGGCTTCGCCTTCGGCGTCACCTCGGTCGGCGCCGGACTCGACCTCCTCCAGACCTGCGCGCTCAGCCTGCTCGTCTTCACCGGCGCCTCGCAGTTCGCGCTGGTCGGCGCGCTCGCCGCCGGGGGCAACCCGTTCACCGCCGCCGCGGGCGCCTTCTTCCTCGGCACCCGCAACGCCTTCTACGGGCTCCGCCTCTCCCAGCTTCTGGCCCTCCCGCGCGCGGTGCGCCCGTTCGGCGCCCACTGGGTGATCGACGAGACCACGGCGGTGGCCCTCGCCCAGCCCACGCGCCGCGCCGCCCGGATCGGCTTCACCGTCACCGGCCTGACCCTGTACGTGCTGTGGAACCTCACCACGCTGGTCGGCGCCCTCGGCGCGGAGGCCATCGGCGACACCGACGCCTGGGGCCTCGACGCCGCAGGTCCGGCCGTCTTCCTCGCCCTGCTCGCCCCGATGCTGCGCTCCACGACCGAGCGGGCCGTGGCCGGACTGGCCGTCGTCCTGGGGCTCGGGTTCCTGCCGGTGCTGCCCGCCGGTGTGCCGGTGCTGGTGGCGGCGCTGGCCGCGCCCGCCGTGCTGTGGCTGCGCGGGCGGAAGGAGGTGCGGCGATGAGCGCCACCGCCGTCTGGATCGCGATCGGCCTGACGACCCTCGGCTGCTACCTGCTGAAGCTCGGCGGACTGCTGGTGCCGGCCGAGACCCTGGAGCGGCCCCTCGTGCAGCGGCTCGCGGCCCTGCTGCCGGTCGCCCTGCTCGCCGCGCTCACCGCACAGCAGACGTTCAGCGCGGACGGCGCGCTCGTCGTGGACGCGCGCGGGGCGGGGCTCGCCGCCGCGGCCCTCGCGCTGGTGCTCCGCGCACCGTTCCTGGTGGTCGTCGGCGTGGCCGTCGCGGTCACGGCGGTGGTGCGGGCGCTCGGCGGCTGAACGGCGCGGGCTGGTGCGGTCAGGGCGGCTGAGCGGCGCTGGCCCGCGAGGTCGGCGGGCGGGCCGGCAGCGTACGGAGGGCGGGCCGGTCAGCGGTCGGCGGGTGGGCCGGTCAGCCGATGGCGCGGCCGTGCGCGCGCAAGGTGCGCAGCGCCTCGATCGTGACGATCGGCCGCGACTCCAGGGCGGTGCCCGGCGCCCACTGCCGCCAGTTCACCGGCCAGCCGCCGTCCTCGGCCTGCTCGGCCGCCAGGTGGTCCAGGGAGCGGGCCATCTCCTCGTCGGTGAACCACCGCCGGGCGAGCGAATCCGGCACGCGCGCGTAGTCGTGCGGGTAGTGGTACTCGCCCGGCGCGTACCCGGGGGCCAGCGGATAGTCGCCCGCCCGCTCGGGCTCCAGCACCGCGAGCCGCCGCTCCCGTACGACCCGGCCCAGCCGGTCCGCCGCAGCCTCGGCCCTGGCCCGGTCCGGCACCCCGTCGAGGAACGCCACGGCGGCCTGGACCTCGTACGGATGCGTCGGGCGGTCCTCTCCGATCGCGTCGATCGCGGCCCAGCAGAAGTCGGTGGCGCGGAACAGCCACGCGTGCCACACCTGGTTGCGGTGCAGCAGTCCCACCACGGGCCCCGTGGCCAGCAGGTCGCTCGGCGGGTCGTCGACGACGGGGACGAACGGCGCCACGGGATATCCGCGTACGGACGGGTGGATGGCCGGCAGCGCGCCGTCGTGCGTGGAGACACCGGTCAGATACCGGCAGACCCGTTCCACGCGCAGCCCGCCGCACCGGCCGATCGAGTCGAGCACGCGCAGCGCGTGCGCGGTGTGCAGCGGCTGGCTGACGGGTCCCCGCACATCCGGCTCCAGGGCGTGGCCGTAGCCGCCGTCCTCATTGGCGTACGGGGTGAGGGCTGCCTCCACGGCGTCGGCGTCCCCGCCCAGGAAGTGGTAGGCGAACCGGCGTTGTTCGAGGACACGGGCCGTGAGCCAGACGAAGTGCTCGGCGCGCGCGAGGGGAGTTCCAGCCATGTGACGACCGTAGGACGGAAAGAGCTTTCGGCAAGCGGCCGCGGACGGTGTGCACTCTCAGGAGCGCGATACTGGGCACATGCGGTTGACGATTTTCTGGGAGCGCATGGCGGACCACTTCGGCGAGGCCTACGCCGAGTCCTTCGCCCGCGATCATGTGATGTCCGAACTGGGCGGGCGGACGGTCCACGAGGCGCTCGACGCGGGCTGGGAGGCGAAGGACGTGTGGCGCGCCGTGTGCGCGGCCGTCGATGTCCCCGCCGACAAGCGCTGAATCCCTGCTCCGACCGCGTGCCGACCGGGTTTTCCACAGGGTTGGACGGGGTGTCGCATAGGTGAGCGACACTTGGCCCGTGGCCCCGAACGACGAGACCCCGAACAACGCCCCCGACCCCGAACCGACCCCCGCGTCCGCCGCCGAGCCGGCGGGCTCGCCGGACGCCGCGTCCACCGGCGCGGCGACCGAGGCGACGGGCGCACCGACCGCCACGCCCGCCATGACCGCGACTGCCCCGACCCCGGCCGCCACGTCCGCTCCGGCAGCGGGCGGCGGAGCGGCCCGGCCTCTCGGCGGTGCCGCCGGGATGCCGCGCTGGCTGCCCAAGGCGATGGCGCTCGCCCTGGCCCTCTACGCCTGCTTCCAGCTCGGCAGCTGGGCGTTCCACCAGCTCATCGGGCTGCTGCTCAACATCCTGATCGCGTTCTTCCTCGCCCTCGCCATCGAGCCCGCGGTCGGCCGCATGGCCGCGCGGGGGATGCGCCGGGGCCTGGCGACGTTCCTGGTGTTCCTCGGCGTCGTCGTCGTGAGCGTCGGCTTCGTCGTGCTCCTCGGGTCGATGCTCGCCGGTCAGATCGTGGACATGGTCGAGGACATCCCCGAGTACCTCGACTCGCTGATCAACTGGATCAATCACACGTTCCACACGGAGCTCTCCAGAGTCGCCGTCCAGGACAGCCTGCTGCGCTCCGACTGGCTGCGGCAGTACGTGGAGAACAGCGCGAGCGGCGTGCTCGACGTCTCCGCCACGGTGCTCGGCGGCCTCTTCAAGCTCCTGACGATCTTCCTGTTCTCGTTCTACTTCGCCGCCGACGGGCCCCGGCTGCGACGAGCGCTGTGCTCCGTGCTGCCCCCGGCGAAGCAGGCCGAGGTGCTGCGGGCCTGGGAGATCGCGGTGGACAAGACCGGTGGCTACCTCTACTCGCGCGGCCTGATGGCGCTGGCGTCCGGGGTGGCGCACTACGTCCTGCTGGAGTTCCTGGGCGTGCCCTACGCGCCGGCGCTCGCCGTGTGGGTCGGCCTCGTCTCGCAGTTCCTGCCGACCATCGGCACGTACCTGGCGGGCGCGCTGCCGATGCTGATCGCGTTCACCGTCGCCCCCTGGTACGCGCTGTGGGTGCTGGCGTTCGTCGTCGTCTACCAGCAGTTCGAGAACTACGTGCTCCAGCCGAAGCTGACGGCCAGGACGGTGGACATCCACCCGGCCGTCGCCTTCGGCTCGGTCGTCGCGGGCACGGCGCTGCTCGGCGCGGTGGGCGCCCTGATAGCCATTCCGGCGGTCGCCACGCTCCAGGCGTTCCTCGGCGCGTACGTGAAGCGGTACGCGGTCACGGAGGACCCGCGGGTGCACGGCCACCGCCGGCACGGCGAGATGGTGCTGGCCCGGGTCCAGCGGGCGCTGCGCACCGGGCGGGATCAGGCACCGCCGGAGGGCGGCGGCGCCTGATCCGGCGGCGCCCCGGAGCCGTACCGGAGGGAGCCGTACGGAGGGGCGGGGGCGTCAGTGGCGCTCCAGCTCGACCTTCGGCAGGACGCGGCGCAGCCACGACGGGAGCCACCAGGCGCGCCGGCCCAGCACCTGCATCACGGCCGGGACGATCAGGCAGCGGATGACGACCGCGTCCAGCAGGATCGCCACGGCCAGGCCGAGGCCGAACTGCTGGAGCATCCGGTCGTCGCTCATCATGAACGCGGCGAAGACCACGATCATGATGGCGGCGGCGGCCGTGATGACCCGTCCCGTCGTGGCGAGGCCCTCCCGTACGGCGGCCTGGTGGTCGTTGCCGCGCCGCCACTCCTCGTGGATGCGGGAGAGGAGGAAGACCTCGTAGTCCATGGAGAGCCCGAAGACGATCGCGAAGATCATCGCGGGGATGAACGCCTCGATGGGCCCCTCCTCGACACCGAACCAGCCGTGCTGGAAGACCAGCGTGATCACGCCCAGCGCCGCCCCGATGCTCACCAGGTTCAGCAGCGCGGCCTTCACAGGGATCAGTAGCGAGCGGAAGACGACGAGCAGCAGCAGGGCCGACAGGCCGACGACGATGGCCACGAACAGCGGCATCCGGTCAGTGACGGTCGCCGCGAAGTCCTCGGTGGCGGCGGTCGGCCCACCGACCAGCACGTCCGCGCCGGACGCGCGCTCCACGGGCGGCAGCACCTCGGAGCGCAGCCGTTCGACCAGCTCCGAGGTCGCCTCGTCCTGCGGCGCGGAGGCCGGGAAGACCAGCACCGTCGCCACCGGCCCGTCCGCCGCCGAGCCGCCGTCCGAGGCGCGGCCGCCGCCCGTCACCGGGAAGGGCCCGGCGACCGCCGCGACACCCGGAACGCCGTCCAGCGCGTCCCGTACGGCCGCTCCCGCCGCCATGCCGTCACCCCCGTCGGAACCGCCCGCACCGGAACCGCCCGAGCTGCCCGAGCTCCCGGAACCGCCGGGGCTCCCCGCCTCGGCGACGACGACCAGCGGCCCGTTGAAGCCCGGCCCGAACCCGTCGGCGAGCATGTTGTACGCCTCGCGGCTCGACGTCCCCGCGGGATCGTTGCCCGCGTCCGCGAACCCCAGCCGCATGCCCGCCGCCGGGGCCGCCAGCGCCCCCAGCGCGAAGAGCGACACCAGCAGGGCCGCCCCCGGCCGCCGCTGCACCCCGGCCGCCCAGCGTCGCCACCCGGCACCCTCCGCCCGGCCGTTCCGCGTCGCTCGCCGCTCCGCACGGCGCGCCACCTGGCGGGCGATCCGTCCGCCGAACACCCCCAGCAGGGCCGGCAGCAGCGTCAGCGACGCCGCCATGGTCACCAGCACCGTCAGCGCGACGGCGAGCGCCACGCCCTGGAGCGAACCGAGGCCCAGCGCCACCAACCCCATCAGCGCGATGATCACCGTGCAGCCCGCGAAGAACACCGTGCGCCCCGCCGCGTCGAGCGCGGCCCGCGTGGCCCGTTCCGGCGAGGCGCCCGCCAGCAGCTCGCCCCGGTACCGGGAGAAGACCAGCAGGGCGTAGTCGATACCGACCCCCAGCCCCACCAGCATCATCACCGGAGGCGTGAAGTCCGCGACCGTCGCCACGTGCGAGGCCAGCGCGATGAGCCCGATCGAACCGGCCACCGCGAACACCGCCGTGATCACCGGCAGGCTCGCCGCGACCAGCGACCCGAACAGGAACACGAGGATCACCAGCGCGCCCAGGACGCCCGCGCCCTCCGCCGCGCCGCCCCCGCCCTCCTCGGCGCCGCGCACCGCGTCACCGCCGACCGCCGTCTCAAGGCCGTCGCCGGACGTCTTGTCCACCGCGTCGATGATCTTCCGTACCTGCTCCTTCGGCACGTTCTCCGCCGACTCCGCCAGGGTCACCGTGGCGTACCCGACCGTCCCGTCCCGGGAGACGGCCGAGCCGTCCTCGTACGGGCTGCGCACACCGGTGACCCCTGGCAGCGCCGCGACCGTGCCGAGGAGCGCCTCGACGCGCCGCTGTACGGCCGCGTCCCGCACCCCGTCCCCGTCGTCGTCCCGGACCACGATGTGCACGGTCGCGCCGGACTGCGCGGCGCCGTGCCGCTCCAGGACCGTGCGGGCCTGCTGCGAGTCCGTTCCGGGCAGCGAGAAGTCGTTTCGGTAGCCGCTGCCCACGGCTGACGAGGCCGCGGTGATCCCGGCGACCAGCACCACCCACAGCAGCACGGCACCCCAGCGATGGCGGTACGAGAAGGCCGCCAGGCGCTCGAAGACGCTCCCGCGCCGCCGTTCGTCCGTCTGCTCCTCGACGGCGTTCTTCGTGGTCATGTCCACGTCCTTTCGGAGGCAGGGCTCCACGAGCCCGGGTCACAGGTAGGAGGGCCCGGTCACGCGGCGGCGGAACGCCCACCACGTCCAGGCCTGGACGGCGACGAGCAGCGGCGTCACCACGAGCAGGGCGGGGACGAGGAGCGCGAGCGTCGCCTGGTCCGCCGCCGTCCGGGCCAGCGGCAGCGCCGCCCCGGCGGCCACCGGCACGGCCGCCATGAGGGCGGCCGTCAGCGCGAACGACTGCCACGCGCGCGTACGCCCGACCAGCCGCCGGGCCCGCTCGTACGGCAGCCCCGTGAGCCGGGCAGCGGCGAAGCCCAGCCCGTGCGCGGCGAACAGCGCCGCCACGGCGACGGCCGTGACCGCCGCCACCGCCCCGCCCGCGGCGTGCTCCGGCGCACCGCTCAGCACCCCCGCCAGCAGCCAGCCCCAGGCGAGGGCCACCGTCCAACTGCCGCACACGACCGCGCCGTCGCACACCGCCCGCCAGCCCCGCCCCGCCCGGCCGGTCACCCGCCCGCGCAGCCACAGGCCCGCGTCGCGGACGACCCAGCCCACCAGCAGTGGTACGACGACGGCGAACTGCCCGCTGAGCAGCTCGCCCTCCAGTACCGGGAAACAGCCGATGAGCAGCCCGGCGGTGGCGACCAGCCACACCTCGTTGCCCAGGAAGAACGGCGCGAACGAGGCGATGACGAGCCGCCGCTCAGGGTCGGTGCGCCCCAGGTAGGGCGCGACCATCCCGGCCCCGATGTCCGCACCGGCGAGGACGAAGTAGCCGACGGCGTAGAAGCCGAGCAGGGCGATGGCCAGGGTCTCCACGGAAAGCTCCTTGAGGTCAGTAGCGCGGCGCGGGCAGGGTGCCGGCCGGGTCCTCGCGGCCCTCGGCATCCGCTTCCGGCCGTTCGTCCCGGCCCAGGCCCACGTCGGCGGGGCCGCGCCGAGCGTGGCGCACCAGCAGCCAGGCGTTGAGGACGGCGAGCAGTGCGAACAGGGTGGTGAAGGCCACCAGGGAGGTGCGCATCGCGGTGGCGGACACGTCGGAGACCGCGTCCTCCGTCTTCAGCAGCCCGTACACCACCCAGGGCTGGCGGCCCGCTTCGCGGAAGACCCAGCCGCTGATCATCGCTGTGTACGGCAGGGGCACGGCCGCGATCAGCGCCACGTGCCACACCCCGAACCGGAAGACGGCCGCGCGGAAGAAGGCCATCACGAACCCGGGGAGGGTGAAGTACAGCATCAGGGCGAAGGAGATCAGCATGATCAGCGCGGAGCCCCTGGTCCACGCCTCCGACGGGATGTAGTCGCCCGGGCCGAAGCGGGCCGTCAGCTCGGCCTGGAGCCGCGCCAGCTCGGCCGTGTCGTGCCGGAACACCGCCGACTTCACGGGCTGCAGCGCGGCGATCGACCGCAGCTGGAGCCCGCCGAAGACCGCCGTGACCATCGCGGCGGGGAACGACAGGAAAACCCCGACCCGCAGGCTGCGGCCGAAGAACGCCCACTCGGGGGTCCGCCGGAACAGGTGGTACGCGCTGACGGCCGCCACGAAGAACCCCGCCGTGAGCAGCGCACCCGCCACGATGTGCCCGAAGGCAAGCAGCGTGCTCGGGTTCGTCAGGACGGCCACCGGGTCGGCGAGGACCACCTGGCCGCCCTCCACACGGTGGCCGACGGGATTGTTCAGGAAGCCGTTCGAGACGAGGATCCAGTACGCCGACGCGTACGCGGTGAGCGTGACGACCCAGATCGCCGCGAGGTGCGTCCAGCGGCCCATCCGGTGCCAGCCGAAGATCCACAGGCCGAGGAACGTCGACTCCACGAAGAACGCCACGATCGTCTCCACGGCGAGCGACGCCCCGAGGACGTTGCCCGCGTGGTGCGTCAGGCCGCTCCAGCTCAGCCCGAACTGGAACTCCATGACGATGCCCGTGACGATGCCGACCGCGTAGTTGATGACGTACAGCTGCCCCCAGAACCGCACCAGACGGGCGTCCAGGTCGCTGCCGCTGATCGCCGCCTTCGTCTGCAGGCAGGCGACGACGGTCGCCAGGCCCAGGGTGAGGGCGACGAAGAGGAAGTGGCCGCCGGCGGTGAGCGCGAACTGCAGCCGGGCGAGGTCGAGGACTTCCGAGGCGTCTGGATTCACCCCGACAGCGTCGGAGTACGGCTGCGGCCCCGTCGTCACCCACCGGTGGTCAGTGCCGGTACCCCAGTGGTTGCGGGTCGCCGCTCACGCGTACACCGGGAGTTGCGGATCGGGGCCCCACGGGATCAGGGAGACGTCGGGGGCGGGATCAGGGTCGAGGCCCGGCCTTCCGCGTCCCGCACGGCACCGGCGGCTCCGGGTCAGGCCAGCCAGCCTGGCGTGATCATGCCCGACTCGTACGCGAGGATCACCAGCTGCGCCCGGTCGCGGACGTCGAGCTTCGTCATGATGCGGCTGACGTGCGTCTTGGCGGTGGCGGGTGACAGCACCAGCCGCTGGGCGATCTCGTCGTTGGTCAGCCCCGCGCCGACCAGGCCCATCACCTCGCGCTCCCGCTCCGTCAGCGCGTTCAGCCGGGGGCTCGGGTCCGGCTGCCGGCCGCCGCGCCCCGCGAACTCGGCGATCAGACGCCGGGTCACCGCCGGGGCGATCAGCGCGTCCCCGCGCGCCACCACCCGTACGCCGTGCAGCAGCTCCATCGGCTCGGTGTCCTTCACCAGGAACCCCGACGCGCCCGCGCGCAGCGCCCCGTACACGTAGTCGTCCATGTCGAACGTCGTCAGGATGACCACGCGCACCCCCTCCGTCCGCGGGTCCGCGGTGATCCGGCGCGTGGCCTCCAGGCCGTCCGTGCCGGGCATGCGGATGTCCATCAGGACGACGTCCGGGCGCAGCTCCCGCGCCAGGGCGACGGCCTGCTCGCCGTCGGCGGCCTCGCCCACGACCTCGATGTCCGCCTCGTCGGCGAGTATCGACCGGAACCCGGCCCGTACGAGGGTCTGGTCGTCGGCGAGCACGACGCGGATCATTCGGTCCCCCTGGTGGTGGTGAGGCTGCTGGTGAACGGCAGGCGCGCCGAGACCTCGAAGCCGTGGCCGGTGTTCCCCGCGGTGAGCTCGCCGCCGAACGCCCTGGCCCGCTCGGCCATGCCGCGCAGGCCGCTGCCCCGCGCCTCGGCGTCGGGCGAGCCCTCCCCGTCGTCCTCGATCCGCAGCCGCAGCTCGTCGTCCGTCCAGGACAGTGTGACCAGGGCCGCCCTCGCGCGCGCGTGCCGGGTCACGTTCGTCAGCGACTCCTGCACGATGCGGTACGCGGCGAGGTCGAGGGCGGGCGGCAGCGGTCGGGGCGTGCCCTCCGTGCGGGCCGTGACGTCCAGGCCGGCGGCGCGGGCCCGGCCGACCAGCTCGTCCAGCCGGTCCAGCCCGGAGACGGGCGCGGTGGGCGCGGCCTCGCCGGACTGGCGGAGCGCGCCGAGCGTGCCGCGCAGCTCCCGCAGGGCGTCCTTGCTGGTCGCCTTGACCGCCTCCAGCGCCTCCGTGGCGGCGGGCAGGGCTTCGGCGGGCCCGGGCTTCTTGGCGAGCCGGTGCAGGGCGGCGCTGGACTGGACGTTGATCAGCGAGAGGCTGTGGCCCAGTACGTCGTGCACTTCGCGCGCGATGCGCAGCCGTTCCTCGGTGGCGCTCTGCCGGGCGCGGGCCTCCTGCTCCCGCTCGGCCGCCAGGGCGCGCTGCTCCACCTCGTGGAGGTACGCGAGCCGGGTGCGCTGCGCGCGGCCGACGGCGACCAGGCTGATCAGCCAGCCCGCCAGCATCACCAGTGACGTGTCGTCGATCTGGCGCCGCCCGGGGTCCTGGCGGATCTCGCCCAGCCCGACCGCGAGCAGCGTCACGGACGCCAGGGCGACGGCGGCCACGAACCGCCCCTCCGCTGCCGTCGTGTACAGGGCCAGCGCGAACGTGACCATGAGCGGGCCGTCGTAGGAGCTCGTCGGGTAGTAGACCACCGAGGCCAGCAGCGTGACGACGGCCACGGCGACCGGCCTGCTGCGGCGCAGCAGCAGCGCGCCGCACCCCACGGCGACGAGGAACCAGCCGAGGACGGTACGGGAGAGCGGCTCGCTCCCGGCGGGCGCGGACACGATGGACAGGACCGTCCAGCCGGCCACGAAGGCGGTGACGACGGCGGTCACGGCCAGGTCGGCCGTCCGCACGGACACCCGGCCGCGTCGCACGGGGGAGGGGAGGGCCATGCCAGGAAGGATAGGCGCCACCGGACCCCAGTAAGGAGATCAGCATGACGATCCAGCGCATGGACAACGTCCTCATCGTGGTCGCCGACCTTGACGCCGCTGTCGCGTTCTTCGAGGAACTCGGCATGGAGCTGGAGGGCAGGAGGCCGGTCGAGGGACGCTGGGCGGGACGTGTCATCGGGCTCGACGACGTCCGGACGGAGATCGCGATGATGCGCACCCCGGACGGCACGGCCGGATCGAGCTGACGGTGTTCCACAAGCCGGAGGCGATCGTTCCCGAGCCGAGGAACGCACCGGCGAACACCCTGGGCATGGGCCGCGTCATGTTCGCCGTCGACGACATCGAGGACGTCGTGGCCCGCCTGCGCGCCCACGGCGCGGAACTCGTCGGCGAGCTCGTGCGGTACGAGGACAGCTACCGGCTCTGCTACGTCCGCGGCCCCGAGGGGATCGTCGTCGGGCTGGCCGAGCAGCTCAGCTGACGACCGCTGCGACGTACTCCACCCGCTCCCCCCGACGGCCCGTGCGCCCGGCCGCCCCGGCCCCGTCGGAAGGTTTTCCACAGCCGGAGTGGCTCGCTTGACACTAAAATCGAACATCCATTCTCATGGGGGCGTGGCCTGGTCCTCCGCGCGGTGAGGCGGGGGTTATCCACAGGCCGGGAGGCACGTCGAGGCGCATTGTCAGTGGCAGGGGTTAGCGTCTTTGACGTGAAGCGATCGACTCAAGCAAACCGGGTGGAACCCATGGCAGGAACCGACCGCGAGAAGGCGCTCGACGCCGCGCTCGCACAGATTGAACGGCAATTCGGCAAGGGCGCCGTGATGCGCATGGGCGAGCGGTCCAAGGAGCCCATCGAGGTCATCCCGACCGGCTCGACCGCGCTCGACGTGGCGCTCGGCGTCGGTGGCCTGCCGCGAGGCCGTGTGGTGGAGATCTACGGACCGGAGTCCTCCGGTAAGACGACCCTGACCCTGCACGCCGTGGCCAACGCGCAGAAGGCCGGCGGCCAGGTCGCCTTCGTCGACGCGGAGCACGCCCTCGACCCCGAGTACGCGCGCAAGCTCGGCGTCGACATCGACAACCTGATCCTCTCCCAGCCGGACAACGGCGAGCAGGCCCTGGAGATCGTGGACATGCTCGTCCGCTCCGGCGCGCTCGACCTGATCGTCATCGACTCCGTCGCCGCGCTCGTGCCGCGTGCGGAGATCGAGGGCGAGATGGGCGACTCGCACGTGGGCCTCCAGGCCCGCCTGATGAGCCAGGCGCTCCGGAAGATCACCAGCGCGCTCAACCAGTCCAAGACCACGGCGATCTTCATCAACCAGCTCCGCGAGAAGATCGGTGTGATGTTCGGCTCGCCGGAGACCACGACCGGTGGCCGCGCGCTGAAGTTCTACGCGTCGGTGCGCATCGACATCCGCCGTATCGAGACCCTCAAGGACGGCACGGACGCGGTCGGCAACCGCACCCGCTGCAAGGTCGTCAAGAACAAGGTCGCCCCGCCGTTCAAGCAGGCCGAGTTCGACATCCTCTACGGCGAGGGCATCAGCCGCGAGGGCGGCCTGATCGACATGGGCGTCGAGCACGGCTTCATCCGCAAGGCCGGCGCCTGGTACACGTACGAGGGCGACCAGCTCGGCCAGGGCAAGGAGAACGCCCGCAACTTCCTCAAGGACAACCCCGACCTCGCCAACGAGATCGAGAAGAAGATCAAGGAGAAGCTGGGCGTCGGTGTCCGCCCGGACACCGCAGCGGCCGAGCCTGCCCCGGACGGCGCGAGCGCGGCGGACCCGACGGCCGACACCACGAAGTCGGTGCCCGCACCCGCGGTGAAGGCCACCAAGGCGACCAAGGCCACAGCGGCCAAGGGGTAGCCCATGGCCCGGCGCACCGAATGGCCGGGCGGCAGCACCGACTCGTCGAGGGCCGAGAAGGAGTTGCCGCCCCAGGACCCGGCTGAGCAGGCGCGGGCGATCTGCCTGCGCCTGCTCACCGGGATGCCGCGCACCCGCAAGCAACTCGCGGACGCGCTGCACAAGCGGGGGATTCCGGAGGAGGTCGCGGAGGACGTCCTGTCCCGTTTCGAGGACGTCGGACTGATCGACGACGCGGCGTTCGCCGGGGCGTGGGTGGAGTCCCGGCACCACGGGCGGGGGCTGGCCCGTCGCGCCCTCGCCCGGGAGCTGCGCACCAAGGGCGTCGACTCCGCCCTGATCGACGAGGCGGTCGGCCGGCTCGACGCCGATCAGGAGGAGGCGACGGCCCGCGAGCTCGTCCAGCGCAAGCTGCGCTCCACGCGCGGCCTCGACCGCGACCGCCGCCTCCGCCGCCTCGCAGGCATGCTCGCTCGCAAGGGCTACCCCGAGGGCCTCGCCCTCCGGGTGGTCCGCCGCGCCCTGGAGGAGGAGGGCGAGGACACGGAGGATCTGGACTTCGACGGCACCTGAGCGCCCGGTTCATCGCCCTGCGGCTGCCCGCGCCGGCTCGTGGGCGGGACTCTAGGGCTCTGCCGGCTTGCGCGGAAGCCCACCGGGCCTGAGCCCGAGGGGGCCTGACTGGTCGAGAGCGAACAGCCCCAAGTGCCCGAGCCGGGCACTCGGCCAGCCGACGCGACGCATCCCGCGCCCGTGGCGGTGCGGGAGTCCGGGGCACGTGTCGCGGGCCGGGATTCGGGATGGGGCATGAGGCGAGGACCACCACGTGGTCGGCCACCGGGGCTCCCGCGGAATGCCACTTGGTCGGCTGGCTGCGGTGACCGCATACCGGCAGCCCGACCCGTGGCGACCCGTCGGAGAGGCCCTGGGATCGGCCCACCCGAAGTACCCCGTCAGGGCCCTGAAGGCAGCCCGACCCGTGGCGACCCGTCGCGCGGGCTCTGGGGCAGTCGGCCGGGGGCGGGCCACCGGGGCGTTCAGTGGGCGTGGGCGGCTTCTTCCTCGGGGGACTCGGCGGGTGCCTGGCCGGGGGTGTCACCGCGCAGGGCCTTCGCCGCCGCGTGCAGGGACTGCGGGTGTACGCCGGTGAAGGCGGCGGCCAGATGGCCGTCGGGACGCACCAGCAGGACCGTGTGCGCGGCCGCGCCCGGGTACGCCTCCGTGACCAGCAGCTCGCCCCGCAGCGGCAGGTTCCGCACCGCCTCGGCCAGGCGGGGCATGACACCGGCGGTGACCCAGTGGCGCCGGTCCCACACCCCGGTTCCCGGCGCGACCAGCATGACCAGCACGCCCCGCCCCAGCCGGTCCCGGAGCCGCCCCGCGGTGCCGTCAGGCGCGGTCACCGGCACGTCGGCGACCGGTGCGCCCGGTGCCGTACCGACCTCCACCGTGCCCTCCAGGTCCACCGGCGCGAGCGGCGAGTGCGGGTACGCGGGCGGAGCGCCCAGCGGCCCCCGCCCCAGATGCCCGTCCGTCAGCAGCGCGTCATGCTGCCGGGAACCGCCCCGCAGGTACGTCCGCAGTCCGCCCCCGCCCCGCAGGACGGGCAGCGACTGGTCCGCCGCCCGCAGCCGCGCCGCCACCGCCGTGCGGCGCTCCGCCTGGTAGCTGTCCAGCAGCACCTCGGCCGGGCCGCCGTCGTGCCACGCCTCGGCCAGTTTCCACGCCAGGTTCTCCACGTCGCGCAGCCCCTCGTCCAGGCCCTGTGTGCCGAGCGCGCCCAGCAGATGCGCGGCGTCCCCCGCCAGGAACGCCCGGTCCACGCGCCAGCGCCGGGCAAGCCGGTGGTGCAGCGTGTACACGCCCGTGTCCAGCAGCTCGTACGCGGGCGTGTCGTCGCACCAGCCCGCCAGCGTCTCCCGGATCTGGACGACCAGGTCCTCCGGCGTCACCAGGTCGCCGCGTGGCGGCAGCAGCCAGTCCAGCCGCCAGCCGCCGCCGGGCAGCGGGCGTGCCGTCACCTCCTCGCCGGCGTTCCGCCACGGCGGCCGGCGGTGCAGCACCCCTTCGCCCGGCCACGGCAGCTCCGCCCGGAGCATGGCGACGGCGTGGCGCTCCACCGCCGTACGCCCCGGGAAGCGGATGCCCAGCAGCTTGCGGACCGTGGAACGCGCCCCGTCGCAGCCCACCAGATGGCTTCCGCGCCACCACGTCTCGCGTTGTCCCCGCGTGTGGACCGCGACACCGGCAGCCTCCTGCTCCAGCGCGTCCACACGGCACTCCGTGACGACCTGGACGAGCCGCGCGGCGGGTGGCGACGCGAGCGCCGCGCGCAGCGCGCCGGTCAGCGCGTGCTGCGGGATGTGCAGCGGCGCCGCCGCGAGGTACCCGTCCGCCTCGTCCTCGCCGTCCCCACGGGCCGGCGGCCCGGAAGCGCCACCAGTACGACCCGCCGCACCGGCCCCGCCGGAGGCTCCAGCCGCCCGGCTTGCCGCAGCCGCACCACCTGCCCGGCCCGCCGAGCCCCCCGGCCCGTGGTCCGCCCCGGCCCCGCTGACCGAACCGCCCCCACCGGCACCCCGGCCCCCGGCAGCGTCCAGGCCGTCCAGGCCGTCCGGCCCACCCAGCCCGTACGGCCCGTCCGCGAAGGACACCCGCCGTACGAGCTGCCTGCGCCGCATCGACCGCCACCCGGTCCACCGGACGCCCTCGGCGCGCAGTGCCTCGGCGCACCCCAGCCGCTCCACGAACCCGGCCGTGTCCGCCCGCAGTACCGCCGTACGGGCAGGCCGGTACTCGTCCTCGCCGGTGCCCTCGTCCAGCACCACCGACGGCACGTCCCGCGCGGCCAGAGCCAGAGCCAGCGCGAGCCCGACCGGTCCTCCGCCAACGACGATCACCGGGTCCACAGCGTGACTCCTGTGACTCCTGAGACCCGGACGGTCCTCCGATGAGCAGGGGAAACGCATGAATGTACGACTGGAACCCGGTGAGTGATCACAGAACGTATGCAACCCACTGCTGGTGCTTGCGTCAAGTGACGGGGCAGCCGGGCACGTACGCGTGAAGGGGCGGCGGCCACTCGGCCACCGCCCCTTCACACGATCCCGCGGACCACCGCCCGCGCCGTACTGCTCCCCGGCGCGCCCTCGCGCGCCGTGTCCGCCGTCGCCGCGCCTACGCGCCGCCGCCCATCTTCGCGTCGACCTTCTCGACGGGAACGACCGCTCCCGTGCTCTTCTTGCGGCCCCGGAGCCTGCCCTCCAGCCACGACGCGAACCGCGTCAGCGCCCCGTTCACGACGATGTAGATCAGCGCCACCACGGTGAACGCGGCGATCGTGTTGGCGCCGTAGTTGGCGGTGATCGGCCGGATCTGGAACAGCAGCTCGCTCAGGCCCAGGACGGCGCCGCCCAGCGCCGTGTCCTTCACGATCACCACGAGCTGGCTCACCAGCGCCGGAAGCATCGCCGTCACGGCCTGCGGCAGCAGCACGTACCCCATGATCTGGCCCTTGCGCATGCCGATCGCCTTGGCGGCGTCGGTCTGCCCGTTGGGCAGGGACAGGATGCCCGCCCGGACGATCTCCGCGATGACGGACGCGTTGTACAGGACGAGGCCGGTCACCACCGCGTACAGCGGCCTGACGTCCGACTCGATGGGCGTGAACTGGGCGAACACCGCGCTCGCGAACACCATCATCAGCAGGACGGGGATGGCGCGGAAGAACTCCACGACCGTGCCCACCGGCACCCGCACCCACGCGTGGTCCGAGAGCCGGCCGATGCCGAGCAGCGCGCCCAGCGGCAGCGCGATCACCAGGGCCAGCGACGCCGTCTTCAGCGTCTCGCCGAGGCCCGGCAGGAGGAACGTGGTCCATAGGGCGCCGTCCGTGACGAACGGCTTCCACTTGTCGGCCGTCAGCTGGTTCCTGTCGCCCATGACCGAGAGGAACCACCAGATCGCGAGACCCAGCAGGACCAGGAAGACCGCGGAGTACAGGATGTTCCGCCGCTTGGCCCGGGGGCCCGGGACGTCGTACAGAACGGAAGTCATCGCTTCACCGCCACGCGCTTGGCCACCCAGCCGAGGAACAGGCCGGTGGGCAGAGTGAGGAGCACGAACCCGAGGGCGAAGACGCCGAATACGGCGAACAGCGAGTCGGACTCGTTCTCGACCATTTCCTTCATCAGCAGTGCCGCTTCCGCGACACCGATCGCCGCCGCGACGGTCGTGTTCTTCGTCAGCGCGATCATCACGTTGGCCAGCGGGGCCACCACCGAGCGGAACGCCTGCGGCAGGATGATCAGGGTCAGCACCTGGAAGAAGCTCAGGCCCAGGGCACGGGCCGCCTCCGCCTGTCCGACCGGCACCGTGTTGATGCCCGAGCGCAGCGCCTCGCAGACGAACGTGCCCGTGTAGGCCACCAGGCCCAGGATGGCCATCTTGAAGCCGATCTCCTTGGACGTCCCACCGCCCAGTTCGATCCGCAGTGTCTGGTGCAGCACCAGCGAGCAGCCGACGATCACGATGGTCAGCGGCGTGTTCCGGACCACGTTGACGTACGCGGTCCCGAAGGCCCGCATCAGCGGTACCGGGCTCACCCGCATACCCGCCAGCAGGGTGCCCCAGATCAGGGAGCCCAGCGCCGAGTAGAGGGTGAGCTGGACGGTCACCCAGAAGGCGCCGAGCAGGTCGTACTGCGGAGAATCAAGAAAGTCGAACACGTTGACCCGCGCTCTCCCCTGGTTGGATCGTGGGAGGCGCCGCCGGCCCGGCCGGGGCCGACGGCGCCTCACGCTGCTGCTGCGTCTGCCGCTGCCCGCCGCTCACGCGACGGGGCGGCTCACTTCTCGGTGATCTGCGGCGCGGGCTCGCTCTGGTAGTTCGCGGGGCCGAAGTTCGCCTTCACGAACTTGTCCCAGGAACCGTCCGACTTCATCTTCTCGAGCGCCGCGTTGATCTTGTCGCGGAGCTCCTTGTCGCCCTTCTTCAGGCCGATGCCGTACGGCTCGTCGCTGAGCTCCAGGCCCACCAGCTTGAACTTGCCCTGGTGCTCCTTCTGCGCCGCGTAACCGGCGAGGATGGAGTCGTCGGTCGTCAGGGCGTCAACGGCCCCGTTCTCCAGACCGGTGAGGCACTCCGAGTAGCCGCCGAACTCCTGAAGGTCCGCCTTCGGGGCCAGCTTGGTCTTGACGTTCTGCGCCGAGGTCGAGCCGGTGACCGAGCAGAGCTTCTTGGAGTTGAGGTCCTCGGCCTTCTTGATCGAGTTGTCGTCGGCGCGGACCAGCAGGTCCTGATGGGCCAGGAAGTACGGGCCGGCGAAGTCCACGACGGCCTTGCGCTTGTCGTTGATCGTGTAGCTGGCCACGATGAACTTCACGTCACCGTTGCGGATGAGGTTCTCGCGCTCGCCGCTGGGCGCCTGCTTCCACTCGATCTTGTCGGCGCTGTAGCCGAGCTCCTTGGCGACGTACGTGGCGACATCGACGTCGAAGCCGGTGTACTTGCCGTCCGCCGTCTTCAGGCCGAGACCGGGCTGGTCGAACTTGATACCGATGGTGATCTTGTCACCGTCGCCGCCCTTGTCGTTGCCGGAGCCACACGCGGTCGCGGTGATCGAAAGGGTCAGAACCGCGGCGAGGGCCGCACTGGTCTTGCGGAACTGCATGGTGAACATCCCTTGTGTCGTGGTCCGGCCGTGGTCGTCCGGCGCAGGGGGGTGGTCAGTGGTGAAGGATCTTCGACAGGAAGTCCTTGGCCCGGTCGCTGCGCGGGTTGCTGAAGAACTGGTCGGGCGTCGCCTCCTCGACGATCCGGCCGTCGGCCATGAAGACGACCCGGTTCGCCGCGGAACGGGCGAATCCCATCTCGTGGGTGACGACGACCATCGTCATGCCCTCGCGTGCCAGCTGCTGCATCACTTCGAGGACCTCGTTGATCATCTCCGGGTCGAGAGCCGACGTGGGCTCGTCGAAGAGCATGACCTTGGGGTCCATCGCCAGCGCCCGCGCGATCGCGACGCGCTGCTGCTGGCCGCCGGAGAGCTGCGCCGGGTACTTGTCGGCCTGCGTACCGACACCCACCCGGTCCAGCAGCGCCCGCGCCTTCTGCTCGGCGTCCTTCTTGTCCGCCTTGCGGACCTTCAGCTGGCCCAGCGTGACGTTCTCCAGCACCGTCTTGTGCGCGAAGAGGTTGAACGACTGGAAGACCATCCCGACGTCGGCGCGCAGCCGGGCGAGCTCCTTGCCCTCGTCGGGCAGCGGCTTGCCGTCGATGGTGATCGTGCCCGAGTCGATCGTCTCCAGGCGGTTGATGGTGCGGCACAGCGTGGACTTTCCGGACCCGGACGGCCCGATCACGACCACGACCTCGCCACGGGCGATCGTCAGGTCGATGTCCTGGAGCACGTGCAGCGCGCCGAAGTGCTTGTTGACGTTGCTCAGTACGACCAGGTCGCCCGCCGTCGGTGCGGCGTCCGCTGCTCCCTTGGTCACTGACACTCCGCTCATCGCCTCTCGCTCCGTCCTGCTCGGTTGCACAGGACATTAAGCACGCCTGACGAGCAGCGTCATCACATCTGAGCGGAAATTGAGCATAACGATCCGGCTGCAACCGGACACACCGTGTGAACGGGGCGGTGTGCCGGAATACCGGCTGCATAACGGATGCGCCACCGGCGCGGACGGCTCTTGACTCGCGCCCCCGCATCGGAGTTCATGCTCATGTCGCAACGCTGCCCGGGGACCGTCACGTCCTGGCACCATTCCAGGTGTACCGACGACGCTTTACCTGGCAGGCTGACACGCCCGCCGTACGACCGACCACGCGCCACTCGGGGAAACGAAGGTGGTGCCGCCCGCGTGTCCGGACCGTGCCCCAGCACCGGCGTACGCGGCGTACACGCGAGACCTGTGAGCCACTTCCGGAGGGGGGCCGAATGAGACTGCTGCTGGTCGAGGACGACGACCACGTCGCCGCCGCTCTGTCCGCCGTCCTCAAGAAGCACGGCTTCGACGTCACCCACGCCCGCAACGGCGAGGAGGCGCTCAAGGCCGTCCTGCCCTGCGACGACCCGGCACGGCCCCCGTTCGGCGTGATCCTGCTCGACCTCGGCCTCCCCGACCAGGACGGCTACCAGGTCTGCGGCAAGCTCCGGAAACTCACCACCACCCCCGTGATCATGGTGACCGCGCGCGCCGACGTCCGCTCCCGCATCCACGGCCTGAACCTGGGCGCCGACGACTACGTGGTCAAGCCGTACGACACGGGGGAGCTGCTCGCCCGTATCCACGCCGTCAGCCGTCGGGCGACCGGCACCGCCGACCCCGAGGACACCGGTTCCCACCCCGTCGTCACCCAACCGGCGGAACCGGTGCGCCTCGGCCAGGTCGTCGTGGAGCTGCCCACCCGCCGCGTCACCGTGGACGGGGCGGCCGTCCAGCTCACCCGCAAGGAGTTCGACCTCCTCGCGCTGCTGGCCCAGCGGCCCGGCGTGGTCTTCCGCCGCGAGCAGATCATCAGCGAGGTGTGGCGGACCAGCTGGGAGGGGACCGGCCGGACCCTGGAGGTCCATGTGGCGTCCCTCCGCTCCAAGCTGAGGATGCCCGCGCTCATCGAGACGGTACGCGGCGTCGGATACCGGCTCGTCGCCCCGGCCGCGCCCCCGCGCGCGTAGCGCCGGACAGGCCGGAACGACGGGCGACCCTTTGCGTACGCGTCTCCTCCCCCTGCTGATCGTCCTCATGGCCGGTGTCCTGCTGGCCCTCGGCTTCCCTCTCGCCGGGAGTTTCGCCTCCGCCTACCAGCAGACCGTCGTCGTGGACCGCATCGACGACACGGCCCGCTTCGCGGCGCTCGCCCAGTACGTCACCGACAGCGGGCCCGGCATAGACGAGCGGAAATCCACCCTCCAGGGTGAACTGCTGCGCTACCGCGAGGTGTACGGCATTGACGCGGGCGTCTTCTACCGCGACGGCACCACCATGGCCGCCGCCCCCGAGGGCTGGCGCATCCCGGAGGAGGGCGAGCTGCGGCGAGCCCTGGTCGAGGCCCGGCTCGGGCGCCGCTCCCACGACCCGCCGCAGGTGTGGCCCTGGCAGCCGGACGCGCGCCTCGCCGTCGCCTCGCCGGTCGTACGGGACGGGGACGTCGTCGCCGTGGTGGTCACCGACTCGCCGACGGGCGCCCTGCGGAGCCGTATCCTGCGCGGCTGGCTCCTCATCGCCGCGGGGGAGTGCGCCGCGATGCTGCTCGCCGTCGGTGCGGCGATCCGCCTCACCGGCTGGGTGCTGAAGCCCGTACGGGTACTCGACGCGGCCACCCACGACATCGCCACGGGCCGCCTCAACTCGCGTGTCGCGGCGGCCGGAGGCCCCCCGGAGCTCAGGCGCCTGGCCCGCTCGTTCAACGAGATGGCCGACAACGTCGAACAGGTACTGGAGCAGCAGCGGGCGTTCGTCGCCGACGCCTCCCACCAGCTGCGCAACCCGCTCGCCGCGCTCCTGCTCCGTATCGAACTGCTGGCGCTCGAACTACCGGAGGGGAACGAGGAGATCGCCTCCGTCCAGGCGGAGGGCAAGCGCCTGGCCCGGGTCCTCGACGACCTGCTGGACCTGGCGCTCGCCGAGCACGCCTCCGCCGACCTGAGGCTGACCGACATCAAGGAGCTCGCCGCCGAACGGGTCGCCGCGTGGCGGCCCCTCGCCGAGGAGCGGGGCGTCCGCCTGACCGGGACGGGCCCGGCGGTCACCGCCTGGGCGGACCCGGTCGCCCTGTCGAGCGCCCTCGACGCCGTGATCGACAACGCCCTGAAGTTCACCCCGGAGGGCGAGGAGGTCACCGTCGAGGTCGGCGCCCGCGGCGACACGTCCACCATCGTGGTCACCGACCGGGGCCCGGGCCTCACCGACGACGAGCTGGCCCGCGTGGGCGACCGTTTCTGGCGCAGCGGCCGCCACCAGAACGTCAAGGGCTCCGGCCTTGGGCTGTCCATCAGCCGGGCGCTGCTGGCCGCGGGCGGCGGC
Source organism: Streptomyces thermolilacinus SPC6 (assembly GCF_000478605.2). Lineage (GTDB taxonomy): Bacteria > Actinomycetota > Actinomycetes > Streptomycetales > Streptomycetaceae > Streptomyces > Streptomyces thermolilacinus. The sequence continues at coordinate 1,484,529 of NZ_ASHX02000001.1, read as the reverse complement.
ACCCTCACGTACGCCCACAACGACCCGCACGGCCTGCGCGTGACGATCACCGTGCCCCGCACCGAACCGGCGGCGACGGGCAGCGGCTACGGCTTGACCGGCCGGTAGGGAGCACGTGCGACGGCCGCCGCTACGGCTTGACCGACCGGTAGTAGCCGCGGGCGCCGTCGTGGAGGGGCAGCGGGTCCGTGTAGATGGCCGTCCGGAGGTCCACCACCTGCGCGGGGTGCACCACGCGGCCCACCCGGTCGCGGCTCCCGATCACCGTCCGCGTGACGCCCTCCGTCAGCTCCGCGCCCATGCGGTCGGTCGTCACCAGCAGGTTCGGCACGGCGACCGTCGGCACCGGCTCGTCCTGGGCCAGCGGGTAGGCGTCCGCCGGTATCACCGCGGAGCGGTAGTAGCGGCTCGGCCCGCCCTCCGCGTGCACCGTGTCCACCAGCTTCTGGTCGAGCGGCACCAGCCGCACCGGGAAGCGCTCCGACAGCCGCAGCACCGCGTTGGTCGGCAGCCCGCCGGACCAGAAGAACGCGTCCAGCTCGCCCCGCTCCAGCAGTTCCGGCATCGTGTCGATCCCGGCGGGCACGGACCGCACGTCCTTCGCCGGGTCCAGACCCGCCGCCGACAGGAGCCGGTCCGCGAGCAGCCGTACGCCCGAGCCCTCCTGACCCACGCCCACGCGCAGCCCCTCCAGGTCGCCCGCCGACCGCACCCGCGAGCCCTTCGGCACGACGAGCTGCACATAGTCGTCGTACAGCCGCGTACAGCCGCGCAGCCCGTCCGCGCCGGGACGGCCCTCCTGCACGTACGTGGCGACCGCGTCCGCCGTGGCGATCGTGAAGTCGGCCTCGCCGGACGCCACGCGCGCGAGGTTCTGCTGCGAGCCCTCGCTGTCGCGCAAGGTCACCGTCACACGGGGCAGCTCCCGGTCCAGCGCCTCCTTCAGCAGCTGCCCGTACCGCTGGTACACGCCGGTCCGCACGCCCGTACTGAACGTGATCTTCCCGCTCGGCTGCTCCTGCCCGAACGGCACCAGCCACCACAGCAGCAGGCCGGTCACCACCAGCAGCGCCGCGGCCGGCCACCGGACACGGCGGCGGGCGGCTCGGGGCGCGGGGGCGGCGGGGGACGGGACGGGAGACATGCCGCGATCCTGCCAGCAGGCCCCCGCGAAGGGAACCGCCGCCCCCGGCCCGGGCCGGGGGCGCTTCCGGCACCGCCTACCCTTGTTCCATGACCAGCAGCGACCGGAGCCAGACAGTGGACGTCACGCGTACCTATGCAGTTCGCACCTACGGGTGCCAGATGAACGTCCACGACTCCGAGCGTCTCTCCGGCCTGCTGGAGGACGCCGGGTACGTACGCGCGGCCGAGGGCGCCGACGAGGCCGATGTCGTGGTCTTCAACACGTGCGCGGTCCGCGAGAACGCCGACAACAAGCTGTACGGCAACCTCGGCCGCCTCGCCCCGGTGAAGGCCAGCAGGCCCGGCATGCAGATCGCCGTCGGCGGCTGCCTCGCGCAGAAGGACCGCGACACGATCGTCAAGAAGGCGCCGTGGGTCGACGTCGTCTTCGGCACGCACAACATCGGCAAGCTGCCGGTCCTGCTGGAGCGTGCCCGCGTCCAGGAGGAGGCGCAGGTCGAGATCGCCGAGTCGCTGGAGGCGTTCCCCTCCACGCTCCCGACCCGCCGCGAGTCCGCGTACGCCGCCTGGGTCTCGATCTCCGTCGGCTGCAACAACACCTGCACCTTCTGCATCGTCCCGGCGCTGCGCGGCAAGGAGAAGGACCGCCGTCCCGGCGACATCCTCGCCGAGATCGAGGCGCTCGTCGCCGAGGGCGTCTCCGAGATCACCCTCCTCGGCCAGAACGTCAACGCGTACGGCTCCGACATCGGCGACCGCGAGGCGTTCAGCAAGCTTCTGCGCGCCTGCGGGAAGATCGACGGCCTGGAGCGCGTCCGCTTCACCTCGCCGCACCCGCGCGACTTCACCGACGACGTCATCGCGGCGATGGCCGAGACGCCCAACGTGATGCCGCAGCTGCACATGCCGCTCCAGTCCGGCTCCGACACGGTCCTGAAGGCGATGCGCCGCTCGTACCGGCAGGAGCGCTTCCTCGGCATCATCGAGAAGGTCCGCGACGCCATCCCGCACGCCGCGATCTCCACCGACATCATCGTGGGCTTCCCCGGCGAGACCGAGGAGGACTTCGAGCAGACCCTGCACGTCGTCCGTGAGGCCCGCTTCGCGCAGGCGTTCACCTTCCAGTACTCCAAGCGCCCCGGCACGCCCGCCGCCGAGATGGAGAACCAGATCCCCAAGGAGGTCGTCCAGGCCCGCTACGAGCGGCTGGTCGCCCTCCAGGAGGAGATCTCCTGGGAGGAGAACAAGAAGCAGGTCGGCCGCACGCTGGAGGTCATGGTCGCGGAGGGCGAGGGCCGCAAGGACGACGCCACCCGCCGCCTCTCCGGCCGCGCCCCCGACAACCGTCTGGTCCACTTCACCAGGCCGGACGAGGACGTGCGCCCGGGTGACGTGGTGACCGTCGAGGTCACGTACGCGGCCCCGCACCACCTGCTCGCCGAGGGACCCGTCGCCGCTGTGCGCCGTACGCGCGCGGGGGACGCCTGGGAGAAGCGCCGGACCGCCCAGGAGGCCAAGCCGGCGGGCGTCATGCTCGGCCTGCCCCAGATCGGCGTCCCCGCCCCCCTGCCCCCGGCCGAGAACGGCTGCGCGGTCGGCTGAGGCCGCCTGCGCGAAGCGCCCGGCAGGTCGGCTGACGCGGCCTGTACGGGGCGGTCGTGGCCGGACGGGGCGACCCGCGCGTGCGTGGTCGCGGCGCCGGGGACCCGTCGGCGAGCCCGGCCGGCGGCGGGTGCGGGTTACGCTGCGGATCATGCTTGTCGCCGCAGCCGTCTGCCCCTGCCCGCCGCTCCTCGTCCCCGCCGTCGCCACCGGTGCCGCCCCCGAACTGGACGACGCGCGCGCGGCCTGCCTCGACGCGCTCGGGGTACTGGCCGCCGCGCGCCCCGACCGGCTCGTGGTGGTCGGCCCCGAGGCGGAGGCCGACCCCGGTGCGGACGGCACCGTGACGCACCCGGAGGGCGCCGTGGGCGGCTTCCAGGGCTTCGGCGTGGACGTGGACGTACGGCTCGGGGCCGGGGAGGCGCGGGACGCCTCAGGGACCAGGCGGCTGCCCCCGTCTCTGGCCGTGGCCGCCTGGCTGCTCCAGCGCGCCGACTGGGCGGACGCGCCCGTGGAGGGCGTCGGTGTGGCCGAGCGGCTGGCGCCCGAGCGCTGCGCGGAGCTGGGCCGGGAGCTCGCCGTACGGGCTCCTCGCGTGGCCCTGCTGGTGATGGGCGACGGCAGCGCCTGCCGCTCCGTGAAGGCGCCCGGATATCTGGACGAGCGGGCGGGTGACTTCGACGCGCGGGCCGCCCGGGCCCTGGGCGCCGCCGACACGGGCGCCCTGGCGGAGCTGGACGCCGGACTCGCGTACGAGTTGAAGGCCGCCGGACGTGCCCCCTGGCAGGTCCTCGCGGGCGCCGCGCACACCGAGTCCCTCGACGGCCGGCTGCTCTACGACGGCGCCCCGTACGGCGTGGGCTACCTGGTCGCGGCCTGGTCCTGACGCGGCCTGGGCCTGTGGGGCCTGGTCATGCGTGGCCGATGTTGCCGGGAACGGTCCTAGGAAGCGGCGGCGGGCGGTCGCGGAGCGTCGTGCTCCGCGACCGCCCGCTGTGCCGCGTGCCCCGGCCGGCCGGTGGGGTCAGGCCGGTGGCGGGGTGGGCGGTGTCGCCGAAGGCCCCGGCGGGGTGCCGCCCTCGTCGTCCCGGTGAGCGAGCCGGTCCATGGCGTTCCTGGCCTTGACCGTTCCCGACTCGATCTTGTCGGTGTACTTGCCCTTGGTCCTGTGGTCCACCATCCGGGCGGCCTTCTCGATGCCGTGGTCGATCTTGTCGCCGTGCTGCTGGGCGAGATCGGAGACCTTGCCCTTGGCCGGGCCGAGCTTGGTCTTCAACGTGTCCAGGAAGCCCATGGCCCACCTTCCTCGAAATGGCCGGTTCGCACCGGACTCGGCCGGACGGAACCATTCCGTCGGCCCTGCTTACGTGCGGGCGCCATCGCCTGCCTCGTTGTCCGCCGCCTCCTCGTTCGACTGCTGCTTCGGGATCTCCACGCCCTCGGCCGCGTCACCCGCAGCCGCCTCGCCCGGGATCTCCTCGCTCACGGCCGAACGGTTCGGAGCCGCCTCGCACAGGGCCCCCTCGCCGCTCGTCGCCTCCGCGCCGGACGCCTTGGAGCGCTCCCCGGCGTCCGTTGCGTCGGGCGCCGACGCAACGGACTGCTCGGGCCGCTCGGCCGGCTTGCCCTCGTCGGCCGCCAGCGCGGTGCCTTCTTGTGCCGCGTCGGCGGTGGCTTCGGCAGTCTGCTCGCCTTTCTCACCCTTCCGGCGAAACCATGCAAAAACGCCCATATCAACTCCATAGCGTACTCGTGTGGGCGAAATTCCGCGCCGTCCGGAGCGTCCCATTGCGTCGCCCGGAGGGGCCGGTGCCTGAACCGGCGGACGGAACCTCGCAACTGGCAACGACGCCGGTCGCACCCCGTCACGTAACTCGTTCGGGGACACCGCCCGACGTTTGCGAGACTGGGGCGGTGAGCAGCACAGTCCCCGCCCCCCGCGTCATCGCCGTCGTCGGCCCCACCGCAGCCGGAAAGTCCGATCTGGGCGTCCACCTGGCGCAGGAGCTCGGCGGCGAGGTCGTCAACGCCGACTCCATGCAGCTGTACCGAGGGATGGACATCGGTACCGCCAAGTTGACCCCGGAGGAGCGCGACGGCATCCCCCACCACCTCCTCGACATCTGGGACGTCACGGAAACCGCCAGCGTCGCCGAATACCAGCGCCTCGCGCGCGCGGAGATCGACCGCCTGCTCGCCGAGAGCCGTACCCCCGTCCTCGTCGGCGGCTCCGGCCTGTACGTACGCGGTGCCATCGACGCCCTGGAGTTCCCCGGCACCGACCCCGTCGTCCGCGCCCGCCTGGAGGCGGAGCTGGAGGAGCGCGGCTCCGGCGTCCTGCACGCCCGGCTCGCCGCCGCGGACCCCGACGCCGCCCGCGCCATCCTCCCGAGCAACGGCAGGCGCGTCGTGCGCGCCCTGGAGGTCATCGAGATCACCGGCAAGCCCTTCACCGCCAACCTGCCGGGCCACGACTCCGTGTACGACACGATCCAGATCGGCGTGGACGTCGAGCGCCCGGAGCTGGACGCCCGGATCACCGCGCGCGTGGACCGCATGTGGGAGGCCGGACTCGTCGACGAGGTGCGCGAGCTGGAGCAGCGGGGCCTGCGCGAGGGCCGCACCGCCTCCCGCGCCCTCGGCTATCAGCAGGTCCTCGCCGCGCTGGCGGGCGAGTGCACCGAACAGGAGGCGCGCGACGAGACCGTACGCGCCACCAAGCGCTTCGCGCGCCGTCAGGACTCCTGGTTCCGCCGTGACCCGCGGGTCAGGTGGCTCAGTGGAGCCGCCGCCGACCGCGGGGAACTCCCGCGCCATGCCCTGACGTTGGTCGAACGAGCGGTTACAGCCTGATCACGTGATGGCATCGGGACGCCCTGACCGTCATTTCGGTGGCCGTGGCCGTGCCATCATCGAGCATCGATCGACCAGTGGACCGAGTGGGGAGGGCGCGTGGCGATGGAGGCCGGCCCTCGCGACAGAGAGCGGCGAGAAGCGCCGGACGGCGGAGAACCGCAGGGGCCGGAAGCGCCGGGGCTCAGCCCGGACGGCCCCGAGCTGACCGAGGACGGGGCGCAGGACATCACCCCGGACGAGGTCGAGGTGGAGCTGCGCCCGCAGCGGCGCCTGCGCATCTGGCAGCTCGCCCCGATCGTCGGTCTCGGCGCGCTCGGCTCCCTGATGTTCGCCTTCCCGCTGGCCTTCGGCTCGGGCGACGGCGGCGCCGTCCTCGCGATGCTCGGTCTGCTGCTGTGCGGCTGCGCCGCCGGCTGGGGCATGATGGCCGCCCGCCGCGTCGGGTACACCTGGCCCGGCCTGCCCCCGCGCGGTTCCGGCGAGCGCCCCGACTGGCGCGTGGTCGCCCTGTACGCCGCCGGGGTCACCCTGATGGTCGCCCTCGCCGTCTGGCGCGTCGCCCGCCTGCGCTGACGCGACCCGCCCGCGCTGACGCGCCTGCCCGAGAGCTTTGTCGTACCGGCCCCGTACGATTGATCGCGTGAGCACCGCACCCATCGCCTTCCTCAAGGGCCACGGCACCGAGAACGACTTCGTGATCGTGCCCGACCCGGACAACGCCATCGACCTGCCCGCCACCTTGGTGGCCAGGCTCTGCGACCGGCGCGCCGGGATCGGCGGCGACGGGGTGCTGCACGTCGTGCGCAGCGCCGCCCACCCGGAGGCCCGCCACATGGCCGACGAGGCCGAGTGGTTCATGGACTACCGCAACGCCGACGGCTCCGTCGCCGAGATGTGCGGCAACGGCGTCCGCGTCTTCGCCCGCTACCTGATGCACGCCGGGCATGTCACGGCCGGGGACATCGCCGTCGCCACCCGCGGCGGCGTCAAGCCCGTCCACCTCGCCAAGAACGGCGACGTCACCGTCTCGATGGGCCGCGCCGCCCTCCCCGAGGCCGGTGTCACGGTCACCGTGGACGGCCGCAGCTGGCCCGCGCGCAATGTCAACATGGGCAACCCCCACGCGGTCGCCTTCGTCGAGGACCTCGCCCACGCCGGCACCCTGTACACCGAGCCGCCCTACGCCCCCGCCGCCGTCTACCCCGACGGGGTCAACATCGAGTTCGTCGCCGACCGGGGCCCCCGGCACGTCGCCATGCGCGTCCACGAGCGCGGCGCCGCCGAGACCCGCTCGTGCGGCACGGGCGCGTGCGCCGTGGCCGTCGCCACTGCCCGCCGCGACGGCGTCGACCCGGCCGAGACGGGCGTTCCCGTCACGTACACGGTGGATGTCCTCGGCGGCACGCTGGTGATCACCGAGCGGCCCGACGGGCAGATCGAGATGACGGGACCCGCCGTGATCGTCGCCGAGGGGCACATCGACCCCTCCTGGCTCACCGAACCGGCCGTCTGAGCAGCCCGCCTGGCTCACCGAACGGTCGTCCGCGCGCCGGGCCCGGCTCACCGGACCGGCCCCTCCGAGCACCAGGCCACGGCTCTCCGGATCGCCCGTCCGCACCAGGCCCGGCTCTCCGAAACGGCCGCCCGGTCACCAGGTTCGATCAGGGAGCGAAACGGTACGCGCGCGGGCCTCGCTCGAATGGGTGATCCCGTTCACGCTGGGCGAGAGCGGGACTGCGCCACGTGGTGGGCTCGGTAGCATCAAGCACCGGCAGGGCGGCCACGCCGTACCCGCCCACCGCCGGTCCACGCCGCCGGAGGTGCCCCATGAGCGCAGAGGCCACCGATCCCAGTGCCACCGGCCGCAGGCGCGGCCGCCCCAGAATCGACCTGCGCAGACTCGGCCGCGCCGCGCTGCTCGGCCCCACCGCCCGTGACCGCCTGCCCGACGCCATCGGCCATGTCGCGGACGCCCACCGCGCCCACCACCCCGACGCCGACCTGGCCGTCCTGCGCCGCGCGTACGAGCTGGCGGAGTCGTCCCACCGCGGCCAGTTCCGCAAGAGCGGCGAGCCGTACATCACCCACCCCCTCGCCGTCACGCTCATCCTCGCCGAGCTGGGCGCGGAGACCACGACACTGACGGCCTCCCTGCTCCACGACACCGTCGAGGACACCGATCTGACGCTCGACCAGGTTCGCGAGGAGTTCGGCGAGGAGGTCGCCTATCTCGTGGACGGCGTCACCAAGCTGGAGAAGGTGGACTACGGCGCCGCCGCCGAGCCCGAGACGTTCCGCAAGATGCTCGTCGCCACCGGCAACGACGTCCGCGTCATGTCGATCAAACTCGCCGACCGGCTGCACAACATGCGCACCCTCGGCGTCATGCGCCCCGAGAAACAGGCACGCATCGCCAAGGTCACCCGCGACGTCCTCATCCCCCTCGCGGAACGGCTCGGCGTCCAGGCGCTCAAGACCGAGCTGGAGGACCTGGTCTTCGCCATCCTCCACCCCGTCGAGTACGAGCGCACCCGCGCCCTCATCGCCCGCAACGCCGACGCGGGCGACGCCCTCGCGACCGTCGCCGACGACGTGCGCACCGTCCTGCGGGACGCCGGGATCACCGCCGAAGTCCTCGTCCGCCCCCGCCACTTCGTCTCCGTGCACCGCGTCAGCCTCAAACGCGGCGAACTGCGCGGCACCGACTTCGGGCGGCTCCTCGTCCTCGTCGGCGAGGACGCCGACTGCTACGCCGTGCTCGGCGAGCTCCACACCTGCTTCACGCCGGTGATCTCCGAGTTCAAGGACTTCATCGCCGCCCCCAAGTTCAACCTGTACCAGTCGCTGCACACGGCCGTCGCCGCCCCCGACGGCGCCGTCGCGGAAGTCCTCATCCGCACCCACCAGATGCACAAGGTCGCGGAAGCCGGGGTCGTCGCCCTCGGCAACCCGTACGCGGCCGCCCCCGCCGACGGCTCGGAAACGGCCGACGACGGCGAACGCGCCGACCCCACCCGCCCCGGCTGGCTCTCCCGCCTCCTCGACTGGCAGCAGTCCGCACCCGACCCCGACACGTTCTGGACCTCGCTGCGCGCCGACCTCGCCCAGGACGGTGAGATCACCGTCTTCCTCCCCGACGGCGGCACCCTCGCCCTCCCCGCCGGGGCCACCTGCATCGACGCCGCGTACGAGCAGCACGGAACGGCCGCCCACGCCTGCGTCGGCGCCCGCGTCAACGGCCGCCTCGCCACGCTCGGCACCGTCCTCCACGACGGCGACACCGTGCAGCCGCTGCTCGCGGAGGACGCGGGCTCCGGCCCGTCCCCCGACTGGCTGGAACACGCCCGCACGCCCACCGCCCGCATCGCCATCGGCCACTGGCTGGCCAGCCACCCCCACGACGCCGACGCCCCGGCCGCCGACCCGCGCCCGCCCGCCGCCGTCGTCACCGGCCGCCAGCCCACCGCCAACGCCATCGTGGACGCCCCGCACACGGGCGTCCGCCTGGCCGGCTGCTGCACCCCCGTACCGCCCGACGCCGTGACCGGGTTCGCCGTACGCGGCGGCGCCGTCACCGTCCACCGCGCCGAGTGCCCCGCCGTACGCCGCATGGAGAACCTCGGGCGGCGGCCGGTCACCGTGCGCTGGAGCGGCGCCGCGGCCTGCAGCGTCACGCTCGTCGCCGAATCGTTCGGCCGCCCCCGGCTGCTCGCCGACCTCACCGAGGCCATCGCCACGGCGGGCGCCGCCATCGTCTCCGCCACCGTGGAACCCCCCAGCGAACAGCGCGTCCGCCACACGTACACGCTCCAGCTGCCCGACGCGACGGGCCTGCCCGCCCTGATGCGCGCCATGCGCGACGTACCGGGCGTGTACGACGTGAGCCGCGCCCAGCACCCCGCCTCGACGCAGTAGCCCCGACCGGGCGCACGGACGCCGCCGGACGGACCACCGTACGCCCGCGCGCGGCGCCCGTTCGGGTGCGCCGGGCGCGCTGGTAGCGGTGGCCCATGACCCTCACCTCCCCACGCCTGCGCGCCGCCCTCCTCGCCGCGGCGTCCGCGGGGCTCATCGCGGCGGCCGTACCCGCACCCGGACCGCTCGGCATCGGCGACCCGCTGTACCCGTACCTCGGCAACCCCGGCTACGACGTCCTCGCGTACGACATCGCCTTCACGTACGGCGGCGACAACCGCAAGCCACTCGACACGCTCACCAAGATCGACGCACGGACCACCCAGCGGCTGGAGAGCGTCAACCTGGACTTCGCCCACGGAACCGTCGAGTCCGTCACCGTGGACGGCCGTCCCGCGCACTTCACCGGCACCGGGGAAGACCTGGTCGTGCGGCCCGACCGGCCGGTCGGCAAGGGCGAGCGGATCACCATCGCCGTCACCCACACGAGCGACCCGACCGCCGCGGGCGCCGACAGCGGCTGGATCCGCACCTCCGACGGCCTCGCCATGGCCAACCAGGCCGACGCCGCCCACCGCGTCTTCCCCTGCAACGACCACCCCGCCGACAAGGCGTACTTCACCATCCGCGTCACCACCCCCAAGGATCTCGTCGCCGTCGCCAACGGCCGCGCCGTCGCCCACGCCGTCGCCGGCCCCACCGCGACCTGGACGTACCGCGGCGCCCACCCGATGGCGACCGAGCTGGCCCAGGTCTCCATCGGCCGCTCCGCCGTCGTCCGCCGCACCGGCCCGCACGGCCTGCCGCTGCGCGACGTCGTCCCGGCCGCCGACCGGGAGCGGATGGAGCGCTGGCTGCGGAAGACCCCCGACCACCTGCGCTGGATGGAACGCAGGATCGGCCGGTACCCCTTCGAGACGTACGGCGTGCTCGTCGCCGACGCGGCCACGGGCTTCGCGCTGGAGACCCAGACGCTCTCCCTCTTCGAGCGGGGCCTGTTCACCGACCCCGGGGTCCCCGAGTGGTACATCGAGTCGGTCATGGTCCATGAGCTGGCCCACCACTGGTTCGGCAACAGCGTCAGCCCGCGCGCCTGGTCCGACCTGTGGATCAACGAGGGCCACGCCACCTGGTACGAGGCCCTCTACGCCGAGGAGACCGGCCACGGCACCCTGGCGAAGCGCATGCGCGAGGCGTACACCGCCTCCGACGGCTGGCGCGCGGCGGGCGGCCCCCCGGCCGCGCCCCGCCCGCCCGGGCGCGACGGCAAGTCGGGCCTCTTCCGGCCGGTCGTCTACGACGGCAGCGCCCTCGTCCTGTACGCCCTGCGCCAGGAGATCGGCGCCGCCGCCTTCGACACCCTCCAGCGGCGCTGGGTGACCGACCACGCGCACGCCACCGCGGGCACCGACGACTTCGTCCGCCTCGCCTCCGCCGTCGCGGGCCGCGATCTCACCGGCTTCCTGCACGGATGGCTGTACGGCGAGAAGACCCCGCCCATGCCCGGCCACCCCGACTGGCGCAGCGCGTCACCCGCCCGGGGCCCGGCGGCGCCCAGCGCCAAGACGGCGGCTCCCGTCCCGGCCCCCACCACGGCGGCCCAGGCCGCCGCCGCCCAGGCCACGGCGGCCCAGGCCCCCGCCCCGACCGCGGCGGCCGCGGCCGGGCGGAAACCCGCGTGACGGGCCCCGCGGGGCCGTGCGACCATCGTCACGTCGGCGACGCCGCCGCGGAGTGGCCCGGGCCCTTTCCGGGAATCATCCGGGGAGAGCAGGCGTTGTGCCTGACGAATCGACTTTTCCATCGACGTAAGGACCCAATGACCTCCTCTTCATCCCCTTCCCAGGACAAGCTGAGCTCCGCGGAGCCGAACCGCGCCGAGAGCCTTCGGGCCGATGCACTGATGGAAGAGGACGTCGCCTGGAGCTTCGAGATCGACGGAGAGCGGGACGGCGACCAGTTCGACCGCCAGGAGCGTGCCGCGCTCCGCCGAGTGGCCGGCCTCTCCACCGAGCTCGAAGACGTCACCGAGGTCGAGTACCGGCAGCTGCGCCTGGAGCGCGTCGTGCTGGTCGGCGTCTGGACCTCCGGGACCGTGCAGGACGCCGAGAACTCCCTGGCCGAGCTGGCCGCCCTCGCCGAGACGGCGGGCGCGCTCGTCCTGGACGGCGTCATCCAGCGCCGCGACAAGCCCGACCCGGCCACGTACATCGGCTCGGGCAAGGCGGACGAGCTGCGCGACATCGTGCTGGAGACCGGCGCCGACACCGTCGTCTGCGACGGTGAGCTGAGCCCCGGCCAGCTCATCCACCTGGAGGACATCGTCAAGGTCAAGGTGGTCGACCGCACCGCTCTGATCCTCGACATCTTCGCCCAGCACGCCAAGTCGCGCGAGGGCAAGGCGCAGGTCGCGCTCGCCCAGATGCAGTACATGCTGCCTCGACTGCGCGGCTGGGGTCAGTCGCTGTCCCGGCAGATGGGTGGCGGCGGCGGTGGCGGCATGGCCACCCGAGGCCCCGGTGAGACCAAGATCGAGACGGACCGGCGCCGGATCCGCGAGAAGATGGCGAAGATGCGCCGGGAGATCGCGGAGATGAAGACCGGCCGCGACATCAAGCGCCAGGAGCGGCGCCGCAACAAGGTGCCGTCGGTCGCCATCGCCGGGTACACCAACGCCGGCAAGTCGTCCCTGCTCAACCGGCTGACCGGCGCAGGCGTGCTGGTGGAGAACGCCCTGTTCGCCACCCTCGACCCGACGGTCCGCCGGGCCGAGACGCCCAGCGGCCGGCTGTACACGCTGGCCGACACGGTGGGCTTCGTCCGGCACCTGCCGCACCACCTCGTCGAGGCGTTCCGCTCCACGATGGAGGAGGTCGGCGACTCCGACCTGATCCTCCACGTGGTGGACGGCGCGCACCCGGCGCCAGAGGAGCAGCTGGCCGCCGTGCGCGAGGTGATCCGCGACGTGGGCGCGACCAACGTGCCCGAGATCGTCGTGATCAACAAGGCGGACGCGGCCGACCCGCTCGTCCTCCAGCGGCTGCTGCGGGTCGAGAAGCACGCGATCGCCGTCTCCGCGCGGACCGGCAAGGGCATCGCGGAACTGCTCGCGATGATCGACGCCGAGCTGCCCCGCCCGGAGGTCGAGGTCGAGGCGCTCGTCCCGTACACGCAGGGCGGACTCGTCTCGCGGGTGCACGCCGAGGGCGAGGTGATCTCCGAGGAGCACACCGCGGAGGGCACGCTGCTCAAGGCGCGGGTGCACAGCGAGCTCGCCGCGCTGCTGGCTCCGTACAGCGTCGTCGCGGCCTGACGCACAAGGCCGCCGTCACGGCACACGAAGGAAGCGGGGTTCCCCGGCCGCACCGGCCGGGGAACCCCGCTTCCTTGTCCGTGTCCTCGCCGAAGCCGGTCGGCCGCATCCCGACGGCCTACCGGCAGGCACGCCCACCGAGGCGCCCCCGGCCACCGGGGGCGGCCACCCGGGCGCGCCCGTCTGACGGGCGCGCCCCCGGCGCTGACGCGCTCAGGCTCATCGCCCGGCGAACTTCTCGCTGACGGCCGTGAAGACACCCTTCGCCTCAGCGCCCAGACGCGGCCCGGCGAGCCAGCCCGCCTGCACCGGCCCGATCGAGGTGTTCGACACGAGCGCGGGCTTGCCGTCCTGGCCCGTGGCCACCCAGCCACCGCCCGACGAACCACCGGTCATGCTGCACCCGATGCGGTACATCGTCGGCTGGCTGGCCTTCACCGAGAGCCGCCCCGGCTTGTCGGCGCACTGGAACAGCTTCTGGCCGTCGTACGGCGGCGCCGCCGGGTAACCGGTCGCCTCCATGCTCGCGATCTTCGACGCGGCCGGCGCCGCGAACTCGACCGGAAGCGCCGAGCCGACCGTCTCCTCCAGCGACTTGCCGCCGCTGCCCTTCTCCGGCGTCACATGGATGACGGCGAAGTCGTACGGGGCGCCCTGGCCGCCCGTCGGCGCACCCTGGTCGATCCACTGCTCCGAGGTCTGCGCCCAGTCGCCCCACCACACGCCGTACGGCGCGACGTCCTCACGGGACGCCTTCTCCAGCTCGGCCGTCGAAAGACCCTTGTTGTTGTACGACGGGACGAACGCGATGTTCCGGTACCAGCCGCCGTTCTTGCCCGCGTGGACGCAGTGCCCGGCCGTCCACACGAGGTTGGACTTGCCCGGGTTCGCCGGGTCCTTCACGACCGTGGCCGAGCACACCATCGAGCCCTTGGGGCCGTCGAAGAGGAGCTTGCCGGCCTCCGGCGCGCTGCCGTGGTACTCCGGCTCGACCGCGGTGGCCTCGACCCGCTTCGGCGTCGGGTCCGTCACCCCGGCGTCGTCGGGCAGGTCACCGTCCTCGACGGGCTGGTCCGGCTCCTCCGCCTCCCGCATCCGGTCCGGGTCCCAAAGGTCCTCGATGATCGGGTTGACGAAGTCCTGCGCCTCACGCAGCCACTTGTCCTTGTCCCAGTTCTTCCACTCGCCGCCCCGCCACTTGTCGAGGTCGATCCCGTGCTCCTTGAGCCGGTCCTTCAGCTCGTCCGGGATGGTGATCTTCCCGTCCGCGGCGGGGGTCTGGACCGCGGAGGCGCTCGGCGCGGCAGCCGGGTCCTCCTCGGGGCCGCAGCCCGTGGCGGTCAGCGCCAGCGCCGCCGCGACGGCGGTTGACGCGAGCAACGGACGAATCGTTCGCATGAGTGATCCCCCTGGGACTTCGTGAACCGAGCGCTTCCGGGAAAGCGCTCCTCCAACGCGGAACTACGTATTGCGGAACTTCACACTCCGGCCGCGCGGGGCGCTGCCGGGGCGCCGGGCGCCGAAGTGCGGCCCCCACTATGCCGGTGCCGTTGGGGACGGTGTGCGGCAGGGCGGCGGTTCCCCGGGGCCCGGATCTTCGGAATGACCGTGATCCCCCGGAGATGTCGTCGTTGGTACGGGCGGGACGCCGGGCCCGCACCGAACGCGGAGCGGCCGGGCGCCGTACCGATGTGCGACAGACCGTTACCGACGGGAGGACCCCAGACGTGGCCGCGACCGAACCAGCCACGGCGGCACCGCCCGCCGGACCCGGAGGCACTCCGTCCGGCACCGAGGGCCCCCGGCCCGCCGGACCGGACACCGTTCCCGCCCCCGGCGGGCAGGCCGCTCCGGCGCCCGGCGGGCAGGCCGTTCCGGCCGCCGGGTCCGAGGGCATCCTGCGCCGCCAGTCCCTCCGCGAGCCGGCCGCCCGCACCTACGCCCGTTCGCTGCCCGTCGTCCCCGTACGCGCCCGGGGCGTGACCATCGAGGCGGCGGACGGCCGCCGCTACCTCGACTGCACCTCAGGCGCGGGCACCCTCGCCCTCGGCCACAACCACCCGGTCGTTCTGGAAGCGGTCAAGAAGGTCATCGACTCGGGCGCCCCGCTGCACGTCCTGGACCTCGCCACCCCGGTCCGGGACGACTTCACGACCGAACTGTTCGCGACCCTGCCGCCCGCCTTGGCGCGCGAGGCCCGCATCCAGTTCTGCGGACCCGCGGGCTCGGACGCGGTCAACGCGGCGCTCGACGTGGTCCGCGCGGCCACCGGCCGTACCGGCCTGCTGACCTTCACCGGGGCCTCGCACGACGGCGGCGAGGCGCTGTCCGGCCGCCCCGACGCGCCCGGCGGCGTCGCGGAGCGCCGGGTGACGAGGCTGCCGTACCCGCACCCGTACCGCTGTCCGTTCGGCGTCGACGGCCGGGGCGGGGCGGAACTCGCCGCCCGCTGGACCGAGACCCTGCTCGACGCGCCCGAGTTCCACGCCGAGCCGCCCGCCGCGATGATCGTCGAGCCGGTGGGGAGCGGCGGCGGGGTGGTGCCCGCGCCCGACGGCTGGCTGCGCCGCATGCGGGAGATCACCGAGGCCCGGTCGATCCCGCTGATCGCCGACGAGACGCTCACCGGCCTCGGGCGCACGGGGGCGTTCTGGGCGGTCGAGCACAGCGGGATCGTCCCGGACGTGCTCGTCGTGTCCAAGGCCCTCGGCGGCTCGCTCCCGCTGTCCGTGATCGTCTACCGCTCCGGGCTCGACCGCGGCGGGCGGTGCGGACGCGCGGACGCGTTCCGGGGCAACCAGCTGGCGATGGCGGCCGGGACGGCGACTCTCCGGTACGTGCGGGACAACCGCCTAGCGGAGCGGGCCGCCGTGCTGGGCGCCCGGCTGCTGGCCCGGCTCCGGGAGCTGGCCGCCGCCCATCCGTGCGTGGGCGACGTACGGGGGCGGGGGCTCATGACCGGCGTCGAACTGGTCGACACGGCGGCCCGCTTCGGGGACGTACCGCCGCCCGCCCCGGCCCTGGCGGAGGCGGTGCGACGGGAGTGTCTGGAACGGGGCCTCATCGTCGCCACGGGCGGTCGGCATTCCGGGGTCGTACGGCTCCTGCCGCCGCTGACGCTCACCGACGGGCAGGCCGACGCCGTACTGGACCGCTTCGCCGACGCCCTCGCGGCGGCCGAGCGGTCCCAGCCCCGCTGAGGGCGCGGCCCTTCCGTCAACCTGGAGTGCCGGAAGTGGCTCGCACGGGTGAAGTGGGCCCTTTGCGCGAGGCGGTCGCCACCGGGGAGTGGCCGGAAGCGGGCGGAGACGCACGCGTGGCGGGCCGACTGTCAGTGCGGCCCCGTAGGGTGGACGCGCTATGACGAAGCCATCCCTCCCCGAGCTCCTCCACGCCGCCGTCGCCGCCGTCGGCGGTACGGAAAGGCCAGGCCAGGTCGCCATGGCCGAGGCCGTCGCCCAGGCCATCGACGACGGTACGCACCTGCTCGTCCAGGCCGGCACCGGCACCGGCAAGTCCCTGGGCTACCTGGTGCCCGCCCTGGCGCACGGGGACCGCGTCGTCGTCGCGACGGCCACGCTCGCCCTCCAGCGGCAGCTGGTCGAGCGGGACCTGCCCCGCACGGTGGACGCGCTGCACCCGCTGCTGCGCCGCCGCCCGGAGTTCGCCATGCTCAAGGGCCGGTCCAACTACCTGTGCCTGCACCGGCTCCACGAGGGCGTGCCGCAGGAAGAGGAGGACGGGCTGTTCGACCACTTCGAGGCGGCCGCCCCGACCAGCAAGCTCGGACAGGATCTGCTGCGCCTGCGGGACTGGTCGGACGAGACGGAGACGGGCGACAGGGACGACCTGACGCCGGGTGTCTCCGACCGGGCGTGGGGGCAGGTGTCCGTCTCGTCGCGCGAGTGCCTGGGGGCGAGCAAGTGCGCGTACGGCGCCGAGTGCTTCGCGGAGGCGGCGCGGGAGCGCGCCAAGCTCGCCGAGGTCGTCGTGACCAACCACGCGCTGCTGGCGATCGACGCCATCGAGGGCGCCCCGGTCCTGCCGCAGCACGAGGTGCTGATCGTGGACGAGGCGCACGAGCTCGTGTCCCGCGTGACCGGGGTCGCCACCGGTGAGCTCACGCCCGGCCAGGTCAACCGGGCGGTGCGGCGCGCAGCGAAGCTCGTGGACGAGAAGGCCGCCGACCAGTTGCAGACGGCTGCCGAGGGGTTCGAGAAGCTGATGGAGCTGGCCCTGCCCGGCCGCCTCCAGGAGCTTCCCGAGGACCTCGCGTACGCGCTGATGGCCCTGCGGGACGCCGCGCGCACGGTGATCACGGCGCTGGGCAACACAAGGGACCGGTCCGTCCAGGACGAGGACGCGGTCCGCAAGCAGGCCATGGCCTCCGTGGAGAACGTCCACGCGGTGGCGGAGCGCATCGCGAACGGCTCCGAGTACGACGTGGTGTGGTACGAGCGGCACGACCGCTTCGGCGCGTCCCTGCGGGTGGCGCCGCTGTCCGTGTCGGGGCTGCTGCGCGACAAGCTGTTCACGGACCGGTCGGTCACGCTGACGTCGGCCACGCTGAAGCTGGGCGGGGACTTCAACGGGGTGGGGGCCTCGCTGGGTCTCGCCGCCGAGGGCGTGGAGGGCGAGGACCTTCCGGTCTGGAAGGGCATCGACGTCGGCTCGCCGTTCGACTACCGCAAGCAGGGCATCCTCTACGTGGCCCGGCACCTGGCGACGCCGGGGCGCGAGGGCAGCCGCACGGACATGATGGACGAGCTGGCGGAGCTGATCGAGGCGGCCGGGGGCCGGACCCTCGGCCTGTTCTCCTCGATGCGGGCCGCGCAGGCGGCCGCCGAGGAGCTGCGGGGCCGCCTGGGCGTGCCCGTGCTGTTGCAGGGCGAGGACACGCTCGGCGAGCTGATCAAGGCGTTCGCCAACGACGCGGAGACGTGTCTGTTCGGGACGCTCTCGCTGTGGCAGGGCGTCGATGTGCCGGGGCCGAACTGCCAGCTCGTGGTGATGGACCGCATTCCGTTCCCGCGCCCGGACGACCCGCTGGTGAGCGCGCGGCAGAAGGCCGTGGAGGAGGCGGGGGGCAATGGCTTCATGGCCGTCGCGGCGACGCACGCGGCGCTGCTGATGGCGCAGGGCGCGGGCCGCCTCGTGCGGGCGACGGGCGACCGGGGGGTGGTGGCGGTCCTGGACCCGCGCCTGGCGAACGCCCGGTACGGCAGCTTCCTGCGCGCCTCGATGCCGGACTTCTGGTACACGACGGACCGCAATCAGGTGCGCCGCTCGCTGGCCGCCATCGACCAGGCGGCGAAGGCGGAGGCGGCGGTCTGACGGACGGCGAGCCGGGAGCGGCGCGTCCGGACACAGCAGGACCCCGGGACCGGCGCAGGGGTCCCGGGGTCCGGTCGGGGCCGGCGGGGGTCAGACCCGCCGCAGAACCGCCACCACCTTGCCGAGGATGGTCGCCTCGTCGCCAGGGATGGGCTGGTAGGCGGCATTGTGCGGGAGCAGCCAGACATGGCCGTCCTCCCGCTTGAAGCGCTTGACCGTGGCCTCGCCGTCGAGCATGGCGGCCACGATGTCGCCGTTCTCCGCGACGGGCTGGCGGCGGACGGTCACCCAGTCGCCGTCGCAGATGGCGGCCTCGATCATGGAATCGCCGACGACCTTCAGGACGAACAGCTCACCGTCGCCGACGAGCTGCCGGGGGAGGGGGAAGACGTCCTCGACGGACTCCTCGGCCAGGATGGGCCCACCTGCGGCGATCCGGCCGACGAGCGGGACGTACGACGCGGCGGGCTTGCCGGCCGTGTCCGGGGGCTGCGTGCTCGGCTGGTCGGAGCCGCGCACCTCGTACGCTCGGGGGCGGTGGGGGTCGCGCCGCAGGAAGCCCTTCCGCTCCAGCGCCATCAACTGGTGTGCCACCGACGACGTGCTGGAAAGACCGACCGCCTGGCCGATCTCCCGCATCGACGGCGGGTATCCGCGCCGCTGCACCGAGTCGCGGATGACCTCGATGACCCTTCGCTGCCGGTCCGTGAGGCCCGAGCTGTCGGCGCGGATGCCGGGAGGTCGGCCGGGGAGCGCCCGTGCGGGCTTGGCGGGCTCGGGCGTCGTGCCCGCCTCGTTCGCGTTCTTCACGGTCATGGCGTGTACCGGCTCGAATCGGCCCTGGGAGCGGTCCTGGGCGGTGATGGTGGCACTGTCTGCGGTGGTGGTCACGTCGGCCCCTCTCGAATGGTCTCCCTGGCTGGCACAACGGTAGTTGCTTTCGAAAGGTTGCGCCAAACACACGTTCGAGTGAAAAACCGCGGAATGGCTTACCTGTGCGTGCGCCTGGGTGTATGTGCGACCTTTCGTCGCCTGGGGCGGCGTGAAGGCAATTCGGACCATTACGGTATCGCCCGCCGCCGCTGTGGAGGCGCCCGCCCCCGGCGGGCGTGGCGCGACACGCCGCCCGCGGCCCTTCCCCGGCCGCCTTGGGCCCGTGCCCCGGGCGTGTCAGGGGACGGCCGTGCCGTAGGCTCGTCCGCGGCCCGGAAGCCGGTGCGCTGCGCGACACGCGCCACACCGAGAATGAGGCCCAGACCCTACATGTAGTGGTTGCATGGTGACAGCCGCCCAGAAGTTGTGGTCCCTGGTCCAAGTAGGGGTCGGGCATCACCTATGCTGGTGGCTGCTTCGAGGGGGTCCGGGAGGGCCTCGCGAGGCTATTCAGTCGTGCTGTGAAGGAGGCTTGGGACCATGCACTGCCCCTTCTGCAGGCACCCCGACAGCCGTGTCGTCGACAGTCGCACCACCGACGACGGGACGTCCATCCGACGCCGCCGCCAGTGCCCCGACTGCTCCCGCCGTTTCACCACGGTGGAGACCTGTTCCCTCATGGTCGTGAAGCGAAGCGGGGTCACCGAGCCCTTCAGCCGGACCAAGGTCATCAACGGCGTGCGCAAGGCGTGCCAGGGGCGGCCCGTCACCGAGGACGCCCTCGCGCAGCTGGGCCAGCGGGTCGAGGAGGCCGTCCGGGCCACCGGCAGCGCCGAGCTCACCACGCACGACGTCGGCCTCGCCATACTCGGCCCGCTGCGGGAGCTCGACCTCGTCGCGTACCTGCGCTTCGCGTCCGTGTACCGCGCGTTCGACACGCTGGAGGACTTCGAGGCCGCCATCGCGGAGCTGCGCGAGCGGCGGCCGGCGGAGGGGGGCGGCACCGGTGCGACCCCCGCGGTCCCGGTGCCCGCGGCCTCCGCCGACTGAGCGGCCGGCCGGACCCGCGGCGGTCCGGCGACAGGCCGCTGAGCGGCCAATCGACCTGTCACGGGTGCTGCTCGCAGCGCTCACGACAACAGACGGAAACCGTGCCTTGGAAGATCTGGGCACATCAGGGTGTTTTTGCCCGTATATGGGAGGCGGCATGACAGAGACGACGAGCGGCCCGGCACGAGGCTCCCGCGCCAAGGGGTCCAACAAGGCGAGCAAGGGCCTGCGTATGGAGCGCATCCACACGACCCCCGGCGTGCACCCGTACGACGAGGTCGTGTGGGAGCGCCGTGACGTCGTCATGACCAACTGGCGCGACGGCTCGGTCAACTTCGAGCAGCGTGGCGTCGAGTTCCCCGACTTCTGGTCGGTGAACGCGGTCAACATCGTCACCAGCAAGTACTTCCGGGGTGCCGTCGGCACGCCGCAGCGCGAGACGAGCCTGAAGCAGCTCATCGACCGCATCGTGAAGACCTACCGCAAGGCCGGCGAGGAGTACGGCTACTTCTCGTCGCCCGCCGACGCGGAGATCTTCGAGCACGAGCTCGCCTACGCCCTCCTGCACCAGATCTTCAGCTTCAACTCGCCGGTGTGGTTCAACGTCGGCACGCCGCAGCCCCAGCAGGTCTCCGCCTGCTTCATCCTGTCCGTCGACGACTCCATGGAGTCGATCCTCGACTGGTACAAGGAAGAGGGCATGATCTTCAAGGGCGGCTCCGGCGCCGGCCTGAACCTCTCCCGCATCCGCTCCTCCAAGGAGCTGCTGTCCTCCGGTGGCAACGCCTCCGGCCCGGTCTCCTTCATGCGCGGCGCCGACGCCTCCGCCGGCACCATCAAGTCCGGTGGCGCCACCCGCCGCGCCGCCAAGATGGTCATCCTCGACGTCGACCACCCCGACATCGAGGACTTCATCGAGACCAAGGTGAAGGAAGAGGAGAAGATCCGTGCCCTGCGCGACGCGGGCTTCGACATGGACCTGGGCGGCGACGACATCACGTCCGTCCAGTACCAGAACGCCAACAACTCGGTCCGGGTGAACGACGAGTTCATGAAGGCCGTGGAGTCCGGCGGCAAGTTCGGCCTGCGCGCCCGCATGACCGGCGAGGTCATCGAGGAGGTGGACGCCAAGTCCCTCTTCCGCAAGATGGCCGAGGCCGCCTGGGCCTGCGCCGACCCGGGCATCCAGTACGACGACACGATCAACCACTGGCACACCTGCCCCGAGTCGGGCCGCATCAACGGCTCGAACCCGTGCAGCGAGTACATGCACCTGGACAACACGTCCTGCAACCTCGCCTCGCTGAACCTGATGAAGTTCCTGAAGGACGACGGCAAGGGCAACCAGTCCTTCGAGATCGAGCGCTTCGCGAAGGTCGTCGAGCTGGTTATCACGGCGATGGACATCTCCATCTGCTTCGCCGACTTCCCGACCGAGAAGATCGGCGTGAACACCCGCGCCTTCCGCCAGCTGGGCATCGGCTACGCCAACCTCGGCGCCCTCCTCATGGCGACCGGCCACGCGTACGACTCCGACGGCGGCCGCGCCCTGGCCGGCGCGATCACCTCGCTGATGACCGGCACCTCGTACCGCCGCTCCGCCGAGCTGGCCGCGGTCGTCGGCCCGTACGACGGCTACGCCCGCAACGCCGAGGCACACAAGCGGGTCATGAGGCAGCACGCCGACGCGAACACCGCGGCCGTCCGCATGGACGACCTGGACACGCCGATCTGGGCCGCCGCCACGGAGGCCTGGCAGGACGTGATCCGCCTCGGCGAGAAGAACGGCTTCCGCAACTCGCAGGCCTCCGTCATCGCCCCGACCGGCACCATCGGTCTGGCGATGTCCTGCGACACGACCGGCCTCGAGCCCGACCTCGCGCTGGTCAAGTTCAAGAAGCTGGTCGGCGGCGGCTCCATGCAGATCGTCAACGGCACGGTCCCGCAGGCCCTGCGCCGCCTGGGCTACCAGGAGGAGCAGATCGAGGCGATCGTCGCCCACATCGCCGAGCACGGCAATGTGATCGACGCCCCGGGCCTCAAGCAGGAGCACTACGAGGTCTTCGACTGCGCCATGGGCGAGCGCGCCATCTCCCCGATGGGCCACGTCCGCATGATGGCCGCGATCCAGCCGTGGATCTCCGGCGCGCTCTCCAAGACGGTCAACATGCCGGAGACGGCGACCGTCGAGGAGGTCGAGGAGATCTACTTCGAGGCGTGGAAGATGGGCGTCAAGGCGCTCGCGATCTACCGCGACAACTGCAAGGTCGGCCAGCCCCTCTCCGCCAAGAAGAAGGAGGAGAAGAAGGCCGAGGTCGTCGAGCCGACGAAGGTCGAGAAGGTCGTCGAGTACCGCCCGGTCCGCAAGCGCCTCCCGAAGGGCCGCCCGGGTATCACCACGTCCTTCACGGTCGGCGGCGCCGAGGGCTACATGACCGCCAACTCCTACCCGGACGACGGTCTGGGCGAGGTCTTCCTGAAGATGTCCAAGCAGGGCTCGACCCTCGCGGGCATGATGGACGCCTTCTCCATCGCCGTCTCGGTCGGCCTCCAGTACGGCGTGCCGCTGGAGACGTACGTCTCGAAGTTCACCAACATGCGCTTCGAGCCGGCCGGTATGACGGACGACCCGGACGTGCGGATGGCGCAGTCGATCGTCGACTACATCTTCCGCCGCCTGGCGCTGGACTTCCTGCCGTTCGAGACCCGCTCGGCGCTCGGCATCCACTCCGCCGAGGAGCGTCAGCGCCACCTGGAGACCGGTTCGTACGAGCCGGCCGACGACGAGGTGGACGTCGAGGGCCTGGCCCAGTCCGCCCCGCGCCAGCAGGAGGCCCCGAAGGCCGCCCCCGCCCCCAAGGCGGAGATCCCGGCCGTCCCGGCCCCGAAGCAGGCGCACACGTCGGCGGAGCTGGTCGAGATGCAGCTCGGCATCCAGGCCGACGCCCCGCTGTGCTTCTCCTGCGGTACGAAGATGCAGCGCGCGGGCTCCTGCTACATCTGCGAGGGCTGCGGCTCCACCAGCGGTTGCAGCTGATGGCGGCCCGGCGGGCGCCGCACGCGGCAGCCCGTAGGGGGAGCTGACCAGCAGTACGCGAAGGGGACCGACCACGGGTCGGTCCCCTTCGTCGTGCTGTCGGCGACGCTTTGCGGTCCCCGCCTCGGCATGCCATGCTCCGGCCATGATCAAGAGAATCGAGCCCTCCTCCCGCCGGTGAGCGGGACGCCCGGGACGTCACTGCCCGGACCTGAACCGACCCTGTTCGCGCCCGCGCTGCGGCTGCACCGGTCACATCCCGACGGGCCCCTCCGCGCGACGGCGCCCCCTGTCCCGACGACGCGGCGCACCGGGGCCGGTCCGGTCCACGGCCGCCGCGTGACCGGCGTCAGGCGGGCCGGGACGCGGCGCTGATCCTGGACGCGCACTTCGCCGGGCCCCCTGCCCGCCCGGGCGGCCTGGCCGACGCCTTCCACCACGTCCACATCCCGATCCAACCCGATGCGTCCATCGCGGCGGCGGCCGAACGGGCCCCCGGGGGCCAAGCGCGGCGGACGGGCCGGTGGCTGGTACGGCACAGCACCGACCGCTGCGCGGTCACCGGGGGGCTGGCCCTGGTCGCGGCCGCCGCGACCCGTGAGGACATCCCGCTGATCCAGACGATCGGGCTGCTGTCCAACCGCTTCGGGCCGCTGGCGGCGCACGCGCTGGAGAGGCTGCCCGGCGGCGCGGAGGCCCTGCTGTGGCTCGCCGACCGGGTCGCCGGGTGGGGGCGCGTGTACGTCGCGGAAGCCCTCTGCCGCCTCGACGATCCGGCCGTCCGGCCGTGGCTGCTGCGCCGCGCGTGCGACGGCGACTACCTGAACGGGTACTTCGCGGGCAAGGCCGCCGTTGGCCGCCCGGCTGCACGACGCGGTCGAAGAGCTGGGCGACGACGAGGAGCTGGCGGACCACACGGGACGGCTGCTGCGGGTGATGAGCGACTGCGACGGCATGGGGGCCACCCTCGCCCGCTACCCGCACGCGGCCGCGGTCCTGGACGCGTACGTCCGGGCCGCGCGGTCACTCGGCCCGACCGTCCAGCGCTTCTCCACGACGGCGGGGCTCGCCCAGGACCTTGCCGTGAAGCCTCCCGAGGCGGTCGGCTGCCGTCCGGAGCAGCGGGACGCGCTGCGCGGGGCGTATGTCTCCCTGCTCGACCGGGAGGAGTGGGTACGCGTCGCACGGGACGCGCTCGCGGCGGGGGACGCCCGGATGGTCCGGCTCGCCGACCACAGGGCACCGGAGCTGGTACTGCGCGCGTTCCCCGGGCCGCCGGGTGCCGGGCACACGGCGCGGCGCGGGGGCGGGGAGATCTGACTCGGAGCGTGTCCCCGCCCGCGTGCCCGGCCGCCCTTACCGGGGCGCGCCCATCAGCTGCGTGAAGGAGTCAGGGTCGGAGTCGAAGCCGCGTACGGCGGACTTGTAGGTCCAGGTGCTCGGGCCTTGGCGGGTGAACTCCACGACCGTCGCGGACGTGGCGTCCCGTACCGCGCCGAAGTCGTCCCGGAACAGCTCGTCGTACCCCTCCTTGACGATGACACCGGTGTTCGCGACATCGCCGAAGGTGACCCGGCCGCTGCCCTGCTGGATCGCGACGCCCACCACTACGCGCGCGTAGGAGGGCGCGAGCCGGTTGAGTTCCAGCGTCATGGACTCGTCGATGCCCAAGCCCTGCCCGGTACGGCTGTCCCGGTTCAGCGTGATCGTGCCGTCCGGTGAGCGGCTGTCGAAGTGCACCAGGTACGCCGGTTCACCGTGCGGGGCCTCGGCGCCGTACACCGCGGCGATGATGTCGAGGTCGTGGACCGCGCCGCCGGTGCCCGGGTCCCACTTCAGGGCCACCTCGACCTTCGCCACGCCCTTGTTCAGACTGCTCACGGCTTCCCCCTCTCCGGAGGCCGGTATCGCGCAGGGGCCAACTCCCCTCCGCTCCGAACCCGTTGTCCATGGTGTCACGGAGCGTCAGTGACGAACGCCTCATCGGCCGGTTCTCGGCGCCGTACGATGGCGCGGTGCTGGTCAAGTGGATTCGCTGCACCGTGGTGGACCGTAGGGGGTTCGAACGGGGGCAGCGGAAATGGGCGGGGCTGCCGGGCGAACCCGGCTTCCGGGGACAGGGCGGCGGTTGGAGCCGGCTGCGCCCCGGGGTGGCCCATGTCTTCTCCTTCTGGGAGAGCCGCCCCTTCTACGACTCCTTCATGGCGCGCTCCCACGACCGGCTCGCCGCCGCGCAGTCCGGCACTTTCAAGGACGCACAGGTCAAGCTGTTCGACTACCGCTTCGACGTGAAGACGGGCTTCGAGCCGCGCTTCACGGACGCCGACGTCGTACGGGTCGCCCACAGCCGCATCCGCGAGGACCGGGTCGAGCACTACGCCCTGATGCAGGAGAAGGTCTGGAACCCGGCCATGGCCGGGTCGCCGGGCATGCTGCGGGGCATGTTCGGGGAGGCCCCCGGCAACGAGTTCCTGGTCCTGTCGATGTGGAAGTCGGCGGCCGAGCACGGCAAGTACCGGGCCGAGCGGGTGGAGCGGCTCGCCCTGCGCACCCAGCTCGCCGCCGACGTCGTCGCGCTGACCGGGGACGTCGTGGACCTCGAAGCGGCCTGGACGGTGTGAGGGGCGCCCGCGTGGCGGGTGCCGCACCGGTAGCGGTGGGTGCGGCGGCCGGGGCGACAGCTGCCGTGTGCGGCGGGGGTTGCTGGGCGGCGGGCCGGGGCGCCTGCGGCTGGTGGAGCGGTCAGCCGCTGGGTCCGCGGGGGTTGGTGAGGCGGCCGGCCGGTGCGCCTCCCAGCTGCTGGGGCCTCAGGGGTCGGGTGTGCGTGTCGGTGCCGGTGAGGGCCCGTCCGTGGCCTGGCCGGTGCCGGTCGGCGGCATGAACGCGCCCGCCCGTACCGCCGCGACCGTCGCCGCCGCCGACTGGTCGGCCAGGGCCGCGTGCACCGGCTCCCGTGTGACGAACAGCCGGAGGAACAACGGAGCCGATACGGCACGCACGACCGCGCCCGCGTCCGTACCGGCCGGGGCCTCGCCCCGCGCCACGGCACGCTCGACGACGGTCTCGCAGCGCGCGAACCGCTCCGCGTAGAAGGCCCGCAGCGCGTCGGCGGCGCGCTCCGACTGGAACGCCGCCGCGATGAACGCCGTGGGCGCCGCCGCCATCTCCGGGTCGGAGAACGAGTCGCACACCTCGCGCGCGAGAGCCCGCAGATCGCCCTCCAGGCCGCCCGTGTCCGGAGGCGTCCAGGCGTCCTCGCCGGCCAGGTCCAGGGCGTCCGCGACCAGTTCCTCGACGCCGCCCCACCTGCGGTACAGCGTCGTCTTGTGCACGCCCGACCGCTCGGCCACGTACTCGACGGTGAGACCCGGGTAGCCGTGCTCGGCCAGCCCGGTCAGGACGGCGTCGCGGACGGCCGCGCGAGTCCGCGCCGTACGGCCGCCGGGACGTCGGGTGCCGGGGCGCTGGGTACCGGTCGGGACAGCCGGGTGCCGCACTTCCTCAGTCAATCGCTACTCCTGTTGCGTTAGGTGGGACGAGTGTGCCACACTCTCCATAACGCCACTGCAGTTGCATTTGCTGGCGCTCTGCACGCTGTCGTCGCCCTGTCGCCCATTCGTCCGGAGGTGCCCTTGCCCACACAGATCTCCCTTCGCCGCGTGACCAAGTCCCGAGGTGAGCGGCTGCTGCTCGATGACGTGTCCCTCGCCGTGCGCCCCGGGGAGCGGATCGGCATCGTCGGGGAGAACGGCGCGGGCAAGACGACGCTGCTGCATCTTCTGGCCGGGGCGGAGACCCCCGACGACGGCGAGGTGATCACCGTCGCGGAGGGAGGTGTCGGCCTCCTCGCCCAGACCCCGCAGCTCCCGCCGGACCGCACGGTGGGGGAGGCCATCGACGCCGCCCTCCACGAACTGCGGACCATCGAGCGCCGACTCCGCGACCTCGAAGCGGCGCTCGGCGACGCGGACGAGGCGACCCTCGGCCTGTACGGCGAGCTGCTCACCACGTACGAACTGCGCGGCGGCTACGAGGCGGACGCCAGGGTCGACAAGGCCCTGCACGGCCTCGGGCTGGCGGGCACAGGCCGGGACCGGCCCCTCGGCAGCCTCTCCGGCGGCGAGCAGGCCCGCCTCGGCCTCGCCTGCCTCATCGCCGCCGCCCCCGAGGTGATGCTGCTGGACGAGCCGACCAACCACCTGGACGAGACCGCCCTCGGCTGGCTGGAGGACGACCTCTCCGCCCATCGCGGCACAGTGGTCGCCGTCTCCCACGACCGCACGTTCCTGGAGCGGGTCGCCACCACCGTGCTCGACGTTGACGCCGACCGGCGCACCGTCGTCCGCTACGGCAACGGCTACGCGGGCTACCGGGAGGAGCGCGCCGCCGCCCGCCGCCGCTGGGAACAGTCCTACGCCGACTGGTGCGACGAGACCGCGCGGCTGGAGGCGTACGCCGCCACCACCGCCCACGGCGTCGCGGCGGGCCGCGCGATCAAGGACAACAACAAGATGGCCTACGACCGGGCTGCCGGGCGCGTCCAGGCGTCGGTCTCCGGGCGGGTGCGCGCCGCGCGCGAGCGGCTGCGCCGCCTCCGCGAGGACCCGGTGCCACCGCCCCCGCGCCCCCTCGCCTTCGCCGCCCGACCGCTCACCGGCACCGCCGACGGCGACCTGGTGACCCTGACGGACGTGCGCGTGGGAAACCGCCTCGCGGTCGAACGGCTCACGGTGGCGGCGGGGGAGAAGCTGCTCGTCCACGGCGGCAACGGCGCCGGGAAGTCCACCCTGCTGCGCGTCATGGCGGGGCAGCTCGCCCCGGACTCCGGCACCGTCACCCGGCGCGGCCGCATCGGCTACCTCGCCCAGGAGATACCCGTCGGCCGCCCGGCGGAGCGGCTGCTCACCGCGTTCGGCCGGGGCCTCGCGGGCACGGAGGAGGAGAAGGAGGAACTCCTCCTGTCGTACGGGCTGTTCCGCCCCCGCGACCTCCACACACCCGTCGGCTCCCTCTCCGCCGGACAGCGCCGCCGCCTCGCCCTCGCCCGTCTCCTCGCCCGACCCGCCGACCTGCTGCTGCTCGACGAACCGGCCAACCACCTCGCGCTCGGCCTGGTGGAAGAACTGGAGGAGGCCCTCGACCGCTGGACCGGCGCCCTCGTCGTCGTCTCCCACGACCGCCTGCTCCGCCGCCGCTTCACCGGCCGCGTCCAACGGCTGGAGGCCGGCCGCCTCACCCGCTGAGCCCGGACCGGAGAGGTTTCACCGGATAGAGTGGCAAGGCGATGACCGCTGACTTCTCTCCCGCCCGGCGCTTCGAACGCGCTCTCGCCAGCCTTCGCGGGCTGGCCGTGGGGGACGCCCTGGGCTCCCAGTTCTTCGTCCCCGCCAACTACCCCCTGCTGAAGCGGCGCGAGCTGCCACCCGACCCCTGGCAGTGGACCGACGACACCGAGATGGCCTGCTCCGTCCTGGCCGTCCTCGCCGACCACGGACGCATCGATCAGGACGCCCTCGCTCGCTCCTTCGCCGTGCACCACGACTTCGACCGCGGCTACGGCCCCGCCGTCAACCGGATGCTCCGCCTGATCAGAGAAGGCGGCGACTGGCGAGAACTCGCCGCCGGCCTCTTCCAGGGCCAAGGCTCCTGGGGCAACGGCGCGGCCATGCGGATCGCCCCCCTCGGCGCCTGGTACGCCGACGACCCCGAGCAGGCCACCCACCAGGCGGAGATCTCCTCCTACACCACCCACCAGCACCGTGAGGCGGTCGTCGGCTGCATGGCGGTCGCGGCCGCCGCCGCCCTCGCCGCGGCGCCACAGGGACCGCCCGAGCCGGCCGACTTCCTCGACGCCGTCGTCGCCCTCGTGCCGCGCAGCGCCGTCGGCGCCGGGCTGCGGCGCGCCCGCGACATGCTCGACTACGACGACACCCACACCGTCGCCGCCGTCCTCGGCTGCGGGCGCCGGACCACCGCCCACGACACCGTGCCGTTCGCCCTGTGGTCCGCGGCCCGCTCCCTCGGCGACTACGAGCGGGCATTCTGGACAACCGCGCAGGCCGGAGGCGACGTCGACACGACATGCGCCATCGTCGGCGGTGTGGTCGCCGCCACACCGGCGGGTGCGCCTCCCGCCGACTGGCTCGCCCGCACCGAGGACTTTCCCGACTGGATGCCCGGCGGCCCCGGTCACTGACGCCCGCCCCCGCTCCCCGCCCCGGGGGCGCAGGCCCGCTCCCGCGCACGTCAGGCGGGTGGCGGGCAACTCCCGTGGTGTACCTATGATGGTGTCGGGAACGCGGTGGCGCGTCCCGCCCCGCCACCGCCGCAGCCTCCGGCGCCCCGGTCCGCCGACCCGTACCGGGCAGGCGGAAGGCACTCGATGCCAATCCGGGTGTCGCGGGAGGGGACGGGCGGCGTAACCTGTCAGGCGCCATGCCGTACGAACCACCCACACACACCGTCGAGCGCTCGATCCGAGCGACAACCGGCGCCAAGGTCATCGCCGGAGTCGACGAAGTCGGACGCGGGGCGTGGGCAGGGCCCGTCACGGTGTGCGCCGCCATCACCGGACTGCGTCGGCCCCCCGCCGGTCTCACCGACTCCAAGCTCATCACCCCCAAGCGCCGCGCCGAACTGGCCGCGGAGCTGGAGCAGTGGGTCACGGCCCACGCCCTGGGGCACGCCTCCCCCGAGGAGATCGACGAGCTCGGAATGACGGCGGCACTTCGGCTGGCCGCCATACGGGCGCTGGACGCCCTGCCGGTGCGCCCCGACGCGGTCATCCTCGACGGCAAGCACGACTACCTCGGCGATCCCTGGCAGGTCCGGACGGTGATCAAGGGCGACCAGTCCTGTGTCGCCGTGGCGGCCGCATCGGTGATCGCCAAGGTGCGGCGGGACGCCATGATGGCCGAACTGGAGTCGCAGTACGACACGTATGCGCCGTTCGGGTTCGCGGCGAACGCCGGTTACCCGTCCCCGGTGCACAAGGCCGCGCTCGCCGAACTCGGCCCCACCCCGCACCACCGCATGACCTGGGCCTACCTGGACGCGCTGCCCCGGTGGCGGCACCTGAAGAAGGTCCGTGTCTCCGCGGAGGCGGCCGAACTGGAAAGCGGGGGCCAGCTCGGCTTCGACTTCTGACCCACCGCCAGACGGCCCGCCTGACGGGCCGCGCATATGAGCCACCCGCCGATGCCACTCGCACCGGCGTTTGATAAACATCCGATTATGCCTCTCACCCCCGAGGAGCCTCAGATTCACGAGAGTGCCCAGGGTCCCCGCGCCACGCCGGCCGCCGGCCGCCCCGCGCCGACCCCCAGACCCGTACCTGGCCCGCGCACCGCGGCCTCGCCCCGTCCCGGCCGTCCGGGTCCCGGCCCGGCCCGCCCCGCGCCGCCGGCCGCGCGCCAGCAGACCGCAGGCGCCAAGCCGACGCCCCGGCCGGAGAACCGTTCCGGAGACACCGGGAACGAACCGCAGATCCAGTTGATCCCCGCCCCGCTGGACGGAGCCCTCGACGCCGCCGAGGAGGCCGTGGACCTTCTGCTGGAGAGCGGCCGCGCACCCGGCGACATCCTGGTGCTCACCACCGGCGAACAGCACCCGTGGGCGACGCATGAGCTGTCCTTCGGCGAGGCGTCGTACTGGGCCCAGCACGACGCCCGCGACGACGTGTTCTTCGCTGACGCGTCGGCGCTGGACCGTGCCGCGGCCCGGCCCGTGGTCGTCGTCGCGGTCAACGGCGGCGACGACGCAGCCACCGCCCGGGCGCTGCGCGCCGCGCTGACCCGCGCCGACGCGCTGCTCATCGTCTGCGGCGAGCCGAAGCGGATCAACGCCGCGCTCGGCACCGCCCTCTGACGAAGACCCACTCGTCACCGCCCTCTGGCGGAGGCTCAACTCGCCGGCCCGGACGGCATCGCCGCCCGGTCCGGTGAGCCTTCGCACGGCGCGACTCCGGTCGGCAGGAGGCGCTAGCGGGCCGCCGTACGCCGCAGGGCGTCGGCGGCGCCGCTCGCCCGGCGCAGCGTGGGCGGCGCGTCGTCGGCCCCGGCCTGCGACAGGTCGGTCGGCGGTGACGACGCGTGCGGGCTGCGGCCTCCGCGGCCCTCGCCCATCACCTGCCAGCCGTCACCGGTCAGTGTGATGTACGCACCGCAGCGCAGCCCGTGCAGCGTGCAGGCGTCCCGCAGGCCCCACATCCACGCCCCGTCCTCCTCCGTCCAGCGCTCGTCGCCCTCGCGGCAGAAGAGCAGGACGGCCGTACGCACCGGGGTGCGGCGCCGCAGGTCGTGCGGGATCACCCGGCGCAAGTGCGCCAGCAGCACGTTGCGGAAGTCCCACCCGTCCGCCGGGATCGGCCTCGGGGTGAACGACGCGCTGGCGACGAGCCGTTCTTCGTGATCGAGGACGGCGACCACCGCGGTCGCGGGCCTCGGCAGATGGCGGGCGTGCAGTCCCGTGACGATGTCACGAGGATTGCGCAGCAAGGGAATTCCGGCCGCCGCCCACTCGGCGGGCTCGAGCATACGGGCGAGACGGCTGGCGGAACCGGCAGGCGAGGCGAACGAGCTGGCTGCGGACGGAGCGAATCCGAAGGTCACGGTCCTCCCTTCGCATACGCGCCCACATCAGCGGGCAGGGGTCGGGTGAGGGCCCGCCGCGACACAGCCCTCCGGACCGCGAACGGACCGTGCGGGGCGGAATCCAATTCTCTCTGGCCACACGGGCGGGCGGCAACGAGCAATTGCGGCCCCTGACGGGAATGGGATGTTATGACACCCAATTCCCGGCCGGAACAATTCCCTTTACCGTCCCGGATCATCCCGCGACCGCGAGGACCAGCGGAAACACCCCCGTCGCCCCGGCCCGGCGGAGCAGCCGCGCCGCCATCGCCAGCGTCCAGCCGCTGTCGGAGAAGTCGTCCACCAGCAACACCGGTCCGTCCGCCGACGACAGGCGGCCGGCCAGGTCGGCCGGAACCGTCAACGCCCTGTGCAGACCGTGTACCCGCTGCGCGCTGTTGGTACGGGAGATCCGGATGTCCGCCGCCTCCGGCGCGTAGCCGACCGAGCCCAGCAGCGGCATCCTGCCCACCTCGGCGATCCGCTCGCCCAGCGAACCCACCAGCCGCGGCCGCGTCCGCGACTCCATGATGACCACCCCCGCCGGGCGGGGCGGCACGTCCGGACCGCCCGACGCCCAGCCGCCGGGACCCTTCGCCCAGTCGGCCAGGACCCGCACGACCGCGTCCACCACATCGTCCGGCACCGGCCCGTCCGGCGCGCCCTCCGCCAGCATCGGCCGCAGCCGGTTGCCCCAGCCGATATCAGACAGCCGCCCCAGCGCACGGCCCGTGAACGACTGCTCCCCGGCCGGGATGCGGCCCTTCAGCTCCACCCCGACCGCGGGCAGCCCCGTCGGCCACATCCGGCGCGGCTCCACCTCCACACCCGGCCTGCTCAGCTCACCGCGCGCCGAGTCCAGCGTGCTCGCCGACACCTTCGCGTCGAACCGGGGCCCCGCGCAGTTGTCGCACCGGCCGCACGGCGCCGCCTCCTCGTCGTCCAGCTGCCGCCGCAGGAACTCCATCCGGCAGCCGTCCGTCGCCACGTAGTCCCGCATCGCCTGCTGCTCCGCGGCCCGCTGCCGCGCCACCCAGGCGTACCGCTCCGCGTCGTACGCCCACGGGCGGCCCGTGCTCGTCCAGCCGCCCTTCACCCGGTGCACCGCCCCGTCCACGTCGAGGACCTTGAGCATGGTCTCCAGCCGTGTGCGCCGCAGCTCGACCAGCGGCTCCAGCGCGGGCAGCGACATGGCGCGTTCCGCCCGCGCCAGCACGTCCAGCGTGCGCCGCACCTGCTCCTCGGGAGGGAACGCGACCGACGCGAAGTACTTCCAGATCGCCTCGTCCTCCCTGCCCGGCAGCAGCAGCACCTCCGCGCTCTCCACACCGCGGCCGGCGCGTCCCACCTGCTGGTAGTACGCGATGGGCGAGGAGGGCGAGCCGAGGTGCACCACGAAGCCGAGGTCCGGCTTGTCGAAGCCCATGCCGAGCGCCGACGTCGCGACCAGCGCCTTGACCCGGTTGGCCAGCAGGTCCTCCTCCGCCTGCTGCCGGTCGGCGTTCTCCGTGCGGCCCGTGTAGGACGCGACGGCGTAGCCGCACTGCCTCAGATGCGCGGCGACTTCCTCCGCCGCGGCGACCGTGAGCGTGTACACGATGCCCGACCCGGGCAGCTCACCGAGATGGTCGGTCAGCCACGCGAGCCGGTGCGCCGCGTCCGGCAGCCGTACGACCCCCAGGCGCAGGCTTTCCCGGTCGAGCGGGCCGCGCAGCACCAGAGCGTCCGACTCCGCGCCCGTGCCGAGCTGCTCGGCCACGTCGGCCGTCACCCGGGCGTTCGCCGTCGCCGTCGTCGCCAGCACCGGAACACCCGGCGCCAGCTCGGCGAGCATCGTGCGCAGACGCCGGTAGTCGGGGCGGAAGTCATGGCCCCAGTCGGAGATGCAGTGCGCCTCATCCACCACGAGCAGGCCCGTCGCCGCGGCCAGCGCGGGCAGGACCTGGTCGCGGAAGTCCGGGTTGTTCAGCCGCTCCGGTGACACGAGGAGCACGTCCACCGCGCCGGCCGCGATCTCCTCCTGGACGTCTCGCCACTCCTCCGTGTTCGACGAGTTGATCGTCCGGGCGTGGATGCCGGCCCGGGCGGCGGCCTCCACCTGGTTCCGCATGAGCGCGAGCAGCGGCGAGACGATCACGGTGGGCCCGCCGCCCCGCGCTCGCAGCAGGGCCGTGGCCACGAAGTACACGGCCGACTTGCCCCACCCGGTGCGCTGCACGACCAGGGCCCGTCTCCGGTGCGCGACCAGCGCCTCGATGGCCCGCCACTGGTCCTCGCGCAGCCGTGCCGTGCCGGTGGCGTCACCGACGAGGCGGGCCAGCACGGCGTCCGCGGCGGCACGCAGGTCTTGGTCGTTCGTGAGCTCCATGCCTCACATGGAACAGCACGGCACCGACAACCGGCGAACGGTACGCCAAGCCTGTGGACAAAGTTATCCACAGGGGTCGCGGATCGGCGGAGGGAAGGAGACCGTCGAGCCATGAACGCACACGACGACCACACCGGTCCCCACGGCACCTCCCCGTCCGGCGGCGCCCTGCCCGTCCGCACCACCGGTTTCACCGAGGAGCCAAAGATCACACTGCGAAGTTCCGCCGAGCTCGCCGACGCGCTTCCCTACATGCTCGGCTTCCACCCGACCGACTCGGTCGTCCTCCTCGCCCTCCACGGCGACCGAGGCCGCTTCGGCGGACGGATCCGCCTGGGCATTCCGAGCTCACCCCGCGAATGGGCGCCCACCGCCGAGCAACTCGCCGAGTGCCTCATCGAGGGATGTGAGCGGCACGGCTCCCGACCGGACGGCATCGTCGTCTTCCTCTACCAGGACCCGGCCGAAGGCGAGAGCGGCCGCCGCGTGATGGAGCGGCTGCGACCCTTCGCCCAGAAGCTGCGCACGGCGTGTGGCGCCCTCGACGTCCCCGTGTACGAGGCGCTGTGCCTCTCCGACGGCAGGTTCTGGTCGTACGTCTGCCCCGACAGCGACTGTTGCCCGCCCGACGGCACCGCGCTCGCCCCGCCCGGCACCTCCGTCATGGCGGCCGCCGCCGCGTACGCGGGCATCCACGTCCGAGGGTCGCTGCGCGACATGGAGGCGCGGCTCAGGCCCCGCACGGCCCCCGCCACGGTCGCCGAGCAGGAACGCGCCCTGGACACCGCCAGCGCGGCACTCGTCCACCGCATCCTCAACACCACGGCGCGCCAGGGAGTACGGGACGACACGATCCGGCTGGCGCAGCGGCTCATCGACCGGCTCGCCGACCATCCGCCGCTCGCCGATCAGGACGCCTCCGACTCCAGGGACGACGCGCTGATCACCCACGAGGAGGCCGCCGAACTGATCGTCGGACTCCAGGACCGCCGCACCCGGGACCGCGCCGCCGAGTGGATGGAGGGCCGCGAGGCCGACCACGCGCTCCGTCTCTGGCGTGCCCTGGCCCGCCGCTGCGTCGGCGTCTACGGGGAACACGCCGCCGCGCCCCTCAGCCTCGCCGGATGGGTCGCATGGTCCACGGCCGACGAGCCCAGCGCCCGCGTCGCCCTCGGCCTGGCGCTCGAAGCGGACCCCGAATACGCCTTCGCCCGGCTGCTGCACCAGGCGTGCAACGAACAGCTGGACCCGGAGACGCTCCGCGAATGCCTGCGCGGGGAGCGCGAGGCCCGTACGAAGGCCGAAGCGCGGCGCCCTTCGGCCCGCCGGGCGGCAGGACGGCCCGGCGCGCGGGCGGTACGGCGAGGGCTGCGCGCCCGGGTCGGCAGGCCCGGCACCACAGCGACGGGCACCTCGTCCACGAGGCCCGGCACCGCCACCCCGGGCACCCGGCCCACGAGGCCCGGCCCGACCCGGCCCGCCGACGCGGCCGGCCCCGGACCCGGTCCTGGGACTCGTGTGCAGCGGCGCCCCGGACTTCAGGATCCGTCCCGTACGTCCGGCGGAGGACCGGGTGACGGCCTGTCCGGTACGGGATGCGCGGACGGCAACGACTGGGGGAGCGCCCGATGACGGCCGTGACTCCCGCCCCGTTACGGCCGTTCACGTGGGTGGCGGAGTCGCCCGACCCGTGCCGCCGTACCTCCAGCGGCTGTCCGGAGCGCACAGAAGGCTCAGCAGACGACCCATGGACCTCACCGTCCCCACCCCGGCCATCCACCATTCAGCGTCCGCGCCCGCCCGGGCTCACCGCGGCCACACGGGCCAGCCCTCCGGCCTCGGCCACGGGCCGTCGCCCGGCGCCC
Organism: Streptomyces thermolilacinus SPC6; assembly: GCF_000478605.2. Taxonomy (GTDB): domain Bacteria; phylum Actinomycetota; class Actinomycetes; order Streptomycetales; family Streptomycetaceae; genus Streptomyces; species Streptomyces thermolilacinus. Next base: position 1,448,540 of record NZ_ASHX02000001.1, on the reverse strand, counting down.
GCCCCGGCGAGCTGGCTCCGGTGCACCACACCCTCGTCGCCGTCGCCCTGCCGGCGCTGGCCGTCTCGGCCGAGCACGGACAGCTCACCGGGCACGGCCTGGAAGGCGTCTACCAGTCGGGACGGCGGCTGCTCTCCCGCTGCCGACTGCGGGTCTTCGGCCGCGAACCGCTCACGGTCCAGGGCAGACTCGCCTCGGCGGGGCAGGCCAGGTTCATGGCCGTCGTCCGCACCCCGGCCGACCCCGGGCCCGACCCGGGGGTCGTCGTCGAGCGGTCGCGGGACGCCGACGGCTCCGAGCGCATCACCCTGCGCAACACGACCGGCCGCCCGCTGCGCATCCCCGTGGAGCTGGCCCTCGGCACGGATCTCGCACCGCTCGGCGCCGCCGTCTCCGGCAGGCCCGGACCCGAATTGCCGGCCACCGTCCACGGCTCGGGCCTCCGCTGGACGGCACCCGACGGCGTCCAGGCCCTGGTCACGGCCGACCCCCCGCCCATGGACGCCCTCGCCTCCGCCGGGCTCCTGTGTTGGGAGCTCGACATCGCCCCCGGCGCAGCCCGTGCCATCGAACTGTCCGTCCACGCCGGACGTCCCCTCCGCCCGGCGGGCCGCGCCGGTGTCCCGCACCTCCAGGAGGCACGTGCCGAGGCCGACGACCCTCGGGCGGGGAGGCTCCTGGCGGCGGCCCTCGACGACCTGCGGGGCCTGCTCGTCCGGGACCCCGCCCAGCCGTCCGACCTCCACCTCACGGCGGGCGTACCGTGGCGAACGGGCCCCGCACCCGCCGAGGCGCTCTGGGCCGCCCGCATGCTCCTGCCCCTCGGCACCCGGCTCGCCGCCGACACCCTGCGCGTCGTCGCCCGCACGCTGGGCACGGGCCCCGGGCGGAGCGGGCGCGTCCCCGGGCCGCTCCGCGACGCGGGCCCCCACCTGCCGCCCGCCTGCACCGGAGTGGAGGCCACCCTCGCCTTTCCGGCCGTACTCGCCGAGGCCCGCCTCTGGGGCCTTGCCGAACAGGAACTCACGGCGCTGATGCCCGCCGCCGAACTCTGCCTCGACTGGCTGCGCACCGCCCTGGACGGCGACGGACTGGTCGCCGAACCCGGCCCGGCGGGGCCCGTACGGCGCGCTGAGACACAGGCGCACGCCCACCGGGCGGCCCTGCTCGGCGCCGCGCTCCTGGAGGCGTGCGACCGGCCGGGCGCCGACGAGTGGCGAGACCGGGCCCGGGACATGCGACGGCGGTTCCGCGACGACTTCTGGCTGGACGACCGCGCGGGCGGCCGCCCCGCCGCCGCCCTCACCGAAGAGGGCCGCCCGCTGCCGCACCTGGGCGGAGCCATGGCCCACCTCCTCGACACCGGCCTCGTCGCAGCCGGGTGCCACGCCGACGGGCTGCTCGACCGCGTACGGACGGAGCAGGTGGCCAGGCTGCTCGGAGGCCCCGCGCTCGACTCCGGGTGGGGATTGCGCAGCCTCGGCGCCAGGGAGCCCGGCCACAGTCCGTTCGGGCACCGCGCCGGGGCTGTCCGGGTCCACGAGACAGCCCTCGCCGTGTCGGGCCTGTTCGCCGCCGGGTATGAGAAGGAGGCGTCCGGGCTGTTGGGCGGCCTGCTGGACGCGGCGGAGGCGTTCGCGTACCGGATGCCCGAGATGTTCGCCGGGGAGCAGCGCACCGAAGGCGCCCTCCCGGTGCCGCACCCCTCGGCGTGCCGCCCGGCGGCCGTGGCCGCGGCCGCCGCCGTCCATGTGCTCACCGCGCTCACGGGCGTCCGACCCGACGCCCCGGCCCGCACGGTCGCGCTGCATCCGGTGCGCTGTGCCCCCTTGGGGGCCATCCGGCTCTCCGGACTCAGCGTCGCGGGCGAGCCGTTCGCGGTGCGCGTGAGCAGGCTGGGCCTCGGCATAGTCGAGGAGGCCGCCGCCGGACTTCAACTGGGGGTGTGACCACGGGGGAACCGCTCAGGGCGTTGATCATCGGCTGGAGAACCGGTGATCCATCGCTCCGGACAACGTCCGGGCACTCCGCCGCCGACCGGGGACGACGGGCCGCGAGGCGTACCGGACATGTCACCGGACATGTCGCGGGCGTCCCGTCGGGTATACCGCCCGGCGTGCCGTCGGCCGTACCGGGAGCGAGCCGATGGCCGGGAACGTGTCGAACACCGTGGCCGTAGTGCGCGAGGAGCGTGTTTATCGTCAGGGAGACGACTATGATCGCGGCATGTCCCCCTACGACCCCTCGGCCTATCCGCCCTTCGCCGTGACCGTCGATCTGGTCGTCCTCACCGTGCGCCGCCACGCGCTGTGCGCACTGGTCGTCCGGCGCGGGGAGCCGCCGTTCCAGGACCGCTGGGCGCTGCCCGGGGGATTCGTACGGGTTGACGAGGATCTCGGTGCCGCGGCGGCGCGGGAGCTGGCCGAGGAGACGGGGCTGTGCGTGCACGACCCGGGCGACCCGACGCCCCTGCCCGGCGCGGGCGCGCACCTTGAGCAGCTCGCCACCTACGGCGACCCGAAGCGGGACCCCCGCATGCGGGTGGTGAGCGTCGCGCACCTCGCCCTCGCGCCCGATCTGCCCGCGCCCCGGCCGGGTGGCGACGCCAACAGCGTCCGCTGGGCGCCCGTCGAGGAACTGCTCAGCCCCGAAAGCGGCTTGGACGGTGACGACGAGCCGCCCGTACCGCTCGCGTTCGATCACGCGCGCATCCTGGCGGACGGCGTCGAGCGCGCCCGCTCCAAGATCGAGTACTCCTCGCTGGCCACGGCCTTCTGCCCGCCGGAGTTCACGGTGGGGGAGCTGCGTCGGGTCTACGAGGCGGTGTGGGGCGTGGCGCTCGACCCGCGCAACTTCCACCGCAAGGTGACCGGAACGCCGGGCTTCCTGGTGCCCGCCGGCGGCACCACCACCCGACAGGGCGGCCGCCCCGCGCAGCTGTTCCGCGCGGGCGGCGCCACGCTGCTGAACCCGCCGATGCTCCGCCCGGAAGTCTGAGCAACCGCGGGCGACACCGGGAATCCAGCGCCCCACGGCCTCCCAACCTGCGCAAAAAGTCCGAAATGCCGGGTTATCGTGCTGCGGTACGCCCTGCCGCCGAGCGGTCTCATCTACCGCGAGAGAAGCGATGCTCCAGGCAATCGGACTCACCAGCACGCCGCGCCGGAACCGCCCACCCGCCGTGGACGACCTCACCTTCGATGCGAGGCCCGGACAGGTCACCGCCCTCCTCGGCCCCGCCGGAGCGGGCAAGACCACCGCGCTGCGTCTCTTGCTGGGCCTCGAACAGGGCCGTGGCATCACCTACTTCCGCGGCCGCCCCCTCCATCGCGTCGCCCACCCGATGCGCGAGGTCGGCGTGCTCCTCGGTGACGTGCCCGGTCACCCCGCGCGCACCGTGCGCGGCCAGCTCCGGATGCTCTGCGCCGCCGCGGGCGTACCGGCCTCCCGCGCCGACGACCTGATCGACGCGGTCGGCCTCGAAGCGCTCGCCGGCCACCGCCTGGGCACTCTCTCCCGAGGCATGGACCGCCGACTCGGCGTCGCCGTGGCCCTGTTGGGCGACCCGCACACACTGATCCTCGACGAACCGGCCGCCGGGCTCTCGCGCCACGAGGCGGCCTGGCTGTACGGGGTGCTGCGCGCCCACGCCGACGAGGGCGGCACCGTGCTGTACGCGACCTCCGACACCAAGACGGCCGCCCGCACCGCCGACCACGTCGTGGCGATCCGGTCCGGACGCCTCGTCGCCGACCAGGACGCCGCCGACTTCGCCCGTACGCGACTTCGCCCCCGCGTCGCCGTCCGCACCCCGCACGCCGCCCGCCTCGCCGCACAGCTCACCCGCGAGGCGCGCGCCGCCCGCCGCTCCGTCGAGACGGTCACCGAGCGCGGCAACCGCCTGTACGTGTACGGCAGCGACTGCGCCGAGGTGGGGGAGACCGCGTTCCGCCACGGCATCCTCCTCCACCGCCTGGCCGAGGAGACTGGCCCCGCACCCGACGCGGCCCCGCACCCCAGGCCCCAGGAGGCCGCCCCCGAACCCCTGGCGCCAGTCGTCGACCGGGCCTCCGCCCCTCCGACCACCGCTCCCGCCCCGCTGCCCACCAGCCCCGCCACCCCGGACCACCGGGCCGCCCCGCACGCCCCCGCCACCCCAGACGACCCCGCCACCCCGCACCACCCCACCCCTCCGAACCACCCCACCACCCCGCACCGCCCCGCCGCCCTCGGCCGGCCCACCCACCGCGCCCCCCGGTGGCGTGGGCGCAGGGCGCGGCGGGGGCCGTCGCGGCCACTGCGCTACGAGCTGCGGCGTCTCATGGGCGTGCCCTCCACGGCCGTCGTGCTCGGCGGTGCCGTCGCGGGCTCCGCGCTGCTCGCCGTCCTGCTGGGGCGTTCCGCCGGGACCCCGACGCCCGTCGCCGTCGCCGCCTGGCCGGAGCTGCTGCCACTCCCGCCCGCCGCGCTCGGGGCCGGCCTCATCGGGGCCTTCTCGTTCGGCGACGAGTACCGCCACCCCGCGCTCCCCGTGTCCCTGGGCGCCGCGCCGCGCCGCCTCGGGCTGCTGCTGGCCAAGCTCGCCGTCACGGCCGTCATCGCGCTGCTGCTCGCCGTCGCCGTCGCCGTCGTGGATCTGGAGGTGCTGCGGCTCGTCTACGGCGGCGCGTTGATCCCCGTACCCGGGAACTGGCCGACGCTGTGCGCCGGTTGGCTCGCGCTCGTGGTCGGCTGCGCCTGGGCCGGGCTGCTGGCGGCCGGGGTGTTCCGGGCCGCCGCCGCCGGGATCGCCGCCGTCCTCGCCGTACCCGTGGTCATCGCGCCCGCGGTCGAGGAAGCGCTCCTCGGCCCGGCCGTCCGCACCATCGCCGGACTTCCCGCCCGGCTGCGCGAGCTGGCCTGGCCCCGCTGGCCCCACGAGGCGGACCGCTGGATCGAGGGGGCCCTGCGCGTCCTCGCCCAACCTGTCGGCGCGGCACTGGCCTTGTCGCTGGCCGCCCTCCTCTGCGCGTTTCTGCTCACAGGGCTACGCCGCGACGCCCGTTGGTGAGCGATCGACGATCAAAAATGCTCGTTGCGTGCCAATCGGTCGCGAGTCCTTGGAATTTGCCCGCTTCCTTCCGATAAGGCGTCAATTGCCGCGCGAGCGCCGATCACCCTTTCGTGTGCTTTTCACCAAAGACCTCAAGAGGTTTGGAAACGGCGCCGACAAAGGATGCGTGAGTACCCTTGCGCACACCATGATGACCGCCGCCCGCGCCACCGACGCCGGCCTTCCCGCCCCGGGCGGTCTCGACCGCTACGGCTACGGGGAGACCCCCGCGGCCGACCGTGTCGGAGCCCCCGCGTGGGACGCCGGTGAAACGGAGTTGGGTCGGGCGAGCCGCCGCTCGGCGGGCAACCGGGGCCGCGGCCTCCACGGCCAACTCGTCCAGCAGCTCGGCCAGATGATCGTCTCCGGCGACCTCGGCGCCGACCGCCCGCTCGTCCCCGAGGAGATCGGCCAGCGCTTCGAGGTCTCCCGCACCGTCGTGCGCGAGTCCCTCCGCGTGCTGGAGGCCAAGGGCCTGGTCAGCGCCCGGCCCAACGTCGGCACCCGGGTCCGCCCGGTCAGCGACTGGAACCTCCTGGACCCCGACATCATCGAATGGCGCGCCTTCGGGCCGCAGCGCGACGCCCAGCGCCGCGAGCTCGCCGACCTCCGCTGGACCATCGAGCCGCTCGCCGCCCGCCTCGCCGCAGGTCACAGCCGCCCGGACGTCCAGCAGCGCCTCGCCGACATGGTCGAGATCATGGGACACGCCCTCGCCCAGGGCGACGCCCTCACCTTCTCCCGCGCCGACACCGAGTTCCACTCCCTCCTCATCCAGCTCGCCGGGAACCGCATGCTGGAGCACCTCTCCGGCATCGTCTCGGCCGCGCTCCAGGTCTCCGGCGCCCCGGCGACCAGCTGCGACCGTCCCGGCGAGACCTGCCTCGGCCACCACGCCCGCATCGTCGAGGCCCTCGCCGCCGACGACGGCCCCGCGGCCGAAGCCGCCATGCGGCAGCTCCTCACCGTGCAGCCCGACGCGGGGGTCGTCCCCGCTCCGCGCGAGCACTGACCGCGGACCGTGACCGCGGGCCGCGCGCACGGTGTCGTACGGCACCGGGGCATCCATGGCGTACGGGACGGGGAGCCGCCGCGTACAGGGCGCCGCACGGACAGGTGACGCACGGCCCGGGCGGGGTACCCGAGACGGCCCCGGTCCCCGGGGTCCGGCGACACGGTCCGAGCGGCGCCCCCGGCGGCACCCCGCGTGCGTGCCCGGGCGGCGTCCACGGCGTTGGCCCGGTGGCGGTACGGCACCGCACGGCCAGACCGTCGCGTAACGGCTGATTGGTCACGCAATGCCCCGTTCTCTCCGTTTCGAGGTGTGACTCGGGCCACGCGGATTGGGCGTAACGCTCCTCGAAGCACGGCGATGACCTAAGAGGTGACAGCCGAAGAGGGAATACAGCCGCCGCGCATGGCGCTGTGCACCTCCGAGGTTCAGCCCGCGTCGTCGGCTCATTCCCCGCCGACGGTCGTCGGCTCCGGCCCGATCATGGGCGGGGCCGGAAGCCGTTTCCATCGTTCCGAGAGGTTGTTCGTGTCGGCCAGCACATCCCGTACGCTCCCGCCGGAGATCGCCGAGTCCGAGTCTGTGATGGCGCTCATCGAGCGGGGAAAGGCTGATGGGCAGATCGCGGGCGATGACGTGCGTCGGGCCTTCGAGGCTGACCAGATTCCGCCAACCCAGTGGAAGAATGTTCTGCGCAGCCTCAATCAGATCCTCGAGGAAGAGGGTGTGACGCTGATGGTCAGTGCAGCGGAGTCGCCGAAGCGCGCCCGCAAGAGCGTCGCAGCGAAGAGCCCGGCAAAGCGCACCGCCACCAAGACCGTCACCGCCAGGACGACCGCGGCGAAGACGGCCGCGTCCTCCTCGGCGGCCCCGGCGGCCCAGAGCGCGGAGGTCCCGGCCGACGAGGCCGGTACCCCCGCCAAGAAGACCGCGGCGAAGAAGACGACCGCGGCGAAGAAGACGACCGCGAAGAAGACCGCGGCCAAGAAGACCACGGCCAAGAAGACGACCGCGAAGAAGGACGCCGACGAGCTCATCGAGGGCGAGGAGCTCCTCGACGACGTCGCGGCGGTCAAGGGCGAGGAAGAGGAGACCGAAGGCGAGGCCAAGGGCTTCGTCCTGTCCGACGAGGATGAGGACGACGCGCCGGCGCAGCAGGTCGCCGTCGCCGGTGCCACCGCCGACCCGGTCAAGGACTACCTGAAGCAGATCGGCAAGGTCCCCCTGCTCAACGCCGAGCAGGAGGTCGAGCTCGCCAAGCGCATCGAGGCCGGCCTGTTCGCCGAGGACAAGCTGGCGAACGCCGACAAGCTGGCCCCGAAGCTCAAGCGCGAGCTGGAGATCATCGCCGAGGACGGCCGCCGCGCCAAGAACCACCTGCTGGAGGCCAACCTCCGTCTCGTGGTCTCCCTGGCCAAGCGCTACACCGGCCGCGGCATGCTGTTCCTGGATCTGATCCAGGAGGGCAACCTCGGTCTGATCCGCGCCGTCGAGAAGTTCGACTACACCAAGGGTTACAAGTTCTCCACGTACGCCACGTGGTGGATCCGCCAGGCGATCACCCGCGCCATGGCCGACCAGGCCCGCACCATCCGTATCCCGGTGCACATGGTGGAGGTCATCAACAAGCTCGCGCGCGTCCAGCGCCAGATGCTCCAGGACCTGGGCCGCGAGCCCACCCCGGAGGAGCTGGCCAAGGAGCTCGACATGACCCCCGAGAAGGTCATCGAGGTCCAGAAGTACGGCCGTGAGCCGATCTCGCTGCACACCCCGCTCGGCGAGGACGGCGACAGCGAGTTCGGTGACCTGATCGAGGACTCCGAGGCGGTCGTCCCGGCCGACGCGGTGAGCTTCACGCTCCTCCAGGAGCAGCTGCACTCCGTGCTCGACACGCTCTCCGAGCGTGAGGCCGGCGTCGTCTCCATGCGCTTCGGTCTCACCGACGGCCAGCCGAAGACGCTCGACGAGATCGGCAAGGTCTACGGTGTGACCCGTGAGCGGATTCGCCAGATCGAGTCCAAGACCATGTCGAAGCTGCGTCACCCGTCGCGTTCGCAGGTCCTCCGCGACTATCTCGACTGATCCCTCGACTGAGCGAAGCTCGAACACGCTCGCCCGTCGGCGACACCCCGGAAGGCCCGGTTCCGCAAAAGGAACCGGGCCTTCCGGCGTTGCGCGGGTGCGGCCGGACTCCATGTGGCTGACGCTGAGTGAGCGACATGCATCCCTGAGTCAGGAGGCCGAATGCGCGATACGCGTCATCCCATCAGCAGGAAGCGGGCGGCCCTGGTGGCCCTGGCCGCCGCGGCGGCCGTCGCGTCACTCGTCACGCCCACACCTGCGGCGGCCGACAGCGGCGTCGTGGGCGGCCGGACGGCCAACGCGCCCGACACCCCCTGGGTCGTGGCGCTCTCCAGCGTTGACCGGTTCGGGCGTATGCGGGCGGGCCAGTTCTGCGGGGGCGCCGTCATCGCCCCGACCAAGGTGGCGACCGCCGCGCACTGCCTGCGGGAGGACGTGCTGGGCGTACGGGCGGAGGAGCTGCGGGATCTCAAGGTCATCGCCGGGCGCAGCGACCTCGTCGGCGGCGGCGGGCACGAGATCCCGGTCAAGGACATGTGGATCAACCCCGCGTACGACGCCGAGTCCAACTCCGGGGACGCCGCCGTACTGACACTGGCCCGGCCGCTGCCGTCCGGGTACGTGATCCCGGTGGCGCCCGCCGGCGACCCCGCGTACCGGCCCGGCACGGACGCGACCGTGTACGGGTGGGGCGACACGACGGGCCTCGGGACGTACGCGCACACGCTGAACGCCGCCGACGTCTCCGTCCTGCCCGACCAGGACTGCTCCCGCGCCTACCCGGCGGCGCCGGGGCAGGCCCGGTACGTCCCGGCGACCATGCTGTGCGCGGGGACGCGGGAGGGCGGCCGGGACGCCTGCCAGGGCGACAGCGGCGGACCGCTGATCGCGCGGGGCAAGCTCATCGGCCTTGTGTCCTGGGGCAGCGGCTGTGGGCTGGCGGAGAGCCCCGGCGTCTACACCCGCGCGTCGGCGGTGCTACCCGGATCGTGATCACCGGGACCGTCGTCGCCGCCGCACCGGGCGGGCCCGGCCCCCGCCTGGTGCGGTCGGCCGACGGCGGCTGCCCGCCCTCTCAGGGGCGTACGGCGCTCCCGGGGGCGTACGGCGAAGGGCGGCACCCCGCCGTCACACGGGGTGCCGCCCTCCGTCGTACGGCTACGGGTACGGAAGCGGCGGGCGGCCGTACCCCCGTGGTGACGGGGGTGGCCGCCCGATGGCCGGTCCTTCGCGCCGACCGGTCTCGCTCGTCGTGGATGCGCGTGTCAGCGGTCCTCGTCGGCTGCTCCGGCCGGCACGGTGGTGAGCCGGTCCGTCTCATCCTGTATCTCCGCGGCGATCTTCTTCAGTTCCGGCTCGAACTTGCGGCCGTGGTGGGCGCAGAAGAGCAGTTCGCCACCGCTGGTCAGCACGACGCGCAGATATGCCTGGGCGCCGCAGCGATCGCAGCGGTCGGCGGCCGTCAGCGGGCTCGCGGGGGTCAGAACAGTAGTCACGTCGCCTCTTCTCTAGCTCGACGAGCTGTCGTACCAGGGTCAACATCCAACCAGGCCGAAAACGTTCCCGCTCGCGGCTTTTCCTCGAAACTTTTTCCAAGGGGCTGTCTGTTGCCGGTTGGCGGCGAATGAGCCGTATTGCGGTGTCGCTGTGCGTTACGGGTTTCGCGTTGCTTGTGTCGTATGTCCCCCCGGCTGGGTTGCCGGTTGTTCATGAGGACGTGCCCGGAGCCTAAATGGTTCATGCCTGGAAGGGAACGTGATGTCCACGTCACCCGGCCGAGTGATCGAACAGACATGCGACGCTGGACTAGCATGACCCTTCACGAGGGTGGCGTGACAACCGCTCTACCAGGCCTCTGTACGCTCGGACGGGCACAGAGGCCCACCCCCTTACCCTCGTGGGCAAGAACTCAAATTCAGCGAGGAGCGAACCGCGTGACCGCCGAGACGTCCGTTCCGTCCAGTGCGCTGCTGACCGCAGACCGTGACGGTTCCAACTACACCGCGCGGCACCTGCTCGTACTCGAGGGGCTCGAAGCGGTTCGCAAGCGTCCCGGCATGTACATCGGGTCCACCGACAGCCGCGGCCTGATGCACTGCCTCTGGGAGATCATCGACAACTCCGTCGACGAGGCCCTCGGCGGCTACGGCGACCACATCGAGGTCGTCCTCCACGACGACGGCTCCGTGGAGGTCCGGGACAACGGCCGCGGCATCCCCGTCGACGTCGAGCCCAAGACCGGCCTGTCCGGCGTCGAGGTCGTCATGACCAAGCTGCACGCCGGCGGCAAGTTCGGTGGCGGCTCCTACGCGGCGTCCGGCGGCCTCCACGGCGTCGGCGCCTCCGTGGTGAACGCGCTGTCGGCCCGCCTCGACGTGGAGGTCGACCGCAACGGCCACACGCACGCCATCAGCTTCCGGCGCGGCGTCCCCGGCGTCTTCGCGGGGGAAGGCCCCGACGCCCCCTTCGAACCGGCCAACGGCCTGCGCAGGACCAAGCGCGTCCCGAAGACCCGCACGGGCACCCGCGTGCGGTACTGGGCGGACAAGCAGATCTTCCTCAAGGACGCCAAGCTCACCCTGGAGACGCTGCACCAGCGCGCCCGCCAGACCGCGTTCCTCGTCCCCGGGCTGACCATCGTCGTCCGTGACGACCGCGACCTGGAAGGCATCGGCAAGAGCCAGGAGATCTTCCGCTTCGACGGCGGCATCAGCGAGTTCTGCGAGTTCCTCGCCACCGACAAGCCCGTCTGCGACGTGCTCCGCCTCACCGGGCAGGGCACCTTCAAGGAGACCGTCCCCGTCCTCGACGAGCGCGGCCACATGACGCCGACCGAGGTCACCCGCGAGCTCGGCGTCGACGTGGCGCTGCGCTGGGGCACGGGGTACGACACGACGGTCAGGTCGTTCGTCAACATCATCGCCACGCCCAAGGGCGGCACGCACGTCACCGGATTCGAGCGGGCCGTCACCAAGACCGTCAACGAGGTGCTGCGCGCCACCAAGCTGCTGCGCGTCGCCGAGGACGACATCGTCAAGGACGACGCTCTGGAGGGCCTCACCGCCGTCGTGACCGTCCGGCTGGCCGAGCCGCAGTTCGAGGGCCAGACCAAGGAGGTTCTCGGCACCTCGGCGGCGAACCGTATCGTCGCCAACGTGGTGGCCAAGGAGCTGAAGGCGTTCCTGACCTCCACCAAGCGCGACGCGAAGGCCCAGGCCCGCGCCGTGCTGGAGAAGGCCGTCGCCGCCGCCCGCACGCGCATCGCGGCCCGCCAGCACAAGGAGGCCCAGCGCCGCAAGACCGCCCTGGAGACCTCGTCGCTGCCGGCCAAGCTCGCCGACTGCCGCAGCGACGACGTGGAGCGCAGCGAGCTGTTCATCGTCGAGGGCGACTCCGCGCTCGGCACGGCGAAGCTCGCCCGGAACAGCGAGTTCCAGGCGCTCCTGCCGATCCGGGGCAAGATCCTCAACGTCCAGAAGTCCTCCGTCTCGGACATGCTGAAGAACGCCGAGTGCGGCGCGATCATCCAGGTCATAGGGGCCGGGTCCGGCCGGACCTTCGACCTCGACGCCGCCCGGTACGGCAAGATCGTCCTGCTGGTGGACGCCGATGTGGACGGCGCGCACATCCGCTGCCTGCTGCTCACGCTGTTCCAGCGGTACATGCGGCCCATGGTCGAGGCGGGCCGCGTCTTCGCCGCCGTACCGCCGCTGCACCGCATCGAGCTGGTCCAGCCGAAGCGGGGCCAGGACAAGTACGTGTACACGTACTCGGACAACGAGCTGCGGCAGACGCTGCTGGAGTTCCAGCGCAAGGGCGTCCGGTACAAGGACTCCATCCAGCGCTACAAGGGCCTCGGCGAGATGGACGCCGACCAGCTCGCGGAGACCACCATGGACCCGCGCCACCGCACGCTGCGCCGGATCAACATCGGCGACCTGGAGGCGGCGGAGCAGGTCTTCGACCTGCTGATGGGCAACGACGTGGCGCCGCGCAAGGAGTTCATCACCAGCTCCGCGGCGACGCTGGACCGCTCGCGCATCGACGCCTGACGGGTGCCCCGCGCGCGGGGGCGCGCCCACCCGGAACCCACCGGCCGGAATCCGTTCCGCCGGTGGGTTCTCGCGTGTCCGGATCACCTGATGGAGTGAAGTCGTCGGGAGGAGAGTCCGGGATCTTCCCCTTCTGCCCATGCTTGGCCACGCGGCCGAAACGGTTCGCTGACAAGGAGAGCTACGGGTGGACAACTGGGAAGGGCGCGACGCCGCCGCGACGCGGAGGGGAGACCCCTGGTACGACGCGCTGGCCTCGGGGTGGGGCGAGCCGGCCGACGAGACGGCCCCGGACGGCACGGAGGCCGCCACAGCCGACGGGCAGGCCGCTGTGGCGGCCGCACACACTGCTGTGGGCGCCGCCCAGGGTGCTGCGGTCACGGTGACCCCGCCCCCCGCGGGCGCGGCCATCGCCGCCGCGGCGGGGCATGGCACGGTGCCCGGTACGGCAGTTCCGCGACCGTCTCGTACGGGTGCCGACGGCGAGCTGCGGCCCAGCGCGGCCGAGATCTACCTGGAGGTGCGGCGCAGTCCGGCCTTCCAGGAGGTGCGCCGCCGCTATCGCCGGTTCGTGGGCCCGGCCACGGTCCTCTTCCTCACCTGGTACCTCGGCTATGTCGTCGCCGCGACCACCGCGCCCGGTCTGATGGCCCGCCCCGTCGTCGGCGCGGTGAACGTGGCGATGCTCGCCTGTCTCGGCCAGTTCCTCACGACCTTCGTCCTCACCTGGGCGTACGCCCGCCACGCGCGCGTGCACCGCGACCGCGCCGCACTCGAACTGCGCTGGGACACCCAGCAGATGACCCGGGAGGCCGGCGTTGACCGGTGACCACCAGACCCTGGCCCTGTTGCTGTTCAGCGCGTTCGTCGCGGTGACGCTCGGCATCACCACGTGGGCGAGCCGCCGACGCCACGACTCCGCCGACGAGTTCTACACCGGGGGGCGGCTGTTCTCGCCCATGGAGAACGGTTTCGCCATCTCCGGCGACTACTTGTCCGCCGCGTCGTTCCTCGGCATCTCCGGACTGATCGCGCTCAACGGCTACGACGGCATGCTGTACTCGGTCGGCTTCCTCGTCGCCTGGCTGGTCGTCCTGTTCCTCGTGGCCGAACTCGTGCGCAACTGCGGCCGCTTCACCCTCGCCGACGTGGTCGCCGCCCGCATGGGCGAGCGCCGGGTCCGTACGGCGGTGGGCGCGTCGTCCGTGACCGTGTCCGTGCTGTACCTGGTCGCGCAGATGGTCGGCGCAGGCAGCCTCGTCGCCCTGCTGCTGGGCGGCACGAGCGACGCGGCGCGCTCGTGGACGGTGGTCGGCGTGGGCGCCCTCATGGTCGTCTATGTGGCACTGGGCGGGATGCGCGCCACGACCTGGATCCAGATCGTCAAGGCCGTGCTGCTCCTGGCGGGCGCGCTGGCCCTCACCGCGCTCGTGCTGCTGCGCTTCCACGGCGACTTCGGCGAGCTGCTGACCACCGCCGCCGAGCGCAGCGGCCATGGCCGGGACTTCCTCGCGCCGGGCCTCGGCTACGGCGACGACTGGACCGCCCGTACGGACTTCATCAGCCTGGGCCTCGCGCTCGTGCTGGGCACGGCCGGACTGCCGCACATCCTCGTCCGGTTCTCCACCGTGCCCACCGCACGCGCGGCCCGCCGCTCGGTCGTCTGGTCCATCGGCCTCATCGGCGGCTTCTACCTGATGACGATCGTGCTCGGCTTCGGCGCCGCCGCGATCGTCGGCAGCGACGCCGTACGCGCCTCCAACGCCGCGGGCAACACGGCTGTACCGCTGCTCGCGCTGGAACTCGGCGGGGGAGCGGGCTCCACCGGCGGCACGGTCCTCTTCGCCGTGGTCGCGGCCGTCGCCTTCGCGACGATCCTCGCCGTCGTCGCGGGCATCACGCTGGCCTCCTCCGCCTCCGTGGCACACGACCTGTACGCCTCTTTCGCCCGGCGCCGGGACGGAGACGCGGGCGGGGGCCGGTACGGCGGCACGGACGCGGACGCGGGCGCGGACGGGGGAGGGGGAGCGGGGCGGCGGCGGTACGGCGATGTGGCCGTGGCCCGGGTGGCCGCAGTCGCCGTCGGTGGTGTGGCGATCGGCCTGGGCCTGCTCGCCCAGGATCTGAACGTGGCGTTCCTCGTCGGCCTCGCCTTCGCGGTCGCCGCCTCCGCGAACCTGCCCGTCCTGCTGTACTCGCTGTTCTGGCGCCGCTTCACCACGCGGGGCGCCGTGTGGTCCGTGTACGGCGGCCTGATCCCGGCCGTGCTGCTGGTCGCCCTGTCGCCGGTCGTGTCGGGCGGCCCGGGCGCGCTGCTGCCGGGGGTGGACTTCCACGTCTTCCCGCTCCAGAACCCGGGCCTGGTCTCCATCCCGCTGGGCTTCCTCGCCGGATGGCTGGGCACGGTCACCTCCCCGGAGCCGCCGGACGAGGCCAAGCACGCGGAGACGGAGGTACGGGCGCTGACCGGCGCGGGCGCCGCCTGAGCGGGTCGCGCGCCACTCGGTGGCACCCGGGAGGCGCCCCTGTGCGCCGGGTAGGCGCCCGCCGCGCGCCACCCGGTACGGCGGGCCGTGCGAGAGCCCCCGCGCGGTCCGTACGCGCCCGTAGAGCCCGCGCACCACCCCGTACGCGCTCGGGCACTGCCCCGTAACGCCGGGCACGCCCAACGCGCCGGATACGACCCCGGGGCCGCGCACCATCCCGTACGCCTGCGATCAGCGCCGTACGCCGCCCGGGTCCGCCGGGTCCTCGTCCCGTGCGGGGCCGGGTGAGGCCTCCGTCAGGGCCTCCGGGAGGACCACCGTGAACTCGGCGCCGCCGCCCTCCGCCGTACCCACCTCGACCCGCCCGCCGTGCCGTTCCGCGAGGCGGCGGACCAGCGGCAGGCCCAGACCGCGCCCCGCGCCGTGGGAAGGGCGGCGCTTGGTGGACCAGCCCTCCGTGAACACCGCCTCCCGCTGCTCCGCCGGTACGCCCGGCCCGCTGTCCGCCACCCGCAGCACCGCCGTACGGCCCCGCGTCCCCAGCTCCACCTCGACGGCGGCGTCCCGCGAGCCGGCCGCCGCGTCCACGGCGTTGTCCACCAGGTTGCCCACCACCGTGACCAGCTCGCTCGGCGCGACCAGCCGGTTCGGCAGCAGCGAGCCGGGCGCGATGCGCAGCGCCACGCCCCGCTCCGCCGCCACCGTCGCCTTCCCCACCAGCAGCGCGGCCACCAGCGGGTCGTGCACCTTCTCCGTGACCTGCTCGGCGGTCGTCCGGTGCACCCCCACGACGTCGGTGAGGTACTCCACCGCCTCCTCGTGCAGCTCAAGTTGCAGCAGCCCGAGCAGTGTGTGCATCCGGTTGGCGTGCTCGTGGTCCTGCGCCCGCAGCGCGTCGATCAGCCCGCGCGTCGCGTCCAGCTCGCGGCCCAGCCGCTCCAGCTCGGTACGGTCCCGCAGCGTCACCACCGCGCCGCCGTCGTGCGTGGGCATCCGGTTGGCGACCAGCACCCGCCGCCCGCGCACCGCCACCAGGTCGTCGCCGCTGACCCGCCCGGCCAGCACGTCCGCCGTGCGCCCGCCGTCCAGCACCTCGTCCAGCGGCCGCCCGGTGACCTCGGGCCCCAGCTCCAGCAGCCGCCGCGCCTCGTCGTTGACCAGCCGGACGCGACCGGCCGCGTCCAGCGCGACGACGCCCTCGCGGATGCCGTGCAGCATCGCCTCCCGCTCCGCCAGCAGCGCCGCGATATCGGAGAACGCCAGGTCACGGGTCTGCCGCTGGACACGCCTGGCGATCAGCCACGCGGCCAGCGCGCCCGCCGCCAGCGCCCCGCCCGCGTACGCGAGCAGCCCCGGGATCGCCGCCAGGAACCGGGCGCGCACGCTGTCGTACGCGATGCCGACGGACACCGCGCCGACGATCCTCCCGTCCGCGTCGCGCAGCGGCACCTTCCCGCGCGCCGACCGCCCGAGCGTGCCGCTGTCGATCTCCATGACCTCCCGCCCGGCGAGCGCGCCGCTCGGATCGGTGGACACGACCGCGCCGATCCGCCCCGGGTTCGGGTGCGACCAGCGCACCCCCCGCACGTCCATCACGACGACGTACTCCGAGCCCGTCGCCCGCCGTACGCGCTCCGCCTCCGCCTGCACGGGACCGCCGGGCGCCGGGCGGGACGCCAGTAGGTCCCCGGCCAGCCGGGACGACGCCGTGGTCTGCGCGACGGCCAGCGCCCGCCGCATCGCCTGGTCGTCCAGCTGCCCGCTGAGCGGTGCCAGGAACAGGCCCGTGACGAGCGCCGTCACCCCGGCCGCCACCGCCACCTGGATCAGCAGCAGCTGCGAGAACATCCGCCTCGGCCACCCCAGGGACGGCCAGGCCCGCCGCGCGCCCGTCCGGGCACCGGGGGTGGAAGCGGTGCGAGGGGCGGAAACCGGTCTCATGGCCGGAAACCGTAGACGCCCGCGCCTATCCTGAGGAAATCCCGACCAACCGGCCGCCCAGCGAGAAAGGTGCCTCTTGAGCGCGCAGCAGATTCCCGTCGTCGTCCTCACGGGATTCCTCGGTTCCGGCAAGACCACCCTGCTCAACCACCTCCTGCGCACCGCCCGAGGCACCCGCGTCGGCGTGATGGTCAACGACTTCGGGTCCATCGAGATCGACGCCATGACCGTCGCCGGGCAGGTCGGCTCGACCGTCTCGCTCGGCAACGGCTGCCTGTGCTGCGCCGTGGACACCAGCGAGCTGGACACGTACCTGGAGATCCTCACCCGTCCCTCGGCTCGCCTCGACGTGATCGTCATCGAGGCGAGCGGTCTGGCCGAGCCGCAGGAGCTGGTGCGGATGATCCTCGCCAGCGACAACGAGCGGATCGTGTACGGCGGGCTCGTCGAGGTCGTGGACGCGGCCGAGTTCGACGCGACGCGCGCCCGTCACCCCGAGACGGACCGGCACCTCGGCATCGCCGACCTGGTCGTCGTCAACAAGGCCGACCGCGTCCCGGAGGCCGAGCTGCGGCGGGTGCGGGAGACGGTCACCGGCCTCGCCGACCGCGCGGCGGTCGTCACGGCGGCGTACGGGCGCGTCGATCCGGAGCTGCTGTTCGACCGGGCCGCACGCGCCGACGACCAGGACGGCGCCCGGCAGCTATCCTTCGAGGACCTGTACGCCGACGCGTACGAGCGCGAGCACCGGAACCACCCGCACGCCGCCTACGAGACCGTGTCGTTCACCGCCGCGGAGCCGATGCACCCGCGCCGGCTCATGGACTTCCTGGACTCGCGGCCCGAAGGGCTGTACCGGATCAAGGGGTTCGTGGACTTCGGCCCCGCCGACCCGGACCACCGGTACGTCGTGCACGCCGTCGGGCGGTTCCTGCGGTTCCACCCGGAGCCGTGGCCGCCCGGCGCCGAGCGGCTCACCCAGGTGGTGCTGATCGGCGCGGGCACGGACGGGGAGGCGCTGCTCGGGTCGCTGGCCGGGTGCCGCGTGACGGGCCCGGACGACGTGCCGGAGGACCACGCCCTGTGGGGCGTCCTGCGCTACGTCCCCGAGCCTCACGAGGAGGCCCCTGGGGCGGGAGGCGAGGGCGGTACGGACGGGACGGGCGGTGCGGTGGCGTACGACGAGCCCGCCGACCCGGCCGAGCCTGCCCCGTACGACGAGGCGGCCCCGTACGACGAGACCGTCCCGTGCGACGACACCGTCCCGGACGACGAGCCCGACGACGACCCGTACGAGGACTCATACGGCGATCCGTGCGAGGACCCCGACGGCGATCCGTACGGCGGTCGTGGCCACACCCCGTACGACGGCCCCGCCACCCAGGCCCACGGCCGCCTCTGACCGTCGCCGGACGGCCACCGGCGGGGCCCGCGAGGGCCGGCGCCCACCCCCCGGTGGGCGCCCCCCTTCGCGCGCGTCACGCCCCGGTGGCTACACCAGCGGGCCCGCCAGCACCGCCACCGGCTTGACCAGCGGCGTACCCGACCCGTCCCGGCGCGGGTCCACGTCGGGCAGCTCCACCGGCGCGCCGTTCTTCTGGGCCGCCATGGCCGGGGCGTCGCCCGCCCAGGCCAGCACCAGCACGTCCTCGCCCTTCAGGAACCGGTGGCAGCGCACCCCACCCGTGGCCCGGCCCTTGCGCGGGTACTGGTCGAACGGCGTCAGCTTCGCCGACGTGCCGACCGAGGCGTCCAACTGGCCCGTGGCGCCCGCGACCGTGAACACGACCGCGTCCGACGCCGGGTCCACGGCGGTGAACGAGATCACCTCGGCGCCCGCCGCCAGCTTCACGCCCGCCATACCGCCCGCCGGACGGCCCTGCGGGCGCACCTGGGACGCCGGATAGCGCAGCAGCTGCGCGTCCGACGTGATGAAGACCAGGTCCTCCTCGCCCGTCCGCAGCTCCGCCGCGCCGACGATCCGGTCGCCCTCCTTGAGCGTGATGACCTCCAGCTCGTCCTTGTTCGCCGGGTAGTCGGGCACCACCCGCTTCACGACGCCCTGGAGCGTGCCCAGCGCCAGACCGGGCGACGACTCGTCCAGGGTGGTCAGGCAGACGACCGTCTCGTCCTTCTCCAGCGTCAGGAACTCCGCCAGCGGCGCCCCGCCCGACAGGTTCGGCGCCGACGCCGTGTCCGGCAGCTGCGGCAGGTCGATCACCGGGATGCGCAGCAGCCGCCCGGCGGACGTCACCGCGCCGACCGTGCCGCGCTGCGTCGCCGCGACCGCCGACACGATCACGTCGTGCTTGACGCGCTTCCCGCCGTGCTCCGGCAGCGGCTCGCCGCTCGCCGTACGGGCCAGCAGCCCCGTCGAGGACAGCAGCACCCGGCACGGGTCGTCGGCGACCTCCAGCGGCACCGTGGCGGCCGTGGAACCCGCCGACTCCAGCAGCACCGTGCGCCGCTCCGTGCCGAACTTCTTCGCCACCGTGGCCAGCTCGGACGACACGAGCTTGCGCAGCTCGGCGTCCGAGTCCAGGATCTTCGTCAGCTCCTCGATCTCGCTGTTCAGACGGTCCCGCTCGCCCTCCAGCTCCAGCCGGTCGAACTTGGTGAGCCGCCGCAGCGGTGTGTCCAGGATGTACTGGGTCTGGACGTCGCTCAGCGAGAACCGCTCGATCAGCCGCTCCTTGGCCTGCGCCGAGTTCTCACTGGAGCGGATGAGCCGGATCACCTCGTCGATGTCGATGAGGGCGACCAACAGGCCCTCCACCAGGTGCAGCCGGTCCCGCTTCTTGCCGCGCCGGAACTCGCTGCGCCGCCGCACCACCTCGAAGCGGTGGTCCAGATAGACCTCCAGCAGCTCCTTCAGGCCCAGCGTGAGCGGCTGGCCGTCCACCAGCGCCACGTTGTTGATGCCGAAGGACTCCTCCATCGGCGTCAGCTTGTACAGCTGCTCCAGCACCGCCTCGGGCACGAAGCCGTTCTTGATCTCGATGACCAGGCGCAGCCCGTGCTCCCGGTCCGTGAGGTCCTTGACGTCCGCGATGCCCTGGAGCTTCTTCGCGTTGACCAGGTCCTTGATCTTGGCGATGACCTTCTCCGGGCCGACCGCGAACGGCAGCTCCGTGACGACCAGGCCCTTGCGGCGCGCCGTGACGTTCTCCACCGTCGCCGTGGCGCGGATCTTGAACGTGCCGCGGCCCGACTCGTACGCGTCCCTGATGCCCGACAGGCCCACGATCTTGCCGCCGGTCGGCAGGTCGGGGCCCGGGACGAACCGCATGAGCGTCTCGAGATCGGCGCCCGGGTGCTTGATCAGGTGCCGCGCGGCGGCGATGACCTCGCCCAGGTTGTGCGGGGGCATGTTGGTCGCCATGCCGACCGCGATGCCGGACGCGCCGTTCACCAGCAGGTTGGGGAAGGCGGCCGGGAGGGCGACCGGTTCGCGCTCCTGCCCGTCGTAGTTCGGCGCGAAGTCGACCGTGTTCTCGTCGATGGACTCCGTCATCAGCGACGTCGCGTCGGCCATCCGGCACTCCGTGTACCGCATGGCGGCCGGCGGGTCGTCGTTGCCGAGGGAACCGAAGTTGCCGTGGCCGTCCACCAGCGGCAGGCGCATGGAGAACGGCTGCGCCATGCGCACCAGGGCGTCGTAGATCGACGCGTCGCCGTGCGGGTGGAGCTTGCCCATCACCTCGCCGACGACACGGGCGCACTTCACGAACCCGCGCTCGGGGCGCAGGCCCATCTCGTTCATCTGGTAAACGATCCGGCGGTGAACCGGCTTCATGCCGTCGCGCGCGTCGGGCAGGGCGCGGGAATAGATCACCGAGTACGCGTACTCGAGGAAGGAGCCCTGCATCTCGTCGACGACGTCGATGTCGAGGATCCGCTCCTCGAAGTCGTCGGGCGGCGGGGTCTTCGTGCTGCGGCGGGCCATCGCTGCTGCGGCTCCTTCACCAACAAGGTTGATCTGACGCCGACCATTGTGGACCGTCCCACTGACAGGACCGACCGCGACCCGGAAGAGGGACGTCGCGGCTTCCCGGGAACTTCGCCGGGCAGTCGTGCGCTTGCATAGGGTGGCAGGACTTTCCATGACGCGATCGAAGGGACGTACATGCCCATGGGTCACACGGCCACAGCCCAGGCCGGCTCCGGCGGCCTGACAGCGACCGAGCACCGGCTGGCCAACGGCCTGCGTGTGGTGCTCTCGGAGGACCACCTGACCCCGGTCGCCGCGGTGTGCCTCTGGTACGACGTCGGCTCCCGCCACGAGGTCAAGGGCCGCACCGGCCTCGCCCACCTCTTCGAGCACCTGATGTTCCAGGGCTCCAAGCAGGTCAAGGGCAACGGCCACTTCGAGCTGGTGCAGGGCGCCGGCGGCTCCCTCAACGGCACCACGAGCTTCGAGCGCACCAACTACTTCGAGACGATGCCCGCCCACCAGCTGGAGCTCGCCCTCTGGCTGGAGGCCGACCGCATGGGCTCCCTCCTCGCCGCCCTGGACGACGAGTCGATGGAGAACCAGCGGGACGTCGTCAAGAACGAGCGCCGCCAGCGCTACGACAACGTGCCGTACGGCACCGCCTTCGAGAAGCTCACGGCTCTCGTCTTCCCCGACGGGCACCCCTACCACCACACGCCGATCGGCTCCATGGCGGACCTCGACGCGGCCACGCTGGAGGACGCCCGGGAGTTCTTCCGCACGTACTACGCGCCGAACAACGCGGTGCTGTCCGTCGTCGGCGACATCGACCCGGAGCAGACGCTCGCCTGGATCGAGAAGTACTTCGGTTCCATCCCGGGCCACGACGGCAAGCCCGCCCCCCGGGACGGGACGCTGCCCGACGTCATCGGCGAGCAGCTGCGCGAGGTCGTCGTGGAGGACGTCCCGGCCCGCGCCCTGATGGCCGCCTACCGCCTCCCGGCCGACGGCACGCGCGCGTGCGACGCCGCCGACATCGCCCTCACCATCCTGGGCGGCGGCGAGTCGTCCCGGCTGCACAACCGGCTGGTACGGCGCGACCGCACCGCCGTCGCCGCCGGCTTCGGCCTGCTGCGGCTGGCCGGCGCGCCCTCCATGGGCTGGCTGGACGTGAAGACCTCCGCCGGCGTCGAAGTGCCGGACATCGAGGCCGCCGTCGACGAGGAGCTCGCCCGGTTCGCCAGCGAGGGCCCCACGGCCGAGGAGATGGAGCGCGCCCAGGCCCAGCTGGAGCGCGAGTGGCTGGACCGGCTGGGCACGGTCGCGGGCCGCGCCGACGAACTGTGCCGGTTCGCCGTCCTGTTCGGCGACCCGCAGCTCGCCCTCACCGCCGTCCAGCGCGTCCTTGAGGTCACCGCCGACGAGGTGCGCGAGGTCGCCGCCCGGCAGCTGCGCCCCGACAACCGCGCGGTGCTCGTCTACGAACCGACCACGGCCGACGACGGCGACCAGACCGACAGCGACGAGGAAGAGGGGACGGACCAGTGAGCGACGCTGCCGTGTCTCTGACCACCATGGAGTTCCACCCGCAGCCGCAGCCCGGCACGCCCCGCGTCTGGGCCTTCCCCGCGCCCGAGCGCGGCCGGCTCGACAACGGCCTGACCGTGCTGCGCTGCCACCGCCCCGGCCAGCAGGTCGTCGCCGTCGAGATCGTCCTCGACGCCCCGCTCGACGCCGAGCCCAAGGGCCTCGACGGCGTCGCCACGATCATGGCCCGCGCCCTGTCCGAGGGCACCGACAAGCACACCGCCGAGGAGTTCGCCGCCGAGCTGGAGCGGTGCGGCGCCACCCTGGACGCGCACGCCGACCACCCCGGCGTGCGGGTCTCCCTCGAAGTGCCCGCCTCGCGGCTGCCCAAGGCCCTCGCGCTGCTCTCCGACGCGCTGCGGGCACCGGCGTTCGCGGACGACGAGATCGACCGCCTCGTCCGCAACCGCCTCGACGAGATCCCGCACGAGACGGCCAACCCCGCGCGGCGCGCCGCCAAGCAGCTCTACGCCGAGCTGTTCCCGGCCGCCTCGCGGATGTCCCGCCCCCGCCAGGGCACCGAGGAGACCGTCGCCCGGATCGACTCCGCCGCCGTCCGGGCCTTCTACGAGGCGCACGTCCGTCCCGCGTCGGCGACCGCGGTCGTGGTCGGCGACCTGACCGGAATCGACCTTGACGCGCTGCTGCGCGACACGCTCGGCGAGTGGACCGGCGACGCCCCCCGCCCGGGCACGGCGTCGCCCATCACGGCCGACGACAGGGGCCGCGTGGTCATCGTGGACCGTCCGGGCGCCGTGCAGACGCAGCTGCTCATCGGGCGCATCGGCCCGGACCGGCACGACAGCGTCTGGCCCGCGCAGGTCGTCGGCACGTACTGCCTGGGCGGCACGCTCACCTCCCGCCTGGACCGCGTCCTGCGCGAGGAGAAGGGCTACACGTACGGCGTGCGGTCCTTCGGCCAGGTCCTGCGCTCCCTGCCGGACGGCACGGGCGCGGCGATGCTCGCCATCAGCGGCTCCGTGGACACGCCCAACACGGGCCCCGCGCTGGACGACCTGTGGAAGGTGCTGCGCACCCTCGCGGCGGAGGGCCTCACCGACGCCGAGCGCGACGCCGCCGTGCACAACCTGGTGGGCGTGGCGCCGCTCAAGTACGAGACGGCGGCGTCCGTCGCGGACACCCTCGCCGACCAGGTGGAGCAGCACCTGCCGGACGACTTCCAGGCGCAGCTGTACCGGCGTCTGGACGCGACGGGCACGGTGGAGGCGATGGCGGCCGTCGTCAACGCCTTCCCGCCGGACCGCCTCGTCACGGTCCTCGTCGGGGACGCGGCTCAGATCAAGGCACCGGTGGAGGCGCTGGGCCTCGGTGAAGTGACCGTCGTCACGGGCTGATTGACGGAGTGGAACCCCTAAGTGGAACCCCGGCATCCTCCGGATGCCGGGGTTCCACTTTCCCGTGGACGTATGTCCGTTTTGCTCGGGAGTCTGGGTTTCTGTTCTGTGGCGTGCGCTACAAAAAACCGTGTCCGTTTGGTGATTGAAAGATCAGCCGCATAGCGTCTTGGTCGCTGTCCGCCCGCTGTAATCGCCGCGCCCGCGGCATCGGGCAGCGATCGCCGAATCCCCGTCAGGCGTGAGCCTGGGGAGCCGGGGACCCATGTCCCCCTGGGGTGAATCGGGCGCCTTCGCACCACGCGGAGGGGTCCGTAGGAGACCTTCCTGCTCCGAACCCGTCAGCTAACCCGGTAGGCGAGAGGGAAGGAAAGGACACGTCCACTTCATGGCGTTCACCCGTTCCACCGGGAAGCACCGTGCCCCGAGCCGTATGAGCCGCAGGAGCGCCCACGTCGCCGGCGCCGCCGCACTGGCCACCTCCGGTGTCATCGGAACCCTCACCTCCCCGGCGTTCGCCGTGGACGCCGAGCGCGCCGCGTCGCTGGAGGACACCGGCGTCAACCAGGCCATCGCCGGCTACGACCTGGCCGACCAGGTCGAGGACCAGGCCGCCGCCCAGGAGCTGGCCGCCGAGGTCGCCGAGCGCCAGGCCCGGGCCGAGATGGCCGCCGAGCGCCAGGCCGAGGCCCGCCTGGAGGCCGCCCGCGAGGCCCAGGAGCGCGCCTCCCGCGAGGCCGAGCGCAAGCGCCTCGACTCCTTCCAGCTGCCCGTCGCCGGCTCGTACGTCTCCACCGGCTACCAGTCGGGTGGCGTGCTGTGGTCGTCCGGCAGCCACTCGGGCGTCGACTTCCACGCCCCGTACGGCTCCACGGTCGTCTCCGTGGGCCGCGGCACGGTCGTCGAGGCCGGCTGGGGCGGCGCGTACGGCAACAACGTCGTGATCCGCATGCACGACGGCACGTACACGCAGTACGGCCACCTCGCCTCGGTCAGCGTCGCGGTCGGCCAGACGGTCATGCCGGGCCAGCAGATCGGCGTCTCCGGCTCGACCGGCAACTCCACGGGCCCGCACCTCCACTTCGAGGCCCGCACGTCCGCCGAGTACGGCTCCGACATCGACCCGGTCTCCTACCTCCGGGCGCGCGGCGTCAACGTCTGACCCTCCCGCTTCCGCGAAGGCCCCGGCTCCCGAACCGAGCCGGGGCCTTCGCGCGTTCCGCGACCCGGGCGCGCCGACTCCCGGCGTCGGCCAAGAATCGACCATGAATTCCGGCCCGGTATCGGAAAAGGCGCCGCATTGTCATAGAGTCGCCGAACAGCGTCGGGCTGATGGGTGTCGCGCGGAGAAACCGCGTGGAGAAACCGCGCGGAAAAACGGCGGGCGGAGCGATTCGGGGGTTCGGTATGCGCGTTCCCGCGCACTCGGTATGCACGGCGATCCGGGCGGACATCGTCTCCGGGGTGCTGGCGCGCGGCAGCCGCCTCGCCGAGGAGCAGCTCGCCCGCCGCTACGGGGTCTCCCGCGTTCCGGTCCGCGAGGCGCTGCGCACCCTGGAGTCCGAGGGCTTCGTCGTCTCCCGCCGCCATGTCGGCGCGTGCGTCGCCGAGCCGACCGAGCAGGACGCCGCCGACCTGCTGGAGATGCGGGTGCTGCTGGAGCCGCTGGGCGCCGCCCGCGCCGCCCAGCGGCGGACCGACGCCCATCTGAAGGTGCTGCGCGGCCTCGTACGCCTGGGCCAGGAGCGGGCCCGCCGTCGTCAGGGCGAGGATCTGCGGTCGTTGGGCGACTGGTTCCACGAGACGCTCGCCCAGGCGTCCGCCAGCCCCGGCCTGACCTCGCTGCTCACCCAGCTGCGCCACAAGACCGCCTGGATGTACACGGTGGACGAGCCGGCCCGCCCCGCCGAGGTGTGGGCGGAGCACGGCGCCATCGTGGACGCCGTCGCCCGGGGCGACGCCGAGCGGGCCAGGGCGCTCACCGCCCAGCACGTGGAGCGGTGGCGCGGCGTGCACCGGCTGCGCCGCGCGGACCGCGTGAGGAATCCGCAACATCCCGTAAACACCGCCGCAGCCCGCGATTAACATCGGGGCCGTATACAAGAGGCAGCGGAAAAGGCGGCTGCTTTCCCGCTGTCTGAACACGGCCCGCCGTCGAAGGGGGCCCGCGAATCGCCTTCGGGCAGCAATGGCGTCGGGCGGGAATTCACTGTCGGGCGAGAACCGCCCGTCGGGCAGAAACCCGGTGAAGGAATTCGCCGGAGGGAATCCACCCCGAGATCATCCGGTCGGCTGGGAGAGGGCCGCCTCGTCAGCCGAAAGCCCCAGGCGGGCCGACGTGGCGCCGCCGCCCCCCTCGTGGGCGCGGCCGGCCCCGGACCAGAAGCGGAAGAGCCGCACCCCCGGTCCCGGGTGGTGCGGCTCCGCGGTGGTGCCGACAGCCGTCAGACGGTCTCGGGAAGCTCCTCGAGGCCCTCGGCGACCAGCTTCGCCAGGCGGTCCAGCGCCACGTCCGCGCCCTCGGCGTCGGAGGCGAGAACGATCTCCTCGCCACCCTGCGCGCCCAGGCCGAGCACCGCGAGCATCGACGCGGCGTTGACCGGGTTGCCACCGGACTTGGCGATCGTCACCGGGACGCCGGAGGCCGTGGCGGCACGGACGAAGATGGAGGCGGGGCGGGCGTGCAGGCCCTCGGCCCAACCGACGTTGACGCGGCGCTCAGCCATGGTGTTGCCCTTCAAGTGCTAGTGGTTGTCTAGACCAGTGTCTCATGTTCGGCGCGGTGCCGGAACGGCGCCGTACCCTTGCCCCATGCTGAACCCGTCCGACCAGTCGGCGCACTCGGCGCACGCGTACCCCGACCACTGGGAAGCCGACGTGGTGCTCCGCGACGGCGGCACCGCGCGGATCAGACCGATCACCACGGACGACGCCGAGCGCCTGGTCAGCTTCTACGAGCAGGTCTCGGACGAGTCGAAGTACTACAGGTTCTTCGCGCCGTATCCCCGGCTCTCCGCGAAGGACGTGCGCCATTTCACCCACCACGACTACGTGGACCGGGTCGGTCTGGCCGCGACGATCGGCGACGAGTTCATCGCGACGGTCCGCTACGACCGGATCGACGCCCTGGGCCGCCCCGCCACCGCCCCCGCCGACGAGGCCGAGGTCGCCTTCCTCGTCCAGGACGCCCATCAGGGCCGCGGCGTCGCCTCCGCCCTGCTGGAGCACATCGCCGCCGTCGCCCGCGAGCGCGGCATCAGGCGGTTCGCGGCGGAGGTGCTGCCCGCCAACACCAAGATGATCAAGGTGTTCACGGACGCCGGGTACACCCAGAAGCGCAGCTTCGAGGACGGCGCCGTACGCCTCCACCTCGACCTGGAGCCCACCGACCGCTCGCTGGCCGTCCAGCGCGCCCGCGAACAGCGCGCCGAGGCCCGTTCCGTACAGCGGCTCCTCGCCCCCGGCTCCGTCGCCGTGCTCGGCGCGGGCCGGGCGCCGGGCGGTGTCGGCCGCACCGTCCTGCGCAACCTCGCCGACTCCGGCTTCACCGGGCGCCTGTACGCCGTGAACCGCGCCCTCCCCGAGGGAACGGCCACCCTGGACGGCGTCCCCGCCCACCGCACCCTGGGCGACATCGACGGCGGCCCGGTGGACCTCGCCGTCATCGCCGTACGCGCCGAACACGTCCCCGACGCCGTCGCCGACTGCGGCGAACACGGCGTGCGCGGCGTCGTCGTCCTGTCCGCCGGGTACGCCGAGAGCGGCCCCGCCGGGCGGGAGCGCCAGCGGGCCCTGGTGCGGCAGGCCCGCTCGTACGGGATGCGCGTCATCGGCCCCAACGCCTTCGGCGTGATCAACACCGCGGACGGCACCCGCCTCAACGCCTCCCTCGCCCCGCAGCTCCCCGCCACCGGGCGAATCGGCCTGTTCACCCAGTCCGGCGCCATCGGCATCGCCCTGCTGTCCGGGCTGCACCAGCGCGGCGCCGGGGTGTCGTCGTTCGTCTCGGCCGGGAACCGCGCCGACGTCTCGGGCAACGACCTCCTCCAGTACTGGTACGAGGACCCCGAAACGGACGTCGTCCTGCTGTACCTGGAGTCCATCGGCAACCCCCGCAAGTTCACCCGGCTCGCCCGCCGCACCGCCGCCGTCAAACCGGTCGTCGTCGTCAAGGGCGCCCGGCACAGCGGCAGCGCGCCCCCCGGCCACGCCGTGCCCGCCACCCGCATCCCGCACACGACGGTGTCCGCGCTGCTGCGCCAGGCCGGGGTCATCCGCGTGGACACGGTCACCGAGCTGGTCGACGCCGGCCTGCTGCTCGCCGGACAGGCCCTGCCCCGTGGGCCCCGCGTCGCCATCCTCGGCAACTCCGAGTCGCTGGGACTCCTCTCGTACGACGCCTGCCTCACCGAGGGCCTGCGCCCGCTGCCGCCCCGCGACCTGACCACCGCCGCGACCCCCGACGACTTCCGCGCCGCCCTCGCCGAGGCCCTGCGGGACGACGCCTGCGACGCCGTCGTGGTCACCGCGATTCCGTGGGTCGGCCCGCAGGGCACGGCGGAGCTGACCGGCGAGAGCGAGGTGCTCGCGGCCGCCCTGCGCGAGGCGTGCGCCACCTCCCCGGCCAAGCCCGTCGTGGTCGTCCACGTCGAACTGGGCGCCCTCGCGGACGCCCTGGCCGCCGCCACCAGCACGGCCCCCGCCCGCGAGCACCGCGCCCCGGCGGACCCCACGGCTCCCGCCGCCCCGGCCGGGGCACCCGACACGGCCCCGCCGCCCGTGCCCCCGTACGGCCGGCCGGGCCCGTTTGGTTACCCGGCTCCGTACGGCCGGTCCGCACCCCCACCGCCCACCGCCGCACCCGCACCCCCCGCGAAGTCCCGCGCCGAAGACCTCGCGGACAGCCCCGCGGAAGCCCCCGCCCCCCGCAACATCCCCGCCTACCCGGCCGCCGAGCGGGCCGTACGGGCACTGGCCGAGGCCGTCAGGTACGCCGACTGGCGCCGCAAGGCCGCCGACCCCGGCCGCGTACCGGAGCACGAGGGCATCGACGAGACCGGGGCCGCCGCCCAGATCGACCAGCTCCTCGGCACGCCCCCCACGGGAGAGGCGGGCCGGGCCCCCGAACCGCACGGCATCACGCTCAGCCCCGACGCCGCCCGCGAGCTGCTCGCCCGCTACGGCATCCCGGTACGCCCCGTCCTCCCCGCGACCGACCCCGACACCGCCGTACGCGCCGCCGCCCGCCTCGGCTACCCGGTCGCCCTGAAGACCACCGCCCCGCACCTGCGCCACCGCCCCGACCTCGGCGGCGTACGGCTCGACCTGGCCACCGAGCAGCAGCTGCGCACCGCGTGCGACGAGCTGACCGAGGCGCTGGGCAGTCCCACCGAGCTGCGGCCGGTCGTCCAGGCGATGGTGCCGCGCGGCGTGGACACCGTCGTCCGCGCGGCGATCGACCCGGCGGTCGGCGCCGTGCTGTCCTTCGGCCTCGCGGGCGCCCCGTCCGAGCTGCTCGGCGACATGGCGCACCGCCTCGTCCCCGCCACCGACCGCGACGTCGCCGAACAGATCCGCTCCATCCGGACCGCCCCGCTCCTCTTCGGCTGGCGCGGCTCGGCCCCCGTGGACACGGCCGCCCTGGAGGAGCTGCTGCTGCGCGTGTCGCGCCTGGTCGACGACCACCCGGAGATCGTCGCCGTCGCGCTGGAGCCGGTCGTCGTCGCCCACCGCGGCCTGGCCGTCCTCGACGCGACCGTGCGCCTGGCCCCGCCCCCCGCCCGCAACGACCTCGGCCCCCGCCGCCTGCCGAGCTACTGAGGCCACGCGCCCGTGCGAGGCGTCCCGGTCAGCCGCGGGCGTACGCGGACAGCAGCGTGTCGGTCCTGACGCGCGGCTCCGGTGACCGCGCCCCGGTGACGCTCACCGACGTGACGTCGCTGCCGACGGCGTGGGCGACGCGGATCTCCAGGGTGCCCGCCTTACCGGCCAGCGGGTAGGCGTACCAGCGGTCGGGGTACTCGTCGTCGGTGTCCCGGACGCCGCTTTCGACCGCGTCCCAGTCGGTGTCGTCGAAGGCGTAGCCCGTGTAGCGCGACAGCAGCTCCAGGAAGGGGCGCAGATGGCGCGTCATGATCCACCCGCTGATCGGTCAAGCTCATCCCTCTCCCTTCCTCGCGGCCGTGCGGGCGCGGCCTGGCTCCCCGCACCCGCGCCCGTGCGGGCCCAGCCTGGCAGGACCGGCCCCGTGCCGCGCCGCCTGGAGGAGTCGGATGTCACAGCCCCTGCGCCCTCCGACGGCCGGGCCGCGTTCACAGGCGGCCGAGCAGCCCCCGCCCACGGATTAGGATGGAGTCCATGGCGAAGACCGGTACGACGACCCAGGGGCTGCGCGCGGCGATCGAGCGCAGCGGCTATTACCCGGCCCTCGTGGCCGAGGCGGTGGAGGCCGCCGTCGGCGGCGAGCCGATCGCGTCGTACCTCGTGCACCAGGAGACCACGTTCGACGCCAACGAGGTCCGGCGGCATGTGACCGTCCTCGTCCTCACGGCCACGCGCTTCATCGTCAGCCACACCGACGAGCAGAACGCCGACACGACCTCCCCGACGCCGTACGCCACGACGTCCACCGAGTCCGTGAAGCTCGGCCGGATCTCGTCCGTCGTCGTCAGCCGCGTCGTCGCGAACCCGGAGTCGTACCAGCCCGGCACGCTGCCGCGCGAGGTCGTCCTCACGGTCGGCTGGGGCGCCGTCTCCCGCATCGATCTGGAGCCCGCCGCCTGCGGCGACCCGAACTGCGACGCCGACCACGGCTACACGGGCAACTCCACCGCCGACGACCTGAGCCTGCGCGTCAGCGAGGCCGGCGACGGCCCGGAGACGGTCCGCCAGGCCCTCCACTTCGCCCAGGCCCTGTCCGAGGCCACCGCGGCCACCCGCTGATGGTCCAGCCGACGACCACGGCCTCCGCCTGGCCCGACGAGCCGGTGCCGCTGTCCATCGACACGGCGCCCGTACCGGCGTACGGCGACGGCTCCCTCGCCGACCTCCTGCCGACCCTGGCGGCCGGTCTCGGCGTACCCGGCTTCGAGCCCCGCATCGCCGAGCTGACCCCGGCCGACCGGGTGTGCGTCTTCCTCATCGACGGGCTCGGCTGGGAGCAGGTCAAGGCGCACCCCGCCGAGGCCCCGTTCCTCGCCTCGCTCCTCGACTCCTCGCGCGGCGGCACGGGCCGCCCCCTCACCTCCGGTTTCCCCGCCACCACCGCGACCTCCCTCGCCTCCGTCGGCACGGGCCTGCCGCCCGGCTCCCACGGCCTGGCCGGGTACACGGTCCGCGACCCGGACACCGGCGAGCTGATGAACCAGCTGCGGTGGCGCCCCTGGACCCCGCCGCGCGTCTGGCAGCCGTACCCGACGGTCTTCCAGCTGGCCGACGCGGCCGGTGTGCGTACGTCGCAGGTGTCGTCCCCGGCGTTCCAGGACACCCCGCTCACCAAGGTCGCGCTCAGCGGCGGCACGTTCCACGGGCGGCTGTCCGGCGAGGAGCGCATGGACTTCGCGGCGCGGCAGCTCGCGGGCGCCGACCGCGCGCTCGTCTACACGTACTACAGCGAGGTGGACGGCGCGGGCCACCGCTTCGGCGTGGACTCCGACGCGTGGCGCGGCCAGCTGATGCACGCCGACCAGCTCGTGCAGCGCCTCGCCGAGCAGCTCCCCGCCCGCTCCGCGCTGTACGTCACGGCCGACCACGGCATGGTGGACATCCCGTTCGACGAGGAGTCCCGCATCGACTTCGACGAGGACTGGGAGCTGCGCGCCGGGGTCGCCCTGCTGGGCGGCGAGGGCCGGGCCCGCCACGTGTACGCCGTACCGGGCGCCGAGGCCGATGTGCTGGCCGTCTGGCGCGAAGTTCTCGGTGACCGCTTCTGGGTCGCGGGGCGCGAGGAGGCGATCGACGCGGGCTGGTTCGGGCCGCACATCGACGAGCGGGTCCTCGGCCGGATCGGTGACGTGGTCGCCGCCGCGCACGACGACGTGGCGCTGACGGCGTCCCTCGCGGAGCCGCACGAGTCGGCGATGGCGGGGATGCACGGCTCGATGACCCCGGCCGAACAGCTCGTCCCGCTGCTGGAAGTCCGCACGTAGCCCTGGCCCCTCCCGTACCGCCGCCGCCCGTCGATGCCCGCTGACGCTGACTGCAGACCCGAAAGGTCGTCACTTTCCCATGCCCGAGCTCGTGTTCTTCTCCGGAACGATGGACTGCGGAAAGAGCACCCTCGCTCTGCAGATCGAGCACAACCGTTCCGCGCGCGGCCTCCAGGGCATGATCTTCACCCGCAACGACCGGGCCGGCGCGGGCAAGCTCTCCTCCCGCCTCGGGCTGGTGACGGAGGCCGTCGAGGCTGCCGAGGAGTTCGACTTCTACGCGTACCTGGTCGACCACCTGTCGCGCGGCGGCCGCTGCGACTACGTGATCGCGGACGAGGCGCAGTTCCTCGCGCCCGAGCAGATAGACCAGCTCGCGCGGGTCGTGGACGACCTGGAGCTGGACGTGTTCGCGTTCGGCATCACCACGGACTTCCGCTCCAAGCTGTTCCCCGGCTCGCAGCGGCTGGTGGAGCTGGCCGACCGGGTGGAGGTCCTCCAGGTGGAGGCGCTGTGCTGGTGCGGCGCCCGGGCCACGCACAACGCGCGCACGGTCGGCGGCGTGATGGTCGTCGAGGGCGCCCAGGTCGTCGTCGGGGACGTCAACGCCGGGAACGAGGTCGGGTACGAGGTGCTGTGCAGGCGCCACCACCGGCGGAGGATGACGGCCGCCACCGCCCGCGCGGCCGCCCTCTCCCCGGACGTCCTGCCCGTCGAACCGCCGGTCAGCACCCGCTCCTGAAGCGGGGCGCGCTTCGAGCCGCCCGCCCTGACCGACCCGCCCGCTCCTGACGCGGGCGTACGCCGGAACAGCCCGGCGCGAGCCGGAGCCCGTGGACCCGCCCCTCAGCGCCCCTTCGGCCGTACGAGGGTGAAGACGGCGCCCTCCGGGTCCGCCACCGTCGCCCGACGCCCCTCGGCGCCGTCCCGCGGCGCGTCCACCACACGGCCGCCCAGCTCCTCGGCCCGCCGCGCGGCGGCGTCCGGGTCGGCCACCTCGAACCAGGTCGTCCAGTGCGCGCCCCGGTCGCGCGGCAGCGCCCTGCCGACCCCGCGCACCGAGGCGACCGGCCGCCCCGCCACGAGCAGCGTCACCCGGTCCTCGTCGCCGGCCGCGCGCGGCTCGGGCTCGTAGCCGAAGACCGTCCGGTAGAGCTCGGGCTCGTAGCCGAAGACCGTCCGGTAGAACTTCACGACCGCCTCGGACTCGTGCGTCAGCAGCTCGTTCCAGACGGGCGTCCCCGGCCCGCCCGCCACCGCCGTCCCGGCGAACCCGGCCGCCTGCCACACCCCGAACACCGCGCCCGACGGGTCGGCGCAGATCACGAGCCGCCCCGTGTCACCCGCGTCCAGCGGCCCCACGGCCACCGTCCCACCGGCGCAGCGGACCGCCTCGGCCATGCCGTTGGCGTCGTCGGAGGCCAGGTACGGCGTCCACGCGCCCGGCAGGCCGCTCCCGGCGGGCAGCACGCCGATGCCCGCGACGTCCCGGCCGTCGAGCAGCGCCCGCGCGTACGGGCCGAGCCGTGGCGGGCCGGGCGCGAACTCCCAGCCGAACAGCTCCCCGTAGAACTCCCGTGTCGCGTCAAGGCCGTGCACCATCAAGCTCACCCAGCAGGGTGTACCCGGCTCGCGCCGAGTCGCCTCGGTCATCGTCACATTCTCCTCGGACCATCGTCGTGGCCGTGCGGGGGACCGCGCGCGGACCACGTCGGCGCAGCGGCTTCACGCCTCGTCAGATGCTGGCACCGCGATCCCCGCGGTGTGCCCTGGCCGCGCCGTGGATCGGCGCGATCCCGCAGGAGGATGCCCGAAAATTCCGAGTCCCATCCCCGCTTTTCGCCGTCAGTCCTCCCGGCGGGGGCCGTGTCTGCGCGAGGATGGCACGTATGAACCGCAACGCAAGCACCGACTCGCACCCCCTGGTGTCCGCCGCGGACCTCGCGGCCGAGCTCGCGTCCCCGGCGCCCGACGGGACCGGCCTCGTGCTGCTGGACGTCCGCTGGGAGCTGGGCGGCCCGCCCGGCCGTCCCGCGTACGAGGCGGGGCACATCCCCGGCGCCGTGTACGTGGACCTCGACACGGAGCTGGCCGCGCCGCCCGGTGAGGGCGGCCGCCACCCGCTGCCGGACCTGGGTGTGTTCGGCGCGGCGATGCGCGCGGCCGGGGTGTCGTCCGGGTCGCGGGTCGTGACGTACGACGGCGGCCTGGGCTGGGCGGCGGCACGCGCCTGGTGGCTGCTGCGCTGGGCCGGGCACCCTGATGTGCGGGTCCTGGACGGCGGGCTGGCCGCGTGGCGGGGCGAGCTGTCCACGGCGGTGCCCGAGACGGTGCCGGGCGACTTCGTCCCCGTACCGGGCGGGCTGCCGCTGCTGGACGCGGACGGCGCGGCGGCGCTGGCCCGTACCGGGCTGCTGCTGGACGCGCGGGCGGGGGAGCGGTACCGGGGCGAGGTGGAGCCGATCGACCCGGTGGGCGGGCACATCCCGGGCGCCGTGTCGGCCCCGACGGCGGAGAACGTCGCGCGGGACGGCCGGTTCCTGCCGGTCGAGGCGCTGGCGGCGCGGTTCAAGGAGCTGGGCGCCCTGGACGCGCCCGAGGTGGGCGTCTACTGCGGTTCGGGCGTGTCGGGGGCGCACGAGGTGCTGGCGCTTGAGACGGCGGGCGTACGGGCCGCGCTGTACGCGGGCTCCTGGTCGGACTGGACCCGCGACCCGTCGCGCCCGGTCGCCACGGGCCCCGAGCGGGGCTGACCCGGCCAGGGCGGAACCGGGTTCCACGGCCGAGGGCGCCCGTGGACCCCGAAGCCGAGGCACCCGGGCGGGGACGGGTGCCCAGCCCCACGGCGGCCGATCAGCCCCACGGGCGCGGCAGCGAGGACCGGCCCGCCGCCCGGGCGGGGCACGTTCCACGTGTACGGCTGCGAGCCCCCAGCCAGTACACCCCGGACCCCGGCGGCAGCCACGAACGGGGAGCCCCGGCACACGGCCCCGGCTGAGCGGCCTTCCGGCGGACGGCCCGGCTGTGCGGGCCAGGCACGGTGGACCCCCGTTGCACGGCCTGTCCACGCGCCCTCGGCCGGGCCGTCCGCGGGCCTACGGGCCCGGCTGGGCGGCCCGGTGTCACAACCCTGGCCGGACGGGCCCGGACGCGCGGCCTACGGCCGTACGGTCCCGAGCGCGCGACCCGCGCCGCACCCACATTGGCCAGCGGCGCGGCCCCTACGGGCAGTGGCCCGTCACTCCTGCTTCTTGCGCCGCGTGCCGAAGACGATCTCGTCCCAGCTCGGGACCGCCGCGCGGCGGCCCGGGCGGACGCCGTCGGCCTCCGCCTGGCGGTCCGTCGTGCCGATCAGCCGGTCCCGGTGGCCGGTCACGGCGCGGGGCATCAGGACGTCGGCGTACGCCGATCCCGCGCCCGCCGAAGCGGCGGGGGCCGGGGGCTCCTCGGCGTCCGGCTCGCTGTCCGGCTCGGCGGCCGACGGGGCCCCGTCCGTGCCGGTCGCGCGGTCGGGGACGACCATGTCGCCGCGGAAGCTGGGCACCGCCTCCAGGAGGCTGGTCAGCGAGTCCCGCTCTGACTCCTCCGCGGGCTCGGCGCTCGGCGGGGGCGGCGCGGCGCGATCGGCGGCGCGCTCGCGCGGCAGCCGGGCGATGCGCGGGACGAACGGGAAGCTCGGCTCCGGGACGGCGACGGCGTCGTCGGTCTCGCCGATCAGCGCCCGCGCCTCCGCGTCCACGGCCTGCACGAGCCGCCGCGGCGGGTCGTACGTCCAGCTCGCCGTGTGCACCTCACCGGCGACCCGGTAGACGAGCAGCACCTCCCACGTGCCGTCGTCGCGGCGCCACGAGTCCCACGCCACGGTGTCCTTCTCGGCGCCGCGCAGCAGCAGCCGCTCCTGGACCGCCTCGCCGAGCTGCGGACCGGCGTTCTCACCGGGCCGGCGCACGGGCGTCTTGCGGGCCCGCTCCGCCATGAAGGCACGCTCGGCCAGCACGGGGCCCTCGAAGCGGCGTACCCGCTCGACGGGGATGCCCGCGAGCTGGGCGACCTCCTCCGCGGAGGCACCGGCCCGTATCCGCGCCTGGATGTCCCGGGGCCGCAGGTGGCTCTCCACCTCGATCTCGATCTGGCCGAGGCGGGGCCGGTCGTTGCGGACGGCGGCACGCAGCCGCTCGTCGATCGGAAGCGTGTACTCCGTGTTGTCCGCAGCCTTCAGCACCAGTCGTGTGCCGTCGTTGGAGACGGCCACGACACGCAGTTCGGGCATGGGGACCTCCCGGGTGGTGCCTGCCGACGTCACGTGCGTCGCTGCTTCCGCTAGTCGAGTGTGGCCTGCCCGGGTGCAGCCTGCCACAACCTTGCCGAGTTGACCGGCGTGTCGGGCATGGGCCCTGGAACGCCGTCATGGCACGGTAACCTATTCCACGACTCGGCGTGACTGGTCGGTCACACTGCGTCGCAGGTCCCCGTGCGGTATGGCGGCGCCGCCGGATCGAGTGCCATTTCCGGCCCCTCCCGTTGATCCCGGACACCCGTAAGGGACCGATGCCCAGGGTTCGCCACAGTACTCCATTCGGGCCATGTCGGTGCACCGGCGCGCCGTCGAAGTTCTCGCGGTGTCCGGTAGTTGACGCCCCGCCATGGCCCGTCACCGGGTTCACGGCGGGGAAAATCAGACCAAAAGGAGCGAACCGCTTCCCCTTTCGTGGATCGGACCGGACGAGCCGTCAGTCACCCAGCACCCGCCGCAGATAGGGGTTGGCGAAGAGACGGTCGGGATCGAGCCGGTCGCGCAGCGCCGTGAACTCCCCGAAACGGGGGTACGCCTCCGCCAGGTACGCGGCGTCGCGCGTGTGGACCTTGCCCCAGTGCGGCCGCCCCCCGTGCGCCGTCATGATGCGCTCGGCCGCCGTGAAGTACGCCCGATAGGGGGTGCCCCGGTACATGTGGACCGCGATGTACGCGGTGTCCCGGCCCGACGCCGTGGACAGCGTGATGTCGTCCGCCGGAGCCGTCCGCACCTCCACCGGGAAACTCACCCGCAGCGGTGACCTCTCCAGCATCGCCCGCAGCTCCCGCAGCGCGGCCACCGCCGCCTCCCGGGGCACGGCGTACTCCATCTCCATGAACCGCACCCGCCGCGGACTGGTGAAGACCTTGTACGGGATGTCGGTGTAAGTCCGCGCCGACAGCGCCCTGCTGGAGATCCGCGCGATCGCCGGGACGGCGGCCGGCAGCGCCCGCCCGAACGAGTTCGCCACCTGGAACACCCCGTTGGACAGGAACTCGTCCTCGAACCAGCCGCTCACCGCGCCCGGCGGGTCCACGGGGCCATGGCTGCGGTTGTTGCGCTTGGTGCTGCAGTTGTCCGTGTGGGGGAACCAGTAGAACTCGAAGTGCTCGTTCTCCGCGTGCAGCTGCTCGAACTCGGCCGTCACCCGGTCGAAGCCCATCGGCTCCTCCCGCGCGGTGAGCAGGAACATCGGCTCCACCGCGAACGTCACCGCCGAGACGACGCCCAGCGCGCCCAGACCG
Source organism: Streptomyces thermolilacinus SPC6 (assembly GCF_000478605.2). GTDB lineage: Bacteria > Actinomycetota > Actinomycetes > Streptomycetales > Streptomycetaceae > Streptomyces > Streptomyces thermolilacinus. Next base: position 1,411,314 of record NZ_ASHX02000001.1, on the reverse strand, counting down.
ATCCGGGCCGCCGCGAAGACCTCCGGGTTCTCCTTCTCCGAGCAGGTCAGCACCCGCCCGTCCGCCGACACCAGCTCCAGCTGCCGGACCTGCGCGGCGACCGAACCGGAGTCGCGGCCCGTCCCGTGCGTCCCGGTGCTGATCGCCCCCGCGACGGTCTGCTCCATGATGTCGCCCATGTTGGTCAGCGACAGGCCCTCGCGGGCCAGCGCCGCGTTCAGCCGCTTCAGCGGCGTCCCCGACTCCACGGTCACCGTCATCGCCGTGCGGTCGATCCGCCGGATGCCGGTCAGCAGGTCGGGGCGGATCAGCAGCCCGTCCGTCGAGGCGATCGACGTGAACGAGTGACCCGTCCCCACCGTCTTCACCCGCAGGCCGTCCTGGGCGGCCGTCAGGACGGCGTCCGCCAGCTCCTCCACGGACGCGGGCATCACCTCCCGCGCGGGCCGGACGGAGACGTTCCCCGCCCAGTTGCGCCAGGTGCCGCTCGCCCCGCCCCTGCGGGTGAGCCCGCTAAGACCGCTCAGACGGCTCAGGCCGGTCGATCCGTTCAGACTGCTCAGGGTCCTGCTGCGCACGCTGCCCCTCCCGCGTCGGCACCGGCCTGTTCAGCCGGCGGTACCCCAGGAACGCCACCACGGCCGCCAGCACCCCCGCCACGCCGGGCACCACGTACCCCACGTCCGCCCCGTGCTCGGCGACCACCCAGCCCGAGACCGACGTGCCGAGCGCCACACCCACCGCCAGCCCGGTTCCGGTCCAGGTCATGCCCTCGGTGAGCTTGCCGCGCGGTACGTGCGCCTCCACCAGGGCCATCGTCGTCACCATCGTCGGCGCGATGGCGAGGCCCGCGACAAAGAGCGCCACGGCCAGCAACGACAGGTTCCCGGCCAGTTGGAGGGGGATCATACTCAGCGCCATCGCGAGCACGCCCACGACCCAGCGCCGGGCGGGGGCGCCCTTCAGCCGCAGCATCCCGAACACCGCGCCCGCCAGGCACGAACCGCCGGCGTACACCGCGAGCACCAGGCTCGACGCCGCCTTGTGGCCCTGCTCCTCGGCGAACGCCACCGTCACCACGTCCACCGCGCCGAAGATCGCGCCCGTCGCGACGAACGCCACCACCAGCACCTGGAGCCCGGGGGAGCGCAGCGCGCTCGTCCGGGCCGCCGCGTGCTTCTCCACCGGGTGCGGCGCGGGCTCCGTCGCCCGCTGCGCGGTCAGCCACCACACACCCGCCAGCAGGAACCCCCCGGCCAGCACCGGACCCGCCGCCGGGAACCAGGCCGTGGACAGGCCGATCGACAGGGGCGGCCCCAGGATGAAGCACAGCTCGTCGACGATGGACTCGAGCGAGTACGCCGTGTGCAGGTCCTGCGGGCGGCCCCGGAATATCTCCGCCCACCGCGCGCGGGTCATCGCCCCGATGCTCGGCACGCACCCGGCGCCCAGCGTGCACACGAACAGCGTCCAGTCCGGCAGCCCCCACTGCGCGCACACCACCAGCGCGCCCGCCGACACCACCGAGACGAGCGTCGCCGGCCGCAGCACGCGCCGCTGCCCGTACCGGTCGACCAGCCGGGACACCTGCGGCCCCAGCACCGCCGCCGACAGCGCCAGCATGCCCGTCAGCAGACCCGCGAGCGCGTACCGGCCCGACAGCTCGGTGATCATCGTCAGGACGCCCACGCCCATCATGGCCAGAGGCATCCGCCCGATGAGGCCGGCGGCGGAGAACCCCCGGGTGCCGGGGACGGCGAAGATCGCACGATAGGGACTGGGCAAGGGGAGCTCCGGAGCGGGGTGTGGCGCGGCCGGCGGGGAGGGCCGGCGAGGTAAGGCGTATGGACAGCCTTCACAGGTTACGGCCGAACGGGGGAGCCCGCACCACCGGTTTTCCCGCTGTCGGTGCCGGGTGGCAGGATCGGAGCCATGTCCGATCAGCCTGTGTCCGACCAGCTCGACCCAGCCCCGTACGACGCGCTGCTGCTGCTCTCCTTCGGCGGCCCGGAGGGACCCGACGACGTCGTCCCGTTCCTGGAGAACGTGACGCGCGGCCGGGGCATCCCCAAGGAGCGCCTCAAGGAGGTCGGGCAGCACTACTTCCGGTTCGGCGGCGTCAGCCCGATCAACGCCCAGTGCCGGGCGCTCCTCGCCGCCCTGCGGGAGGACTTCGCGGCCGCCGGCCTCGACCTGCCGGTCTACTGGGGCAATCGCAACTGGACGCCCTACCTGACGGACACCCTGCGCGAGATGGTCCGCGACGGCCGGAGCCGCATCGCCGTCCTCGCCACCAGCGCCTACGCCTCCTACTCCGGCTGCCGGCAGTACCGGGAGAACCTCGCGGACGCGCTCGCGACGCTGGAGGCGGAGGGCCTGCCGCTGCCGAAGGTGGACAAGCTGCGGCACTACTTCAACCACCCCGGCTTCGTCGAGCCCATGATCGAGGGCGTCCTCCGCTCGCTCGCCGAGCTGGACGAGGACGTCCGCTCCGGCGCCCACCTCGCCTTCACCACCCACTCCATCCCCGACTCCGCCGCCGACACCTCCGGCCCCGTCGAGGACCACGGCGACGGCGGCGCGTACGTCCGGCAGCACCTCGACGTGGCCCGCCTCATCGCCGGTGCCGTACGGGAGCGCACCGGCGTCGACCACCCGTGGCGGCTCGTGTACCAGTCCCGCAGCGGCGCCCCGCACATCCCGTGGCTGGAGCCGGACATCTGCGACCACCTGGAGGAGCTGCACAAGGAGGGCGCCCCGGCCGCCGTCATGGTGCCCATCGGCTTCGTCTCCGACCACATGGAGGTCCTGTACGACCTCGACACGGAGGCCACCGCGAAGGCCGCCGAGCTGGGCCTGCCCGTGCGCCGTTCGGCCACTGTCGGCGCCGACCCGCGCTTCGCCGCGGCCATCCGCGAACTGCTCCTGGAGCGGGCCGCCACCGAGCGCGGCGCGACGGCCGAGCGGTGCGCCCTGGGCGCGCTCGGCCCCTCCCACGACCTGTGCCCCGTCGGCTGCTGCCCCGCCCGCGCGGAGCGGCCCGCCGCGGCCGGCGCCGACAGCCCGTACGCCTGAGGAGGCCCCGTGACCGAGCAGCTCCCGCCCGACCCGGCCGACGACCCGCTGCTGGACGAGCTCCTGGCCGTGGCCCTGGAGGCGGCCCGCCGCGCCGGGGCCCTGCTGCGGGACGGGCGTCCGGCGGACCTGGGCGTCGCCGCGACCAAGTCGAGCCCCATCGACGTGGTCACCGAGATGGACATCGCCGCCGAGAAGCTGATCACGGACCACCTGGCGGAGCACCGGCCGCACGACGGCCTGCTCGGCGAGGAGGGCGGTGCCACGGAGGGCACCAGCGGCATCCGCTGGGTCGTCGATCCGCTGGACGGCACGGTGAACTACCTGTACGGCCTGCCGACCTGGGCCGTGTCCATCGCCGCCGAACGGGACGGCGAGGCGCTGGTCGGCGTCGTGGAGGTCCCCCTGCGCGGCGAGACCTTCCACGCCGTAAGGGGCCGGGGCGCCCGTCTGGGGGAGCGGCCGCTGCGCTGCCGCCCGGCCCCGCCCCTGGACCAGGCCCTCGTCGCGACCGGGTTCAACTACGTCACGACCGTCCGGGCCCACCAGGCGGAGGTGGCCCACCGTCTGCTGCCGCTCGTGCGGGACATCCGCCGGAGCGGCTCGGCCGCCGTGGACCTCGCCGACGTGGCCGCGGGCCGGCTGGACGGCTACTACGAGCGGGGGCTGCGGCCCTGGGACCGGGCCGCCGGGACGCTCATCGCGCGCGAGGCGGGCGCCCTGACCGGTGGCCGCCCCGGCGGGCCCGCGACGGACGACCTGACGGTGGCGGCCGTGCCGGGCGTCTTCGAGCCGCTCCAGACACTCCTGGAGGACTTCGGCGCCTGGCACGACTGACGGGGCCGCCGACAGGGCCGTACAGGCCGCTACCGGGGTCGTACGGCCCCTTGCAGCCCTCTCGCCCGGCGGCGTGCGCGCGCGAAGGCCCCGGGTCCCATGGGGGACACCGGGGCCTTCGCGGTCGGGTCGGCGGGCCGTCAGACCGTGGAGAGCTCCACGCCGTGCTCCGCCGCCAGGCGGCGGAGGTCGTCCAGCTCCGCCTGCTCGACGTCGGCCAGGAAGTCGTCTCCGGTCTCCCGCGCCCGCGTCAGGTCGGTTTCCGTTGTCCTTATGCGCTGCAGCAGTCCTGCGGTGAAAGCGTCCATGATGCGCCCCCTCGTCATGGGTCGGTGGCACGGGGGTGTGCCGAGGGTGGGGTCCGGATCACGCACAGCGCCTCTGGGGGACAGAGCGGCTCGTGGCGTGCCACATACAGGGCGTGATCTCGGGTGTGCAGTCGTCCTCCCCAACGCCAACCTCAGGGAAACCTCAAAAGCCCGGGAGTGTCGTGATCGTGTCCGGTCCCACTCCGTCCCCAGGGGCCGTCGGCGGGCCGCCTTACAGCCGGTTTACGCGCGTAAGGGGCAGGATGGCCAGGACACCGGCACACCCGCCGCTGTCCAAGATCTGCCCGAATGCGGGCTCGGAGGAAGGAACAGCGCCGTGCGCGTACTCGTCGTCGAGGACGAGCAACTGCTCGCCGATGCGGTGGCCACCGGATTGCGCCGGGAGGCCATGGCGGTAGACGTCGTGTACGACGGGGCCGCCGCTCTGGAGCGGGTCGGCGTCAACGACTACGACGTCGTCGTCCTGGACCGCGACCTGCCCCTCGTCCACGGGGACGACGTCTGCCGCAGGATCGTCGAGCTGGGCATGGCGACCCGTGTCCTGATGCTCACCGCGTCCGGCGATGTCAGCGACCGCGTCGAGGGCCTGGAGCTGGGCGCAGACGACTACCTGCCCAAGCCGTTCGCGTTCAGCGAGCTGACCGCCCGCGTCCGCGCGCTGGGCCGCCGGACGACCGTGCCGCTCCCGCCGGTCCTGGAGCGGGCCGGGATCAAGCTCGACCCCAACCGCCGCGAGGTCTTCCGCGACGGCCGGGAGATCCAGCTGGCCCCGAAGGAGTTCGCCGTACTGGAGGTGCTGATGCGCAGCGAGGGCGCCGTCGTCTCCGCCGAGCAGCTGCTGGAGAAGGCCTGGGACGAGAACACCGACCCGTTCACCAACGTCGTCCGCGTCACGGTCATGACCCTCCGCCGCAAGCTCGGCGAGCCGCCGGTCATCATCACCGTGCCCGGCTCCGGCTACCGGATCTGACCGTGGCCGGTACACCCGCGCCGCCCCCGGCGCCCCCCAAACCGACCTGGGACCCCCAGGTCCCGGCCCGCCCCCTGCTGCGGCCGACGATCCGGATACGGCTGACGCTGCTGTACGGCGGGATGTTCCTGATCGCCGGGGTCCTGCTGCTTTCGATCATCTATCTCCTCACCCGCCAGGCCCTGTACATCAGCACCGACGACCTGCCGTTCCGTCTGCTGAAGGGCGAGGTCGAACCGAACTTCGACTGGTGCCGGCTGCCCGCGGAAGGGGTGACGCCCGACCAGTTCAACGACTCCATGGCCGCCTGCCTCCAGTACCAGCGCGACCTCGCCCTGGACGACCTGCTGCGGCGCTCGCTCTTCGCCCTGCTGGGCCTCAGCGTCATCGCGTTCGCCTTCGGGTACGCCATGGCCGGGCGCGTCCTGTCCCCGCTGGGCCGGATCACCCGCACCGCCCGCCAGGTCGCGGGCTCGGACCTGAGCCGCCGGATCAAGCTGGCCGGGCCGGACGACGAGCTGAAGGAGCTCGCCGACACGTTCGACGAGATGCTGGACCGGCTGGAGCGGGCCTTCACCGCCCAGCAGCGGTTCGTCGCCAACGCGTCGCACGAGCTGCGCACCCCGCTGGCGATCAACCGCACGCTGCTGGAGGTGCACCTCTCCGACCCCGCCGCCCCCGTCGAGATGCGGGAGCTGGGCAAGGCGCTGCTGGCCACCAACGAGCGCAGCGAGCAGCTGGTGGAGGGCCTGCTGCTGCTCGCCCGCAGCGAGAACCAGATCGTGGAGCGCAAGCCCGTGGACGTCGCCGAGGTGGCGTCCCGCGCCATCGACCAGGTCCGCGCGGAGGCCGAGGCGAAGGGCGTGGAGATCCGTGGCGCGCGGGCCCCCGCCGTCGTCCAGGGCAACGGCGTGCTCCTGGAGCGCATCGCCCTGAACCTGGTGCAGAACGCCGTCCGCTACAACGTCCCCGAGGACGGCTGGGTGGAGGTGACCACGGCCATGGAGGGCGCCCAGGCGGTGCTGGTCGTGTCCAACACGGGCCCGGTCGTCCCGGCGTACGAGATCGACAACCTCTTCGAGCCGTTCCGGCGGCTGCGGGAGGAGCGGACGGGCAGCGACCGGGGCGTCGGGCTCGGGCTGTCCATCGTCCGGTCCGTGGCGCGCGCCCACGGCGGGCGGATCACGGCCGTCCCGCGCGAGGGCGGAGGGCTCGTGATGCGCGTCACCCTGCCGCGCTGAGCGCGGGCTCGGGCGCGCTTCGGTGTTCGCTGTACGCGGAATTTCCGGAGGCGGGCCGAGTGTGCACCGTGTGTGATCGATCACAGGTGTAGACCTTCGGACATTCACCGTCCGTAATGGATTTTTGCCCTGGAAAACCATGAAAAGTCCGGGTTTCCAGGGGGCTGGATCACGGGAAGTACACGGGGTGGTGCCTGCAAGGCGCACGATCCCGACCGTGTACGGTCCCGTTCGCCACCCAAACCCGATCACTCAAGAGGGGTCCGGTTGGGTGTCGATTGAGTAACAGACCTTGATGTGAGGCAAAATCTCCGCCTCAGGTCGGGCACAAGTCCGGCCTCTCACGCGTTACGTGCGCTGGAGACACCGCAAACACCCAGAGGGGGAGAGTGACATGGCTACGGACTACGACACCCCACGCAAGACCGATGACGACGTCGACCAGGACAGTCTCGAAGAGCTGAAGGCCCGGCGGAACGACAAGTCGACCTCAGCGGTCGACGTCGACGAGTTCGAGGCCGCCGAGGGCCTGGAGCTTCCGGGTGCCGACCTCTCCAACGAGGAACTGGCCGTCCGCGTCCTGCCGAAGCAGGCGGACGAGTTCACCTGCATGAGCTGCTTCCTGGTGCACCACCGCAGCCAGCTGGCCCGGGAGAAGAACGGCCAGCCGATCTGCCGAGACTGCGACTGAGGACAGGTCGGTCGTGGCAGGCGAGAACCCGTTCAGGAAGAGGCTCCGCTTCCCCGGGAAGCAGGAGACCGCCGAGGGCGGCCCGGGACCGGCGGACGGCGCCCACAAGCCGTCGGCCGAGCCCTCCGCCCACCTGCCCTCCCCCGACGCGCGTGACGACGAGCGAGGCCGTTCGGCCTCGCTCGAACCCACCGGCGACGCGAGGCCACGCCGCTCCCTGGCCGCGGCCGGTTCGCGCGGCGTGGACCTCGTCAAGCGGGGCGTGCTCAAGAGCAGCGCGGGAGCCAGGGCCGGCCTGGCGTACCTGGCCGACCGGATCATCGACACCGCCCCGCGCGTGCCCGTGCGGGACCTGGCGACGCTGCGCAGGCAGTTCCCGGACCTCGGCCCCGAGCAGCTCGCCGACAAGCTCATCGCGGGCGCCGCGAAGGCGTCGGCGACGGTCGGCGCCGGAGTGGGCGCCGCCGCGATGCTGCCCGTGCCCCCGGCGATGCCCGCGGAGCTGGCGGCGGAGATCACCGGCGTCGCCGCCATCGAGCTCAAGCTCGTCGCCGAGCTCCACGAGGTCTACGGCCAGCGGCCGCCCGGCAACCTCAAGGAGCGCTCCATGGCCTACCTGACGGCCTGGACGGAGGAGCGCGGCATCGACCTCACCAAACCCACCACCGTCAACGCGGCGCTCGGCGGCCGCGTGAAGCGCGAACTGCGCCAGCAGATCATGAAGCGCACCGTGCGGAACCTGCCGAACCTGCTGCCGTTCATGGTCGGCGCCACCGTCGGCGCCGTGATGAACCGCCGCGACACGAAAAAGCTCGCCGAGCAGATCCGCGGCGACCTGCGCACCCGCCAGGTCCCCTGGGACGCCCTCCCCGACCTGCCCCCGCTGGAGCAGCCGGAGAACCCCAAGGAGCTCGGCTACTAGCTCCGCGCGGCACCGCACCGGGGCCCGCCCCGGGCCCACCGGCACCCGCACCCGGGCCGCCCGGACTGGCCCGCGCCCGGGCTTCGCCGGTACCGCACCCGGGCCCACCGGCACCCCGGGCCCGTGCCCGACCCGCGCCCGTACTAGCCAGAGCCTCCGGCCCGTACGGCCAGGCCCCCGTACGACCGGAGCCCGCCGCCGGGCCGACCCGGCGCTACTCGGCGACCGCCGCCTCGCGGGCCGTGCGGATCGCCGCCGCCAGGGCCTCCGGGTCACGGGTGGAGAGGTACACGTAAGGCGTCGGGTCGGCCGGGTCGGTCACCTCGACGCGCACCGCGCGCGGAACGTAGCCGCGCAGCAGCATGAACGCCCGGGGGTCCGCCTTGTACGTGCGCCAGGCCCGTGCATCCTCGGCGTCCAGGGCCTCAGGCTCGCCCAGCGCCTCCACCGGGATGCGGGCGTCCCCCGCGACCAGCGAACCGGCCACCACGCGCACGCGCGCGGAGCCGTACGAGCTGACCGAGATCGCGGCGAGCGCCCCCGCCGCGATGAACCCGCCCAGCATGGGCACCACGCCCAGCGGCATGGCCACCAGGCCGCCGGACAGCCCCAGCAGGGCGGCGATCAGCCACCACGGGCCGGGGGCGGTGAGACGTTCGTCGTACTGCGGAGCCGAAGGGCGCTCGGAAGACTGCATACAACCAAGCTTGGCACGGTGCGACCGCCGCGCGGCCGCGCGGGTAAGGTCTGCGCCTGTGAGCACTGCACTGACCCCTCCAGCCGAGGCCCGGCCGCCCGTACGCCACCCCGACGCGCCCGCCCCCGGCGAGCCGCTCGGGGCCCACTACGCGTACTGCTTCGGCTGCGGCGGCGGCCAGCCCCACGGACTGCACCTGGAGGCCAGGGCCGGCGAGGGCGTGTCCGTCACCGCCGAGTTCACCGTCACCACCGACCACCAGGGCGCCCCGGGCCTCGCCCACGGCGGCGTCCTCGCCACCGCGCTCGACGAGACGCTGGGCGCCCTCGGCTGGATGCTGCGGGTGATCGCCGTGACCGGCCGCCTGGAGACCGACTTCAGGCTGCCCGTGCCCGTCGGCACCGTCCTCCACCTCCAGGCCGAGGTCACCGCCGTCCACGGCCGCAAGATCTACTCCACGGCCACCGGCCGGATCGGCGGACCCGAGGGCCCCGTCGCCGTCCGCGCCGACGCCCTCTTCGTCGAGGTCAAGGTCGATCACTTCATCGACAACGGCCGCCCGGAGGAGATCCAGGCGGCCATGGCCGACCCCGACCAGGTCCGGCGCGCCCGCGCCTTCGAGGTGAACCCCTGATGCGTACCCCCGTCGACGTACTGATCCGCCGCCTCGACCCGGAGGTCCCCCTCCCGTCGTACGGCCACCCCGGCGACGCCGGCGCCGACCTCGTCACCACCGAGGCCGTCGATCTGGCGCCCGGGGAGCGCGCGGTCCTCCCCACCGGGGTGTCGATCGCCCTCCCCGACGGGTACGCCGCCTTCGTGCACCCCCGCTCCGGGCTCGCCGCCCGGCTGGGAGTCGGGCTCGTGAATGCCCCGGGGACGGTCGATGCCGGGTACCGTGGAGAGATCAAGGTGATCGTGGTCAATCTGGACCCGCGCGAGAGCGTCCGGTTCGAACGGTTCGACCGGATCGCCCAACTGGTCGTTCAGCAGGTCGAGAAGGTCCGCTTCCACGAGGTGGCGGAGCTTCCCGGCTCGGCACGGGGCGAGGGGGGCTTCGGGTCCACGGGCGGGCATGCCGCCGTGGGCGGCTGGACGGGTGGGAATCCATACGCAGCGGTCGTAACCGACCGGGAAGGACAGTGACGTGTTCGGACGTCGCAAGAAGGTCAGTGCCGCCGAGAACGCGGCGGGCGAGGCCGAGCAGGTCGTCGACGAGGTCGAGACCGACGAGGCGGCGGGAGAGGACGGCCCGCGCCGGGTGAACCTTCCGCCCGCGCCCCGGCCGGACGGGCCGTGGGACATCTCCGAGGTCTCCCGGCCCGAGGAGGGCCGTGTGGACCTGGGCGGCCTCTTCGTCCCCGGCGTCGAGGGCATGGAGCTGCGGGTCGAGGTCGCGGGTGACGCCATCGTCGCCGCGACGGTAGTCCTGCGCGACAGCGCGATCCAGCTCCAGGCCTTCGCCGCCCCCAAGAAGGAGGGCATCTGGGGCGAGGTCCGCGAGGAGATCGCCTCCGGCATCACCCAGCAGGGCGGCGTCATCGACGAGGTCGAGGGCCCCCTCGGCTGGGAGCTGCGCGCCCAGGTGCCGGTGCAGCTGCCGGACGGCACGGGCGGCGTCCAACTGGTGCGGTTCGTCGGCGTGGACGGCCCCCGCTGGTTCCTGCGCGGTGTCATCTCCGGGCAGGGCGCCGTGCAGCCCGAGGCGGCCGGACTGCTGGAGCAGATCTTCCGCGACACGGTCGTCGTACGCGGTGACGGGCCGATGGCCCCGCGCGACCCGATCGTCCTGAAGCTGCCCAACGACGCGCAGATGGTCCCCGAGGGCGTCCAGACCGACGGTGAGCCCGCCGGCTCCCGCTTCTCCGGCGACATGGGGCAGCTCCAGCGCGGCCCGGAGATCACCGAGATCCGCTGACCGCGCCGTGAGGGGGCGGGTCGCCGGGCGACAGGTGTCAGAATCCTGTCAAGACCTCCCGGAACCACCGCCCCCGTCCGGTTTCGCACCATCCCCGGCCGTAAGGTCTACCCTGCGCGGAGCGCGGAGTCCGGAAGAGAGTTCGTCCGGAAGAGGATGAGGATGGGACGCGGCAAGCTACGGATCTACCTCGGCGCTGCGCCGGGCGTCGGCAAGACGTACGCGATGCTGTCCGAGGCCCACCGCCGCGTCGAGCGCGGTACGGACTGCGTCGTCGCCCATGTCGAGCACCACTCCCGGTCCCGCACCGAGGCACTGCTCGCCGGTCTCGAGCAGGTCCCCGGCCGGAGCGTCGAGCACCGGGGCGCGGCTTTCGCCGAGATGGACGTGGACGCCGTCCTGGCCCGGCGCCCCGCCGTCGCCCTAGTCGACGAGCTGGCCCACACCAACGCCCCCGGCTCCCGCAACACCAAGCGCTGGCAGGACGTCCAGGACCTGCTCGCCGCCGGGATCGACGTGGTCTCCACCGTCAACATCCAGCACCTGGAGTCCCTCGGCGACGTCGTGGAGGCCATCACGGGCGTACGGCAGGAGGAGACCGTCCCGGACGAGATCGTCCGCCGCGCCGACCAGATCGAGCTCGTGGACATGTCGCCCGAGGCGCTGCGCCGCCGCATGGCCCACGGCAACATCTACGCCCCCGACAAGGTCGACGCCGCCCTCGCCGACTACTTCCGCCCCGGCAACCTCACCGCCCTGCGCGAGCTGGCCCTGCTGTGGACCGCCGACCGGGTGGACGAGTACCTCCAGCAGTACCGCAAGGACCACAGCGTCTCGGCGATCTGGGGCTCCCGCGAACGCATCGTCGTCGGCCTGACCGGCGGCTGCGAGGGCCGCACCCTCATCCGCCGCGCCGCCCGCCTCGCGGAGAAGGGCGCCGGCGGCGAGGTCCTCGCCGTGTACGTGGCCCGCGGCGACGGACTGACCGCCGCGTCCCCCAAGGAGCTCGCCCTCCAGCGGACCCTCGTCGAGGACCTCGGCGGCAGCTTCCACCACGTCATCGGCGACGACATACCCGCCGCGCTCCTGGAGTTCGCCCGCGCCCACAACGCCACGCAGATAGTCCTCGGCGCCAGCCGCCGCAAGAGCTGGCAGTACGTGTTCGGGCCCGGCGTCAGCGCGTCCGTCGCCCGCGACTCCGGACCCGACCTCGATGTCCACATCGTCACCCACGACGCCGCCGGGCGCGGCCGCGGACTGCCCGCCGCCCGCCGGGCCCGCCTCAGCCGCACCCGCAGCGCCTGGGGCTGGGGCGTCGGCGTCATCGGCCCGTGCGTCCTCACCTGGGCGATTTCCGGCCTCGAAGCGGACGCCGGCCTGGGCGTCGGCCTCGGCGCCGGTACGGGCCTCGCCAACGACATGCTGCTGTTCCTGACGCTCACCGTCGCGGCGGCCCTCCTCGGAGGCCTGTTCCCCGCCCTCGCCTCCGCCACCGTGGGCTCCCTCCTCCTCAACTGGTACTTCACCCCGCCCACCCGCACCTGGACCGTCGCCGACCCGGAGAACATCGTCGCCATCGCCGTGTTCTTCGCGGTCGCCGCGTCCGTCGCCTCCGTCGTGGACGTCGCCGCCCGCCGCACCCACCAGGCGTCGCGGCTGCGCGCCGAGTCGGAGATCCTCTCCTTCCTCGCCGGGAGCGTCCTGCGCGGCGACACGACCCTCGACGGGCTCCTCCAGGGCGTCCGCGAGACCTTCGCCATGGAGTCCGTAGCGCTCCTCGAACGCCCCGACGACCGGGCCCCGTGGACCTGCGCCGCCCACGCCGGACCGGGCCGCCCGCCCGTCCGGCCCGAGGACGCCGACGTGGACATGCCCGTCGGCGACCACCTCGCGCTCGCCCTGTCCGGCCGCGTCCTGCCCGCCGAGGACCGCCGGGTCCTGGGCGCCTTCGCCGCGCAGGCCGCCGTGGTCCGCGACCGGCAGCGCCTCGTCGGCGAGGCCGAGGAGGCCCGCAGGCTCGCGGAGGGCAACAAGATCCGTACCGCGCTGCTCGCCGCCGTCTCCCACGACCTGCGCACCCCGCTCGCCGCGATCAAGGCCGCCGTGTCCTCCCTGCGCTCCGACGACGTGGAGTGGTCCGACGAGGACCGCGCCGACCTCCTAGAAGGCATCGAGGACGGCGCGGACCGCCTCGACCACCTCGTCGGCAACCTCCTCGACATGTCCCGCCTCCAGACCGGCACCGTCACCCCGCTGCTGCGCGTCACCGACCTGGACGAGGTCGTCCCCATGGCGCTCGGCGGCGTCCCCGAGGGCAGCGTGGACCTCGACATCCCCGAGTCGCTGCCGATGGTCACCGTCGACCGGGGCCTGCTGGAGCGGACCGTCGCGAACCTGGTCGAGAACGCCGTGAAGTACGCCCCCGACGCCAGCCGCGTCCTGGTCACCGCCAGTGCCCACGCCCACCGCGTCGAACTGCGGGTCATCGACCGCGGCCCCGGCGTCCCCGACGAGGCGAAGGAACGGATCTTCGCCCCGTTCCAGCGGTACGGCGACGCCCCGCGCGGCTCGGGCGTGGGCCTGGGCCTCGCCGTCGCGCGCGGCTTCGCGGAGGCCATGCACGGCACGCTGACCGCGGAGGACACCCCGGGCGGCGGGCTCACCATGGTCCTCACCCTCCCCGCCGCGGACGCCCGCGAGCCCGGTGGCGCCCGTGCGCCGGGAGACGGCCGTACGTCCGGAGACGCCCGTGCCCCGCGCGGTTCCGAGCCCCTACAGAAAGCAGGCCCCTCATGACGCGGGTGCTCGTGGTCGACGACGAGCCGCAGATCGTACGCGCCCTCGTGATCAACCTGAAGGCGCGCAAGTACGAGGTGGACTCCGCGCCCGACGCGGCGACGGCCCTCACCCTCGCCGCCCAGCGCCACCCCGACGTGGTCATCCTCGACCTCGGGCTGCCCGACATGGACGGCGTGGACGTCATCAAGGGCCTGCGCGGCTGGACCCGCGTCCCCATCCTGGTGCTCTCCGCCCGCCACACCTCCGACGAGAAGGTCGAGGCCCTCGACGCGGGCGCCGACGACTACGTCACCAAGCCGTTCGGCATGGACGAGCTGCTGGCCCGGCTGCGGGCCGCCGTACGCCGCGCCGAGCCGGTCGGCGGTGGTGACGGGGAGGTGGTCGTCGTGGAGACGGAGGGCTTCACCGTCGATCTCGCCGCGAAGAAGGTCAACCGGGGCGGCAAGGACGTCCGCCTCACCCCGACCGAGTGGCACCTGCTGGAGGTCCTGGTCCGCAACAGCGGCCGGCTCGTCGGCCAGAAGCAGCTCCTCCAGGAGGTCTGGGGCCCCTCGTACGGCACCGAGACCAACTACCTGCGGGTCTACATGGCGCAGCTGCGGCGGAAGCTGGAGGCCGATCCGTCGCACCCGAGGCACTTCATCACCGAGCCCGGCATGGGGTACCGGTTCGAACGCTGACCTGCGGCGTCCCGTGCGGCGGGGTGCGCGGCACGGCAGTCTGTCAGGGCCGCCCGGTAGGCTTTTGCGTATGAGTGCTGCACCGCGTACCGGGAAGTCCGGCGGCCGCTTCCGCCGCATGCTGGACCGCCTGTCCAGCTCCCAGGGCGAGCTCGAGTCCGAGGAGCTCCAGGAGGACGCCGAGGCGGCGGGCTGCACGCGTATCTGCGACTGCGGGGACCGCCAGATCGTGAAGGTCACTGGTACCTTGCGGACGGTCACCCTGCGTCCCAGGGCCGGAGTGCCGGCGCTGGAGGCCGAGCTGTTCGACGGCACGGCCCCGCTGGACGTGGTGTGGCTGGGACGGCGGTCCATCGTGGGCATCGAACCGGGCCGCAAGCTCATAGCCTCGGGCCGCGTCTCCATGAGCCAGGGGCGCAGGGTCCTGTTCAATCCGAAATACGAGCTGCGACCGCTCGGACAGGAGTAGCCGGTGACGTCAATCGACAAGCCGACCACCGACGCCGGCGGCCCGTGGGGCCCCGACGGCCACGGCCGCGCCGGGCACCCCGGTCCCGCCGGTCACCACGACTCTGCCGATCACCACGACTCTGCCGGTCGGACGGGCCCCTCCGGCTCCGCCTCCGACGGCGCGGACGCGAGGCCCGGCCCGGACGGACCGTCCGAGCACGACACGAAGGCCGTGACCGAGGCCGCGCTGTTCGAGGCGTTCGGCGGGCTCCGCGGCATGGTGGAGACCGTTCTGCCCGGCCTCCTCTTCGTCACGATCTTCACGATCAACAAGGACCTGCACGTCTCCGCCCTCGCGGCGCTCGCCGTGTCCCTGCTGCTCGTCGCCGTCCGGCTGATCCGCCGGGACACCGTCAAGCACGCGTTCAGCGGCGTCTTCGGCGTCGGCTTCGGTGTCGTCTTCGCGATGATGACCGGCAACGCCAAGGACTTCTACCTGCCCGGCATGCTGTACACGCTGGGCCTCGGCCTCGCGTACATCATCACCACGCTGGCGGGCGCCCCGCTGATCGGCCTCATGCTCGGCCCGGTCTTCAAGGAGAACCTCTCCTGGCGCACCCGCAACCCGGGCCGCAAGAAGGCGTACGCCAAGGCCAGCTACGCGTGGGGCTTCATCCTGCTCGGCAAGTGCGCGATCCTCTTCCCGCTGTACTGGTGGGCCGACACGACCCAGCTCGGCTGGGTGCTCGTCGCCCTGAAGATCCCGCCGTTCCTGCTCGCCGTGTACCTGACGTGGGTGTTCCTCGCGAAGGCGCCGCCGCCGATCGACGTGTTCGCGGAGATGGAGGAGGCCGAGCGCGCCGAGAAGGAGCGCCAGGCCAACGCCTGAGCCCGGGGCACACGAGCGGCCCGCCCCTCGGCCGGAGGCCGCCGGGTGCGGACGCCGGATCCCGAGCCCGGGCCCGTACGACGAAGGGCCGGGGACCACGATCGGTCCCCGGCCCTCGTACGGCCTCCAGCGGCACTCGGTACGCACGCGAACGCGTCCGCAGGAGCGGTACCGCACCCGGACACGTCCGCACGGCCTCGTACGCACCCGGACACCTCCATGCGGCCGCGTCCTCCCGCCTCAGTCCGACGCGGCGTCCTCGTGGCGGACCGACAGCAGGTTCTCCAGCTGCTCCTCGCGCGCCTGCGCGGCCACGAACAGCAGCTCGTCGCCGGCCTCCAGCGTCTCGTCCGGGCTCGGCGTGAGCACCCTGGAACCCCGGATGATCGTGACCAGCGAGGTGTCCTCGGGCCACTCCACGTCCCCGACGCGCGTCCCCGCGACCGCCGACTCCGGCGGCAGGGTCAGCTCCACCAGGTTCGCGTCGCCGTGGCTGAAACGCAGCAGCCGGACCAGGTCGCCGACGCTCACCGCCTCCTCCACCAGCGCCGACATCAGGCGCGGCGTCGAGACGGCGACGTCCACGCCCCACGCCTCGGTGAACAGCCACTCGTTCTTCGGGTTGTTGACCCGCGCGACGACCCGGGGCACCCCGTACTCCGTCTTCGCGAGCAGCGACACGACGAGGTTCACCTTGTCGTCACCCGTTGCCGCGATCACCACGTGGCACCGCTGCAACGCCGCCTCGTCCAGGGACGTGATCTCACAGGCGTCGGCCAGCAGCCACTCCGCCTGCGGCACCCGCTCCACCGAGATGGCGGTCGGCGCCTTGTCGATGAGCAGCACCTCGTGCCCGTTCTCCAGCAGCTCGCCCGCGATGGAACGACCCACCGCGCCCGCGCCGGCGATGGCGACCCGCATCAGTGACCGCTCCCCTCGGGGCCGTGGGCGAACGCCGCCTCGACCTGCTCGACCTCGTCCGTACGCATCATCACGTGCACCAGGTCGCCGTCCTGGAGGACCGTCTGCGACGTGGGCAGGATCGCCTCGCCCAGGCGGGTGAGAAACGCCACGCGGACGCCCGTCATCTCCTGGATCCGGCTCACCTTGTGGCCGATCCACGCGGGGGAGATGTGCACCTCCGCGAGCTGCACACCGCCGCTCGGGTCCCGCCACAGCTCCTCGGCGCCGGACGGCAGCAGCCGCCGCAGCATTTGGTCGGCGGTCCACCGCACCGTGGCCACCGTGGGGATGCCCAGCCGCTGGTACACCTCGGCGCGCCGGGGGTCGTAGATGCGGGCGGCGACGTTCTCGACGCCGAACATCTCGCGCGCCACCCGTGCCGCGATGATGTTGGAGTTGTCACCGCTGCTGACCGCGGCGAACGCCCCGGCCTCCTCGATGCCCGCCTCGCGAAGGGTGTCCTGGTCGAAGCCCACGCCGGTGACCCGCCGGCCACCGAAGCCGGAACCGAGGCGCCGGAAGGCCGTGGGGTCCTGGTCCACAACGGCCACCGTGTGACCCTGCCGCTCCAGGGTCTGCGCCAGTTCGGCGCCGACACGGCCGCAGCCCATGATCACGATATGCACGTCCGCCTACCCCGCACTCCTGGTCACCCTGCCGACCCGCGAAAACACCCTGCTCACTCTTCTCTCTCAGCCTGCGTGCGGTGCTGTACCGGACGAGCTTATGCCCCGACCAGTCAGTAGGCCGCATCCGTGTCCGGCAGCCGGTCGCGCGTCAAGCATGCGTAAACGCGCCACCCGCAGACGCCTTCGGCCCGATTGGACCGCTTACGATCCTCTGCGTGTCCAAACTGACCGACGTGCCGAAACGCATTCTGATCGGCCGGGCCCTGCGCAGCGACAGGCTGGGGGAGACCCTCCTCCCCAAACGCATCGCGCTCCCCGTCTTCGCCTCCGACCCGCTCTCCTCCGTGGCGTACGCGCCTGGCGAAGTCCTGCTGGTCCTGTCCATCGCGGGTGCCTCGGCGTACGCGTTCAGCCCCTGGATCGCGGCCGCCGTCGTGATCCTGATGTTCACGGTCGTCGCGTCGTACCGGCAGAACGTCCACGCCTATCCGAGCGGCGGCGGCGACTACGAGGTAGCCCAGACCAACCTCGGCCCGCGCGCCGGGCTCGGCGTCGCCAGCGCGCTGCTGGTGGACTACGTGCTCACCGTCGCCGTGTCGATCTCCTCCGGCGTGGAGAACCTCGGCTCCGCCATCCCGTTCGTCGTCGAGCACAAGACGGCGTCCGCCGTCGCGATCATCGTGCTGCTCACGCTGATGAACCTCCGGGGCGTCAAGGAGTCCGGCCGCCTCTTCGCGATCCCGACGTACGTCTTCGTCACCGGCGTCTTCGCGCTCATCCTCTGGGGAGCCTTCCGCGGCCTCGTCCTCGGCGACACGATGCGGGCCCCCACGGCCGACCTGGAGATCCAGGCCGAGCACCAGGGCCTCGCCGGGTTCGCGCTGTTCTTCCTGCTGCTGCGCGCCTTCTCCTCGGGCTGCGCCGCGCTCACCGGCGTCGAGGCCATCAGCAACGGCGTCCCCGCCTTCCGCAAGCCCAAGAGCCGCAACGCCGCGGCGACCCTCGCGCTGATGGGCGGCTTCGCCGTCACCATGTTCTGCGGCATCATCGGCCTCGCCCTCGCCACCGACGTCAAGATGGCCGAGAACCCGGCCCATGACCTTCTTCGCGACGGCAGCCCGGTCGGCGCCGACTACCACCAGGAACCGGTGATCTCCCAGGTCTCCGCCGCCGTCTTCGGCCACGGGAGCATCCCGTTCGTCCTCCTGGCCGCCGCCACCGCGCTCGTCCTGTTCCTCGCCGCGAACACCGCGTACAACGGCTTCCCGCTCCTCGGCTCGATCCTCGCGCAGGACCGCTACCTGCCGCGCCAGCTCCACACCCGCGGCGACCGGCTCGCCTTCTCCAACGGCATCGTGCTCCTCGCCGCCGCCGCGGCCATACTCGTCTACCTGTACGACGCCGAGGTCACCCGCCTCATCCAGCTCTACATCGTCGGCGTCTTCGTCTCCTTCACGCTCAGCCAGACCGGCATGGTCCGCCACTGGAACCGCCTGCTGGGCACCGAGACCGACCCGGCCGCGCGCCGCCGCATGATCCGCTCCCGCGCGATCAACACCTTCGGCGCGTTCTTCACCGGACTCGTCCTGATCGTCGTCCTCGTCACCAAGTTCACCCACGGCGCCTGGGTCGCGCTGCTCGGCATGGCGATCTTCTACGTGACCATGACGGCGATCCGCAAGCACTACGACCGCGTCGCCGACGAGCTCGCCGCCCCCGAGGGCCCCAGCGACGACAGCGTCCGCCCGGCCCGCGTCCACTCCATCGTCCTGGTCTCCAAGATCCACCGCCCGACGCTGCGCGCCGTGGCCTACGCCAAGCTGATGCGCTCCGACAAGCTGGAGGCGCTCAGCATCAACGTGGACCCGGCCGAGACCAAGGCGCTCACCGAGGACTGGGAGCGCCGCGGCCTGGACGTCCCGCTCAAGATCCTCGACTCCCCGTACCGGGAGATCACCCGGCCCGTCGTCGAGTACGTCAAGAGCCTGCGTCGCGAGAGCCCCCGCGACGTCATCAGCGTGGTCATCCCCGAGTACGTCGTCGGCCACTGGTACGAGCACCTCCTGCACAACCAGAGCGCCCTGCGCCTCAAGGGCCGCCTGCTGTTCACACCCGGCGTGATGGTGACCTCCGTCCCGTACCAGCTGCGCTCCTCGGAGGCGGCGAAGCAGCGCGCGAAGAAGAACCAGGACTGGAACGCCCCCGGCTCGGTCCGCCGCGGCCTGGTCGAGACCGGCCCGAAGCGGCCGTCCAGGCCGAGCGGCAAGGAGTGACGGCGCGGGGACGTAGACTGGTGGGCTGGTCACCCGGCCGACAGCCGGGCCGGCCGCCAGAGCCCAGCAGCGCCCCCCTGTTCCTCTTCCTCTTTCTCCCTGGAGTCACCCCGCCATGCCGAAGAACGCACCCGAGTCCCCCTCGCTGATCGGTGCGGAGTACGAGGTCGAGGTCGGCCCCGTCGCGCATGGCGGCCACTGCGTCGCCCGTACCGAGGAGGGCCGCGTCCTGTTCGTCCGGCACGCGCTGCCGGGCGAGCGGGTCGTCGCCCGGGTGACGGAGGGTGACGAGACGTCCCGCTTCCTGCGCGCCGACGCGGTGACCGTCCTGGAGGCTTCGAAGGACCGCATCAAGGCGCCCTGCCCGTTCGCCGGGCCCGGCCGCTGCGGCGGCTGCGACTGGCAGCACGCCAAGCCGGGCGCCCAGCGCCGCCTCAAGGGCGAGGTCATCGCGGAGCAGCTGCACCGCCTCGCGGGCCTCACGCCCGAGGAGGCCGGCTGGGACGGCACGGTCGTCCCCGCCGAGGGCGACAAGCTGCCGGCGGGCGAGGTCCCGCAGTGGCGCACACGCGTCCAGTACGCCGTGGACGCCTCCGGCCGCGCGGGCCTGCGCCGCCACCGCTCGCACGAGGTCGAGCCCATCGACCGCTGCCTGATCGCCGCCGAGGGCGTCAGCGAACTGGGCGTGGAGAAGCGCGAGTGGCCGGGCATGGCGTCCGTCGAGGCGATCGCCGCGACCGGCTCCCAGGACCGCCAGGTCATCCTCACCCCGCGCCCGGGTGCCCGCCTGCCGCTGGTCGAACTGGACAAGCCGGTGTCGGTGCTGCGCGTGGAGGAGAAGGACGGGGGCGTCCACCGCGTCCACGGCCGCGCCTTCGTCCGCGAGCGCGCCGACGACCGCACGTACCGCGTCGGCAACGGCGGCTTCTGGCAGGTCCACCCGAAGGCCGCCGACACCCTGGTCCGCGCGGTCATGCAGGGCCTGCTGCCCCGCAAGGGCGACACGGCGCTGGACCTGTACTGCGGGGTCGGCCTCTTCGCGGGCGCCCTCGCGGACCGCGTCGGCGACAAGGGCGCGGTGCTCGGCATCGAGTCGGGCAAGCGCGCCGTCGAGGACGCCCGCCACAACCTGCAGGGCTACGACCGGGTGCGCATCGAGCAGGGCAAGGTCGACCAGGTCCTGCCGCGCACGGGCATCACGGACGTGGACCTCATCGTCCTGGACCCGCCCCGCGCGGGCGCGGGCAAGCAGGTCGTCCGCCACCTCGCCGCCCTCGGCGCCCGCCGCATCGCGTACGTCGCCTGCGATCCGGCAGCCCTCGCCCGCGACCTGGCGTACTTCAAGGACTCCGGCTACAAGCCCCGCACCCTCCGGGCCTTCGACCTCTTCCCGATGACCCACCACGTGGAGTGCGTGGCGATCCTTGAGCCGGTCAAGAAGGACGCCTGACCTGGGGTTTTGCGGGTGGGCGGTATGTGCGGTGTGGGCCTTGCGGGCGATGTCTTGACGCTGAGATGACGCTCATCTGACGCTCGCTCTGATGGGATGTCAGGTCAGGGGCGGGCCGCTCAGGCCGTTCCCCTCCTTGTCCTGCCGACTACGCAAAGCGTCTTCCACCTCCACTGGAGTGGTGCTGGCATCGTGGGGGCTTCCCCACGACAGGGAGTCCCGCCCCGCGTCTGCTTGCATGCCGCATGCGCTCCTTTACGCGCCCTCGGTTGCCCGTTCCAGCACGGGCGTCCAGGTGCTGATGGCCAAGGCGCGGGGATGTCCTCGGGTGGCGAGCGCCGCCACCCGCTCGACCGCGCCGTCGACGGTCTCGTGTTCCCAGATGCGGAGGGGCAGCCAACCGATCAGCGTGAGGTGGGCATCGGTTTCCTCGTCGCGGCGGGCGTTGCCCCGAAGCTTCTGCCGCCACCACTCCGAGTGTGCAGGGGCGCGTGCATGTGGCTCGGGCATGCGTGCCAGAAGCAGCCCTGTACGAACACGGCGGTGCGCCACTTCGTGAACGTGACGTCCGCGCGGCGACGTGGCATGCCGACGATCGGCAGGTCCACGCGGTAGCGGAAGCCCAAGGAGTGCACGGCCCGGCGACGTGCAAACTCCGGAGCCGTGTCCCGGCTTCGCTGGGCGATCATGACCCTCCGCGCGTTGGCATCGCCCGGCGCCGGCGTCCCTCTGCGGCGTTCCTGGATTCCCACGCCTGATCAACCATCAGGTTGCCTCACCGTTACGGGAGGCATACCGGTGATCTGTCCGGGTCGTTCACGACCGCCGCTCATGCTGCGACTGAGCCCGGCATCGCGTTCTTTTCCCGTCTCAGCGAGGGGCTTTGCAGCAACGTCGGACGTGGCTGTGCGACGGGGAGAGGCATCAGGAGCCGGGCAGCAGCGCCGCGACCGTGGATCGGACGAGTTGGGCCGCCGCGAGGACGCCGGGGACGCCGCCGCACCGTTCGACCAGGTTCTCGATCATGTAGCGGGGGGTTCCAGGGTCTCGGTCGGGCTCGTCCAACCGCGGGGCAATCATGTCGAGGTCCCGCCGTCCACGCCGGGGTGCTGGTCGCGCGGCTCTTCCAGACGTTGGCGCAGATTGTCGACGCTCTCATGGGCCCTGTCCACGGCCTCGTGTGAGGTTGTTGGTCTGAGCGGAGACACTCGACCGGGACGGGCGCGTTCGGCTTGAACTTCGCGACGACCGTACGGGCGGACGCCCGGTGGCGCGTGGCGCTGCGGCGGAACCCGCTCGACTCGCTGCCGGTCGGCAGCGTCCAGTGGAGGCACCCGGACCGGCAGACCCCGCACCCTCGGGGATGTCACGAGGTGGTGTTCGCCAGCGGCGGCACCCTCGTCACCGGCCTGCTGGTCGGCGCGGACGGCACCCGGTCGCGAAACGCGGATCGTCTCGAGCGGCCGGGGGAAAGGTGCAGCGGTGATGTGAACGACGAGGCGGGTTGCGGTGGCAGCCGGAGCCTTGGGCGTACGGGCCGGGGCACGTGCCGCACCGGCCCTGGTGTTGGTCCACCACTGGGCGGCTCCGTCGGCACATGGAACGACGTGATCGGTGATCTGCCACACGGGCGGGCGGCGGTCCGCTTCGGCCAACGCGGCTGGGGCACCTCGCCGGCCCTGCCCGGCCCCTGTCACCGCGTTCAGCCCGGCGACCTCGGTAGCCGTCGTGAGGCTCGTTCGACGCTCTGGCCGGTCCCGAGATCGGTGAGCAGGTCTGAGAACGTGATCTGACCTGTCGTCCGGCGCGCCTCATGCTTCCCGGAACGTTGCGCTCCGGCTGGGTCAATATCTGTGTCCGCGGACCGAGATTTAAACGGAACATGCTGACAGATTTTCTGCCGCAATAAGTGAACTCGGAGTCTTCTCCGCGCACAGACTGCTGAGGCGTGCTACTGTCGATCCCAGTTGCAGTTGTGGTTCCCGAAAACTTCAAGTGCCTCCGGCTCGGCTTGTGCCGCTGGAAGCGCTTTTGTATATCCGGTCTTTTTCCGGGCGGGGTGATCATCGCGGCGACACGGGGTCCGCACAGTGCGGACCCCGAGGCACTGCCCCAAAGGAGAAAAGACATGGCTGCTGGTACTGTGAAGTGGTTCAACGCGGAAAAGGGTTTTGGTTTCATCGAGCAGGACGGTGGCGGTGCTGACGTGTTCGCCCACTACTCGAACATCGCCGCCCAGGGCTTCCGCGAGCTGCTCGAGGGCCAGAAGGTGACCTTCGACATCGCGCAGGGCCAGAAGGGCCCGACGGCCGAGAACATCGTTCCCGCCTGACGCTGACGCGCACTTCGTAGCCGGGACCCGCATCCTTTGGGGTGCGGGTCCCGGCTGCTTGCGTTTCCTGTGGCTGTTTCTCCTGTGGGTGACAGCCGGGAAAGGCGTGCGCTCACCGCATGCGAAGCATCCTCCAAGGGTGCGCGCAACCTGTCGTGGCTTCATCGCGATGGACGCCCGA
This sequence comes from Streptomyces thermolilacinus SPC6, assembly GCF_000478605.2. Taxonomy (GTDB): domain Bacteria; phylum Actinomycetota; class Actinomycetes; order Streptomycetales; family Streptomycetaceae; genus Streptomyces; species Streptomyces thermolilacinus. The sequence continues at coordinate 1,387,988 of NZ_ASHX02000001.1, read as the reverse complement.
ACATTGCGTCCGCTTTGCGTCAATCATTTGAGCGCCCGTGCGCGTACGGATTTCCGTCGGCCAGATGCGCTTTTGTCCCGCCGGCCCGTTCTTGCAATTCTCCGTGCTGCTCATCGCTGCGGGAATTCCTCGATATGTGCCGCATCGAGGAAGGTTCCCCATGAACCGCACGCGTACGAACGACCGTTTCATCCGTACCGGTAAGGGCGGTGCCGACTCCGGCAGGGGCGGCAGCCGCTTCGGTCCGTCGGTCCCGAACCGGTCGGGCGGTTCGAGCCGTTCCGGCGGTTACGGCCGCCGGCCCGCGGCAGTCCAGGGAGAGTTCGCCCTCCCCGAGACGATCACTCCCGCGCTTCCCGCCGTGGAGGGCTTCGCCGATCTCGACATGCCCAAGGAGCTGTTGGCCGCGCTGGGTGCGCAAGGCGTGACCGTACCGTTCCCGATCCAGGCCGCGACCCTGCCGAACTCCCTCAGCGGGCGGGACGTACTCGGCCGTGGCCGCACCGGCTCCGGCAAGACCCTCGCTTTCGGTCTGGCGCTGCTGGCCCGTACGGCCGGGCGGCGCGCCGACGCCCGGCAGCCGCTGGGACTGGTCCTCGTACCGACGCGTGAGCTGGCGCAGCAGGTCACCGACGCGCTCACCCCGTACGCCCGCTCCGTGAGGCTGCGGCTGGCCACGGTGGTGGGCGGGATGCCGATCGGCAGGCAGGCGAGCGCGCTGCGCGGTGGCGCCGAGATCGTCGTCGCCACACCGGGACGCCTCAAGGACCTCATCGACCGGGGCGAGTGCCGGCTGGACCAGGTCTGCATCACCGTCCTCGACGAGGCGGATCAGATGGCCGACATGGGCTTCATGCCGCAGGTCACCGCCCTGCTCGACCAAGTCCGCCGCGAGGGCCAGCGCATGCTGTTCTCCGCCACCCTCGACCGCAATGTCGACCTGCTCGTGCGCCGCTACCTCAGCGACCCCGTCGTGCACTCCGTCGACCCCTCGGCCGGCGCGGTCACGACGATGGAACACCACGTGCTGCACGTCCACGGCGCCGACAAGCACACGGCCACCACCGAGATCGCCGCACGCGACGGCCGCGTCATCATGTTCCTCGACACCAAGCACGCCGTCGACCGTCTCACCGAGCACCTCCTGAACAGCGGGGTACGGGCTGCCGCCCTGCACGGCGGGAAGTCGCAGCCGCAGCGCACCCGCACGCTGACGCAGTTCAAGACCGGGCACGTCAATGTGCTGGTGGCGACCAACGTCGCGGCGCGCGGCATCCACGTCGACAACCTCGACCTGGTCGTCAACGTCGACCCGCCGACCGACCACAAGGACTATCTCCACCGCGGCGGCCGTACGGCCCGCGCCGGCGAGTCCGGCAGCGTCGTCACCCTGGTCACCCCGAGCCAGCGCCGCGCCATGACCCGCCTCATGGCAGCGGCCGGCATCGTCCCGCTGACCACCCAGGTCCGCACCGGCGAGGCGGCCCTGCACCGCATCACCGGTGCCCAGGCCCCCTCCGGCGTCCCGGTCGTCATCACCGCACCGGTGACCGCACGCCCCAAGAAGCACGGCGCGGCCTCACGTGGCCGACGCCGCCCCGCTTCGGCGGCCCGCCGCGCGTCCGTAAGGCAGTCGACCGTCGGTACGGCGGCATAGAACCTTCTGATTCAGGAAGCCGGCCCATCTCCGCAGGAGGCACCCTTTGACGCTGGTCCAGACGCAGTTCCGCCCGGCGGGTGCCCAGCGCGTGCACGGCACCGTGGCGGACACCATGGGCACGGCAGGACCGCAGGTCTGGGAGGACATGACCGTGGAGGTGGCACTGTCCGTGATGGCCGCCGCACGTACGGGTCATCTGGTCGTCTGTGACGATGACGGTCTGTGTACCGGTCTGGTCACCCGGGCCGGGCTCACGGCCGTTCGTGACAGCTCCGGGTACACGGATCGGATCTGTCTGCGTGACGTCGCCGACGTCATCGCTCCCTTCACCCCGCCGCTGACCGCGAGGGCCGAAGCGGAGCGTGCGGTGCGGCACCGCCGGCTCGGTGCCCTGCCCGTGGCCGACGAACAGGGCAACGCTCCGGGCGTCCTCGCCCTCTCCCGCTGACCCGCTTCACGGCGGTCGTCCCCGTCTCTCCTTCTCCCCGTGAGGCATCATGCGCTGTGTCATCGCCCGCTTCCCGTTCGACCTGACCAAGAGCGGCGTACTGGAATCCATGAAGGGCATCAAGCCCGAACCGGTCACCAGCGAGTCCGTGATCATCGGACGGCGCCACTACCCCGCCAAGCAGGTCGGCGAGGTCGTCACCCGCCAGGACCGCCGGGATTTCAGTGCCGGTGAGGTCCTCCGGGCCATGTCCCGGCTCGGCTTCACCTGTCGCGTCCTCCCCGAGGCCGCGCCCGCGCACGTGGAGAGCCCGTTGCAGCGGGCTTCCGCAATGCTGGGCACCCCCTTGTCCGGCTGACCGACGGGGCGAGCGGGAGCCGAACGGAACAGTGAGGGCCCTACCGGCGTACGCCGGTAGGGCCCTCACTGTGTGCCGCTCCTGGCGCGGTGTGTTGGGTCGATGGTCGCAGTGGCTGAACTGCCCCACGGTCCAGGCGCTGACGTCCTCGATCGCCGTGCGGTACATCCCGCCCGTCTCCGGGATCCCCACCGTGCCCTGCGGGCTCGGTGCGACGCGGAAGTGCGGATGCGTGGGCGGCCGTCCTTCTTCGCGGGGTGTCGAAGACAGCGGAGAAGTCGCCCGAACGCACCGTCAGCGCCTCCGGCACCCTCTGCCTCCACACGGCTTCGGGAGCCAGCCGACCCGTGATGACAGCACCACCGGTGACCACGGGCAGGGACATCTGGCTCCGCCCGGACTCCACGGGCGGCGATGACAGCGATCAGCTCGTCAGGCTTCGGCATGGCATCGCATTCCATGGGCCGGTCCGTACGGGCGTCCCGCCCGGTGGCACCACCGGGCGGGACGCGGCGCGCACGCCTCGCCCCGGGTGTCCGGGGCAGTGGGGTGCGTATGCGCGGCGACTGCGAGCCGGTGGCCGGCCGCCGACGGCCACCTCGACGGTGAACGGGTGGGTCGTCCGTTCCCGTGTGTGGGTGCCCCGCCGTGGCAAGGAGCGTCGGTGACGAGCCCGGACACGGTCAGGACCGCGGTGTCCGCGGCTCGCCCGGGGCATGGGCCGACTACCGTTCGGCTGCCGCAGATCTTCGATGAGGACGTGTGCGGTTCCGTGTGTGTCGGCAACGGCCGCGGTGGAACGGACAGCCGTGGCGTTGGCGGACACCGCGCTCATCAGGGTCATCCTGGCCCCCGGCCTTTGTCCCGCCCGCGCCTGCGCTCCGCCCGCCGGCCCAGGGGCCACCGTGTTCGCCGGAGGGGATCGAGGATCGCGGTCGGCGGTGCGCCGCGCCGGTCGGCGTCACGGACAGCTCGACGGGTGTCTCTGAGTCCCGTCCGTGCGGCGGGACGCTGCGCTGCGGACGGCCCCCCATCAGCGCAGATCGGCTCTTCGGGAGTCCTCACCGTCCGGCAGCAGGAAATCTGTAGTTGCGGGGATAGATATTCGGAGGCCTCTCGGTTATGGTTTCTCTCGTAGCCGAGATCTAACAGGGCCCGGCAGACACGAACTGCCGGGCAGCAGTCCTTGTATGGCGGTGCGGTGGTGGAGTTCCGAAGCCAGGTTGTCGTATGACGGTGACGGGACTGACGACCGGACCGGGTGGCCCGAAGTGATGAGGGGCCGCCGTGAGCAAGGCCGCAGTTCATGCGGTCGCAGTACCAGCAGTGCTGTATCGAGTGGTGCCCTGGCGAAGGCGTCGGACTGCGGACGCGCGCGCCGGGGAGTCCGGTGGTGGGGTCCCGAGCCAGAGCAGTCGCAGGACGGGCGACGGGGCCGACTGCCGGAGGGTGGCGCTGTACAAGGTCACCAGCAGTTCGCGGTATCAGCAGTACGCAGTTCCTGTTCGCAAGTGATGGGTTACGAGGGAAGAACGGAGGAGTCGAGCGCCATCGGGATCGCCCGGGCGGAAGACACGAGCCCGGGTACCGCAGGACATCGATAGGCAGGTGGTCTCCGGTCACGCATCCGCGATCCCCGCACCCCCGTCGGAGTATCGGGCGGCTGGGCGGAAAAAGTAGGCCGGCACAGCACTAGGGCCGGCAGATGGTGTTGCAGTTCCTTCGGGGCCTTGGTGCCGTACGGCACCAAGGCCCCTCCACGCGTTCCACAGAGAGGTGAGATGACAGCAGACGAGTCGCTGAGCCGTCTGGACGACGACGATTACCCCGCCTACACCATGGGGCGGGCTGCCGAGTTGCTCGGCACCACTCCCGGCTTCCTCCGCGCCATCGGCGAAGCGCGACTGATCACACCGCTGCGTTCCGAGGGCGGACACCGCCGCTACTCCCGCTACCAACTGCGCATCGCAGCCCGGGCGCGTGAGCTCGTCGACCGGGGCATGCCGATCGAGGCCGCATGCCGGATCGTCATTCTCGAAGACCAGCTCGAAGAAGCCCAGCGCATCAACGCCGAGTACCGCCGCGCCGCTGGGACGTCCAGTCCGTCGACCGCCGCCTGAGGTGAGCGGGCCCGCCGGTATCGGCGGGCCGCACAACCGTGCACGGCCGCGCCGTACCGCTGGGTTCGTGTTCGTCTCCGGTCGGTTCCCCTGGTATTCACTCCTTCGCCCCGTCGCGGCACTCCCACAGCGGGCGAGGCGGCCGACAGGCTCCACGCCCGGGCGCCGCCTCTTCCCAGGGGCACCCCCACACGGCCGTTGATCGGGCCGCGAGTGCGGCGACGGCTCCGTTCCGCAGGAGCGCATGTGCGTGCTGCTGTGATCAGTAGGCGGTGAGGGAGATGGCGATGTAGTGCGCGGTGAAGGCCGCCACGGTCAGGGCGTGGAACACCTCGTGAAAGCCGAACCGCTGGGGCGAGGGGTCGGGGCGCTGGACGGCGTAGACCACCGCGCCCGCGCTGTAGAGGAGGCCACCGGTCACTATGAAGGTGACTACGGCCGCACCGCCGGTGTGGAGGAAGTCGGGCAGGTAACGCACCGGTGCCCACCCCAGGACCAGGTAGCAGGGGGTGTAGAGCCAGCGGGGAGCGTTGACCCACAGGACGCGGAAGGCGATGCCGGTCAGCGCGCCCGTCCACACGATCAGCAACAACAGGTTTCGCCGGTCGGGGGGGAGGAGAACGACGGCCAGAGGGGTGCAGGTCCCAGCGATGATCAGAAAGATGTTGGCGTGGTCGAGGCGACGCAGGACGGCCTCACCCAGCGGCCCCCAGGTGCCCAGGTGGTAGACGGCGCTCGTGCCGAACAGCAGCCAAGCGGTGACGGAGTACACAGCGCAGGCGAGAGCCGCCTCCTGGGTCCGGGCCAGGCAGATGAGGACGATACCGGCGGACAACGAGGCGGGAACCATCGCGGCATGGAGCCAGCCGCGCAGCTTTGGCTTGACCGGCTCGACCAGGTCGGCCACCGGATGAGGCTTCTCTCCGGCATGGCCATGATGTGATCCGCCTGGGAGCCCGGCCAGGGCAACGTCCTCGGACGCGACTTCCCGTCCTGCCTCGGTCTTCTGGGCATCATCGGCAACCATCCGATCATGGTAAGAACCTTCCCCCGGAACAGCGTCTTCGGAGGTCGGGCCATAACGTCGAGCCGGCGATTCGCCGCACGGGCCTGCTCGGCCATCAGGCGAGCGCAGAGGCCGACGACCCGCCACCGACCGGGCCTGCGGGAGTCATGGGAGCGGCTGACCGTGGGAAGGCCACGGTTTCCGAGCGTGCGTCTCCGCCCACCTATGCCGAGGACCGCCGATGCTTCCCGAGTGCCGCTCCCAAGCATCCGCTCCCTCAATACGGCAGCTGGAACAAGGACTGGTCGGCGCGAGCCATCGTGCCCCTCCCGTCGCCTCGACCGCGTCGGAAGGGCGCGACCGGTTTGCGCGGGACGCCGGCGGAAGTCCTCCGGCAGCCCGACAAGGACATGGCGCCGATGCCGATCGGGATTCCGATGACTCCGGACAGTCAGACGGAAGCGCGGGACGGATCCGGGCTCGATACGCGCGGTGGTCGGACCACGGTCAGTTGGTCCTCGCCGAGAGGAGGCGTCCGTGTTGACACGACCGCGGTCCCTTGGTGTACGGGCTCGCCGCACTGTCCTGGCTTCCGAGCACCGGCGGGCCAGTGTGCTGATGTCGGCACAGTGGGCCGACGACACCGCCGACCCCGCGGTGCGGAGGCGTCACGGCCGCCCTCGCGAGGCTCGGCGTATGTCCTGGACGACGCCCACGGGCACCAGGGGCGCCTGTACACCGGGTGGACCAGTGCCGAGGCGTACAAGGAGGCCACGGATGCCGGCCACCGCAAGAGGGGGCACGAAAGCTCCCCCGGAGGTGCGGGTGCCCCGGGCCGCCGGGAAGAAGAGATCGCCCAGGCGATGGATCATGCCGTCCCACTCTCCGGGTACCGTGAGTACATGAGTCATCCGCACCCCGAGCTGAAAGCCGCCCCGCCCCTTCCCGAGGGAGGGCTGCGGGTCATCGCCCTGGGCGGCTTGGGCGAGATCGGCCGCAACATGACCGTCTTCGAGCACGCCGGCAAGCTGCTCATCGTCGACTGCGGCGTGTTGTTCCCCGAGGAGACCCAGCCCGGTGTGGATGTGATCCTGCCGGACTTCACCTCGATCCGGGACCGGCTGGACGATGTCGTGGCCGTGGTACTCACCCACGGCCACGAGGACCACATCGGCGGTGTGCCGTACCTGTTGCGCGAGCGGTCCGACATCCCCGTCGTCGGTTCCAAGCTGACGCTGGCGTTCCTGGAGGCCAAGCTCAAGGAGCACGGGATCCGGCCGCGCACGGTGCGGGTGCGGGAGGGCGACCGGCGCGGTTTCGGGCCCTTCGACTGCGAGTTCGTGGCGGTCAACCACTCCATCCCCGACAGCCTCGCGGTCGCGATCCGCACCAGCGCCGGGATGGTGCTGCACACCGGCGACTTCAAGATGGACCAGTTCCCTCTCGACGACCGCATCACCGATCTGCGCGCCTTCGCCCGCCTCGGCGAGGAGGGTGTGGACCTGTTCCTCACCGACTCCACCAACGCCGAAGTACCCGGCTTCACCACCTCCGAGCGTGAGCTGAACCCGGCGATCGAGCAGGTGATGCGGACCGCGCCGCGCCGGGTCATCGTCTCCAGCTTCGCCAGCCACGTGCACCGCATCCAGCAGGTCCTGGACGCCGCCCACCAGCACGGCCGCAAGGTCGCCTTCGTTGGCCGGTCGATGGTCCGCAACATGGGCATCGCCCGTGATCTGGGCTATCTGAAGGTCCCCTCCGGTCTGGTCGTGAGCACGAAGGAGCTGGAGAAGCTCCCGGACCACAAGGTCACTCTGGTGTGCACCGGCTCCCAGGGCGAACCGATGGCCGCACTGTCGCGGATGGCCACGCGCGACCACCAGATCCGCATCGGCAAGGGCGACACCGTCCTGCTCGCCAGCTCCCTCATCCCCGGCAACGAGAACGCCATCTACCGGGTGATCAACGGACTCACCCGGTGGGGCGCCCACGTGGTCCACAAGGGCAACGCCAAGGTGCACGTCTCCGGGCACGCCAGCGCCGGCGAACTCGTCTACTGCTACAACATCGTCAAACCCCGCAACGTCATGCCCGTGCACGGCGAATGGCGCCACCTGCAGGCCAACGGGGACCTCGCCATCCGTACCGGCGTCGACCCCGACCGGGTCGTCATCGCCGAGGACGGCGTCGTCGTCGATCTCGTCGACGGGCGCGCGTCCATCACCGGCAAGGTCCCCGCCGGCAACGTCTACGTGGACGGGATGGAAGTCGGCGGCGCCACCGAAGCGTCCCTCAAGGACCGCCTCACCCTCGCGGAGGAAGGCGTCGTCACGGTGGTGGCGATCGTCGACGCGGACACCGGCGCCCTCGCCGAGGCCCCCGACTTCCTGGCCCGCGGCTTCGTCCACGACGACACCACCTTCGAACCGGTCATCCCCGTCATCGAGAAGACCCTGGCCACCGCGGCCGAGGAAGGCGTCGGGGACGCGCACCAGCTCGAACAGCTCATCGCCCGTGCCGTGGCGAACTGGGCGTTCCGCACCCACCGCCGCAAGCCCCTCATCATCCCCGTCATCATCGACGCCTGAGCCACTGCCCAGCCCGGCAGATGTCCGGGGCCGGGCGACGATGTGTACGAGGTGAGACTCGGCCATGAGTTCCTCGTGTCCAGCCTCTTCACCGGCCCGCCGGATCGGCCTGTACGAGCTGCTGCGCGCACTGCTGGACACCGGCCGCGTCGTCCGGCCTGGCGCAGGCCGACATGCCGGCCGGTACCTCACAGACGGCGGTGATCTTCCCGTCTGCCCACGACACCTCGCCCTGCGTGACGAGGCTGTGAGCCCGGCCTGTGCCGCCCGCCACACCACCGCGAGCGCTGGTCGCCCGCTGCCAGGCTCCGGCTCGTGGACCAGAGCGGCGCCGTCACGCCGCCGAGGTCCCGGTCGCGGGCGGCCCCGGCGCAAGGCCGGGCGGGGGACCCACCCTGGGCATCCGGAGTGCAGTCGGGAGCGACACATTCTTCCTCGCTCCCGGCTGGGGGCCGGAGCCGGCTGGTCTTCGTGCAGTCGCTCCCACAGCTGACCTGTCGGCCCCGGGCAGCAACGTGACGCCACGGGGATCAGCAGCGCGCACAGCCTGGTGCACCCGATGACGGAGCACACCTATGCCGTCAGCCGTGACGTTCGTTTGACGCTCCAGCCGCCTCACAGGCCGTGCATGAGGCAGAGAAACCCGCGTGACCGGCGGGTTTCTCGTCCTCACACCTTGTGATGTGTTTCCGATGACGCATCATGTGGAGTGCGTGGCGATCCTGGAGCCTGTGAAGAAGGACGCCTGACCTGGGGTTTTGCAGGTGCGTCTTATGTGCGGTGTGGGCGTTACGGGCGATGTCTTGACGCTGAAATGACGCTCGTGACGCTCATTTGATGCTCGTTCTGATGGAATGTCAGGCGCCTTGTCGGGCAGGTCAGACCCTGTCGAGGTGGCGAGCAACGATGGGGCGCCGAGGGCAGGCGACGCTGAGCGCAGACCCACTGAGTGCTGCTGGTCAGATGTCGCGGAAGAGACCAGTGAGCGCAGTGACCTGCCACGATGGATAGTCGTGGGCCGCTGACCTGCAGGAATGACCTTTCAGCTGTTTCATGTACGTACCTGTTGTTGCAGCTGGAAGTCCCAGGAAAGTCCCAGGGAACTCTCCGTGTCGGGAGCCACTCTTTCGACTTCGTGCTGGTGTGCGGGTGCTGTGTGGGCTGGTGTCCGTGCATCGGTGGTACTTCGGCATAGTCGTCATCGGGACGGCCCGGCGTTCGCGGGTGACGGCACCTCGGACGTGTCCGCTGGGTAGCCGGCGCCGGTGGAGGGCGGCAGGCGACGGATCGGCTTCGGATCGAACGCGCAGTTCGACGTACCGCGAACGACGGGTCGCTCCTACCCGACGGTTCAAGGCGCTGAAGTTGGTCGAGTGCCTGGTTGCCGAGAGACGCCTGCCGCTTCGCCGACCGCGCGCGGTTCGTGGCATTGCGTGGCTTAAGGAGACCCCGGTGCCCGGTCACCGACCAGTTGTTCGCGTTGTCGCGAGATCAGCGTGCGCGCGCGATGTCGACGCGCTTGCCCGACCCTGCCCCGGCGTCACCGACAGCGGTGGCATGACACTGCCGGTGAGGCGCAAGATTCGTCTATCCGCAGTCGGCGTTCGCCTGTTCGACCGCGTCTCCGGGATGAACGTGCTGCGCGACGAGGTCCCTGTTCCCGCTGAGAAATCCTCCCGTGCTCCGCGGTACCTGTCCGTCGCGCTGACCAACGCCTGCGAGCTCCACTGCGCCTACTGCTACGCGCCCAAGCACGCCGCCGTGCTCGACAGGGAGCGTGGGCTGGCATGGGCGGTCGAACTCGATGCCGCCGGGTGCCTCGGTGCCGGCTTTGGATGCGGGGGAACCGGCCGCGTACCGGTACCTCGCCCAACTGTGTTCGGACGTAACCCAGTCCACGTCCATGGCGGTGACCTTCACGACCCATGGGCACCGGCTCACACCCAAACTCGTCAAGTCCTCACTCGGAGCCGTGCACTTCGTCCGTTTGTCAGTCGACGGGATCGGAGCCACCTACGAGCGGCTCCGGGGTCGACCGTTCGCGGCCGTGGTCCAGGCAGCCGGGTTGCTCGGCTCGGCTCCCTCGCCCCGTTCGGCATCAACACCGTCATCAACGCCGACACCGTCGGCGAACTGGATGACCTCGCCGAGTTCGCAGGCAAGGTGGGCGCGTCCGAACTTCTGCTCCTACCTGAGCAGCCGACCGCGGCAACCCCCGGTATCAGCGACGCCGAGGCGCAGCGCCTCGTCGAGTGGGCCGCGACCGCCAGGACCGGGGTTCGGCTTGCGATTTCCCGTACCGGCCTGGAGGCCGTGCTACACGCCGCGGAGGCCATCCCAGGCGAGCACCCCCTCGACGCGCACATGCACGTCGACGCGACCGGCGTCCTGCGCCCCCACGCGTATGCGCCCACGGACTGTCAGTCGGGGGCTCCATCATGGAAACCGTGCAGGCGCTGAGGGAGGCACGATGAGGATCTGGAACGGATACGGCTCGGAGCACTCGATGCGCCTGGTTCTGATCGGCCGATTCCAGACGGTCATCGATGCTAAGGCAGCGGAGGAGCGTATGGAGGCTCTGCAGGCGCTAGGCGGTTTCTTTCGGATCATCTCGCCGACCAGATGAAGATGGCGGCGATGTGGAGTCCGGCGAGGTTCTTTCGGATCATTCTCGCCGACCAGATGAAGATGGCGGCGATGTGGAGTCCGGCGAGGTAGATGGTGGCGGTCTTGTCGTACCGAGTGGCCAGGCCGCGCCACTGCTTGAGCCTGTTGATGCACCGCTCAACCGTGTTGCGCCGCTTGTACGCCTCCCGGTCGAGGGCCGGGGACGGCCACCGAGCCGGCCGCGCCGCTTGCGGTTCGCGGTCTGGCCGGAGGGCTGGGGGATCACCGCCCGGATCCCGCGCCGCCGCAGACAGGCCCGGATTGCCCGGGACGAGTAGGCCTTGTCGGCCAGGACCATCTCCGGGGTGGTCCGGGGCCGTCCGACCGGCCGCGGGACCCGTAACCGGGCCATGACCTCGGGGAACGCGGGTGCGTCACCGGGCTGGGAAGTTGGTTTGTGCGTGCCCGGTCGTCGGGGCGTGGGCGTATTCGTGAGGGCGAGTACGACGGCCAGCGCGTGCCGCACGCCGCGCGGATCGCACGGGTGGGGAACCGGGGTCAGTCGCTCCGGCAGACCGGGCACCTGTCGGCAGTCGCCTCGCCTGTGAGTGGAGCTGGCCAAGGGTAGGGAGCCAGCGGTGATGCGTCGGCAGGCATGGTCTGCCACTCGGATCACGGACGTCGAGCACTCCGTGATCCACAAGGACCGTGCTCGCTTCCGTCGGGATCCGCCAACGCTCATGCGATCAAACCGGATATCCCGGAATCAGCCCGGCGGTCTTGATCTGGATGCGAAGGAGGAAACAACGATGGGTCTCTTAACGAGTTGTCGGGTGCTGTCGGTGGAGTATCAGCGACATGTCATGCAATCGTCGAGGCTGGTGGTGGCGCCCGGTGATGGACCAACCCCCGGCATCCCCTTTGGCCTCCCGAGCGCCGATTCTGGCCACCGGACGGCATGCCGACCGTTCGGCTCCCCTGATGTGACCCTGCGTCAGCCGCCTGCAATCCGGGCCGCGGACAGATCAGAGCTGAAACTCTGCGGGAGACACTCCCAACGCTGCGCAGGCATCCCGGAGGATCAATCGCTCGGCCTGGGAGACATCGCCGTCGGCCCCGGCGATGACGATGCCGGTCTGGATCACCGCCCTCGCCTCAGTCGGCTTCTTGGCGGTCTTGGCGATGTCCTGCATCGCCTCGGCCTTGCCCTGCTGGAAGTTGTGAGTCAGCTGGTCCACATGCTTGTTGAAGCGCTGGCGCAACTGCTCCGGCGGGAAATTCTGCAGCACCTCATTGCTGAGGATCAGCGACTCGACGTGCTGCCGCTCGGCCGGATCCACATGCCCGTCCGCAGCCGCGACCAGTGCGCACATCGCCATGCTCGCGTCGCGGTACGCACCGCTCTTCAGCTCGGTCTTGAGAGACCCGAGCTGCGTCTTCAATGCGCTTACCAGCTGGGCGCGTGGGCCACCGCCGGACCCTGCGCCGCGGCTCGGTCCGTGGGTTTCACCGCGCCCACGCTGGGCCTGCTGCAGAGACTGGGCCTGGTCCTTGAGTCGATCCCACATCGCCATTGACGTCACCCTCGGTATTCCCCTGAGTCGGTCGCGATTCCGCTCGCGCGTACGCCTGAGCAACGGCTGCCTGCAGGCAAAGGTTCCGCAGAACGCGCTCGGTCGCCCCCTTGCAGGCTTCCAGGCGGTAAGGAACCGGGCGAGGAAGTCTGGCAGACAAGGGTCACTGCCGTTACCTGGGAACCGCTGCCAGGTCCACTCCGTCGAGAGCCCGGCCGTGATCGATGTGGAGATGCCGTGCGTGTGGCGATCTCCGAGGACACCACCTTGTTGCGGGAGGGCTGGTCGTGCCGCCTGGGGGTGAAACGCTCTCACGAGGTGGCGCGCGGCCGTGTCGGCTTGAAGGGCGACCTTGCGGACGGTTGCGACGTAGGTGCGCCCCGGGAGCCACCGGTGTGCGGCCGGCGAGACCAAGAGCTTCCCGCAACGTTGCACTCTCGGTGCATCAATACCTGTGCCGGCGAGGGGAGAGTTTAACGACCATGCGGTGAGGGTTATTGAAGCACGGCCAGAGTGGAAATGTTCGACGCGCACGGGGCCGCTGCGGCGTGCTACTGTCGATCTCAGTTGCAGTTGTGGTTCCCGAAACTTCAAGTGCGCTCACTCGGCTTCTGTCGGTGAGAGCGCTTTTGTATTTCCGGTGTTCTCCGGCGGGGTGATCATCGCGGCGACACGGCATCCGCGCAGTGCGGGTTCCGATGTACTGCCCCATAGGAGATATGACATGGCTGCTGGTACCGTGAAATGGTTCAACGCGGAAAAGGGCTTCGGCTTTATCGAGCAGGATGGTGGCGGCGCTGACGTGTTCGCCCACTACTCGAACATCGCCGCTCAGGGCTTCCGTGAGCTGCTCGAAGGCCAGAAGGTGTCCTTCGACATCGCGCAGGGCCAGAAGGGCCCGACGGCCGAGAACATCGTTCCGGCCTAACGCTGACGCAGACTTGTAGCTGGGGCCCGCATCCTTCGGGGTGCGGGCCCCAGCTGCACGTATTTCCCGCAGCGGTCAACCTGCGGGACGACGCGGAGGAATCCGCAGTCTCACCACACGCGGCTCCCCAGCCTCCTTGCAGGGATGCAGGCGATCCTGAGGAGCTGCACCGCAGTCTACGCTCGGATTACGCTCCCCAGCGCGTCACCATTTCAGCACCTGAGCCCGCGTGGATTTCCGTCGGCCGGATGTGCTTTCTTTTGGCATCGGTCCATACTCGTAATTCTCCGTGCGGCTCATCGTTGCGGGAATTCCTTGATATGTGCCACATCGAGGAAGGTTCCGCATGAACCGCACACGTACGAACGACCGCTCCGCCCGCACCCGTAATGGCAGTGCCGACGCCGGAAGGACCGGCAGCCGCTTCGGCTCGCCGGCGCCGCGCCGTTCCGGTGGGTCCGCCCGTTCCGGCGGTCACGGCCGCCGGCCCGTCGCAGCGCAGGGTGAGTTCGCGCTCCCTCGGACGATCACCCCCGCGCTGCCCGCCGTCGAGGGCTTCGCCGATCTCGACATGCCTCAGCAGCTACTGGCCGAACTCGGCAACCAGGGCGTGACGGCGCCGTTCCCGATCCAGGGCGCGACGCTGCCGAACTCCCTGGCGGGCCGTGACGTCCTGGGCCGTGGGCGCACCGGCTCGGGCAAAACCCTCGCGTTCGGCCTCGCCCTGCTGGCCCGCACCGCTGGACAGCGTGCTGAGCCCCGCCAGCCGCTGGGGTTGATCCTCGTACCGACGCGTGAGCTGGCGCAGCAGGTGACCGACGCGCTCACCCCGTACGCCCGCTCCGTCAGGCTGCGGCTGGCCACGGTCGTGGGCGGGATGTCCATCGGCAAGCAGGCAGGCGCGCTGCGAGGCGGGGCCGAGGTCGTCGTCGCGACCCCGGGCAGGCTCAAGGACCTCATCGACCGTGGTGACTGCCGGCTGAACCAGGTGGGCATCACGGTGCTGGACGAGGCCGATCAGATGGCTGACATGGGGTTCATGCCGCAGGTCACCGCGCTGCTCGACCAGGTGCGTCCGGAGGGGCAGCGGATGTTGTTCTCCGCCACCTTGGACCGTAACGTCGACCTGCTGGTGCGCCGGTATCTGACGGATCCCGTCGTGCATTCGGTCGATCCGTCGGCCGGTGCGGTCACGACGATGGAGCACCACGTCCTGCACGTCCACGGCGCTGACAAGCATGCCGCCACGACCGAGATCGCCGCCCGCGACGGCCGCGTGATCATGTTCCTGGACACCAAGCACGCCGTCGACCGGCTGACCCAGGACCTGCTCAACAGCGGTGTCCGGGCCGCCGCGCTGCACGGCGGCAAGTCGCAGCCGCAGCGCACCCGTACCCTGGCGCAGTTCAAGACGGGGCACGTCAGCGTGCTGGTGGCGACCAATGTCGCGGCGCGCGGCATCCACGTCGACAATCTCGACCTGGTCGTCAATGTCGACCCGCCGACCGACCACAAGGACTACCTCCACCGCGGCGGCCGTACCGCCCGCGCCGGCGAGTCCGGCAGCGTCGTCACCCTCGTCACACCGAACCAGCGTCGCGGCATGGTCCGCCTCATGTCGGACGCCGGAATCCGGCCGCAGACCACCGAGGTCCGCTCGGGCGACGAGGCCCTGAGCCGGATCACCGGCGCCCAGGCCCCGTCCGGCATCCCGGTCGTCATCACCGCACCGGTGGTCGAACGCCCCAAGCGCAACGCCTCCTCCCGAGGCCGACGCCGCCGCTCTTCGGCGACCCAGCGCATGCCCGTACGCCAGTCCGTTCTCGACGCGGCGGCCTAGAACCTTCGGGATCAGGAAACTGACCCATCTCTGCCGAGGGCATCCGGTTCAGATGCGGCCCGCCCGGCGAGCACCGATCCCGTGCGGAGAGAAGTGGTGTTGAGGTCACGGGCGCGGCCGGACCGCGGGTCTATGACGACATGAGCGTTGAGGCGGCGCCGACCGCCATGGCTGCCGTACACACGGGTCGGCTGGTCGACCACCGGTCCTTCCGGTCTCCCGTGATCATCGGCCGCCGCCTCTACCCCGTCAGGCAAGTCTGCCAGGTCATCACCCGCCAGGACCGCCGTGACTTCAGCGCCGACGAAGTCCACCCGAGAAGTCCACCCGACCTCCCATCATGCTGTCGGGTGAGATCTCCTAGCATGACCGCATGGTTGCCAGTGACGCCCAGGAGACCGAGGGAGGCCGGGAAGCCGTGCCCCGCGACGCCGCTGAGGCCGAAGGCGATGACGTCGCATCAGCGCGTGGAGAACGCCGTGAAGAGGGGCTGCCCCGCGGATCACAGGGTGGCGATGCGGGGGAGGAGAGCAGCTCGGTTGCTGCTCTGGTGGAGCGGGCGGCCGACGTGGCCGAACCGATCAAGCCGAGGTTGCGCGGCTGGCTCCATGGCGGAATGGTCCCTGCCGCACTGATCGCAGGCATCGTGCTCATCTGCCTGGCCCGCACCCCGCAGGCGGCCTTGGCCTGCGCCGTGTACTCGGTCACCGCCTGGCTGCTGTTCACAACGAGCGCCATCTACTACCGTGGTACCTGGGGGCCGCTCGGTGAGGCTCTTCTGCGGCGCCTCGACCATGTCAACATCTTCCTGATCATCGCCGGCACCTGTACCCCCCTGGCCGTGCTCCTCCTCTCGCCGGATCAGCGGTCCTTGCTGCTGTGGATCGTGTGGGCGGGTGCGTTGGCCGGCATCGCGTTCCGGGTTCTTTGGGTTGGAGCTCCGCGCTGGCTGTACACCCCGTGTTACCTGGCCTTGGGGTGGGCGCCGGTGTACTACCTGCCCGACTTCCTGCACACCGGCGGAGCTGCCGTACTCGTCCTGATCGTGGCCGGCGGTCTCCTCTACAGCGCGGGCGCGGTCGTCTACGCTCTCCAGCGCCCTGACCCCTCGCCCCGCTGGTTCGGTTTCCACGAGGTGTTCCACGCCCTGACCGTGGCGGCTTTCACCGCGCACTACATTGCCATTTCCCTGGCCGCGTACTGATCGCGCCGGCGCTCCGGCGCGCGCCGCTCGTCCCCCACGTAGCCGCGCGCCAATCCGCGACGGACCGGGCGACCGCCGAGGCACCGCGCCACGCACGAAGGGCCGTCCGTCCCTCCGGCCTGCAAGTGGGCTCGCTCTCCAGGGTGTGACGTCCCGTAGGCAGGTAAGGAGGGAGGAGCGAGGGGAAGACGAGATGGCGGTCTTCAGCTGACTGTGACAGAGGGGGGACCCGGTGTTCGAGGCGGAAGACATCAGGCAGTGGCGTGGCCACAATGTGGTGGATCACGAAGGGCACAAGATCGGCGTCCTGGAGGCGCTCTACGTCGACACGGCCACAGACCAGTCCGTGTTCGCGACGGTCACGGTTGGCCTGCCGACCCGCCACCGGCTGGTGTTCGTCCCCTTGGGCGGCGCGACGGTAGGTCCCGACTATCTGAAGGTCGCCTACGACAAGAAGCAGGTCAAGGAAGCGCCCTCGATCGGCACGGACGGCGAACTGCTCGCGGAGGACGAGGAGACCGTCTTCGCGCACTACGAACTCGCCTACCGAACGGGTGCGGGCGGCGAACGTCGCCTCGCCCGCCGCTGATGCCCCACCAACCTCCCCCACCATGAGGTGACACGGATGGCTCTCTTCCTCCTGCTGGTCATCGTGGCCATCGTGCTCGGCGTCATCGGATTCGTGGCGAAGGGCCTGTTCTACCTGCTGGTCATCGGTGTGGTGGTTCTGGTCGCCGACTTCGTCCTCCTCGGCCTGCGCCTGGGCCGCCGCAGGCGCCTGCCCCGGTGACGTCGTCACCCGGGGCCAAGCACCCCGCTCGCCCGCCCGAACGCCGCTCAAGCGGGCTACCGGAGTGGTCCTCGAGTCATTGCCCGGGGGTGGTCCGCCCCTTCTGCGACGGGGCGGAGGCGTCGGCGAGGTCGGCTCCGGTGTCGGCGTCCCGCCGGGAGTGGCCGGTGCCGTGCCAGTCCAGGCACATGACGGTCGCGTCATCCTGCAGATGGCCGTCGTTGGCGTCGATGATTGCCGCGATGAGGGTGCGGGCGGCCTCGCGGGGATGCAGCGCTCGGGTGCGCACGATGAGGTTGGAGAGATCGAGGCTGTTGGCGTTGCGCTCCAGCATGCCGTCGGTCAGCATCACCAGCCGGTCACCCGGCCGTAGGTCCAGCGACTGGACCCGGTAGGTGCGAGGGGTGTGGAAGCCGAACGGCATATCGACCTTCGGAGTGATCTCCTGTACCTGTCCGTTCCGCATCCGCAGCGGCCATGGGTGTCCGGCGTTGATGAACTCGGTCCTGCCGTCGATCAGGCTGATGCGCAGGAGCTGGCCGGTGACGTAGCCGTGGCGGCCGTGCTCGCGCATGGCCTGGTCGGCCTGGCGGGCTTGTTCGGCGAGGTCGGCACCGGCCCGCCGTGCCCGGCGCAGGGCGCCCACCAGGAGAGTGGCCAGCAGCGCGGCCTCGACGTCGTGCCCCATGGCATCGGTGACGGAGAGCTGGACCGTGTCCCGGTCGATGACGTAGTCGAAGGTGTCACCCCCGACGTGGTCGGCCGGCTCCAGCGCCCCGGCCACCGCGAACTGCGCCGCCTCGCACGCCAGCGACGCCGGGAGCAACCGGTGCTGGATCTCCGCGGCCAGGCTCAGCGGCTTGGTCCGGCGGCCCCACTGGTACACGTCGGTGAAGGACCGGTTCGCGATGACGATGTACGCCAGGGCGTGCGCGGTCTCGCCGATCTCCCGCATCGCCTCCGCGTCCGGCGCAGCCGGCAGGAACAGTTCGAGGACCCCGATGGCGTCCCCGCGGTTGGTCACCGGGGCGACGACCCGCACCAGCGCGCCCTCGCCCGTGTCCTCCACGCCCGGGCGCTGGGTACGGATCACGTCGTCGTACAGGGTGCCCCGCAGCGTGATGCGCCGGGCGGGTTCATCGGTGTCGACGCTGCCCGCCGCACCCAGCCGCACGACCGACCCACCGGTGAAGTCGGTGATGAGGAACGACACCGACGCGGCCCCGAGCTGCTCCTTGAGCATGCGCGCGACAACGTCGAGCGACTCCACGGGCGCCGCGGTCTCCGCCGCCGCCAGTGTCCCGGCCAAGGTCATCGACCTGCTCCGGCCATCCTCGATCTCGGGAATACGATCGGTGGGCCCACCGTCCCCGTCAGGACCGCATGCGGTCACGGTGACTCCTCGCTGCTCGCTGGTGTTCAGGGCCCCGGCCCGGGTACGCAAGGGGCCGAGCCCGGTGCCGGGCAGACGTCATTGCACCACAGAGCCGCTGAACGGATGCGCCTGTCGGCCAGCCGCGCATCAAACGGCCCGGCTCATGTCGAGCGCTTTGTGCATCAGTACAACACCGGCGTCACGTCCCGCACCGCCGACACGACGCCGGGCCGACCACCCGGCGGGTCACCTTCGAGAACATCTGGGGCGGGAACGACTACTGGACCGTCGCCGTCCCGGTCACTCTGGGCAAAGGGGCGAGCACCGTGTCGTTCGCGAACGCGGGCGGCTGGGCGCTCGACATCGACTCGATCGCCCTGGCGTCGGTTCGGCCGGCCAGGGCGAGGCCGACAGTAGCCAAGGTCGAATGCAGCGGTCGGTGCGCTGGCCGTACCTGCGGGTCAGGCTCGATACTCTGCTCCACGAAGGTCCGGCGCGGGCACACGCGCTCCGGACCGGGCAGGAGTGCCAGCCACTGCCGTCCCCGCTTCTCGCCGAACGCGAATTTGACTTTCGGCCGTGACGCTCGTTTGACGCTCGGAGGCCCTGACGCACCCTTCTTGGGTCGAAAGGATACCGTCTGACCTGGTGTTTCTCTATCTCGCACGGAATGTGACGTATGTCCGATGACCCACCACGTGGAGTGCGTGGCGATCCTTGGGCCGGTGGCGAAGGGCTCCTGACCTGACGATTCGTCGGGGCGCCCCTATGCGGGTGCGGGTGAGGTCCTGGCTGGTGCACGGCGCTCACGGGGGCGTCACCCAGGGCCGTCGGCCGTGGTCCGGGTGGGGCGGTCGCCTTGGTGGATGGCCTGGCCGCCGCCGTCGGACCGCTCGTGAGCGCTGGGCCGTCTGCGGCCAGGACGGCTGCTTGGCGCTTCGGGTGTCCGACGTACTGGACCGCGGCCCATGGACCCCCGGCCACCCGCGGGTTGGCAGCCTTTCGGTGCTGAAGGGCGCCCGGCCGTACCCGCTATGCTGCAAGCGCCCCGCGGGGGAAGTCCGGTCGAAGTCCGGCGCTGACCCGCAACGGTAGGCGGAGCTCAACACGCGGCCCCGCAAGCCCGATTACCCGCGGTGGTGAAGGCTCCTGTCGATTCGCCGTGGACTGCGAGAGGGCGCTGCGCAGGGCGCCACCGCGCCCGGGCCGCTCCTTTGGTGACGTAGGTGCACGGCCCGAGGCGAAGGTGAACCGCCCGTGGCCATACCCCTCGAACACAAACCGGCCGCGCCGCCGCACACGGCCCGCGCCGGGGCCGGTCCCGCGCCGCCCAAGCGCGTGTCACTTCCGCTCCTCGTTGCCGCTCTGGGCGCCGCGCTCCTGCTCTCCCTCGTCTGCGGGGCCGGGATCGGGGCGTCAGGGCTCTCCTGGGGCGAGGTGCTGCGCTATCTGTGGGCCGGGCTGACAGGCGGGCCCATATCCCCTGACGAAGTCCCGGCTTACACCATCGTGTGGGAACTGCGCTTCCCACGCGCCGTGCTGGCCGCGGTCGTCGGAGCCGGTCTGTCGGCCATCGGCGTCGCCGTGCAGGCCATGGTCCGCAACGCCCTCGCCGACCCGTTCGTCCTCGGCATCTCCTCGGGCGCGGCCGTCGGCGCCAACGCCGTCCTCCTCTTCGGCGCCTTCGGCTCTCTCGGCCTCTGGGCGCTGTCCACGGCGGCCTTCCTCTCCGCGCTCCTCGCCATGGCGTTGGTGTACGCGATCGCCCGTACCTCCCATGGACTGACCCCGCTGCGACTCGTCCTGACGGGGAGCGTGATGTACTACGGCTTCTCCGCCGTCACCACGTTCATGGTGTTCGCGGCCGAACGCGGCGAGGCGGCTCGCTCCGCGATGATGTGGCTGCTCGGGAGCCTCGGCGGAGCCAGCTGGGCCTCCGTGCCGATCGCCGCGGGAGCCGTGCTCGCCGGCCTGGCCCACCTCACTGTGTCGGCACGTCGCCTGAACGCCCTCGCCATGGGTGATGAGACCGCGGCCGCGCTGGGGGTGGACGCGGGCAGGCTGCGCAAGGAGCTGTTCCTGGTCTGCGCCGCCGTCACGGCGGCCGTGGTCGCGGTGAGCGGAGCGATCGGTTTCGTCGGCCTGATGGTTCCGCACGCCGCGCGGATGCTGGTCGGCGCGGACCATCGCCGACTGCTGGCCGTGGCCCCGCTCGCGGGCGCCGTCATGCTGATCTGGGTCGACATCCTGTCGCGTGTCGTGCTCGCGCCCGTCGAGCTGCCGGTGGGCGTGCTGACCGCCGTCATCGGCGTGCCGTGCTTCGTCCTGCTGATGCGCCGCCGCTCCTACACCTTCGGAGGCGCGTGATGCGTGTGGACGTCGACGCGGTGACGGTCGAGGCCGCCGGGGCGCGGCTGGTCGAGGAGGTCACACTGCGCGTGGACAGCGGGCAGGTCGTCGGGCTCGTCGGGCCCAACGGCAGCGGGAAGTCCACGCTGTTGCGCTGCGTCTACCGTGCCCTGCGCCCCTCGGCGGGTGCGATCCGGCTCGGCGGTGAGGACCTGCACTCCCTGAGCGCGCGCGAGGGCGCCCGTCGGCTGGCCGCCCTGCCCCAGGAAGCGGTCACCGAGTTCGACTTCACGGTCGCCGAGGTCGTGGCGATGGGGCGGCTCCCGCACCAGCGGTCGGTGGCCCGGACCACCGACGAAGACCGGAAGGCGTGCGAGGCCGCGCTGGCGAGGGTCGGTGCCGACCACCTCGCCGACCGCGGCTTCCTCACCCTGTCGGGCGGCGAGAAGCAGCGGGTCCTGATCGCCCGCGCGCTCGCCCAGCAGCCTCAAGTACTCGTGCTCGACGAGCCCACCAACCACCTGGACATCGCCCAGCAGCTGGAGGTTCTGGCCCTGGTGCGCGGCAGTGGGCTGACGGTGCTCACCGCACTGCACGACCTCAACCTCGCCGCGCTCCACTGCGACCTGCTCCACGTCATCGACAGCGGCCGGATCGTCGCCTCGGGCGCTCCGTACGACGTGCTCACGCCCGAGCTGCTGGCCGAGGTCTTCGGCGTACGGGCGTACCGCGTACCGCATCCGGAGTCCGGCGCCGTACAGCTGCTCTTTGACCGTCTTCCGCCCACCCGGACCGCATCTTGAGGAGCCACCGGATCATGCCGAACCTCGTACGTCCCGCCGTACTCGCACTCGCTGCCGCCCTGGTGCTCACCGGATGCGGCGCGGAGGTCACCTCCGGGGAAGGGGAGGGTGGTGATGCCAGGGCACGCGGCGGCCACTATCCGGTGACCGTCGAGAACTGCGGCCAGAAGAAGACCTACGACAAGGCGCCACAGCGCGTGGTCACCAATGACGTCGGCATCACCGAGATCATGTTCGCGCTCGGTCTCGAGGACCGTATGGCGGGCTATGTCATGCCCGACGACCGGGGCGACCTCACGTCCGTTCCGTGGAAGGACGCCTACCGGAAGACGAAGTGGCTCTCGAAGAAGACGATCAACAAGGAGCTGGTCCTCGACGCCCGCGCCGACCTGGTCTTCGCGGGCTGGAACTACGGCTTCAACGAGGGGGAGGGCTTCAGCCCCACCGAACTGGAGCGGGTGGGCGTCGACTCGTACCTGCTGAGCGAATCGTGTCGCAACGGGCAGGGAAAGGCGCGCGGGGTGATGCCGCCGCTCGAAGCGCTCTACACCGACCTGCGGAACCTGGGCGAGATCTTCGACGTGGAGGACCGTGCCGAGACCCTCGTCGCGGGCTTCCAGAAGCAGGTCGCCGAGGCGCAGGCGAAGGCACTCAAGGGCGCTGACCGTCCGCGTGTCTTCCTCTACGACGCCGGGCAGGACAAGCCGCTGACCTCGGGTCTGTACGCCGGGCCGCACGACATCATCACCAAGGCGGGTGGCGATCACGTCATGAAGGACCTCAGGGACAGCTGGGCGACGGTGGGCTGGGAGACCGTGGTCGCGCGTGACCCCGAGGTGATCGTGATCAACGACTACGGTGACACCACCGCGGAGGAGAAGCGGAGGTTCCTGAAGTCCTACCCCCCGCTCGCCGGTGTCTCGGCGGTCAAGAACGACCGGATCGTCGTTCTCGACTACGCGGAGCTGGTGGAGAGCCCGCGCAACCCCGCGGCCATCGCCCGACTCGCCGCTGAGCTGAGGCGCTTCGCTTCGTGATCTGACGGGGGCTTTCAGGAGGGGCATGGGGGAAGCCGCAAGAGCTTCAGCCGTCCCTCGTGGCGGTCCCTCCTGGCGTACCCACGTCGCCGCTGCACCGGGGACCCTTTCCCGCTGCGCTGGGCTGGGCTGGGCTGGTCAAACCCGAGTCCGGTCGCGCGGGGCGGCCTGGTCCAGGGGGACCTTCGGCTTCCTCGGCAGTTCGATCGGTGAGCCGCAGGCGCGCACGACGCAGACGCTGGGGGAGCAGCCGTCGCCCGGCATACCGTCGCGGACAGACTCCGCCCCACCGCCGCGCGCCCCGAGGGGCGGCAGCGGCTCCTTCGTCAGGCCCGCCGGAAGCAAGGGTGACGTTCAGAGGTTAACCACCGGCATCGCCTGATCTTCGATAAGGGCAACGCCGCCGTACGGGATGGTTCCGCTTCATTGGGCATCTGATTTTCGATAAACGGAATGGCTTGTTCTTTTCCTTCACGAGGGTGGTGTCGCAGCTGACATTCGCGGCGTGTAAGTCGTGGTCAAATCGGGCATAAACCGACATTCGGAGGTGGAATTATTCATTCAGTTGGCGAAATTGCCACCCTCTCGCATTGCCTTCTTGTGACCAATGCTTGACCTGGATCTGCCCCTTTGCTTAGCCTCCGTATCGCGCCCATCCGGCAGCCTGACCTGCTGTCGGATGCGAAACCGACCAAGCGGGGGACCGTATGTACGACGTCGTTGTTGTGGGTGGCCGCTGCGCGGGATCGCCTCTGGCCATGCTTCTGGCACGGCAGGGGCACCGGGTTCTCGTGGTGGACCGGGCCTCCTTCCCGAGCGACTCGGTGTCGACCCACTACATTCACCAGGCCGGCCTGCTGCGACTCAAGGAGTGGGGCCTGCTCGACGAGATCATCGCGGCCAAGACGCCCGCGCTCCGCAAGATGCACTACTCGTACCGGGGCATCCACCTCAACGGCTTCGCGGAGCCCGTCGACGGCGTGGACGCCGTCTACTGTCCCCGCCGGACCGTGCTGGACGAGATACTCGTCAACGCCGCCCGCAGGGCCGGCGCCGAGGTCGTCGAAGGGTTCACCGTCACCGACGTGGTGGTCTCCGACGGCCGTGTCACGGGTATCCGGGGGCGCGAAGGGGACGGCCCCGAGCGCGAGATCCGCGCGACGGTCGTCGTCGGTGCCGACGGCTTCCACTCCACCGTCGCCAAGAAGGTGGGAGCGGAGCTGTACAACGTGCGCCCCGCCGCCGGCTTCATCTACTACTCGTACTACAGCGGTCTCGAGTCGTGGGGTCTGCACCACAAGAACGGCTTCAACGAGAAGTGGTTCGGCACCTGGCCGACCAACGACGACCTGAACATGGTCGCCATCATCTGCACCAAGCGTCACCTCAAGGAGTTCCGCCAGGACGTCGAGGCCAACTTCCAGGCCGTGATCGACGACGTCTCCCCGGAGATGGGCGAGCAGCTCCGCGACCAGGGCCGCCGCGTGGAGGACTTCCGTCCCATGCGCTACCCGGACAACTACTACCGCCGCGCGTACGGCCCCGGCTGGGCGCTGGTCGGTGACGCCGGCTACCACAAGGACCCCTACACCGGCTGGGGCATCACGGACTCCTTCCTGCACGGCGAGCTGCTCGCCGAGCGCATCCACCAGGGCCTCGCGGGCGAACGCCCGATGGAGGAGGCGCTGGCCGAGTACAACAAGCTCCGCGACGAGGAGAGCGCCGGCGTCTACGACTTCACGACGACGCTCGGCGAGCTCACCGAACTGCCGCCGTTCTTCAAGGCGACGATGAGCGCGATGAGCAAGTCCCAGGAGTGGACCGACAAGATGCTCGGTCTGATCGGCGGCATCGTCCCGGACTACGAGATCTACGCGCCTGACGCCCTGGAGCGGCTCTACGACGCCGCCGGCGTGCCGCAGGACGAGCGGATCTACGACCCGGCCGGCTGACCGCGCCCGCGGCTCTCCCTCCGGAACCCTCCCGGTTTCCGGAGCGGTACATCTCCGTCAGGGCGCCGAGAGCCGAGCGCCGAGCGTGCCCTTAGCGCTCGCGCCGGCGTCTCGCGCCCCATGTGCACCGGCCTCCTCCCACGCCCCGCCCTCTCGCCGCCCCGGTGTCCGGGACGACCGTCCCGGACACCGGTGTCCCCTGCCGGGCGGGGGAGGGCCCAGCGGGCCGGTCCGTTCCCGTACACCGGCGTGCCAGGCCCGCCCGGATCCGCACAACCCCTCCCCCCAGAGCACCCCAGTCACCCCGCCGTCCCGACGCGCACGGGGCCAGGTGCGGCTTGCCCGCACGCCCCCGGCCGCGCCGACGCCGGCACGGCATTCCATGCGCTTCGCCTCCGAGGGAGTCCCGCAGATGACGCGTGCGTCCAGCATGTTCGAGCTCATCAGTGACCAGGATGAGGAAAGGCCCTACTTCGAGACCGGCGGCATCGGCAGGTCGCACGCGTTCTACACGGGCGAGGAGCAGTTCCGCCGGGAGATGACCCGCATCTACGGCCGGCGTTGGCTCCCGGTCGACCACGTCTCCCGCCTGAAGGAGAAGGGCGCGTACAGCACCCTCAACATCGGCTCCGGATCCATCCTGCTCATCCACGGGGACAACGGGATCCAGGGGTACCACAACTACTGCCGGCACCGCGGCTACAAGCTCGTCGAGGAGGCCACCGGCAAGCGCCAGAGCCTCGTCTGCCTCTATCACTGCTGGGTCTACGACCGGAACGGCAAGCTCAAGAGCCTCAACGGCACGTACATGGACCACTTCTTCGACAAGGAGAAGAACGGTCTGCTGCCCGTGCGGACCGAGGTCCGCTTCGGCGTGGTCTTCGTGGCGCTCTCCGACGACGCCCCGGACCTCGACGAGTCGCTGGGCGAGTTCGGGGAGTTCGCCAAGGCCTACGACCTCGCCGATCTGGAGTGCGTCGAGGCCAAGGACTACCCGGTCGCCTCGAACTGGAAGCTCGTCGCGCACAACGTCAACGAGAGCCTCCACTTCCCCACCGCCCACAAAGACCTCCACCGCATCACCGACTTCGACGACGCGGGCACCTACGACCTCAAGGGCGACATCGTCGGCGCCTGGCAGTCGATCCGCACCGGCTACAACTCCGTCTCCATGACGGGACGCAGCGCGCGGACGCCGATGCCGAACGTCCCCGAGGGCGACCTCCAGAAGATCAACTGGATCACGATCCTGCCCAACCTGCTCTTCGGGTTCACGGCCGACTACGTGATGATGCAGTGGGTCTGGCCCGAGAGCCCCGGCACCTGCTTCGTCCGCCACTTCTGGCTCTTCCACCCCACCGAGACCGCCAAGAGCGACTTCTCGCACGAGGACGTCTTCGCGCTGTGGGACAAGGCCAACTACGAGGACTGGGAGATGTGCGAGCGGACGCACCGCGGCCTCTCCAACCCGCTGTGGACGCCCGGACAGCTCTCCTACGACGAGGAGGTCGTCGCCCAGATCGACGCCTGGGTCGCGCGCGAGACCACGGACGCCGCCGCCGAGGACGGCGGCGAGGCCGCCGAACCCGGAAAGGCGGCGCAGTGAGCATGAAGGCCAACTGCTATCTCATCGGCGGCACCCGCGTCCTCACCCGGAGCGCCGCCCGGCTCCTCGACGCCGGTGTGACGATCGAGGGCATCCTCAGCGACGACCCCGCCGTCGTGACCTGGGCCGGCACCCACGACGTCCCCGTCCTCGACCCCGCCGGCGACCTCATGGCGCTCCTGTCGGACCGGCCGTTCGACTACCTGTTCAGCATGGTCAACTTCCGGATCCTGCCCGGACCCGTCCTCGACCTGCCGAAGATCGCCGCCATCAACTTCCACGACGGCCCGCTGCCCCGCTACTCCGGCAGCCACGTCCCGGCCTGGGCCCTGTACGAGGGCGCCGCACGGCACGCGGCGACCTGGCACCTGATGACCGAGGCCGTCGACGCCGGGGGCGTGCTCCTGGAGCGCTGGTTCCCGGTCCGCGACCACGCCACCGCCCTCTCCCTCACATACGAGGCGGCAGAGGTGGGCATCGAGCTGTTCGCCGACCTCGTCCCGCACGTCGCCCGGCGCACCCTCCCCGAAGTCCTCGACACGAGCGGCCGCGAGCGCCGCTTCTACCGCCGCTCCGCGCGCATGGCTGCCGGGGGCGTCATCCACGCCGGCACCTCCGCCGCCGAGGCCGTACGGCTCGTCAGGGCCCTCGACTACGGCTCCTTCCCCAACCCGCTCGGCGTGCCCGCCCTCGTCACCGAACGGGGCGCCGCCTACACCCGGCAGGCCAGGCTGATCCCGCGCGACGAACCCCGCGCCGGGACCACCGTGCTGTCCGTCACCACCACCGCCATCACCCTGGCCGCCCCCGACGCCGACCTCGTCCTCAGCGACTGGAGGGCCGTCGACGGCAGCACGCTCAGCGGCCAGGCCGCCGCCCAGCGGCTCGGCATCGCCCCCGGCTCCCCGCTCCCGGCCGTCTCGGACGAGCGGCTGGCCGACATCGCCGAGGCCCACAAGCGCCTGCGCCCCAACGAGCCGTGGTGGCGCGCCCGCCTGGAGGACGTGCGGCCCGCCCCGCTTGCCGCCGACGACTTCTCCGCGGCCACCGCCCACTACGGCCACTACGAGCTGGCGTACGTCCCCGCCTCGCGCGACGAGAGCGTCGCCGTCTTCCGCGCGTTCCTCGCGGCCGTCGCCGAGCGCGTCGGCGAGGAGACCTTCGACTTCGCCTGGTCCCCGTCGGACGCCCACGTCCTGGCGGAGCGGACGCACGGGCTGACGGCCGCCCGCTTCCCCGTGCGCTACGACGGCGGCACCACCCGCGCCCTCCGGGAGAGGCTCGACGAGGCCGCCGCCCGCCACGGCTACGTCGGCGACCTCGAAATCCGTCTCGGCCTTGCCGGACGGCCGCTCGGCGCGGACGAGCCGAGCT
This sequence comes from Streptomyces thermolilacinus SPC6, assembly GCF_000478605.2. GTDB lineage: Bacteria > Actinomycetota > Actinomycetes > Streptomycetales > Streptomycetaceae > Streptomyces > Streptomyces thermolilacinus. The sequence goes on along the minus strand of NZ_ASHX02000001.1, from coordinate 1,360,369 downwards.
TCACCCGCGTCATGGTGCTGGAGCGCGCTCCCGGCGAGGAGGCGTCCGCCGACCCCCACACCGAGATCGCCCTGCTGTGCCTGACGGACGGCCCGCCCACGGTCTTCGTGCGGGAGACCGCCATGGGCGAGGACGAGGCGCTGGAGTTCGTCGAGCGCGTCGAGGACCTGGCCATGGCGGCGCTGCTCCAGGGCGACGAGCCGCCGACCGGGTCCTCCACCGTCGGCGAGCCCTCCGCGTCCGCCGGGTCCTCCGCCTCCGGCGAGTCCTCCGGCGCGCGGCCCGAGCCGCGGCCGGCCGGGGAGCCCGACGACGAGACCTCCGGCGCCCGGACCGTACTGGACCTGTTCGCCGCCGCCGCGGCGGAGCGGCCCAGGGCCGTCGCCGTCCGCGCCGGGACCCGCACGCTCGACTACGCCGCTCTCGACGGCTGGGCGGACGCCGTCGCGGCCCGCCTGCACGACGAGGGCGTCGAGCAGGGCTCGGTCGTCGGCGTCCTGCTGGAGCGCGACACCGCGCTGCTCCCCGCCATGCTCGGCATCCTGCGGGCCGGCGCGTCCTTCCTGCCACTGGACCCGGGTTACCCCGTGGACCGGCTGCGGCGGTACGTGGACGTCTCGCGCTGCGAACTCATCCTCACCGACGCCCGCACCCACGACCTGGGCGCGTCCCTGGGCCCCGCGCGGCGGGTGCCCGAGGCGGACGGAGCCGCCCAGGCCGTACCCCCGCGCGTCACCGCGGCCGACCTGGCGTACACGCTCTTCACCAGCGGCTCGACCGGCGACCCGAAGGGCGTCGAGGTCGGCCACGGGGCACTCGCCGACTTCCTCGGCGGCATCGGCGGACGCCTGGGCGTCACGGCGGACGACACCGTCCTCGCCCACACCACGGTCGCCTTCGACATCTCCCTCCTGGAGCTGCTCCTGCCGCTCACCGTCGGCGCGACGGTGGTCCTCGCCTCCCGCGAGACGGCGGCCGACCCGTACCGGCTGGCGGAGCTCGCCAGCGAGGTCTCCGTGGCCCAGGCCACGCCGAGCCTCTGGCGCCTGCTGCTGGGGACCGGCTGGACCCCGCACGCGGGACTGACCGTCCTCTCCGGTGGCGAGGCCCTGTCGCCCGCCACCGCCGAGCGGCTCCACGAGCCCGCCCGCGCCCTGTGGAACCTGTACGGCCCCACCGAGGCGACGATCTGGGCGGCGGCCCACCGGGTGACGTCGGTCGGCACGTTCCTCCCGCTCGGCGAACCCCTCCCGCACATGCGGCTCCACGTCCTGGACGAGGAGCTGAACCCGTGCGCCGCGGGGAGCACCGGAGAGCTGTACCTCTCGGGCACGGGGCTGGCCCGCGGCTACGCCGGACGGCCCGACCTGACGCGGGAGGTCTTCGTCGACCACCCCGCCACCGGGGTGCGGCTCTACCGCACCGGCGACGAGGTCCGCCTGCACGCGGACGGCGCGGTCGAGTGGCTCGGCCGCACCGACGCCCAGGTCAAGGTGCGGGGCCACCGCATCGAGCCCGCCGAGATCGAGCGGGTGCTGGAGCGGATCGACGGCGTCACGGCCGCCGTCGTCGTCGCGGCGCGGTTCGAGGGCCGCGGCGAGCCGAGGCTCACCGCCTACCTGGTGGGCGACGCGATACCCGGCAAGTCCCGGCTCGACGCCCTGGTCGGCGCCGCCCTGCCCGTCTACATGGTGCCGGACGCGTACGTCGGCCTCGACGTCCTGCCGCTCACCGACAACGGCAAGGTGGCCCGCGCCCGGCTCCCGCTGCCCACGCGCGACACCATCCTGCGCTCGGGCGCGGAGCCGGAGCCCGCCACGGCGCCGGTGGCCGAGCCCGCGACGGCGCCGGCACCGGAGCCCGCGACGGTCGGGGCGGCCGAGGAGCCGACCCGGGAGCCGGTGGCCGAGGACACCCCCGTGACGGGAGCGATCGCCGAGACCGGTATGACGGAAGAGGCGCTCGCGCAGCGCATCGCGCGGGTCTTCGCGGCCACGCTGGACCACCCCGGCTTCGACGTCCACGCCAACTACTTCGACCTGGGCGGCGATTCGGTGAACGTCACCGTCGCCGCCGCACGCCTCGGCCGCGAGCTGGGCGCCTCCGTCACCGCCCCCGCCATCTTCGCCTCGGGAACCCCGGTGAAGCTGGCCCGGCTCCTGGGCGCCGAGGGCGTCGTGCCGCTGCTGGACCCCGGGACCGGGACGGCCGCCGCGGCGGCGCCCGTGCCGGTGCCCGCCGTGGCCGCGACCGCGGCCGAGCCCGATCGGGCCGCGCCCGCCGCGCCCGTACCCGCCGCCGTCGCGTCCGCCGCCACCACCGCGTCCGCCGCCACCACCGTCGCGTCCGCCGTCGCGTCCTCGGAGCACGCGCGGCCGTCCGACGACGGCGCCCTCGCCGTGATCGGCATGGCATGCCGGTTCCCCGGCGCGAGCACCCCGGACGAGCTCTGGCAGAACCTCGTCGGCGGCGTGTCCAGCGTCGGGGACGCCCCCGAGGGCAAGCGTGGCTGGGCCCATCTCTGGTCCAAGGCGGGCGCCGACGACGTACGGATGGGCTGGGTCGACGGCGTCGAGTACTTCGACGCCGCCCGCTTCGGGCTCACGGACCGCGAGGCGCGCCGCATGGACCCGCTCCAGCGGATCCTGCTGAGCGTCACCGCCGAGGCCATGGAGAGCTGCGGCCGGGACCACACCTCCCTCGGCGCCTCCACCGGCGTCTTCGTCGGCGCCATCGCGAGCGACTTCCCGGAGATCGTGGCCCGGAGCATCGGCCACTTCGACCCGCACGTGGCGACCGGCACGGCCCCCTCCATGGTCGCCAACCGCCTGTCCCACGTCTTCGACTGGTCGGGCCCGAGCTTCGCCGTCGACACGGCCTGCTCGTCCTCCCTCGTCGCCCTCCACGAGGCCGCCATGCACCTGCGGGCCGGAGAGATCGACGCGGCCGTGGTGGCAGCCGCCAACCTGGTGCTCACCCCGGCCAAGACCCGCTCCTTCACCCGCAACGGCATGCTCTCCCCGCGCGGCGTCTGCCGGGCCTTCGACGACGCCGCGGACGGCTACGTACGCGGCGAGGGCGCGGGCGCCGTCATCCTCAAGCGGCTCTCCGACGCCGAACGCGACGGGGACCCCGTCCTCGCCGTCATCCGCGGCACCGCCGTCAACCACACCGGCGGCAGCGCCGGCTTCCTCACCGCGCCCAGCAGGCCGGCCCAGGAAGCCGTGCTCCGCAGGGCGCTGGCCCGCTCCGGGCGCACCGCGGCCGACATCGGCTACATCGAGGCGCACGGCACCGGCACCCAGCTCGGCGACCTCATCGAGCTGGAGGCCCTCCACGCGGTCCTGGGCGAACCCGCCGACCGCAAGCCGGTCGCGGTGGGCTCCGTGAAGACCAACATCGGCCACCTGGAACCCGCCGCGGGCATCGCCGGCCTCATCAAGACGGTGCTGGCGCTCCAGGCAGCCCACATCCCGCCGTCCCTGAACTACGAGACGCCGAACCAGTCGTTCGACTTCGACGGATCACCGCTGTTCGTGGCCGACCGGCTTCTCCCGTGGAGCCCCGGCCCGCGCGTCGCCGGCGTCAGCAGCTTCGGTTTCGGAGGCGCGAACGCCCACGTCGTGGTCGAGGCCGGTCCCGGCACGGAGCAGGGCGGTACGGACTCCGGCCCCCAGCTGCTGGTCCTCTCGGCCGGTTCCGACGACGCGCTGCGCACACTCGCCCACCGGCTCGTGCTCATGCTGCGCTCCGCCTACTGCCCCTCCCTGGAAGCCCTCGCCGAGGCGAGCAGGCTGCGGCCGGCCGGAGTGCACCGGCTGGCGTGCGTGGCGGACAGCACCGAACAGCTCCAGGACAAGCTCCAGTTGTTCCTGGCCGGTGCCGAGGACGTCCGCTCCCTCCACGTGGGGATCGCGTCCCAGGCGGCGCGCCCGTACGACCTCGGCGGTACACCGGCGAACCGCGACGAACTCGTCGGGGCCGCGCGGGCGTTCGTCGCCGGTGCGGACCTCGCCGCCGTGCCGCGCCGCCGTGCGGGGGTGCGCTTCCCGACCGCGCCGCACGCCGAGAAGTACCTGTGGCTCGAACCCGCGCAGCAGCAGGCGCCCATGCCCGCTCCGGCCGCCCGTACGCGCAGCACGTGGACGGAGCACCCGGAGGCGGCGGAGCACCTCGTCCTCGGCAGGCCCACCCTTCCGGGCGCCGGGTACCCGGCCAAGGTCGCCGAGTTCCTCGGCAGGGACCGCTTCGGCCTGCGCGACCTCACCTTCCGGGCGGCCGTCGAGGCACCCGCGACCCTCACCGCCGCGCGCGACGGGGACGCCCTCGCCTTCCGCGACGGCACCGGCGCCCTGGTCTGCACCGCCGCGCTGACCGAGCCCGAGCGGCCCGCGCTCGCCGTTCCGCCGGGCGCGCACGGCTTCACCGAGGCCGGACTCGACGCGATGTACGCGGCGTTCGCCCGCGCCGGGCTGGACTACGGCACCGGCTTCCGCACCGTGGCGTCCCTGTCCGTCGCCCCCGGAGAGGCCCTGGGCACGCTGCGCGGCGACGGCGCCGCCACCGGTCTCGTGGACGCCCGGCTCCTGGACGGCGCCTTCCAGATCGCGCTCGCCGCGTGCGGCGCGCAGGGGCTGTACGTGCCCTTCACCGTCGAGCGGCTCACCGTCCTCGGCCGCCTTCCCGCCACCGCCCGCGTGTACGCCCGGCGCGACAGGGAGTCCGGGCCCGACTCCGGCCTGCTGACCGCCAGCCTGGTCGTCCTGGACGGCGACGAGCCCGTACTGGAGGCACGGGGGATCACCTGGAAGCGGCTCTCCTCGGCACCGTCCGGGCAGGGCGCGGCCGGTGACGCGGACCACGGCCACCGCCCGGCCCCGGCCCCGGCGAGCACCCCGGTCTTGCCCCCGGCCCGGACGAGCACCCCGGCCCCGGTGTCCGCCCCGGTGTCCGCCTCCAACGGACACCTCCCCGGCCACCGGCCGGGCCGTACGCTCGAGGCGGCGCTGGCCGGATGGGTGGCCGCCGCCCTGGAGCTGGACGCCGGAGAACTGGAGACGGACCGCCCGCTCCAGGAGCAGGGCCTCGACTCGATGCTCGCCGTCTCACTGGCCCAGGACATCCGGGCCCGGCTCGGCGTCGACATCCCGGTGACGCTGGTCCTGGAGGTCGGCACGGTCGATCGCCTCGCCGCGGAGCTGCGGGACGAGTACGGCGTCACCGCGCCGCCCGCCGACGCTACCGGCCTGCCCGCCGGTCCCGGCGCGGACCGGCCGGGCGGGCCGGGCGAGGAACCGCCGTCCGCTCCGGTCGCGGCCACCGCCCCGACCGCCGCGCCCACTCCAGCCCCTGCGCCGGACGGGGCAGCGACGCGGGCCCCCGCCCCCGTCGTGGCGTCCGCCCCGGTCGTGGCGTCCGCCGCCACCGCGGCGGACGCTGACACGCACGACATCGCCGTCATCGGCTTCGACGGGGTGTTCCCCAACGCCGGGAGCATCGACGAGCTGTGGCGGGTCCTGGTGGAGGGCGAGGACTGTCTGACCGAGGTCCCGGCCTCCCGCTGGGACATCGACGCCTACTACGGGACGGACGGCGTCCCGGGCACCGTCTACCTCCGGCGGGCGGGCTTCGTCGAAGGTCTCACCGACTTCGACCCCGGCTTCTTCCGGCTCTCGCCCGCCGAGGCCGAGTGGATCGACCCGCAGCAGCGCCACCTCGTCCAGTCCGCGTGGCGGGCCCTGGAGGACGCGGGCCTGGCGGGCAGGCCCCAGCCGGCCACCGGCGTGTTCGTCGGCGCCAGCTACCAGCACTACCGGGACACCGTCGTCGGGGACGTCGTCCAGACACCCGCCGGTCTGGGCAACCACAACGCGATCCTGGCGAACCGGGTGAGCTTCTTCCTGGATCTGCACGGGCCGAGCATGACGATCGACACGTTGTGTTCGTCGTCGCTGGTGGCGCTGCACACGGCGGTGCGGAGCATCCGTGCGGGCGAGTGCGAGCAGGCAGTCGTCGCCGGGGTGCACCTGGGCATGTCGCCCCAGTACTTCCAGCTCGGCTCCCGCCTCCGCTCGTTCTCCCCGTCCAACGCCCTGCGGCCGTTCGACGCGGGTGCGGATGGGTTTGTGCCGGGTGAGGGTGTGGTGACGGTGGTGTTGAAGCCGTTGTGGGCGGCGTTGCGTGATGGTGATCGTGTGCGGGGTGTGATCAGGGGTTCGGCGGTGAACCACGGGGGTCGTACGAGTGGGCTGACGGTGCCGAGCAGTGCGGCTCAGCAGTCGGTGATTTCGGCCGCGCTGGCGGACGCGGGGGTGCCGGTGGAGTCGATCGGTCTGGTGGAGGCGCACGGTACGGGGACGAGCCTGGGTGATCCGATCGAGGTGGAGGGTCTGACGCGCGCGTGGCGTGCGGTGACGGACCGTTCGCAGTTCTGCGCGATCGGTTCGCTGAAGGGGAACGTGGGTCATCTGGAGCCCGCTGCGGGGTTGGCGGGGCTGGTGAAGGTGCTGCTGGCGATGGAGCGGGGTGTGGTTCCGCCGTCGTTGCACGTGGTGCGGCCCAATGACCACATCCGCTTCGAGGACACGCCGTTCTACCTGGCGGACCGGGTGATGGACTGGCCCCGTCCGGAGAGCGGTCCGCGTCGGGGTGCGGTGAGCGCGTTCGGGATGGGCGGGGTCAACGCCCACGTCATCGTCGAGGAGCCGCCCGCTCCCGTGGCGCGGGAGGCGGTGGCGCAGGAGTCGTACCTCGTACGGGTGGACGCGGCCGACGAGTCCGCCGTCCGCACCCTGGCCGGTGCCTACGCGGACCGGCTGGCCGAGGTGGACGCCGAGCAGCTGGGGGACTTCGCGTTCACGGCGAACGTCGGCCGGGCGGGGAACCGGTTCGGCACGGTCGTCTCGGGCGGTGACGCGGCGGAGTTGGCGGTGGCGTTGCGGGACGTGGCGTCGGGCGTGTCCGCGGTGTCGCGCAGGGGTGGTCGTGGTTCGGCTCCGGTGGTGTTCATGTTCACGGGGCAGGGGTCGCAGTACGCGGGCATGGGCCGGGGGCTGTATCGGGCGGAACCGGTGTTCCGGGACGCGTTGGACGAGTGTGCCGACCTGCTCGCCGGACAACTCGAGGTGCCGTTGGCGGAGTTGCTGTTCGGCGCCTCGTCGGACCTGTTGGGTTCGACGCGGTTCGCCCAGGTGGGGATCGTGGCGGTGCAGGTGGCGCTGGTGCGGTGGCTGGAGTCGGTGGGAGTGGCCGCGGATGCGGTGGTCGGTCACAGCCTGGGTGAGCTGACGGCCGCGTGGGCGGCGGGCGTGGTGGGTCTGGACGATCTGTTGCGTCTGGCGGTGGTGCGTGGCCGCTTGATGGGGTCGCAGCCGGGTGAGGGCGCGATGGCGGTGGTCTACGCGGGCGCGGATGAGGTGGCGGGGGTGTTGCCGGCCTTCCCGGGCGTGGAGGTGGCGGCGTTCAACTCGCCTGGGGCCGTGACGGTTTCGGGCCCGGAGGTGGCGGTCGCGCGGTTCTGCGAGGAGTCCGGTCTGCGGTCGCGGCGGCTGGCGGTCAGCCACGCTTTTCACTCGGCGTTGATGGACGGTGCGATGGGACCGTTCGGTGACGCTGTGCGCGGCGTGGCGTTGTCGGCTCCTCGGCTGGGGTTCGCCTCGTCGGTGACGGGTGGGTGGCACTCGGCTGAGTCGGCGGTGGACCCGGGGCACTGGGCGCGGGGGATTCGTGAGCCGGTGCGGTTCTCGGAGGCCGTCGCGCTGCTGGGCAGTGTGGGTGCGGGTGTGGTGTGGGAGATCGGTCCGCAGCCGCAGTTGACGTCGCTGGCGCGTGCGTCGTGGCAGGGGGAGCAGCCGGTGTGGCTGACGACGCTGCGTCAGGGCCGTGCCGACCAGGCGGAGGTGCACGCGGCGCTGGCCGCCTACGCCAACAGCGCCTCAGGCGCCCTGGACTGGCGCGGTGTCCACGCGGGCAAGGGCCACCGGACCACCACCCTGCCCACCTACCCCTTCCGCCGGCAGGACCTGGTGGCGCCTCCCGCCCGCCGCGAACGCGCGGCGGACTCCGTGGGCCACCCGCTGTTCGACCGTCACTACGAGCACCGGAGCGAGGGACAGTGACGAACCCGGCCGAGACGTACGAGAAGACCTTCACGGGCCAGGAGCCCTTCATCGCCCAGCACCGTTCCGCGGGAACCGGGCTGCTGCCCGCCGCCGTACAGCTGGAGATGGCGCTCGTGGGCGTCGCCCGACGCCGACCGTTCGCTCCCCTGGAGCTGACCGGCGTAACGTTCCTGCGTCCCCTCGTCATCGCCGACCGGGCCACCGCGCCGGTCCGGCTCGACGTGACCGCCGGCACCGACCGGACCCGCTTCGAACTGACCACCGTCGTGTCCGGCAGCCGCAAGCCGCTGTCGACCGGCGCCGGACGGTTCCTCCCCGCGGACGCGCGGCCTCCGCGCCCGGTCGCGGGCCACTGGCCCGCCGGCGCGCGGGACATCGCGCCGGAGCGGCTCTACAGCGGATGGGAGAGGGAAGGACTCCAGTACGGACCCGACTTCCGTACCGTCCGCGCGCTGTCCGTCGGGGACGGCGGAACGGCGCGCGCCACCCTGCGGTCCGACGCCGAGCCGATGCCCTGGTACGCCCATCCGCTGCTCGTGGACGGCGTCTTCCAGGTCGTCAGCTGCGCCCTCCAGGACCTGACGGGCACGCACGGCCCGTACCCCATGCTGCCGATCGGCCTGGAGCGGCTCGCCCTCCACGCCGACCTGTCGGCGCCGACGGACGGTGTCACCGTCCACGTCCGCCGCACGAGCGACGACGGCGCCTACGCCACCGCCGACGCGCTGCTGCTGGGGCCGTCGGACGAGGTCCTCGCCGAGTTCCAGGGCGTGCGGATGCGGCGGACGACCAGCCTGACACGCGCGACCGGCACGACGCCCGCCGTGACGACCGGCGCGGGGGCCGACGTGACGCGGACGCCCGCCCCGGCCCCGGTCCGGCGTGAGGCGCTGCCCGTCTCCCGCATCGACTGGCGCCCCGAGGAGGTCGGGGCGGGCCGCCGCGAACCGGCGTCCGGCACCTGGGTGGTGCTTCACCACGGCCGGACCGACCGGCTCGGCACCGGCGTCGCCGACCGGCTGCGTGCCGACGGCGCCCGCGTGGTGGAGGTGGCCGCCGGTCCGGCCGCCCTGCCGAGCGGCACCCCCGATCCCGACCGGCTGACGCTGGACCGGCGCGACGACGAGGCGTTCCGGCGGCTCTGGGACGAAGTCGGCGACCCCGTTGAGGGCCTGGTCCACCTGTGGAACGCCGACGGCCCGTCCGGTGGCCGTCGGGACGAGGAGGAGGAGCTGGGCCTCGGCCTGTACGCCTGCCTGGCCGCCCTGCGGACCCTCGGCGAGCGGCAGCGCAAGTCCCGCTTCCTCGTGGTGACCCGCGACGGCCAGCCCGTCGCGGACGGCGACCGGCCGGTCCCCGCCCGCGCCGCCCTGTGGGGACTCGTGCGCACCGCCGCCATCGAGTACCCGGGCCTCCGCCCGCGCCTCGTCGACCTCGGCGGCGACCCAGGCGAGCTGCTCCCCGCCCTCGTGGCGGAACTCGGCGACGCCCGCGGGCCCGTCGAGGTCGGCTACCGGGACGGCGTCCGGCACGTGCCCGTCCGGGTGCGCGACCGCTCGGCGTACGCCCCGCCACGCCCTGCCGGGCAGGGCCCCGTCCGGCCCGGCGGACGCTACCTCGTCCTCGGCGGCCACGGCGGCCTGGGCCTGGAGGTGGCCGAGCGGTTCGCCCGGGAGGGCGCCGGTGTCGTCGCGCTGGTCAGCCGCTCAGGCGGGAGCCGCGGCTCCGACGAGCGGATGGCCGCGATCACCGCCCACGGCTGCGCGGCCGTCTCGTACAGCGCGGACATCACCGCACCCGGCGCCCTGGCGGCCCTGGTGGAGCGGATGCGGCAGGAGCACGGGGAGGTGCACGGCGTGGTCCACGCCGCGGGCACCCTCAAGGACGGACTGATCCGCGGCGCCACCGCCGAGGACGTCGCGGCGGTGATGCGGCCCAAGGCCGACGGGGTCCGCGAGCTGGCCGCCGCCGTGGCCGGGGCGGACCTGGACTTCGCGGTGCTGTTCGCCTCCGTCTCCGGCACGTTCGGCAACCTCGGGCAGGGCGGCTACGCCGCCGCCAACGCCTACCTCGACGGCTACGCCCACGCGCACGGCGCGCCGTGGCTCAGCGTCGACTGGGGCCTGTGGGGCGAGGTCGGCATGGGCACCGCCGTCGCGGACCAGCTCCGGGCGCGCGGCGTCCGGCCGCTGACCACCGCGGAGGGCCTGGACGCCCTCATCGCCGTCCTGGGGGCGGAGCAGCCCGCCCGGCAGCTCGTCATCGCCCACCCGGACGCCGGAACCGAGATCGTCGAACTCGACGGCGCGGCGGCCGTCGCCGGTTCCGCCTCCGCCGCCCCCGGCCACACGGACACCGCCCCCGGCCACACGGGCGCCGCCCCCGGTCACACGGACGGCGCCGCCGAAGCCGGTGAAGGGGCGGGGGACGTGGACCGCGTCGCCGACGCGCTGGCGGGGTTCCTCGCGGAACGGCTGGGGGTCGCCTCCCTGGACCGCGAGGCGCCCCTGTCCGAGTACGGCATGAGCTCGATCATGAGCGTGGAGCTGTCCGAGGAGCTGTCCCGCAGGTGGGGCGTCAGCCTCCCGGCCACGCTCTTCCTCGAGTACGGTGCCTTCGACGAACTGGCGGAGGCCCTGACTCAGCGTTACGGCGCGGCGGCCGCGCTGCCGAAGCCGACCGGGGACGACGACACCGCGCCCGACGCCGAGGCCGCCACCAGGGCCACCGGCTCCGCGGAGTCCGGCGAACCCGTCGAGTCCGCCGAGTCCATCGTCCCCGAAGGCGCGGCCCGGTCCGGAGCGGGTCCTGCGACCGTTCCCTTCGCCGTCCCCGCCGTCCCGGAGCGCTCCCGGCGGCCGGCGCCCGGCGGGCGCGACCTGGACGTCGCCATCGTCGCCGTGTCCGGCGACCTCCCCGGCGCCCCCGGCGGCGTGGCGGAGCTGTGGCCACTGCTGCGCGCGGGAGGCCACGCCTTCACCGACGTACCCGCCGAACGCTGGGACATCGAGGCGCACTTCGAGCCGCGCGGACCGCGCATGACGGGCACGTACTGCCGCAAGGGCGCCTTCCTCTCCGGCGCCGACCGGTTCGACCCGGCCTTCTTCGGTATCTCCGTACGCGAGGCCGAGGAGATGGACGTCCAGCAGAAGCTGCTGCTGGAACACGCCTGGGCGGTACGGGACGACGCCGGCCTCGCCGGCCGTCGCGACATCGGCGTCTTCGTCGGCGCCACCTACACCCACCACCGTGACACGCGGGGCCTGGAGACCGTGGGACCGCACACCGCGCTCGGCTCCATGAACGCGGTGCTCGCCAACCGGATCTCGTACGCCCTCGACCTCACCGGCCCCTCACAGACCGTCGACACCCTCTGCTCGTCCTCGCTCGTCGCGCTCCAGCAGGCGGTCGCCGCACTCCGCGCCGGGCACTGCGGCGCCGCGATCGTGGCGGCCTGCCAGGTCGGCCTGACGCCGTGGTACTACCGCAGCCTCAGCCAGCTCGGCGCCCTGTCGGAGACCCTGCCCAGGCCCTTCGACGAGCACGCGGACGGCTTCCTCCCCGGCGAGGGCGCCCTCGCCGTCCTGCTGAAGCCGCTCGCGGACGCGGAGCGCGACGGCGACCGGATCTGGGGCGTCGTCCGGGGCACGGCCGTCAACCACGGCGGACGCGGCAGCGCCCTGCCCGTCCCCCGCAGTGAGGCCCAGGCCGCGGTCGTCCGCGCGGCGCTGGACGACGCCGGGCTCGCCCCGGCCGACATCTCCCTCATCGAGACGCACGGCACCGCGACCCGGCTCGGCGACCCCATCGAGATCGCCGCGCTGACCGAGGTGTTCGGCGACGACCCCGACCGCGACGGGCCGTGCCACCTCGGCGCCGTCAAGGGCAACATAGGGCACCTGGAGCCGGCCGCCGGGCTCGCCGGACTGGTCAAGGCCCTGCTGTGCCTGCGGCACGGGGAGATCCCCCCGGTCGCCGGATTCGAGAAGGCCAGCAGCCATCTCGACCTGTCCTCCGGGCCGTTCGAGATCCCGACCGAGCCCCGCCCGTGGACCTCGGCAGGGCCGCGGCGCTTCGGCGTCAGCTCCTTCGGCATGGGCGGCACCAACGCCCACGTCGTCGTCGAGGAGTACCTCGGAGGCGACCGAGCAGGCGAGGCCGGGGGCGGACCTGCCGCCGAGGGCGCCCACGCGGCCGGCACGCCCGGCGAGCACCTGCTCGTCCTCTCCGGCCACACCCCTGAGGCCCTGCTGCGGCGCATGGCGGACACGCGGACGCTGCTACGCGGGGAGACCGCCTCCGGGACGCGGGAACTGTGCCGCTCCAGCGCCGTCGGACGCGACCACCGGGCGTACCGGGTCGCCGTGCTCGGCGGTACGGCCGAGGAGCTGGGCGCCGGCCTGGACCACGCCCTGCGGCTCGCGGACCGGGCCGCGGGCACCGTCGTGCGCGGCTCCGCCGTGGTGGAGACCGCGGCGGGCGGCCTCGGCGTCCCGGCCCTGCGCTACGCCGAGGGCAAGGCCGTCGACTGGGCCTCCGTGTACCCGGACCCGGCGGTACGCCGTCGGCCCCTGCCGCCGTACCCGTTCGGCGCGGCACCCGCCGACGCCGCTCCGGTGGCCACCGCCGCCCATCCGGGCCTCCCGGGTGCTTCGGCCGGTGCGCCGGGCGAGGACGTGGCCGAGGCCGTACGCGGGCTTTCTCGTGCGCATCGCGTACTGGGCGAGGAGACAGTGCCCGGCGCCGTGC